>AORU01000022.1 GCA_000344275.1 Streptococcus oralis subsp. tigurinus AZ_3a | reverse complement strand
AAAGCTCCAGATGTAGCTACTCCGGGACAAAAAGACGGCACCATTCGCGTGACCTACCCAGACAAGAGCTTCGATGACGTTCCGGTTAAGGTAAATGTGACTAATACTGGTACAGGCAGCAACACAGGTAGCGGCAGCAACACCGGTAGCGGCACGAACACCGGTAGCGGAACCAACACAGGTAGCGGCAGCAACACAGGTAGTGGAACGAACACAGGTGGCGGTACGAACACCGGCTCAGGAACCAACACCGGCTCAGGAACCAACACCGGTTCAGGCACCAACACAGGTTCCGGCACGAATACAGGTTCCGGCAGCAACACCGGCTCAGGCACTAACACCGGTTCAGGAACCAACACAGGTAGCGGCACGAACACCGGTACAGGCACTAACACAGGTGGCGGTAC
>AORU01000021.1 GCA_000344275.1 Streptococcus oralis subsp. tigurinus AZ_3a | reverse complement strand
TGATAATAAATAGTTATCACTAGGAGAATACTATGGAAATAAAAATAATTGATAAAATTTTATCTCAAAAATGTTTTTGGACAATTATTTTTACTTGTTGGGTTTTTATTGGAATTATAGTATCAATTTTTGATTCATCATTAAAATACAATTATATATATGTTTTCGGGGTGAATTCTCTATTGTTAGCCCAGATTATCACATATCAAAATTTAATGAAAAAAGAAATAATCCTTAAAACATCTATTTCAGGTACTAAAGTCAATAATCTTCCACTATTTCCAGTATTCAGTAAAAATAATAGTTATCTAAACAAATGGTATAATATATCTATTTGTTTTGTAATTGGTTTAATTTATTTCATTTCTCTAGTATTATTAAAGGTTCTTATCTTGCAGGAGCTAATTACAATCTATGGTGCAATTACTTTAATTCTAACTGTATTTATTGCAATACAACTGTATTTAAAGTATATACTTTATATTCTCACATTAAGGAAAATTTCAAAATTAGAGTTTATTTCATTAGTACCAATTTCCCTGCATAATCCATCTGAATGTGATTGGATAGTTAAATTTACCGATAGTATGAGTTCATTTAGTAATTATTTTGGAATTTTAGGTATTGCTTATACTGCTCTATTCTATTTAACCACTCCACTATCTGCTATTAAATTTACCGGATATACATTAATAATAGATACACCTAATAACCTAGTATTTATAATTACTTGGGGAATAATTTTTATACTGATTGGCTTTGGTTATTTAATTTTTGACTATCTTTGGAAGAAATATATTAAAGATATAATAAAAAAAATAAAAATAATGCAACTAAAGGAATATGATATTACTGATTACAGTAATAAACAACTTAATAAAGATTATATTGAACTATTTAAACTCTATAAAGATTCCCCGAACTTTCCACAGTTATTCAATGGAAAAACACTCAATCCGATAGGTTACATCCCCATTTTGATAAATCTATATAGGTTACTTCAACCATTTTTATCACAAAATTAGTGTTGTTAAAAGAGCAGAGAATTCTAATCTCTGCTCTTTTATTTTAATAAATCCCCGCTCTCACCTTCGCTAATTTAATTGAATAATCAATAAAATAATTTAATCTTTCCATAGAGTGATTTTTTTCTAAAACTTCACATTGTTTTTTAATATCAAACTCAATTAACGAAACTTCATTTTTTATATGTTTTAACACACTATATTTATTCAATAGAATTTCTATATTAGTCACCTTATCTTTATTCTGAAGTCTCAATTTTTCTTTATTAGAGAGAAACTGTTCAAGGTAAACGTAACATAAATTTTTCCTACTTTTATTAATATCAAAATTATGATTCCCTTTGTATTTTACAGTGAACTCAGGATTAAAGTATGCTTCGCAATCATTTAGTAATTGAAATAAGTAGCCTAATTTATAACCAATAATTGCTAAATGTTGATTGTCTAATTCAGGATCATATGATTTCATGCCAATCACTAAACAATTTTGAATAACTTGTGAAGTTTGGTTATCTAAGATTTCTTTTATTTTATCAATGCTTACATTAATATCAATATTTAATTCTTGTATTGTTCCCTGACACATTCTAATAATCATTTGGCTAAATATCCTAATCGTAGAATCATCAATTTCAGATAATAATTCAATACACTTTCCTAATAAAAAAACTGTGATTACTAAGGCTTCATCAATAGAATATTGCTTATGTACTGTGTATATGCTATGTCTTTTATCGTCTTGATCTATAATATCATCAATAATAATAGAGGATTTATGAATTAACTCAATAGCTACTGCAGATTTGTAAACTTTTTCATTTAGATTCTCAGAAAACAACTTATAACCATAATATGTTAACAATGGTCTGAAACGACTCCCATTCACCACTTGAAGTATCTCATGATATTGTACTGGTAGTTCAAGCAGTATTGATTTAATCCTAGAATCAATAGTGAACAAAAAATCTTTTTCTTCACTATTTAACGTAATTTTTGGTGTCTTTTCCATAGTATTCTCCTAGTGATAACTATTTATTATCAC
>AORU01000020.1 GCA_000344275.1 Streptococcus oralis subsp. tigurinus AZ_3a | reverse complement strand
CTTGACTGTTCTAGCTTGATACAGTCCCAACTCATAAGAACAAACACTTAAAATCAAGGCTGCCGCAGAACCTGCTAGGTATTTTTTATTAATTTTCATAATCTCCTCATTTTAATTCTTCTGCAAGAACATTCATATTTTCTTCTAAGTTTTCTAAGTACGTTTTGTCGTTTTCAGGGTCTGCTTCCAAAGGATTAAGAGTTTTCAGACTGACTCCTGTTGATTTGACTAAGGTTTCAGCAACTTTAGAGGAAGCATTGCTCTCAGTAAAGATCGTTTTGACATTATAGGTTTTGACAAATTCTTGGATTTCTGTCAACTGTCTAGGACTTGGCTCTTGTTCAGGGGAAATCCCTGCAATACCAAGTTGTTTCAATCCAAAACGTTTAGCGAGGTAAGAAAAGGCTGTGTGTTGCGTAACAAAGGTCTTTTGACTCGCTTTTTCAAAAATAGGCTGGAATTTCTTAGTCAATTCCTGAGCTTTTTTAATAAAGGCTTGAGCATTTTTTTGGTAAGTTTCTTTGTGCTCACTATCAACCTCTGAAAGTTTATCAGCGATAATCTGGGCTTCTTCGCCTGCTTTTTCAGGATCTAACCAAGTGTGTGGGTCGTAAAGTGTTTTTTCATCGATGCCGTCACCAGCTTCTACATCTTCTAAACCTGGAACACGGTCCAATGTCATTCCTTCAGAAGCCTCTAAAACCTTAACTTTTGATTTTTTCAAATTTGGATCCAGACTTCCCGCCCAAGATTCGAGCGTATGAGAATGGTAGACAAAAACATCCGCGTCATAAATGGCAGCAATGTCATTTGCTGACGGTTCAAAGGAGTGAATCCCGTTACTTGACTGAATCATCCGAACATCATTCAAGTCACCTGATACCTCTTTGACCATGGCATAGATCGGGTAAAAACTTGTTACAATCTTCAGCCCTTTTGCTTCTTGTTTTTCTTTTTGACCACATGCTCCTAAGACAAGAGCCAACACACTGGCTATCAATAATAGTATTGTTCTTTTTTTCATCATTACTCCTTAACTAGTGTTTAACTGATTAATTAACCAGTAAATAGTTTACCTTTATTTACACTATCTGTCAAGATATTTTGCACATTTTCATGAAAAAATGAGAACTAGAACTCACATTCCGCTCTCATTTTTCGTTTTCCAGTTCTCCTATCCTGTTTTTAGGAGTTAGAAAATCGTGCTACGTTTACTTACTCTCCTTTAATAAAGCCAACAACTTTTCAGCTTCTGCCATAATGGTATTGTTGTCCTGGGCACCAAATAACAGATTATTCTTTAATCCAGTAAGAGTTTCGGTAGCGTTGGACTTAATAATGGGGTCTTGGATCTTTGCAAGTAGCTCTTCAGCCTCTCTCAACTTCGCTTCAACCTTTTCAGTCTCTACTTGAGGGACTTCTGACTCCTCTGGTGATTCTTCTTCCGGTTCCTCTGTTGGTTTTGGAGATTCTGGTTTCTCACTTTGAGGTTTTTCTTCTCTAGGAGCTTCTTCCTCAGGTTTTTCTGTCTGAGGTTTCTCCTCGTTTGGTTTTTCCGTTTGGTTAGTATCAGCTTGACCATTTTGGTTTCTTTGAACATGGTCACTTGCATTTCCCCAACCACTATCTGAATGCGGACGTTCGTTTGGATGTTCGACATAGTACTTGACAGTCGCAAAGAGATCCTCAAGAGTATACCCCTTAGGTGCCTCATAAAGTCCTTCGTCAAACCACTCAAATTTTATATTATGGTAATGGTTATAATGAGGAATAATCAAGCTTCCATTTTTAACTTCCACGGTATGTTGGAGATTGTAAGGCATACGATCAAGTGGAACCTTCTTAGCTGCTTTCACTCGATTGTAGATTGCTTCTGCTCCTTTAGCTTCCGTATTTCCTGAACCTTGATGGTCTGTCGAAGGAGGGGTCAAACCTTTCTCTTTAGCATAAGCCTGGGCTGCCGCTCTTTCGGCTTCAGACAAACTATCTTTCTTAATCCAATGACTATGGGTCATATGTGGAGTTACATAGGCATCCCCTTCATCACTGGTAATATCACGAGGATCAAAGATATAACCGTCTTCTGTTGTGTACTTACCTGCCAACTTGGCCACTTGAATCTCATCATCGGTGTAGGAAATTTGCGCATTTGGTTTCCCTAGACGTTCTGGATGACGAATCGGTGCTAGGAAGGCCAGGATATCATCTACCAACTTGATTTTATCACTTGAGGCATCATTAAGACGTTCCAACAGTTTATCCAAAGCGTCAAAATCAGCTTGGCGCCCTTTATTATTAAGTAAGTCTTGATGAACTGCTGCTAGTAAATCATAAGCCTTATTGTAAAATTCTCGATCACCAGATGGGAGATTGGTTTTCTTAGCTCCTAGCTTATGATCTAAACTTTCTTGCTTGGCTAGTTTACTATCAATGGCTGCTGCTGTTTCTGTTGAAAGTTCCTTAGCAGGAATATAACGTGAGGTTCCATTCTCCTCAAATACATAGCCATCAGCTACTTTTCGAACCGCTTGTTTGACCAATTTTTCGTCAATTGGATTACTTGGAGCTGGTTGAGGATTTGGTGCAGGTTGCGGGCTTGGACTAGGTTCCGGAGTCGGTTGTGGACTTGGTTCTGCTGGTCTTGAATCCGGCACCCAATGGTTTGAACGATAGCGAAGCGGGATGATGCGAGCAATTCGTTCTTCCAATTCAGACATTTGAGAGTAAGGGATAAAATGGTAATGGTCGCCATGAGGTACAGCTACACCTCTAGCTGTTCGACTTGTAATTTGTGCTGGATCAAAGACAAGCCCATCAGATTCGACGTGTCGTTGGCTGAGTGGCAAGGCGTAAAGTTGTTGCAGAAGGCTATCAATATCCTCATCACTTTGACTTGCTTGGCTATCGT
>AORU01000019.1 GCA_000344275.1 Streptococcus oralis subsp. tigurinus AZ_3a | reverse complement strand
TTTTACTACAATTGGCTTTGTGATAGAGATGTGATAAGTCAATTGGATCACCTGAGTTACTTTATCATATGGCATTAAAGTAGATAATTTAGCCACTTGATACATAAATTCCCAGGAGAAACGGACGTTCTTCTGAAGCCCCAACTTTTCATCTACTGGAACGACCCAATGATCTCCCTTTTTCCAACGTCTTCTTCTGAAAGTAAACTCACCAAATGTAAAAGCGACGGTTCGCTCCATTGAATGAATACAGGTATACCCCTTTGCTTTCATGACTGGAATCATCTCCTCATCATACCTAGAAACAAAGTTATAAAATTCTTTTGCATTTTGAAACAGCAATTTATTTTTTAGTTCTCTCTCATCAAAGAAAGCCATTCAGAATCCTCCCTTATTAAAATTACGCTTATTTTAATAAATTTTGACCTGAATGTTCAAATAATCCTTTGTTCTGACAAAAAAGAGCCTATCTTTTCAGATAAACTCTTACTTGTCATACTGCCTCTAAATGTACAGGTACGAACTATTAAATCTAACAAACAAATACAATGTTAGTAGTTTGCCATTTTTTCAAAAAAACGTCAACATTAATTATCATCTTCTTCACTCTCAGCACCTGTGATATGACGTCCTCCCTGCATACGCTGTCCTGCTTGTTGCATTTGTTGGTTCATGTAATTCATTTGATTCATGCTCTGTTGAAATTTTTGTTGAGAAGAATCAGGCTGTGCTGGTGGTTGTGATTCTGAAACTGGTGCATCTGCAGGTGGATTCGGATCTTGGATTGGTGGCTCCTTTCCTTCAGCTGAAGGAGTTGGATCGACAATAGGGGCTTCTGCATGTGGAGTTGGATCTTGAATTGGGGACTCTATTCCTTCAGCTGAAGAAGTTGAATCGACAATAAGGGCTTCTGTTGTTCCTGGATCAATTGAAGGCTCAGGAATATCAATTGGTCCAGGCTGACTAATTCCAGGAACAGCATCATTTTTCAGAGCGTTATAGGTCGCATTTTGAGCAGAGACGGCCTTATCATCTAGGTTATTTAAAACGTTACCTACTGCCCCTTTCGTATTTTGCATGGCTTCAAAAGTTTTCCATTCTGCCAAATCAACCATATTGCTTACACCACCTTTGGCCGCATTCATCAAGCCCTGGTCTTTTACAGAGTTCCAAGCACCTTGAATACCACCTCCAGTTCTGGCAAGGCTATTCCCTAGGATCTGACTTCCTTTAGACAAGGCATCTGGAGCTTTTTTAGCCATATCCATACCAAATTGACCAAGTGCCATACTACCATTAAAGACACCACCTGCTCCAGTCGCAAAGGCATTGCCCATCATCATAGCACCGAGCAGTTGTTGAGCTGTTTCACTATGACCGGTTGAAACTCCAAGCCAGCGCTCAATCATGGCCACTCCTTGCATTGATGCAAAGAATACTCCAACATAAACTACACAGGCCGCTATCATTTGTTCCCAACTATTAAGGCCTTCAAAGAATCCTCCAGAAAGCTTCGCCACAGCTGAGACAGAGAGAACTGGTAAATCTCGGAAAATCTCAAGCGTTACACGCATAATGATCACCTCAAAGAAGATACCTGCTCCAGCACCGCCAATTGTTCTTAATAATTCCTTATATTTTTTAGAGTTTGAAAGTGAAGTATAACCGACTAGAGGTGAAATAAGTGCTTCAATAAGAATATCAAAAATAGATTTTACGAGTTTAATGGCCATACTCGTTAAAAGAATAATCAAAATAAAATACTGAGCAAACATCCCAATCCAATTGACTTTATAGCGCATATACACTGGTTCAAAAGCAGTTAATCCCTTTATAATGCGATGTTCGTCAACAGTTAAAATTCCATTTTGAGTTGCATTTAATTGATGAAGAAAGAGTCCTTTTAATCCTTTCTGTTTTGCCTCAAGAGCATCTAATAGAACTGTATCAGTCGCTCCAAATGTGGCACTAAAATCAATTCGTGAAGCAAAATCAGAGGTATCACGTTCATCTGGACTATCTGTAATATTATTAAGAGGAGTCGAGCCTTCCTGAATAGGTTTAATAAAGCCATAGTCATCCATTGGGAAAAGTTCTGTTGAAAAATCCTTATCAATTAAAACTTTCAAATCTACAACATTATTTTTCATAGGTTGAATAGCTAGAGAAGAGAAATACTTTGAATTGTCTCCTGAGGTACTCTCTACTTTCTGAACACTCTGCACATCTTCAGAAATGGCCGTAGATATTGTCGTTAAAGCCAACGGTAAAGCTGAAGATACTAGGGTCACCATCAAAAAATTTAAGATTACATTTTTATATTTAACTGGTTTTGTAAAAACTCCTGTAACAGCTGACACAACGAGTATTAAGGCAAACAGAGAAGTTCCAATTACCTGAAACCAGTAAAAAAATTGACCAATGACTGTCTTCTGATCCCCCAGATATCCAAAAAGCCCAAAAAGCTTAAATAAATTATTAAAAACATGTTCTAGACTAGCAGTTATAAAATACAGCCCTTTAGCCAAAGAACCCCATAAACTGGATAAAAACGCTAAATAAGCTGGTGTTGGTTCCAGGTAATTGCTCCAATACTTATAAAATTCAACTAAAGGAGCCGAACGTTCATCTGTTATTGGAATCTTATCATGTAAATCATTATGTGTTGAGAAACTTCCTATCAAATCTGAAAAAGTACTATACTTCATTACTATCTCCTTTTTATTACTATCATAAAGAATAATAAAAAAGTTTGTAGTAAAGGGACAAACCTCAAAAAAGAGCGATCAATAAGGACTAAAAACATAAAATCGCATAGTATCAATTTTTTTGAATACTTGATACTATACGATTTATCATGAAAAAAAGTTACGGTTTATTTTCGTGGAATTGAGTTTTTCTCGCCTCTAAATGGCTATTATTTCGCTACACCAGTAAAAACAAACTGATCCCAACCATCTCCTAACGATATAATTTTAATCTTTTTCCCACCATCACTTAGTTTTACTTGGTAAATAGATTGATCACTCCCCTTGATCTGAATATAAAAAATTGTATCATTTGAATTAGATTCTGCTTTATTTTTTTCAGCCGGACCTTTAAAGTTAGAAGCTAGCTCATCCTCAGACAATACTTGATATGTTTTGATATGAGATTCAATTTCAGTTCCGTCTGAAATTGTACTCTTATTCACATCAAAATCAAACTCATTAGTGGTTTCATCAAAATATGTTGCATTATCTGTATCAGATCGATAATACCCCAAATAACGACTTTTTAGAGTGCTAGGTGTGCCGTCTGCATTTTGTGAAGTTTTACCTGAACAAGCCGTTAAGATAACGATACATAGACCAAGAACTCCTAAAATAAGCATCAATTTCTGTTTCATCATAGATGATCTCCTTTATTTCTGTTTTACTTGCTTTATTATACCAAACTTTTAGCCTAAAATCACTCCTTCATAACACGATTTAACCAGCTAACTGTCAGCTCTTCGACTATTTTTTGTTTCCCACTAACTCCTAAAATAGTTATCTCATTTTTTATTAATAACTCTAAAATTTTGTTCTGCTGTTCCTTAATTTCAGTCAAACTCTTAGAAAAGGCATTGTCATATAAATTCAAGCCATCTAATTGACAAATTTTTTCCAGCTGAGCTAACATAAACGCATTGAAAGAAGGAAAATTTTGTTCCTTTTTCATCATATGTAGTTGAATAAACATATCTTCTGGTATGTTTCGAATAAGTAAATCTTTAGTCATCACATTCTACCTCCCCTTCATACTCTAGCCAACGTGAAATATGATCGCCATAACAATTCATCTTTTCGTTGAAATTATCTAATTGTTCTGTTTGTTTTTGAACTTGGTTTTGAATATGGTCTGAAGCTAATTTCATATTTTCCAAATGAGCTACATATAATTCTTGAGCTCTATTGAATCTCCCAAATTCAATTTTTTCACGCAAAATCTGAAGTAAAAACTCATTAAAAGATTTTGCTTTTTTCTTTTTAGCAAGTGATTTTAAATAATCAATTTCCAGTTGAGTTAATCCACGAATTTTTAACTCACTTCGTTTTCCGTTAGTCATTTATTATCCATCCTTTCTACTCCACCAAAAAATCATAATGCCTCTTACTTTTCAATTCAATATAATCTGCAAGTACGAAATAAAACTCATTCTCTGGCGTTCCTTTTGACCTTTCCTCCAATTCATGTAAAACTTTTAAACTATCTGGTGAACGAATTAAAAATTCTCGAAATTGTTCAATAGTATCTCTAGTATTTTCTCTATACAACTCTGTCCGACTCATTAATAATTCTTGAATCAAACTGAGTTGATTTTTAACTATTGTTTCAAAGCTTTCATCGTAATCCGTTGACCGTAAAAAGCTCTTTATTTTCATAACACCCTGAGGGGAAATGTATGTTACACCACCTTGTTTTTTGATATCAATATCCTCCAATTTTTGACGGTGATATCTAACTAAACTTTTTGTAATCCCCAACTCTTTCGCAACTTCTAACATCGTTTTCCAATTATCCATAAACACACCATTTTCCAAATTAATTTTTTATAGAGTGAAGCAGGGGTAAATTTGACCATATTTTGACTAGGCAAATTGCCTACCTTTTTCCTCTCCTATACCTAATAAAAGAGCATAAGGGAAACTGTTACCACATCCTGTGATAAGTTGATAGTATCAACGTTTCTAGTGTCCCCAATTTTCTCGGCTTCGCCTACTTTTACACACTTACAAATTACCCCCTCCCACATCATACACACACTAAAACACACTTATAAACATCAACTTTTCTCCTAATTTCTGTAAAATATATTGTTCTAAACTGCCTAATTTTATTACTTCTTTATATTCTTTTTAAGTTGTTTTCTCTCTTCTGCTGATAGAATTGTGACTCGTTTAGGAGCAACAGACAAGAATAAAATTACACCTGCAACTGAAGCTGGAAACAACATGGTTTTGTTTTGCTTTGAAGATGATTGAAGCTGTATGTAACAGATTGGGTAAATTAAAAACCATGCTAGGAGTGTCATTACAAAACTATATAATAGTGCTTCAAAAATTCTAAAAATTAATTCCATTTTTTCTCCTTTATTTTGCCTCACTTTAATTCATTTCTACAGTTTCAATAGGATTTGAAAATTCAAATGTTCCATCTTTAACTGCCTGTTTTTTCTTGTCCAAAGACTCCAATTTAGCCTTCAACTTTTCAATGTTTTTATAGGCTGTTTCGATGGTTCTATTCTTCGTTTCGATGTTTGTATCCAGCGTAGCAATATTCTTTTGATTGGCTTCGAGATCATCACCTGTTAGATATTTTGCTTCTGTTTGAAGACTCGCTTTTCGTGAGTTATCATCTTCAATAGATTCCTTCAATTGAGAAATTGATGTTGTCAATTTTTGAGACTGTTCATTCTGGAAATTGATCTCTTTTTCGATTTCCTGAAGAGTAAATTCTTCTCTGGAGACAACCTCAATAGCTTTAATTTCAAGCTGAGTATTTTGAGTAGTTACAAAGAATTGTACAGTGTCATCTTCTTCAGATTTCTTCTGAGAAACCTTTTTAGAATCACTGGATGGCGATGAAATATTCACATCAATTGAGCTAGAAGAGACTGTCTGATTTGTCACATCGATCGCAAATGCACCAAAATTTTTTGGAACTCCTTTAATAATAACTGATACTTTATTATCAATGATTGGGACAACATCCATTTCTATTTTTGAGTCTTTATGTTGCGCATAGAGTTTCCATTTCAATCGTTTGGCATCGATGCCCCGATCTATCGAAGTCGTAGCGTCTTTCGTCTCAAATTGTAAAACGATAATTCCAGTATCTGGTGAATATTCCTGGTTGACCAGTTTCATCTCACCACTGCCATTCGCAAAAACCCGCTTTGTTTTGAGTTGTTCTGAAGTATAAGTTTGTCTTTGTGGCGAGAAAATTGCTCCCATCAAAAGGCTTAACCAGGTCACAAACAACATTGAAAAAATGATCAGTTTTCTCTTAATAATATTCTCTTGAAACCAAACTTTAATCTTAATAACTGGCTTCAAAATTGGGCTAGATTTTATCTTTTCAATCCAGCGTTTTGCTGTCTCTATCATGAGAGATCTATCCTTTCTATTCTATGTGAAATATAAATTAAAATTAGTAGTTTGGACTATTTAGTTATCAGTTAACATTTCAAAATCCGACAGTTCTTGATGAGTAAACTCTATAATTTTATATAAACCAATAAAGCCAAAAATTTCT
>AORU01000018.1 GCA_000344275.1 Streptococcus oralis subsp. tigurinus AZ_3a | reverse complement strand
CCATAGTATTCTCCTAGTGATAACTATTTATTATCACTAGTATATCATAAATTATAATGATTATTACGATATTTTTGTGATAACTTTTCCAAGGTAATCTTGTTATGATGTTGCTATCTTGTGAAAAAAGGAGAAAGCCATGTTAAATAAAGTAAAGGCTAGATTTCTGATTGGAGTAGGAGGTTTAGTCGCAGTAAGTTTTATGGTCATGATTGGCTATACGATTGGCTCACAATCCGTTTCAAAGCAAACTGAGCATCAAATACGAGCAGAAGCAAATAAACTTGTGACAAAGGAAAAGCAGGAAGAAAAAGCAACAGTCTTATCAGATGAGTTTGTCAAAGAATTTCTCACTCAATACTACACTAAGGAAAGGCTTGGCGAGAACAACAATCGTATCAAGCCCTATATGACGGGTTCTGCTTATAAGGAAGAAGTGGCTCGCCAAGAGGATTCCATCAATCAGGTCTATAAGGACTATATTTTGGATTACCGCTTTGAAACCGCTCATATCTATGTTAATACAGAAACCAATGAAGCTCTCGCAGAAGTATCCTATCAAGTGACCTATGTATCTGATTTGAGTAAGCAGCAACAACGAACTACTCAGACAGAAACTAAGACGATTAAGTTGTCCTACTCCAAGGTTTCAGACAAGCTCCTGGTTAATCATCTAACCATTTGTAATGGAAAACTAGAGAACTTAAAAGAAGCTACTGATGGGGCTAACTCTAGTATTCCAAACATTCAAGGAGATACCACACATGAGACAAACTAGCAGGAGAGATTCTTCTGCTTTTTTGATAGGGAGATGAGATGACAATAATTAAAGCAGTAAAACAAAAGTCCATTTTAGATGTGGCTGAGAGTCTGGGTTATTCCTTTAGATGTTTATCAGGACAAGTTTATGAACACCCAGAACATGATTCCTTTCGGATTTTTGCCGATACCAATACTTTCAAATGGTTTTCAAGAGATATACAAGGAGATGTGATTGACTTTGTTCAGTTAGTGGCAGGTGTTTCTTTTAAAGAAGCCGTGTCCTATCTTGAAACTGGAGATTTTAAACAGGCTAAAACGATAGAAGAAACTTATCGACATTTTCGTTATTATTTGCCTGAAGAAACTTTTCAGCAAGCAAGAACTTACTTGACCCAGGTTCGTGGATTAAGTGATGATGTTATTAATGCCTTCGGTAGAAAAGGAATCTTGGCTCAAGCATGTTACCAGACAAAGACCTTTCAGGAATCTGTCCTTGTTTTTAAGAGCTACAACCACCATGGTCAGCTAGAAGGAGCAAGCCTTCAAGGTCTCGTCAAAAATGAACAAAGACATGATCGAGGATGCTTGAAGAAAATCATGAAGGGGTCTCATGGTCATGTGGGTATTAGTTTTGATGTTGGCAAACCTAATCGACTCATCTTTTGTGAATCGGTTATTGATATGATGAGCTATTATCAGATTCATCAAAAGCAGCTATCAGATGTTCGCCTGGTTTCAATGGAAGGCTTAAAACTTTCAGTGATCGCATACCAAGTCTTGCGTCTAGCAGCAGAGGAACAAGGGAAACTAGATTTTTTAGACACCGTCACACCTAATCGGTTAACCAACTACCTATATGCCATCAAAGATACGACACTCTATTTTAATGAACACCCTGAAATGATAACATTGGCAGTTGATAATGATGAAGCCGGGAGAGACTTTTGTCAGAAATTGTCAGAGAAAGGTATTCCAATCGTTCAAGAATTGCCACCATTACAGGGATTGGAAACCAAGTCAGACTGGAATGATTTGGTGAAACAACAAAGGGAAATTTCTTTAGGGGAAGTTATCCAATCAGTCCAAGCACAAGTCATTAGGAATCATCCTCCACCTAAACGAGAGACTGTTTTAGAATTGTGATAACAAAATCAAGAGTCTTGTCATAAGCTAGAGTGTGACAAGGAGGAATGTTTTATGAGTGTGATTGAACGTCTGGCTGAAAAAGTGGCTAGACAAGAAGAAAAAGTCTCGAGAGAGACGGAAAAATTGGAAAACTATCGTGATCAACTTCAAACAGTTATGTATAGTACCTTTATCAAACGGCAACAATCTAGTCATTTATCCTTTCATGAAGCTTTAGAACAGGCCTTTGGTAAAGAAGCCCCACTCCACCCAAATGATAGAAATGAGGATACAGAATGAGTAAATCATGGAATTTTGATCAGCCACTAGACGATGCGACACCAACATCTTCAAATGAAGAGCGAGCTAAAATCGCAGCACTCTTCCATAAAAAGGATGATCAGCCAAATGAAGAAGTGGATTATGTGGCTGCTTTTGAAAAGCAAAAAAAGAATCCAGAAGCTAAAGTAGAATCAAAGACTGAAGAAAAAGATAAGCAAAGTCAGTCGCTGAAAGTAAATATCACTAGTGACTACAAACAATATTTGGCGAATACAATTGCACAAAACAACAATGACATTTCAGCTTGTCAAAAGCAAATTGAAGAACTCTATCAGCTGATTGATGAAAAGAAGATTCAAAATAAAAAGCTACAGGCCATTTCCGCAGCTATTGATGACCTATAAAGCGAGAGCAGTCCAGCTGGGTTGCTTTCTATAAGGAGAAAAATATGCGATTATTCAGAAAGAAAACTCATAACCAGAATAGCTTTAAACGTCTCATTCATCGCTTATCAGGGATGTCTGAAGCCGAATTATTTAAGGTAGACCAATTACTAGATGTTGTCTTTGATTCAAAAACTCAGACCACTAGAGCAGAAGAAACCATCTCAAAACCTATACCAAGGGAACTAACTTTAGATGAAACCATTACTGAAGCAAAGAATAAACTTAATAAAGAGCAACTGGATAAACGTATCCAAGAATTTAAGCAGGCGAAGAAACCGCAAAACGGATAACGCACCAATTTTGGTGCGTTATCCGTTTTTTGTGGTATAATAAGAGTAAACACAAGGAGGAAGCAGTAAATGATTGGAGATAATATTAAGTCCTTACGACGGACACATGATTTAACGCAGCCAGAGTTCGCAAAAATTGTCGGAATTTCTCGCAATAGTCTAAGTCGATATGAGAATGGAACCAGCTCTGTTTCAACCGAACTCATTGATCGGATTTGTCAGAAATTCAATGTCTCCTATGTCGATATTGTTGGAGAAGATAAGCTGATGACTCCCGTAGAAGATTATCAGCTAACCTTAAAAATTGAAGTTTTAAAAGAACGTGGCTCCACTATTCTTTCAAAACTGTATCGCTATCAAGATGGGAAAGGGATTGCATTTGACGATGAATCGAATCCGTGGATTTTGATAAGTGATGATGTAGCAGATTTAGTGAATACCAAGATTTATCTTGTCGATACCTTTGAAGAGATAGAGCGTTACAATGGCTATTTAGATGGCATTGAGCGGATGTTAAACCTTGCCAATCACCAGGTGGTGGCCTAATGACTTTAGCAGAATTTAGTGAGGCGGAGTTTCAAAAAGCTTTAAAGCGTAATATTCGTGCTTTAACCCATGGAAAAACTATTTCCTCAACTCCCAAAGCAGTTCTGCTTGGTGGTCAAAGTGGAGCTGGAAAAACGACCATTCATCGAATCAAGCAAAAGGAATTTCAAGGAAACATCATCATTATTGACGGAGATAGCTTTCATTCGCAGCATCCAAATTATCTGGCTTTGAAGGAAGAGTATGGTAAAGATAGCGTTGATTATACCAAAGATTTTGCGGGGAAGATGGTTGAACACCTCATTGATGAACTCAGTAAACAAAGCTATCATTTATTAATTGAGGGAACACTGAGAATAACAGAAGTCCCTCGAAAAACGATACAATTATTGGCAACTAGAGGCTATCAAGTCTCACTTGCACTGATTGCGACTAAGCCAGAATTGTCCTATCTCAGCACTTTGATACGTTATGAAGAGCTCTATACTATAGATTCTAGTCAAGCTAGAGCAACTCCAAAAGAACATCATGACATGATAGTGAGCAATTTCGTTAGTAACACCCGACAACTGGAGCAATTAGGTATCTTTGCACGAATGCAAATCTATCAACGAGATAGAACTTGTGTTTATGATTCAAGAGATGATGAAAGTTCAGCAGCAGATGTTCTTCACGACCTATTGTTTGGCGAGTGGAGTCAGGTAGAGAAAGAGATGTTGAAGGTGGGGGAAGAGAAGTTGAAAAGTTACAAGTAAGCATGGACTTTTAATATATAAGTTAAATTTTATCAATTTTTAGGGAATAACAGGAGGTTAAAATTGGCTAGCTCTAGTGTTGAACAGAATAGAAACGCTACTCCTAGCTGGAGTGGATATATCCATCAAGGGAAAGTAGGATTTTTAGTAGCGTTAAGACAATTGAAAAAATGTATTGATGATAAGGTGCCTAATTATGAGAATTATGTGATTAGATATGAAAATGCTGAAGATTTTGATATTGTTGATAACAACGGCAAAGTTATATCTAGGCATCAAGTAAAGGCATACATAGATGGTACGTCAAGGGAACAATATTCAACTCTTTTTAAGATACAAACAAGAAAATATTGTGAGGTTGAGGATAAGAGAAGTAATCAAAAGATTTGGAAAGAAATAATTGATGAGGAAGGATTTCAAATCCATCAATTTGATGGGCGAGGACACATACTAACTGTAGAAGTTAGTCCTGATTCAAGATACTTACACGTTATTGTAGCAATAACAGATTTCAATTTATCCCGGTATGAGTATTTAAAGAAAGACGGTCGCAGAAAAAAATATACTGATAATAATTCCTGTATTCAACTATATCCATACAATAAAGAAAACGATATTTATCATTGTCCACTTTCTCAAGATGATAATAATGATACAATTAGAGACTATTGTATAGCTGAAATAAAAGAGATTCTAAAGCTAAAAAATAATCCGTTGAAAGAGAACGATTCACACTTTAGTCAAGTATATCTCAAATATGTAGGATCTTTATTAAACCATAGTATAGGGAAGTCTCATAATAATTCTGCTTATCCAGAAATATATTTTAAAGACATAATTGCAATTATTCAAAATGAATTCCCTAAAGATAAAATCTTTGAATTAAAAAATAAGTTAATTTATAGCTGGGAGCAATATCACCAAGATTATGCAGATGATATCTGTGAAGATGATTTCATTCAAATGGATAAGATAATCAAAAAACTACTATCTATGTCTAAAGATGAATTTTATAAATTTGTAAAGATGATTTTACCGGATAAAACATCAGACGAAAATATTCTGGAGTTATTTCCTATTCCTTCCTTAGAAAATATATTTTATCTACTATTAGAAAAAAACTAAAAGTTTTTCATTTAAAAGCTATAATTATTTAGATGAAGATGATAAAAGTTATAGAGTTTCTTTGATTGATATTCAGAATAGACCTGGTAGGATTGCTAAAATAGTTAAAGAAATTATAAATAATTCAGAATTTTTGAAAGCGACTTTTAATCATGATTTTTTGATTAATAGGTCAATAAATGATATTTCCATCGATTCGAGGATTGATGAATTGACAGACATACCAGATAATATTCGATATAAAGATGAATGGGATACTGGTATAAAAAATAGTATCTTCAATGCTAATATGGAGTTTATTAAAATTGATACAGCACTTGAAAAAGAGTTAAGAACTATAGAGGAGTAGTATGGAAAATATCATTATAAATTTACTAAAACATAATCACTTTGATTGTATAAACACAGACTTGAACTTATATACTAATCAATTAAAATCTGAGTATTTTATGGTTAGACAATACAGTCAAGAAGAGCTAAATGATTTTTTTGAAAATGATAAAACATCAAAAATAATAGATGAATTTGAAAAACAATCAAGAACACAAAGACACGATAATATAAAGAAAAATACTTCTCTGTTTATTTTGGTAGAAGTTGAAGATTTGAAAACAGCATTTGAGGATGATAAAACTCAAAGATCTATCTTATTGGTTGAAGAGGATTATTATTATTTTAGAAAGTTCGTTTTATTATACACCTCAGAAGGAATATCAGATTTGGAAGATAAAGCTACTAATGATGCACTATATAACTACTTAGAATCTAATATTGATACCTTTGAAGATAATATGTTTTTTAGTGATTCATATTTTATGGCGATGGAAATCGGTGTGAAGTTGCCTTTTTTCACTCTTCCTGAAAAAGACGACATATATCAAAGTATAGAAAAACAATATCATGATAATATGGGTGAATTAGATAATAGATTAAGGGATTTTTATGACAAATATTCCGATGACGAACTATCAAATTCTCTAAAAAACATTGCCCAGGAGGATGAAAGTATTTCTGAATTGCTACAAATAGGAGAATTATTACTATGAGAATCCAAAAGATATTGATAAAAAACTTTAAAAATGTAAAAGGTACTAAAGTTATTGATTTTCAAGATAATGTAACCTTGTTTGTCGGCCCAAATGGATTTGGAAAAACTACAATTTTTGATGCAATAGAATTATCCTTAACTGGGAAAATACGTCGAATCACAGAATCAGATTATACTGATGGAAGGAGCAGGTTCAGCTCAGCCTACTTTCAAAATGATCCTAATAAAGATACACTGATTAAGTTAATGCTAGTAAATGATAAAGATGAAACTTTGACTGTCTCTAGTCGTTATAAAAGTAGTAGTAATTCTAACGGTAATAATGTTCCTCAATATTCGTTCTCACAGTTTAAACGAAATATTAAGTTTAATTCTGAAAAGGAGTTCGAAAAGATTGAAGATGTTGAATCTATAGACGATTGGGATGAGAAAGATATTCAAAAAGCTATTGGTGAGTTTTTAGGATATGAATCAGAAGATTATAGCTTGAGTGAAACATTTGATTTGTTCCATTATATTCAACAAGATGAGACCGCTTATTATTTAAAGCAAAAGGAGAAAGATAGAAAGGAACAATTGAATTTTCTATTAAATATTGAATCTTATGTTAATAAAAAGAATCAATTAGATAATTTAAGAAAAACTTTAGTCTCCAATAAAAAAGAACTAGAAACTAAAAAAAAGAAATTTCAAAATCTTTCAACTGCTAATAAAATCCCTTATACTAGGTTATCACTTAGAACTGATATTGATTTTCCTTTTAATAGAGAGGTGATTGTTTTTGACGATGAATTGTCAGAGGTAAGTTTGGATGGATATCTGCAGGAAGTTGAGAAATTACAAAAATTTCGAAATTCATTTTCTCCTAAGGACTACTTGCTGAGACAACAAAGTGAGCAATTTGAGCGAGAAATAAAAGAAAATAGTGACTTTACTGACTACTTATTATTCAGAGAAATCTTTGAGAATCGGGAGGAGGTAGATTTCATCAAACAAAACCACAGTCTAATTTCAAATGAAAAAAATTATTCCTATTTTTTGCTAAAAAACTATATTGAACAATTAGAGTATTTAGAAAATAATCGCAAGTTATTTGAACAAGGAAAAATTTTGGAACGTTTATTTGATGTTGAAATTGATGAAATCAATATGGAAACAATAGAAAAATCATTAAATAATTTTTCTGAATGGGAATTTGGTAAGATTTGGCTTGAACAGTTTAAACCGAAATTTACAAATTACAATATAAAAAAGAGACAATTAAATGACGGAACAACTTCTATTAACAAATTACTTGATATAAGAAGTCGTTTAAAAGAGCATAGTGAGGAACATAATTCAAAATGCTTATTTTGCGGTTATGACTGGATTGAAAGTGAACAACTACTAAATGCTTATGAAGAAACTACTCAGCAATTTCGAAAAAATTTATCCACACTTGAAGTAGATATTGCAAATTTTGTCCAAGAATTACATCAGTTGATAATGGCTATAAAAAGTCAAATTGAAATTGAGCAAGAAAAACTCTTTGTTCTCCCAAAAGATTTCTTGGAGGAGATACGTTCAATAAGTAATTATAATTTTCCTGATGTTTTTAATAATCTAGTATCAGAGACTTCAAGTATTTCTCCTATACCAGTCGAATCAAGTGTTTTGGTTCAAGATTTTGAAATGTTAAAAAAGGAATTAATTGATTCACTGCAGAAAAGATTATTATTGCCAAAAGAAGTCTATAATTCTTTTATAAGAATTAAGTCTAGAGAAGCAGATTTTGAAAGACTTTTAGAAAAATATTCAGTATTACGCAATGATGAAATAAAAGCATTTCAATTGGATTTTCAAAGATTACCGATTAGCCTGCATCAATTTCAAGTGAATCGAGATAAAATTTCAATATTTTTAGAAGATATTAGTTCAAAAATAGGATTTGACTTTTCTAAAAGTTCAGATCCACAAAATTTATTTGATAGATATTTTGCATCTGATGAAAAAATATTTAAAAAATGTACTATAGAGGACATAAGTAAAAAAAGAGATTATATTATCAATCAGTTTGAGATACAACAATTAACATTATTGAATTTGCTTGATAAACGCCTTCATCTAATTGATAAAACGGTGAATTATCTTCAACAACGTATCAGGAAATTAAATAATAACATTAAAGAATATCAAGTACAAATGATTGAAAAATTGAAACTTCCATTTTATATCTACACAGCAAAAATATTACAAAATTATCAACAGGGAATGGGAGTTCTATTAACTACTCAAAATAATTCTAATATTAGGTTCATAGCAAATAGCAACAGTGAGCAGGATGTAATGTATCAACTAAGTTCGGGGCAAATAGCCGTTATCTCATTTGCTTTTACTTTGGCATTAAATACAACATTTAAGATTTCGAAAGATTTTAAATTACTGACGATTGATGATCCTATTCAAGATATGGATTCAATGAATGTATATGCTTTAATCGACTTGTTGAGACACGCTTTGCCAGAATACCAAATTCTTATGTCCACGCATAATGATGGCAGCGCTATGTTTATCAAATATAAATTTGAATTATTTTCAGATTCAGGAATTTCAAAGGTGGGTTTGAAAAACATAAAGGATATTATATTAGTTGATGATCAGAATTTATCTGATGAGTAGAGATGCTGACGAAATTATAAACTTAACATATCTATTTAAGTGAGAGCCTTGGCTCTCTTTTTTCTTACCTTTACTTCTATGATGTGATAACTTTTCCAAAACATTCTTGTTATCCTTATATCATTCCTAAGAAAATCAGGTCTTGATTTTTCACTGGGGGTTTGGGGGCGAAGCCACCAAGTTATCTTATCGTTGGCTGATAAACCTGCAAGGTTTTGGTTAGCTGGCGATTAGATTTTGGGTTATTGTGTCCACGATAACTGAGCTCGCAAAGACCGAACAAGAAGCGAGTGAGGTCTTTAAAAATTCTCCGTATGTATTACGGGGGCGGGTTAAACCCGAGGAATGATAAAAGTGGGGGAACTGAGATGACAGAACAATATCGAGATGTCCGCAAAGAGATCAATCTAACTGCGGAGGAGATGGAGAGAATTGAAAAACTGATGAATCAAGCGAATTATAGACACTTTTCTCCTTTTGTAAGGGATAAATTATTGGCCTTTGATGAAGAAAAGTTAACCATAAAGGCTTGTTTTTCTCTGTGGCAATCTCAAAGGTTAGAACAAATTAGCCGGGATGTTTATGAAGTATTGGTTATAGCAAAAGAGAATAAGCAAGTGACTCAAGACCATGTTTCAATTCTTTTAAATTGTGTTCAGGAATTGATTACAGAAGTGAACAAAATTCATCAACTCAGTCCAGAGTTTCGCGACAAGTATATGGATTAGGAGATTGCTATGGAGCATCGTTATCGAACAAACTTGAAAAAAGTTTTTCTGACTGACTCGGAATTGAACCAACTGAATAATCATCTTTCTAGGAGTAGATGTAAAACTTTTTCTGAATATGCTAGAAAAGTTTTGCTTAACCCTAATATGAACTTTCTCACGATTGATACGACAACTTATCAAGACTTGATTTTTGAACTTAAGCGGATTGGAAATAACGTCAATCAAATTGCACATGCAGTTAATCAGAACCATATTATTTCTCACGAACAGTTTCAAGAGTTGCGTCAAGGCATGGCAGAGCTTGTATCAGAGGTTGAGAAGGATTTTCAAATAAAGGTAGAGAAATTAAAGGCGTTCTATGGTAGTCACTAAACATTTTGCAACCCATGGAGAAAAATATCGCAGACGATTGATTAGGTATATCCTTAATCCTAACAAAACAAACAATTTAAAGTTGGTATCCGATTTTGGTATGAGCAATTACTTAGACTTTCCAACTTATGAAGAAACAGTGGAGATGTACAATACTAATTTTCTGAATAACGACACTCTCTATAATTTCCGAAATGATCGCCAAGAAAAGCACCAGCAAAAGATTCATGCTCATCATTTGATACAATCTTTTTCTCCTGATGATAACTTATCTCCAGAAGAAGTCAATCGCATAGGGTATGAAACAATTCAAGAATTAACTGGTGGACAGTTTCGATTTATTGTAGCAACTCACACGGATAAGTCGCATCTTCATAACCATATAGTGATAAATTCCATTGACATCAACTCAGACAAGAAATTTAAATGGGACTATGTTCAGGAGAGAAATTTTCGCATGATTTCTGATCGTATTTCTAAAATAGCTGGTGCAAAGATTATTGAGAACCGTTATTCGTATCGTGATTATGAGGTCTACAAAAAATCGAACCACAAATTCGAGCTGAAACAACGTCTCTATTTTTTGATGCAGCAGTCTGACTCTTTTGAGGACTTTTTGAAAAAAGCAGATCGGCTTCATGTTAAAATAGACTTTACTCGCAAGTATAGTCGTTTTCTGATGACAGATAGAGGTATGAAGCAGGTTATTCGTGGAAACAAACTTAGTAAACGGGATTTATATGATGAAGAGTTCTTCAGAACCTATTTTGCCAAACAAGATATTGAAAAACGATTGGAATTTTTACTAGATAAAACAAATTCTCTAGAGGAGCTACTTTTAAAAGCTAGAGAATTAAATTTTACTATAGATTTCAAACAGAGAAATGTGACCTTTACTCTAGAAGAAGATGGACGACGGATTAGTTTAAACCATAAAGAAATAAGTGATAAGAAACTTTATGATGTTCAATTCTTTCAAAGTTATTTTGAAGAGAAAAATATAATAACACCAGAAGAACAGGGAAATTTACAAGAACACTATCGTAACTTTAAGGAAGAGCAGGGACAGGAAAAAGTTAGTCTTGATGATATTGAATCAGCTTATGAGGAATTTAAGAAGAATCGAGATGCTGTTCATGAATTTGAGGTAGAATTAGCAGTGAATCAAATTGAGAAGTTAGTTGACGAAGGAATCTATATCAAAGTTTCTTTTGGAATAAAACAAAACGGTATCATCTTTATTCCGAACTACCAACTGGATATGATTGAAGAGGACGATAAGACAAAATACAAAGTCTATATTCGAGAAACGACCTCTTACTTTGTCTATAATAAAGAGAGTTCGGACAAAGACCGCTATATCAAAGGATGCACTCTAATAAGACAGTTAACCCAGGATAGTCAACAACTTCCCTATAGGAGAGCGACTGTTGCTAGTATTCAACAGAAAATTTCTGAAATCAATCTCTTGATTGAGCTAAATACTAGCGATAAGAATTATCATGAAATGAAGAATGAGTTTGTAACGGAAATAGCAGAGCTAGATATTAGACTAGATGAGACACAAGAAAAAATCGCCATCTTAAACAAGATGGCGGAAGTGTTTATTAATCTGAAAAGTGACAATCAGGAAAGTAGAGAGCTTGCGAGATATGATTTTACGAAATTGAATTTATCAGAGAGTGCTACTTTGGAGAAAGTAAATCAAGATATGATCAAACTTCAAGAACAGTTCAGTCACTATTTAAATGATTACGAAGATCTTATAAGGAGACTAGAAACTTATGTGGAGATATTGAATCAGCATTTAGGGAAGCCTGAAGTGTCTGAGGAAAGGTTAGTTCTTCGAGAGGCTAAAGAGGAACTTGAATAGATTATAGTATTTAGCTAGAATATCTCTCAAAGTGGACTTTTTTGACAAGACTAAAGCACCATCGTGAGAATTGCTTATTTACTTCCAACTAAAAGTAATTATATGAAACTATTTAAATAATCATCTGTATTTATTAAATATATTGATACAAAGCCATTTTCAAGAAATCGAATTTGGCTTTTTGTTTTTATTACAATTTGAGAAAATCTTGATTCAATACTTTGAAAATTCTAAAAGGACATTTAAATATAAAAAATTAAAGTAGATGATTGACAAAAAAGAAAAACCATTATATATTATACATATACCCCGTTGAGGTATTAATAATTAAGGGGTGATTTGCACTAGGTATAGTAGTTTACTGTTGTGTGAAGATGCAATTTTTAAGTTATAAAGGAGAACTAATGAGTAAAACAAAACTGCAGTTGAAAAAGTTGAGTCAGTTGTTCAATGGATAAGCGATAAAAAGATAACAGTTTATCGTGTTGGTATAACAGAGGGAGTTAGTGAAGCTTCCATAGTTTCACTTTCAAAAGGGCGATCTAAAATAAGGAATATTACATTTGAGACAGCTCTTGCTCTTATAAACTGTTATGATAAAAATTACGAAAAGTTTGACTCTTAGGATTTATTTAACATACATTTTGAAGGAAAATGTGATTGGGGAGTGATGTATGAAAATATGACAAGAAAATCAATTTGTCAGAAAAAGGAAGTAATTGGAAAAGTTTATGGGAAACTGACTGTAGAAGATGTATATTGCAAAGAAAGAACATCTTGGTGTCGTTGTTCATGTAGTTGTGGAAATAAAAAAGATATTCGCTACTATAATCTTGTTTCTGGAAGAACAAAAAGTTGTGGGTGTTTAGAATACGAAAACAGGCACAAGTGCAAGAATGTAGCAGGAAAAAGTTTTGGAGATTTGCTTGTTACAAGAAAAACAGATAATCGGAAGAATGGTTTAGTAGTTTGGGAATGTACTTGTCAAAAATGTGGAGAAATACATCTTAGGACAACTAAGGATTTGCATCATGGTTGGAAGACAACTTGTTCCAAATTTCCTAAAAAGAGAACCGGTCGTAAAACAGATTTATCGGGAAGACGTTTTGGCAGATTAAAGGTTATAAACGACACTTTTAAAAGAGATTATAAAGGTTCTGTTATTTGGAATTGTTTATGTGATTGTGGGAATAAGAAAGAGTATTCAGAAGACTCGTTAGTTCATGGTCATTGTACTAGCTGTGGGTGTAAAAAGCGAGAAATCACTGAGAATATAAGAGACCAACTAACTTTTGTGGATCAGACTTGTATTGAGTGGTTGAAATTTAGAAAAACACGAAAAGACAACACGAGTGGTTTTCGTGGAGTGTCCCAAAAGAACAACGGGAAATATCAAGTTAGAATCGGTTTGCAACGAAAAAGTTACCATCTAGGTTCATTTGATACATTTGAACAGGCCGTGGCGGCTAGATTGGAGGCTGAAAAATTGTTGCATGGTGGTTTTATACAGGAATATGAAAAATGGCAAGAAAAAGCTATTATTGATCCTCAATATGCTGCTGAACATCCATTTCAATTTTATGTAAAACAGATAGAGGGGCGATTTTATGTCTCTTCAAGTGTAACTGAATAGAGAGGAAGTATTAAAAATTAAAGAATATCAAAGTTCGAGGCGAAGAAATTTCAAAATAATAAATTAACTATAAATCATATCCTGTTATCAATATATAAAGAGAGGAAGAAAATAAGATATGGATTGGAAAAAACACGAAAAGTATTCTATAAGAAAGTTAAGTATTGGCGTTGCTTCTATTTTGGTAGGACAATTTTTTGTCAATAGTGTTCAAGAAGTAAAAGCGGCCGAAGCGACAGCGGCTTTGGTTGATGAGCAAGCTACAGAGGCTGGTACTTCTTCGCCTGTAGCTAATGCTGGAACTAATGTTGAAAATACAGGGGGAACCTCCCCTAGCGCTGTTAATTCAAGTGTAAAAGAGAATTCTACAACGCCTCCTACTGTTGAAAACCCAGCACCAACTAAGCAAGTATCACCAGAATCAGAAACAAAGAGCGATTCACAATCGGAATCTGAAGCTTCAACGTCAGAAACGACTTCTCCTATACAAAAGGAAGATACAAGCGCTTCTGTTTCAAGTTCTGCTAGAGAGAAGAATGGTGATAATGGTTCATCAAGGGGTAACGAAAATTTACAAGGGAAAGGAAGAAAGCGGCGCAATGGTCAATTAGAAGCCGCCCCATCTAGCAGTGATTCTGAAAATAGATCAGAGAGAACGGTAACGTTATCTTATCGTGTCATTTATCAAGATCAGCAAACAGGAGTTGAAGTGTATGAAACGACTAAAACAGTTACTTTTACCACCAGCGAAGTCATAGGGAAAGTACAAGTCACAGAAAAAAGTTCTGAGTTGGGAAATATCTCAAAAATGAAAGACTACGCGTTTGCGAATGGCGACTCTTTCAACGAGACCTTGGTTGAAGGACAATTTAACGAAGTGCGCGTGCCTGTTAAGAGGAAGGTAGTAAAACGAACTAAGCGAGAACAAAACTTGGGTAGCTGGACAGACAGAGGTTTTACGTTGGTTCCCATTACAATAAATTTGGGAGAACCGGTAAATCCTTGGGATGCTATTCGAGGAGAAAGGTGGATTTCTGACCATTCGGCTTCCAGGAGGACCTTGAGTATGGTGAATTTATATGATTCTCCGGACACATGGAAGCCAGGAACCCAAACGATCAGAGCAAGGCTTGTTTATGATGGAACTAATTGGGATTCATACCCGGCTGGTTCGCTTTTTGAGGACGTGACGCTTACGATAAATGTTCGACCTGGTAACGTAGGGTATACGGCCACAGGGCGTGACTTGACTACCAAAGTTGGAGTTGTGCCACAAGCAAGTACAGGAATATCTAACGCATCAAGTTTACCAACAGGAACTACCTACGAATGGCTAACACAACCGGATGTCTCAAAAATAGGGAAAGGCGTTTATGGCATTCGTGTTACTTATGCGGATAAAACATTTACGGATGTGTATATCACGCTTACTGTGAAAGGTGAGGCAGAGAACTTTAGCCCAGAAGGACGTGATTTAACTACCACAGTGGGGACCCTTCCGGATCCGGCAAACGGGATCAGTAATCTAAATAGCCTACCTGCAGATGCTGACATTACTTGGTTGAGAAAACCTGATGTTAGCAATCCAGGGGTTGTTTATGGTGTGATTCGTGTGACTTATAGTGATACTAGCTATGACGACCTAAGGGTTAAGGTAAATGTCGTTGATAACCGCAAGGATAACGAGAAGTACGCACCAACTGGTAAAAACTTGACGACTAACTTGAATGTGACTCCAGAAGCTAAGAGCGGTATAGCCAATCCCCAAGATATGCCAACTGGAACCACTTATACATGGGCTAAGACACCAGATGTAGCTACTCCGGGACAAAAAGATGGCACCATTCGTGTGACCTACCCAGACAAGAGCTTCGATGACGTTCCGGTTAAGGTAAATGTCATTGATAACCGCAAGGATAACGAGAAGTACGCACCAACTGGTAAAAACTTGACGACTAACTTGAATGTGACTCCAGAAGCTAAGAGCGGTATAGCCAATCCCCAAGATATGCCAGCTGGAACCACTTATACATGGGCTAAGACACCAGATGTAGCTACTCCGGGACAAAAAGATGGCACCATTCGTGTGACCTACCCAGACAAGAGCTTCGATGACGTTCCGGTTAAGGTAAATGTCATTGATAACCGCAAGGATAACGAGAAGTACGCACCAACTGGTAAAAACTTGACGACTAACTTGAATGTGACTCCAGAAGCTAAGAGTGGAATAGCCAATCCCCAAGATATGCCAGCTGGAACCACTTATACATGGGCTAAAGCTCCAGATGTAGCTACTCCGGGACAAAAAGACGGCACCATTCGCGTGACCTACCCAGACAAGAGCTTCGATGACGTTCCGGTTAAGGTAAATGTCGTTGATAACCGCAAGGATAACGAGAAGTACGCACCAGTAGGCAAACCAGTTGATACAACGCTTGGCAAAGTCCCTGATGCTAAGAGTGGAATAGCCAATCCCCAAGATATGCCAGCTGGAACCACTTATACATGGGCTAAAGCTCCAGATGTAGCTACTCCGGGACAAAAAGACGGCACCATTCGTGTGACCTACCCAGACAAGAGCTTCGATGACGTTCCGGTTAAGGTAAATGTCGTTGATAACCGCAAGGATAACGAGAAGTACGCACCAGTAGG
>AORU01000017.1 GCA_000344275.1 Streptococcus oralis subsp. tigurinus AZ_3a | reverse complement strand
CTTTTACTACAATTGGCTTTGTGATAGAGATGTGATAAGTCAATTGGATCACCTGAGTTACTTTATCATATGGCATTAAAGTAGATAATTTAGCCACCTGATACATAAATTCCCAGGAGAAGCGGACGTTCTTCTGAAGTCCTAACTTTTCATCTACTGGAATAACCCAATGATTTCCCTTTTTCCAACGTCTTCTTCTGAAAGTAAACTCTCCAAATGTGAAGGCGACAGTCCGCTCCATAGAATGAATACAGGTATAGCCCTTTGCTTTCATGACTGGAATCATCTCCTCATCATACTTAGAAACAAATTTATAAAATTCTTTTGCATTTTGGAATAGCAACTGATTTTTTAATTCTCTCTCATCAAAGAAAGTCATTCAGAATCCTCCCTTATTAAAATTACGCTTATTTTAATAAATTTTGACCTGAATGTTCAAATAATCCTTTGTTCTGACAAAAAAAGAGCCTATCTTTTCAGATAAACTCTTATTTGTCATACCAGGGTTTCTCTTTCTTACTAAAATAGGATTTGCTCATTTCAATAGTAGCTATCCCCATAGGAATCAAAATAATACTCCATAAAACCGTCACAATTCCATCTGCAATAAAGGAAAAACTACCTGTAAAGTGAAGTCCCAAATACAGTAATAATACAACTGGGAAGAAAGCTGGAGCGAATTTTAAAACGGCCAACCCTAAAACGACTATAAACACCATACTAAGACCAAACGTCTTATAGAATACATAGACCGCTATAGCTCCGATAAAAATAAAGAATAGCTGAACAAGTCTTTTAATATCAATGAAAATCATTGTAGATTCCTCCTACTTCATCAGTAATATTTTAAAATCTCATCTGTTAGGTAAATTCTATTGGGAAGATTGGATTCTTGGCGGACTTCTTCAATTAAACCATGATTCTTTAGCTTCCTTTTCAAAGAAATTACTTTGCTTTTACCTGCTTGAAGAGCCTCCATTAGCTCCTCCACAGGGTAACATACAAAAGTATTTCCATTTTCATCATATCCTTTTAATTCAAAGTCAACTGCAGCTCTTAAACGATTTAATAAAAGCATGTAGAGAAAAATTCCACTACTCTTCAAATCATTGAACTGTGGGTTGTCTATTATTGGACGAGGGATGACAATTTGTCCTGAATCTATTGCTGCTGAAGAAAATTCTGGAATATCTGATAGATTTGATAAGTATTTCATTATTCCTTCTCCATTTCAAGTAATTTTTCATGTGAACTGCAGATATTAGACTCTGCCTCGTACAACTTTCTAAGAAGTTCTTCTTTCTCTATCTTTTTCTTTTTCTTCATATCATGAGTATAATCTTTCTCTAGTTGTGGTTCTTCATCGTCATTATCATTTTTCTTCTTTATTTCTTTACTAAAATCTATCATAAAAAATCATCCTTTCTGATATCTCATTGCTTAATTTTTCTCTGCATCTTTTCCCATTCTCTTATAATCAGATTCTCAATATAAGATGAAGCTGATTTTTCACCATGATACTCTACTAAAGCATCTAACATATCGTATCGAACATTATGATGGAGAGAGAAAGGGAAACGTTGCTTTTTATTGTAGCTTTCAGGAGACTTTCTAGCCTCCTGATTTTGTTTCCTAGACGAAGGAGTCTTTTCTCTCTTTGGTGTACTTTGGAATGTTTGTTTTACTTGTGCGAATCGATTCTCTGTCATGCTACCTCTCCTTCTAACACACTCAAAATATTTTCATATACGTAGTTTATATTATCATAAAACTTTTGATGTGTCTCTTTTTGGTTAGCCGTCATCTCTTCATGCTGCTCAAAGACACTCTGACTGATCACAAGACTCTTGGCCATGAGCTCTTTCTCCTGGATAGATCCAAGGTAAGCCTGATCTTCTTCAACAACTTCTAAAAATTGTTTGCAGGTGTCTGTTACATTGTTTCCAACGTACTTAATCTTATTCCCAATAAGATAAGGTTCAGCTTTAACATAGCTTTTCTTAGTAATGACTTCGATAGCTTCGCTCTTGATGAAGTCTACAAAATTTTTCAAAGATAACCAGGCACGAAAACCATTAAGAGAGGCATCAGAAACAGCTAAGACAATATCTGATACGGCTATAAAATTAGCAGTAACTAGGCTCTCGTCATTATGCGTATCAATTAGAATGACATCAAATTGTGCTTCTAACTCCTCGTAATGTTCGCTAAACCACATAAACAACTGGAGATATTTGTTGTTTCGACTAGCCAGATCTAACTGCTCATCTGTCAAACGCTCATCACCACAAATCAAACTGAGATTTTCTGATATTGGTACAATTTCGTACTCTCCAGTCGTAAATATATCATAGACGGTTTTCTCGTATTGTACATCAAATGTTCTTGTCAAATTGCATTCCCAAGCTCCATCAATAAGTAGTGTTCTAAGCCCCTTAACACGTGCCAACCAATCCCCTTCATTAAAGGTATCTGTAGTCTTACCACCGCCACCTTTTCCTAAGTTTGTAGTTTGAATCTTCATGATTCCCTCCTTGGATAATTGTATATTTTGTTATATAACTTTTTATATACTTAATTATATCTGAAACAACTTTACTTGTCAATATAAAAGCACAAAAAGTTATATAACTTTTTGTGCAACTTGTTAGCCGTATGTACCACCTATATTTCCGCCAACATAGGCTTTTAGCTGGATTTGTTGAACCGTAGTATTGAAATTTCCAACGAAATAGCTGTTCTCTTCTCCGTTTTTAGTTAGAACAATCAAAAATTGAATAACATCATCTGATTCAGTTGGCATCACTTCCAATTGTTCAGGTTGGAAATCATACTGATTCGTCAGAATAGCCATCGCAAAGGTTTGAACCATCGCATTCTGTGTCATAGATAAATGATTCTCGATTGTTCCCTTGACATTTGGCAGAAACTTCGTCTTTTTTATATCTGCTACTGCATCTTCAAAGGCTTTTAACACTTCCTTTTTATCTTCCAGTGTTGCCTCTGCATAGGGACGTTCTAGTTTTAGCTTAGCTGTCCGATAATGCTTCTCATCTGCTGTTTCCTCTTTGGAAGACGGTTCGTTTTGAGAGGTTCCCGAAGAACTCACCTGAGCTGGTTCCTCTATTTTGGTTTGTTGAGATGGTCTGAAACTCGACACAATCCCTATTCCTGCCAAAATCAATAGAACACCTGCTACAATCGATACAACCATATTCTCTTTTATCCAATCAATCATCTTATATCCTCCTTTTAATTTGAACTTAATTTAGCTTCTCTATCATCTGGATAAGCAAAAGAGATTACCTGTTCTTGCTGTTGAGATTTAGTCCAAATACGATAATTCCATGTATATGGAGTTTTGAACTGATCCCAACCACTCAGAGGTGTATTTTGCTCTACAAACAAGATGGAGCCATTCTCAAAAACATGACATACAATACCAGTATGGCCATATCCTCCGCCCCCTACCTGTGTAGAAAAAATAGCGCCTTTTTTAGGTGTAGTCTTAACTGAGTTTCCAAATATTGCAGCCCACGCTGCCGCCTGATCTTTCCCATCGCCCTGTACGGATCCAGAATGGCCCCATAAGTGATTTCCAATACTAATTGTAAGATTCACACATTGTCCAGCATACTCGTCACTTCCAGGATTATACCATCCTGTAGACTTAGCATAATCCATTCCTAAGCTCTTAGGATCAATAATGAATGGTTTCAAACTATCTGGTAAGTCTTCTGGTTTATACCCCCACGCAGTCGCATCTGAAGGGACAGTTCCCGTTCCATCGGTACTGCTGCCTGATTCTCCACATCCACTGTTTTCAGCTGAAGAAGACACCGCACTATCTGAAGAACCGACATCTTGTGTACTGGATCCTTCATAAGGTTTCTCACCATGAGCAGCAATAGCTTCCTTATCAAGCCACTGATACTTCGTACCTAGTTTTTGGTACATATCAGTTAGTTTGCTCTTATAAGTGCCATCTGTGGCCCATCCGCCATCTGCTATAGCAGATAGGCTAGCAATACCATTTGTATTGTTTATAGCCCCTTTATAGAGTGTCTGGTGAGCCATAAACTCAGCTTTCCCTACGATCCCTGCATCGTAGCTAGAGAACCAAGTATAAGCTCCTCCTGTACCGTCTCCAACATTCGCTCCAGGCTTTGTCCCACTTAAATCAACACTATCTTCACCATACGTCGCAAGAGTAACTGGAAAATTACTTTTGCTAGAGGTTTTAACACCTCCCATATTGTGAGCTTTCCAGAAGGAGGTACCATTAGGATTCGTAAAATTAAAGCCATTCTCTATCATTGTTTGAGTGATAGAGGCTGAAGGTAGGAAACCTCCTGCCTTCCAAGACAGGATGTAGGCTTCCTTATGCTTTTTTACAAAGTCATCGATGGAACCATCAGCTGAAGAAACTGTGGAGTCGCCAGTTGAAGATGTTGTTTCGACGGCACCACAATCATTTCTTCCATTATTGGTTACAGCTCCCATTATCCCAACTAACATGGTTATCCCAACATTGATAATTAATAGGAGAGCCACAAAAGGAATGAGAATCTTCAGTTTGAATATTCTTTTCATGGATACCTCGCTTATCTACCACAATCCTAATATTGTTCGCAAAATTCCATAAAAAATTAAAAATACAATAAATCCTATTCCAATCTTCTTGAGACCGTTCAAAAACTCCTTATCTCGTTCCTTTTGTGCTTCTAGGCGTTTTGGATCTGATTCTCCTTCTGAAGCGAAATAATCTCTTTCTTGTTGCATGCGATATTTACGAATCAACACATATTGATCAAATCTCTGCTTAGTCCTTGCAATCATCCCTAGTTTATTTTTGGCCATTCTACTTTACCTTCCTTTCTTACTCAATACCGCCATAGCGCTCAACTTCAGGAGCTAACAGCTGTTGGTTAAAGACCAGATTTCCAACCCCTGCAATGTTCATGAATAACTGCCCTTTCGCTAGACGAGGCAAAGTCTCTAGTTCAGACTGATTCATTGATCCAGATAAGGCGTTGGCTAGTAGAGGAACACTGGTTTCATCCGTCTGAGCAAAAACTCTATATTGCATCAGACCAAAAATCCTCTGGACTGCCGTTACATACGGATCCTTATGAGTGCCAATCCCTGTCTCAAACAGAATCCCTCGTAGTGAATTAACAGACAATACAACACCAGCAAAGTTTTCGCCCATTGTATCAATCATATCGGCCAGAAGGTTGACACTACTTTCATGCTTAGGATCAATGAGTGTCTGTGCCCCACTAATATTGACAATATAGTGCTGCATATCCATCTCCGTTAAGTCAGGCCGCCTCTTCAGTAGCTGCTTACAACGTTTTCCGTTATTAACAATATCAGCTGAGACAAGTGAAAGAACCGAGAATATTTGAACATTTAACAAATGAGGAGCATTCTTCAATCCTGAGAAATCAAATGTCACAACTTGCTCTGAAGAGATATCTTGGAATTCTGTTGTTCCCTCGAAAATTTCTGCGTTTGTTGTCAATAGTTCGTTAAACGTATTGTAAATACGCTTAACAGCTTTGATTTCAGCCATATCCGTGCTAGAACTTTGTTCTAGTCGACGTTTATAGGCATCAACAAACAAAATGAAATCAGACAGAATAGGATACTGTTCCTTCACAATATCCGTCGCTTTCAGTTTTTCTGGATTCAACGAAGGATTTCGAGCCCACAATTCTTCTTCAATATAGAACTCATTCAAGAGGGTTCCAAATGTGATTAAATCGTCTCCTGTCACTTCATTATTCAGGAGTTTATAGATACTCTTCAGTTTCTCGATGTGAAGGTTGTAAGATTTTTTCTTATCAATTTCAGTTCCTGCCTCATTGGTTACTGTCGGAAATACCTGGAAGATATTGATACGGTTGGACTCACCTGATAAATCAAAAATCAGTCCATGTTGTTTTCGTGTCTGATCAAGAAATTGGCCAGTAGCATCAAAGTTACGAATATAATGCCCCTTCGCATAGAGACCGTCTGTGTGTTTCATAAGAAAAGATCGTTGTCCCATCTTTGGATTCCCAGATAGAATCATAAACGAACGTGTTCTTTTTTCATCACGTTCTAGGAAATTGAAATTTACCGCTCCGTTTGTTGGAGTCCATCCAAGGTAGAAGCCCTTCTCATCTTCTAGTTTCGTATGATTAAAGAAATATCCCCCAGCTATTGAGTGAGCTGGAGTCGGTATTCCTCTTCGATGATTGGGCAAATCAATCTGATATTCAGCTGGAATAAATGGGGCATGGTATTCAAAATCTAATTCTCCAGACAGAATAGTGGATTTGAATTTTGACGTTTTGTCTTTGACCTCTTCAACCTTCTTGAATAATTCTTCTTTGGTTGATGCAAACACAAAGACACGAATATACATCCCGTACATAGCTATATTTTGCTTATCAATTTCACGACTTAGTTTATTCAGATTGTCAATTTCATCTAGTTCTTTCCGATTATTGGTTAGTTTGCTATTGTTTGTAATCCGTGTTGACTTCTCTTCAATAGAGTCCTCAATCTCTTTTTGAAGCTGTCTATTATCCTCCTTGTACAGTGACAGGAAGGAACGTGTCCCAGGAATCAACAACAGTTCAGAAAGCCAAAAGCGATCCATCCCTTCAGTTGGATACTCATAATAGTGTAAGACCGTATGGTGCCCATCTCCACTTATCCAGGAGCGGTCATCCTTTTGAAAATCAATATTTCCTTGCGGTTGAATCTGGCTAAGAAAGGCAAGGTCATATCCTTCATTTTTTAGTTGTCTTTGTCTACGCTTTGATAAATCAGGCATGCTATCTCTCCTATACTTTCTCATTCATATTGTTGTATTGCTTTATAATCTGAATTTTCTTCCTGTAGCTGATATCTTGCGGAACAAAATCATTATTTCCATAGCTTTTAGCCTTCCGAACCAATTCGTCCAATTCGGTTGTTGTAGGCGCAAATAGCCACAAAATGAACTCTGTATTATAGACTTCTTGTCGGATGCTTTCTTCAACCTTAATTTGGCTTTGAAGCCAAATTTCACGATCCTTGAGTTGTAAAAAACGTCTATCATTTACTGACAACTTAGACATATCTTGTCGCACTAAATCCAAATGATGGAGCAAGTCCGAAATTTGCGTATCAGTATTTGTTGGTAAAGTTGTCGTCTCCATTTGGATATTCGGCCCAAATCGAGTCAACCAAGTTTCAAAATTTTCAATGGTTCTCATAACCTCGTTATAAGACATTGATCCTAAATCCTTACCTGGTATCTCCATCAGCTGCAAGTAACCATAATCAACTAACTGGATATAAGCCTGGCTGTTTGGAATGATTGATTTTACATCTAACAACTCAACGCAAGAATGCAAATCAAAATATTCCTGCGTTTGTTTCTTTGTTTCTTGAATACGTCCCAGAGGACGTTTCTCATTTTTGGGGGATTGAATTTGTTTAATCGCCATTATGATTTTCTCCTTCTGATGTAATTCAAGCTGATATAACGTTTTCTTCTTCGTCTGAAGAAAAGAAACATGCTGTGCCAATTCTTTTTGCCACCGTTGGCTGGCAATACAAGATATAAACTCATGACTGGTGTCAACAAAATGAATGCGAACATCTGTATCCACTGGCTTTTAGGAAAGATCTTTAGGCCAACGCTCAAAGCGATTACGCCAGTAATTCCTACAAAAGCAATATCTAGGATAAGAAGGCCTATAATCTTGACTTTGGCATAGATATCTCTAGGTACACCGTATTTTTCACTGTACATTGATTTCTCCTTTACATTTGTTTTGACACTCACATTATAATGAATAATCGAAAATATCTTTTAAAGGGACAATAGCATTTTTGCCATTGTCTTTCAGGAAAGAATTGTACAAAAAGTTATATACTTTTTTGTACAATAAAAGAAGCCTCAATCTTGAGACTTCTTGACTAAATCAAAGAATGATTCTTCAGAAAGGAAAGTGATGGATTGACCTTCTGATATTCTTCTAAGCGCTACATCATGCTTTTTAGACCTTTTATCTGGATCAAAAAGGTTCAACTGCTTGTGTCCTAAAACCAATATATCTGTTTTATTAGATACATAGCTTTGCACGACAGCTCCTTTACTTTCTAAAAATCGTATGGCTTCTTCTCGAGTTAGAGGACGTAGGCTTCCTGTGATAACAATGTTCTTTCCTGTTAAATCCATAGTCCAACCTATTCTTCTTCGTCGTCACTCTCAGCACCTGTGATATGACGTCCTCCCTGCATACGCTGTCCTGCTTGTTGCATTTGTTGGTTCATGTAATTCATTTGATTCATGCTCTGTTGAAATTTTTGTTGAGAAGAATCAGGCTGTGCTGGTGGTTGTGATTCTGAAACTGGTGCATCTGCAGGTGGATTTGGATCTTGAATTGGGGACTCCATTTCTTCAGCTGAAGGAGTTGGATCTTCAATAGGTGCTTCTGTTGTTCCTGGATCAATTGAAGACTCAGGAATATCAATTGGTCCAGGCTGTTGATCAATTCCAGGAACAGCATCATTTTTCAGAGCATTATAGGTCGCATTTTGAGCAGAGGCAGCCTTATCATCCAGCTTATCTAAAGCGTTACCAACCGCCCCTTTCGTATTTTGCATGGCTTCAAAAGCTTTCCATTCTGCCAAATCAACCATATTACTTACACCACCTTTAGCCGCATTCATTAATCCCTGGTCTTTTACTGAGTTCAAAGCACCTTGAATACCACCTCCAGTTCTTGCAAGGCTATTCCCCAGAATCTGACTTCCTTTAGACAGGGCATCTGGAGCTTTTTTAGCCATATCCATACTAAATTGACCAAGCGCCATACCCCCATTAAAGACACCACCTGCTCCAGTCGCAAAGGCATTGCCCATCATCATAGCACCCAGCAATTGTTGAGCTGTTTCACTATGACCTGTTGAAACTCCAAGCCAGCGCTCGATCATGGCAACTCCTTGCATTGCCGCAAAGAATACTCCAACATAAACAAAGGCAGCGGCGAGACACTGTTCCCACATGTTGAGTCCATCAAAGAATCCGCCAGAAAGCTTAGATACTGCTGAAACAGAAAGGATTGGCAAATCTCTGAAAATCTCAAGTGTTACACGCATAATAATAACCTCAAAGAAGATTCCTGCTAAGGCACCTCCAATGGTTCTTAACAACTCTTTATATTTCTTTGAATTTGATAGGGAACTATATCCAAGAATCGGAGAAATCATTGCTTCAATCAGAATATCAAAGATTGATTTGACGAGCTTAATGATCATGCTGACCAATAGAACAATCAGGATAATGTACTGGAGAAACATCCCTATCCAGTTGACTTTATAGCGCATGTAAACCGATTCAAAAGCACTCAATTGATTAATGAGGCGGTGTTCTGTAATGCTTTCAACTCCTGTATTATTGGAGTTCAACTTATGGAGGAACAAGCCTTTAATCCCTGGTATTTTGTCTTCGCCCTCTATATCCTCCAACATTTTTGGATTCGTTGTACCATAGTTTGCCCCAAAATCAATCTTGGTCGCAAAGTCAGTCGTGTCCCGCTGTTCAGGGTTATCCGTGATATTATTGACAGGGGTAGATCCCTCCTGAACAGGCTTGATATAGCCATAATCATCCATTGGAAACAACTCCGTAGAAAAATCCTTGTAGATCAAGACTTTTAAGTCTACCACATTATTTTTCATTGGTTGAAGAGCCAAGGAGGAAGTCGGTTGACTGCCAGATGGCGCTTCACTAGTGACCGTCTGGATAGACATGGCATCCTGTGCCACTGCTGTTGAGATGGTGGTTAAAGCTAATGGCAAAACAGAAGTTACAGCCGTTACCAAAAGGAAATTCGTGATGACTCCTTTGTATTTGACTGGTTTTGTAAAAACTCCTGCGACGGCCGACACGACTAAAATCAGGGTGAACAAGGACGTCCCCAATAGCTGAAACCAGTAAAAGAACTGACCGACAATCGTCTTCTGGTCTCCCAGATAACCGAAGAGACCAAAGAGCTTGAACATATTATTAAAAACATGTTCTAGGCTGGAAGTGATTTGATAAAGAGCCTTGGCAATCCCTCCTGGCAAATAGGTGAGAAATGCCATAAATGCAGGAGTCGGTTCTAAATAGTTATTCCAATAGGAATAGAACTCTGCCAGCTTTTTTGCATTCTCACCAGTAATCTTGCCATTGAGATCTTTGATCTCATTCACCAAATCTGAAAAGGTTTGATAGTGCACTAAAGGTACCTTCTTTCTCTTTAAGATACCCCTATCATATTCGATAATGACAAAATCGTTTTTAAAGGGACAATGAAATTCTGATAACAAAAAAAGCCTCAAGTAATTGAGACTTTTGTAAATTAATCTGCGATCCCATTGAAATCATAGAAAGCATTGTCTTCTTTATAGCCACGACGGAGTTCAATGATTCGGATTTTTTTACCACCCTCGGTCAAGACCACTTGATAATAAGAGCGAGCTTCTTCAGGTTTATCTATATCTTTATAATCAACAGCTATTGTAAAGTTATCCTTTCCTTTCAGCTGACTCTCTAAACTAACAATAGTCCCTCTGAAAGCGGCTGGAATCGTCTTCACTTGTTCTTCTGAAAGGACACTATACTTAATGTCTCTATCGTCACCATTTGAAACTGTCCTATTCTCTTTATCAAATTTTACGGTAGATCCTGCTCCACCCGTAAAAACACCGCTCTCATAACCATCTTCTGGAGAAGAGCCTGTATAGCTATCTTTTAGCACATTTTTTGCGAGACTTTCAGGTGATTTTTGACCACATGCCCCTAGTAAAATTAAGGCCAACCCTACTAGAACAATTCTTAAAAAGTGCTTTACTTTCATCATTTTTCTCCTAATCATTATTTACCTCATTATAACAAACATCATTTTTTCTTGCAAGTGTTTATATAACTTATTGTACATCTTTTTAGATAACTTCATCCGCAAAGAAGTCGTCTCCGTCATCATAATAATCATAGTCACCGTGAATAACACTAGCTGCAACTGCCTGGAATAATTCATCTGTGGAAGTAAATGATTGGGATTGCACCTTTTGCCCTTTACTGTGACGGCCTGATAGTTTAGGAGTTTCTCCATTGTTGCTGAGGAGTGGCATGGTCAAACGTTGCCTCCAGTCGATGATGTTGTTGAAGGCTGTACCAGCATCAACTGCTATCTCCTGAAGTTCTAGCTCACGGTGTGCACTTTCGACTGGAATATCTGCAAGAGTCATCGATGTATCAAACTCCTCTTGTAAGAACATGTATTTGTAAGGGAAGCTGTTCTTATCATGTGCGAAGATTGGATCTGTTGTGACCTTACGTCCAACATTATCCCGTCCCTTGACCCCACGTAAGATAACTGCTTCTCCTTCCTGAAGTTTGGCCAATTGCGTTGGTGTCAACAACTCTTGTTTTGGATTCTCGACAGCTACATTTGGATTGGCTTCGTCCAGGATATTGCTGGAGCGTCGTCTTCTGGTGATTGTACGTGTACCTAACTCAGCACTAAATTTCTTATTGGTGTCTGGAGACGTCGTTTTGACGTAAACCTTCAACGAACAGTTATCCATAATGGTTTGAGCAACATTTTGACCATAGACATCATACAGTTGCCCCAAGTTTTGAATCCATAGGTAATAGAGAATGTTTTGCCCCAATCCAATGGAGATTTTCTTATCCATGTGAGGAATGGCTGGCATGTTTGTAAACTCATCCAAGATATGGAGAATGCGATTGATACATTTCCGACCATTTGATAAGGCAAGCTCATAGTTAGCATTGAATAGCTGATCTAAGAGTAAAGAAACAATCCCATTATACTCTGTTCGGTTTGGCGGTGTTACCAGGTAGATGACTTTTGGTTTATCTGAATAGACCAGTTCAATATCCGACTCCTGAAGAAGATTTTGGGTATCTTCTTTATCCTTTAATACGGTTATATCGATATGATCTAAAATCGGCTTCTTGGTATACTCATCTAGTTCTAGACTATCTCCATCTTTTCGATAGACTTTCTCAGCTGAGAATTGAAAGACTTGATCCCGAACTGGAGACTGACCATTGTTCTTATGATTGAAATCAATCGTTACCGTAAACTGATCTGGAAGTTTAGGCTCGATGGCATAGGTCAGATATCCTTCCCCATCGACAAGAGCTGTAGCTTGCTTCACATAGTCAACTTTCTTTTCGACTTTCCCCCATTTCTTCAATCCTGTAATCGTTACTTTAGCAGTCTTGTGCTTGAACTCGTTTTTGAGTTGGCTATTGGTGCTTGATCTCAGCTTGACAGACAATCGACGTGGGAAGCCAACAGACTCTAAATCAATAGAGTTTTTAGAAGTCAGTTTGGCCACATTGTCTTGTAAGAACAAGTTGATCCCTGTCATCATGCTAGAGTAGACATTACCTTTAGTCTCATCACCATCAAAGTCTGAAGCACGAAATTCGATATCCGCCATTTGTCTAAATTTTGAGAATTGTTTTTGATTGACCTGTCTCAAATTATCAAAATAGACTGTAATTTTTGACTTCTTCGACACTTGTTGCTCTCTGCTTGGATTTTCGACGATTTCTCCAGCTCCATCCACAAAGACTTCTTCAGATCCCATTGTCGCCAAGAATTTCGCAACGTTAGGGATTGTAATGGTATCCCAGGCATCGTCTTCACCATTTTGATAGGTTTCATTGGCTCGATCCATCAAAGCCATTGTCAGAGCGTTAAATAGGGATATAGAAGACTTACGGAAGTATTCCGCATTTCCCTTCTCTCCTCCCTTTTGTTTGGGATAAATAGATTCTGCGACTGCGTTGACATAGGTTTGAGTTTTCTCATAGTAGCCCTTCTTTGCGGCTGCTATGGCCAAAGCTAGGGGATTGTAAGACATAGACCAATCCATATTTTGGAAAGAAAGAACATTAACTTCATAGCCACGTTGTCTCATGAGTTTGTAGGAGGCTTGATAATGTTCCCCTTTCGGATCTCCAAGAACCATCGATGGCTGCAATTCCGCACGACTATTGATTTCAATGGCTGGAGTGATCTGACCTTCCCCCTTACCTGAACGAGTCATCCCAATCCCTAACAGATTCGTTGGCTTATCTTCAATGTAGTAGTAACCTGAAGGAAAAGCTAACATGCCTAAAATCCGTTCCGCATTGGTCACATATCGACTGATTTTCCTACTTTGCCATAAGATTTGGGTTCTGAGTGTTTGCCCTGCTAAATCATGAGTCAGTTCATGAAATACTGGAGCCCCACCTTCACCTGGATAAGTTAAAGCTTTATTCGGAATCTTTTTGTATTGACGATGAATTTCATCAATCGTCACAAAGCGATCATCTCCCTCTTCATTATTGTTATAGTCTCGAAACTGCTCGAAGTTTATCCAGGCAGATTTCCAGGCGATAACTAAGCCCAATAGAAAGATTGGAAATGCTAAAATCGGTGCTATCAAGAAAACTTTAGCGTTCAATAAACTTTGAAATAAGAGGCTATTTAAGTCAAAGTTTACGGCCTTACTAGCATCTTTGAATGACCAAGCGCTAAAATAGAGAAAGCGGATGGTAGCCCTTAAAACAGTAACCAGGTAATTGGTCAAGATAAAAGCAATCAAGCTAAAACCTAATCCCATATAAACGAAGCTGCGATAACTTTTAAAATAAAGAATGGGTTTCATTTCTTTATCAAAACGTTTCCGTTCTCGTTTAACAAAAGGGAGGGTGTAAAATATCCTGAAGAAAACATTCCAAAGGATGAGAGAGGCAAGTACAAAGATTTTAGGTATGAATGACTTCATCCAATTGAACAGCCCTCTGGCTGATTGCTTCCATACCTGTTCCCAATCAATCGCTTTGCGACCTTTCCAATCTCTTTTAAAAATCTGCTTCAACCAACTCTTGCTTTTTAGTAACCGCTGATACTGCCTTAAAAAGTAAGGTTGAAAGAGTCTGAAGAGGTAATAACCTGCGACTCCTAGAAAAAGGAGGGTATTGAACCAACTGGCTCGAATCACTTGGATAAGGGTATAAAATACTACTTCAAATAACTCAAACAAACTACTACCCCCTCACACCTTCCAAGAACCATTCCATTTTTCGAGTATAGAAGCTCGAAAAGAGAAATATGTGAAACTGTAGCCTTGGAGAGGCTTTCTCATAACGGTTAAAGTAATTTTCTAACCATTTCTCCCCATCCAACTGAAGAACATTCAATCGACTAGATCGACTTTGTTCTAAGTAATTGGTCACCTGAAGAGATTCTGCAATCAATTCATCAGACAGATAATTGTATTTTTGTCTTGCCATTGTTGCACTCCTTTCTTATTATTTCTTAATTCCCCTCTATTCTAAGGGATAATATCAAATTCTTTGTTAAAGGGACAAAAGATATTGTTATATCATAAGTTATATAACTTTTTGTATAATAAAAAAGCACACAAGTGTTCTTGTATGCTTTCAATCCCTTTAGAATGGGGAATCCGCATCCATTGGTTCAGGATAGGGTGTAGGAATATAACTTGGTGTCGGCTGAGAAAATCCTTGTTGTTCCTGCCTACGTCGGTTAGATGCTTCCCTATTTTCAAGGAAAGTGATTCCTCCTTGTTGACTTGGGGAAATGAACTGATACGTCCGACGTTGACCTTGTTCATCATTATAAGGCCGTTGGATAATTTCTCCTTTTAAGAGGATTGGAGAGCCTTTAGATAAGCTCTGAGCCATCAATTCCGCTTGTTTTCCATAGACTTGCACATGGAAGAAACTAGGGATTGGTTTATTTGTATCATCAGTCATGCTAGAGTCACAAACAAACTCAAATTTAAAACTGACGTGACCGTTTTTAGTTCGACCTACTGCATCGCTTGGGATGGATGCAACACGTCCAGAAGCAATAAATTCTTGCATTTTTTCTCCTTTCAATAAAGACCACAAGAGAGTTATAACCCAGCTTGTGGTCATTAGTTTTATTTAATTAAGCCCTAATTGTTAGTCCTTCTTACGTTTCAAACCAGTTAAACCAAGAAGACCAGAAACAATCCCAATAAATGGAAGCATGCTTGCTGCTGTTCCAGTGTTTGGCAAACTAGTTTCTTGTTTCTTGTTCCAAGTATAGTTATAAGAAACAGGTACTTGAATATCTACAGGTTTAGTTTGTGCTACATAAGACACAAGTTTACCAGTTTCGTCATAGACTTCGATAGGTGTTTCGCCAGCTTCAAGGATAGCTTTCTTCTGCGCTTCAAGGTCAGCTAAACGCTTAGCCTCTACTTGTGCGCTATACAAAGCAAAGAGTTTGTCATAGGCTTCTTGATCGATTTTCTTCTCCTGCTGCAACTTGTCAAGGATAGCTTGCACTTCTTTCAAAGCAGTTTTTTTCTGTTCAAGAGTTGTTTCTTTTTCAGCAAGAACTTTCTTAGCTTTAGCCAAGTTAGGCTCTGCATTGAGCAAGTTTTCAAGGTCAGCCTTGGCATTTTCAAGAGTTTTAGTTGCTTGTGCTACTCTCTCCTTAGATAGCGTGAGATTTTTCTCAGCAATCTTGATTAGAGATTTCAACTCTTCCAACTTAGCATTCTCAGTTGCTAGGTTGTTTTTAGCGTTAGTAAGATCAGTTTGCTTATCAGCAAGTTCTTGTTTCGCTTTTTCGAGGTTTTGTTGCTTGATTTTAACGTCAGCAGTTAAAGCATCTAGTGCCTTTTTAGCATTTTCTAGGCGCTTATTCGCATTAGCGAGCGTGTCTTGTGCTTTTTCAAGATCGTTTTGAGCAGTCGGTGTTTTAAGCGGTGTTGCTTTAAGTCTTGAAAATTCTTCCTTAACTTGCTCTTCTGTAGATAAGGCTGTACCGTATTCTGCTTGAGCTTCACTCAGTTCAGTTTGTGCATTAAGATTATTTTTCTGTGCTAAAGCAAGAGTAACACCTGCAGCCTTATACACCCTAGTTAGAGTCTCAGCTGAATTAGGATTGCTAAATTCTGTCTTATCAAGTTTCGTTCCTGTAACTTTTGTATCTGCTACTGTCAACCAGTGAGAACTTGTGACTCCTTCACGTTTCGATAAAGAGAAGCCAAAGTAATCTTTATTCCCTGAAGACGTTTGCGATAGCCCAGTTATACTCTCAGCATGCTGCCATTCTAAACCATTAAATAAAAACTTAACAATACTCTTATAGATAAATCGTTTAGCATCATCCATAGTATGAATTTCATCACTACTATTGATACCGTACATATTCTCTAAATATTGAGAAGAATTGTTCTTCGATGAAGGCAGACCATATTCTCGAGCTACGTCATTGATAATCTTTTTATCATGACCTGCACCAAACTTCCAATTATCAGAAACGTAACCATCAGTTACCTTTTTAGCGACCTCGAGCATCCCTTTTGAGACAACTGTTTTATTTGTGCCAAAACGTTGACAAACTTGATTCAACAAATCATTCGCAAAGAAAGCCAATTCCATTTGCTGTTCTTTGGTCAAATTATTTGGATCAACAGAAATTTGCTGATCTTTTTTATTGGACTTAAATTGATTAAGCTCTACATTTTCCTGATTGACTTGTTCAAGTTTGCGCTGTTGTGCTGCATTGTGTTTATCCCAAAGAGCCTCTTGTTTAAGAATACTATACGGATTATTCACATAAGATTTTAGTGCTTCCACATAGCTGTCTGAAATTTGCAAAGTATTTATTGAATTATACTTTGCTTCAGCATCTGAGAGCTCCGATTGGGCTTTATTGAGGGCTGATTGAGTTTGATTTGCTGTCTCTTTTGCTTTAGATAATGCATTCTTAGTAGTTGAAACAACAGAACTAGCCTTTGTAACTTTTTCTTGTGCCTCAGCCGTAGCGTGAGCTAGGTTTTTGTCAGCAATTTTTGCTTGGGCTAAATTCGCATTTTTACTTTCTACAGCCGCTGATGCCTCTCTCAGTGCTTTTTCGGCATCTGCTTTTTCAGATATTACTTTTGCTTGACCTGTACCGTCAAGGATAGCTTGTGCGTTATCTACATTAGTCTGTGCATCTCTCACTTCCTTTTCAGCAGTCGCTACCTTGTTCATAGACTTCTCAACCAATTTTTCTTGATCTTTGGCTACTTGATTCGCTTTGTCAAGGTCGTTTTTAGCATTTTCTTCTTGCTTTTCAGCAGTCGCCTTACTAGTTTCAGCATTGGCAACCTCTTGCTTTTGCTTTTGAATGTTATCTGGTGTAGATTTATCCTTGACTGCTTGCGCCTTATCTACGTCAGACTGAGCCTTATCTTTTTCAGATTGGGCTTGGTCCTTTTCAGATTGAACTTGATTTGCTGTCTCTTGTGCTTCATCTACTGCTTGGGTAGATGAAGCAAGTTTATCTTTCGCAATTTCCACTTGCTCTTTTGTGACAACTTGCTCTTTTACTTCTGGCTTAATTTCTTTTTTTGAAATAGTCGGCTCATTAGGTGTACCTGAAATGCTGGTGCTTTCGTCAGCATGAACATTCGTTACCCCTAGACCAAGGCCAGCAATCGTTGCCCCTACAACTGTTAGTTTTACAGTTTTATTCATTTTAATTTTCCTATCTTCTCCTTTTAAAAAAGGACGATAATTCCTGTTTATTTACCGTCCTATAAACTACACTCTTAATCTTTTTTACGCTTCATACTAACTAGACCTAGCATAGACAAGATACCAGTACCAACAAATCCAAGCATACTAGAAGCTGTTCCAGTTGCAGGTAATGATGGCTGTGGTTGTGGTTTATGTGGTTCTTCTGGAGCTGGTGGCTCAGGTGTATGTGTTACAACTTTCGCTTCCATTTCCTGACCGTTGACAATATTAACAAATGTATTCTCAACTTCTCCACTTGCGATACGTTCAACTTCAATATAGAAATCAACGTCAAACGTTCCTTGCACTCCAAGTGAGTTCAAGAACTCTTTATCAATAGTGTAAGCCCACTTACCTTCTTTTTCATCCCATGAAACCTTAACAATCTTCTTGATAAACTCAGAATTGGTATCTTGATTGAATTCAAAAGTAAACGCATACGATGTTCCTTTGGAGATCGTATCTCCTGCCTTAATCACTTTTCCATCTTTCAAGATAACATCGTACGGTAAAATCAGATCTTTTTCAGCCACGTACTCAGTACCTTTAATAATACCTTTCCAATTCCCAGTATATCGATCATGTTTTACATCCAGCTTATCTACACCATCATACTGATACAATGTATCATGTTTTTCTGGAACAGTGACACCATTCAAAAGATATTGAATATATTGTCCAATTTCTACTTTCTGACCATCTAACACCTTCTGACCTTTTTGGTCAAATACATGTTTCTCTGGCTTCACATCAGGAATTTGGGCTGTCACCAAATTTGACTGATGACTAATTCCAAAATCAATCTGATGGAAATCATTTTGAACCTTTTGACCTTCTTTTACCAACAACTTAGCAGGTAAATCAAATGTGATATTCTTACCTTTTTTCACATAATTCTCGTAATAAGCTGCATTATTTTTCGGTACCCACATGTAAAATTCACCTTTTGGATTTAGTCCAGCTTCTTTCAAAATTTGATTGATAGCTTCTGTACGTCCTTTATCTGAAAGAACATGATACATATCAAACAGGTGCTTCACATCCTTACCATCTGAATCCGTAGCTTTAATTCTACTGTCATCCACTTTATAAGCACCATCTTGCACATCATCCATAATCGCAAAACGTTTTGCGATTGATTTAGGTGACGCAGTGAATTTAGAATAAGGTGAATAATCCGTCTTCAATTTGAAGTTCACATTTTTATCAAATGTTGTTGCTCCATCAATATCATTTCCATTTTTATCTTGAATAGATTTAGTAGGTTTTGCAGTAGGTTTGTACTTCAAATTTGCATAATGCACATGTACAGTACGAGGAGGAATGCTATTTGGAACAGGAGTATATTTTGGATCGACTGGTTTTGGGGGATTTGGCACATGCGGTTCATCTGGAGTTGGGGCAGGAACACCCGGTTTCTCAGGTTCTGGAGTGAATGGTTTTGGTTTACGAGACTTATCAACTGGTTTTGGATCCGGAAGATACTTAGGATCAGGAATTGTATTCTTCTCATAGGTTTCCAACTCTGGCGGATGAACTTCATCTACCGTCTCAACAATATTATTGTTTCCCCAAAGTTGGAATGTGTATGTTGCTTCATACAATTCCCTATCCGAATAAGGAGGTAGCCCTTCTGCTTTTCGTTTTGCATCAGAATACTTACGATATGCTTCAAATTTTTCCTGTGAATAAGGTTTAAATTCTTTTTTACCTTTATAATAACTCAAATGTCCTTTAGAACCATATCCAATAGATACAATCGTTCCAACAGGCGTATCATGAAAATCGTTTACATTTGAATAAATTGGGTCGCCCGCTTTATACTCGTCTAAACCTGTATTGTCGTCTGATTGATACGTACCTGACGTTTTCACACCTTTCCAACCAGTTTTATTTCCAAATGCTGGAAGAGGTGTTTCTTGAACCAATGAATCACTAGGTGTTTTTACAATACCTGTTGACCCATCTTCATAGGTATGACGAATAGATTGACCATAATCAATATCTGAATACACATCGGCACGTCCAATGTTTAATGGTTTACCAGTTGCCTCATCAAAAAACTCATAATCAAAATCAGGATTCAAGTAATTAAATGGGCTAAATCCAAATGGTGAAACACCTTTATTTTTCAACCACCAAACCCACAAACGACTGTAAACCTGAGAATTACCTTCTTTTTCAAATTCCTTGGTAGGTGTTGATTTCGAAGTGAATTTTACAGAAATTGTTTTCCCAGATACAGTCTTACCGATTTTATGAAGTGTAAACGAATCACCTTCCTTAATATTTTTTAGAATTGTACCGCCTATTGACGTAGCATTTTGTCGAGCGATTTCCTCTTTATCAATCATATCTGGACGACCAGGTTCAATCGTAGTCTCAGAAGTAGCCCCTAATGTACCTTTGACCAACTCCAAATCTTTTACTCCTGAAAATGCTGCGGTAAGTTTACCGTAGTATTCCAAAGAACCACGTTTTGTTTCGTCATAGTTACCATACAAAGTAATATTTGGTGCAGTTGCAGCAACACTTTTCTTTTTAAGCTCTTCCAATTTTTGTTCATAATCTTTTTTATCTTTAGCATATTTAGCTAAACTTTGATTATTGCGATCATCAATCTGAGCATTTCTTTCTTGTAGCTCTTTCAACGCTTTTTCATGATTCAAACGAATCTTCTCATTTTCAGCTTCTACTCGAGCTTTCTCACGCTCATACATTTCTGTATCGGTTTTCACACGATTGTTATACGCTGCCATTTCTTGATCATGCTTTTCTTGTCCCAAACGGTTTCTTTCACGAATTTGACGATTTTCTTCTTCACGTTCTGCTTTTGCTTTTTGATAATCGTCATTTTTCTTTTTATTATCACGATCAATTTGAGCATTTTTATTTTTTACTTCCTCAGTATCTTTATTGTACTGCTCCAGATCTTTCTCATACTGAGCTTTCTTCTCGGTATTTTCATTTTGGATCACTGTACGCTCATTTTCACGTTTAGCAACATCACTCTTATAAGTGGTTGCAGTCCCTGAAAGATTTTTAGATTGTGTGTCATAACTTTGCTCAATAGCAGCTTTTCGTTTCGCAAGATCTTCCTGACTCTCAGCAACCCCGGCGTCTGTCGCAACATCTTCCTGAACTTTTAAACCTGCCTTTTTAGCTTCAGCAACAGCTTGATCAACATTTGAATGATCAACTACAACATCAACTGTAGTATTTTTCTGATCAGCTTTTGCTTGTTTAGGAACTTCCTGAACTGCCTTTGGTACATTTTGATTTGCATTCAACTCATCAGCAGATACACTTCCAGTTGAAAAAGCCATCGCTAGAGCAGCCATTCCCAAAATAACACCACAAGCACCGTAATGCTTAACTTTGCGAATTGATCCAAATACCTTTGTTTCTTGTGTTTTAAACATTCATTTTCTCCTTTACCTAATTAAAATAATTTTTTCTTGTAGAAGTAGCCAATTGCTGTCAATAACATAGTTCCAATAGCCCCTAGAATGCTTTCTGCTGTCCCTGTGCTTGGAAGGGTTTTGAGCTTACCATCTTTATCAGTGACAGAAATAGTCTTATCTTCGTTAACTGTTCCACCAACTTCTTCTGGAGCCACTACAGAACCATCTGAAAGGACTACGTTTCCATTTTTGGTGCTAACGATTGATGCACCTGTATTTGTTTCAACAGGCTCTTTGGTTACATCATGTACAACCTGTCCAGTTGATGTAGATGTTGTTCCAATTTGGGATTTCCCTTGCTCGTTTGCCTCGTCTGTTGTTTTTGGCTTTTCAGCTGGGACTCCATCAAGGTTTTCAGCGTTATCTTTACCTTGAGGTTTGCTTGGGACTGTCGGTACACCATCAAGACTTCCTGCATTGTCTTTGCCTTGAGGAAGTTCAGCAGCTGGAGTTTCCGATGGAACTGTTGGTGTCTCAGCTGGCGCAGTCGGTGCCTCAGTCGAAGCTGATGGAGTTTCAGATGGAGCTGATGGAGTCTCAGCGTTGTCCTTGCCTTGTACACCTGGCGTTGTTGGGTCAACTGGAGTAACTGAAGGCTCTGTTGGCTGAGTTGCTGGAGTTTCTGTTGAAGCGCTAGGTGTTGTTGGAGTAACTACTTCTGTTGTTGGAGTAGAAGAATCAATTGGTGCAAGTTCATCTGCTGATACATAACCAGCTTGTGCAAGTGCTAGTGTTGAAAGTGCTAGTGTAGCTAATACTTGTTTCTTGTTCATTTTAATTTTTCCTTTTCTAATTTTTAAGATAATTTGATTCTTTTGGTTCTGTTTCTACAACAAATCCATATTTTGAAGAATCAGAAGCTTTTACATCAAAAGTTAATCTGATGCTAGATGATTTGTCCCCTTTTTTTTACGGACAAGATATAGGAAACCGTGTATTTTTGAGTTTCTGAATCATAATTCAATTTCTCTAAAATAACAGATTGTAAAATTCCTTCTTTCGGTTTAGTAAATTTTGCATCGCCTTCAGAAAGAAAATCTACTAGATTTTCTTTTTTGCCTGAGTAATAAGAGGGGAGAAAGTATCTGCTAAATACATCAACTTCATTTTTTGTTGAGACAAGAAGTTGAGTATTTTTTTGTTCCTGATATAAGAAATTTACTTTTTCGGACTGACTTGATAGTTGAGCGAAAGCAAAAAATACGCAAACGATATTTATCACCGACAGCACTCCCAAAACACCTAAAAATAGATAAATTTTCTTCAGAGAAACTGACTGCTTTTGAGCTATAGGAGGAGCAACAGTTGTTTGACCTCCTACTTTTAGATCATGTGATGGACGATTTGGTTGTGAAAGAACCGCCACCTCACCTTCAGCTGGGAAAAGAGGAAGAGAAGAATCAGATAACCCCAAGCTTTGTTTATATATAGGATAAATCTGGTTCTCAAAATACTCCCGTTTTTCTTGATAGCTGTAATTCGCAAATTCAGAACGAGTAAGTATCGCTTGAATGAGGAGAAGCAGGAGATTTTCATAGTCTTCTGTGATGAGGAATGGACTAGCATAAACCTCCCCTTCTGTCACTACGTTTTTCCCTTCCAGATGGGCGATTGCCACTTTTTTCAGCTGAAACTGACTATACATCTGTTTCAACTCTCTAAATAACAACTCTGCCTGTTGAAATGTTAGGTAGGGTAAACTTTTTGAAATCGGTTGAGAAAAATCAGAAAGATGATCCAATGCCTCAATGATAGCAAGTAACTCACTATCATCCTCTGGCCCTCTTCCATCTTCCCAGGTGATTTCTAGAAATAAGTCATCTGTAATCATACAGCGACCTTTATTAAAGAGAGCAAAAGCCATATATCACCACCCCTTAATTTTTCACGAAATCAAAAATCCATTCAATGATACTTGGACCTGCAGAAACACCAATAATTGCAATTGCAATTGAAATCCAATTTTTTTTCATTGAGGATTTTAACTCTCGTCCACCAAACGCATAAATGAGCGAAGTGACAACGGCAGCTAGACCAAATAGCGCAACACTGACTAGCTGAACTTTTGTAATTCCTTGTTTCGCCAAGTTATCCGACTTAGCAAATGGATCGTCTGCATAGGCTGTAGATCCTGTTAGGAATAGGGAAAGGCTCAATAAAAACATCTGTGATTTTGTTTTTACTTGATTAAGTTGTCTTGTCAAATAATTTTTCATAGAAATCCTCCTTTGTTTTTTGACAATGTTAGTATAATAGATAATTGAAAAAAATTTTTTAAAGGGACAATCATTTTTTTATTGTTAGTTTTAAGAAAATAATGCTTCACCAAATGACTTCTTTTCAACTTCGACGTCGAACAATATTTCTCTTTTATCTTCACGGTGATGCTCATCTGGCGCATCACCCTCTACCCAAAGATGAAAATGATACTCTTGGTTGTGATCGGATAAGTTCAGAAACTCTTTAGAAATTAAAGGAAGCACCTTATGCTTAATCACTCTTTCCAGAGGTCGTGCACCATCCTTTATATTTGTTCCTACATCCAATAAATAAGTAACCAAACTTTCTTCATAAGAGAGAGTCAACTTTTGATTCTTCATTCTTTCTTTAATTTCTGATAGTTGTTTGACAATAATTTCTTTATTCACTTTCTCGTCTAACATGTTGAAAATCAATTTATATTCAATTCGATTGAGAAATTCTGGTCTGAATCTAGTTTCTAACTCCAACGTCATGCTCTTTTCAAACTGAACTTTATCCCTATCTGTTAATTTTTTAAAATTCCCTTTCAATTCATACTGCTTGATAATTTTTTCAGCACCAATATTCGTAGTAATAATAATGATTGTATTCTTAAAGCTCACTTGCCTTCCAGTTGAATCAGTCAAGCGCCCTGCATCAAGCACTTGCAAAAATAAATCTACAACTTCGGAATGTGCTTTCTCCACCTCATCTATCAGAATAACGCTATAAGGCTTTTGTTTAACCTTCTCAGTCAATTGTCCTTTTGTTCTAGTTTGACGATCGCCAATCAGCTTTGTTATATCTCCCTTTTGTTTATACTCAGACATATCAAAGCGAATGATTGCCTCTTCATCATCAAACATTCCCTCTGCTAGTGCCAATGCAAGCTCCGTTTTTCCAACCCCAGAAGTTCCCAGAAACATAAAGGAGGATAGGGGCTTTCTTTGATCCTGTAAACCAGCTTGTGCAACAGTTATAGCATCTACAACAGCCTCTACAGCCTCATCTTGACCTTTAACACGTTGTGACAGTTTTTCTCTTAAACCGTATAGTCTTTCCTTGTTCCCTTTCAAAATCGTCGTAACAGGAATACCTGTTTTATTTTTCAGCACCTCTGCAATTTCTCGCTTCCCGACATGAACCAATCCATTTGTAGAACAAATAGTCGCTGCTTCATCTATTAAGTCAAAGGCTTTATCAGGTAAAAATTGATCAGGTATGTAGCGGACGGATAGAAGTACAGCTTGTTTTACAGCATCAGAACTAATAGATACCTGGTGAAAGTTTTCATAAATGGTTTTAGCTTGTTCAAGAATTTCAATCGCTTGAATAGTTGTTGGCTCATCAACCATAATCGGCTGCATTCTTCGCTCTAGCGCTCGATCCTGTTCGACATACTCATGAAATTCATCTAAAGTAGTTGCGCCAATCAATTGCATCTCACCACGTGACAAAACTGGCTTTACAATATTTCCAGCATCCAGAGCACCTTTATCTGAACCTCCAGCACCAACAATCGTATGAATTTCATCAATAAAGAGAAGATTTTCTCCTTTGGTTTTTACCATCTCCTCAATAATTTTTTTAAACTTAACAATAAATCCTCCATCCTCATCTGACATTAAACTAGATAGTTCTAGAGAGCGCACGGTCAAGTTTTTTAATTTTGGAGATACCTGGTTTCTTAAAATGGCCAAAGCAAATCCTTCAACAATCGCTGTTTTTCCAACTCCAGCTTCTCCTACCAAAATAGGATTATTCTTAGTTCGTCTAAGAAGAGCGGTCTGAACAGCTTCTACTTCTTTATCACGTCCGTACACCTGATAATCTTCTGCTTTTTTTGAAACTTTTTCTGTCAAATTATCTGTATAACGATCTAAATAGGGTGTTTTTTTCTTTTCTTCAGTAATCACACTTAATCACCTCTTTCTTTTACTTCCTTGATTTGAAGAGTGAGCTTATCTTTTATTGCATCCACAAATTCTCGTGGATTGATTGTCCCTTCTCCAATCTGAGATAGGAACATCTCCCAGCCTCCTGTTGTTTCTGGATCAGAGAATTCATTATCATAGAGATAATTGATAAGTAGATAGGCCTTGTTGGTAGGAGTTAGTTGACCTGTTTTTTTATCTTTAACAACATAACCCTTACTCTGAATTTTTTTAATAATTTCTCCTCTAGTAGCCTGAGTTCCCAAGCCATATTTAGGAAATATTTGGCCAATCAATTGGCTTTCAGTTAATCGTTTAGGTGGTTTTGTTTCACCCCCTGCAATCTGAACTTGTGTCTCAATTCTATCTCCTACTTGATAATCAGGAACTTCAACAGAACCTCGTACCTTTCGAGAACTCCATTCAGCCCATCCTAATTTATGAAGCGTTCTACCTTTTGTTTTAAAAACAAGACCATTATTTTCTACTTCAATCGTTTTGGTTGAATAATAACAATCATCCGCAAACATCAAGATCGCCTGTTTCACAACTGCTTCATAAATCAGTCGTTGGTCAGTTTTTAAATTTGAAAGGTTTGGAATTCTTTCAGTCGGAATCAAGGCTGAATGGCTCGTACCAGATACTTTTTCATCATTGACATAATCTTTCCTAGGCTCCAAAAACGCTGGCTGAAAATGACAATTAATAGCCTTTTGATAGGCAGATAGATTTTCTTTTAAATCGTCAAATTCAAAGCGACTGATGTATTCTGAGTCTGGACGTGGATAGGAGAGAAATCCTTTCAAATACAGTCCTTCAACAATACTCTCTGTTTTGCTTGAGTCAAATTTCCAGGCACTTGCCGCAAAACTTTGTAATTCTGACAAGGTAAATAGCCGTGGAGCGGATTTCTGATGATTTTCTACCTCAACTGAAGAAATAACAGAGGTAGCTGATAGCTTCCTTGAAGAGGCTAAAATAGCCTCACTATCTTTAGTTTTATCTTTTGTGGTGAAGAATACCCCATTTTTCTTATCCTCCAGCTGAAGCTTCCAATATTTTTCTGGGGTAAAGTTACGAATCGCTAAATCATTTTCACAGACTAGTCTAATTGCAGGTGTCTGAACTCGGCCAACTGATAAATGGCTTCCCTTTGTTCGGGGTAGCTGTCCTTTTGCTTGAAGATCAATCGTTGCAAGAGGTGATAAATTCATGCCTACCAACCAATCACTTTGTGCACGTGCTTCAGCTTCCAAATAGTAATTATAGGTCTCTGAAGGTTCCTTCAATTCCTGAAAAGCTTTTTGAAGAGCTTTCTTGGTCAAGGAGCTTGCCCAAAGCCGTTTCCAAATTTTCTCCTTGCCTCCTGGTATGTGCGACAAAATAGAGTACGCAATCCGCTCTCCTTCTCTATCAGCATCCGTCCCAATAATCACTTGATCCGCTGCTACCACTTCATCATAAATTCTCTTAAATTTTTCTCTTGAATTCTTATCCTCCTTGAGATGTTGCTTAAATGAAACATTTGTCAGAGGTAATTTATCAAGTGACCAGTTGTCTGGTTCACTGTATTCAAATAAGTGCCCTTCAGCAGCCACCACATGGACTTCAGCTGGAAAATAGAGTGATTGCCTGATAACATAGACACCTTTCGTTTTACTAAATTGTCCCAAAGCTGTAGCATAAGCTTCTGCCTGTTTCTCTTTTTCAGCCAAAATAACTATAACCATATCATTCTCCTTCTACTTCATTTTCTGTCATTGTAATCTATAATTAAAAAATCTTTTGTAAAGGGACATTGACACAGAGTAGAACAAGTTCATATCAAAGAACAACACAAAAAGTTATATAACTTTTTACACAAAAAAGAGGCTCACAAAGAGCACTCTTTCTATACTTTAAGCCCCTTCTTTGGGCTTTGGATAAAATTTTGATTTTGTCCCACCTGTCTATTCAACTGATAAGGCTTTGTATGTTGTTCAACACTTTTTACAATCTTAGATACTGTTCCATGAATCCGTTTCATAGATTGCGCTAGTTGTTGATCATCAAGAGAGGTCAAATTATCAGTCCAAATTGCCATATAGCGAATGGCTTTTTCAGAGGTATCTAACCCAAAATGATTAGAAACGAGATAACTTGTCATCTCAGCTTCAAGTTCTCTACGATCTTTTGAGACATCTTCCTTATACGAGTTAGCAAATTTAGGGTTATGTAGACTAGCATGCGCCAACTCGTGAATAGTAGTTGCAACGACTTCTCCAGGAGTATTATCTGGATTCAAGAGTATCTTTTGTTCATCTGGATAAAAAGATCCTTTCGCACTTCTCAACTCTTTTGCATCGTCTTGATAGATTGTTACCCCAATATTCTTAGCATAGTCTGAAAGTCCTTCAAGCACCTCTTTTGTACGAATATGATCCATATTAAAGTTATAGTGACGATTTGGCATCGCTTTTGGATAAAATTCAGGTTTCAAGGTTGTTTGAGACAACTCAAATACTTTATACGTAGCAAATTTAGCTAAGCCTGTATTTGAATCTCTTTCTTGGAAGAAGCGAGATTTTAATTTTCCTTCCTTCTTTAACGCCTTTTCTTCAGGTGTCGCTTCAGAAAGTCTTTTATATTTTGGATTGCCTTTTCCATTTTTTACCTGATTTCCATTTTCATCCAATACAGGAATCATTTCAACCATCATAGGTCTAAACAAGGTAATATGTGATTTTTCTCCTGTCTTAACCGAAAGATTGTTATGGACAACTTCTCTTGTTCGACCTGTTTTTTTATTGGTATAGGTATTTCTAGTTTCAAATACCTGATCTGAAGTAATTCCAAGAACTTCCCCCATCGATTGCCATTGATTATAGGTTGCGACTGCACTTGCTCCTGGCCACTGTTCCTGAATCAAAGCGACATTTCTAGGAGAAAGTTCTGGAAACTTACTCATAAAATTCAGATACTCTTCTAACCGTTCTGGTGTTTCTGTGTACTCTCTCACTTTTTGAAAAGCAACTTCACTCAATTCATGAGGCGTTAAAGTCGCATAATCAATACTACTTGAGTTTACTTCAGGGATCTCCAAATCCGAAATAGGTTCCTCTTTCAGGATCTCCTCTACACGCTGAAGTAAATTAGTTTTAGTTTCTTGCTTAGAAGATTGAAAAGCTACCGTTTCTCTTGTATCAGGAGTTTGACCTGCTACTTCTTCTGTCAATCGAGCCGATTCATTTGCTTCCTGGGAAATTTCCTTATTCACCTCTCTGTTTTCCAGCTGAGAAAGAATTTCTTCATCCATCGATGCTAGTACAGATTGACCTTTGAGTCGACGATATCCTAACCCTAACATTTGTGAAATAGGTGTAGTCTCATCTCCAATATCATATCGAATTCCCTCTTTGATCATTTCACCCCCTGGAGCATAAACATCAAACTTAATTTTGGTAGGAGGGACATAACCTTCAGTATTGCCTGCTGTTACTTGTTTCATTCCTTCTTGATGAATTGGATAAAAGTCCTGATTGGCCTTGTATAGCTCTCTAGCAAAGTCTTGATAAGATATCAGCTCTGTCTCTTTAAACGGCAATTTCGGGCCACCTGGGCGATCCTCAGACCATTGAAGGCGAATATGATAGTCATCTTTATAAATATGATCTTGATGCCAGTCTCTATAAAAGTCGGAATTTTTATCTAGGAGATTATCTTCTCCTGCTGCAGCAACAATCTGATCAAATTTATCATTGTACTGTTTCGCATAGTCAAGATACTGATCCCATGCTTGATGAAATTCTTCTGGAGTTTTTGAGATGTCACCTGGCACACCTAAATTATAGACAGTATCTAAGACTTGAGTAAACGTAGCCGAATCAAGTAGGGGGCTATTCAGTGTGTTCTCTAGCGTTGTTTGTTCAATTTCTTTAGGAACCTCTTCATACTGCTTATTTTTTAAGATAGATAACATTTCCTCGCCACCATCTTTAACATATTCCTCATTAATTGATAGCTGTTCAATCTGGCCATCACGTTCACGGAATACGCCAAGAATAGGTGTTTTATCTACCGTCTCCAGTTCCTTGGTAAGTTTTGTCCGAGACTTAAAAACTGATATTGGGATATAGTTTTCTTCCTCTAACTCTTTGAATAACAAGATAATATCTTTATCATCAGACTTTATAAGACTATCAAAACGTCCATCATATCGCCTAAGATCAGTTAAATCATCAAAATAGAAAGATGTACTTTCTGTTGCTACTGAAAGATCTGATAAGACCTTTAGTTTGTCAAAAGCTGCATCATTATTAGCCAATAAAATATTATCAAAATGTCCATTTCCTTCTGAAAAATCATGTAAAGTTTTCTCGGGTGTCTGCCCTAATGCAATTGGTTTAATTCCTGTTAGGTGCATGAAGTGCTTTTCTTCAAAATGAACTTGTACAGTCTTATCAGGGGTAACATAATAAATCTTTGAGTTGGCCAACTCATCCAAATAATACTGTGCTGCATTTTGCAAAGCTAGTCGACGGATTGGACGATTCAATTTAGTTAATTCATCTAAGGAAATAGAGTGATAGTAGCCATCGTTACTTGACTGAAACTCTTCATTTATGGTAAAATAAAGTAAATGAGAGGATGTCGTAGGACGACTGGTAACAGAGCGTTCAAAGGTGCCAGCTTTTGGTACGGGTGTGGGACTGCCTTCAGCTTCGGGCTGTAAAGACCCCAGACTACCACTGGTCCTCTCGTTTTTTTGTTGCTCAAAAATCATATCTAGCTCTTGAGATTTCTCAGGGGCTTTTTCTTTTTCTTCTGAAACTTCCATTATCTTAATAGGATGAGTCTCAAGACGTGATATCAAGTTATCCAATAATTCTCGATTTAAAACCACTTCTCCTTCTTGTTCTTCCAAATAGTGGAACAATGTGTTTGGTGTTGTCACAAAACCATGGGCGAAGTCTCTTGTTCCCGATTCAATCAATGGATACTCCAGCATTCGCTCAACCGATTGTGATAGATTATCAAGGGTCCTTTCACCAAAATAGACGCCAAAACTGTTACTAGAAAGGCTTTCTATCTGCTTGTTAGTATTGTAGGCTGCTATTGCAAGTTCACCAATAAATCGGGTTGAAATATCTACTCCCAAAGTTCTCTGATGAGGTTTCAATGCTTGATACAAGGAATCTTGCTCAGGAGTCCCTTTTTTCTTGTATAAATCAATCGTTTGATCATCAATAGAGGTCAAAAGTGAATGGATAGGAGACAACACTTCCATTCGTTTAGCGTTGAGGTATTTAGTAGGATGGCTATTTCCTAACTTCGCAAAGACATCATATAGATAGAAATCTGGGGCAAATTCAATTGATAATTCTCCAGATTGAATCCGATTATTTAAACTCTTTGTTAATGCTTCGTTTTCCTGTTTTACCTCTTCATAGCTCATCAATCTCACAGCATTCTCCTCTGTATTGACAATAGATTCTTGATTTTCTGGAGTTTGTTTTTCTTCAACCATCTCATCTATACTAGTCGGATCAATGACGACTGTTTTTTTATTTTCTATCGAAAACGTGAGATTGTCCCAATTTTTTTCTAACCACCCTGCTTCGCCTTGATTTTTTTCAATAGGCTCTGGTTGTGGCGAGATTGTTTTTTCCTGATTCGAGGGCGTTAATCCTACATTTTCTTGCCCTTGTTTGGCAAGTAATTCATCCACCTTCAGTCTTTCCTCATCTGTTTTCGGATGATACTTAGTTTGTGAAGATAATTGAAACTCTCCTTCTTCAGTCAACTCCAGGGCAACTCTTCGTAACCCTTTTACAAAATACGTATTTGGTTGTTTTTGCCACTGGTTCACTAGCCCCTCATCAATTAAGGCTTGAGTTGCTGGTTGAATGCTCGTTTTACCCATTTGTTCAGATATGGCTTCAAGTCTAGTCAACTCTTCTTGATAGCGTTTGAGAGTAGCTTTGGTAAAGAACGACTCCCCACGTTTAGCTTTTTCTAACTCTTCACGGATTCTAGGTATATTTTGAACACTCATCTCCAGACCACTACCCTGACGATTCAACCCCATTTCTTTCAAATGTTGTTGGTGCTCCAGGCGCTCTACTCGCTCTTCCTGTTGCCTAATCTCATCCATCTTTGAGAAGACTTGATCTTCTATTTGTTCTTGCTTACGTTTAAAGCTAGCACCTCCTCGCTTATCATTCATGGGTTGCCCATTTGTTAGCGCTTGGTGGGAATAAGCCCTTGAAATAGCCTCGTCTTGTTCACCCCTTAGTCGTTCCAATTTTCGACGTGCCTGGGCAAGACGACTGTTGTCAGGCTTTTCTTCCTGTTGATTCTTTAGAACATCATTCCAGTCCGTTTTATCTTGTCCTGGTTTTAGTTCTGGTAGATCTGAATTGATAACAGCTCCTTTTGCCTCCAATTCTTGAATGAATGTTCTACCTGCTTTATCATTATCTAAAGCTAGAGTAATCAAATCCGCATTTTTCCCATCTTCAAAAAAGTGATGATCAATAGCTACTTGAAGTCCGTCCGCTAATTGTTCAGGTGTCCATCTTAGTGGTTTTCCTGAAATTTCAGCTTGAATTTGAGATAGATGACGGCCTATAGTCGATTCTTTCAAACCATCCATAGAAACTAATCTGACGTCCTGAAGACTATCTTTGTGCAATTCATAGTAGGACATTAAATCAATTGGACTCTCAGTGAAAATCAATCGTTTTGGACCGCCAATATCAACATGAATACCTGTCATAGGATCGGAGTTTTTCATAATCACTTTAGCATATCCATGTTTTGGCCACTTCTCCCAATTCTCCTGTATTCCTTGTAAAGAGGCTCCAACAACTTCACCTGAAGAAGAAAGGGACTTGAAGACAATAACTGGCTCAATCGCATTTGTTGTAACTCCATCATTGCCTTCCGCAAAGTAGTCAAGTTTGGCGTTAGCTTGGGCTAAAACACCCTGTTCCAAAAAATAATCAATCGTTTCGTCTGATAGCCCACGTTGATTCCGTAGATAATCTCTTCCAGCTGAAAACGGCTGCTCATATTTTTCAAGATAGTATTTAAAATCTTCTTGAGCTCTTTCAACCATTTGAAACTCTTTAAAATTTCCATCATTTAAAAAATCTACAGATTGGTTAAAATCCACTTCCTTTATCGTTTCAACTAAAGAAATCGCATCTCCTCCTGTATTTCTGGAGAACCATTTCCATAAATTCTTATCAGGCGATATAACTAGGCTATCATGTTCTTTCCATCGATAGTCTCGTCCAGATCGAACCAGCTCCATCTGGAGCTCGTTTGCAACATCCAAAATATCTCTAGAACGTGCAAATTCAACACGTTCTCTACGACTTTTACCACGTCTTGATTCTTGTTCTGTCATATAAAATCTCCTTAAAATCCTTCATACTGTGGTTTGTACGGCTCATTCTCTGCTTGTAGAAATGATTCTGGATCTAAGTGAACCAATTCCCCTACTGAAAAAGATTCAAATAGCTCAGAATTTTCCTTAAAATCTAGAACCATTTCTAAATCAGAATTTCTTCCTTGACCCTCAAAATGCACTTGCTTGCTATCGGCATTCATTGCCGTAATTAACCATTCGGCTGAGAAATCAAAGTCTTCAACTGCGACATCTGGAAATAATAGCTTCATTTTTCTTCTCCTTTCTCTTTTTATCCTTCTATTCTATTCAATAACCAAAAAATTCCAGTTAAAGGGACAATATAATTCCATTTTTCAACAAAAAAAGTCATTGCTTTTACAATGACCTCTATATACTTTGTCCTTTTTCCTCCAATTCTTGTCTCTCATCGCTTCTCTCACGTTCCATAAGGGCTTTTTTATTTGCACGTTGAGCCCTTTGAAGAGAATTGGTCAGATTTCTCATGAAATCTGTATTGATGATTGCTTTACCTTGGGATTGTTGGATATTTTTTCTTTGTAGGACCTTTCTTTCTTGCATTTTCTGTGAAACAGCTTGAGCTAACTGACTTTTCTGATTACTTTCCTCCTCTGGCAACAATTTCTGATAGAGTGATTTGAGCTCAGAAAATCCTTTCGCATTCTCCTGTTTTAATTTTTGAATAGTAGTTTGATCAGTCGTTTGTGAAATTTCCTTGTTTCGACTATAAATCTGATGTTTCAACTGAAAAATAGAGATATGTGTCTGTAACTCTTCTACGTAGCTATCTTTCGTAACAGGATAGCCCTTTAGAATGGTCAAAACTCCTTCATCTTGAAGAGGTTGAATTGTAGCCAATTCCTCCTTTAAACGTTTAATAGGAGCTTGAATTGTTAATGAATCGGCTTTCTCTACTGAAAATGAAACACTATCTTCAAACTGGTTAGCAAGAGATTGTCTCAGAGATTGGTCTGCTTCACTCAATTTATAATTTGGAGTCAGCTGCAATTCAGTCAGCTTCAGTCTTTGTTGAATTTCTTTCTTTTTCAATTCAACAAATGGCTTATCGGTTTCAAGTGGTTGAATTTGATCAAAAAGAGTTTTACGAACTAATAAACTACTCTGCTTTTCCTCCAATAAACTCAATTTTAAAGCATAGCGAAATGTTCCTAGCTCCTGGCGTTCTTTTAATGATCGATCACTTTTCTTTTTAGCTGCTTCTACAAGTTCTTTCAAATCAGCTGAAGAAAATAGCGATAAGTCCCTTAAACTAAGTTGCTTCTGTAGTAAGTCTTCTTTCATCTGACTCACATCATAAACTAATTCCGTAACAAATTCAGGACGTCCCAAACCTGTTCCGTGTTTGTCATAAGTAGCATAGACTGGTTTTGTGATTTCAAGAGGTTTCGCCCCATCTTTTAGATCATAACCCAGTTTTTTCCAGGCATCTAGTGTTTTGATAACACTTGCGTTAGGATCCTGAGCTAAAATTAATTTTTGATTCTTTACTGAGAAATTGGCCAAATTTTTTTCCAGCCGAACGTCAGCTATTTCAGGAGCATTCTCACGAAATAGGTGCAAGATTTTATTTGCTAGTCGTTCTCTCAACTCCTTCTCTCGACTCGCAATTAATTGCTGCAGATGAAAGCCTGCAGCTTCCTGTTGTGTTTTCTCAAAACGACCATCAACTTTCCGAATCTTTTCGTAGGTTGATTTTTTTTCATCTGAATAAGCTCCTTTATAAGTTTCTAGGAAGTCCTTCGTTTCTTTCAGAAATTCTTGATAGAGCTCTTTCCCATCATTTTCTAAATAGGAATCCAGATAGCGGTCGATGAAGAATTTACTGACTGCAAAATCTCTTGCATTTGATCCATAACGCCATTTTTTATCCATTGGCAAATGGTTGTAAGCCTGCTCCAAAAAATTTTTTTCAGCCGAAGAACGAACCTTCTGATCTCTAAACACAGAATTGATCAACTCACTTCTGATATTGGCCAAGATTTGTTCTCGTCGAACAATCATTCCTCTAGTCTGTTCATTCAACAGACCATGAAAAACATCACTTTTAAAACGCTCAATGGTTTTCTGGGAAAAGTTACCTCTATATTCCATTCGTCCACGTGGCCGATAGAAAAATTTATCTCTTGCAGATTCAACTTCAGATAAACCAAAATGCACATGAATATTATCCGTGTTCAAGTGAATGTTAGCCCACCAAAATGATGAGTCGGATAATCCTTCTTTTTCAATCAATCTTGGCAATGCTTCACGTATGACCGACTTGATGGCTTGCTGATCAACTTTCCCAGTTTCCAGATCATATAATCCCTCCTTGGCCAAAAAATCATTATCAAAAGAGATAACACCCTGCCATAGAAGAGAGCCATTTTGATAAGCCTGCTCTAACTTACTTTTCAATTCAGTTACTTTGCTACGTTGCAAGTAATTGACTTCTTTTGTAAAAATCGCTGTCATCTCTTCATTTTGATTTTCAGTAGCATAAGAACGATTCATATAATCGATGTACTCCTGGAAATTAAGTTTTGTTTCTGGGACTTCAGCTTGGATTTTTTGTATTTCATCTTCAGTTAGAGACTCAATATTTTGTCTGTGTGTCTCTAAATTTAATTCATTATCAACCTCGACAGCTTCATCTCTATTGGTGTAGTCTACAAACCCACTATTTGCTTCTGTATATTGCAGCATGAAGGTAATACTTGGACTAAAAGATACGTTCATTATTTTCCTCTCTTTGAATTAAAATAGTCCATTTTTTCTTAAAAGAGCATAGTCTTTTAATAACGGTTGTAATTCTTCAGGTTCAACTTGAAAATCATTGATCCACCGTCCTGATTGAGAAATATGTAATTCTTTTTGCTCTTCAACAAATTGCATGGGAATCAACAAGATATTTGGTTTTTCTAACTCTGAACCACTTTCTCGTTCTAAAAAGGCGACAATAAAATCTTGATTTCCTTTTGTCCTCAATTGCCAGTGATGGGAGTTCCCGTTTTTCCTTTTATACAATGAGCTGTATTTTACATCAATCGTTAGACCATCTAGCCAAAAATCATATACTGGATTATTTTTCTTGAAATACTTATTCGCATCCGTTGCATCTGGAACATACTTTTGAAAAAGCTCCTCGGCCATTCCCCCGAGCTTAGCTGTCCTAGAACCATACTGAATTTTATCTTGAATTTTAAGGCAGCCACTCTTTATTAATTTCAAATGAGCTATATGAGTAGGCAGCCCTGACTGTTTCACCGCTTCATGAAAATCTCCTGTTTCTAAATAGATTTCAACAATATCTACCATTTACTGTACCTCAATGAGAATGTTTGATAGTTTGACCACGTGCAATATCTTCTTGAATGACATCGTTGATTCGTGCCATCAATTCATGTTGTGTAGGATCCAATCGTGAATGAATAGATTCCAATTCCTGAACATCAAAATCATCTTTCGTAATAGCATGAAAGTTGGTTAGCGTTAGATAGAGAATTTGGTCAAGTTGACGATGAATTGCCTTGTTATCATTTCCAGAATCAAAGGCATCCCCAAAATTTTTTTCCAGCTGAGTCAGTCGCTCATAGAAATTTTTTCCTTCTCCTAATTCAATAAAAAGTTTATAAAAAACTTCAATCAAAGTGACAAGCGTTGCTGAATTATTTCGATACTGCTTCTGCAAAGCAGACGATTCTTTCAAGTAGGATTTTATTTCCTTAAATTTTTCATGTGTTTCTTCGCTAAAATATAAGCTAAGTCTTGGATTCATTTTTCCCTCCTCAAATTTTCTGAGATGATCCTGTCAAATAATTGATTTTATATCCTGGTTGAATATTAAAGATATACACATCAAATGAGATCTCATCATCTTCAATACTCTGTGCTTCAATACGAACTCCTCTAGCAACTAATTCCACATTTCTAAAGATGGGAGTTACTCGATAGCGAACATGGTGGTTCGTATTTTTTATGTAGTTAGCAATTTTATTTTCATAGTAGACCATTGATGATTGTTCATCTTCAAAATTTGCATTTAAAGCACGTGTACCTGTAAATAAATTTTTAGCATTCGCATTTTCTCCACTTAATTGAAAACCGATTAAGTGAGAACGATTATATAAATAATCTTCTTTCCCGTTGAAAATTATTTTTTTATTTTTCCACCCTGTCGGTGTGACAGACGAAATAGATTCTCTGTCTTCTGTTGGCATCAATTCTTTTTCCAACATCGCTTCAGCAATTCCTACACGATTTAAAAAATCTAGATCAGAATATTTTTCCCAGCTGCCATTTTCTAAACTCAATTCGCTCTTTGTAAATTGTGATTTTTCATTGACGACAATCACCTGATTTTTTCCATCATACTCCTTCGATTTCAAATCATCATTTTTCAGAGTAGAATTCAAATTTGAGTCGGAATTTTTTTCTTCAGCTGAATCGGCTATGTTCAATTGATTCGGGATATCATTTTGTGTTAAGCCAGATTTGATAGCATTAAAATTGTTAGGTTGTACGATAAAGATTGCAAGAAAAATGAGAATGATGAACAGAGATTTATTCTTCTTCATTTTTAAACACCACCTGACCGTCGTTCAGCTTCAAGTGCAGATACAACATCCATAAAATGTAACCAATTTGTAGTTAGATCATTTACAATATCTTGTTTAACATTTAAAGCTGAAAGAGAAATTTCATTCTTCAACATCAATTCTAAAATCTGACTTTGTTGTTCTTTGATGACAGATAATGTTTCCGCAAATTGGTTATTGTACAAATTCAATCCGTCATTCATTACGATATTTTGAACTTGCGATAACATAAACTCATTAAAGCTTGGATAGTTATATTTTTTGGAAATATCTCGAAGTTGTTCAAACATATCATCAGGTATATTTCTGATTTTGATTTCTTTAGGCATCACTTTCCACCTCTCCTTCATACTCTAACCAACGTGAAATATGATCGCCATAACGATTCATTTTTTCTTCAAATTCAGATAGTATCCTGGTCTGTTTTTTCATTTGTTCCAGAACATGGTCAGAAGCTAATTTCATATTTTCCAAATGAGCAACATACAAATCTTGAGCACGATTAAATTTTCCGTATTCAATTTTTTCATGACAGATTGAGAGCAGAAAATCATTAAATGACTTAGCTTTATTTTTTTCTGCGAGTGCTTTTAGATAATTAATTTCATCATCAGTAAGCCCTCTAATCTCAATTCGATTTTGTTTTATATTTGCCATTATTTCAAATTTTCCTTTCTAAAAAACAGCGCCCTTCTTTTTTCTTTTGTCGAAGCAAAAGCCAAAAGAAGCAAAAAAGAAAACTTCAACCTCGCAACATCACGAACCGACACGGTTCTATTTTTGCGGTTTTTCAACACACTAACACACACAGAGGGACTAAGGTCCTTTTTAGGTGTGTTGTGTTAGAAAAGAGCATAAGGGAAACTGTCCCCACGAAGCGTGTGGAGTTGATAGTATCAACGTTTCCGGTACCGGTAATTTTCTCGGTTTCACCTACTTACACACACATACTATACTTACCTTTACACACTTTATAGGTGTTATACTTACACTGTTTTTCTTCTTTACATACTTTTACTTACACCATTTTTAACTTCATTTGGAAGTTCAAAATTCAAAAATTACGACTGATTTTCAGCTGGAAAGTTTCCTTCTTCACGATTTTTCTTCGCTGCTAAACGTTGTTCTTTTTCATCTTCTTTGATGAGGTTTAATTCCATTTTTAACTCTTCAAAAATTGATTCATACGACTGATTTTTATTTTTCTTCAATTGAATTTGAACATAAATTTTACCAATTTGTTTTTGAAGATTCTCTTCTGCTTCTTTTCGTTTCTGTTCTAAAAGAGCAACATTTCTCCTTGCTTCTTCCAGTTGATTATCAATTTTTGTTAAATCATTTTTAGCCATGATTACTTCTCCTTTTTCTAATTTCGTATTTCTTAATCCCTTAATTTATTTCCTGCAAAGCTGGCAATTTTTTCTTTTATAATTTGGAAGTTGCTCCACAAATCGCCATCTAGTTTTTTCAAATCAATCACATAAACTTCATGATCATTTTTCTTGATAGTTAGTGTGAAAGAACGTTCATCAATTTTAATTTCCTGTAGAACGAGGTACATTGAAGAAAACATTTCTCCTTTATACCCTGGATTACTACGATAGGTTATTCCATATTCATCAATATCCAGCACAACCCACTTCTGTTTTCTAATCAAACCTTTTGTACTTGTGAAAACAGTACGATGCTTTCTAACTGGTTGATTTTCCTTTGGTGCTAATTTAAGTTGTTCTTTCATTTTTCTGCCTTTCTTTTTTTGATTGATTCTAGTATAAGAGATAACTGAAAAAAATTTTTTAAAGGGACAATCATAAAAATAAATCCCCTTAATTCAAAAATTAAGGAGATTCATTCTCTTTATTCACTATCGTTTATTTTATCCCTCAAGGGTTGGAACCAAATAGAGCTTAACAATGGACGATATAATATCTTTGTTAAAATTGTAGAAATCAAAATACTAAACCATAGTACACTCATGGTATCGTAATAATAAAGAATTGTAAAAGAGTTAAGATTTACAAACCACTGATAAGTAAGAAAAGCCGAAACAGTAAGTAAAATATAGAGAGTTAAGCAACAATCAATCATTATAAAAAACATTACATGGTAAATCTTTTTAAAACTTTTCTTTGATTTCATTTTATTTTACCTCACTTTAATTCATTTCTACAGTTTCAATAGGGTTTGAAAATTCAAATGTTCCATCTTTGACTGCCTGTTTTTTCTTGTCCAAAGACTCCAATTTAGCCTTCAACTTTTCAATGTTTTTATAGGCTGTTTCAATGGTTCTGTTCTTCGTTTCGATATTTGTATCCAGCGTAGCAATATTCTTTTGATTGACTTCGAGATCATCACCTGTTAGATATTTTGCTTCTGCTTGAAGACTCGCTTTTCGTGAGTTATCATCTTCAATAGATTCCTTCAATTGAGAAATCGATGTCGTCAATTTTTGAGACTGTTCATTCAGGAAATTGATCTCTTTCTCAATTTCCTGAAGAGTAAATTCTTCTCTGGAGACAACTTCAATAGCTTTGATCTCAAGCTGAGGATTTTGAGGAGTTACAAAGAATTGTACAGTGTCCTCTTCTCCAGATTTCTTCTGAGAAACCTTTTTAGAATCACTGGATGGCGATGAAATATTCACATCAATTGAGCTAGAAGAGACTGTCTGATTCGTCACATCGATCGCAAATGCACCAAAATTTTTCGGAACTCCTTTAATAATAACTGATACTTTATTATCAATGATTGGCACAACATCCATCTCTATTTTTGAGTCTTTATGTTGCGCATAGAGTTTCCATTTCAATCGTTTGGCATCGATGCCCCGATCTATCGAAGTCGTAGCATCTTTCGTCTCAAATTGTAAAACGATAATTCCAGTATCTGGTGAATATTCCTGGCTAACCAGTTTCATCTCACCACTCCCATTCGCAAAAACTTGCTTTGTTTTGAGTTGTTCTGAAGTATAGGTTTGTCTTTGTGGTGAGAAAACTGCTCCCATCAAAAGACTCAACCAGGTCACAAATAACATTGAAAATATGATCAGTTTTCTCTTAATAATATTCTCTTGAAACCAGACTTTAGTCTTAATAAATGGCTTCAAAATTGGGCTAGATTTTATCTTTTCAATCCAGCGTTTGATTGTATCTATCATAATAGATATATCCTTTCTATTTTATTGGAAATAATGATAAAATAAAATAAAAGTTATAGCGAGGTAATTATTTATGTCTTTTCAATCTGCTTATAGTTTAGAATTAAAACAATATGTAACTCCAAAAGAGGCCTTTGATTTTTCTTGCTCTCCAATTGGAACTCCTAATCATCTAACCGATGCAAAAATGTTCCAATGTGGAGAAAAATGTTCCTTCAAATTAACCTTAGCAAACTTCAACAATCCGGGCTTTAATAAAACTCCTTATTTTACTCCTGGAGCAAGAAATCAAAGACATGACCCTAATAATTGTCAACGCATGATTGAACATTATCAACAAAGAGAACAAGAAGTAACGTCTGAAAATCATATCTCTTTTTACCGTGAGAAAAACAAACTGATTATTGACTTAGACCTTATTAAAGGAGTATTGGCTACTGTAACTAAACCTAGACAGAAAGACGAAGCCAATCTTTCTTCTGAGACAAATAAAGCAGAACTGCATCATCAAAACTCTCATTCCTCTTGTACTGATAAGGATAATAAGACTTTCCGTAGCCATGTGAAACAACTCAGAGATTTAGTCAATTATTTTTTAGAATACCAATCCGGAGAGAAATATACATTCTATGATAAATATAAAAAAGAAATCCAACTCGAAAAACACTTTGTCAATCTAAAAGAAGCTAATCAAAGAGGAATAAACTTAGAAGATGTTCACATCTATTATGATACTGCAACAGTAAATTCTATTGACAATGAAGAGAACCCTGAAAAAAGTTATTTTTTAGTTAGATTCCACAGTAGATGCACAATTGGTGACGTCTCTAATTGTCCATCTATCTTAATTAACAAAAATACTGCTAGCCATCACGGAGTTAAGGGAAAGCTAAAAATATTGGAAAAAGCAGCAAAAGATAAGCAACCCCTTAAATTATTTTACTTTGGAAAATTTGTTAGACATAGCTCCAATAAATACATCAATCCAGATGTGAGCCAGGAAGCTATTTTGGACTATTTAGTTATCAGTTAACATTTCAAAATCCGACAGTTCTTGATGAGTAAACTCTATAATTTTATATAAACCAATAAAGCCAAAAATTT
>AORU01000016.1 GCA_000344275.1 Streptococcus oralis subsp. tigurinus AZ_3a | reverse complement strand
GATATGGAAGTCGCTTAGCTCGAGGGAGTTTAGCTCAGCTGGGAGAGCATCTGCCTTACAAGCAGAGGGTCAGCGGTTCGATCCCGTTAACTCCCATTTTAGCGGGTGTAGTTTAGTGGTAAAACTACAGCCTTCCAAGCTGTTGTCGCGAGTTCGATTCTCGTCACCCGCTTTGAACTTTGTTCAATTACCAAGTTTTTTAAACTTGGGCGCGTAGCTCAGGTGGTTAGAGCGCACGCCTGATAAGCGTGAGGTCGGTGGTTCGAGTCCACTCGTGCCCATCTATGGATATGGTCCGTTGGTCAAGGGGTTAAGACACCGCCTTTTCACGGCGGTAACACGGGTTCGAATCCCGTACGGACTATTTGTTGGAGGATTACCCAAGTCCGGCTGAAGGGAACGGTCTTGAAAACCGTCAGGCGTGTAAAAGCGTGCGTGGGTTCGAATCCCACATCCTCCTTTTATATTAACGCGGGATGGAGCAGCTCGGTAGCTCGTCGGGCTCATAACCCGAAGGTCGTAGGTTCAAATCCTGCTCCCGCAATATTGGCTCGGTAGCTCAGTTGGTAGAGCAATGGATTGAAGCTCCATGTGTCGGCGGTTCGATTCCGTCTCGCGCCATATCTTATTTATAACTTGGAAGGGTAGCGAAGAGGCTAAACGCGGCGGACTGTAAATCCGCTCCTTCGGGTTCGGGGGTTCGAATCCCTCCCCTTCCATTGCTTTAGTTACGGGCATAGTTTAAAGGTAGAACTAAGGTCTCCAAAACCTTCAGTGTGGGTTCAATTCCTACTGCCCGTGTTAATAAAATTATGGCGGGTGTGGTGAAGTGGTTAACACACCAGATTGTGGCTCTGGCATGCGTGGGTTCGATCCCCATCACTCGCCTATTTTATATTATTGGGGTATAGCCAAGCGGTAAGGCAAGGGACTTTGACTCCCTCATGCGTTGGTTCGAATCCAGCTACCCCAGTTACTATTTGCCGGCGTGGCGGAATTGGCAGACGCGCTGGACTCAAAATCCAGTGTCCGCAAGGACGTGCCGGTTCGACCCCGGCCGCCGGTATAGTATTAAAGACAAGGTTTCTAGGCCTTGTCTTTTCTTTTATCTGATTATCTGTATTTGCTTGAGTTACTAAAAATTACGGCTCTTTGTCAACTGTAGTGGGTTGAAGTCAGCTAAGATCGAGAAAGGATGAATTTCGTCCTTTCTTTTTTGATGTTGAGAGCGATGAAAATCCGTTTTTGAACTTCTCAAAGTTCCTAAAACTAATGGCATTTCGCTTGATAAGTTTGATGAGATTATTAGTCGCTTCTAATTTTGCATTAGAATAGGGTAACTGAAGAGCGTTGACGATTTTCTCTTTGTCCTTGAGGAAGGTTTTAAAGACAGTCTGAAAAAGAGGATGAACCTGCTTTAGATTCTCCTCAGTGAGCCTGAGCCTAGAAATTCGAAAGCGAAGCTGTTTAGCTAAGTCATAGTAAGGACTAAACATATCCATCGTAATGATTTTCACCTGACAGCGAACGATTCTATCGTAGTGAAGAAAGTAATTTCGGATGATAGTTTGTGTGGTTACTTACAGTTTACACCAATGAAACGCTATGAGTTTTTTGTTGCACTATATTTTACAATTTATCACACAAAAATAGGCTCCATAATATCTATAGGGGATTTACCCACTACAAATATTATAGAGCCTTATTTTTGAGTGCCATTCTAATCTTTTTTGCTTAGATTTTTGGTATAATATTATTTATTCACAATTTATTTTGATTATGAAAGAGTTTGGGTGATTAATGTCTCGGTCTGTTGAATTACTAAAGAAACGTTACTTAAAGAATATAAAAGAGAACCCAAATTTATTTATTGGGATTGAGTTAGAATATCCTATTGTAAATTTAGAGGGTAAAGCTACAAATGGTGAAGTTGTTAAGGATCTCTTTCGGTATTTACCATCAGTACTGGGTTTTACTATCGAAAAAGTGGATGATTTTGGGAATCCAATTCAGTTACTTGATCCAGTCAGCCAAGATACGATCTTATTTGAGGTTGCTTATACGACAATTGAGTTTGCATTTGGAAAGGCTGAATCGATCCAAGAGGTAGAAGAACGCTTTAACTTCTATATGGCTACGATTCAGAATAAGTTGGGTGAAGCTAATCATGCTATTGTTGGCTGCGGCATTCATCCCAACTGGGATAAAAATGAGAATTGTCCAGTGACTTATCCCCGCTATCAGATGTTGATGGCTTACTTGAACTTAAGTAGAAGTAAGACTAGTAGAGATTTACACGATTTTCCTGAGTATGGAGCCTTTATCTGCGGTAGTCAGGTTCAACTGGACGTTTCAAGGTCCAACTACCTGCGTGTTATCAACGCTTTTACTCAGATTGAAGCTGCCAAAGCTTATTTGTTTGCAAATTCTGAGTTTTCGGGGGCAGATTGGGATACCAAAATTTCGAGAGATATTTTTTGGGAAGAATCCATGCATGGTATCTATCCAGAGAACATTGGTGTCAATGCTAGACTCTTTAAAGATGAAGCTGATTTTTTTGACTATCTAAATCATTCTGCGATTTTTACAGCAGAGCGGGATGGTGAAACCTATTATTTTTATCCAATTCGAGCAAAAGATTATTTAGGAACCCCTGAAATTCATGCCTTTGCTCTTGATGGGGAGGAGATTCTTCTTTATCCTTAGGAGAAGGATTTTGAAACTCATCGTAGTTACCAGTACCAAGACTTAACGACTCGAGGAACTATTGAATTTCGTAGTGTGTGTACGCAACCCTTGAATCGGACCTTTGCTGCGACGGCTTTTCACTTAGGTTTGTTGGTGAATTTAGATCAATTAGAAGCTTATTTGCAAAAGGCTCTATTTTTTATCACATTTGGTCGTGATTACAAGTCATTGAGACGGCAATTTTCTAGGAAAAAACTCACATATGAGGAAGAAGCTGCGATTTCTGAGTTTTCAAAAGACTTATTCATCCTGGCAGAGGAGGGACTGGAGAAAAGAGATAAGCAAGAAATGGTTTATTTACAGCCTTTGAGAGACAAATTGGGGTTATAATTTTTGTTATAAAGCGAGAATTTTCTGAAAAATCATGATATAATAGAAGAGACTATAGATAAAGGATAGAGATTCATGACATTAGTTTATCAATCAACGCGTGATGCCAATAATACAGTAACTGCCAGCCAAGCTATTTTGCAAGGTTTGGCGACGGATGGTGGTCTGTTTACACCACTTACTTATCCAAAGGTGGATTTGAACTTTGACACATTAAAAGATGCTTCTTACCAAGAAGTGGCTAAGTTAGTTTTATCTGCATTTTTAGATGACTTTGCGGCTGAGGAGTTGGACTACTGTATCAACAATGCCTACGATAGCAAGTTTGATACTCCAGCGATTGCGCCTTTGGTGAAACTGGATGGGCAATACAACTTGGAATTGTTCCATGGTTCAACGATTGCCTTTAAGGATATGGCCTTGTCTATCTTGCCATACTTTATGACGACAGCTGCTAAAAAGCATGGTTTGGAGAACAAAATCGTCATTTTGACAGCGACATCTGGTGATACTGGAAAAGCGGCTATGGCAGGGTTTGCCGATGTACCTGGTACTGAGATTATCGTCTTTTATCCAAAGGATGGTGTTAGCAAGGTACAAGAGTTGCAAATGACTACCCAGACTGGCGACAATACCCATGTTATCGCCATTGATGGCAACTTTGACGATGCGCAGACAAATGTGAAACATATGTTTAACGATGTAGCCCTTCGTGAAAAATTGGCTACCAATAAGTTGCAATTTTCATCAGCTAACTCTATGAATATTGGTCGTTTGGTACCACAGATTGTCTACTATGTTTATGCTTACGCTCAGTTGGTTAAGACTGGTGAAATTGTAGCTGGTGAAAAGGTTAACTTCACAGTACCAACAGGAAACTTTGGAAATATCTTGGCTGCCTTTTATGCTAAACAAATTGGTTTGCCAGTTGGTAAATTGATCTGTGCTTCAAATGACAACAATGTTTTGACAGACTTCTTCAAGACACGTGTTTACGACAAGAAACGTGAGTTTAAAGTAACAACTAGTCCATCTATGGATATCTTGGTATCTTCAAACTTGGAGCGCTTGATTTTCCATCTTTTGGGGAACGATGCGGTTAAGACAGCTGAACTCATGAATGCCTTGAGTGCACAAGGACAATATGAATTGACAGACTTTGATGCTGAGATTCTGGAACTCTTTGCAGCTGAATATGCGACTGAGGAAGAAACTGCGGCAGAAATTAAACGTGTTTATGATACAGATGCCTATATCGAGGATCCACATACGGCGGTTGCCTCAGCTGTTTATAGAAAATACCAAGCGGCTACCGGCGATGCGACTAAGACAGTGATTGCTTCAACAGCTAGTCCATATAAGTTCCCAGTGGTTGCAGTAGAGTCTGTTACAGGGAAATCTGGTTTGACTGACTTTGAAGCCTTGGCTCAATTACATGAAATCTCAGGAGTTGCAGTACCACCAGCAGTTGATGGGCTTGAAACAGCTCCAGTTCGTCATAAGACAACAGTGGCAGCTGCTGACATGCAAGCAGCGGTTGAGGCTTATCTAGGACTTTAAGACAGAGGGAGTAAACTCGGTTGGGAAACCAACTGAGTTTCTTTTCATCAGGAGGAAGGATTGTTTAAGAAAAATAAAGAGATTCTTAATATTGCCTTGCCAGCTATGGGCGAAAACTTTTTGCAGATGCTCATGGGAATGGTGGATAGTTATTTGGTTGCTCATTTAGGATTGATAGCTATTTCAGGTGTTTCAGTAGCTGGTAATATTATCACCATTTATCAGGCGATTTTCATTGCTCTGGGGGCAGCTATTTCTAGTGTTATTTCAAAAAGTTTGGGTCAGAAAGATCAGTCTAAGCTAGCCTATCATGTGACTGAGGCGTTGAAAATTACTTTACTATTAAGTTTCCTTTTAGGAGCTTTGTCTATCTTCGCTGGACAAGAGATGATAGGACTTTTGGGAACTGAGCAGGCTGTGGCCGAGAGTGGTGGACTCTACTTATCTTTGGTAGGCGGATCGATTGTTCTCTTGGGATTCATGACCAGTCTAGGTGCCTTGATTCGTGCAACGCATAATCCGCGTCAGCCTCTTTATGTCAGCCTCTTGTCAAATGCCTTGAATATTCTCTTTTCCAGTCTAGCTATTTTTATCCTTGATATGGGGATAGCGGGTGTTGCTTGGGGGACTATTCTGTCTCGTTTGGTTGGTCTTGTGATTTTGTGGTCACAATTAAAACTGCCTTATACGAAACCGACTTTTGGTTTAGATAAGGAACTGTTGACCTTGGCTTTACCAGCAGCTGGAGAGCGACTGATGATGCGGGCTGGAGATGTAGTAATCATTGCCTTGGTCGTTTCTTTTGGGACGGAGGCAGTAGCAGGGAATGCAGTCGGAGAAGTTTTGACCCAGTTTAATTATATGCCTGCCTTTGGCGTCGCTACGGCAACGGTCATGCTGGTGGCTCGAGCAGTTGGGGAGGAGGATTGGAAAAGAGTCGCTAGTTTGAGCAAGCAAACCTTTTGGCTTTCTCTGTTTCTCATGTTGCCCTTGACCTTCAGTATCTATGCCTTAGGAATACCACTGACTCATCTCTATACGACTGCTCCTCTGGCGGTGGAGGCTAGTGTGCTAGTGACACTTTTTTCACTACTTGGTACTCCCATGGCGACAGGGACAGTTATTTATACGGCAGTTTGGCAAGGTTTGGGGAATGCTCGGCTTCCCTTTTATGCGACAAGCATAGGGATGTGGTGTATCCGTATTGGAACAGGATATCTGATGGGGATTGTTCTTGGTTGGGGCTTGCCTGGTATTTGGGCAGGGACTCTCTTGGATAATGGTTTTCGTTGGTTATTTCTACGCTACCGTTACCAGCGTTATATGAGCTTGAAAGGATAGGAAATGCAAAAAACAGCTTTTATTTGGGATTTAGACGGGACTTTATTGGACTCTTACGAAGCGATTTTATTAGGGATTGAGGAGACTTTTGCTCGGTTTTCTATTCCTTATGATAAGGAGCAGGTGAGAGAGTTTATCCTCAAGTATTCGGTGCAGGATTTGCTTGTGCAGGTGGCAGAAGAGCGAAAACTAGGTGTGGAAGAGCTAAATGAGGTGCGTGCCCAGAGTTTGGCTGAAAAGAATGCCCAGGTAGTCTTAATGCCAGGTGCGCGTGAGGTGTTGAATTGGGCAGACCAAGTAGGGATTCGGAACTTTGTTTACACTCATAAGGGAGACAATGCTTTTACCATTCTAAGAGACTTGGGATTGGAATCCTATTTCACAGAGATTTTAACCAGTCAGAGTGGCTTTGCGCGGAAGCCAAGTCCAGAAGCGGCTATATATTTGCTAGACAAGTATCAGCTGAATCCTGAGAAGACCTATTACATAGGGGATCGGACTCTGGATGTGGAATTTGCCCAGAATAGTGGGAATCAAAGTATCAACTTTTTAGAGTCGTCTTATGAAGGGAATCACAGGATTCAAGGGTTAGCAGATATTCCTCATATTTTTGAGGCTGAGCGATAAAAAGATTATGTCAGTTTTGTGACAGAGACCTAACAAACTATTTCAAGTAATCGAGTTTGTTACAATGAATAGACAGTTCTGTTAAATAGGCCCGGGAGGGCTTTTTTTCTGCATTTTTTGTGTTATGATAGACAGGTACTCATTTGAAAGGAATTTGAAAGAATGAAGAAAAGAATAATATTAGCGTCAACAGTAGCCTTGTCATTTGCCCCAGTATTGGCAACTCAAGCAGAAGAAGTTCTTTGGACTGCCCGTAGTGTTGAGCAAATCCAAAACGATTTGACTAAAACGGACAACAAAACAAGTTATACAGTTCAGTATGGTGATACTTTAAGCACCATTGCAGAAGCCTTGGGTGTAGATGTCACAGTTCTTGCGAATTTGAATAAAATCACTAATATGGACTTGATTTTCCCAGATACTGTCCTCACCACAACTGTCAATGAGGAAGAAGAGATAACGGAAGTTGAAATCCAAGCTCCTCAAGCAGATGCTAGTGAAGAAGTTACGACTGCGACAGCTGATTTGACGACGAATCAAGTGACAGTCGATGAACAAACAGTTCAAGTAGAAGACCTTTCTCAACCAATTGAGGAAGCTCCAACTGCAATTGAGACTGAAAAACCAGCAGAAGTAGCGCCAAGCTCAGAAGTTTCTGAGACAGCGACAGTTGCTGAGGAGACACCATCTACAGAAATACCTGTAGCAGAAGAAACAGCTGAAATGACTCCAGCGGAAGCACCGGTAGCAGAAACAACTAGTCCAGTTGAAGAAGCTCCACAAGTGGCGACTCCAGCTGCCGAAGAAACGGCTGCAGCAACTCCAGCAGAAGCACCAGTAGCAGCTGCTCTAGCAACTGAAACACCTGCTGATACAACAGGAACAAGTGTAGCAGAAGAAACAGCAGCATCAACAGCAACTTCGACTTATCAAGCAGAGCAAAGCCAAACTCCTTCAAGAACGTATTCGGCTCCAGCGGCTCCTGACTATGCAGGACTTGCTGTAGCTAAGTCTGAGAATGCTGGTCTTCAACCACAAACTGCAGCCTTCAAAGAAGAAATTGCAAATTTGTTTGGAATTACATCCTTTAGCGGCTACCGTCCTGGTGACAGTGGAGACCATGGTAAAGGATTGGCCATCGACTTTATGGTCCCAGTGAGTTCAGCACTTGGTGATCAAATCGCGGAATACGCGGTTCAAAATATGGCTAGCCGTGGTATCAACTACATCATCTGGAAACAACGTTTCTACGCTCCATACGATAGTAAATATGGACCTGCCTACACGTGGAATCCAATGCCAGACCGTGGTAGTGTGACCGAAAATCACTATGACCACGTTCACGTATCAATGAATTAAGAATAATAAGAAGCTATACATTTAAAAGTGTAGCTTCTTTTTGTGTAAAATAGTATTGATAAGTGAAATAAAATCTAAAACATGTTAAAATATAAGCGAATACAAAGCTATACTAACGCTTTTAAGCATAGAGAGAAAGGATGAAGTGAATGACAAATCGATTAAAAACTCCATTTGAGAAAACAAGAGATGATTTTGAAGAGGAATTTTGTGGTGAAATTGTCGAATTATTGATTTTTACCCTCCAAAATGTAACTGGGGCCGCTTCTTTAAAAGATGGTTGTAAAATGCCGTCCGTTCATTTTAAAGCTAGTGTCAATGTTGCAACCCAGGAATTCTCTGAACGTGAGGGACGTTTGGAATGGGTATTAACTCCTGAGGAATTTGAAGAAAAGAGATGGGGCTTTAGTTTTGAACCCTACAAAATTCATCATATCAAATGTCAAAAACGCCCCTTCATGGAGTTAGAGCCATATATGTCAGAAGTAGCTAATAACTGCTACCACTTGCTGGAATACCTAGATGACCAATCCTCAGACTCTAGGTTAGAGACCTTGATTGAAACCTATCAAAAACCGGTCATCATTCAAGACGATATTGGCGAATTCACCTTAAACAGAGCCTATTCTTGGTTTGAAGGATTTATCACTTACGAGGGTGGTAAGATTCATGCTATCTTTGCTGCGAGTGCAGATGAAAGTCTCCCTCCAAGTTCTTTTGATGATCTAAAGAAATTTATGGGAACTTTCCAAGTTCAAGATACTCGGATTAAAGACTATATTGTCAAAGAACTGTGGGAAACAGCTCAAGACTGGATAGATTCAGATGAAAATGATGTGGAGTTAACAGAAGAGTATTTTACCAACTCTCTTTCCTTGAGTGAACTATCGATCAACGAAGACGGGGAATTGACCCTCTACTATGATGATAGCGAGGAAATTTTTGCAGGCCATGCCATCGAAGTTGTCATTGATAAAGAGGGAGAAATCCTTCGAGCAGATTTGGTAGGTTAGTGCTGGATTTTATCTAGAATATAGAAATAATAGCCTTTTGGGATTGAAACCAAGAGGCTATTTTTCGTGAGTAAGCAAAATAGTTGCGTTTTTAATCTTTCTGTAATATACTTGATAACTCAATAGTTGATAAATCAAGTGTACGCAAGGAGGTAGAAATGAAAAAAATTAACGACTTACTGTACCAGCTCCATTTAACAGATCAGATGATCACTCAACTTTTTGAGAAACAATTGGGAATTAGTTTGACCCGCTATCAAATCTTGCAGTTTTTACTGCAGCAGTCACCCTGCAACCAGATTGCCGTTCAGGAGAAGTTGCAAATCGACCAGGCGGCCTTGACCCGTCATTTTAAGATACTAGAGTCAGAGGGCTATGTCAGTCGCAAGCGTAATCCGGCCAATCAGCGAGAAGTCTTAGTTGAATTAACCCAAGAAGCCAAGAATCAACTCTTAGTCAGTCCGCCTAAACATCATTTGCGAGTGAAGGAACAGATGGAGAGCATCTTATCGACAGCCGAGCAGAAAGAGCTAACAACTTTACTGACGAAACTAGTGTCAGGTCTAGAAAAAATAGAATTTTAAGGAGAAAACGATGTCAATCATTACTACTATTTTAGCAACTCTCGTTGCTTTAGAGCATTTTTACATTTTTTATTTGGAAAGTGTGGCTACGCAATCAGACACTACTAGTCGAGTGTTTAATGTGGATAAGGAAGAACTGGCTCGTCCTTCAGTGAGTTCATTATTTAAAAATCAAGGAATTTATAATGCTTTGATAGGTGCCTTTCTCTTGTACGGGATTTATTTCTCACAAAGTTTGGAAATTGTGACCATCTTTGTTTTATTTGTGCTTGGTGCAGCGACCTACGGTTCTCTGACAGCAGACAAGAAGATTATTCTGAAGCAAGGTGGGCCTGCTATTTTGACTCTGCTGAGTATGTTACTTTTGAAATAAGAAAACCAGCGTCCTGAACGACGCTGGTTTTTGTAGACTCTTATCCATTTCGACGTTTACGGGCTAGTAGGGCTCTGTAAAAGAAGATGTGATTGTTTTGGATATAGGGAAGGATTGAAAAACTAGCAATTCCAAAAGTGAGCCAGTTGAGGAAGTACCAAGGGAGTAGTTGTAGGTCGAGGACAAAGCGCTGGAGTTTGTAACCTTTCATCAAGAAACGGCTGGTTTTCAGGATTTGGCGGGGTTTAGCCTGTCCTAAATCCAGAGTATCGCAGAGGAGGAATTCTACCTGCGAGTAGGCATAATGTTGCGGGATATAGAGGATGTTCCCTACAATCATCAAGATGAGACTCGCGAAAAAGTAGAGGCCAAAGGTCATAAGGAATTGCTCCGTTTCAACGGATGAGAGGTCTAATTTTGGAAATTCAGGATGTAGGGCGACAAATCTCCGAGCTAAGAGATTGCTATAAAAGAGAAAATAAACGCCTACTAAGTTTGGAATGCTCCATAAAAAGAGGTAGAAACGTTTGAGGAGCAGAGTTAGGAAGGTTTGCGAGAAGCGCTCTTCAGCAAAGAGGGCTAGACTTGATTTTACTGAGAGTTCTGTATCAGGATCCTTGAGGAGTCGGAGTGTCGCAAAGGCAGCACCTGCTAGAAAAATCGTGCTCACAAAAGAAACAACTAGCGGGAAGAGATAGGCTTGGAGCACTTGTGCCAGCATGCTGAAAAAGGATTGCTCTAAAACACTTTCTTGGAGACGAGCCAAGGGGTTGAGAAAGCCTGATAAGATGACCAGTATGCTAGGTAAGAGATAGACGAGAAAGAGGCGGGGATTTTCAGCCTGAAATTGCCTAGTCTGCAGACGAATGGTTTTTAAATCAATTTTTGGGTATTTCATTCTTTCATTATACCATAGTTCGTGACAGTTCCTGGTTTTTTTGATAAAATCATACAGTATGCCTTTGGGCACAAAGTATGAACTGGGACTGTCTTTCCCAGCTTCGGAGGTAGAAAATGTCAGATTCACCAATCAAATACCGTTTGATTAAGAAAGAAAAACACACAGGAGCTCGTCTAGGAGAAATCATCACCCCACACGGTACCTTCCCGACACCTATGTTTATGCCAGTTGGGACCCAAGCCACTGTTAAAACCCAGTCACCTGAAGAATTAAAGGAGATGGGATCAGGGATTATCCTATCTAATACTTATCATCTCTGGCTTCGCCCTGGAGATGAACTCATCGCACGCGCAGGCGGTCTCCACAAGTTCATGAATTGGGACCAGCCAATTTTGACGGATAGTGGTGGTTTCCAGGTTTATTCCCTAGCAGATAGCCGAAATATCACAGAAGAAGGCGTAACCTTTAAAAACCATCTCAATGGTTCTAAGATGTTCCTATCGCCAGAAAAAGCCATTTCTATTCAGAATAATCTGGGTTCAGACATCATGATGTCCTTTGATGAATGTCCTCAGTTTTACCAACCCTATGATTACGTTAAGAAATCAATCGAGCGTACCAGCCGTTGGGCTGAGCGTGGTTTGAAGGCTCACCGTCGTCCACAGGATCAAGGTTTGTTTGGAATTGTGCAGGGGGCAGGATTTGAAGACCTTCGCCGTCAGTCAGCTCACGACCTTGTCAGCATGGATTTCCCAGGTTACTCTATCGGTGGTTTGGCAGTGGGAGAAACGCACGAAGAGATGAATGCAGTCTTGGACTTCACAACCCAACTTCTCCCAGAAAACAAACCTCGCTATTTGATGGGTGTGGGAGCGCCAGATAGCTTGATTGATGGAGTTATTCGTGGTGTGGATATGTTTGACTGTGTCTTACCGACTCGTATTGCTCGGAACGGAACTTGTATGACCAGCCAAGGTCGTTTGGTTGTCAAAAATGCCCAATTCGCTGAAGACTTTACGCCACTGGATCCTGAGTGTGATTGCTATACATGTAAGAACTATACACGCGCTTACCTTCGCCACCTGCTCAAGGCTGACGAAACCTTCGGTATCCGCTTGACTAGCTACCACAATCTCTACTTCTTGCTCAACCTGATGAAGCAGGTCCGTCAAGCCATCATGGATGACAATCTCTTGGAATTCCGTGAGTATTTTGTGGAAAAATATGGCTACAACAAGTCAGGACGCAATTTTTAAAGTGTAAAATTAGAATGCCAAAATCCTAAGTTTTCTCTTAGGATTTTTCTTCTTTTTTTGATAAAATAAGGTGTATTATGGAATAAAATTAGATGTTTTTACGATCTAATTGAGTGGGGAATAAACTCGTATGCGTATTAAATGGTTTTCCTTGATTAGGATTACAGGTTTACTTTTGGTGCTCTTGTACCACTTCTTTCAAACAATCTTTCCTGGAGGCTTCTTTGGGGTAGATGTCTTTTTCACTTTTTCAGGATTTTTGATCACTGCCCTCCTTTTAGAAGAATTTGGGAAAAAACGCCAGATTGATTTACTAGGCTTTTTTAAGAGACGGTTTTACCGCATCGTACCACCTGTGGTTCTGATGGTTTTGGTGACCATGCCCTTTACCCTCCTAGTTCGCCAAGACTATGTTGCTGGAATTGGTGGCCAGATTGCTGGAGTTCTCGGTTTCATGACCAACTTCTATGAGATGTTAACAGGGGGAAGTTATGAATCCCAGTTCATTCCGCATCTCTTTGTTCATAACTGGAGTCTAGCTGTTGAGGTTCACTACTATATTCTCTGGGGATTGGCGGTTTGGTTCTTATCGAAACGTTCAAAATCTAGTAGTCAATTGAGAGGGATGGTCTTTCTTCTTTCTGCGGGAGCTTTCATCATTAGCTTTTTCTCTATGTTTATTGGTAGTCTAATGGCTAGTTCCCATTCATCTGTCTACTTTTCAAGTTTAACCCATGTCTATCCCTTCTTTTTAGGAAGCATTTTAGCGACGGTTGTGGGTGTTCGTCAGACGAGCGATTTAGTCAAGCAGTTTGACCGGACGTGGGATCTTCGTCAGAATTTACTGGTGTTTGCTGCAGGTCTTTTGGTATTAGTGCTCTTGACTTTCTTTGTCAAGTTCACCTACCTGTTTGCTTATCTATTCGGTTTCTTACTGGCAAGTTTAGCGGCCGTGACCATGATTTTTGCTGCGCGTGTCTTGCATGAGAAAACGCCTGAGATGCGAGAACCTCATATAATCACATTTTTAGCGGATACCAGCTACGCGGTTTATCTCTTCCACTGGCCTTTCTATATTATCTTTTCGCAGTTGATGAGCAATCTGCCAGCTGTTATTTTAACCGTTATCTTTTCCTATTTCTTCGCTATCCTATCCTTCTATATTATTGAGCCATTGATTGCTGGTAAGACCAACGCTTTAGTTAGAAAAATTACTAAGCTACATCATATCAAACCCATTAGTACTAGTATTGTGGGCGCTCTTTCCTTACTTACCTTGATTATCATAGCTATGGCTCCTCAAGTTGGAGCTTTTGAGACAGACTTGATGGTCAATGGTTTCAAGCAAGCTCAGACCAATATAGGACAAACAAAGACTCTTGCTGAACAAGCTGAAGTCAGTCGCCTAGGAATTTCTGAGGGAACGAATCTGATTGGGGATTCAGTGACTTTACGTGCCAATACAGCCTTAAAAGAGGCGCTTCCTGATGCAAATATCAATGCTCAGGTTAGTCGGACGACCAAGCAAGCCAATGACATCATGCTCAATAATAGCCAGAACAAGGCGCTTTTAAAAACAGTTGTCATTGCAACGGGGGTCAACAATCCTGAAGGCTATAAGAATGATTTGGACAGCATCGTTAACAATCTACCGAAAGGACACCATCTGATACTGGTGACACCTTATGAGGGAGACAAGAGCAAGGACACTTATGCATCAGTGGAGCAGTATGCGGCTTATGCGAGAGAATTAGCTGAAAAGAATCCTTACGTGAGCATCGCTGACTGGAATAAGGTCGCTAAGGAACACCCTGAAATTTGGGCTGGAACCGACCAAGTCCACTTTGGAAATGATAGCAACATGATTGAAGAAGGTGCTAAACTTTACGCAGAAACGATTGCAGCTGCTGTCAAGGCTGCTCAAGAGCTACCTGTAAAATCAAAATAAGATTAAAGAGTTGGGAAAATCCAGCTCTTTTAAAATATCTCTAGAAAATAGGTCTATACCATTTACAAATGAAAAAGAAAGGTTTATAATGTAATTGACATAATAAATTCTAGAATCAATCTATCAAGGAGGTTATCATTATGCCTAATTATATTAAAGCGGATCAGTTTTTCTATCCCCACGGAGTTCGTCGTGGCGGTTACTTGGAACTTGTGGATGGCAAGTTTGGCAAACATGTAGAACAGATTCCTGAAGGAGCTGAGGTGATTGACTATACAGGTTATAGCATTGCCCCAGGACTTGTGGATACCCACATTCATGGATTTGGTGGTGTCGATGTCATGGATAATAATATCGAAGGAACCCTTCATACCATGAGTGAAGGCTTGCTTAGCACGGGTGTTACCAGCTTCTTGCCAACGACGTTGACTTCCTCTTACGAGCAGTTGCTTGCGGTAACTGAAAATATCGGTGCTCGTTATCAGGAAGCAAGTGGAGCCAAGATTCGTGGAATCTATTTTGAAGGGCCTTATTTCACAGAGAAATACAAGGGAGCTCAAAACCCTGCTTACATGAAAGATCCTCGTATGGATGAGTTTCGTGCTTGGCAAAAAGCAGCCAATGGCTTGCTCAATAAAATCGCCCTTGCGCCAGAACGTGAAGGTGTAGAAGACTTTGTTCGTACGATTACGGGTGAAGGAGTGACTGTTGCTCTTGGACACTCAAATGCGACTTTTGATGAAGCTAAAAAAGCAGTCGATGCTGGAGCAAGCGTTTGGGTGCATGCCTACAATGGGATGCGTGGCTTGACTCACCGTGAGCTCGGTATGGTGGGAGCCATGTATGAATTGCCACATACTTACGCTGAATTGATTTGTGACGGTCATCACGTGGATCCAAAGGCCTGTGATATTTTGCTCAAACAAAAAGGAACTGAAAATATTGCCCTTATCACAGACTGTATGACAGCTGGTGGCTTGGAAGATGGAGATTACATGTTGGGAGAATTCCCAGTAGTTGTTGCCAATGGAACTGCTCGCCTCAAATCTACAGGCAATTTGGCAGGTTCTATCCTCAAACTCAAGGACGGTTTGAAAAATGTAGTCGAATGGGGCATTGCGAATCCGCATGAAGCAGTCATGATGGCCAGCCTCAACCCAGCAAAATCTGTTCACATCGATGATGTCTGTGGTCAAATCCGTGAAGGTTATGACGCTGACTTTATCGTACTAGATAAAGATTTGGAATTGGTAGCAACCTATCTAGACGGTGTGAAACGTTATCAAGCCTAAAAAGATAAAAATAGGGGTCAATAAAGGACTCCTATTTTTATTATCAGATGAAAATAACAGGCTTAAAGAAGTTTCTAATGGGGGAAATAAGCAAAATCCTTTTCTTGTATTAAAAAATTAGATATAATATACGGTACAAAGGAAGTAGTAAGAATGTATCGTGTTATAGAAATGTATGGGGACTTTGAACCGTGGTGGTTCATAGAAGGTTGGGAAGAAGATGTCATCATGAGTCAATCTTTTGACAAGTATTATGATGCTCTAAAATATTATAAATCCTGCTGGTTTGGGCTGGAAAAGAAGAATCCTCTTTATAAGAGTCGGAGTGATTTGATGACTATCTTTTGGGATCCTGCTGATAAACGCTGGTGTGATGAGTGTGATGAGTATTTGCAACAGTACCATTCTTTGGCACTTTTACAAGATGGGCAAGTCATTCCCGATGAAAAGCTACGTCCAGGTTACGAAAAACAAACAGGTCAAGAAAAGCACCGTTCTTGCCGCATGAAATGGAGATAAAAAAGTAACTTTTTAAGTTGCTTTTTTTATTTTTTTGCGAATAGTTAGATAAGGAGGGCGGTATGGTACAAGAAATTGCACAGAAAATTATTGCTACTGCGAAAGAAAAGAAGGCTCAGGATATCTATTTTATCCCCAAGGAAAAGTCCTATGAACTTCACATGCGGGTTGGAGACGAGCGGTGTCTAGTTGACTCCTATGAGTTTGATGTTTTAGCTGCTGTGATTAGTCATTTTAAGTTTGTGGCGGGTATGAACGTAGGAGAGAAAAGGCGTAGTCAGCTGGGTTCTTGCGACTACCAGCATGGGGAGAAGGTGTCTTCTCTGCGTTTGTCTACCGTGGGAGATTATCGGGGGCATGAGAGTTTGGTCATTCGTTTGTTGCACGATGAGGAACAAGAACTGCATTTCTGGTTTCAGGATATGAACGAACTGGGTGAGCAGTACAGGCAGCGGGGTCTCTATCTCTTTGCAGGTCCAGTTGGAAGCGGCAAGACGACCTTGATGCACGAATTAGCTAAGTCCCTCTTTAAGGGGCAGCAAGTTATGTCTATCGAAGACCCAGTAGAAATCAAACAGGAAGACATGCTCCAGTTGCAGTTAAATGAAGCGATTGGCTTGACCTATGAAAATCTGATCAAACTGTCTCTCCGGCATCGTCCGGACCTCTTGATTATTGGTGAAATTCGGGATAGCGAAACAGCGCGTGCAGTGGTCAGAGCTAGTTTGACAGGTGCGACGGTCTTTTCAACCATTCATGCCAAGAGTATCCGAGGTGTTTATGAACGTCTTCTGGAGTTGGGGGTGACGGAGGAGGAACTAACAGTTGTCCTGCAAGGCGTCTGCTACCAGAGATTAATTGGGGGAGGAGGAATCGTTGACTTTGCAAACAAAGACTATCAAGAACACAAACCAACTAGCTGGAATGAGCAGATTGATCAGCTTCTTAAAGATGGACATATCACAAGTCTTCAGGCTGAAACGGAAAAAATTAGCTACAGCTAAGCAGAAGAAAATCATCACCTTGTTTAACAACCTCTTCTCCAGTGGCTTTCATTTGGTGGAAATTACTTCTTTCTTGGGCAGAAGTGCCCTGCTGGAAAAGGACTATGTAGCCCAGATGCACCAAGGCTTGTCTCAGGGGAAATCCTTCTCAGAAATGATGGAAAGTTTGGGCTTTTCAAGTGCTATTGTGACCCAATTATCTCTAGCTGAAGTTCATGGAAATCTCCATCTGAGTCTGGGGAAGATAGAAGAATATCTGGATAATTTGTCCAAGGTCAAGAAAAAGTTAATCGAAGTAGCGACCTATCCTTTGATTTTGCTGGGATTTCTCCTGCTAATCATGTTGGGGTTGAGAAACTATTTGCTGCCTCAACTGGACAGTAGCAATATCGCCACTCAAATCATTGGCAATCTGCCACAAATTTTTCTGGGACTAGTGTTGGCTTGCTCTCTGTCTCTACTTTTAGCTCTCACTTTCTACAAAAGAAGTTCTAAGATGCGGATCTTCTCTATGTTAGCACGGATTCCCTTTCTTGGAATCTTTGTCCAGACCTATCTGACGGCCTATTACGCGCGTGAATGGGGCAATATGATTTCACAGGGGATGGAGCTGACGCAGATTTTTCAGGTCATGCAGGAACAAGGTTCCCAGCTCTTTAAAGAAATCGGTCAAGATCTGGCTCAAGCCCTGCAAAATGGCCGCGAATTTTCTCAGACTATAGGAACCTATCCTTTCTTTAAAAAGGAGTTGAGTCTCATCATTGAGTATGGGGAAGTCAAGTCCAAGCTGGGGAGTGAGTTGGAAATCTATGCTGAAAAAACTTGGGAAGCTTTTTTTACCCGAGTCAAACGTACCATGAACTTAGTACAGCCACTGGTTTTTATCTTTGTGGCCCTGATTATCGTTTTACTTTATGCGGCAATGCTTATGCCCATGTATCAAAATATGGAGGTAAATTTTTAAAATGAAAAAACTCATGACAAATTTAAAAAAAGCCAAGGTTAAAGCTTTCACTTTGGTAGAAATGTTAGTGGTCTTGCTCATCATCGGCGTTCTTCTCTTGCTCTTTGTGCCCAATTTGACCAAGCAAAAGGATGCCGTAGATGACAAAGGAAAAGCTGCTGTTGTCAAGGTCGTAGAAAGCCAGGCAGAGCTCTATAGTCTGGACAAGAATGAAGATGCTAGCCTCAGCAAATTACAAGCGGACGGTCGTATCACAGCTGAGCAAGCCAAAGCTTATAAAGACTACCATGCAAAACAAAAAACAAGTCAAACTGTTGCAGATTAAGGCCTTTACTATGCTTGAAAGTCTCTTAGTTTTGGGACTTGTGAGTATCCTTGCTTTGGGCTTGTCCGGTTCTGTTCAGTCCAGTTTTGCGGCGGTAGAGGAGCAGATTTTCTTTATGGAGTTTGAAGAACTCTATCGGGAAACGCAAAAACGCAGTGTTACCAGTCAGCAAAAGACTAGTCTAAACTTAGATGGGCAGACGATCAGCAATGGCAGTCAAAAGTTGACCGTCCCTAAAGAAATTCAGGCGCCATCAGGACAAAGCATTATATTTGACCGAGCTGGGGGCAATTCGTCCCTGGCTAAGGTTGAATTTCAGACCAGTAGAGGAGCGATTCGCTATCAATTATATCTAGGAAATGGAAAAATTAAACGCATTAAGGAAACAAAAAATTAGGGCAGTGATCTTACTAGAAGCAGTAGTAGCTTTGGCAGTGTTTGCCAGCATTGCGACCCTTCTTTTGGGACAAATTCAGAAAAATAGACAAGAAGAGGCAGAAATCTTGCAAAAAGAGGAAGTCTTACGTGTGGCGAAGATGGCTCTGCAGACAGGTCAAAATCAGGTAAACATAAACGGAGTGGAGATTCAGGTGTTTTCTAGTGAAAAAGGAGTGGAGGTCTATCATGGTTCAGAGAAGCTACTCGACCTTAAAGAGCAGTAAGGTAAGAGCGTTCACTCTTTTAGAATCTCTGATTGCCCTTATCGTCATTAGCGGAGGCTTGCTCCTCTTTCAGGCTATGAGTCAGCTCCTCATTTCAGAAGTTCGTTACCAGCAGCAAAGCGAGCAAAAGGAGTGGCTCTTGTTTGTGGATCAGCTGGAGGCAGAGTTAGAACGTTCGCAGTTTGAAAAGGTAGAAGGCAATCGCCTCTACATGAAACAGGATGGTAAGGCTATCTCTATAGGGAAGTTTAAATCGGATGATTTTCGGAAGACCGATACCAGCGGACGGGGCTACCAACCTATGGTTTATGGACTCAAATCAGCACAGATTACAGAGGAAAATCAATTGGTTCGCTTTCGTTTCCAATTTCAAAAGGGCCTAGAAAGGGAGTTCATCTATCGTGTGGAAAAAACAAAAAGTTAAGGCAGGCGTTCTTTTATATGCAGTCACCATGGCAGCCATTTTTAGCCTTTTGTTGCAGTTTTATTTGAATCGGCAAGTAGCCCATCACAAAGACTTTGCCCTAAACAAAGAAAAGCTGGCAGCTTTTGCCATGGCCAAGCGAAGTAAAGATAAGGCTGAGCAAGAAAGTGGGGAACGAGTCTTCAACTTAGGAAAAGTCAGGTATCACAATACGAAAACAGGTTTTGCAACAAGTGTTCGTATGAATAAGGGCAACTATGAATTTCTCTTTCCTCCGATGAAAAACCAAGAAAAGAAAACAGCTAAAAAGGAAGAGGTAGCGACTGATTCAAGCAATCAAGCAGGGAAGAAAAAATCAGAAGAAAAGCCTGAAAAGAAAGACAAATCCTAGTCAATTCAACTACTTTGTGCTAAACTAAAAGCATGAAACACGATTTTAATCACAAAGCAGAAACTTTTGATTCGCCCAAAAATATCTTTCTTGCAAATTTGGTGTGTCAAGCGGTCGAGAAACAGATCGCTCTTCTATCAGACACGGCAATATTGGATTTCGGTGGTGGGACAGGTCTATTAGCTTTGCCCCTAGCCAAGCAGGCCAAGTCGGTTACCCTTGTAGATATCTCAGAGAAAATGCTGGAGCAAGCCCGTTTGAAAGCAGAGCAGCAAGAAATCAAGAATATCCAGTTTTTGGAGCAGGATTTACTGGAAAATCCCTTGGAGAAAGAGTTTGATCTCATTGTTGTTTGTAGGGTTCTTCATCATATGCCTGATTTGGATGCGGCTCTCTCACTGTTTCATCAACATTTGAGGAAAGATGGACAACTCCTCGTTGCTGATTTTACCAAGATAGAGCCGAACCATCATGGTTTTGATTTAGCTGAACTGGAAACCAAGCTCGCCCAGTTTGGTTTTTCGAGCATTGACAGTCAGATCATCTACAGTGCAGAAGGTCTTTTCCTAGGAAATTATGCAGAACTCTTTTTAACAGTAGCCCAAAAATCACTCGCGGACTAAAGCAGTGATTTTTTCTCTTCAGATGGAAAAAAGGAGGGAAATTTGATAAGATAGGAATATGGATTTTGAAAAAATTGAACAAGCTTATACGTATTTACTAGAGAATGTCCAAGTCATCCAAAGTGATTTGACGACCAACTTTTATGACGCCTTGGTAGAGCAAAATAGTATCTACCTAGATGGCGAGACCGAGCTAGAACAGGTCAAAGAGAACAATCAAGCCCTTAAACGCTTAGCGCTTCGCAAGGAAGAGTGGCTCAAGACCTACCAGTTTCTCTTGATGAAGGCAGGACAAACGGAGCCTTTACAGGCCAATCACCAGTTTACACCAGATGCCATTTCCCTCCTCTTGGTACTTGTTGTAGAAGAGTTGTTTGAACAAGAGGAGATTAGCATCCTCGAAATAGGTTCTGGTATGGGGATTTTGGGGGCTACTTTCTTGACTTCTCTTGCTAAAAAAGTAGATTACTTGGGAATCGAAGTGGATGACTTGCTGATTGATTTGGCAGCTAGTATGGCAGATGTGATTGGTTTACAGGCTGGTTTTGTCCAAGGAGATGCCGTTCGTCCGCAAATGCTTAAAGAAAGCGACGTGGTCATCAGCGACTTGCCTGTTGGCTATTACCCAGACGATTCCATCGCTTCACGCTATCAAGTGGCTTCTAGTCAAGAGCATACCTATGCCCACCATTTGCTGATGGAACAAGGCCTCAAGTACCTTAAGTCAGATGGCTATGCTATTTTTCTAGCTCCGAGTGATTTATTGACCAGCCCTCAAAGTGATTTATTAAAAGGGTGGCTCAAAGATGAAGTGAGTCTGGCTGCTATCATCGCCTTACCAGAGGATATTTTTTCAACGGCCAGTCAAGCTAAAAGTATTTTTGTCTTACAGAAGAAAAGAGATAAAGAAACAGAACCCTTTGTCTACCCTCTTACTAGCTTGCAAGATCCGTCAGTTTTGTTGACCTTTAAAGAAAATTTTCAAAATTGGAGCAAAGGTACTGAAATATAAAAGAGATTCTGTTATAATAGATGAAAACGCTTAAAAAGAGGTATCATCTTATGACAAAAACAATTGCAATCAATGCAGGAAGCTCAAGCTTGAAATGGCAACTTTATCAAATGCCTGAGGAAAAAGTTTTGGCTAAAGGCTTGATTGAACGTATTGGATTGAAAGACTCAATTTCAACAGTAAAATTTGACGGTCGTTCGGAGCAACAAATTCTTGATATTGAAGACCATACACAAGCCGTTAAAATTTTATTGGATGACTTGATTCGTTTTGACATCATCAAAGGGTACGACGAGATTACAGGTGTCGGACACCGCGTCGTTGCAGGTGGTGAATATTTCAAGGAATCAACAGTTGTTGAGGGAGATGTGATAGAAAAAGTTGAAGAGTTGGGACTCTTGGCTCCTCTTCACAATCCAGCTAATGCAGCTGGAATTCGTGCATTTAAGGAACTGCTTCCAGATATTACCAGTGTTGTCGTATTTGATACCTCATTCCACACAACCATGCCAGAGAAGGCTTATCGCTATCCTCTACCAACTAAATACTACACGGAAAACAAGGTTCGTAAATACGGTGCTCATGGTACAAGCCACCAGTTTGTCGCAGGAGAAGCTGCGAAACTTTTGGGCCGTCCTCTAGAAGATTTGAAATTGATTACCTGCCATATTGGTAACGGGGCTTCTATCACAGCTGTTAAGGGTGGGAAGTCTGTGGATACTTCTATGGGATTCACACCACTCGGCGGTGTGATGATGGGAACTCGTACAGGGGATATTGACCCTGCTATCATCCCTTATCTCATGCAATATACAGAGGATTTCAATACCCCAGAAGATATTAGTCGCGTTCTCAATCGTGAATCAGGGCTCATGGGAGTTTCTGGTCAGTCAAGCGATATGCGTGATGTGATTGCTGCTAAGGAAGCAGGAGACCATGATGCGACTTTAGCCTATGAAATGTACGTTGATCGTATCCAAAAACATATCGGCCAATATCTTGCAGTCCTAAATGGAGCAGATGCGATTATCTTCACAGCAGGTATCGGTGAAAATGCAACTCTGGTTCGTGAGGATGTCATTTCAGGTATCTCTTGGTTTGGTTGTGATGTGGATCCAGAAAAGAACGTCTTTGGTGTAACGGGAGATATCTCAACGGACGCAGCGAAAATTCGTGTCTTGGTTATTCCAACAGATGAAGAATTAGTGATTGCACGCGATGTTGAACGCTTGAAAAAATAAGTAAATACACATAAAATTTGATTGTAAAAAGAAGTTGGGGAAGAGATTTTCCAGCTTTTTTTATGCAGAAAATGTCTAAAACCTTGCTGTTATTGGCTTTTTCAAAAAATATGGTATAATAGTAGTAATTTAATAGATGGAGTTGAGTTTTGAAGAAAAGCTTTCGTGTAAAAAGAGAGAAAGATTTTAAGGCGATTTTCAAGGACGGAACAAGTTTTGCCAATCGAAAATTTGTTGTCTACCAATTGGAAAACCAGCAAAACCATTTTCGAGTAGGACTGTCCGTCAGCAAAAAGCTGGGGAATGCAGTTACCAGAAATCAAATTAAGAGACGAATCAGGCACATTCTACAAAGTGTAAAAGGGAGTCTGGTAGAGCATGTCGATTTTGTCGTGATTGCCCGAAAAGGGGTGGAAACCTTGGAATATGCAGAGATGGAGAAAAATCTACTCCACGTATTAAAGTTATCAAAGATTTACCAGGAAGGAAATGGGAGTGAAAAAGAAACTACAGTTGACTAGTTTGTTGGGCTTGTCCTTGTTTATCATGACGGCCTGTGCAACAAATAGTACAGCTAGCGATATAACAGCAGACTCGACAGATTTTTGGAGTAAATTCGTCTATTTTTTTGCTGAAATTATCCGCTTTTTGTCCTTTGACATTAGTATTGGAGTGGGGATTATCCTCTTCACGATTTTGATTCGGACGATTCTATTACCGGTCTTTCAGACACAGATGGTTGCCTCTAGAAAAATGCAAGAGGCTCAGCCACGCATCAAGGCTTTGCGCGAGCAATATTCGGGTCGTGATATGGAAAGTAGAACCAAGCTAGACCAGGAAATGCGTAAGGTCTATAAAGAGTTAGGAATCAAGCATTCATCCTCACTCTGGCCAATTTTAATACAAATGCCGGTTCTCTTGGCGCTCTTTCAAGCCTTGAGTCGAGTAGACTTTTTGAAAACAGGTCACTTTTTATGGATTAATTTGGGAGGAGTAGATACAAGTTTTGTCCTTCCGATTTTGGCAGCAGTCTTTACTTTCTTGAGTAGCTGGTTATCGAATAAAGCTTTATCCGAAAAAAGTGGAGCTACGACAGGGATGATGTATGGGATGCCTGTATTGATCTTTGTTTTTGCCATCTCCGCCCCAAGTGGTGTAGCCTTGTACTGGGCTGTATCCAATGCTTACCAAGTTCTGCAAACCTATTTCTTGAACAATCCTTTCAAGATTATTGCTGAAAGAGAAGCGGTGGCACAAGCAGAAAAAGATTTAGAAGGCAAGAAGAGAAAAGCCTTGAAAAAAGCACAGAAAAAGAAAAAATAAGGAGGAATCTGGTAATGGTATTATTTACAGGTTCAACGGTTGAAGAAGCAATTCAAAAAGGGTTGAAAGAATTAGACATTCCAAGAATGAAGGCCCACATCAAGGTTGTTTCGAAAGAGAAAAAAGGGTTCTTAGGCTTGTTTGGTAAGAAGCCAGCTCAAGTTGATATCGAAGCGATTAGTGAAACGACAGTGATCAAAGCCAATCAGCAGGCCGTCAAGGGTGTTCCTAAAGAAGTCAATGAAAAGAATGAACCAGTGAAGACCGTCAGCGAAGCAACAGTTGATTTGGGGCATGTAGTGGAAGCTATCAAGAAGATTGAAGAAGAAGGTCAAGGTGTTTCTGAAGAGGTCAAGGCTGAAATCTTGAAAAATGAAAAGCACGCCAGCACAATTTTGGAAGAAACAGGCCATATTTCAATTTTAAATGATTTGGAACCAGAGGATACTACCGAGGAAGTGGACTCTGCTCCAGAAAAAGAAACTGAAACGCAGGAAGCAACAAGCCAATCTTTGGAAGATTTAGGCTTGAAAGTAGAACCAAGTTATGACATCGAACAAGTGGCAACTGAAGTAGCTAGCTACGTTCAAACCATTGTGGATGATATGGATGTTGAAGGGACGATTTCAAGCGACTACAATCGCCGCACTATCAATCTTCAAATTGACACTAATGAACCAGGTCGTATTATCGGCTACCACGGAAAAGTCTTGAAAGCTCTTCAGCTGTTAGCGCAAAATTACCTTTACAATCGCTATTCAAGAACCTTCTACATCACAATCAATGTCAATGATTACGTTGAACACCGTGCAGAAGTCTTGCAAACCTACGCTCAAAAATTGGCGACTCGCGTTTTAGAAGAAGGACGTAGCCAACAAACTGATCCAATGTCAAATAGCGAACGCAAGATTATCCATCGCATTATTTCGCGCATGGATGGCGTGACGAGTTACTCTGAAGGTGACGAGCCAAATCGCTATGTTGTCGTAGATGCAGAATAAGCAAAGCAAAATCAGGTTCGTCCTGATTTTTTGCTAGGAAAGGAAAGATTCAGATATGCTGAAAGCAGTTAGAGAATACCTATCATTTGCAGGGGTCCAGTACCGTAATCCTGATAAAGCTGGCGATGAAAGAGAAAAGATGTTGGATTTGCGGCAAAAAGGTCAAGAGGCTCGGAAGTCTTTTACAGAATTGGTCAAAACCTTTCAAGCTAGTCATCCAGAATGGCAACTGCAACAGACTAGTCAGTGGATGAACCAAGCGCAACGCTTGCGACCGCATTTCTGGGCCTATTTACAGAGAGACGGACAAGTGACAGAACCTATGATGGCTCTTCGTTTATATGGAACACCTGCTAATTATGGGATTTCTTTGGAAGTCAGTTTCATCGAGCGCAAGAAAGATGAGCAGACTTTAGACAAGCAAGCCAAGGTTTTAGAACTTCCAGCGGTAGAAGGAATTTATTATCTAGTCTATTCAAATGGAGAAAGTCATAAGGTGGAGGCTACTGAGGAGAATCGTTGTGCTTTACGAGAGAAGCTGAGAAGTCAGGAAGTCCGTAAAGTCTCGGTCAAATCAGATGTCCCTATAACAGAGAATTCATCTGAAGAAGATATCGTAGAAAATTTATTGAAATCTTATGATAAAATTCTTCCGTTTTATCTAGCTACGAGAAAATAAGCCAATTATTAAAATATCATAAACTATACAGTCCAAGAGTGAACAGTTCGCTGTGTAATTCTTGGTCTTTTTGTTTGCGCTTTCAAAATATATAATAAAGCTACAAAAACAATTCAAAAGGAGAACAATTATGGAAGTCATTTCAAGTGTTCTAAATTGGTTTTCTAGCAATATTTTGCAGAATCCCGCATTTTTCGTAGGTTTATTGGTGTTGATAGGATACGCACTTTTGAAAAAACCTGCCCATGACGTTTTCTCAGGGTTTGTTAAAGCAACAGTAGGGTATATGTTGCTCAACGTGGGTGCTGGTGGTTTGGTTGCGACCTTCCGTCCAATATTGGCAGCCCTTAACTACAAATTCCAAATTGGTGCAGCGGTTATCGACCCTTACTTTGGACTTGCTGCAGCAAACAACAAAATTGCAGCAGAGTTTCCAGATTTTGTTGGAACTGCAACTACAGCTCTATTGATTGGTTTTGGAATTAATATCTTGCTTGTAGCTCTTCGCAGGATTACGAAGGTAAGAACCCTATTTATTACTGGTCACATCATGGTACAACAGGCTGCAACCGTATCTCTTATGGTTCTATTCTTAGTCCCACAATTGCGTAATGCTTACGGTACAGCGGCAATCGGTATCATCTGTGGACTTTACTGGGCAGTTAGTTCAAATATGACTGTTGAGGCGACTCAACGCTTGACTGGTGGTGGCGGATTTGCGATTGGCCACCAACAGCAATTTGCAATCTGGTTTGTAGATAAAATAGCAGGACGCTTTGGTAAGAAAGAAGAAAGTTTAGATAATCTTAAATTACCTAAGTTTCTCTCAATCTTCCACGATACAGTTGTTGCGTCTGCTACCTTGATGCTCGTTTTCTTTGGAGCTATTCTTTTAATCTTGGGTCCGGACATTATGTCTAATAAAGAAGTCATTACTTCAGGAACGTTATTCAATCCTGCTAAACAAGATTTCTTTATGTACATTATCCAGACAGCCTTCACTTTCTCAGTTTACTTGTTCGTTTTGATGCAAGGTGTCCGCATGTTTGTATCTGAGTTGACAAATGCCTTCCAAGGTATTTCAAACAAATTGTTGCCAGGCTCATTCCCCGCGGTCGACGTTGCAGCTTCTTATGGATTTGGTTCTCCAAACGCTGTCTTGTCAGGATTTGCCTTTGGTTTGATTGGTCAATTGATTACAATTGTCTTACTCATCGTCTTTAAAAATCCTGTCCTTATTATTACAGGATTTGTACCAGTGTTCTTTGATAATGCAGCCATTGCGGTTTATGCTGATAAACGCGGCGGATGGAAAGCGGCTGTTATCCTATCCTTCATTTCAGGTGTTCTCCAAGTTGCTCTAGGAGCTCTCTGTGTAGCTCTTCTTGATTTAGCATCTTACGGTGGTTACCATGGAAATATTGACTTTGAATTCCCATGGCTTGGATTTGGATATGTTTTCAAATACCTTGGTATTGTTGGTTATATACTTGTATGTCTCTTCTTGCTTATTATTCCTCAACTTCAATTTGCCAAAGCAAAAGATAAAGAGAAATATTACAATGGTGAAGTTCAAGAAGAAGCTTAGTATCTAGAAAAGGAGAAATAAAATGGTTAAAGTATTAGCAGCGTGTGGAAATGGAATGGGATCATCTATGGTTATTAAGATGAAAGTGGAGAATGCTCTCCGTAGACTGAATCAAACAGACTTTACAGTCAATTCATGCAGTGTTGGTGAAGCAAAAGGTTTAGCAGCAGGCTATGACATCGTAATCGCTTCTCTTCATCTGATTCATGAATTAGATGGACGAACAAATGGGAAATTAATTGGTTTAGACAATTTGATGGATGATAAAGAAATCACTGAAAAACTGAGTTTAGTACTAGAATAGCAAATATAGGGAGGAGTCTTCCTCCCTTCTTCAGTAAAGGAGAGAAGTATGAATTTAAAACAAGCATTGGTTGAAAATGATTCGATTAGACTAGGTCTAGAGGCTAAGGATTGGAAAGAGGCAGTCAAGGTAGCAGTAGCTCCCTTGATTGAAAGTGGGGCAATTTTGCCAGAGTATTACGATGCCATTATTGAGTCAACAGAAGAATATGGACCCTATTATATTTTAATGCCAGGAATGGCTATGCCCCATGCTAGACCAGAAGCTGGCGTGCAAAGAGATGCTTTTTCATTGATTACCTTACAAAAACCTGTTGAGTTCTCAGATGGGAAAGAGGTTTCTATTTTGTTAGCACTAGCAGCAACGAGCTCAAAAATTCACACAAGTGTAGCCATTCCACAAATCATTGCCCTGTTTGAATTAGAAGATTCTATTGCACGTTTACAGGCTTGCCAGACTAAAGAAGATGTCTTGGCTATGATTGAAGAATCTAAGGATAGCCCTTATCTCGAAGGATTGGATTTGGAAAGTTAGAAAGAGGAATAAAGAAATGACAAAAAGAATACCTAATTTACAAGTTGCATTAGACCATTCAGACTTGCAAGGAGCGATTAAAGCAGCTGTTTCTGTTGGTCAGGAAGTAGATATTATCGAAGCTGGAACTGTTTGCTTGCTTCAAGTTGGAAGTGAATTGGTTGAGGTCTTGCGGAGCCTTTTCCCAGAAAAGATTATTGTGGCAGACACAAAATGTGCCGATGCAGGTGGAACAGTTGCCCAAAATAATGCCGTTCGTGGAGCAGATTGGATGACTTGTATCTGTTGTGCAACTATTCCTACTATGGAAGCGGCTCTAAAGGCTATCAAGGCTGAACGTGGAGATCGAGGCGAAATCCAGATCGAGCTTTATGGTGATTGGACTTTTGAACAAGCTCAGCTTTGGCTAGATTCAGGTATCTCACAAGCAATTTATCACCAGTCTCGTGATGCCCTTCTTGCTGGTGAAACTTGGGGTGAAAAAGACCTTAATAAGGTTAAAAAACTCATTGACATGGGCTTCCGTGTGTCTGTAACAGGTGGTCTAGATGTAGATACTCTCAAACTCTTCGAAGGCGTTGATGTCTTTACCTTTATCGCAGGTCGTGGAATTACAGAGGCTGCGAATCCAGCAGGAGCAGCGCGTGCCTTCAAGGATGAAATCAAACGAATTTGGGGGTAAACCATGGCGCGTCCAATTGGGATTTATGAAAAGGCAACCCCGATACACTTTACTTGGCTAGAACGTTTAAATTTTGCTAAGGAGTTAGGCTTTGATTTTGTCGAGATGTCTGTTGATGAACGTGACGATCGTTTAGCAAGACTTGACTGGAGCAAGGAAGAGCGCTTGGAAGTTGTCAAAGCGATTTATGAAACTGGAGTTCGTATTCCTTCTATCTGTTTTTCAGGCCATCGTCGTTACCCATTGGGATCAAATGATCCAGTTTTAGAGGAAAAATCTCTGAAACTCATGAAAAAATGTATCGAATTAGCCCAAGACTTGGGAGTTCGTACCATTCAATTAGCTGGTTACGATGTTTACTATGAGGAAAAGTCCTCCCAGACACGTCAACGTTTTATCAAAAATTTGAGAAAAGCTTGTGACTGGGCTGAAGAAGCTCAGGTAGTACTTGCTATTGAAATTATGGATGATCCTTTCATCAATAGCATCGAAAAATACTTGGCTATAGAAAAAGTGATTAACTCACCCTTCCTCTTTGTATATCCAGATATTGGTAATGTGTCTGCATGGCATAATGATGTTTACAGTGAGTTTTATCTTGGTCATCATGCCATCGCAGCCCTCCATCTCAAGGATACTTATGCAGTGACAGAAAGTTCAAAGGGACAATTCCGAGATGTACCTTTCGGGCAAGGTTGTGTCAAATGGAAAGAATCTTTCGATATTTTAAAGCAAACCAATTATAATGGTCCTTTTCTAATCGAAATGTGGTCTGAAAATTGTGAAACTGTAGAAGAAACACGCGCAGCCATTCAAGAGGCGCAAGCTTTTCTCTATCCACTTATTAAGAAAGCAGGTTTGATGTAAGATGAATCAAGTAATCAATGCTATGCGTAAACGAGTCTGTGATGCCAATCAATCATTACCAAAACATGGACTTGTCAAATTTACCTGGGGTAATGTATCTGAAGTCAATCGCGAACTAGGTGTCATTGTTATCAAACCATCAGGCGTAGATTATGACGAATTGACACCTGAAAATATGGTAGTGACTGATTTAGATGGTAAGGTCCTGGAAGGAGATTTAAGACCATCTTCTGATCTTCCGACTCATGTGCAGTTATATAAGGCTTGGTCAGAGATTGGTAGTGTGGTCCACACCCATTCGACAGAAGCCGTTGGTTGGGCTCAAGCTGGACGTGATATTCCTTTCTATGGGACAACTCATGCAGATTATTTTTATGGCTCAATCCCTTGTGCTCGTAGTTTGACTAAAGAAGAAGTTGAAATAGCTTATGAAAAAGATACCGGTTTGGTCATCATTGAAGAGTTTGAACGTCGTGGTCTCAATCCAGTTGAAGTACCAGGAATTGTCGTACGTAATCACGGTCCATTCACTTGGGGCAAAAACCCAGAGAATGCTGTTTATCACTCAGTTGTACTAGAGGAAGTATCGAAGATGAATCGCTTCACAGAGGAAATTAATCCTCGAGTTGAGCCAGCTCCTCGATATATACTCGAAAAACACTACCAGCGTAAGCATGGACCAAATGCTTATTATGGACAAATATAAAATGATGAGAGGCTGGGTATTATCCAAGCCTCCCTTTTGTCAAAAAGTTGAAATAGATTTTTAAAGTAGGTTTACATTTGAAACAATGATATAAAAGTGTTACTATATGAACTGTTCTTTAATGAAATCCGAACGATAGGAGGAGAGTAATGGTATTAAATAAACTGAGTTGTGAGTTATTACTCTATCTCTTAAATCAAGAAGCGCCAAAAACTATCATGGCTATTTCTAAAGACCTAGATCAATCGAGGAGGAAAATTTATTATCACATTGACAAAATTAACGATGAAATAAAAGATCCGCAACTGTATATTGTTAGTTTACCACGAGTTGGTATCTGTTTATCTGAAATACAAAAGTATGCTTGCCGAAAGTTATTATCTGAGGTTGATTCGTACGACTATATTATGAGTGGACAAGAACGAATGCAATTGATGCTTTTGTTCATCGGTGTTTCCAAGGAACGTATTACAATTGAAAAGTTGATGGATTTGACGGAAGTTTCCCGAAATACAGTATTAAATGATCTTAATACAATCCGCTATCAGTTAAGTTTAGAGCAGTATCAAGTTACTTTGCAAGTAAGTAAATCGCAAGGTTACCATCTACAAGCTCATCCGCTTAATAAAATTCAATATCTCCAATCTCTTCTTTATCATATTTTTTTAGAAGGAAGCTCAGCGTTTGTTTCAATTGTTGAAGAAAAAATTAAGGAGCGTCTCCAAAGTGAACTTCTCCTGTCGGATGAGGTCAATTATTTTCTAAAGGAACAAGTTCCCGTAGTTGAACAAGATTTAGGGAAGAAAATTAATCACCATGAAATAACTTTTATGTTACAGGTCCTGCCTTATCTTCTCTTGGGGTGTGACAATATTGTTCGATATAAAGAAAAACACCACGATATTGAAAAGGAATTTTCTCTCATTCGTAAACGAATAGAATACCGGGTGTCTCAGCAATTAGGGTTCCGACTTTATGATATTTTTGAGATTTCTTTGTCAGAACTCAAAATTTCCTTGATAGCTGTTCTCTTGCTTTCGTATCGAAAAGATAGAGATGTTCATGCAGACAGCGAGGATTTCCATCAGTTGAAAGTTACCTTGGAAGATTTTATATGGTGTTTTGAATCGCAAACGAAAATGGAAATTGAAAACAAAGAGAATCTACTTCGTAATTTATTGATTCATTGCAAGGCTCTCTTGTTTCGTAAGACCTATGGAATTTTTTCTAAAAATCCATTGACGAAACAAATTCGCTCTAAATACCGAGAACTTTTTATCGCCACAAGGAAATGTTCAAAAATGTTAGAGGAAGCTTGGTTTGTAACTTTGACAGATGACGAGATTGCCTATTTAACAATTCATATAGGAGGTTTTTTAAAATATACTCCATCGAATCAGGTTAACTCGAAGAAAGTTTATCTTATCTGTGATGAGGGTATCGGTGTATCTAAACTTCTACTAAAACAATGTCGTTTCTATCTTCCAAATGAACAAATTGGGGCAGTTTTTACTACAGAACAATTCAAAAGTGTTGAGGATATTGCTCAGGTTGATTTGCTTATTACAACAAATGAACACTTGGAGAGTAATTTTCCAATTTTGAAAGTAAATCCCATTCTTGAAACAGAGGATATTTTACAGATCGTAGACTATTTAAAGCATAATGTCTTCAGAAAGGGGAGTAAAGGTTTCCGTGATGAACTTTCTGATCTCCTTTCCTCTTATATCTCTGACAAGCAAACTGCGATGAAACTTCAGGAGGAACTCCAAGGATTGATTAATCAAGAATTATTGCTTCAATCTTTTCATGAATAAATTTAACAGACAGTCCAATGATGAACACAAACCTGTGTTTTTCTTGGTCTTTTTTAGTATTTTGAAGGATGGTATACTAATCTCAAAGATAACAATTATATCCAAAGGAGATAACATATGCCAAACGTAAAAGATATTACAAGAGAATCATGGATTTTAGCCACTTTTCCAGAGTGGGGAACATGGTTGAACGAAGAAATCGAAGAAGAAGTTGTTCCTGAAGGTAACTTTGCCATGTGGTGGCTAGGCAACTGCGGAACTTGGATTAAGACACCAGCTGGTGCTAACGTTGTTATGGACCTTTGGTCAAATCGTGGAAAATCAACTAAAAAAGTGAAAGATATGGTTCGGGGACATCAAATGGCAAATATGGCAGGTGTTCGTAAGTTGCAACCAAACTTGCGTGTTCAGCCAATGGTCATCGATCCATTTGCGATCAACGAGCTAGACTACTATTTGGTTTCGCATTTCCACAGTGATCATATTGATCCTTACACAGCTGCAGCGATTCTCAACAATCCTAAGTTGGAGCATGTTAAGTTTATTGGCCCTTACCATTGTGGACGAATATGGGAAGGATGGGGTGTCCCAAAAGAACGTATCATCGTGGTCAAACCAGGTGACACTATCGAATTAAAAGATATGAAGATTCATGCAGTAGAATCATTTGACCGTACTTGCTTGGTAACTCTACCAGTGAACGGTGCTGATGAGACAGGTGGCGAACTTGCCGGTTTAGCTGTTACAGATGAAGAAATGGCTCAAAAGGCTGTTAACTATGTCTTTGAAACACCAGGTGGAACCATCTATCATGGTGCAGATTCTCACTTCTCAAACTATTTTGCAAAACATGGTAAAGACTTTAGAATTGATGTTGCTTTGAATAACTATGGTGAAAATCCAGTAGGTATCCAAGATAAAATGACCTCTATCGATCTTCTTCGTATGGCAGAAAATCTACGTGCTAAAGTCATTATCCCAGTTCACTATGATATCTGGTCTAACTTTATGGCTTCTACAAATGAAATCTTAGAATTATGGAAAATGAGAAAAGATCGCCTGCAATACGATTTCCATCCATTTATCTGGGAAGTTGGTGGGAAATACACTTATCCTCAAGACCAACATTTAGTAGAATACCATCATCCACGTGGTTTCGACGATTGTTTCGAACAAGACTCTAACATTCAATTTAAAGCTTTGCTTTAATATAAAAAAATTTTCTGGAGGTTATCCGTATGTTGCATGATACGGATAATTTTCATATAATAGTAAAATAGGATGTGTGATTCATTAATCACCTCAAAGAGAAAGGAAATTCTATGTCAAATCTATCTGTTAATGCAATTCGTTTTCTAGGTATTGACGCCATCAACAAAGCAAACTCAGGTCACCCAGGGGTGGTTATGGGGGCTGCTCCTATGGCCTATAGCCTCTTTACAAAGCAACTTCGTATCAATCCAGCTCAACCAAACTGGATCAACCGCGATCGCTTTATTCTTTCAGCAGGACACGGCTCAATGCTTCTTTATGCCCTTCTTCACCTCTCTGGTTTTGAAGATGTTAGCATGGATGAAGTCAAGAACTTCCGCCAATGGGGTTCTAAAACACCAGGTCACCCAGAATTTGGACATACTGCAGGGGTTGACGCGACAACTGGTCCTCTAGGACAAGGGATTTCTACTGCTACTGGTTTTGCCCAAGCAGAACGCTTCCTTGCAGCGAAGTATAACCGCGAAGGCTTCAATATCTTTGACCACTATACTTATGTGATCTGTGGAGACGGAGATTTGATGGAAGGTGTCTCAAGTGAGGCGGCTTCATATGCAGGCTTGCAAAAACTTGACAAGTTGGTGGTTCTTTATGATTCAAATGACATCAACTTGGATGGTGAGACAAAGGATTCCTTTACAGAAAGTGTTCGTGACCGTTACAATGCTTACGGTTGGCATACAGCCTTGGTTGAAGATGGAACAGACTTGGAAGCAATCCATGCTGCTATCGAAGCTGCTAAAGCTTCAGGCAAACCATCTTTGATTGAAGTGAAGACTGTGATTGGATATGGCTCTCCGAACAAACAAGGAACCAATGCTGTACACGGTGCTCCTCTTGGTGCAGACGAAACTGCAGCAACTCGTCAAGCCCTCGGTTGGGACTATGAACCATTTGAAATCCCAGATGAAGTATATGCTGATTTCAAGGAAAATGTTGCAGACCGTGGTGCATCAGCCTATGAAGCATGGACAAAACTAGTCGCTGACTATAAAGAAGCGCATCCAGAACTGGCTGCAGAAGTAGAAGCCATTATCGACGGACGTGATCCAGTTGAAGTGACTCCGGCAGACTTCCCAGCCTTAGAAAATGGCTTCTCTCAAGCAACTCGTAATTCAAGTCAAGATGCTTTGAACGTTGTAGCTGCCAAGTTGCCAACTTTCCTAGGTGGATCAGCTGACCTAGCTCACTCAAACATGACTTATATCAAAACGGATGGACTTCAAGACGACGCTAATCGCTTGAACCGCAACATTCAGTTTGGTGTTCGTGAATTTGCAATGGGAACGATTTTGAACGGGATGGCTCTTCACGGTGGACTTCGTGTTTATGGTGGAACTTTCTTCGTCTTTTCTGACTATGTGAAGGCGGCTGTTCGTTTGTCAGCCTTGCAAGGACTTCCTGTGACTTATGTTTTCACTCACGATTCAATCGCAGTTGGGGAAGATGGTCCAACTCACGAACCAGTTGAACACTTAGCAGGTCTCCGTGCCATGCCAAATCTCAATGTTTTCCGCCCAGCAGATGCGCGTGAAACTCAAGCGGCTTGGTACCTTGCCGTGACAAGCGAAAAAACACCAACTGCCCTTGTCTTGACACGTCAAAACTTGACTGTCGAAGAAGGAATAGACTTTGACAAAGTTGCGAAAGGTGCCTATGTTGTCTATGAAAATGCAGCAGACTTTGATACAATCTTGATTGCGACAGGTTCAGAAGTCAATCTAGCTGTCTCAGCTGCCAAAGAATTAGCTAGTCAAGGCGCAAAAGTCCGCGTAGTCAGCATGCCATCTACAGATGTCTTTGATAAACAAGACGCAGCATACAAGGAAGAAATTCTTCCAAATGCAGTTCGCCGTCGTGTTGCAGTTGAAATGGGTGCAACTCAAAACTGGTACAAATATGTTGGTCTAGATGGTGCAGTTCTCGGTATTGATACTTTCGGAGCATCTGCCCCAGCACCAAAAGTATTGGCAGAGTACGGATTTACGGTAGAAAATCTAGTCAAAGTCGTTCAAAATTTGAAATAATTGCAGAAATCAGAGTGAAAGCTCTGATTTTTTATAACCATAAAAACAAGGTACAACCTTGTAAAAGTAGCTGAAATTTGATATAGTAGTCCTATGTAAAAGACAAAGGAGAAAACAATGAATCCAAATATTACTTTTTTAATCATGCTTGTAGGTATGATGGCCTTGATGTTCTTTATGCAACGTTCTCAAAAGAAACAAGCTCAAAAGCGTATGGAAAGCTTAAATAAACTTCAAAAAGGCTATGAAGTTATTACAATTGGCGGCCTTTACGGAACAGTGGATGAAGTAGACACTGAGAAGAGGATAATCGTACTTGATGTAGATGGCGTTTATTTGACTTTTGAATTGGCTGCTATCAAGACAGTGTTGCCACTCAAAGAAGCTGTGACACCAGAAGGAACAGTTGTTGACGAAGGCGGAGCAATCGAAGAATAAAACGGGACCTGTCACTCCCGTTTTTCTATGAAGTAAGAGGAAAAGGGATGAGAAAAATAGTATTTGTTTGCTTAGGAAACATCTGCCGTAGCCCCATGGCAGAGTTTGTGATGAAATCCATGACGAGCGATTACCAGGTTGAGAGTCGTGCGACTTCATCTTGGGAACATGGTAATCCGATTCATAAGGGAACGCAGGGGATTTTCCAGCAGTATCAGATTCCTTATGACAAAGATAAAACATCACTCCAGATTCGTAGAGAAGATTTTGAGTCATTTGATTATATTATCTGTATGGATGCTTCAAACGTTTCAGATCTGCGTCAAATGTGTCCTCAGGAATTGCAGTATAAGATCTACCCTTTTGCATCTGAAAGTGTTCCAGATCCTTGGTATACAGGAGATTTTGAGGAAACCTATGCTCGCATCACAAGTGGATGTCAAAGCTGGCTAGATCGATTAGAAAATGAGAGTGACAATGGAAAAGCTTAAACAAATCTATGAAAAGTATAGAGTTTACCTAACTCGCCCTAGGCTAGAGTTCATTGCAGTAGTCGTAATTGCACTCTGCGCCCTTTCAGTATTTCTACTAAATACACCTAAAAAGGGTGCCCTGACACTTGATGGTGGTGCCCTTGTTTATGATGGTACCCTGGTACGAGGGAAAATGAATGGTCAGGGGACCCTGACCTTTGAAAATGGGGACCAATATACAGGTGATTTCAATAATGGAGCCTTTAATGGAAAAGGGACTTTCCAATCAAAAGATGGTTGGAAATACGAAGGTGATTTTGTAAATGGCCAGGCTGAAGGCCAAGGGAAGTTGACGACAGAGCAAGAAGTTGTTTATGAAGGAACCTTTAAACAAGGCGTTTTCCAACAAAAATAGTAGTCTCCAGATGAGGAGGCTATTTTTAAAAGTAGGAAAGAAAGCGTTTTCTATGTTTGGATTCGATAAATAGCTATCAACTAGAAAAAAACTTTGTGAAATAAAAAAATATTTTTCATAATTTCACAATCATCCAGACAAAAACTCTATTATACGGGCGAATTGAGAAAAAGTTCACAATGTAAGAAAATTTCTTTGTGAAATGTTTATGAAACTGTTTACAAAGTATAAAAAAAGAGTTATAATGAACTTGTGAAAAAATTAACAAAGGATAACATCCTTAAAGGCTATGGAGGATAATATGGCTGATAAAAAAACAGTAACACCAGAGGAAAAACAACTTGCTGCTGAAAAGCATGTCGACGGTCTTGTGAAAAAAGCCTTGGTTGCGCTTGATGAAATGCGCAAGTTGAACCAAGAGCAAGTTGACTACATTGTAGCAAAAGCGTCTGTTGCAGCACTTGATGCGCACGGTATCCTTGCACAACACGCAGTTGAAGAAACTGGTCGCGGTGTATTTGAAGATAAGGCGACAAAAAATCTATTTGCCTGTGAACACGTAGTGAACAATATGCGTGGAGTTAAAACAGCTGGAGTTATCGAAGATGATCCAATTACAGGTTTGACGAAGATTGCGGAGCCAGTCGGAGTTATTTGTGGTATCACCCCAACAACAAACCCAACTTCAACAGCGATTTTCAAATCATTGATTGCTTTGAAGACACGTAACCCAATTGTTTTCGCCTTCCACCCATCAGCTCAAGAATCTTCTGCTCATGCTGCACAAATCGTTCGTGATGCAGCCATCGCAGCCGGTGCACCTGAAAACTGTGTTCAATGGATTACAGAGCCATCTATGGAAGCAACTGGGGCACTTATGAACCACGAAGGTGTTGCGACTATCCTCGCAACTGGTGGGAATGCTATGGTTAAAGCTGCATACTCATGTGGAAAACCAGCTCTTGGAGTAGGTGCTGGAAACGTTCCTGCCTATGTAGAAAAATCTGCTGACCTTCGTCAAGCTGCTCATGACATTGTTATGTCTAAATCATTTGATAATGGGATGGTCTGTGCATCAGAACAAGCTGTTATCATTGATAAAGAAGTGTATGACGAATTTGTAGAAGAATTCAAATCATATCACACTTACTTTGTAAACAAAAAAGAAAAAGCGCTTTTGGAAGAATTCTGTTTTGGTGCAAAAGCTAACAGCAAGAACTGCGCAGGTGCTAAACTAAATGCAAACATCGTTGGTAAACCAGCAGCATGGATTGCTGAACAAGCAGGATTTAGTGTTCCAGAAGGAACAAACATCTTGGCTGCAGAATGTGCAGAAGTTGGAATTAAAGAACCGTTGACTCGTGAAAAATTATCACCTGTTATTGCAGTTTTGAAAGCTGAAGATACTGAAGATGGACTTAAAAAAGCTCGTCAAATGGTTGAATTTAATGGTCTAGGACACTCAGCTGCTATCCATACAAAAGACGAAGCTCTTGCAAAACGTTTCGGTACGGAAATAAAGGCAATGCGTATTATCTGGAACTCTCCATCTACCTTTGGTGGTATCGGTGATGTATACAACGCCTTCATTCCATCATTAACACTTGGATGTGGTTCATATGGACACAACTCAGTTGGTGATAACGTATCCGCTATCAACCTTCTTAACATCAAGAAAGTAGGAAAACGTAGAAATAATATGCAATGGTTTAAAGTTCCTTCAAAAATCTACTTCGAACGTAACTCAATCCAATACCTTCAAACTTGCGAAGGTATCGAACGTGTCATGATTGTTACCGATAAATCAATTGAAAAACTCGGTTTTGTACAACGTGTGATTGACCAATTGAATCTTCGTAAAAACAAAGTCACGATTCAAGTCTTCTCAGATGTTGAACCAGATCCAGATATCACAACAGTTCGTCGTGGTGTTGAAGTAATGCGTTCGTTTGAACCAGACACTATCATTGCCCTTGGTGGTGGTTCACCAATGGATGCAGCTAAAGGTATGTGGATGTTCTATGAACAGCCAGACGTTGACTTCGGTGACCTCGTTCAAAAATTCATGGATATCCGCAAACGTGCCTTCAAATTCCCATCACTTGGTAAGAAAACACAATATATCGGTATTCCAACAACATCTGGTACAGGTTCAGAAGTAACACCGTTTGCAGTTATCTCTGACAAGGCAAACAACCGGAAATACCCAATCACTGACTACGCTTTGACACCAACCATTGCAATTGTTGACCCTGCTTTGGTAGAATCTGTTCCAGCATTTATTGCTGCTGACACAGGTATGGATGTCTTGACACACGCAACTGAAGCTTATACTTCTAACTTTGCCAATGACTATACAGATGGTATTGCTCTTCAAACCATCAAGTTAGTCTTCAAATACTTGGAAAAATCTGTAAAAACAGCTGACCCAGAAGCCCGTGAAAAGATGCATAATGCCTCTACAATGGCTGGTATGGCCTTTGCAAATGCCTTCCTTGGAATGAGTCACTCAATGGCCCATAAGATTGGTGCTGTTCACCACACCATTCACGGACGTACAAATGCTATTTTACTTCCTTATGTTATCCGTTATAATGGAACTCGTCCATCTAAAACTACAACATGGCCTAAGTACAATTACTGGAAAGCTGATGAAAAATTCCAAGATATCGCTCGTATGCTAGGTCTTCCTTGCTCAACACCAGAAGAAGCGGTTGAAGCTTATGCCAAAGCAGTTTACGATCTTGGTGAAGCAGTTGGAATCACAATGAACTTCAAAGGCTTTGGTATCGATGAAAAAACTTGGAAAGAAAGCTTGCATGAGATTGCCTTACTTGCTTACGAAGACCAATGTTCACCTGCAAACCCACGCTTACCAATGGTAGCTGACATGGAAGAAATCATGGCAGATGCTTACTATGGTTATAAAGAACGTCCAGGACGTCGTAAATAATTGTTTATCAGCCTAGAGACAGGACTAATCCTGTCTCTTTTTTGTGAACTCAGATAGACCTGGAATTAAGGTTGAGTATAGAAATGGAGATAATATACGGACATTATAAAAGATTGTAGGGATATATTTAAAAATTAAAGAATAAGTGAATGAAAAGGAGCGGAAAAGTAGAAAAGCAAGAGAGAAAATCGACGCCCATACTTGCAATTAAACTCAAATAGTTATATAATAGGTGTGTTGAAAGGTGATTTGTAGTGATTCAAGTTACTCTTTTCACAATAAAATTTTCATGATTTTCATAAGGAGGAAATCACTAATGGTAGTTAAAGTTGGTATTAACGGTTTCGGACGTATCGGTCGTCTTGCTTTCCGCCGTATCCAAAACGTAGAAGGTGTTGAAGTTACTCGCATCAACGACCTTACAGATCCAGTGATGCTTGCACACTTGTTGAAATACGATACAACTCAAGGTCGTTTCGACGGTACTGTAGAAGTTAAAGAAGGCGGATTTGAAGTTAACGGTAAATTCGTTAAAGTTTCTGCTGAACGTGATCCAGAACAAATCGACTGGGCTAACGACGGTGTAGAAATCGTTCTTGAAGCAACTGGTTTCTTTGCTACTAAAGCAGCTGCTGAAAAACACTTGCACGCTGGTGGTGCTAAGAAAGTTGTTATCACTGCTCCTGGTGGATCAGATGTTAAAACAGTTGTATTTAACACTAACCATGATATTCTTGATGGTACTGAAACAGTTATCTCAGGTGCTTCATGTACTACAAACTGTTTGGCTCCAATGGCTAAAGCTCTTCATGACAACTTCGGTATCGTTGAAGGTTTGATGACTACTATCCACGGTTACACTGGTGACCAAATGGTTCTTGATGGACCACACCGTAAAGGTGACCTTCGCCGTGCTCGTGCTGCTGCAGCTAACATCGTTCCTAACTCAACTGGTGCTGCTAAAGCAATCGGTTTGGTTATTCCTGAATTGAACGGTAAATTGGACGGAGCTGCTCAACGTGTTCCTGTTCCAACAGGTTCTGTAACTGAATTGGTAGCAGTTCTTGATAAGAACGTTACTGTTGATGAAGTAAACGCAGCTATGAAAGCAGCTTCTAACGAATCATACGGTTACACTGAAGATCCAATCGTATCTTCTGATATCGTAGGTATGTCATTCGGTTCATTGTTTGACGCAACTCAAACTAAAGTTCTTGACGTTGACGGTAAACAATTGGTTAAAGTTGTTTCATGGTATGACAACGAAATGTCTTACACTTCACAACTTGTTCGTACTCTTGAATACTTTGCAAAAATCGCTAAATAATTCTTGAGTCGATAAAAAAGCAAGGCCAGAAAGCCTTGCTTTTTTGTATAGATAAAAGAATAGATGATAATGTCATCCATTCTTTTTTAATTCTTTTTCAAAAGTATCCGATAGAACAGTGAAACTCAATTTTTCTAAGGTGAGTGGATGGGTAAAAGAAAGGCGAAAGGCGTGAAGCATAAGCCGGCTTGCTTTTGATTTACTATTATAGAGAGAGTCGCCCAAGATAGGATGCTTGTGATGAGAGAGGTGAACACGAATCTGATGCGTTCGACCGGTCTTTAGCTTGCAACGAACAAGAGCTGTTTTGTTTGGGAATTGCTTTAATCGACTGATATGCGTTTCAGCATATTGCCCATTTTTGGGATCTACTACTCGTTTTCTGCGATCATGTCGATCACGGCCGATTTTATCTTGAAAGACAAGTTCCTTACTCTCTATTCGTCCTTCTACGAGTGCCCAGTACTCGCGAGCGATTTCTTTTTTCTCCAACAAGCGATTGAGGATGGGCAGGATAAAAGGGTTCTTAGCAAAAAGCACCAGCCCACTGGTTTCCATATCTAGACGATGAACGACATAGCAAGTTTGCCCAACGTAGGCAGAGACATGGTTGAGAAGGGCGATTTCGTTTGGTTGGTTACCGTGAGTTTTCATACCCTCAGGTTTGTTGACGACAATAAGATGTTGGTCTTGATAAATTTCTTGAACGAGGTCTGGATTTCCCCAAAGGATTTCCTTTTTGGGATAATCTTCCTCGTCAAAAGTCAATTGGCAAATATCCCCTGCTTTGACTATCTCGTTCCAGTGAACTTCTTCGTGGTTAATTAAGATGTTCTTCTTGGTTCTCAAAAAATGACGAATTTTTCTAGGGATGAGGAGTTGTTCCTCTAGAAATTGTTTGACCGTCATTTGAGGCAGGGATTCGGGTAATGTAAATGTGAATTGCATATAGATATTGTAACAAAAAAAGCCCTATTTGGATAGGGAGTAGCTAAATTCTTGAGTTCCCATGGTGAAGATGATAAAATAAACGCATGAAATTAGATAAATTATTTGAGAAGTTTCTTTCTCTCTTTAAAAAAGAAACGAATGAATCCGCGGAGTCTGATTCGACTAGCATGCGTCGTTCTCGGAGCGATAGAAAAAAATTGTCCCAAGTAGGGCCAATTCGGAAATTTTGGCGTCGTTATCATCTGACAAAGATCGTCATCATTTTAGGGTTAAGCGCTGGCTTACTTGTGGGAACCTACCTATTTGCGATAGCCAAGTCTACCAATGTCAATGATTTGCAAAATGCCTTGAAAACGCGAACTCTGATTTTTGACCGCGAAGAAAAAGAGGCAGGAGCCCTATCAGGTCAAAAGGGAACCTATGTTGAACTGGCAGATATCAGTAAAGACTTGCAAAATGCTGTCGTCGCGACAGAGGATCGTTCCTTCTATAAAAATGATGGGATAAACTACGGTCGTTTTTTTCTAGCCATCCTTACAGCGGGTCGTTCTGGAGGGGGGTCCACCATCACCCAACAGTTGGCAAAAAATGCTTATCTGTCTCAGGACCAGACCGTTGAACGGAAGGCCAAGGAGTTTTTCCTTGCCTTAGAGTTGACCAAGAAATACAGTAAGGAGCAAATCCTTGCTATGTACCTCAATAACGCCTACTTCGGAAATGGGGTATGGGGGGTTGAAGATGCAAGTAAGAAATATTTCGGTGTATCGGCTTCACAACTAACGCTTGATCAGGCGGCAACTCTAGCAGGGATGCTCAAGGGGCCAGAATTGTATAATCCATTAAATTCTGTTGAGACTTCAACCAACCGTAGGGATACTGTTTTGCAAAATATGGTTGTAGCGGGTTATATTGATAAAAATCAAGAGACCGAAGCAGCTGGAGCAGATATGGCTTCTCAACTGCAAGATAAGTATGAAGGGAAGATTTCGGATTATCGTTACCCGTCCTATTTTGATGCAGTTGTCAACGAAGCAGTTTCCAAGTACAATCTCACAGAAGAGGAAATTGTCAACAACGGCTATCGAATCTATACAGAACTTGACCAAAACTACCAAGCCAACATGCAGGTTGTTTACGAAAATACCTCACTATTTCCAAAGGCAGAAGACGGAACACATGCTGAATCAGGTAGTGTTGCTTTAGAGCCTAAAACAGGTGGGGTGCGTAGCGTTGTTGGTAGCGTAGCTGGCGATGACAAACCAGGCTTCCGCAATTTCAACTATGCCACTCAGTCTAAGCGTAGCCCAGGCTCAACTATCAAACCTTTAGTGGTTTATACGCCTGCAGTAGAAGCAGGATGGGCCTTAAACAAGCAATTGGATAATCATACGATGCAGTATGATAGTTATCAAGTGGACAATTATGCAGGGATTAAGACTTCTCCTGAAGTACCTATGTATCAGGCTTTGGCGGAATCACTCAATTTACCGGCAGTTGCGACTGTAAATGCATTAGGTATTGACAAAGCTTTTGATGCTGGGGAGAGATTTGGTCTGAATATGGAAAATGTTGATCGAGTTCTCGGAGTCGCTCTCGGTGGAGGCGTAGAGACGAATCCCCTCCAGATGGCGCAAGCCTATGCAGCTTTTGCTAATGGAGGTCTAATGCCTGAAGCGCATTTTATCACTCGTATTGAAAATGCCAGTGGCCAGGTCATCAAGAGTCATAAAAATTCTCAAAAACGAGTGATTGATAAGTCGGTAGCCGATAAAATGACCAGCATGATGCTAGGAACATTTACCAATGGTACAGGAATTAGTTCATCGCCAACAGATTATGTTATGGCTGGAAAGACAGGTACTACTGAGGCTGCTTTTAATTCAGTATATACTAGTGACCAGTGGGTGATTGGTTATACTCCAGATGTGGTAATTACCCACTGGCTCGGCTTCCCGACGACGGATGAGAACCATTATCTAGCAGGTTCGACCTCAAATGGAGCAGCCCATGTCTTTAGAAGTATGGCTAATACCATTTTGCCATACACCCCAGGTAGCACTTTTACAGTTGAGAATGCTTATAAACAAAATGGGATTGAACCAGAAAATACGAAAAAGCAAGTTGTTGAAAATGAGACAAACCAGTCTGAGGACCCGATAGGAGATATTCGTAGTCGTGCACAAAATCTTGTAGATGAAGCAGGACGTGCGATTTCAGAAGCTAAAATAAAAGAAAAAGCCCAGACAATATGGGACTCAATCCTTAATCTATTTCGTTAAGAGGCTTGTCAAAGCCTAGGTTTCTTGTTATAATAGATAAGATGGAGGCGTTATGGCACTAAAAAAAGCAAGCCTAGCTTGTGCAGCTTGCGGTTCAAGGAATTATTCAATCAAAATTAGTGGGAACCCCAAGTCAACACGACTAGAAGTAAATAAATTTTGTAAACATTGTGGAAAATATACGACACATAGAGAAACGAGATAGGAGAGAACGATGGGTTTTATTAAGGATATTTTTAAACTTCTTAAAGAAACAACTTGGCCAACTCGCAAAGAAAGCTGGAGAGATTTTCGCTCTATTATGGAATATACAGCCTTCTTTGTGGTCATCATTTACATTTTTGACCAGTTGATTGTTTCAGGTTTGATTCGATTTATTAACATTTTTTAGAAGAAAAGTGGAAAACTTCTGCTAGCTTTCTTCTATATATGTATGAAAGGAAATATCATGGATAGTTTTGACAAGGGATGGTTTGTTCTACAAACTTATTCTGGCTATGAAAATAAGGTAAAAGAAAATCTATTGCAACGTGCGCAAACATATAACATGTTGGATAATATTCTTCGCGTTGAGATTCCAACACAAACCGTGCAAGTTGAGAAAAATGGAAAGAAAAAGGAAATTGAAGAGAATCGCTTTCCAGGTTATGTCCTTGTAGAAATGGTCATGACCGATGAAGCATGGTTCGTCGTTCGAAACACACCTAACGTAACAGGATTCGTCGGCTCACACGGTAACAGATCAAAACCAACTCCACTATTGGAACAAGAAATCCGTGATATTCTGGTTTCAATGGGACAAACTGTTCAAGAGTTTGATATTGACGTTGAAGTTGGTCAGACTGTCCGCATCATTGATGGCGCTTTTGCAGACTACACAGGTAAAATTACTGAAATTGATAACAATAAAGTGAAGATGATTATCTCTATGTTTGGTAATGATACGATTGCAGAAGTAAACCTAAACCAAATTGCAGAATTATAACCCCAGAGAGGCCTTGCCTCTCTTTTTATGTACCGTTGAGGGAGGAAGAAGTATAGAATAGAGGAAATAGATCCATGGGCTCGTGCATTTTGCTAAACTAAATGCAGAAAGGAGAGGTCTATGAATCTGAAGGAACTATACGAAGAAACGAGGGGCATCGTCCATAAGTGTCGCAAAGATTATCATTTGCATCTGTGGGAGAAAGAGGACTGGGACCAGGAAGGCATGTTATGTCTGTATGAGCTGGTGAGTCGCAACCCAGAGTTACTAGAGGGCGAGCGCCATCAACTATATGTTTGCTTTAAAACAAAATTTAGAAATCGTATTCTAGATTACATCCGTAAACAGGAAAGCCACAAGCGACGTTTTGACAAAGAACCCTATGAAGAGGTGAGTGAGATTAGCCATCGTCTAGGAGAAAAAGGACTCAGACTGGACGATTATTATCTCTTTCACGAACTTCTAAAGAATTACAAATCAAAGCAGAGTATGGAAAAACAAGAGTTAATAGACCGTCTCATGGGAGGAGAAGTCTTTAGAGGACGTAAAGCTCTCCTGAGAGAACTTTCCCTTATCTTTTCAGAATTTCGATAAAGAGGAAAAAAGATCTTGACAAAGTAGGAAAAGTAGGTATAATAGAAAGAGTTGAAAAGCTCAAGGTCC
>AORU01000015.1 GCA_000344275.1 Streptococcus oralis subsp. tigurinus AZ_3a | reverse complement strand
GTGAAAAGGCGGTGTCTTAACCCCTTGACCAACGGACCTTGAGCTTTTCAACTCTTTCTATTATACCTACTTTTCCTACTTTGTCAAGATCTTTTTTCCTCTTTATCGAAATTCTGAAAAGATAAGGGAAAAGAGCCAGTTAAACTGACTCCTTCTATTTATCTTGCCAATTAGTCGCACGTTCCTCTCCCCACCAGTATGGGATCAACTCGGCAACTTTAATTGTGTTTCTTGTTTCGTAGTCCATCATGAACTCTGCTTCTTTATTTTCAGCATTCAATTCTAAGAGAAATTCTCTGCAAGCGCCACAGGGCATACCTGATCCTTCTCCGTAGGGAGGTTTATCTCGAAAGGCGAGGATTTTCTTAACTTTAGTTTGTCCTGAAAATTGATACATATTGAAGAGAGCTGCTCGTTCTGCGCAGAGATGAAAAACGTTACAAGTGCCCTCCATACAAAATCCTGTAAAGATCTGACCATCTTCTGCTTCTACTGCAGCAACAACATGGTTAGCATAAACAAAGTCAGAAACTTCATGGGGATTAAATAAGGTTCGTGCTTCTTCATACATTTTTTCCCATGTATCCATCGGAAGTCCTTTTTATTTAGAAATCTCTTTGAGCATATTATCAATATGCTGGATAGATTTCTCACGACCTAATAGGTAAATCGTATCTGGAAGTTCTGGTCCATGCATTTCACCTGATACTGCAATACGAATCGGCATGAAGAGGTTTTTCCCTTTAATACCTGTTTCTTTTTGAACTGCTTTGATTTGTGGGAAGATGTTTTCTGTTACAAATTCTTCATCTGTCATTGCTTCTAGCCTCGCTTTGAAGGCTTCTAGAACAACAGGAACGGTTTCTCCTGCCATGACCTCGCGCTCAGCGTCTGTCAACTCTGGGAAATCTGAGAAGAAAAGATCTGTCAGTGGAACAATCTCGTCTACTGATTTCATCTGTGGCTTGTAGAGTTCTACCATTTTCTCTGATTTGTCAGTCAAACGTCCTGCTTCTTCTAAGTATGGTTTGGCCATTTCAAAGATAGTGGCAAGTTCTGCTCTCTTGATGTAGTCGTTGCTCATCCAGTCTAGTTTCTTCTGATCAAAGGCAGCTGGAGACTTGCTGAGACGATTTTCATCAAAGAGTTTAATCAATTCCTCACGAGAGAAAATTTCATCTTCGCCACCAGGGTTCCAACCAAGAAGGGCGATAAAGTTAAAGACGGCTTCTGGAAGATAGCCTTTTTTACGGTAATCTTCGATAAATTGAAGGGTATTGGTGTCACGTTTAGACAATTTTTTACCCGTTTCAGAGTTGATGATCAAAGTCATGTGACCAAACTCTGGCGCTTCCCAACCAAGAGCCTCATAAACCATAAGCTGTTTGGGTGTGTTGGCGATGTGGTCATCTCCACGGATAACATGAGAAATTTGCATATCGTGATCATCAATCACAACAGCAAAATTGTAAGTTGGGTAACCGTCTTTCTTTTGAATAACCCAGTCACCACCGATATTGCCACCTTCAAACTCGATATCACCTTTGACTATATCGTGCCATTTGTAGATACCAGACTCATTGACAGCCAAACGGACAGTTGGGATGATACCAGCTGCTTCACGTTCTGCAATGTAAGCCGCCTTTTCCTCTTCGCTCATGCCAAGATATTCATTGATGTAGCGTGGTGTTTCACCAGCTTCTTCTTGGCGTTCGCGCTCAGCTGCCAACTCTTCTTCTGTAACGTAAGATTTGTAGGCTTTTCCCTCAGCTAGCAATTGGTCGATGTATTTTTGATACAAGTTCAAACGCTCTGATTGGCGATAGTTTTCATGAGTTTCTGGACTTTCATCCCAATCCATTCCTAACCAACGAAGATTTTCAAGCTGTGAACGTTCACCATCCTCAACATGGCGTTTACGGTCGGTATCTTCGATACGGATGATAAAAGTTCCACCATGATGGCGTGCGTAGAGGTAGTTGAATAATGCTGTACGGGCATTTCCGATGTGTAGTAGTCCGGTCGGACTTGGTGCGTAGCGTACGCGGATATCTTTTGACATAGTTTCTCCTATAAAGTCTCTAGGCGTCTGCCTTTTTGCTTTCTATATTATATCATAAGTCTCGCCTGAGTCCAATTTCTACGGATAAAGAGAGTAAAAAGAGTGGTCAGGCCACTCTTTTCTTCTATTATAGACGTGCGTTAAGCTCTTTGCTCAATTCTTCAAATCCTGGTTTCCCAAGAAGGGCAAACATGTTGCGTTTGTATGCTTCAACACCTGGTTGGTCAAATGGGTTGATGGCATTCAAGTAACCTGAAAGGGCAATTGCCAATTCGAAGAAGTAGATAGTGTAACCAAGAGTGAAGGCGTCTTGCTCTGGAAGAGTCACATACATGTTTGGCACGTCACCATCAGTGTGGGCAAGAAGAACACCGTCAGTAGCTTTTTTGTTTACAAAGTCAACATCTTTTCCTTGAAGGTAACCAAGTCCATCAAGGTCTTCCTCCAAAGTAGGAATGATCACGTTCTTACGTGGTTTGTCAACACGGACAACTGTTTCAAACATGATACGAGTTCCTTCTTGGATAAATTGACCCAATGAGTGCAAGTCAGTTGAGAAATTAGCTGAAGTTGGGTAGATCCCTTTCTGGTCTTTCCCTTCTGACTCACCAGCCAATTGTTTCCACCATTCTGAGAAGTATTGAAGTGATGGCTCGTAGTTTACCAAGATTTCAGTTGCATAACCTTTACGGTAAAGGATGTTACGAACGGCTGCGTATTGGTAAGCTTCGTTTTCAGAAAGTTTGTCTGAAGTGTAGTCTTTACGAGCTGCATTCGCACCTTCCATAAGAGCTTTGATGTCTGCACCTGATGCAGCGATTGGAAGCAAACCAACTGCGGTCAAGACTGAGAAACGTCCACCGATGTCGTCTGGAACCACAAATGTTTCCCAACCGTTGGCATCTGCTTCAACCTTAACAGCACCTTTTTGGCGGTCAGTTGTAGCGTAGATACGTTTGTTAGCTTCTTCTTGACCGTATTTCTTAACCAAAAGTTCTTTGAAGACACGGAAAGCGATAGCTGGCTCAGTTGTTGTACCTGATTTAGAAATCACGTTTACTGAGAAGTCTTTGTCAGCTACGTACTCTACCAAGTCAGCAAGGTAAGTAGATGAGATTGAGTTTCCAGCGTAAAGGATTTGTGGAGCTTTACGTTCTTCTTTTGTTTGCAAGTTAGCAAAATGATGGTTCAAGAAGTCGATGGCTGCTTTGGCACCAAGGTAAGATCCACCGATACCGATTACAACCAAAACATCGCTGTCTGATTTGATTTGCTCAGCAGCTTTCAAGATGCGGTCGAATTCTTCGCGGTCGTAATTTTCAGGAAGGTCCAACCAACCCAAAAAGTCACTACCAGCACCAGTTCCTTTACGGATCAATTCGTCTGCTGCTGTTACTTGTGATTGCATGTATTCCACTTCATGTGGGGCAACAAATTTGTCCAAAACTTTTGAATAGTCAAATTTAATATGTGACATGATATTCCTCCAATATTTCTTCTTTTCTATCATAACGCTTACCTTCGATTTTTTCAAGTTTTTTTATTGAATTTGCCCAATTTTTATCAGAATTCAAACGTTTGCGTAAAAATGTCAAAATACAAAAAATCTGAAAGAATGAATAAAAACGGCTAGAGTCTCTAACCGTTACAATTCATTTAATAAATACTCAAATAGTTCTAAATTGCCGTCTCCTTCATTGACCAGAAACTCTGGATGCCACTGCAAACCAATGATACGGTGCTCGTCGATAGACTCAATCGCTTCAATGGTCTGGTCTCTTGGATCAATAGCAGTTACACGGAAATTAGGCGCCAGATCTTTAATACTTTGACGATGGACTGAGTTGACCTGACTTTCTTTTCCAAACAACTTAGCCACCACGCTTCCTTCTACTGTCTCAATAGAATGAGATGTCCCAAAAGGCAGGCCTTGCCAGTGACCTTCAATTTCTTGGTGAAGAGTGCCGCCAAAAGCAACATTGACCAGCTGAACACCACGGCAGATTGCCAAAATGGGCTTATTCTGATGGAGTGCTTCTCTCAAGAGTGCCAATTCAAACTCATCGCGTACAAGGTTGTAATCATCGCTCTCAATGGTCTTTTTCTCTCCATAAAACTGAGGATGGACATTTTGCCCACCTGTCAAGATGAGTTTGTCAATCATTTCTACATAATCGCGCACAATGGACTCATCTCCTACAGGAATCACTAAAGGGAGACCACCGACTTGACGAATGCTCTCTGCAAATTTACAGGATACAGATGAATGAATGTTTTTTCCTTCTGCGTCTACAGGACATAGATTTGCAGCAACTCCTACAACCGTTCTAGCCATGATGTGTCTCCTTTCGATTTTCTTGCGACAGTCTTATCTTATCACTCCAACCCTTTTCTGTCTAATATGTTTTTTTAAAGACCGTGATAAGTATTTTTTATGGGCAAGAAAAAGTTGCCCAAGAGGACAACTTCTTTTTTATTCGAAGACAAATTGATTGTGATACAGTTCCGAGTAGAAACCACCGAGTTTGAGCAACTCGTGATGATTTCCACGTTCAATAACCTCTCCATCTTTGAGGACAATAATCTGATCGGCATTGAGGATGGTCTTGAGACGATGGGCAATGACAAAGCTGGTTCGACCTGCTACTACTGCCTCCATAGCATGTTGAATCTTGCTTTCTGTTACGGTATCGACATTGGAAGTCGCTTCATCTAAGATTAGGACTTGAGGATCTGTCATCAAGGTCCGAGCGATGGAAATTAATTGTTTCTGACCAGTTGAAAAGATATTTTGCTCATCATCAACAAGGGTATCATACTTATCAGGCAAGCTTTCGATATAGTCATGGATATGAGTTGCCTTGGCAGCTACTTCGACCATTTCCTGGCTGGCATCTGGCACACCAAAGCGGATATTGTCCCGAATCGTTCCACTAAACAAGACCGAATCCTGCAAGACAATCCCGACCTTACTCCGCAGGCTGTCCAAGTCGTAGTCACGGATGTCTTTGCCATCAAAGGAAATGCTACCTGCATCTATATCGTAGAAACGATTGATAAGGTTCATGATGGTCGTTTTCCCTGAACCAGTCGGACCGACAACTGCTATCATCTGCCCCTTAGGAGCTGAAATGCTGACATCTTTCAAAATCGGCTTGTCTGGCACATAAGAGAAATCAATGTGACTGATTTCAACACCTTCTCGTAATTCCGTAAAGGCTGGTGCATTTTGCGGACGGATTTCTTCTTCTGCATCAAACATTTCTTGGATACGATCCGCCCCAGTAAAGGCCAACTGGAGGCTCCCCCAACTCGCAGCCACCTGGATAATCGGCTGGTAGTACTGCTGAGAAAATTGGGTAAACATGACGATCAAACCTAGGGCTGTCGTTGTTTCGATACTTGGATCGTTCAGCAAGACCGCAGAACCTGCAAAAATAACGATGGCCGTATTGACCAAGCTCATCCCATTCATAACAGGAAAGAGGATGCCTGAGAACATTCTCCCTTTAAAGGTCGCCTTGCGCACGCGCTCATTTTGCTCCACAAAGCCTGCTACGATATCGTCTTGAATCCCTTGTACGATAACAGCTTTCTGTCCAGAAATACTCTCGTCCATGTAGGCGTTGAGTTTCCCAACCTCTTTTTGCTGGAGATTAGTGTACTTGCGGGCCATCTTCACAATGAAGACCAACATGAGAAAGGCCACCGGAGTGCTGGCTACTGTTATCAGGGCTAGCGTCACATTTCTTGAAAACATGACAAAAATCAAACCGATGTAAAGAGCAATATTGCTCATAACCTGAACTAGGCTTTCATTGAAGGCTTGAAGGATGTTGTCCAAGTCACTCGTGAAGCGAGAAAGGATATCGCCATCCTGATGGCGGTCAAAGAAAGAAACCGTTAAACGAGAAAGTTTGCCAAAAAGGCCCTTACGCATCTCATTTGTCGACTCAGCAATCACACGGGTCATCAAGGTCATGTAAATCAAACTGGATACCACTAAGGCGAGAACAACCAGAGCTAGATTCAGCATCAGAGCTGACAAACTCTGCCAGGCTAGTTCGGAAGTCCCATTTTGATAAGCCAGAACTAGGTTAGCGAGCTCCGTCACTGCTTGACCTGAAAAAACTGGAAAGAGGGCTTGGGCAATCGTCGCAACTGCAACCATCAGAATCACAATGACAAAGGAGAGCTTGTAAACTTTAAAATAATTCCAGAAAAATCGAACAGTTTTCATTTTATTCCTCCTTTCCCTTTTGTGTTTCGTAGATTTCGCGGTAGACGGCATTGTTAGCTACCAAGTCTGCATGCCTTCCTTCTCCAATCAAGCGTCCTTGGTCCAAGACCAAAATCTTGTCTGCATGGACGACTGAACTGATCTTTTGAGCGATGATAATGGTTGTCGTCCCTTTCAGGTCTTTATTCAAAGCTTCCTGTACGAGTCTTTCTGACTTGGCATCTAGGGCTGAAGTCGAATCGTCAAAAATCAGGATACGGGGATTGCTGACAATCCCACGGGCAATGGACATCCGTTGTTTTTGTCCACCAGAAAAATTGGTGCCTCGTTCTTCGACCTGACTCTCAAATTTGTTTTCCATGCGTCCGATAAATTCACTGGCTTGGGCAATCCGTGCTGCACGTTCCATTTCTGACACGCTGGCATTGCCTTTCCCTTGACGAAGATTATCTGCAATGGTTCCGCTAAAGAGAATAGCACGTTGCAAGACGATGGAAACTGTTTTACGTAAGGTTCCCTCGCTGACGTCTCGAATATCCTTGCCACCAATTTTGATAGATCCCTCCTGTGGATCAAAAAGTCGTGGAATTAACTGAGCTAGAGTGGACTTCCCTGCTCCAGTCGCACCAACCACACCGACCATCTGACCAGGCACAATTTCAAAGGTTACATTCTTCAGCATAGGCTCATCGTCATTGGGATAGGTAAAGGTCACATTTTCAAAAGAGAGACTTCCTTCTAACTCTTCATCTGGGAGATCTTTAAAGGTCATCGCTGGCTCGGTATCTAGAATCTCGCGGATACGACGCAAGGAAATCATGGCACGACTGACAGAATTTCCTAAAAATCCAACCATGATGATGGTAAAGATAATCTGGCTGAGATAGTTGATAAAGGAAGCAATAGAGCCCACTACAGATGGATCTGACTGAGCCATGCCTGCCACCAACCAGATAGAGAGGAAGACCGCTCCATAGCCGACTAGCATCATAACAGGTTCTATAACTGAGAAGGCATAACCGATATAAAGATTTTGGCTGAGAAGTTCATCAGAAACCTCGGTAAATTTGTCAAATTGTGCTTTTTCCTGCACAAAGGATTTAACCACGCGCACACCACGTAGATTTTCCTTGGCGATAGCATTGATCCGTTCAAGAAGGGTTTGAAACTTAGCAAATCGTGGCCCCATCATCCCCATCATAATAGCGGTTAGTGCAAAGATTAGGAGCACCATGAGGACAATCACCCACCAAAGCGACGGAAGAGTGTGGACCGCCAAGATAAAGGAACCAATAAAGAGAAGAGGGAGACGGAAAAGAATTTGAAAAGCCATCATCACCACGTTCTGAATTTGGTTGATATCATTAGTCATACGGACGACAAGGTTGCCGGCATTGAATTCCTCGATATTGGCATAAGAAAAAGTCTGGATCTTGCGAAAAGCGTCTTCCCGAAGATCCGAAGATACTCCTTGGGCAATATAGGCTGCAAGTGTCACATTAATCCCACCTGCAACCAGACCGACTAGGGCTACCCCTATCAACCAAGCGCCAATACTATAAATCGCCTCATGTTGACCGGCCAACAAAGCCTCTAACACCTCTTGCAAATAGCGCGGTTGCAAGAGCGAACTCGCAACCATCAAGCTTGTCATCACTAGGGATGCCAAGGCCTGCCATTTATAGGTTTTTATTTTTTTAATGAGCATATTTCCTCCTAATAAAATAGATAAAGGGAGCGACATCCTGCGTCAGCTCCTTCTCATTCGGTCATATTGATGCTATTCTAGCAAAAAAGAGAAATCTTGTCAAAGAAGTCTCCTTATTATAAATTAGTGCGCTTTCATATACAGGTGATGCATGAAAAGGCTTTTTATGGTAAAATGAAAGGAAGAACTCTTACAAGGAGGAAAAGATGAAGAAACAAACCATCGCTGTCTTGGGTCCTGGTTCTTGGGGGACCGCCCTTTCGCAGGTCCTAAACGACAATGGACACGAGGTTCGAATTTGGGGGAATATTTCTGACCAAATTGATGAAATCAATAACCAACATACAAACAAACGCTATTTCAAAGATATCCTACTCGACGAAAAGATCAAAGCCTGTCATGACTTGGAAGAAACACTAAAGGATGTTGATGCTGTTTTATTTGTGGTCCCAACAAAAGTAACGAGACTGGTTGCCCAACAAGTAGCAAAGGTACTCGATCACAAGGTTGTCATCATGCATGCCTCCAAAGGATTGGAACCAGATAGCCACAAACGTCTATCAACCATTCTTGAAGAGGAAATTCCAGCTGACCTTCGCAGTGATATCGTCGTTGTTTCAGGACCGAGCCATGCTGAGGAAACTATTGTACGGGATATTACTTTGATCACCGCCGCCTCTAAAGACCTCGAAACTGCTCAGTACGCCCAAAATCTCTTTAGCAATCACTACTTCCGCCTCTATACCAATACGGATGTTATTGGGGTTGAAACCGCCGGCGCTCTTAAAAATATCATCGCAGTTGGCGCTGGGGCACTACATGGACTAGGGTTTGGCGACAATGCCAAGGCGGCTATCATCGCACGTGGCTTGGCAGAAATCACCCGTCTAGGAGTCGCTCTTGGGGCAAATCCTCTAACTTATAGCGGTCTTTCTGGAGTTGGGGATTTGATTGTAACGGGAACATCTGTCCACTCTCGTAACTGGAGGGCCGGTAATGCTCTCGGCCGCGGAGAATCTCTCGCAGATATTGAGGCTAATATGGGCATGGTCATTGAAGGCATTTCAACAACTCGAGCAGCTTACGAACTGGCTCAGGAATTGGGTGTCTACATGCCAATCACACAGGCTATTTACCGAGTTATCTATGAAGGTGTCAATATCAAAGAAGCAATCACTGACATCATGAGCAATGAATTTAAAGCAGAAAACGAATGGTCATAGACCTTTATAGAAAGGAACATTTATGAAACAAAAAGTCAGAAAAGCAGTCATCCCTGCCGCTGGATTGGGAACTCGTTTCCTCCCAGCAACTAAGGCCTTGGCCAAGGAAATGTTGCCAATCGTAGACAAGCCAACTATCCAGTTTATCGTTGAAGAGGCCCTCAAATCTGGTATCGAAGACATTTTGGTTGTTACGGGTAAGTCAAAACGTTCCATTGAGGACCACTTCGACTCAAACTTCGAATTGGAATACAACCTCAAAGAAAAAGGGAAAACAGATCTTTTGAAGCTAGTTGATGAAACAACTGGCATGCGCCTGCATTTTATCCGCCAAACTCATCCACGTGGTCTCGGAGATGCTGTCTTGCAAGCCAAAGCTTTCGTCGGAAATGAACCCTTTATCGTTATGCTTGGCGATGACTTGATGGATATCACCAACGAAAAAGCTGTTCCGCTCACCAAACAACTCATGGATGACTACGAGCGTACCCACGCGTCCACTATCGCTGTTATGCCTGTCCCTCATGACGAAGTATCTGCTTATGGGGTTATTGCTCCGCAAGGCGAAGGAAAAGACGGTCTTTACAGCGTTGCAACCTTCGTTGAAAAACCAGCTCCAGAGGATGCTCCTAGCGACCTTGCTATCATTGGGCGCTACCTCCTCACTCCTGAAATTTTCCAAATCCTCGAAAACCAAGCTCCAGGTGCGGGAAATGAAATTCAGCTGACAGATGCAATCGATACTCTCAATAAAACACAACGTGTATTTGCTCGTGAGTTCAAAGGGGCTCGTTACGATGTCGGAGATAAGTTTGGCTTTATGAAAACATCCATCGACTACGCTCTCAAACACCCACAAGTCAAAGATGACTTGAAAGACTACCTCATCCAACTCGGAAAAGAGTTAGCTGAGGGGAAATAGAAGAACAGTTCACATAAAAAAAGAACTAGGATAGTTAATTATCCCAGTTCTTTTTATTTTGTATTGCTATCATCCCGAACATATAAACCAACAAAAGGAAATCGTATTTCTCAGTTAACCCACTTACAAGCTCCATCGAATTGATCTCGAATTTTATGAAAGCGCTACAATATTATTTGTTTTTTTATAAAAATAGGAGTACAATGGGTTAGTATAATAAAATAAAAAGCACCGAATCGGTGCGCATTACTGATTATGGATAACCATATTTTAACTCAAAAGAAAAATCTTTTGGCTGTGTTGTTTCGAATAGTTCCAACACAGATATTATACAAAAAATAAAATCGAAAATCAAGACAAGGAGTAGTTTTATGGCAAAATTTAATAAGCCTTATTCAATCGGCTTAGATATAGGTGTATCATCCGTCGGTTATGCCGTTATAACTGAAGATTATCGAGTACCTGCTTTTAGATTTAAAGTTTTAGGTAATACAGAAAAAGAAAAAATAAAGAAGAATTTAATCGGATCTACCACCTTTGTACCCGCTCAATCAGCTCAAGTAACTCGGGTATTTCGTGTCAATCGCCGCAGAATTGATAGAAGAAATCATCGAATTGCCTATTTACGGGATATTTTTCAAAAAGAAATTGAAAAAGTTGATAAAAATTTTTATCGTAGATTAGACGAAAGTTTTAGGGTACTTGGTGATAAAAGTGAGGACCTACAGATAAAACAGCCATTTTTTGGTGATAAAGAACTAGAGACTGCCTATCACAAGAAATACCCTACGATTTACCATTTACGAAAACACTTAGCTGATGCAGATAAAAACTCTCCTGTAGCCGATATTCGCGAAGTTTACATGGCCTTATCACATATTTTAAAGTATAGGGGGCATTTTTTAACGTTAGATAAGATCAATCCTAATAATATCAATATGCAAAACTCTTGGATTAATTTCATTGAATCTTGTCAAGAAGTTTTCGATTTGGAAGTCTCTGAAGAATCTAAAACCATAGCAGCTATATTTAAGTCAAGCGAGAACAGACAAGAAAAAGTTAAACAAATACTATCCTATTTCCAACAAGAGCTTCTAAAAAAAGATAAGAGTATTTTCAAACAACTATTGCAGCTACTATTTGGTTTAAAAACGAAATTTAAAGATTGTTTTGAATTAGAAGAAGAACCAGATCTTAATTTCTCTAAAGAAAACTATGATGAAAATCTAGAAAATCTTCTTGGTACATTAGAAGAGGACTTTTCCGATGTATTTGCTAAACTTAAAATTTTACGTGATACTATCCTTTTATCTGATATGCTAACATACACTGGAGCAACTCATGCTCGCTTTTCTGCTACTATGGTTGAGCGATACGAGGAACACCGAAAAGATTTACAGCGCTTCAAATCTTTTGTTAAACAAAATCTATCTGAACAAGATTATTTAGATATTTTTGGCAGAAAAACACCAAATGGATTTGATGTAGATAAGGAAACAAAGGGATATGTTGGATATATATCTAACAAGATGGTATTAACTAACAAACAGAAAACTATACAACAAAATTTTTATGATTATATTAGTGGAAAAATAACTGGTATCGAAGGAGCAGAATATTTTCTTAATAAGATATCAGATGGAACATTTTTAAGAAAACTCCGTACAACTGATAATGGAGCAATCCCTAATCAAATTCACGCTTATGAACTAGAAAAGATTATAGAAAGACAAGGAAGAGATTATCCTTTTCTACTAGAAAACAAAGATAAATTACTATCTATCTTGACATTTAAAATCCCTTATTATGTTGGTCCTCTGGCAAAAGGAAATAATAGTAGATTTGCTTGGATTAAACGAGCGACTAGTCAAGATATTTTAGATGATAATGATGAAGATACTAGAAATGGTAAAATACGTCCTTGGAACTATCATAAACTGATAAATATGGATAAAACTAGAGATGCATTCATCACCAATCTAATAGGAAATGATATTATTCTCTTAAATGAAAAAGTTTTACCAAAACGTAGTTTGATCTATGAAGAAGTCATGCTCCAAAATGAATTAACTCGGGTCAAGTATAAAGACAAATATGGGAAAACTCACTTTTTCGATTCTGAGCTCCGACAAGAAATAATCAATAACTTATTTAAAACGAATAGTAAACGTGTTAGTTCTGCAATGCTCCTTAATTACTTGGAGAATTACACAAATTTACAAGCGGTTGAGATTGTTTCAGGAATTGAAAAAGGCAAATCCCTTAATTCGACTTTAAAAACATATAATGATTTAAAAACTATTTTTTCAGAGGAGCTACTCGATTCTGAAATCTATCAAAAAGAGTTAGAAGAGATTGTCAAAGTTATTACTGTTTTTGATGATAAAAAATCTATTAAAAACTACCTTACAAAATATTTTGGACGTCTTGAATTTTTAAATGAAGAGAGAATTAATCAACTCTCAAAATTACGCTATACTGGCTGGGGACGTTATTCAGCCAAGTTATTATTAGACATTCGCGACGAGGATACAGGTTTTAATTTAATGCAGTTCCTTCGAAACGATGATGAAAATCGTAATTTATCTCAGCTCATATCTGATAGCACTTTATCCTTTGATTCTGCTATCAAATCCATTCAATCTAAATCAACTGTTGAAGATGATGTATTTGACGAAATTAAAAAATTGGCTGGTAGTCCAGCTATCAAACGAGGAATTTTAAATAGTATTAAAATTGTTGATGAACTGGTTCAAATTATAGGATATCCACCCCAAAATATCGTTATTGAAATGGCTCGTGAAAATATGACCACCGAAGAGGGGCAAAAAAAGGCAAAAACTCGTAAAACTAAATTAGAATCTGCACTAAAAAATATTGAAAATAGTGTATTAGAAAATGGGAAGGTTCCTCATTCAGATGAACAACTACAATCTGAGAAATTATATTTATATTATCTTCAAAATGGAAAGGACATGTATTCCCTGGATAAAACCGGAAGCCCTACCCCCTTATACCGAGACCGGCTTGATCAATACGAAGTCGATCATATTATCCCCTATAGTTTTTTACCAATTGATTCGATTGATAATAAAGTATTAACGCATAGGGAAAACAATCAACGAAAGTTGAATAATATACCAGACAAAGAGACGGTCGCTAATATGAAACCTTTCTGGGAGAAATTATATAATGCCAAGTTAATTTCTCAAACGAAATATCAAAGATTAACTACTAGCGAACGAACTCCTGATGGTGTTCTGACCGAGAGCATGAAAGCTGGCTTTATTGAACGTCAATTAGTCGAAACACGACAAATTATAAAACACGTTGCTCGCATACTAGATAATCGTTTTTTAGACACTAAAATCATTACTTTAAAATCTCAACTAATTACCAATTTTAGAAATACCTTTCATATTGCAAAAATACGTGAGTTGAATGATTATCACCATGCTCATGATGCTTATCTAGCTGTTGTTATAGGACAAACTCTTCTTAAAGCCTATCCAAAATTAGCTCCTGAGTTGATATATGGTCACCATGCTCACTTTAATCGACATGAGGAAAATAAAGCAACGATAAGAAAGCATCTCTATTCTAACATCATGAGATTCTTTAATAATCCAAATTCTAAAGTCAGTAAAGATATTTGGAATTGTAATAGGGATTTGCCAATCATAAAAGATATCATCTACAACTCTCAAGTCAACTTTGTCAAACGTACAATGATTAAAAAAGGAGCATTTTATAAACAGAATATTATACCTAACGATAGCTCTGTCACTGTTGACAAACGTTTCCCAATAAAAAACAAAAAATATTTAGACCCAAAACTTTATGGTGGTTACTATGAACGTAATTCAGCATTATCGGTTTTTATAATTGGGCAAAGTTTCAATAAGAATAATAAATTAAAAGTTGTTAAAGAATTTTACGATATTAATATTATTGATTATCCATTGTTTAATACTGACCCAATGAGTTTTTTTAATGATGATTCTGAAAATGGTTTTCTTACAAAGAATAATTTACAGAGTGTTCAAGCATTTTATAAAATACCTAAATATTCACTTATTCAAAAAAATGATGGGACAAGAATGCTTTTTGAAAGCACAACCAATTTTCATAAGGCTACTCAGTTTAAACTAACAGAAGCACAAAATGAACTGTTCTTTCATATGAAACGTCTTTTGACAAAAACGGATTTTATGGACTTAAAATCTGAAGAATCTATAAAAGAAAGTCAAGATTTCATAATGAATCATAAGAACGAATTTGATAACATAGTTAATGGTCTGTTTGGATATGCTGAAAGACAATTAGGAAGTAAATCACTATTTACTCAAGCTCACGAAGCATATAAACTAAGAAAATATCCTGTTTTTAGTTTAAATGAAGAAACTATTCGATATTACTATGATAATTTCTTAAGACTATTCTCTTTGACAAAGAGCGGTACTAGCAGTGGCTATGTAGTTGGTCTTTTTGAAGCTCCTAAATTACGAAATGTTGTTTATAGAGCAACGAAGGATGAAAGTAACGCCACTCTCATCCACCAATCCATCACTGGTCTTTACGAGACTCGGATTGACTTAAGCAAACTGGGAGAAGACTAATGGGATGGAGAACCGTTGTTGTCAATACGCACTCTAAGCTCTCCTACAAGAACAATCACTTGATTTTTAAAGATGCCTCTCGGACAGAGTTGATTCACCTGTCCGAGGTGGACATCCTACTTTTAGAGACGACGGATATCGTTCTCTCCACTATGCTGATAAAACGCTTGGTGGATGAAAATATTCTGGTCATCTTTTGTGATGACAAACGCTTGCCAACGGCATACTTAATGCCCTATTACGGTCGGCACGATTCCAGTCTGCAACTCTCTCGGCAAATTGCTTGGAATGAAGATGTAAAGGCGGAAATCTGGACAACCATCATTGCACAAAAAATTCTCAATCAGGCTTTTTATCTAGGGAGTTGTGGTTTTCTGGAAAAGAGTCAGTCCGTCATCAATCTCTATCATGGGTTGGATTTGTTTGATCCTAGTAACCGCGAAGGGCACGCAGCTCGGATTTATTTTAACACCTTATTTGGAAATGATTTTAGCCGTGAACAAGACAATGATGTCAATGCTGCCTTAGACTACGGTTACACCTTAATTTTGAGTATGTTTGCGCGTGAGATTGTGTTGTCTGGCTGTATGACCCAGTTTGGCTTGAAACATGCTAATCAGTTTAATCAATTCAACCTCGCTAGCGATATTATGGAGCCTTTCCGTCCGATTATTGACAGAATCGTCTATGAAAATCGAAACAGTTCTTTTGTCAAAATCAAACGAGAACTGTTCACTATTTTCTCAGATACCTTCCACTACAATGGCAAAGATATGTACCTGTCCAATATCGTCAGCGATTATACTAAGAAAGTCATCCAAGCTCTCAATCAACCAGAGAAAGGAGTTCCTGAGTTTAGGATATGAGTTATCGATATATGCGTATGATTTTAATGTTTGATATGCCCGTTGATACCGTAGAGGAACGCAAGGCCTATCGGAAATTTCGTAAGTTCCTCATAGATGAGGGATTTATCATGCACCAATTCTCCATCTATAGCAAGCTCTTACTCAACAACTCTGCTAATAACGCCATGATTGAACGCCTTAAGACGCATAATCCTAAAAAAGGGAGCATTACTCTCTTAACCGTTACAGAAAAGCAGTTTTCTCGCATGATTTACTTAAATGGTGAGCGAAATACCAGCGTAGCAAACTCCGACGCACGTTTAGTTTTTCTAGGAGAGGAGCCTGGAGATGAAGATTAATTTCCCATTATTGGATGAACCATTGGCTATTGAAAATGCAACCTTTTTAGTCCTGGAAGACCAGTTTACCTTTTCGACTATCGTCAAGCAGTTCTACCAGTACACTGATGATGGAGAGTTAAAGTTGTTTGATAGAAATCTAAAAGCTCTGAAAGAGTCCGAGTTACTAGTGATAACGGATGTCTTAGGATACAATCTCAACTCACCCGCCATGCTCAAGCTGATACATGCAGATCTTGAAAATCAACTCAATGACAAACCAGAAGTCAAGTCCATGATTGAAAAGCTGGTAGCTACGATTACAGAATTGCTGGCATTTGAGTGCTTGGAAAACGAATTAGACCTAGAGTACGACGAAATCACCATTCTGGAGTTAATCGATGCTCTAGGGGTCAAAGTTGAAACTCTGAGTGATACACCTTTCGAAAAGATGCTAGAAATTGTTCAAGTTTTTAAATATCTTTCCAAAAAGAAACTCCTTGTTTTCATCAATGCGACCGCCTATCTATCAAAGGATGAGTTAGTAAATCTGATAGAGTATATCCAACTCAATCAACTAAGAGTCTTATTTGTCGAACCTCGAAAAGTCTATGATTTTCCGCAATATGTGCTGGATCAAGACTATTTCTTGAACCCTGAAAATATGGTATAATAAGGGTAACAATTGGAACCTGACGAGCTGAAGTCTGACTGGGACGAATGGCGCGATTACGAAATTTCGTGAGAAAAATTTTTCTACGAGGTTTTAGAGCTGTGTTGTTTCGAATGGTTCCAAAACTTGTCAAAGAGTCAATAAATGGTTTTGCTTTGTTTTAGAGCTGTGTTGTTTCGAATGGTTCCAAAACCTAAGAAGATGAAGCCAAACGGATACTACTGTTTTAGAGCTGTGTTGTTTCGAATGGTTCCAAAACTATCTAGCCAGTAGAGAGGCTCGAACACGTGTTTTAGAGCTGTGTTGTTTCGAATGGTTCCAAAACCCTTACCATTTTGAAGAAGCTCGCTTGCTTGTTTTAGAGCTGTGTTGTTTCGAATGGTTCCAAAACCAGGATATGAGCTTGTTATCCTTCCATTTAGTTTTAGAGCTGTGTTGTTTCGAATGGTTCCAAAACGACATCATAGTTTCCTTAGTGCTAGTCAATGTTTTAGAGCTGTGTTGTTTCGAATGGTTCCAAAACCGCTTTTTCGAGAAAGTGAAGAAGTGTCAAGTTTTAGAGCTGTGTTGTTTCGAATGGTTCCAAAACATTTGCAATGGGTAATACTATTGCCATTCAGTTTTAGAGCTGTGTTGTTTCGAATGGTTCCAAAACGAGACAGTTAATCCAGATAACTGCCCAATGGTTTTAGAGCTGTGTTGTTTCGAATGGTTCCAAAAAAAGCTACTCATTTTTTGAGTAGCTTTTTAACTATCCCCCTACATATGGCCCATTCCCTTATAGCAAAGGAAAACGGCTAGTGCGATAAAAAGTACGGTTGCCCCGATTCGCTGGCTGGTACTATACATCTTTCTCTCCCATTTAACTGGGAAGATGACTGCTAGAAAGGCACCGCCTACTGCGCCACCAATATGCCCTGCTAGGCTGATTCCTGGAATCAGAATACTTCCAATGATATTGATCACGAAAAGCGTCAGGTAGGATTGCCCTAACTGCTGGATATAGGGGCTGCGAGTCGCATAGCGCAAAACGATAATCGCAGCAAATAATCCATAGAGAGAAGTGGATGCCCCAGCAGCGACAACTTTCGGTGTAAATGCAAACACAAAGAGATTACCCATCATTCCAGATAAAAGATAGAGAAAGAAGAACTGCTTAGAGCCGAAAATCTCCTCCACCTGTTGTCCAAGAAAGTAGAGTGAAATCATATTGACAATGAAATGCTCCCATCCAATATGCACAAATATAGCCGAAAATAGGCGCCAAATCTGCTCTGGGAACAGGCGAATGATCGGTCCATACATAGCTCCAAACTGAAACAGAGTTTTGGCTTGATCAAAGTTGATACCCGTAGTAATCAGCATCAGTAGAAATACCAAAGCCGTCACTAGGAGGAAGAAGCTAGTCACAGGATAACGTTTATCAAAGATTTCCTTCATCTATTAGCACCTCCTGGACGGGAATATCATGGTCTTCAAAGTTAAACTCCTGAACTTGACAAGGATAGATTGTACTCATGGTATGCCCAGCAAAATGTTCCAGATAGCGGTCATAATATCCGCCACCATATCCGATCCGATAGCCCTCTGTTGTAAAAGCCAAACCCGGAACATGAATTAAATCAATCTGAGACGAATCCACCACTTCCAAGTCTCCTTGCGGTTCCAGTAAACCAAAGGAAGTTTTTGCCAACTGCTTCGGATCATATACCACAAATTCCATGCGTCCCTTGGGATAAGTTTTGGGTATAAGGACCTTCTTGCCATCCTTCAGCGCCTGCTCGATCAGTTCTTGCGTTTGAAATTCATGAGGAAAGGAGAGATAGGTTGCGATGACCTTAGCTTCTTGGTAAAAGGGATGTTGCAAGAAACGCTCGGTTAAAGCTCGATCCATAGCCTGTTTTTGCTCCTGAGATAGAGCCTTCATTTCTTGCAAAATTTTCTTGCGTAGTTCTGCTTTCATAGACAATTCCTCTACTCTGCTGCCTTCTTTTTCAAGAAACTAGAGACTGCATCTACCCCAATGGCTATAGCTTCTTCCTTAGGACTCATCTGAGGGTGATGAAGGGCGTAGGGACTATCGATACCTAGCCAGAACATAACGCCATCTACCTTCGAAAGGAGATAACCAAAGTCCTCACCAGTCATAGCAGGCTCGATATCAATCAACTCGATTCCGTCTTTCTCTTCAAAAAAGTCCATCAGTTCACGCGCCAAGGCTGGATTGTTCTCCACAGGTAGGTAGCCTCCTTGCTTGAGTTCTACTTCGACTTCCATATCAAAGGCTGCTGCAACACCTTCTGCGACTGTCTTGACTCTTTTTTGTACCAAGAGGCTCATGTCCTGAGTCAAGGCGCGAATGGTTCCGTGTAAAAATGCTGTGTCTGTAATGACATTGTTGGTTGTTCCAGCTTGGAAAACACCAAAGGTCACCACCGCTCCCTCGATTGGATTGACATTGCGGCTGACAACTGACTGCACCTGGGTTACAAAGTAACTAGCAGCCACCAAGGCGTCATTGGCTTCATGCGGAAAAGCTGCATGCCCCCCTTTTCCTTTGAATCGAATCTTCACCTCGCAAGTCCCTGCAAAGAGCGTATGGGTATTGGTCGCAATCTGGCCAACCTTCAGATCCGGACGAACATGGAGGCCATAAAATTGGTCTGGCAACCAGCCCCCAAAAGCACCGTTCTCATACATGAGCATACCACCAGCTTCATTTTCTTCAGCAGGCTGAAATAGGAAAAGCAGATTATTCTTGGGTTGTTCCTCCAGGGCGCGTTCGAGACAGCCCAAGGCAATGGTCATATGAAAATCATGGCCACAGGCATGCATGCGACCTTGGTGTTGAGAGGCGAAAGGCAGTCCTGTTTGTTCGACGATAGGCAGGCCATCAATGTCTGTTCGCCAACCAATGGTTCGTTCCGGCTGACTTCCCTGCAGGTAGACCAAAATCCCTGTTCGCCAAGTACGAATTTGAACAAAATCCTTGCCCGTAGTCAATTTTTCAATCACATCCAGCAAATAAGCCTGTGTCTTGAACTCTTCCAAGCCAATCTCTGGAATCTGGTGTAAATCTCGTCTAGTCTGAATCAAATCTAACATCTATCGATCCTCCTTTTGATAGAAGAAAGAGGCTGGAAAAAGGGTTCCGCCTCTTTTTTACTTTTACAATTACAAGGTACGAAGCGCATCCTCAAGCGCTGTTTTTTGTTGGGTTTGGGCATCAATTTCTTTGATGATACGAGCCGGAACGCCTGCTACAACAACGTTTTCTGGAACATCTTGGGTAACAATAGCTCCTGCTGCGACAACTGAACCACTACCGATTTGGACCCCTTCGATAACCACTGCATTGGCACCGATAAGAACATTGTCTCCGACACGGACTGGATCTGCGCTAGCTGGCTCAATCACCCCCGCCAAAACTGCACCTGCACCAACGTGACTGTTTTTTCCAACGATAGCACGACCACCAAGGATGGCACCCATGTCAATCATGGTTCCTGCACCGATTTCAGCACCGATATTGATAACAGCTCCCATCATGATAACAGCATTGTCACCAATTTCCACCTGGTCACGGATAATAGCACCTGGCTCGATACGTGCGTTGATATCACGTTTATCTAGTAAAGGAACTGCAGAATTACGAGCATCTTGCTCAACAACATAGTCTTGATTTTCTACCAAACCTTCAAGAAGCGGAGCGACGTCCTTCCAGTCTCCGAATAAAACATTTCCTAGTTTGACAACAGAACTAGGCACAGCAGTTGCGAGTTGCCCTTCAAAAGTTACTTTGACACTGGTTTTCTTTTCCGCATTGGCGATAAATTGGATAATTTCTTGAGCGTTCATTTTTGTAGCAGTCATAGGCGCCTCCTGATTCGTTATAATGATACCTATTCTACCAAAAAAGGCTTCAAATTTGAAGCCTCAACTATCAAATAAGCATCTTTACTTGGCTTGTTTTGCTTCTTCTACAGATAAGAAAATCATCGGAACGATAATCAACACCATAGCTAAAGCCAAAAAACCATCCATGACCAATCCTAGAAAAAGAACACTTAATAAAGCGGAAGAAAGCGGTTCGCTAGCACTCACCACCGATACAACCAGCGGGGAAACAAGGGACACGGCCTTCATAGATAGGAAGAAGGCAAAAGCAGTCCCAAACACGGCAATCGTCAGACAAATCAGCACACTTACCAGATCCACTTGAAAACTTATCTGATAAATAGGGTAAAGGAAATTACTAAAGAGTCCTGCCAGAATCATCCCCCAACCAACAGTCGGAACAAATCCGTAGCGCCGTGCAAAACGCTGGGGAAGGATAACATTAAACATGACCCCTACTGCACTGAGCAAACCTGTTACTAGAGCCAAAGGTGTCATGGACAACTGGGACAAGTCCCCTTTTGTAGCCATCAAAAAAACACCTAGCATGGCAATCAAAACATAGAAAACAGCTGTAATCGAAGCCTTCTTCTGGTAGATGATTCGATTGTAAAACAGGATAAAAACTGGGCTGATAAATTGCAAAATGGTTGCCGTCGTCGCATTGGAATACTCAACGCAGAGATAAAAGAAAAACTGCACAGAAAAAATACCTAGAATAGCATAGGCTAAAAAAGGTAGATAATTTTTCTTATCACGCCAGATGTCCAATAATCGAGTGCGCAACTGAAAGGCCGATAAGCCTAAAACCAAACTCCCCGCCACTAGTAAACGCATAGAAGTAATCCATCCAGAAGACACTGGATAATGAGTGAAAAAATACTCTCCTAAAATCCCACAGATCCCCCAGATTAGGCCTGAGAGTAGCGAGTATAGTGTTCCCTTAACAATCTTTTTCTGATAATGATTCATACTCCTATTGTAACACGAAACTAACAAAGAAAAAAGTAGCAACAAGGAGAAATTACTAACCTTGCTGCTACTCTATCTTAGCGATTAAACAGACGTGAACGTCCTGTAAAACCACTCTGAGTATTTCCACTCGAACTTGTTGTTCCCGAACTGCTACTTGAGCTTGGAGGAGTTACTGCAGGGATGCTTCCTAGAATATTCTTCCAAGCATTCTGATAATCTGCATCGCTTCCTCCAATAGCAAAGCGGTAGGTGGTTACTGGTGCCCCTTCTTTAGTAGCCCAGTAACTTGTTACGGTAGAACCGGAAACGTTGACTTCTTTGCCATTAATTGAAACCTTGCCCGGTTTCTCCCCTGTCGACTTGAGAACTTGTGACTTGGTCACACTTGAGTCAAGATTAAAGCGCTCATTCCCCCAAATGCCAGGTTTTGCTTGTTGAATGGCATTAACCAAGTGGGCCATATAGTTGGCATTGCGGTAGTGGCCTGCTCCTTTGGCTAGTGGTCGGTTGTCATCGTGACCTAGCCATCCACCTAAGGTCAAGCGAGGCGTAGAAAGCATAAGCCACATGTTTTCATCTTCATTGGTTGTACCAGTTTTTCCAATCCAGTCGGCGCTAGCGAGGCTTGGATTGATGGTAGCCAAGTCTGTTTGGAAACTTGAGGTAATCCGAGATGAAATAACATCGCGAAGCAAACTTTGCATAATGGTCGCTGTCGCTTTTGAGTAAACTTGGACAGGTTTATCTTTATGTTCATAAACCACTCGACCATCTGTTGACTCGATCTTCGCAATCATATGTTTCTTATGGTAAACTCCGTTGTTGGCCAAAGTCTGATATCCGTTAGTATGCTGAGCAACTGTAACGTCAATTCCTCCGCCCATCGGTAAACTCTCAATACCATATTCTGGGATTTCGTAACCCATTTTTTCCATATAGCCTTTGACATCAACACCCTTCTCTCGAAGTGTACGATAAGTCCAGTAGGCTGGGATATTCCATGAGTAGTTAAGGGCCTCCCCTAACGTCATCATCCCTGTACCAGGACTATTGACATACATGATAGGATTACCGTTTGAAAAGTTGGTCGGATAGTTTGATAAGATACTTGTACTTCCCATCAGACCTTGGTCGATGGCAATACTGTAAGCCAATATCGGCTTAGTAGTCGAAGCAGGAGAACGTTTTGTGTCGATAGCGTGGTTATTCTGATTTTTTTGATAATTGCGACCACCGACAAATCCAAGAATAGCTCCTGTTTGGTTGTCCATGAGGACATTCCCCACCTCAGGCTGTCCTGTCGAATCATCTAGCAGATAGCCGTAGGTAGCAACCGCATTTTGCATCGCAGCATGAACATTTTTATTTATAGTTGTCGTAATCTTATAGCCACCATTTTCAATTTCCTTAGTCGCTAAATCACGATAAGCTTTCTGGATGGATTCATTCTTTTGCTCTTGTACAGAAACATTATCTCTCTGAATCAGATAGTCATACATCCGATCAGTAGCTTCTGCCAAGGTTGCAAAGTAGAGATAGTCACGCGAAGTACCACTGACACTACCAGATGGTAAGAAGTCTTTCTTAAAATCATAATCTTTGTACTTATCGTAATCTTCCTGACTTAGAGCCCCTGTCCGGTACATATTATAGAGAACATCCTTGGCACGCTTAATTCCCAAAGCCATGTCCTCATCACTCTTCATGCTACCATCAGATTCATAAGGAGAATAACTAATTGGACTCTGTGGCAATCCTGCGATAAAGGCTGCTTGAGGGACCGTTAGATCCGAAGCCTTAACCCCAAAGATCCCTTCTGCAGCCTGCTGGGCACCTGCAATATTCTGACCTTTGTGATTGCGACCAAACGGAGCTATGTTGAGGTAGGTTGTTAAAATCTCATCCTTGCCCATAGCCCGCTCTAAAGCTAGAGCATCAATGATTTCTTTGGCCTTACGAGCTAGAGTGGGAGCATCCCCCACCACTTGCTGCTTGATAACCTGCTGAGTCAAGGTCGAACCACCACTAGACGAGCCTAGACCGACAAAGGTTCCCAAGGTCGCACGAATAACGGCCTTAGGCACAACTCCCTTGTGCTCGTTGAAATTCTCGTCCTCTGTCGCAATGATAGCCTTTTTAAGATTATCCGAAATAGCATCAGAAGCGACTGAAGTGCGCAACAAATCGCCCTCGATCGAGGCAATGGTACTGCCGTCAGAATAAGTGATTTCTGAGATAGAGGCAATATCCTTCACTCGCTTAACCAACTCTTCTACTTGAGGGACTTGGGCCTTGTCAAATAGGGCAACTCCATAACCCATAGCCACCCCAGCACCAAACAGTCCACCGATAAAACCTAGGATAAAGAGAGTGTTAAAGACTATTTTAAACCCACTCAAAACCTTAGCAAAATTAGAACCTGCCTTTCTAACTTTGTCAGAAGAGGTCTCCTTTTTACCGTTTTTCTTATCTGCTTGTCTTTGTTTCCATTTAGCAGTTAGCTGCTGGAAAAAATGCAGCATTTTTGTTTTTAATTCATTAATTCTTTCTTTCATGAATGTCCTCGCTTTCTCTATTATACCATAAAAGGGAAACTTTCAATAAAATAGCCACTTTCTTCCCTATTCTACTAGGCTATTGTCCGAGTTTGTGATACAATAGGTAGAAACAATATTTTATAAAGGAGAAAAGACACATGCACATTTTTGATGAGCTAAAAGAGCGTGGTTTGATTTTTCAAACGACTGATGAAGAAGCTTTGCGTAAAGCCCTAGAAGAAGGTCAAGTTTCTTATTATACTGGCTACGATCCAACTGCTGACAGCCTTCACCTAGGCCACCTTGTCGCAATCTTGACAAGTCGTCGCTTGCAGCTAGCAGGTCACAAACCTTATGCGCTCGTTGGCGGTGCTACAGGTCTCATCGGAGATCCGTCCTTCAAAGATGCTGAGCGTAGTCTCCAAACAAAAGACACAGTAGAGGGCTGGGTCAAGTCTATCCAAGGACAACTTTCTCGTTTTCTTGACTTTGAAAATGGGGAAAATAAAGCTGTCATGGTCAACAACTACGACTGGTTTGGCAGCATCAGCTTCATTGACTTTCTCCGTGATGTCGGAAAATACTTCACTGTCAACTACATGATGAGCAAGGAGTCTGTGAAGAAACGGATTGAAACAGGGATTTCTTACACTGAGTTCGCTTACCAAATCATGCAAGGATATGACTTCTACGTCCTTAACCAAGAGCACAACGTAACGCTACAAATCGGTGGTTCTGACCAGTGGGGAAATATGACAGCTGGTACCGAATTGCTTCGTCGGAAGGCTGACAAGACTGGCCACGTTATCACAGTGCCACTCATTACAGATGCAACTGGTAAGAAATTTGGTAAATCAGAAGGAAACGCTGTTTGGCTCAACCCTGAAAAGACTTCTCCATACGAAATGTACCAATTCTGGATGAATGTCATGGACGCTGACGCTGTTCGCTTCTTGAAAATCTTTACTTTCTTGTCACTAGATGAGATTGAAGACATCCGCAAGCAGTTTGAGACTGCTCCTCATGAACGTTTGGCTCAAAAAGTCTTGGCTCGTGAAGTTGTAACACTTGTTCACGGAGAAGAAGCATACAAAGAAGCCCTCAACATCACCGAGCAACTCTTTGCAGGAAATATCAAAAACCTTTCTGTCAAAGAACTCAAACAAGGACTTCGTGGAGTGCCAAACTACCAAGTACAGGCAGACGAAAATCACAACATCGTAGAACTCCTCGTATCTTCTGGTGTGGTTAATTCAAAACGTCAAGCCCGTGAAGACGTCCAAAACGGAGCTATTTACGTCAACGGCGATCGCGTCCAAGACCTTGACTATGTCTTGAGTGACGCAGATAAGTTAGAAAATGAACTAACTGTTATCCGCCGCGGTAAGAAAAAATACTTTGTATTGACTTACTAAACTGTTCAACATTTATCTATAAACAAAGGAGTTAACCTCGAGAAAGGTAACTCCTTTTTGCTGTTAATAACTCTCATCTATCTATTTTTAATAGACAGACTACGCAAGACAATGCGCAAGGTTGTTAGATTATGTAAGATAGAGAGATTTGAAGGACTGAGCCAATTAAACAAGCCAAAGCCAATCAAACTACTATTTACGACAACGGTATCTTGAATATTCTTCTTGATGAGTATTTGCAAAGATGATGATAGCGAATCCAACTCTTGGAAGAAATCCAAGCGATTATCTAACAATAAGATATCACTCATCTGCTTAGAAATATCTGCGCTTTCATTCATCACCACACCGATATCTGATAGGGTTAGAGCCGCTGAGTCATTCAATCCATCTCCAACCATCAAAATAGTGTGACCTGCTTTCTGCAGTTCCTCTACTAACTCAAATTTCCCATCAGGTTTCAAGTCTGTATAGACCTGATCAAAGGGCAAATCTTTGACTAATTCCTCTGTTCTAACCAAGGTGTCCCCTGTTGCCAGAATCAATTTTTTCCCTTGTGCCTTAAGTTTCTCCAAGGCTGCTTTTGCTTCTTTTCTCAAAGGAGTATGAATGCAGAACATTCCAATCAATTCATTCTGGTAGGCTAAGAATAAGAGATTGTAGTGATTCTTGTACTCTTCAATCAAAGCATGTTGTTCCAAACTAATATGAATCTGCTCATCCTGCATCAAGACATAATTTCCAATAACAACTGGTTGGCCATCTATATGGGATTTGATTCCCTTACTTGCGATATATTGGAGTTTCCCATGCATTTCCTCATGTTCAATCCCCTCTATCTCGGCTTGTTTGACAATGGCATTAGCAATAGGATGATAAATGTGTTCCTCAAGACAGGCACTGATTCTGAGAATATCTTCCTCGCTATAGTCCCCAAAAGGTAACACCTTTTCAACTATAGGATAGCTAGTTGTGATTGTTCCTGTCTTATCAAACAAGAAAGTATCAACTTCCAGATATTTCTCTAGAACATCTCCATCCTTAATCACCATTTCACGGTTCAACCCCTCTTTGATAGCTGTCAAATAAGCTACAGGAGTAGAGATTTTCAAAGCGCAGGAGAAATCAACCAATAGGAATGAAATAGCCTTAGAAAAAGAACCTGTTAATAAGTAAGTCAGACCAGCCCCCAAGAAATTATATTTGACGACCTTGTCCGCCATCTTGATGAAATAGCGTTGTTTAGTTTTCTTGTTTTCTTCAGATTTCTTCATCAACTCAATCAGCTGTAAAATACGGCTGTTCATCTGATTATCGGTTACACGAATGCGTAGCTCCCCAGTCTCCAAGACTGTGTTTGCACAAACCGAATCAGACTCTCTTTTTTCAACTGGAAAACTCTCTCCCGTCAAGGAACTTTCGTTGACCATACCTAAACCTGAAACTACTTGTCCATCAAACAGAATTTCATTTCCTTGAGATAGGACCAAGACATCTCCTATTTGAACATCGGAACTCTTGATACTAACGACCGTATCGCCCTGTACTAAGAATACATCGCTCTCTTTTGCAAGAAGACTCTGTTCTAAATCTGTTGCAGTTTTTTTCAAGGACCACTGATCTAAATGATTCCCCAAATCAAGCATAAACATGATGTTGCTGGCAGTCTTGGATTGGTTCATAAACAAAGACAATAAAATAGCCGAACAGTCCAAGACTTCCATCGTTAGTTCCTTACGCGCTAGTGTTTGATAGGCTTCTTTAACATATCCAAAAGCCTGATAACAAGTCCATATATAGCGAATAGGAGACGGCACAAGACTACGGAAAAGCACACGCTTAATCGCTGCACCTGAAACGATAGAATAGGCACTCTCTTCTCCACGAACAGGAAGAGTCATCAACTCAGAAACTTTCCCTTTATCAATCCTTTTTAAAAAGGCTTCTGCATTGTCTAATACAGAGAAGCCTTCTTTTATACGTAGGGTAAAGTGCTGTTGATCCATGTAAAACTGGATAGACTCAATTCCCTTCTCATCTCTCGCCAAGGAACGAAGATAGTCTTGAATATCCAAGGTAAGTGAAAAAGAAGATGATAGTCGGATATGTTGATATCCTCTATATAGCACTTTAAAAGACATATTATTCTCCTATAAGGCTATCTAATTGCTCTTCTTTTTTCTCTTGCTCATACAAATATTTAGCATCTTGCAAAACATCGTCTCCATGTTGTTTCACAACAGAAACAGATGCATCTAGCTCGTCTTTCAACTTGTAAGCCTTAGCCAAAGCTTTAGAATAACCTTTTTTAGCTTCCTTACTTGCTAAGATTTTCAAACCAAGGGTACCAAATGCGACACCACCCAAAAATAATGAAGATTTTTTCGCAACTTTTGCAACGATTAATACTTCTTTTAACATACTTATTTCCTCCTTATCATTATTATATAGCAATTTAGATATAAAAGCAATTTCATTTTATAAATTGGAGAATTAGTTTTATTTCTACTGAATCTCCCATCTACTTGCTCCTAAAGTTGCTTTCACTTGCCTCTTTTGATACACTTAAACTATGAATACAAATCTCAAACCCAAACTTCAGCGCTTCGCTGCTGCGACTGCCTTTGCCTGTCCTATCTGCCAAGAAAATCTGACTCTGGTAGAGAGCAGTCTCAAATGCAACAATCGCCATTCTTTTGACTTGGCTAAATTTGGCTATGTCAATCTGGCACCTCAAATCAAGCAATCTGCCAACTACGACAAGGAAAACTTTCAAAACCGCCAACAAATTCTAGAGGCTGGTTTTTATCAGACTATCTTAGAAACCATCTCAGACCTGCTTGCAAGACTAGAAACTGCCAAAACTATCTTGGATGTCGGTTGTGGCGAAGGATTTTATTCTCGTAAACTCCAAGAAAGTCACTCTGACAAGACTTTCTACGCCTTTGATATCTCGAAAGACTCAGTCCAAATCGCTGCTAAGAGCGAACCTAACTGGGCAGTCAATTGGTTCGTTGGCGACCTGGCTCGTCTTCCTATAAAGGACGCCAGCATGGATATCTTGCTTGATATCTTATCACCTGCAAATTATGGAGAATTTCGTCGCGTTTTATCCAAAGACGGTATCTTGATCAAGGTTATCCCAACTGAAAATCACCTCAAGGAGATTCGCCAGAAGGTACAAGACCAGCTGACAAGGAAGGGCTATTCCAACCAATATATCAAAGAACATTTCCAGGAACATTTCAGCACCCAATCTCGTCAGATTGCTTCCTTAACAAAACCTATCTCGGCTGAGCAACGTCAAGCTCTGCTTGCCATGACGCCCTTACTCTTTCACGTTGACCAAAGCAAGATTGACTGGAGTCAGTTGACTGAGATTACCATTGAAGCGGAGATCCTGGTTGGGAAAGCATTGTAAGCTAGTTTTGGAGATACTACAAAACCCGCACCTCTTCTTGAGGTGCGGGTTTAAATCGCGATTTTTCAACTGTCTATCCGAAAAGTGGAAAAAATTTTAACCTCTCCGTTTATTTTCGATTCGAAATGACAAATTTATCAATAAATAGCAAGTGATATAAGGCAAGTGATGCCCCATAACAACATCCATGAAAAGAGATTTCTTGATGAGTCAGTGGAAAGGAACTACTATTACCCATATAAAGGCATGACCAAATTACAAAAAGAATCCAAAATAAATCAGTCCATTTATATTTTGAAAAATATTTTTTCCACATAAGAACACCCTCTTTCCTGCAATCATATTATAATACTTCATGTAAGCGAATACAAGAAATATGAGGTAATCAACTAAGAAGAATCATGAGGTTGAAAGATAGTGTTAAACTCTCAATATGTCTATGATTTATCTCTTTTTAGACAAGATTGATCCAAATCAACATTATTCAAAAAAAGCGAATTTCAATCGAAACTCGCTTTTTTACAAAATGTATTAGTATAAATTTGTATCTTAGTTCAAGTGCCAGATATCTTCGTTGTACTGAGCGATTGTACGGTCAGATGAGAAGAATCCTGCTTTAGAAATGTTAACGATGACTTTATCCAACCATGCGTCACGGTCTTCGTAGTCAGCAAGCATTTGCTCTTTGACTTTGATGTAGTCTTCCAAGTCAAGGAGAGTCATGAACCAGTCTTTGTTGATCAATTCGTTGTAAAGACGTTCCAAGCGTTCTTTCTTACCTACTGCAAGAACAGCATCGCTCACGATGAAGTCAACCAATGGTTTGATAGCTTCACGAGCATAGAATTCGCTTGATTTGTAAGCTGCTTTTGCGTAAAGGTCGATAACAGTTTCTGAATCTTCACCAAAGATATAGATGTTTTCGTCGCCAACCAACTCAGCGATTTCCACGTTAGCACCGTCCATAGTACCAAGAGTCAAAGCTCCGTTCAACATGAATTTCATGTTACCAGTACCTGAAGCTTCTTTAGAAGCAAGTGAGATTTGTTCAGAGATGTCACATGCTGGGATGAGGAAGCTTGCTGCAGTAACGTTGTAGTTTTCAACCATTACGACTTGCAAGTGTGGAGCTACTTCTGGATCATTTGCAATCACTTCTGACAAGCAAAGGATCAAGTGAATGATGTCTTGGGCAATTGTGTAGGCAGGTGCTGCTTTACCACCAAAGAAGACTGTGATTGGACGAGCAGGGATGTTGCCAGCCTTGATATCAAGGTATTTGTGGATCACATACAAAGCGTTCATTTGTTGGCGTTTGTACTCGTGAAGACGTTTGATTTGGATATCAAAGATAGAGTTTGTATTGATTTCCACACCTTGGTGCTCTTTCAAGTGACGAGCCAATTTACGTTTGTTGTGAGCCTTGATGCTTTCCAATTTTTCTTTGACAGCAGCCTTGTCTTCGTATGACAAGAGTTTTTCAAGCTCATCTGCTTCATGGTGCCAACCACGGCCAATAATCTCATCCAAGTAGTGAGACAGTCTTGGGTTGGCATGCATGAGCCAACGACGGAATGTGATACCGTTTGTTTTGTTATTGAATTTTTCTGGGTAGATATCGTAGAAAGCTTTCAACTCTGAATTCTTCAAGATTTCAGTGTGAAGAGCTGCAACCCCGTTTACGCTGTATCCGTAGTGGATATCCATGTGAGCCATGTGAACACGTCCGCTCTCATCGATGATTTGAACAGCTGGATCTTTGTATTCTGCTTTCACACGGCGGTCCAATTCTTTGATGATTGGTACCAAGTGAGGAACCACTTCTTCCAAGAATTCAAGAGGCCATTTTTCAAGGGCTTCAGCAAGGATTGTGTGGTTAGTGTAGGCAGTCATGCTACGAACGATAGAGATTGCTTCATCAAGTTCGATACCACGCGCAGTCAAGAGACGGATCAATTCAGGGATCACCATTGATGGGTGAGTATCGTTGATTTGTACAACTGCGTAGTCCGCAAGGTCATGCAAGTTGCTTCCTTTTTCGATTGCTTCGTCGATGATCAATTGTGCACCGTTTGAAACCATGAAGTATTGTTGGAAGATACGGAGCAATTCACCTTGCTTGTCGCTATCGTCTGGGTAAAGGAAGAGAGTCAAGTTGCGAGCGATATCTGTCTTATCAAAGTTGATACCATCTTCGATGATAGAAGAATCAACTGAATCCAAGTCAAACAAACGCAAGCGGTTTTTAGTAGCTGTCTTGTAACCAGGTACATCGATATCGTAAAGAGTAGATGTCAATGTGAAGTGTGCAAATGGCACTTGGTAGCTACGGCTTGAGCGTACTAACCAGTTTTGCTCTGTCAACCAAGCGTTAGGAATCGTTTCTTGTTGGTTGTTTTTAAGAACTTGTTGGAAAAGACCGAAGTGGTAGTTCAAACCAACACCGTCACCATTCAAACCAAGTGTAGCGATTGAGTCGATAAAGCAGGCTGCCAAACGTCCCAAACCACCGTTACCAAGTGATGGTTCCAATTCTACTTCTTCGATTTCGATCAACTCTTTACCTGCAGCTGCAAGTTCTTTTTTCACTTCGTCATAAAGGCCGAGGTTAATCAAGTTGTTTGACAAGAGTTTACCGATCAAGAACTCGGCTGAGATGTAGTAAACTTTTTTATTACCAGTGTTGACTGGTTTTTGACTGCTAGCAAGCTTGCTGTAGTTGAGAAGAGCAAGGTAAAGCTCTTCGTTACTACATTCTGCAATGGTTTTATTGTAACGCTTTTGTACAAATTCGTTTAATGGTAACATGTTTATGTGTCTCCTGATAATGTCTTATTTTTTTAATTCTACCAAATTTTCATTGATTCGGCGATAAATTGTAGTCAAGTCAAGCAAAGTTTCTTCAACAGCTGGTGTGAGTTGATCTGCTGTCATACGCCATGACCAGTTTCCACCAAGAGTAGATGGGAAATTCATACGAGCTGACTCATCTAATTCCAGCAAGTCTTGCATGGTTGCAATAGCCATGAAGCTAACGGATGAAAAGACTGTGCGAAGCATTGCGTGTGGCACTGTTTCATACTCTTTACGGTTCGTGTAGCGCGCCATGTACTCGCGAGTTGGATCGTCAATCTCATTACAGTACCAACCAAGAACAGTGTTGTTATCGTGTGTCCCTGTGTACATAACAGAGTTAGCAGGTGCCAAGTGTGGGCTATCGATACTTTCGTCTTCTGGGTTGAAGGCGAATTGAAGAATCTTCATTCCTGGGAAGCCAGTACGTTCACGTAACTCAATTACTTCATTTGTCATGAAACCAAGGTCTTCCGCGATGATGTTTAGCTCACCAAGCTCTTCCTTAACAGCTGCAAAAAGCTTATAGCCTGGGCCTTTCACCCATTTACCAGGTGCTGCTGTATCGGAACCAGCAGGAATTTCCCAGTAAGATTCGAAACCGCGAAAGTGGTCGATACGAACGATATCGTAGATTTTGAAGCTTTCGCGTAAGCGTTCAATCCACCATTTATAACCGTCTTTGTCCATTGCTTCCCAGTCGTAGATTGGGTTCCCCCAAAGCTGACCAGTGACAGAAAACTCATCTGGTGGGCATCCTGCGATGCAAGTTGCTTTACCAGTGGCATCTGTCTTGAAGAGATGTGGATTTGCCCACATGTCGCTTGAATCTTCCGCAACGTAGATAGGCATGTCCCCAACAATCTCGATGTGGTTGTCGTTAGCGTAGGCTTTCAATTTCAACCATTGTTGGAAGAAGAAGTATTGAGTCACACGGTGGTAAACCAACTTATCTGCCAATTTCTCACGGTAGCCTTCAAGTGCTGAAGCTTTACGCGCACGAGCATCTGCATCTGGCCATTCTGTCCAAGCAAGATTGTCAAAATGCTCTTTAATCGCCATATACTCAGCGAAGAGTTCGAGCCATGATTGGTTATCTTGAGCAAACTTCTCAAAATCTTTGTCATCACCCACTTCCAAGAAGCGTTTAACTGCTTTTTCTAAAAGCGGACGACGTGCGTAATAAATCTTCGCATAGTCAACTTCAGATGCATCACTACCAAAGTCAACACCTTCAAGGTCACTAGCTTCGAGCAAGCCTTGCTCTACCAAGATGTCAAGGTCGATAAAATGCGTATTTCCAGCAAAAGCTGAGAATGATTGGTATGGAGAATCTCCATAGCTTGTTGTCCCAAGAGGGAGGATTTGCCAGTAACGTTGCTTCGTACGAACCAAGAAATCAACGAAACCATAGGCAGTCTGACCAAATGATCCAATCCCGTATGCTCCTGGTAGAGAAGAGATGTGCATCAACACACCACTTTGACGTTTTTTCATAATAGCACCTCATGTGTTTGTTATAAAACGTTGCGCAATCAAGACGCAAACGTTTGCGTTGAATTAAGTATAGCGTATTTCAAAGACAAATGCAAGCGTTTTTAAAAATTTTTTTGAATTATTTTTATCTAACTAAAACTTATTCCCACCGATATTTTACGAAATAAGCGAAAAAATTTTTAAAGATTTTCTGATTTAAGATAATTCATTCCAAACGTCTGCTATATTTTCTGAAAATTGGGCTAAATTAACGCAATCGTTTCCCTTGGTTTTCACAAAATAAGAAAATCAGCGTTTAGGATATTTTCTTCCTATTAAAGGTAATCATATCCACTTCCAAACCTTAAAAATTTTTTAAAATTTTTTCAAAAAAACCTTGCAACCGTTTTCTATTTGTGCTATACTAAGCTCATAAAGGAAAACGTTTGCGTTTCCCGAATAAATTATAACTGTTATTCTTTAGGAGGAATACACTATGTCATCTAAATTCATGAAGAGCGCTGCTGTGCTCGGAACTGCTACTCTAGCTAGCTTGCTTTTGGTAGCTTGCGGAAGCAAATCTGCTGACAAAACTGCTGATACTAGCTCTTCAGAAGCAAAAGAACTTACTTTCTACGTTGAAGACCAATATAAAGCCTTCGCTGAATCTGCTGCAAAAGCTTATGAAAAGGAATCTGGCGTAAAAGTTACTATCAAAACAGGGGACCAAATGGGTGGTCTTGACAACCTTTCTCTAGACAACCAATCTGGTAAAGCTGCTGATGTTATGATGGCTCCATACGACCGTGTAGGTAGCCTTGGTACTGACGGACAACTTTCAGAAGTAACTCTTAGTGATGGTGCGAAAACAGACGATACTACTAAATCTCTTGTAACTGTTGGTGGTAAAGTCTATGGTGCTCCAGCCGTTATCGAGTCTCTCGTAATGTACTACAACAAAGACTTGCTAAAAGAAGCTCCAAAAACTTTTGCTGACTTAGAAAACCTTGCTAAAGATAGCAAATATGCCTTCGCTGGTGAAGATGGCAAAACTACTGCCTTCCTAGCTGACTGGACAAACTTCTACTACGCATACGGACTCCTTGCTGGTAACGGTGGTTATGTATTCGGTCAAAATGGTAAAGATCCTAAAGATATCGGCCTTGCAAACGACGGAGCAATCAAAGGTATCGAATACGCTAAATCTTGGTACGAAAAATGGCCTAAAGGTATGCAAGATACTGAAGGTGCTGGTAACTTGATTCAAACTCAATTCCAAGAAGGCAAAACAGCTGCTATCATCGATGGTCCTTGGAAAGCTCAATCCTTTAAAGATGCTAAAGTAAACTACGGTGTTGCGACTATCCCAACTCTTCCAAACGGTAAAGATTACGCAGCATTCGGTGGTGGTAAAGCTTGGATCATCCCATCAAGTACTAAGAACCTTGAAGGCGCTCAAAAATTTGTAGACTTCCTAGTTTCAACTGAACAACAAAAAGCATTCTACGATGCAACCAACGAAATCCCAGCTAACACTGAGGCTCGTACTTATGCTGAAGGCAAAAACGATGAGTTGACTACAGCTGTTATCAAACAGTTCAAGAACGCTCAACCAATGCCAAACATCTCACAAATGTCAACAGTTTGGGATCCAGCGAAAACTATGCTCTTTGATGCTGTAAGTGGTAAGAAAGATGCGAAAACAGCTGCTAACGATGCTGTAACATTGATCAAGGAAACAATCCAACAAAAATTTGGTAACTAATTGAATTGTTCAAGGGGGGTGGAAGCAAAATCCCCCTTTGAATTTATAGATATGCTTCTTATCAGATGTACGTATCTTACGATTGAATCCGAGTTTAAACTCGCATCCTATGAAAGGAGTAATCATGGAAAAACAACAGCCTCGCAAAGCAGCCTTGCTGTCAATCATTCCTGGTTTAGGACAAATTTATAACAAACAAAAAGCTAAAGGGTTTATTCTCCTTGGTATTACTGTTCTATTTGTTCTGTATTTTCTAACACTTGCAATCCCTGAATTGAGCAATTTGGTCACCCTTGGTGACAAGCCTGGTCGTGATAATTCACTGTTCATGCTGATTCGTGGTGCTTTTCACTCTATCTTTGTTGTCGTTTACTTGCTCTTTTACATCTTTAATATCAAGGATGCACATACGACTGCTAAACGTATCAACAACGGTATTCCTGTAGCTCGTACCTTCAAGGATATGATTAAAGGCATTTATGAAAATGGATTCCCATACCTTTTGATTATCCCATCATATGTAGCGATGACATTTGCGATTATCTTCCCTGTTATCGTAACCTTGATGATTGCCTTTACTAACTACGACTTCCAACACTTGCCACCAAACAAATTGTTGGACTGGGTTGGTTTGACGAACTTCACTAACATCTGGAGCTTGAGTACCTTCCGCTCAGCCTTTGGTTCCGTTCTTTCTTGGACCATTATCTGGGCTTTATCTGCTTCTACTTTGCAGATTGTCATTGGTATTTTTACAGCAATCATTGCCAACCAACCATTTATCAAAGGAAAACGTATCTTTGGGGTTATTTTCCTTCTTCCTTGGGCAGTTCCAGCCTTCATCACTATCTTGACATTCTCAAACATGTTTAATGATAGTGTTGGTGCTATCAACACCCAAGTCTTGCCTCTTTTGTCTAAGATCCTTCCTTTCCTAGATGGGGCTCTTATCCCTTGGAAAACCGATCCGACTTGGACTAAGATTGCCTTGATTATGATGCAAGGTTGGCTAGGTTTCCCATACATCTACGTCTTGACCTTGGGTATCTTGCAGTCTATTCCTAACGACCTCTACGAAGCGGCTTACATCGATGGTGCCAATGCTTGGCAAAAATTCCGCAACATCACTTTCCCAATGATTTTGGCTGTTGCAGCTCCAACATTGATTAGCCAATACACCTTCAACTTTAACAACTTCTCTATCATGTACCTCTTCAATGGTGGAGGACCTGGTAGCGTTGGTGGTGGAGCCGGTTCAACTGATATCTTGATTTCATGGATTTACCGTTTGACAACTGGTACAGCCCCACAATACTCTATGGCGGCAGCTGTTACTTTGATTATCTCAATCATTGTCATCTCTATCTCTATGATTGCATTCAAGAAACTACACGCATTTGATATGGAGGACGTCTAAGATGAATAACTCAATCAAACTCAAACGTAGACTGACTCAAACCCTCACTTACCTCTACTTGATTGGCTTATCAATCGTCATTATCTATCCACTTTTGATCACCATTATGTCAGCCTTCAAGTCTGGTAATGTCGTAGCCTTTAAACTAGATGGTAACGTCAATTTTAGTTTTGATAACTTTAAAGGACTCTTCACTGAAACCTTGTACGGCACTTGGTATCTCAATACCTTGATTATTGCCTTGATTACCATGGTTGTTCAAACAAGTATCATCGTACTTGCTGGTTATGCTTACAGCCGTTACAACTTCTTGGCTCGTAAGCAAAGTTTGGTCTTCTTCTTGATCATCCAAATGGTGCCAACCATGGCTGCTTTGACTGCCTTCTTCGTTATGGCACTTATGTTGAACGCCCTTAACCATAGCTGGTTCCTCATCTTCCTCTATGTCGGTGGTGGTATCCCTATGAACGCTTGGTTGATGAAAGGTTACTTTGATACCGTACCAATGTCTCTTGATGAATCAGCAAAACTTGATGGTGCAGGACACTTCCGCCGCTTCTGGCAAATCGTCCTCCCTCTTGTTCGCCCAATGGTTGCGGTACAAGCCCTCTGGGCCTTCATGGGGCCTTTCGGAGACTATATCCTCTCTAGTTTCTTGCTTCGTGAGAAAGAATACTTTACAGTTGCCGTTGGTCTCCAAACCTTCGTCAACAATGCGAAGAACTTGAAGATTGCCTACTTCTCAGCAGGTGCGATCCTCATCGCTCTTCCAATCTGTACACTCTTCTTCTTCTTACAAAAGAATTTTGTTTCAGGACTTACAAGTGGTGGCGACAAGGGATAATTATCCCCGCCACCCTTTTTCATTTTATACTCTTCGAAAATCTCTTCAAACCACGTCAGCTTTATCTCCAACCTCAAAGCTGTGCTTTGAGCAACCTGCGACTAGCTTCCTAGTTTGCTCTTTGATTTTCATTGAGTATTAGCGATTGTTACTGTAAATAATATTCTTGCAACAAGCAATTTATCTCCTAGACTTGAAATAAAGCACATTTCTCTATATAATAATACTCATATAGAAAACACTTTTAGAAAGATGCCTATGCTTCCATATCCATTCTCGTATTTCTCTAGTATCTGGGGATTTCGTAAACCCCTATCAAAACGTTTCGGCCTCAACTGGTTTCAGCTTCTCTTTACGAGCATTTTCCTCATCAGCTTGTCTATGGTTCCGATTGCCATTCAAAACAGCTCACAGGAAACGTATCCACTGGATACCTTTATCGATAATGTTTATACACCGCTGACAGATGAAGCCATCATGGACTTGTCAGAGAACACACAAATCGTTGACGGAAAGCTGAACTACTCAGGTACGAAGAATCATCAGCCTTCTCTTTTAATTGGTCCAAGCCAAAGCAAGGAATTTCCAAAGGACTTGCAACTTCATTTTGATACGGAAGAACTCGTCATCAGCAAGGAAAGTAAGGAACTGACTCACATTCGCTACCACGCGATTCAAACGGAGAGTTTCCAGAGTAAGGAAGATCTTACCCAGGCCATTTCTAAAGACTGGTATCAACAAAACCGGGTCTATATCAGTCTCTTTCTCGTTCTTGGTGCAAGCTTTCTCTTTGGATTGAATTTCTTCATTGTCTCTCTTGGAGCTAGCTTTCTCCTTTATATCACCAAAAGATCACGCCTCTTTTCATTTAGGACCTTTAAAGAGTGCTACCATTTTATCTTGAACTGTTTAGGATTACCCACTCTGATTACGCTTATTTTGGGACTTTTTGGCCAAAATATGGCAACCCTTATCACTGTACAAAACATTCTTTTTGTTCTTTATCTGGTCACCATTTTTTACAAGACACACTTCCGTGATCCAGATTATCATAAATAGGAGATTTTTATGCCCGTGACGATTAAAGACGTGGCCAAGGCAGCAGGTGTCTCACCTTCAACTGTTACCCGCGTTATTCAAAACAAATCAACGATTAGTGATGAAACCAAAAAACGAGTTCGCAAGTCGATGAAAGAGCTCAACTACCACCCCAATCTCAATGCTCGTAGCTTGGTAAGTAGCTATACTCAAGTTATCGGCCTGGTGCTTCCTGATGACTCGGATGCCTTTTACCAAAATCCTTTCTTCCCATCTGTTCTACGAGGGATCGCCCAAGTGGCATCTGAGAACCACTATGCTATTCAGATTGCAACGGGGAAAGATGCAAAAGAGCGGCTCAAAGCTATTTCCCAGATGGTCTATGGTAAGCGTGTAGATGGTTTGATTTTCCTCTATGCCCAAGAAGAGGATCCTTTGGTTAAGCTAGTAGCAGATGAGCAATTTCCTTTCCTTATCTTAGGTAAATCTCTATCTCCCTTCATTCCGCTCGTCGATAATGACAATGTCCAGGCAAGTTTTGATGCAACAGAATATTTCATCAAAAAAGGATGCAAGCGAATTGCCTTCATCGGAGGAACCAAAAAACTTTTCGTAACACAAGATCGTCTAATGGGTTATGAGTTAGCTCTTAAACAATACCAACTTCCTATTGATCCAAATCTGACCTACTTTGCGACTGAATTTCTAGAAGAAAAAGGTTATCAATTCAGCGAACTCCTGTTCAACCACGATCCACAGATTGACGCTATCATCACAACCGATAGTCTCCTTGCAGAAGGTGTTTGTGACTACCTCAGTAAGCATCAGTTAACTGTTCCTGTCTTGAGTTTTGACTCTGTCAATCCTCGACTTGACCTCGTAGCTTATGTGGATATCAATAGTCTGGAACTTGGGCGGACATCATTTGAAACCATTCTCCAGATCATCAACGATGCTAAAAACAATAAACAGATTTGTTACCGCCAGTTGATTGGACACAAAATTATCGAAAAATAAAGACCAGCCTCAAGGCTGGTCTTTTGAGTATTATTAATTGTCTGTTTCTACGAATCGTCCTAGGATGTGGACGTTTTCGGATACAGAGACAAAGGCTGTCGGATCAACCTGTTTCATGATGTGTTTAAAATCATTAAACTCTGCTCGTGTGATAACCGTGATCAAGACTGCTTTTCTCTCATGATTATAGGTTCCTTCTGCATCGTGGATCATGGTTGCTCCGCGGTGCAATTTTTTATGGATTTTTGCGATTACCTTGTCAGGATTATTGGTCACAATCATGGCCTGCATGCGTTTTTGCTTGGTAAAGACCGCGTCTGTCACACGACTGGAGACAAAGGTGGTAATCATGGAGTAGAGGGCGTATTTCCAACCAAAGGTCAATCCTGCTATCAGCATGATGGTTCCATTTACCAGGAAAGAAATGCTACCGACATTCTTACCCGTTTTCTTTCGAATGGTCAGACTGACGATATCTGTACCTCCGCTAGAAATATTGTTACGGAGCGCAAAACCAATCCCCAAGCCCATGACAACACCACCAAAAAGAGCATTGATAATGGGATCCTCTGTCAAGGTCACAACTGGTACAAGCTGGATAAAGAAGGAACTCATGGATACTGTGATAAAGGTAAAGATTGTAAACTTATGCCCAATCTGATACCAAGCTAAAATCATCAACGGAAAATTGATAGCATAAAAGGTTAGCGATATCGGAATGTAAAACCCAAACCAGTGATGACTCAAGGCAGAGATAATCTGTGCCAGACCCGTCGCACCACTTGAGTAAACGTGTCCTGGTTGAAAAAAGAAATTGACTGCTACTGCTGACAGAAAGCCATAAACCAGAGAAGCCGATACTTTCTCATCGTATTTTTCCCGAGAGATACTTTGTAAAACTCGTAAGATTTTTATCTGATAAGCAAAGCGGCGCAGATAATAGCGCCACCGCTTAATTCGTTTTGCTTGTTTCATCTTCTTCTACTTGTAAGCTGAGTTCCTCTAGTTGTTTGAGAGCGACTGTTGATGGAGCTTGTGTCATTGGGTCGGTTGCCTTATTGTTCTTAGGAAAGGCAATGACTTCACGAATATTTTCTTCTCCAGCAAGCAACATAACAAAACGGTCAAGTCCAATAGCCAAACCACCGTGTGGTGGGAAACCATAGTCCATGGCTTCAAGAAGGAAGCCAAACTGGTCATTTGCTTCTTCAGCTGAGAAACCAAGAGCCTTGAACATGCGTTCTTGAAGGTCTTTTTGGTTGATACGAAGACTACCACCACCAAGCTCATAACCATTCAAGACGATATCGTAAGCAATGGCACGAACCTTAGCCAAATCACCTTCTAATTCGTGAACTGTTTCTTCCTGTGGAAGGGTAAATGGATGGTGGGCGCTCATGTAGCGACCTTCTTCTTCAGACCATTCAAACATTGGCCAATCAACCACCCAAAGGAAGTTGAATTTGTCGCTATCAATCAAGTCAAGCTCTTTGGCGATACGGCCACGAAGGGCACCTAGTGTTGCATTCGCCACTTCAAGCGTATCCGCCACAAATAGAACTAAATCCTTATCTTCAAGACCAAGTGCTGCAGTCAATTCTGCTTGGATACCAGTCAAGAACTTGGCAACTGGTCCATTTAATTCTCCCTCAACTACCTTGACCCAAGCAAGACCTTTAGCACCGTACTGCTTAGCTACTTCGGTCATCTTATCGATATCTTTACGTGAGTAGTTATCTGCAGCTCCTTTGACCACAATGGCTTTAACAGCAGGTGCTTCTGAGAAGACTTTGAAATCAACACCTTTGACAACTTCTGTCAAGTCCTGAAGCAACATGTCAAAACGGGTATCAGGTTTGTCAGAACCGTAAAGAGCCATCGCGTCATCATACTTCATACGAGGGAATGGAAGCGTCACGTCAATGCCTTTGGTTTCTTTCATCACGCGCGCAATCAAGCCTTCTGTGATATCTTGGATTTCTTGCTCCGTAAGGAAAGACGTTTCCAAGTCGACCTGGGTAAACTCAGGCTGGCGGTCACCACGCAAGTCCTCATCACGGAAACATTTAACGATTTGGTAATAGCGGTCGAAACCAGCATTCATCAAGAGCTGTTTCGTGATTTGTGGGCTCTGAGGAAGAGCGTAGAAATGCCCTTTATTGACACGAGATGGCACCAAATAATCACGCGCCCCTTCTGGTGTTGACTTAGAAAGGAATGGCGTCTCCACATCGATAAACTCCAACTCATCCAAGTAATTACGGATAGAGTGGGTCACTTTAGCACGAAGTTTAAGGTTTTCTAGCATTTCTGGACGACGAAGGTCAAGGTAACGGTAACGCAAACGTGTATCGTCATTGGCCTCAATGCCATCCTTAATCTCAAATGGCGTTGTTTTAGCTGTATTAAGCACTGTCAAAGCTGTCACGTTCAACTCAACCGCACCAGTCGGCAACTTATCATTGGCTTGTTCACGCGCAACGACTTGACCAGTCACCTCGATAACAAATTCGCTACGAAGGCTTTCAGCTGTTGCCATAACCTCTGCAGATACTTTTTCAGGGTTGATAACCAACTGCATGATCCCTTCACGGTCACGAAGGTCGATAAAGATCAAACCACCAAGGTCACGACGACGGCCAACCCAGCCTTTCAAGGTCATTTCTTGTCCGATGTGTTCCTCACGAACACGACCAGCATACATACTACGTTTCATGTTTTCTCTCCTCTTTTATTCTGTTACTATTTTACCATAAAAGCGCAGGCACTTCATGAAAATCATCAGAAAAGTTTGATTGTCTTTAGAAATCAAAACGAACAGACAAAAAATCCGATGAAAACGTCATCGGATTCTCTGATTATGATTCTTAACCTTTTTTACGCTTTTCAGCAATCTCAGCTGCCTTTTTAGGTAGAACAATCTCCGTCGCATAAGCCGAAGCAAAACGCAAGACACCTGCAATAGGCGCAAAGACAACTGCTAGATAGTTGTAAAAGAAATCGCCTTTAAAGGCATAGGCAAGTGCCCCGATGATAAAGAAGAGAACGACCGCCTGTATCACTGCTAATAAAATTACTCGTTTCATGTGACCTCCTGACTCTATTATAGCATGAGTATCATCAAAAAGCCGATTAAATTATTCAAAGCGTGGAGAGAAATGCTATAAAGAAGACCTTTTCGGTTCACATAAGCCAGACCCAAACTCAATCCCAGACTAGCATAAACTAAAAACTGTTGCAAAGTCCCTGGAAAATGAATCAAGGCAAAAAGCACACTCGATACAAGGAGAAACAGAGCTGTCTGTTTGCTGTTATTCTGTTTAGGAAAGAGATAGCGCGCCAACATCCCTCTAAAGATGAGTTCTTCCGTCAGAGGAGCAAATACCACTACCATAAAGAAACCAAAGACAGGCTGAGCAACTGTCAATTGTGATACGATTTGTTGATTGACCGACGGATCATCTGGCAAATAGAACTGGGCTGTAATCGCCACTAGCAAAACCAGGGTTGGCAACCAAATATAACGATTAAAAGCCGTCGTCTGGATGCTAACCTTTTCTGTCTGATACCATCTGTAAACTCCATAAACATAGGCCCCCGACAGAACGATATAAAGTGGCAAGACTCCAAAGATTGAAGCCCCTAGTTCAAGAGCTGACAGAGCCATACTCTGAACCAGACCATAGCCAAAGAAAAAGGATAGAACAGCTAGAAGAAACCAGCCAAGGTTTTTAAGTAAGTTCATATAGGCCTCCTATTTCCCTTTATAACTATTTTTCAATACGAAGAGACTAGCTAATCCTAGCAAAAGAATCCATGCTAGCAAGAGAGCAAGACTTCTCAAAGATAACTCTCCACCACCTTCTTTTAACAGACTTACCAAAGGACCAATGAAAGAATAGTCCAACAATTTTTGCGCAGTTTCATTTTGAACGGCAAGAACGGGCAAGAAAGAGACGGTCAACATAGGAAAAATACTATACACTTGCGCCTTAGACTGGGTATCTGATACTGCACCTATAAGAAGATTAAGAAAGATTATACTGATGGTCGCTAGAAGCAGATAGAGTCCATAGGTAAGAAAGTAGTTTGTCAAATCAACTTTAAGATAGAGAGGGAGAACAACCATAGAAAGAAGCATCACGAGAAGAGGAAGAGCCATCATGCTCAGAGTATACTCTGTTGCTGTCACACCACTTAGTATGAGTGATTTAAGATTGCGTTTTTCCTTATCCTCAGCCATCATAATCGATACCATATAACCACTTCCCATACTCAAGACCATCGTCAAACTCATAGAAAGAAGAAACTTGCTCAATTCTCCACTCTTGTTTAAGAATTCATTATACAGGATAGCAATACCAAAGGGCATTAATAAAGTAGCTAACAAGGTTGAATTGCTAATAAGAACTTGCAACCTTAACCAAAGAAGGGCATTTAATTTTCTAAACATCTAACTTTTCTCCTGTCAATCTAATAAAGATTTCTTCTAAAGTCGGTTCACAAGAATGAACAGCTATTAGATTTGTCGTATTCAAATGAGGCAATTCTTCAAAAGGAATCACTTGCTCGCGCCCATTTTGATAGCGTAAACGAACCTTTTTATCCTCATGGTATTTCTGGATAATCTCTTGTGGACTGCCATACTCAATCAAGTTTCCCTTATTTAAAAGAGAGAGTCGATCACAAAGCAAGGTTGCTTCATTCATATCATGGGTTGTTAAAAAGATAGTTGTCCCAGCCTGCTTCAGTTCCTGCAAGAGAGCATGAATCGATTTTGAGGTGGTAGGATCAAGACCACTTGTTGGCTCATCTAGAAAGAGGATTTTGGGAGCATTTAGAAGAGCACGAGCCAAGAACATCCGTTGTTTCATACCTGTGGATAGTTTTTCCGCGATAAGGTTTTTGGCATCTGATAACCCAACTTGATCAAGCACTGTATCTACTCTAGAAGTTTTAAGACCATATAATTTTGCATAAATGAGCAGATTTTTATAGAGGCTCATCTTTTCATAAAAACCACTGCTATCACTAACAATCCCGATTTGTTCCAAATCATTTGAAGTCAAATTTCGAGAGGACTTTCCTAGAAGAACGGTCTCACCCTGATCTGCAGCTAACTGCCCCGTCAGAACATTGATCATAGTTGTTTTACCTGAACCTGAAGGCCCTAGGAAGCCAAAAATTTCACCCTCTTGAATCTCAAAAGAAATCTGATTCAGAGCTTTCTTGCCTCCAAAACTTTTGCTTACATTTTCAACACGAATCATAGGAACTCCTTTTACTTAAAGTAACGTTTTGTTTTGCGTAGCTGGTCAATATTGATATAAAGATGGATTACAATTAGGATAAGCAAGGCAACCAGCTGGGTTTCTTGCAGGATGGTTGATAGTACAAATAATAGAATGTAAAGCGCAGGGAGTATGATTTGATTCAATTTAAACAGAGTCAAATAAGCATTCTCCATTTCTGCCTGCTTCTCTCCCTCATCATAACTGTTTAGAAAAGACAAAACTTCTTTTGGAGTCGAGAAAATAGATAGTTTATACTGGCGAATGAGAAAAATTGTTCGCACACAATAATTTGCAACAGCAAAAGAAAAGAACATTAAAACAAGTGAAAAGATGAAAAGATAAACATTCTCAATTACTGGAGAAGTGACAATTACTAAACAGCAAAGCATCGCAATCATCAAAATGTTCGAAGCAACTGTTCCATAGTCCAAGAAGCGATAAGCACTCACATATGCCTTTTCATTAGCTTCTTCCTCTTCTACTGTTTGGTAAATCACGTAAGCTTCACGACCCTTTCGAAGGTAGTACACAGCTAAAGCGAGAGATATTACTCCAACAATTGCAATAAGAACGAAAGAAGTATATAAAACTTGTTCGGTTTGAATCTGATTGAATAGTCCTCTTAGAGCGAGACTAAGCATTCCCAGAAAGAAACCTAAAACCCCTGCTCCAATTCCAATCCATTTATGTTTGTGTTTCATTCCTCATCCTCCTCTATACGAAATACCGACTCGACTGGTTCATTGAATATCTGTGAAATCTTCAGGGCGATCACAACTGACGGGGTATATTCATCCCTCTCTAGCAGACTGATAGTCTGCCTGGAGACCCCTGCTAGTTTGGCAAGTTCGGTCTGATTGAGACCATCGCGAGCCCGAAGCTCTTTTAAACGATTTTTAAGCATTCCCTTCTCCTTTACTCTTAACTTGCTTATATTGTAACACATCTTTTTCTTTTTGACAACAATATTTGTCAAAAAGTTTATGATTTTTGTCATTTTGCAAAAGAAAACGGTCAGGAATACATCCTGACCAATTTATTTATCATTAAAATCCTAGTTTTTCAAAGATTTCTGAGAAGTTTTGGCTGATTGTATCGAGCGTAACTTCCACTTCTTCTCGTGTTTGGTTGTTCTTAACCGTCACTTGTCCGCTTTCGACTTCACTCTCGCCTAGCGTGATGAGGGTCTTAGCCGCAAAGACATCGGCTGACTTGAACTGAGCTTTGAGTTTACGATTGAGGTAATCACGCTCTGCTTTGAAGCCTTGTTGGCGAAGGGCTTGTACCAATTCCAAGGCCTTAACATTTGCTTCTTCGCCCAAGACTGCGATATAGACATCTAAGGCATTTTCAATAGGGAGAGCCACACCTTGCTTTTCAAGGATAAGAAGCAGGCGCTCTACACCAAGTCCAAAACCAAATCCAGCAGTTTCAGGACCACCAAAGTAAGCAACCAAACCATCGTAACGACCACCCGCACAGACGGTCAATTCATTGCCCTCGATTTCAGTGATGAATTCAAAAATCGTGTGGTTGTAGTAGTCCAGACCACGCACCATATTGGTATCGATGATATAGTCTACACCCAGATTTTCCAACATCTGACGCACAGCATCAAAATGAGCTTGACTTTCTTCATCAAGGAAGTCCAAGATAGACGGCGCATTCTCTACTGCCACCTTGTCTTCTTTTTCCTTAGAGTCCAAGACACGGAGAGGATTTTCCTCCAAGCGACGCTGGCTATCTTTAGACAAGGTCTCCTTGAGCGGTGTCAAATAGTCGATCAAGGCTTGACGGTAGGCTGCACGGCTCTCAGGATTTCCGAGAGTGTTAAGGTGCAATTTGACACCTTGAATGCCGATTTCTTTCAAGAAATGAGCTGCCATAGCGATGGTCTCCACATCGGTAGCTGGATTGCTAGAACCAAAGCACTCAACACCAATCTGGTGGAACTGGCGTAAACGACCTGCTTGTGGACGCTCATAACGGAACATAGGGCCCATGTAGTAGAACTTACTTGGCTTTTGCACTTCTGGGGCGAAGAGTTTATTTTCCACATAAGAGCGGACAACGGGCGCAGTTCCTTCTGGACGGAGGGTAATATGGCGGTCACCCTTGTCATAAAAATCGTACATTTCCTTGGTTACGATATCCGTTGTATCTCCGACAGAGCGGCTGATGACCTCGTAATGCTCAAAAATAGGCGTGCGCACTTCTGCATAGTTATAGCACTTGAAAATTTCACGGGCAAAGCCCTCAACGTACTGCCATTTGACAGACTCAGCAGGTAAAATATCCTGCGTTCCTTTTGGTTTTTGTAATTTCATAGGGAATCCTCTTTAAACTTAATAGTCTTATTTTACCATAAATAGAGGGATTAAAACAGTGAGAGGAGAAAATCGCAAGAGAGTCTTTTCAGAAAATTCATCAAAAATTTGCCAAATTGTCAGAATTATGAGAAAATAGGGGATATTTATCACGTGGAGGGACTGTTATGAGAGACGATATCAAAATCAATGACCGCGCTTTGGCCTTACAAGACCAAATTATCGATAAACTAGAGAAGGTTTTTGATACAGATGTGGAATTGGATGTTTACAATCTAGGGCTGATTTATGAAATTAATCTAGATGAAACAGGTCTCTGCAAAATTGTCATGACTTTCACTGACACTGCCTGCGATTGCGCCGAAAGCCTGCCTATCGAAATCGTCGCAGGTCTGAAACAAATTGAGGGTATCGAAGATATCAAGGTTGAAGTTACCTGGTCGCCTGCCTGGAAGATCACACGAATCAGTCGCTACGGCCGTATCGCCCTTGGACTGCCACCTCGTTAATATTCTTCAAAAATCAAATTCAAACCACGTCAGCGTCGGCTTGTCGTACTCAAGTACTGCCTGCGCCTAGCTTTCTAGTTTGCTCTTTGATTTTTATTGAGTATAAGCAGGCAAATCACTTTTGAAGATGAAAAGAAGCAAGCCGAAGATGGCTTGCTTTTTGAGTTTATTTTTTACCTGACTTGTCCATATTCCAGAAGTCTGTCACGGCTCCACGAGAAGCGGATGATACGATGTGGGCATATTTACCGAGAACACCACGACTGTAAAGCGGTGGCAAGGTTGTTTCTGCCTTGCGTTTTTCAAGTTCTTCTTCGGATACGGCCATGGAAATTTCTTTAGTATCTTGGTCAACCGTAACGATATCGCCTGTACGAAGGTAGGCAATCGGTCCACCATCCTGAGCTTCAGGAGCGATATGTCCAACAACCAGACCATAAGTACCACCAGAGAAACGTCCGTCTGTCAAGAGGGCAACCTTGTCTCCCTGACCTTTACCAACGATCATTGATGAAAGTGACAGCATCTCAGGCATACCAGGACCACCTTTAGGTCCAACGAAACGAACAACGACTACATCGCCATCAACGATTTCATCTGTCAGAACGGCCTGAATCGCATCTTCTTCTGAGTCAAAGACCTTAGCTGGACCAACGTGACGACGCACTCTAACACCTGATACCTTGGCAACCGCACCGTCTGGTGCAAGGTTCCCGTTCAAGATGATAAGCGGACCATCTGCACGTTTTGGATTTTCCAGTGGCATGATGACTTTTTGACCCGGTGTGAGGTCTGCAAAGTCAGCTAAGTTCTCAGCAACAGTCTTACCAGTACATGTGATACGGTCTCCGTGAAGGAATCCATTCGCCAAGAGGTATCTCATAACCGCAGGCACACCACCGACTTCGTAAAGGTCTTGGAAGACATACTGACCAGATGGTTTCAAGTCGGCCAAGTGAGGCACACGTTCTTGTATCGTATTGAAGTCCTCAAGTGACAAGTCAACATTAGCAGCATGGGCAATGGCAAGCAAGTGAAGAGCGGCGTTTGTAGAACCACCGAGAGCCATAGTCACAGTAATGGCATCTTCAAAGGCTTCACGAGTCAAGATATCTGATGGCTTGAGACCGAGCTCCAACATCTTAACAACAGCACGTCCTGCTGCTTCGATATCTTCTTTCTTGTCGGCTGATTCAGCTGGGTGAGATGAAGAGCCTGGCAAACTCATACCGAGAACTTCGATAGCAGTCGCCATGGTATTAGCAGTATACATACCTCCACAGCCACCAGGGCCAGGGCAGGCATTACATTCAAGACGTTTTACGTCCTCAGCTGTCATGTCACCGTGGTTCCATTTCCCGATTCCTTCAAAGACAGAAACCAAGTCGATGTCTTTACCATCTAACTTTCCGGGTACAATGGTACCACCATAGGCGAAAATAGCTGGAATATCCATATTTGCAATAGCAATCATAGAACCAGGCATGTTCTTGTCACAACCACCGATAGCGACGAAGGCATCGACGTTGTGACCACCCATAGCAGCTTCGATAGAATCCGCAATAATATCACGAGATGTTAGAGAGAAGCGCATACCAGGCGTTCCCATGGCAATCCCGTCCGCTACGGTAATCGTTCCAAACTGAACAGGCCAAGCACCTGCAGATTTGACACCTTCTTTCGCCAATTTCCCAAAATCATGCAAGTGAATGTTACATGGTGTATTTTCCGCCCAAGTCGAAATCACTCCCACAATCGGTGTTTCAAAGTCTTTATCTGTCATACCAGTCGCACGCAGCATGGCACGGTTTGGTGATTTAACCATGCTGTCATAAATGCTACTGCGGTGACGTTTATCTAATTCAGTCATCTTATCCCTCCCATTTCAGTTTTTACTATTATAGCACAATTTTCGCATGAAGGACAGAATAAAATTCTTGAATTTTCAGAAAATTCTATACAGTAATATTTTCTTTAAAAATGTTACATTTATTTCTTGACTTTCTAAAACAAAGCGATATCATTTAGATATCATATAACAGGAGGTCATTCTTATGACTGAAAAACTCATCAATTCAAAACCAAATGGTGTATTCGCATTGATTCTCATTGAGTTGACACTCGTACTTGGTATCTTTATATTTATAATGGGTGCTGGTTCGGAAAACGTTTTTGGAATTATTATCGGACTTGTACTAAGCATAATTACAGCACTAGCTCATGCTGGTTTAAAAGTTGTCAAACCTCAGGAAGCTCTGGTTCTGACACTCTTTGGTAACTATACAGGTACCATCAAAGAACCTGGTTTTTACTTTGTCAATCCCTTCAGCGTAGCAGTCAACCCTGCAAACCACACTCAACTTGGACAAAGTGGTGATGTTAGCACAAAATCTCCTTTTTCGGGAATGAAATTATCAAATGGCAATGATGTAAATCTTGAAATTGGCAAGAAACAGATTTCCCTCAAGGTTATGACCTTGAGCAATTCTCGCCAAAAAATCAATGATTGTCTAGGAAATCCCGTAGAAATCGGAATTGCGGTAACGTGGAGAGTTGTTGATACAGCTAAAGCGGTCTTTAACGTTGATAACTACAAAGAATATCTTTCATTGCAGTGTGATAGCGCCCTCCGAAATATTGTCCGCATCTATCCTTACGATGTGTCTCCTAATGTGGATACTACAGGTGACGGGCAAGCAGATGAAGGTAGTCTCCGTGGCTCTAGTGAAATTGTAGCTAACCGTATTCGCGAAGAAATCCAAAGTCGCGTTGAGGATGCTGGCTTGGAAATCCTTGAAGCACGTATTACATACCTAGCTTACGCTCCAGAAATTGCAGCTGTTATGCTTCAACGTCAACAAGCATCTGCCATTATTGATGCCCGTAAGATGATTGTAGATGGTGCTGTGGGTATGGTTGAAATGGCACTAGAACGTCTCAATGAAGGAGAGTTGGTTGAACTTGACGAAGAACGAAAAGCTGCCATGGTTTCAAATCTCTTAGTCGTTCTCTGTGGCAATCATGATGCACAACCAATTGTCAACGCAGGAAGTCTTTACTAAAGATGGCTGAAGCTAAAAAAAAGCAGATCCCCCTTCGACTCTCAACAAAGTTATACGCTGCACTCGCATCATGGGCAGAAGACGACTTTCGTTCAGTCAATGGGCAAATCGAATATCTCCTTACAGAATGTGTCAAGCAACGGAAGAAAGACGGCAAATACGTATCAGAAACCATTGACGAACCATTTGAGATTGATATTTAAGACCTTCTCCTGTCTGCTAGGTCGGACAGGAGAATTTTTTCATCTTTTTTTGTCAAGTAACTTTACTTTACAAAAAAAATGTGTTATCCTAGTATGGTTGATGAAAATCAGTAGATTGAATCGAATTTAAATACCTAAAGGAGAAATCAAAATGGCAGTACCTGCACGTCGCACTTCAAAAGCGAAGAAAAACAAACGTCGTACACACTACAAAGTAACAGCTCCATCTGTAAACTTTGACGAAACTACTGGAGATTACTCACGTTCTCACCGCGTATCACTTAAAGGATACTACAAAGGACGTAAAATCGCTAAAGCTGCATCAGCTGAATAATAGAAGGGAGATACCATGCGCGTAAATATCACACTTGAACACAAAGAATCTGGTGAACGCTTGTACCTTACTTCTAAAAACAAACGTAACACTCCAGACCGTCTTCAGTTGAAGAAATACTCACCAAAACTTCGCAAACACGTTGTGTTTACAGAGGTTAAATAGGGATTCACTACACGTCAATAGACGTGAGGAACCTTGATTTTAAGCGAATTTTGAAATTTTAAATTTCACTACATTGCAATAAAAATCAACCGAATCACTACCTTTTTCACTACCTTTTTTTGAAATAGAAATATTGATTCGGACAATTAAAAACAAGAGGAACTCCAATGTACGTTGGGGTTCTTTTTCTGTATATATTTCAAATAACGCTTCTATTCATTCTCAAAATTGGTTTAAATAGCGTAGTCTTTTAAACTAGTTTTGAGAATCCAAAAAACCTTCCTACATATGTAAGAAGATTTTTTAGTTCAGAATGATTAGATTTAGCTAATGGATACCTATCCTACCCACTCACCGTTAGCATTGACTCTATAGCCATCGGGTGTAGTAGTGTTTACTAATAAATCTCCTGAATTATAGGTATAGTACCATTTACCAGAAACTGTAAACCAACCTGTCTTCATAGCTCCAGCAGTATCAAGATAATACCATGAGCCTTTGTCTTTAACCCAACCAGTAGCCATTGAACCTGATTCGTTTAAGTAATACCATGAGCCTTTGTCTTTAACCCAACCAGTAG
>AORU01000014.1 GCA_000344275.1 Streptococcus oralis subsp. tigurinus AZ_3a | reverse complement strand
TGTCTTATCGCCTGGTGTTGTAGTATCTACTGGACTTTCAAATTCAAATTTCGTTCCCTTTGGTAGGTCTGGAATATTTGCAATTGAATCTTCAGCTTTTGGTGTTTCACCTGTTTTGACTGTTTGATCCTTACCTTTTGGTTCATGAGTGTCTGCGTCCGTCGGCTTCTCTTTTACGGTCACTTTCACCGGAACCTCATCTGTCGTTCCATCTGGGTAAGTAACTGTTACTTTACCTTCGATAACATCACCTGGTTTCTTATCCGCTGGAATCTTGACAGTAACTTTACCTGTCTCTTTATCAACTGTAATTCCTGTTCCTGATGGAGTAGTGAATGTCGTACCTGTTGGAATCGTCTTACCTTCTTTTTCTTTCACCGGAACTTCCACAGTATCACCTGGCTTACCTGCTGCAGACGGATACTCTGGTTGGTACTTGTCTTTGTCCGGTTCGATAACCGTAATATCAAGGTTTTTTTCTACCTTATGTCCCGCTTTATCAACTGCACCAAATGTTACTGTCTTAGTATCATCCAATTGCGCCTTTTTGATAGTAACTTCTAATACTACCTTGGTAGCTGTTTTAGTTGTATACTTATATTCTACTCGAGTTGTAAGAAAGGCTTTTTCAAATTTGGAAAGCAAATCCTTCAACTGCAACTCCACATCCTGATCATCAGTTGCTGTAACAGTAAATTTGATATCTTCACCTTTCTTGACAGTAATTTTATCTGGATTCACTGTCAAAGTTGGAGCTTGTGTATCCTTATCAACTACTTTAACTGGGACATTGACAAACTCACGGCTTCCGTCTGGGTAACGAACAAGGGCTTGAGCCGTATAATCTCCGACACTATTTGTTTCAGGAACAGAAATTGCTTCAACAGTGTAACCCGCTGGAAGCGGCTTAGTGCCTTCCTTATGTGTAATGTGTTTGCTAAGATCCTCAGCTGTAATCTTATGACCCTTTTGAACAGTCAAAAGATTCCCTACAGGCGAATATTCTTCACTCTGTGTCTTACCGAGTTTTGAACCCATAGCAGCATAAACATAGGCTTGCAAAGCGTTCTGCGCCAAACCTGCTTTGCCTGTCACAGCCATCACTCCGCTCTTTTCTGCTTCTTCTTTTGTAACATTATCCCTCAAACGAACACGAACGTGATACTTGTAAGCGTAATCGTTACCGTTATCAATCGTCAATGTTTGAGAAAATGATGCGCTTGGGTAGCTCCCATTTTTCTTAATAATGCTATTGAGCTCTGCATTATTTTCAAGTTGCTTCAACATCTGTTGACGCTGATCGTCCCTCACAGGACCTGCTCCAAGTTCATATAAAGTGTAGCCTCCCCAGTTTTTTGGAGCACTTTTTTGATCAAAACTACCATCAGGAATAGTAAAAGTATCACCAATTTGGTCAAAAGCACTTGGATTTTGTGAAAGGAAAGCCGTCTTACCGTCCTTGAGTCTATAACGAGTATATCTTCGTTGGGTAATCGTATCTGAATCGTATGCGCCGTTTTTCAGATGCATAATATCTCTCGGACCATAGAACCAAAAGGCATTTCGTGTTGAACCATTTAGTTTTTTTCCATCATTCTGGAAATAAACATCATAATCAATATACTTTTTACCATTCTCTTCAACATACTTGGCTGTAATCATGGTCTTACCGATTGTACGGTACCCATTTTCTATCTCTATATTACTACTAGCATGTTTATCTTCTGAGATATAGTGCTTGATATTTTTCAGCGCACCGTCGTTAAATTCATTTGACCCAGTTCGCACATTTCCGAGTCGCGATCCCCACACATCTCCGCCGTCTTCTGCGACTGTTCGTGCACCGCCTCGGATTAGTTGATTGATATCAAGATTAGGAGTCTTAAGTTCATTATCTAGTGACGTATCTGAAGTTTTTTCTTTCTCCTTTTTCACCTCTTCTTTAGGAGTTTCAGCTTTAGGAATTTCAGCTTTAGGAATTTCAGCTTTAGGAGTTTCAGTAGTTGCAGTCGGCTGACTAGTAACATCCTGCATTGTTGCCTTCGACTCTTTCGCCGGAATAACGTTTGCATTTACAGCTGTATCAGATGTTACTGTATTAGGCTCAGCAGCAGAAACCACCGCTTGTCCTCCTACCATAAATGCAATAGCTATACTCGCAGCACCAAACTTGAATTTCCTAATCGAAAATCGTTGCTTCCCCTGCGATATGTCATATTTTTTTCGGTTACCTTTAAACAAAATAACACGTCCTTTCTAGTGATTAATCTAATCCGTCATAGACTGACGGCACCTCTGTTCTATCATTCACATAAACCAAACATTTCACACTTCTGATATATATGTAAATTTTTTGTAGTTTTTGCAATTTTTTAGTATAATAGCATTATAGCATTATAAAAAATCAGTAGGAGGTGTTTAAATTCACATGATTGATCGCACAGACATGAATATTGGACTGTTAAAATCTCTTTCAACTCTTCTTACAACTAAGTCGTTGACACAAATCAGTGTCAATGAGATTTGTAAAGAAACTGGACTAAGTAGACGGACCTTCTATAACTATTTTAGCTCGAAAGAAGATTTCTTAAAAAATTCTATCTTCATCTTTCTCGACGACGTCACCAAGATTCTCTACACTGACCTTTCCTTTAGTACCCCCGTCATTGTCGAAGTCCTGACTTATCTTCAAAAAAATCAAGATATCACGCGCGCGCTTGCTCTTCATTATCCAGATAATCTCCCCCTCATCAAAGAATATGTCGCAGATATTGCTCTCTGTTCTGAAAAGATAAATAAACAAAGACTAAAAGAAGCTTACCAACTCCCCGAGAACTTCGCTCTAAATGTCTATGTTATCAGCATTATCAGCGTTGTCTTCGTCTGGATTCGTACCGGCTTCCACGAAAGCCCCGAAGAAATCGCTACATATATCAAAGCAGCCGTAAAACTCTAAAACTACACCTCCCCAAGCCAAGCCGCTAAAAACGGCTTTTTTGATTCCCTGATAATTAACACGAACACTCGGATTTTTGACAAAAATATGTTATAACGAAATCAAGTCTTAGATAAATTTATGATGAATTTACAAACCATATCCAGTATTGTGTGAACTACAAAGAATTAGGTTCGCACTCTATCTCCTCTATCACGCAGACTCAATTCAATTTTTTAATCTAAACTAATGATTAAACCTATGTTAATTTCCTTAGAATATCTTGAGTATACAATATAAGTATACAATAAAATAGGCTCCATAATATCCATAGGGGATTTACCCACTACAAATATTATAGAGCCTAATAAAACAGCACAACTACTCTAATGTATAGTAGTTATGCTGTTTTATTTAATCCACTTTGACAATCCATCCCTCTGGTGCTTCTACATCACCAAATTGGATACCCGTCAATTCATCGTAGAGTTTACGTGTAACAGGACCTACTTCTGTTTCACTATAGAAAACATGGAAATCATCGCCATGTTGGATCCCCCCAATTGGAGAAATGACCGCTGCTGTACCACAAGCACCTGCCTCTACAAAACGATCCAAATTATCGATTGGGACATCACCTTCAATCGGTGTTAAGCCCAAGCGGTGTTCTGCCAAGTAAAGCAAAGAGTACTTGGTAATAGATGGCAAGATGGATGGACTCAATGGCGTAACAAATTCATTGTCTGCCGTGATTCCAAAGAAGTTAGCTGAACCGACTTCCTCAATCTTTGTATGTGTAGATGGGTCTAGGTAGATAACATCTGAGAAATGGCGTGATTTGGCCAACTTCCCTGGCAAAAGACTCGCAGCATAGTTTCCTCCAACCTTAGCCGCACCCGTACCATGTGGAGCTGCACGGTCGTATTCATCCTGAATCAAGAAATTGGTTGGAACCAATCCACCCTTAAAGTAATTTCCAACTGGCATAGCAAAGATAGTGAAAATGTACTCTTCTGCTGGTTTTACCCCGATGATATCTCCGACACCAATCAAGAGAGGACGAAGATAAAGGGTTCCACCTGTTCCATATGGTGGTACGTATTCTTCATTTGCACGGGCAACTGCTTTACAAGCTTCTACGAACATTTCTGTTGGTACTTGGGGCATCAAGAGACGGTCGCAGGTACGTTGCAGACGCTTGGCATTTTCATCAGGGCGGAAAAGTTGAATACTACCATCCTTCGTACGATAGGCTTTCAATCCCTCAAATGCTTGCTGTCCATAGTGGAGACTTGGAGAAGACTCTGAGATATGCAAGGTTGCATCCTCTGTCAATCCTCCTTGATCCCATTGACCATTTTTGTAGTGAGCGATATAGCGATAAGGTAATTTCATATAAGAAAATCCAAGGTTTTCCCAATCAATTGCAACTGTCATGTGTTTCTCCTTTATACTATTCAAACTATGTGTTCTATTCTACACTTTTCTAGTAAAATTTCAAGCATTATTTGTAATTTTCTGAAAATTTTTTCAACACAAAAGAAATCAGCCCTCTGGACTGATTCTTTTTACGAATTTGTTTTGTCCTCTTTAAAGACTTCTTTGAGGTAAGCATCGAAAACTTCCTCATCTGAAATGGTATCTGAGATAAAACTTCCATTGCTAGTGCGTTCTGACAGGTTCAAGTCTTGCAAGCGACTCTCATAGATTGTTCCCTTGTTAGATTGGACAAGCAGCGTTTGGTCGTTTTCTTCCATTTCTGTACTAAAGAGATCACCTACAAATCCTTGCTCTGCAACTGCTCCTGCTAAAAAGACACGGTGCGGTTTGTTTTTCAACTCACGCAAGACTTGTAGGCCTCGTTTGGCACGGCTGGTCGCTGGAATTTCCTCAATGGAAACGCGTTTCAAACTTCCACGTTGGGTCAAGAGGTAGAAGGATGAGGTGTTACAGATGAAGGCAGCTTGAAGCGCATCATCTGCTTTCAGGTTCATAGCCTTGACACCCGCAGCCTTGGCACCAACAACCGGAACCTCTTCGATATTGAAACGAAGGGCATAACCGTTTTGGCTAATCAAGAGTACATCATCCAGTTTAATTGGAGCCACCGCTATAATCTGGTCTGTCTCGTCTTTGAGCTTAGCATACTTGACAGATTTAGACTTGTAGGTCCGCCATGGAGAGAACTCTTTGCGTTCTACACGCTTGATTTGACCAAGGCGAGTTGCTGCAAAGTAGGTGGTCGCATCATCAAACTGATCCACGACTTCTGCATAGAGAATTTCTTCATTAGTTTCAAAGTTTGTAATGGTCTGGCTCAAGTGCTCTCCAATGTCCTTCCAGCGAATATCTGCTAACTCGTGGATTGGTCGATAGATGACATTCCCAAGAGTTGTGAACATCAAGAGGTGTTGCGTTGTCTTGGCAGATTGAACAAAGATTAAACGATCATCATCACGTTTGCCAATTTCTTCCAGAGTGGAAGCTGCAAAGGAACGTGGACTGGTACGCTTGATGTAACCTGCCTTAGTCACGCTGACATAGGTATCTTCCTCGGCGATGAGGCTGGCTGTATCAATCTCGATTACTTTTGCTGTATCTTCCAAAGTACTCAAACGTGGTGTCGCAAATTTCTTCTTGACCTCACGAAGCTCTTTCTTCATGAGATTGTACATAGTCCGTTCATCACCGATGATAGCCGCAAGCATGGCAATTTTTTCACGAAGTTCTGCTTCTTCTTCCTGCAAGACAACCACGTCTGTATTGGTCAAACGGTAAAGTTGCAAGGTAACAATAGCTTCGGCTTGCTCTTCTGTAAACTCATAGCTGACCTTGAGGTTTTCCTTGGCGTCAGCCTTGTTTTCAGAAGCACGAATAAGGGCAATGACTTCGTCCAAAATCGAAATCACGCGAATCAAACCTTCAACGATATGAAGACGTTTCTCAGCCTTTTCCTTGTCAAAGCGTGAACGCGCCAGAATCACTTCACGACGGTGGGCGATATAGCTAGACAGGATTGGGACAATTCCAACTTGACGAGGAGTGAAATTATCAATCGCTACCATGTTAAAGTTGTAATTGATTTGTAAGTCGGTGTATTTGAAGAGATAGTTAAGAACGAGCTCTGTATTAGCATCTTTCTTAAGCTCGATAGCGATGCGAAGACCGTCACGGTCAGACTCATCACGAATCTCAGCAATACCTGCCACCTTGTTATTGACACGGACATCATCGATTTTTTTAACTAGGCTAGCCTTATTGATTTCATAAGGAATCTCAGTGATAACGATTTGTTCCTTACCACCTTTTAGCTTTTCAATCTCAGTCTTAGAACGAACGACCACGCGCCCTTTTCCTGTTTCATAGGCCTTCTTGATTTCGTCACGCCCTTGGATGATAGCTCCTGTAGGGAAGTCTGGTCCAGGCAAGAATTCCATGAGTTTGTCCACCTTGGCTGTTGGGTGATCAATCATGTAAACCGTCGCATCAATGACCTCAGCCAAATTATGCGGTGGAATATCTGTGGCATAACCAGCCGAAATCCCAGTAGATCCATTGACCAAGAGGTTTGGAAAGGCTGCTGGCAAAACAGTGGGTTCTTTCTCGGTATCGTCAAAGTTCCAAGCAAAGGGAACTGTCTTTTTCTCGATATCTTGAAGAAGATAACCAGCAATCTCAGACAAACGAGCCTCGGTATAACGCATCGCCGCAGGTGGATCCCCGTCCATGGAACCGTTATTCCCGTGCATTTCAACTAGAATCTCACGATTCTTCCAGTCCTGAGACATACGAACCATAGCATCATAGATAGAAGAATCCCCGTGTGGGTGAAAATTCCCCATGATGTTCCCAACTGACTTGGCCGACTTACGGTAGCTCTTGTCAAAGGTATTACCATCCTTATTCATCGAATAAAGAATACGACGCTGAACCGGCTTCAATCCATCACGAATATCTGGCAAAGCCCGGTCTTGAATGATGTATTTGGAGTAGCGACCAAAGCGCTCTCCCATGATGTCCTCAAGGGACATGTTTTGAATATTACTCATATAAGATACAGAGCCCGTAAAATACCAAGTGAGAATAGAAAATTCTTGAAGTAAGCAAGCTCACAAGAGAATTTATCTTTTTCACCCAGCATTTAGGCCGTGTTCAACTCCTTTCAAAGAATGTAGAGTAGGTTTTTATAGAATAAGGGATAATTTACAGAAATTAGTCCCGTGTTCAGTTACTATATATAACTAAACTATCTTTTCTGTAGTTTAATCTTTTAAATTATATACTTTATTTAGTTAGTGATTTGAAAGTCTCTCCTCAGCATACTCAATCATCCTTTCCGCCACTTCCTTATCATAGTCAAAGCCCATCTTGTTAGCAAGAGATTGAGCTTCTTGGTGGAAAAGTTTCATTGTTGCAAATAAAGTCTGAGTGATTTTTTCTAAACTGGAGAAATCAAGCAGATTTGAGAATTGTTTCTCTTTCTCAGCAGGTAAATAGTTAAAGAGATACTTATAGTTCTTGCCGATATCGACCTTCCCCCTATCGCTTACTACCTGCCAAGCCAAGACCTTCAAGAGTTCTTGTTGACAAATACCATAAAGATGACCAGTGGCATAGAGTAGTTGTTTACGACAGATTCCTTTGACTACGTAGGCTGACACCCACCAAAATTCATTGCAGGCTTTTTCAAAATCTGTCTGACTAGCTAGACTTGTCCAGTAACGTTGAGGACTTGGGAAATAGGGAACAAACAAGCCTTTCTTATCTTGCAAAACTGTATAATCAGCTTCACTATCCACCCACTCTTGAATATACTCCGTAGGACAGAGGGTCAAATCAATCCGATTTCCATCTTCAAATAGCATGAGATAAAGTCGACGGTTGCCTAGGACATTATGCTGCTCAATGATACGAGTGCCAAACTGGTCTAACCAAGAAAGGTCACTCGTCAGATTATCTAAGTCGTCCACGACATAGATCACGTCGTAATCCTGAAACTCATCTTTTGGTGCTTTTGTATCCGTTCGTGAACCAGATAGAGCGACAGCCTCAACTTGTAAAGTTTTGGCAGTCTGTAAAATCACATCGAGCATTTCTGTTTCTGTTCTCATGTTAATACCTGCATAGTTCTTTTAATTTGATTATGTTTTTATAAATTCAATACTTTCATAATTTTTTAATCCCCATTCTTTAAGGGTCTTTTTAATAGGCTTTTCTTTATCTTTGCTAAATTCATCAATAAAAACTTTTACATTTGGCAATATTTTAAATATCCTTTGAAAATATAGTTTGTCCGGGGACTCTTTCTCTTCTAGATTAAAACCAATAAAATAAATTTCAGTTACATCAGAAATTCTTTCCAGAAAGTTTTTCATTGCATTAGATTCTAATCTCTCCTTTACAGGCTTTCTAACTGCTTCAACACAAGAAGCTATATATAAATTTAAAGAAAATGGATTAAAATCCTCCTCCACTTCCTCTTCTACATTATGACCAACCAAATACTCTCTTGTTCTAATGCTTCCATGTATATGAAAAATATCCTCTTCTTTAATTCCATACTTATCTTCCAATACCATTGTATAGTTAAAAGTTAGATATAGTGCAACTTCCTTTGAATTTAATACACTTTCCTTAACAGGTAAAAGATGTTCATACTCTTCTGATTTTGAAATCGTATTAATCCACCCACTAAACAAACTATTCGTCGCATATTGATAAAAATTTTTTAATGTTTCTGAAAAATCTTCTACATAAGTTGCTGTTTGAGAATAATCCAAATCTCCTTCAGCATCATAGAAGCTATTCAGTTCAAATTCTATATTACCTATCCTTGCCAAAGAATTCTCAAAATCTATCCATTTTCTTTTATCTTTAACCATCAATGAAATTAACTCGAAATATTTTTCTGCAACCTCTTGGTCATTATATAATTCCTCACCATGATTGCCTGTAATAGAGGTAGGGATTTCAAAGTCATTAAAAAAAACGTTCTTTATTTCAGGTATTTCATCTAATTTTACATCAACTTGAGACTTACAAATCTGCTGATATACAAAGTTTTTAAACTCTAAATAACTTGTCTTTAAACCGTGAGCAAGGTCAAATCCATTTCCGATAATGAATAATTTTTCCATAATAAACTCTTTAATAGTTATAACCTTCTCAAAACACCACCTCCCCACTCTCTTCCAGCGTAAACTTGACATTATCTTCAATCCACTTGCGTCGTGGTTCAACTTTATCTCCCATGAGGACATTGACACGGCGTTCGGCGCGTGCTAAATCTTCGATTGTAACACGGATAAGGGTACGCGTTTCTGGGTTCATGGTTGTTTCCCAGAGTTGGTCCGCATTCATCTCACCAAGACCTTTGTAGCGTTGAAGGGTAGCGCCTTTGCCGAACTGCTTGCGGAGTTCTTCTAGCTCTCCATCCGTCCAAGCATAGGCCACTTCTTCTTTTTTTCCTTTGCCTTTGGACATCTTGTAAAGAGGCGGAAGGGCGATATAGACATGTCCTGCCTCAACTAGCGGACGCATGTAGCGGTAGAAAAAGGTTAAAAGAAGAGTTTGAATGTGGGCACCGTCGGTATCGGCATCGGTCATGATAATGATTTTGTCGTAGTTGGCATCTTCAAGGGAGAAGTCTGCTCCAACCCCTGCCCCGATGGTGTAAATCATGGTATTGATTTCTTCATTTTTGAGGATATCCGCCATCTTGGCCTTGGCTGTATTGATGACCTTACCTCGAAGGGGCAAGATAGCCTGGAACTTACGATCACGACCTTGCTTGGCAGAACCGCCGGCAGAGTCCCCCTCAACCAGATAGAGTTCATTCTTGGCAGGGTTTTTAGACTGGGCTGGAGTCAATTTTCCAGACAACAAGCCCTTGTCTTTTTTATTTTTCTTACCATTTCGGCTCTCATCACGTGCCTTACGGGCCGCCTCACGGGCATCACGCGCCTTGATAGCCTTCCTAATGAGATTTGAAGCCAGTTCTCCATTCTCCATGAGGAAAAAGGTCAACTTATCAGATACTATGCCATCCACAACAGGACGAGCCAGAGGGCTTCCAAGTTTGTCCTTGGTCTGTCCTTCAAACTGAAGATGCTCTTCAGGAACCAGAATAGAAAGAACGGCTGCTAATCCCTCACGATAATCTGAACCTTCTAGATTTTTATCTTTTTCCTTGAGAAGTCCCGTCTTACGCGCATAGTCATTCATAACCTTGGTAATGGCAGACTTGAGCCCCGTCTCATGCGTTCCGCCGTCCTTGGTACGAACGTTATTGACAAAGGATAGAATGTTATCTGAAAATCCATCATTGTACTGAAGGGCTACTTCCACTTGGAAACCATTGTCTTCCCCTTCAAAGTACAGAACTGGTGTCAAGGTTTCCTTGTCTTCGTTCAAATAGGAAACAAAGTCCTGAACTCCATTTTCATAATGGTATTCAATCGCTTCATCTGTTCGTTTGTCTGTCAGAGACAAGGTCACATTTTTTAAGAGAAAGGCTGACTCATTGAGTCGTTCTGAAATGGTATTGCACTTGAAGTCTGTCGTAGAAAAGATAGTCGCATCAGGCATGAAGGTGACTTTGGTCCCTGTCTTAGACTTGGGTGCTGTACCAATTTTCTTCAAGGTTGTGACGGGTTTCCCGCCATTTTCAAAACGTTGCTTGTAGACTGTACCGTCACGGGTGATTTCAACTTCCAGCCAACTAGAAAGAGCATTAACAACCGAAGACCCCACCCCGTGGAGACCTCCAGATGTCTTATAGCCACCTTGACCGAATTTTCCTCCAGCGTGGAGAATGGTAAAGATAACTTCAACAGTTGGAATTCCCATGGCGTGCATCCCGGTCGGCATCCCTCGACCATGGTCTTGAACGGTTAGACTGCCGTCTTTATTGATAGTCACATCAATGCGGTCACCAAAGCCAGACAAGGCCTCATCGACTGCATTGTCCACTATTTCCCAGACTAGGTGATGGAGACCCGCACCGTCGGTCGAACCAATATACATCCCCGGACGTTTACGGACCGCATCCAACCCTTCTAGCACCTGAATGGCGTCATCATTGTAGTTATTAATATTGATTTCCTTTTTTGACACAAGGAACCTCCTATTTGTTCATCTTTTCTATTTTACAGGTTTTCTAGGGATTTTGCAAAGTTTTTCCCGTTCAGCTGTCACAATTTTAAAGGATATTCTCATCATTTCTACACTATTTCATGGTATAATAGGTCTATGATGACATTTGTATTATTAATTTCAGCTTATCTACTAGGCTCAATCCCTTCTGGTCTTTGGATCGGACAAATCTTCTTTCAAACAAATCTGCGAGAGCATGGTTCTGGAAATACTGGAACAACCAATACTTTCCGTATTTTGGGTAAGAAAGCGGGTATGGCAACCTTTGTAATTGACTTTTTCAAAGGAACCTTGGCCACTCTGCTTCCAATTCTTTTCCACCTACAAGGTGTATCACCTCTTGTCTTTGGACTTTTGGCTGTCATTGGACATACCTTCCCTATCTTTGCAGGCTTTAAAGGTGGTAAGGCTGTCGCAACTAGTGCTGGGGTTGTTTTCGGATTTGCGCCTATCTTCTGTCTCTACCTAGCAGTTGTATTCTTTGGAAGCCTCTATCTAGGTAGTATGATTTCCTTGTCTAGCGTTACTGCTTCTATCGCAGCCGTTATCGGAGTTCTCCTATTTCCACTATTTGGATTTATCCTAAACAGCTATGATCCTCTCTTCATTCTGATTATCCTAGCACTTGCTAGCTTGATTATCATTCGTCACAAGGATAATATCACACGTATCAAAAATAAAACTGAAAATCTTGTCCCTTGGGGATTGAACTTAACCCATCAACATCCTAAAAAATAAAACGCCAGTTTGAATGAACTGACGTTTTTTTATATGCTTATTTTGATTTGATATAGTTGATACCATCTGCTTTTGGTGCAACTGCTTTTCCAAAGAAGGCTGCCAAGACAAGAATAGTCAAAACATAAGGTGCGATTTGAAGGTAAACCGCAGGCACTCCTTGTAGGAATGGCAATTGGGAACCGATAACTGCCAAACTTTGTGAAAGTCCAAAGAAGAGACTTGATAACATAGCTCCGATTGGATTCCATTTTCCGAAGATCATCGCAGCAAGGGCGATAAATCCAGGTCCAACAATAGTTGTCACTGAGAAGTTAACTGAGATGGATTGAGCATAAATCGCTCCGCCAATTCCACCTAGGAAACCTGAAATGATAACCCCTAAATATCTCATTTTGTAGACGTTGATTCCCAAGGTATCCGCTGCTTGAGGGTGTTCACCTACAGAGCGGAGACGAAGACCAAAGCGGGTCTTGAAGAGGATAAACCAAGCAAGGAATGAGAAGGCAATCGCGATATAACCTAGCAGACTTGTTGATTTGAAGAAAATATCACCAATCACTGGGATATTTGCCAAGACTGGGAAGTCAAAGCGTCCAAAAGTCTGACTTAGGTTGTCTGTTTGACCTTTATTATAAAGCACTTTCACTAAGAAAACAGCCAAGGCTGGCGCCATCAAGTTCAATACAGTACCGCTGACAACATGGTCTGCACGGAAATGAACCGTCGCAGCTGCGTGGATGATAGAGAAGAGACCACCAACTAATCCTGCCACAAGCAAGGATAACCAAGGAGTTGCTGCGCCAAATTGTTCTGCAAATTCAAGGTTAAAGACAACTCCAGAAAAGGCACCCATAACCATAATTCCTTCAAGGCCGACGTTTACCACACCACCACGTTCAGAGAAAACACCACCGATACTTGTAAAGATGAGGGGCGCTGAGTAAATTAGCATCGAAGACACCAAGAGGGTGAGCAAGGTTGTAATAGACATCTTTACTTACCTCCTTTAACTTGTTTTTTCGGTTTGACAAAGCGTTCGATAAGATAATGAACACTGACAAAGAAGATAATAGACGCTGTTACAATGCTGACAAGCTCAGATGGTACCTGTGCCGCATTCATACCAGGTGCTCCAACTTGGAGAACACCAAATAGGAAGGCTGCAAAGAGAATACCAATTGGTGAATTTGCCGCAAGAAGACTAACCGCCATCCCATTAAATCCGACAGCCAATGATGCCCCTTGAACATAGACGTTCTGGAAGGTTCCTAAACCTTCAACAGCTCCACCAAGACCTGCCAAGGCACCTGAGATAATCATTGAGAGGATAATCGTTCGTTTGGCAGAAATACCAGCGTACTCTGAAGCATGGGGATTGAGCCCAACTGCACGGATTTCAAAACCGAGAGTCGTTTTCTTGAGCAAGAACCAAATCACACCAACAGCAATGATGGCGAAGAAGATCCCGATATTCATACGAGAATTACCTGTCAACTCAGATAACCATGGTGTTTGATAAGTGGCATTGGCACTCACACGAATCGTTGAATCTGTACTTTGCATAAAGTCTTTCGGGAAAGAATGAATAAAGGCATTCCCTACGTACAAAACAATATAGTTCATCATAATGGTTACGATAACCTCTGATGTGCCTAAATAAGCTCTGAGAATACCTGGAATAGCACCTACAATCCCACCTGCAATCAAAGCAATTACTACGGTCGCTAAAATCAACATTGGGCGTGGCATGTCCGGATGCGACAAAGCAAACCAACCACTAAGAATCCAACCCGCTAGTGCCTGACCAGGAAGTCCAACGTTAAAGAAACCTGCACGGCTGGCAACTGCAAAACCCAGACCAATCAAGACAAGAGGACCCATGGCACGGAAAATCTCACCAATCCCACGAAGACTACCAAAAGCTGTATAGAACAACTCCTCATAACCCCAGATAGCATCATATCCGAAAATCCACATGACAATGGCTCCGAGCAAGATTCCTAAGAATACGGAAATCAAGGGAACCGAAATTTGTTGTAACTTTTTAGACATCATCCTTCTCCTTTCCCAAGTTTCCACCTGCCATCAAGATACCAAGTTCTTGTTTGTTAGTCGTTTCTGGAGACACAATACCTTGAATCTTCCCATCATGAATAACAGCAATTCGGTCTGAAACATTTAAAATCTCATCCAATTCAAAGCTGACAACAAGCACAGCTTTCCCGTTATCACGTTCTTCAATCAAACGTTTATGGATATATTCAATGGCACCGACATCCAAACCACGAGTTGGTTGGCTGACGATAAGGAGATCAGGATCACGATCAATCTCACGAGCGATAATCGCTTTTTGTTGATTTCCTCCTGAAAGAGCTGCTGCTGGGACAAATTCGCTCGCCGCACGAACGTCAAATTCTTCCATTAATTTTTTGGCATGTGAAGTGATATTCGCATAGTTTAAGATACCATTCTTGCTGAGTGGTTCTTTGTAGTAGGTTTGAAGAGCGATATTTTCTGAAATCATCATATCCAAAATCAAACCATCACGGTGGCGGTCTTCAGGAACATGCCCTACACTGAGTTCCGTAATTTGTCGAGGGTGCATCCCTACAATTGATTTGCCTTTTAATTCAATACTACCAGACTCAACCTTACGAAGACCCGTGATGGCTTGAATGAGTTCAGATTGACCATTGCCATCAATACCTGCAATACCGACAATTTCACCAGCACGAACATCCAAAGAAAGATTCTTCACAGCTGGTACACCTCGGTTTTCATTAACAACCAAGTCTTTGATAGACAATACCACTTCTTTTGGTTGTGGTGCCTGTTTCTCCGTTTTGAAGGAGACAGAACGTCCTACCATCATCTCTGCCAAGTCTGCATTGGTTGCCCCTGCAATTTCAACCGTCTGGATTGATTTCCCACGACGAATAACCGTCACTCGATTGGATACCGCACGAATTTCATCCAGTTTATGGGTAATCAAAATAATGGATTTTCCTTCTTTGACAAGGTTTTTCATGATAGCCATCAACTCATCAATCTCTGAAGGAGTCAATACTGCCGTAGGTTCGTCAAAGATGAGGATATCAGCACCACGGTAAAGTGTCTTCAAGATTTCTACACGTTGTTGAGCACCAACGGAAATATCTGCCACCTTGGCAGCAGGATCCACTGCCAAGCCATAACGTTCAGAAAGGGCCTTGATTTCTTTAGTAGCTTCAGCTATATCTAGCACACCATTTTTAGTGATTTCACTCCCCAAAATGATATTTTCAGCTACTGTAAAAGCCTCAACCAACATAAAATGTTGGTGAACCATCCCAATTCCTAGACTAGCGGCTTTAGAAGGTGAATCTAGTTTGACAACTTGACCATTCACCGCAATTTCACCACTAGTTGGCTCGAGAAGTCCTGCCAGCATATTCATCAGAGTGGATTTACCCGCTCCATTTTCTCCTAAAAGTGCATGGATTTCACCTTTTCGCAGTTGCAAGTTGATCTTGTCGTTCGCTACAAACTCACCAAACACCTTGGTAATATCCCGCATCTCAATGACATTTTCGTGTGCCATATGCTTTTCCTTTCCGAGGTTTATTTTGTTTCAATAAAACCTGCTAATCGTGTTAACAAGTTCTATTGAGACAAAAAATTGCCTCAATTCTTAAAGAAGCGACCGATGGTCGCTTCCTAAGAAATGACTTTTATCCATTATTTTTCAGGAACTTTTACGCTTCCGTCAAGGATTTTAGCTTTTGCGTCTTCAACAGCTTTTTTACCTTCTTCTGAAAGGTTTGTTACTGCCAAGTCAACCCCTTTATCTTTCAATGAGTAGACAATAACTTGTCCGCCAGGGAATTCACCTTTTTCTGCCTTGTTAGCAATATCTTTTACAGTTGTACCAACTTGTTTCAATGTAGATACAAGAACGAAGTTTGATTCTTTACCATCTTTAGAAGTGTATTTACCTTCTGCTGCTTGGTCACGGTCTACACCAATAACCCAAACTTTTTCATCTTCATTTTTGCTTTCGTTCAAAGATTTTGCTTCAGCAAAGACACCAGCACCTGTACCACCAGCTGCTTGGTAGACAACGTCTGCACCTGCAGCATATTGAGCTGCTGCAATTGTTTTACCTTTGGCAGCATCACCAAATGAACCAGCGTAGTCAACTTGTACTTTGATAGATGGGTCTACTGACTCAACACCAGCTTTAAATCCAGCAGCGAAACGTGAAATAACTTCAGATTCGATACCACCTACAAAACCAACTTGTTTTGTTTTAGTTGTTTTAGCTGCTGCAACACCAGCAAGGTAAGCCGCTTCGTTATCAGCAAATGTTACGCTCGCAACATTCTTTTGATCTTTGATCACATCATCAATCAAGACATAGTTTAAGTCAGAGTGGTCTTTTGCTGCCTCTTCAACTGCATTGTGAAGTGCAAAACCAACACCGAAGATCAGGTTGTAACTTCCAGCCGCTTGTTGCAAGTTGTTAGCATAGTCTGCTTCACTTGTTGATTGGAAATAAGTAAAGCCTTTATCTTTAGAAAGATTGTGTTCTTTACCCCAGTCTTGCAAACCTTCCCAAGCTGATTGGTTAAATGATTTGTCATCAACACCACCAGTATCTGTTACGATCGCTGCTTTGGTCTTCATTTCAGATGAAGATGAAGCTGCGTTACGAGAAGAGCGGTTACCACATGCAGCAAGTCCAACTGCTGCTACTGCAACTAGACCAAGGCCTAGCCATTGTTTCTTGTTCATTACTGAACCTCCTAAATAAGATGTGCAACGATGTTGCAAGTATGGATTGTTTGGCCACAAGGACCGCGTCACTCAGAGAGTGACTCAGACTAGTTTAAGTCTGTAAATGAGTATGGAAGTAACTCCCCGACCGTCATCTCGACCGTCGATTTATCTTTTGCGACAAGTGTCACTTTTAGATCTTTTTCAAAAAATTCAGCCATCACTTGGCGACAAGCGCCACATGGCGAGATAGGTTTTTCAGTCTGTCCGTAGACAATCAATTCTGAAAACTCCCTTTGCCCCTCAGAAACTGCCTTGAAGATAGCTGTACGTTCTCCACAATTGGTCAAGGGATAGCTAGCATTCTCGATGTTTACACCCGTATAAATACTACCATCCTTGGCTACTAAAACAGCTCCGATAGGAAAGTGAGAATAAGGCACATAGGCTTGTTTGCTGGTTTCAATTGCTAGTTCAATCAACTCAGTAGTCGCCATCTGCCAATTCTCCTTTTAAAATCGCAACGCCAGCAGATGTTCCGATACGGGTAGCGCCTGCTTCCACAAAAGCGACAGCATCTGCATATGAACGCGCTCCACCAGCTGCCTTAACTCCCATATCTGGCCCGACTGTTTTACGCATCAACTGAACATCCTCAATAGTGGCACCACCAGTTGAAAATCCAGTTGATGTTTTGACAAAGTCAGCGCCTGCTTTCTGGGATAATTGGCAAGCCACCACCTTTTCATCGTCTGTCAACAAGCAAGCTTCAATAATGACCTTAACCAACTTGTCACCACTTGCTTCTACGACAGCACGGATGTCCGATTCAACCAAATCAAGATTACCTGATTTGAGGGCGCCGACATTGATAACCATATCAATCTCATCTGCACCATTTTGGATAGCTTCCTTGGTTTCAAAAGCTTTTACAGCTGAAGTTGTCGCTCCCAAAGGAAAACCAACTACTGTACAAACCTTTACATTTGAGCCTTCAAGTCCTGTTTTGGCATGTTTTACCCATGTGGGATTGACACAAACACTGGCAAAATCATACTCACGCGCTTCAGATAGCAAACGATCAATTTGTTCTTGACTTGCATCTTGTTTTAAAAGCGTATGATCAATGTATTTGTTTAATTTCATATTCGGATTCCTCTCTTTTTCATGAGATGATTTCAATTATTTCCTGCAAACGTTTCACTCTATCATTTATTTTAACATATTTTTGAAATTCTGTAACTAGTTGAGGGGAAATTTTTCCATTTGTATAAACTTTTGCGACAATTTCTCCCTTTTGAACGGAGTCACCAACCTTCTTCTCAAAAACGATTCCAGTTTCATAGTCTAAATCATCAGACTTGACTGCGCGACCAGCTCCCAATCTCATGGCATAGAGACCAAATTCCATCGCTGGAAGGGCTGAAATGACACCTGACTCTTGAGCCGGGATATCTACTACATGCGCCACCTTGACTGGACGATAGAGATCTTCTAAATCACCGCCTTGAGCTGCTACCATTTCTTCAAACTTAGCCAGCGCTTGGCCGTTTTCAAGGTGTTGACGTACTTCTTCAACTGTCTTCTCGACATTTGCCAAACCAAGCATAATCTGAGCTAGTTCACAAATAAAGTGACTGATATCTTCTCGACCCTTTCCTTGAAGAATTTCAATTGCTTCTAGGATTTCGAGACGATTGCCAATGGCTCGTCCCAAGGGCTGGCTCATATCGGTAATAACCGCTACTGTCTTTCGACCAACGGCCTTACCCAAATCGACCATGGTTTGAGCCAATTCACGCGCCTCATCAACCGTCTTCATGAAGGCACCCTCACCGACCGTTACGTCTAGCAAAATAGCATCCGCCCCAGCAGCAATTTTCTTGCTCATGACAGAACTAGCAATCAAAGGAATCGTGTCGACAGTCGCCGTCACATCACGGAGGGCATAGAGAAGTTTGTCCGCTTTAACCAGCTGATCTGACTGCCCAATAACAGATACACCAATATCCTGTACCTGACGAATGAAATCTTCTTGACTGCGCTCTACTTGGTAGCCCCTGATAGCTTCCAACTTATCTAGGGTTCCGCCAGTATGACCAAGTCCACGGCCACTCATTTTTGCGACCGGAACACCAAAACTGGCTACTAAAGGAGCTAAAATCAAGGTCACCTTATCACCTACACCACCTGTAGAATGCTTGTCAACTTTAACCCCATCAATAGCTGACAAGTCAAACTCTTGACCTGTCTTAACCATATTCATCGTCAGGTCAGAAATCTCTCGTGTGGTCATTCCTTTAAAATAAACAGCCATAGCAAAAGCAGACATTTGATAATCTGGAACAGTTCCAGCCACATAGCCTTCTACCAACCATTTTATTTCAGCCGTAGTCAGTTCTTGACCATCTCGTTTCTTTTGGATTAAATCAACTGCTCTCATTCTTTCACACTTCTAAGGATATAATATCCCTTGTCTTTCTTTATAATTTCACAATTTCCAAAAACATCTTCCATCTTGCTTTTGGCGCTTGGAGCACCTTGCTTTTTCTGAATGACAATGGTTAAATCACCTCCGTCTTTCAAGAAATCTCTGCTCTTTTCGATAATCTCATGAACAACTTGTTTGCCCGCTCGAATAGGCGGATTGGAAATAACATGGTCAAATTTCCCTTCAACTTGTTCATAGATATTGGATTGGAAAATCGTCGCTTCTACTTTATTTCGTTCAGCATTTTGTCGCGCTAAGTCTAGAGCGCGATTATTGATATCGACCATGGTTGCCTGAACTCCATAAGCCTTGACCAATGACAAACCCAATGGCCCATAACCACAACCCACATCAAGGACTGTTTCTCCTTTGTTAACCTCCAAACACTTCAATAAAAGTTGACTCCCAAAGTCAACCATTTTCTTGCTAAAAACACCCGCATCTGTTAAAAAGATCATATTTTCTCCCAACAACTCCACTCTCAACTCATGTATGTCATGAGCAGCGTCAGGATTTTCTGCATAATACATTTTACTCATAAAACTATTTTACCATAATTTGGTTTGAATTGTAAATCGTTTACAAAGTGATGATCAAATGAAAAAGACTGAAGAATCCTAGTCAAAAAACCTTTTCTTCAATCTCTTTCAGTTATTAGAAATACATTACAATCTATCGGGAACTACAAATTATCATAGTCAGAAAAAAACAGTTCGTCTGCAATCAGGCGCATTTTTATCATTTCTTAACCTTAAAATACTTTATTATCAACAAGATTCCCAATATGATGTTTAGATAAAAACCCAACTGATAAGTTTGTGTCAAGATTTCCAAACTTGTCCAAAGTCGTATCAAATCTTCTAGTGACATACGGAATAAATAACCCTCTGTAGCAATCCATAGGACTAAAAAGAAATAACTACCCGCAGCAAGCCATTTCGTCCACCGTTTTTTTAGTATGAAAGCAATCAAGAGCGAACAGATAAAGATAACTGTTACAAGAAGATGATCTATTAAGAAGGTAAAACCGTAATAAGTTTCTACAAAGCGTCTCCCATTATCCGCATTCGCTCCCCTTATAAAAGGTAGTGCAAAACTTAAAATAAAACAGAGTTCCAATATGTAACATCTCAAGATTTTCATAGTATACCCCCTATAAGTTGCGAACTAAAAAAACCTCTTTTAATAACTGATAACTCTTCAGAAACAATTCCCTATCTAATCATTAAACTATTCAACCTCCATCTCTATTATACGATATTGACTTACTACCATCAAGAAACCGCTTTATTTTTTTAATTTTTTATGGTATGATAAACAAAATATCTAGGGGAAAACAAATGACCAACGAATTTTTACATTTTGAAAGAATCAGTCGCCAGACTTGGCAATCATTGCATCGCAAAACAACCCCTCCCTTGACAGAGGAAGAGTTAGAATCCATCAAGAGTTTCAATGACCAGATTAGTCTGCAGGACGTAACGGACGTCTATCTTCCCCTAGTTCATCTTATCCATATTTACAAGCGCACTAAGGATGATTTGGCATTTTCAAAAGGAATTTTTCTTCAACGCGAAAGTAAATCTCAGCCTTTTATCATTGGGGTTTCTGGTAGTGTTGCTGTGGGCAAATCGACTACTAGTCGCTTACTTCAGATTCTTTTATCACGTACTCTTCCTGATGCTACTGTGGAATTGGTGACGACTGACGGCTTTCTCTATCCCAATCAAACCTTGATTGACCAGGATATCTTAAATCGCAAAGGTTTTCCTGAAAGTTATGATATGGAAACCTTGCTGAATTTTCTTGATCGCCTAAAAAATGGACAAGATGTCGATATTCCTGTCTATTCTCATGAAGTGTATGACATCGTTCCTGGAGAGAAACAACGTGTCAAAGCTGCTGATTTTGTCATTGTTGAAGGCATCAATGTCTTTCAAAATCCTCAAAATGAGCGCCTTTACATCACTGATTTCTTTGATTTCTCCATCTATGTGGATGCTGCTGTCGAGGACATTGAAAGCTGGTATCTGGATCGTTTCTTAAAGCTGCTCAGCTTTGCCCAAAATGATCCCAACAGCTACTACCACCGCTTTACGCAAATGCCAATTGGAGAAGTTGAAGCCTTTGCACATCAGGTTTGGACCAGTATTAATCTCACAAATCTACAAAACTATATCGAACCGACAAGGAATCGCGCCGAGGTCATTCTCCACAAGACTAAAAACCATGAAATCGATGAAATTTACCTAAAAAAATAATTTCCCCTTGTCAAAACCTAAGTTTTCATATATAATGGTATAGTTAGTAAATATGGAGGTAAGAACATTGGCAAACATTAAATCAGCTATCAAACGCGCTGAATTGAACGTTAAACAAAACGAAAAAAACTCAGCTCAAAAATCAGCTATGCGTACTGCTATCAAAGCTTTCGAAGCAAACCCTTCTGAAGAACTTTTCCGTGCTGCTAGCTCAGCTATTGACAAAGCAGAAACTAAAGGTTTGATTCATAAAAACAAAGCAAGCCGCGATAAAGCTCGTCTTTCAGCTAAACTTGCTAAATAAGAAACAGTCCATAGAGGCTGTTTTTTTGTCCTCTAATCAGAAAAGGTAGAAAATGAAAATCGCAATCATAGGATATTCTGGAGCTGGCAAGTCAACCCTAGCTGAAAAATTATCAAACTACTACTCCATCCCCAAACTGCATATGGATACACTTCAATTTCAACCTGGTTGGCAAGACAGTGACCGCGAATGGATGCTGGGCGAGTTGAAAAACTTTCTCACAAAGCATGAATCTTGGGTCATTGACGGCAACTACTCTTGGTGTTGCTATGAAGAAAGAATGCAGGAAGCGGACCAAATCATCTTTCTCAATTTTTCACCATGGACTTGTCTCTTTCGAGCCTTTAAACGGTATCTCACTTACCGAGGCAAGGTCCGAGAAAGTATGGCTGCAGGTTGCCCTGAACGCTTTGACTGGGACTTTATCCGATGGATTCTCTGGGATGGGCGGACAAAGAATGCCAAAGAACGTTATCAAAGGGTTCAAGAAACCTATCCAGACAAAGTAATTGTCCTCCGATCGCAAAAGGAGATGGACTACTTCTTAGAAAATCTCGCAAACAACAAGAAAAACCAACGTACCTAACGTTGGTTTTTTGCTTTTACCTAATCACACTTCCGTTTGGTACAGCCGGATCAACTGTGAGAAGGGTTAATTTGCCATCATGTTCAGCTGAGAGAATCATCCCTTGGCTGACATATTTTTTCATCATCTTGCGTGGTTTGAGGTTGGCAACAATTTGGACTTTCTTGCCGACCAATTCTTGTTCGTTCGGATAGTATTTGGCAATTCCTGAGAGGATTTGACGGTCTTGACCATCACCAGCATCTAATCGGAATTGAAGCAATTTATCAGAACCTTCCACTTTAGACACTTCTTTGACCTCTGCGACACGGATTTCAACCTTGTAAAAGTCTTCAAACTTGATTTCATCCTTGTTTAGTTTGAGTTCAACTTCATTTGGATTCCATTCTTTTTCGACTGCTGGTTTGTTGCCTTCCATTTGTTCCTTGATATAGGCAATCTCTTCTTCCATGTCCAGACGTGGGAAGATTGGTGTTCCTTTGGCAACTACTGTTACACCTGCCGGGAAGTCAGCCAAGCTCAAGTTTTCTAGGCTAGAAACTTCTGTTAGACCAAGTTGTGCCAATACAGCACGACTGGTTCCCATCATAAATGGTTCAATCAAGTGAGCTACAACACGAAGGCTGGCTGCCAAGTGGCTCATGACACTTGCCAATTGGTCACGAAGAGCTTCATCCTTAGCCAAGACCCATGGGGCTGTCTCATCGATGTATTTGTTGGTACGTGAGATAAGAGTCCATACTGCTTCAAGGGAACGTGGGTAGTCAACTGCTTCCATGTGTGTATGGTAGTCAGAGATAGATTGCTCTGCTACTTGAGCAAGAGCATTGTCAAACTCTGTCACACCTTCTACATAGGCAGGAATTTGTCCATCAAAGTACTTGTTAATCATGGAAACCGTACGGTTGAGGAGGTTTCCAAGGTCATTTGCTAATTCATAGTTGATACGGCCGACGTAGTCCTCTGGAGTGAAGGTTCCGTCTGAACCAACTGGAAGGCTACGCATGAGGTAGTAACGAAGTGGATCCAGTCCATAGCGCTCTACCAACATTTCAGGGTAAACGACATTCCCTTTAGACTTAGACATCTTGCCGTCTTTCATGACGAACCAACCATGGGCAATCAAGCGGTCAGGCAATTTCATATCCAACATCATGAGAAGGATTGGCCAGTAGATGGAGTGGAAACGAAGAATGTCTTTTCCGACCATGTGGAAGACTGTTCCATTCCAGAATTTATCATAGTTACCGTGCTCATCTTGACCATAACCAAGAGCTGTCGCATAGTTAAGAAGGGCATCAATCCAAACGTAGACAACGTGTTTTGGATTGGAAGGGACTGGCACACCCCAGGTAAAGGTTGTACGAGAAACCGCTAAGTCTTCCAAACCTGGCTCGATGAAGTTACGCAACATTTCATTAAGACGACCATCTGGAGTGATGAAGTCAGGGTGAGATTTGAAAAATTCTACCAAACGATCTTGGTATTTGCTGAGGCGAAGGAAGTAAGATTCTTCAGATACCCATTCCACTTCGTGACCTGATGGAGCAATACCGCCTGTCACATTTCCAGCTTCATCACGGAATACTTCTGCAAGCTGGCTTTCTGTAAAGAATTCCTCATCTGATACTGAATACCAGCCAGAGTATTCACCCAAGTAGATATCATCTTGAGCAAGCAAGCGTTCAAAGACTTGAGCCACTACTTTTTCATGGTAGTCATCAGTTGTACGAATGAATTTATCGTATGAGATATCGAGTAATTGCCAGAGTTCTTTGACTCCAACCGCCATGCCGTCAACATAAGCTTGAGGTGTGATGCCAGCTTCTTCCGCTTTTTGCTGGATTTTCTGACCATGCTCGTCAAGACCTGTCAGATAAAAGACATCGAAGCCCATGAGGCGTTTGTAGCGAGCTAGGACATCACAAGCGATGGTTGTGTAGGCAGAACCGATATGAAGTTTACCAGATGGATAGTAAATCGGTGTTGTAATATAAAAATTCTTTTCAGACATAATTTTTCCTTTCCAGGCAAATGAAACCTGATTTTCTAACACTTCATTATATCATATTTTTAGTGATTTTCGATAGGAAAATCCATACAAAAACAAGATAGACAACTGTCTATCCTGTTTTTTCTGCTCTATATCTTATTCATAACGAAGAGCTTCGATTGGATCGAGCTTAGACGCTTTATTGGCTGGCAAGACTCCGAAAATCATCCCAACGCTGGCTGACACAGCCAAGCTAAAGAGAGCGATTGGGAGGGAAACCCCAACTTCGATACCTGCAATCATGTTTTGAAGCAATACTCCAGCTAACATGGTCATTCCAGCAGCAATCCCAAGACCGATGACACCACCTAGCAAGGTTAAGATCATGGATTCAATCAAAAACTGTACCAAGATATTAGCCCGAGTAGCTCCGAGAGCTTTTCGCAGACCAATCTCCCGCGTGCGTTCTGTCACCGATACCAGCATGATATTCATAACACCAGTTCCCCCGACAAAGAGAGAGATTCCTGCGATGGCACTGATAATGGTTGTCATAAAACCAAATAGTTGTTGTACCTCTTGGAAGGCGGCAGTTGCATCCGCAACTTGGTACTCCCCTTGCTGAAGACCAGCAATCTCAGTCAATTTTCGAGCCAACTCTGGTCCCAAGGTCTGTGTTAGACTAGTATCATTGACACGAAAGACGATGTTCGAGATTTCATCAGTATTAAAATTGGCTGCGAGAGAGATATTGGTCGTAATTGGAAGACCACCAATCCCAAAGGCTTTAGCAGTTTTAGCTTCATTGCTTGTATAAACGCCAATCACACGGTAACTAAATTCATTAACAGAGATGACTTGATTAACCGCAGCTTCTGGACTATCAAACAAACTCTTGGCTAGTTCTTCGTCCAGCAAAATCACACTGGCAAATTCCTTGTAGTCTTGCGGTCTTAGACTTCTACCCGCAACGATTTCATTTTCAACTGCGTTCATGTAGGTGCTATTTCCGCCTGTCAGAGTCGCTCGTTCAACCTTCTTATCCTTATAAGATAGGGTAACGTTAGTCGAGTTGGTGACATAGTAACTGTCTACTCCTTTAAGTTTAGCAGCCTCCTTAACCCAGGATTCTAGTGGTTTTGGTGGTTCAACATGAACATCCTCTTCTTTCCCACTGACTGTCAAAGCGGATTGTTTCTGCGTAAAGGAACCATCCTTGCTTTTGATAGGAGAGAAAAAGACATGGATATCCTTCTGTGATTTGGTCATGTTTTTATTGACCTGACGAGACATGGAGTCTCCCAGTGCCATGATGACGACGACAGACGAAACTCCGATGATAATCCCAATCATGGTCAGGAAGGAACGCATCTTGTGGGCCATAATGGATGAAAAGGCAAATTTCAGATTCTGCATCTAGTTTTCCTCCTTTTCTACCAGAGCACTGTCTGATGAGATGACCCCATCACGAATGACAATTTGGCGTTTGGCATAGGCAGCAATCTCAGGCTCATGCGTGACCATGATAATGGTTTTCCCTTCCTTGTTTAACTCCACCAACAGCTGCATGATTTGATTTCCTGTCTTGGTATCCAAGGCTCCTGTAGGTTCGTCTGCTAGGATGATAGAGGGATTATTTACCAAGGCACGCGCAATCGCTACCCGTTGCTTTTGACCACCTGATAACTCAGAAGGTAAATGAAGACTGCGCTCCGTCAACTCAACCTTTTCCAGAAATTCCTCAGCCAATTTCCGACGTTTAGAAGCCGAAACTCCAGCGTAAATCAAGGGCAATTCGACGTTTTGAAGCGCATTGAGCTTAGACAAGAGAAAGAACTGCTGAAAGACAAAGCCGATTTGCTGATTGCGGACCTTGGCCAGTTGTTTCTCTCCCAGGCCTGCCACTTCTTGCCCTTCAAGGTAGTACTCTCCACTGGTTGGTGTATCCAACATTCCGATGGTATTCATCAACGTAGACTTACCAGAACCAGAAGGTCCCATAATGGCAACAAACTCACCTTCATGAACTTCTAGATTGATATTTTTAAGGACCTGCAGTTCTTGGTCACCATTTCGATAACTCCTACAGATATTTTTGAGACTAATTAGTTTCTTCATCAGCCTTCACCTCTTTTCCTTCTTCCAAGGAAGATGTTGGATTACTGATGACCTTGGCACCGTCTGTCAAACCTGAAGTAATTTCTTGGTTATCTGCGTCCGCATTCCCCAAAGTAACTTCTACCTTCTTCGCTTTTTTCTGGTCGTCAACGATCCAGACATAGTTTTTGTCATTTTCGGTAACAACACTTGTCAAAGGAACAAGAATGGCCTTACTCTTGTTTTTGACTTCCACACTGACTGAGAAACCTTGTTTCAACTCACCGATATCGCTAGTCACATCAACAGTATAAGGGTACTTAGATCCAGTATTCCCTCCAAGAGCTGCATTTGCTGCTTCGCCATTATTTTTAGGGTAGTCAGAAATGTAGCTAATCTTACCAGTCCAGCTCTTATCTTGGTAAACCTTCGAAGTAAAGGTAACTTCTTGGCCTACAGAAAGGTTAGCAAGGTTGTATTCAGACAACTCCCCTTTGACCTGCAAGTTTTCATTACTTACGACATGTACTACCACTTGGCTATTACCTGTTGGCGATTTGGAAACATTACGATTGACTTCAACTACAGTCCCTTCTAGTGTACTGAGGACAGTTGCGGCATCTAGCTGTGCTTGAGCCTTGTTGAGCTGAGCCACAGCATCTGCACGGTTATCCTTGGCATCACTGATTTGAGAGTCGATAGAGGATACTGAAGAAGTCGCTGCTTGCGCTTGTTCTGGGAGTCCAGCTTCTGTTGGAACCTGTGGTGAAACTGGTGTAGCTGATGCATTCTCACGAGCCTTGTTTAACTCCTCGATATGACGGTCTGCCTTTGCAACTGCACGATCGGCTGCATCATAGGCAGCTTGAGCATCTGCACTGCTGTATTTGACCAACGCTTGCCCTTCTTCGACCTTGTCCCCCACCGAAACGAGAATTTCATCTAAATCTCCCTTACTAGCATCAAAATAAACGTATTGTTCATTTTTTGCTGTAACCGTACCTGACAAGAGAACCGATGAAGCAACAGAACCTTCCTTAGCAGTAACGATATGAGAGGTTTCCTCCTTGACTGCTGACTGGGAAGGTTGTCTAAAAATCAAAATCCCCGCAGCACTGGTAACAATAGCACTGGCAACACCAATCGCTGTGTATAATTGCCATTTTTTTGCCTTCTTATTTCTTTTCATTTTTAAGCTCCTTTATTCTTTTGCCTTACAAAAACCATTATATCAGAAATACCAAGCCCAAACAATGACAATTCAGATGGAAACAATGACAATTCAGGACCATTATTTCGTTCGGTATTCGTTTATTGGACTATTGTGCTAGATATATAATACAATATCTTTTTGAATTTGGCAAGCGTTTTTATAATTTTTTTATCGTAGTAGATTTTTGCATTCAAAAAATAAAAACGATAGAATATGACTATCAAAGCTATAAGGAGTTTTCTATGAGAGAATATGATATCATCGCTATCGGTGGAGGAAGCGGCGGCATTGCCACTATGAACCGAGCTGGCGAACACGGTGCTAAAGCAGCTGTTATCGAAGAGAAAAAATTAGGTGGAACCTGCGTCAATGTCGGCTGTGTTCCTAAGAAAATCATGTGGTATGGAGCGCAAATCGCTGAAAGCTTCCACCACTACGGCCCTGACTATGGTTTTACAAGTTCAGATGTTCAATTTGATTTCGCAAAACTTCGTCAAAATCGTGAAGCCTACATCGATCGTGCCCGCTCATCTTATGATGGAAGTTTCAAGCGCAACGGTGTTGATTTGATTGAAGGTCGTGCTCATTTCGTTGATTCCCACACAGTCAGTGTTAATGGCGAATTGATTCGTGCCAAACATATCGTGATTGCGACTGGCGCTCGTCCAAGCATCCCAACTATTCCTGGAGCTGAACTCGGTGGTAGCTCAGACGATGTCTTTGCTTGGGAGCAACTTCCTGAATCTGTTGCGATTCTTGGAGCTGGTTATATCGCCGTTGAATTAGCAGGTGTTCTCCACGCGCTAGGAGTAAAAACGGATTTGTTTGTCCGTCGTGATCGTCCCTTGCGCACTTTTGACAGCTACATCGTTGAAGGACTTGTCAATGAAATGGAAAAAACTGGTCTACCTTTACACACACATAAGGTACCTGTCAAGCTCGAAGAAACCGAGCAAGGTATTACCATTCATTTCGAAGATGGTTCTAGTCACACTGCCAGCCAAGTTATCTGGGCTACCGGTCGCCGTCCAAATGTAGACGGTCTGGAGTTAGAAAAGGCTGGCGTCACACTCAACCAACGTGGATTTATCCAAGTGGATGAGTATCAAAATACAGTTGTAGATGGTATCTATGCTCTTGGAGACGTTACTGGTGAGAAGGAACTGACCCCAGTAGCCATCAAGGCAGGACGGACCTTATCTGAACGCCTCTTTAATGGAAAAACAAATGCCAAGATGGACTACACGACTATCCCTACTGTTGTCTTCTCCCACCCAGCAATCGGAACGGTTGGTTTAACCGAGGATCAAGCTATCAAAGAATACGGCCAAGATAACATCAAAGTCTACAAGTCAAGCTTTGCATCTATGTACTCTGCCGTTACAAGCCATCGTCAAGAATCTCGCTTCAAACTCATCACCGCCGGTGCTGACGAAAAAGTTGTTGGACTTCACGGACTTGGTTACGGAGTGGATGAGATGATTCAAGGATTCGCAGTTGCCATCAAGATGGGAGCAACCAAGGCGGACTTTGATGCTACAGTAGCTATCCACCCAACTGCCTCAGAAGAATTTGTGACCATGCGCTAATTATCGCAAGAGACCTCTTGAGGTCTCTTTTTACTTGTAAAATCGGCCGTTACAAAATTGTTACCTTGATTTCAAAAATAGGTTGACTTTCTCCTCTGAATTAGTATAATAGTTACTATAATTTTGAAAAGAGGTTAACAGTTTTGAAAAAAGCTCATATCTATGCTATCCCTGCTATCGGTGCTGCTCTCATCGCCGTATTGGCACAAATCAGTCTTCCTATCGGTCCTGTACCTTTCACTTTGCAAAACTTTGCGATCGGTCTGATTGCTACTGTTTTTAGACCTAGGGAAGCCGTTCTATCTGTTGTTCTCTACCTCCTGCTGGGCGCCATTGGTCTACCTGTCTTTGCAGGGGGTGGTGCTGGATTTCACGTTTTAGTCGGTCCAAGTTCAGGCTATCTTTGGTTCGACCTTGTCTATGCAGGACTTACATCTTATCTCATCCATCAAAATAGTGGCTATATCCGCATTTTCCTATCCAACCTCTTGGGTGATTCCCTCGTCTTTGTCGGAGGTATTCTCAGCCTCCACTTCCTTGCTGGTATGCCACTTGACAAAGCATTCGCTGTCGGAGTCCTTCCCTTTATCCTTCCTGATCTTGGTAAGATTATTGCCATTAGTTTCATCAGCCATCCCCTACTCGAACGATTGAAAAACCTTCCTTATTTCTCAAGATAAAAAAATAGTCCAGAACAAATGTTCTGGACTATTTCCTTTCCAATTACTTCCTAAGAACTAACTGAAAATCATCTCTCATCTAGAGATTATTTATTTTTACGGCTTACAAAGTACAATCCACCAGTCACTGCCATCAAAGCAAGTCCTGCAACTACTGCTGCGTTAGATGCTTTTTCACCAGTGTTAGGAAGTTGAGGTTTTTGTCCTGGTTTTCCTGGTTCATTTGGTTTACCTGGTGTTGGTTTTTCTGGAGTATGTGTATTGGTGATATTGAAACCAGTCACTTTCGCAGTATAACCATCTGGAACATTTACTTCCTCAACAGAATAGTCAACCAGTTTGCCGCCTTGATAGCGATCAAGATCTGTAAATTCATATTTCCATCCTGTTGCTTCTGAAGCAGTCGCTGTTTTACCAGTATCTTCTCCATTTGCAAGGAGTTTCACTGTGATAGATTTTGGACGGATACCGTCTTTGTTTTCAGCATCGTTCCAAGTCTTAGTACCTTTTACAGAAGTTTTCTCTGGCGTGTGTGTATTGGTAATAGTGTATTTACCATCTTTGTCTTTCTCAACTGTTGTAGTATATTCTTCCACAACAACTTCTTTGACAGTATACTTGATTTCTTTACCATTTTCATACTTAGGAAGCTCTTTTGATTCAAACTTCCAGCCAGTTTCTTCTGATACTTCAATCTCTTGAACAACTTTATCGCCGTTAAGAATTTGAACTTTTACAGTTTTTGTACGTTTACCATCTTGGTTATTGTTATCTTTCCAAACTTTCGTTCCTGAAATGACAACCGTTTCCGGTGTGTGTGTATTGGTCACAACTTGACCTGTCACAGACGCTTTGTAGCCTGCTGGTACATCCACTTCTTTGATTGAGTATTTAATTTCCTTACCTGCTTCGTATTTTGGAAGATTGGTAAAAGATGCAACCCAAGTATTTTCATCTGTTTTATCTTTTGCTGTCAAGGTCATTTTCTTCCCTTCGACTGCTACCGGATCCGCATCCCCTACTTGTTTGTAGAGTTGAACAGTTACTGAATCAGGACGTTTACCATCTTGATTATTAGCATCGTTCCATACTTTAGTTACTTTATACTCAATTGTTTTTGGAGTGTACTTGTTGGTAATATTAAAGTCAGTAATAGAAGATTCATACTCTGAAACTTTTTCTTCTGTTACAGTGTACTTGATTTCTTTACCAGCTTTATATTTTGCTAATTTCTCGAATTTGGCAGTCCAAGTACCATCTGGGGCAGCTTGTACTTCTTTCGAATCGACTTTCTGACCGTCTGCTAAAAGATTGATTGTAATCTTAGTTGGACGTTTGCCATCTTGGTTGTTGGCATCATCCCAGTTTTTAGTAGCTGTGATGTCAACTGTTTCTGGAGTGTAGCTATTTGTGATAGTGAATCCAGTTGTAGCATCCCCTGTCACTTCAGTTGTGTACCCTTTAACAGCTGTTTCTTCTTCTACTATGTACTTAATCGGTGTACCGCCTTTATCCGCATCAAGTTCAGTAAATTTTCCAGCCCAACCATTTGCTTCAGTCAATTCAAGTCGTTTACCAGTATCTTGACCGTCTGCAAGTAATTTAACTGTAATAGAAGTTGAACGTTTACCATCTTGGTTTTCCTTATCATTCCAAACTTTCTTCACAGGAACTTCAGTCTTCGCTGGTGTATACTTGTTGGTGAAGACTAGGTCTTTTGCTTCTTTCGAAACAGTTGCTTTCAATTCAGTCGCACTTACTTTTTCAACTTTAACTTCAACTTCTTGAACTGTCTTATCGTAAGTGATACCTGCTTCAGATCCAGCAACTTCTGAGATAGTGTACTTATGAGTTCCTACTTGACTTTCGTTGTAAGTAAGAGCTTTAAATGTAACATTACCATCTGCATCGTTTGTAACTGTTTCAAGCTCTTTGTCGCCTTCTTTCAGAACAAAGCTGTATTTGCCTGCTTCAAGTTTCTTACCTTCAAGAACTTTTTTCGCACCAAGAGTAACTGATGTGTCTCCAGCTGGTGTGTACTTGTTGGTGAATTTTGAACAGCTATAATCTGTAACTTTAGCTTGCAATACACCTTTTTCATCTTTCGTTACAGATACCTCCGCCTTCATGATAGTTGAATCATAAGTAATTCCAGGCGCATTTCCAACTTTTTCAGCAATCGTATAAACATACTTACCTTCTGTGTCGAATTCCAAATCTGAGAATTTGATACGTCCATTTTTGTCATTTTTCACAGTTTCGATGACTTGACCATCTGGACCTGTCAACGTGAATTCAAATTCACCCTCTTTAAGATCACGACCAACCAACTCTTTAGTTGCTTCAATGTGCGCTTTGGCTTTGGTACGTTTATTGGTAATAGTCTTAATAACACCTTCTTGGCCAACTTTTACCTTAATTGGGTTCGAATCTAACTCATATCCAGCAGGAGCTTCAATCTCAGTGATAGTAAACTCACCTTTTTTGCATCTTCCTCGGTATATACTTTAGACTGCGCAACACCTTTTGAATCTGTTATCACCGTCTCTTCTTGAGCGGTTTTAACACCTTTCGGAGGAGTGATTTTGAATTTAGCTCCTGCAAGGCGTTCTTGTGTTTTCTCATCTACTTTGTAAAGAGTAATGCGGTAACCCGTCTCAAGCTGGATTGTACCACCAGACGTAATCTTCGAATTACGAACCACCGTAATTAGTTTGTCAGCAGTATCTGTGCGCACAGTTATCGGACGGTCATTTCCGTACATCTCTACATTATTAGCGATCTGAGTTCCATCAGCAGGTGCTGTTGTATTATAGGATATTTCAAAAGCTGCGGGTTTCCCATTTGCAGCCTTTAAAAGAGCAGGATTCTTGATATTGACTTTAAAATCTGTATAAGATTCATTCCACTCTACTGTATAATCAACATCTTTGACCAATTCCTTGATATCTCTAAAACTATACGTGCTATCATACCAACCTGATTTCACTTTCAATGTTTCAGGAATAAACTGTGCAGGTGCATAGTCTTTAGAAATATAGTCATGTGCAACGATTTTATCGTAAGTCGCCTGCCTATCGTTAACACGGACAACAAATGGATGGTAGTAACTTCCGCTTTTCTTTAGCAAATCAGATTGCCATTCACCTTTTTCAATAACTCCACCGATTTTCGAAAAGTTTGTCTTCCCAATTTTATCTGTGTAGTCTTGAGCCTTTGGTTTGCTAGCTTTGATAATATGAGTTATCTCTTTACCAGTTTCAGATACTGGATACTTTAATTCAGTTCGGGTAACTTCGGAAGTTAAACTAAACCCGACAAAGAAGGTTCCTTTAACATTCTCAACCTGATTACCACCTTTCTTTTTAAGGTAATCATTTAGATTTTTTAAAGTAATCGTAGCTTTCCCGCCAGCACCATCACCATTTGAAACGACAGATGCAGAAGCAACTACAACCCCTGTCTTTGGATCGGTAATATCGAATGTTTCTCCTTTTACGGTCAACGGTTTAGGAATAGTTAGAGTAAAAGTATCATTATCCTCAAGCTTACCATTGTATTTAGTCAAATCAAAACTAACTAAATATCTATAGTTGGCATAATCACTATTTGTTGACAACTCATGAACCCCATTTGTAGCAACGTGTTCTTTTCCGTTGTCATAATCCCAAATTTTAATATCAGAAATAGCTCCTGTTAGTTCTTTTGCCTGTACCGTATTCGTCAAAGTGGCCGAACCAAACAAAACTAAGAGTGGTGTCAAAATATACAACCACAATTTTTTTAATCTCATGATTTTTCCTTTCTAAATGATTAAAAATTAATTGAACAGTGTATCATTTCTCCCAATAGGCAACACCCCTTTCAATTGCAAGATTCATCATACCAATCTCTGTACGATAGCTGCATAGGATATATGATTACGATATTTATGTTATTCAAAAAGATTATTTTTAACCTTTAGCAGGAGTATCACTACCCTTAGTCAAAGTGGAAATATAGCAAAATATTACCCATAATTATTATATCATACTTTATCAAGTATTTTTTATCATTCCTTTTAAATCGCTCAAGAACTTATTGACAACGTGTAAACTATAAGAACTATTCTTCTTAAGAAAAGGCTGAATTTTCAGAAAAGTCAAAAAATACTGATACTAATCCTTATAAAACATTTTCTAATGTAAGTACTATATATAAGTTAAATTTTGTGATATAATTCTCTTAAGAGGGACAACCAAGAAATATCAAATACAAAAAAATGTATATTTCGAAATATGTTGTTTTACTACCGTTTTCAATCTATTCCTGTACAGCCACCAATTATATTGATTCTTTGACAGCTTGTTGGAATTTATATATGTTTTTTCAAGACAGAAAGGAATTAACATGGCCAAACAAACTCGAGAGCTAATTTTAGACGCTTTTATCAACTTAGCTCAGCGATACCCTCAGCGCTCTTCATTCACCATGACTGAACTTGCTGCCGAAGCTGGTATCTCCAGACAAGCTATTTATCAAAAGCATTTTAATAATTTTGAGGATATCATTGACTATATCCACAAAGAAACGGATCAACAAATTTTTAAGAGTATGAATGATTACTCCCCGAATAGGGATGGAGATCCACTTCAATTTTTAGCGGATCATATCCTGCCTTTGATTTATGCTCGAAGAAATGAGATTCGGACACTGTATACGACCCAAGCCGACCCAGGGTGGAAAGATTTTTTAAAGATGACCTACTCAAAGTGGGTTTTAAAAAATATTCAGTACAAACCAATGGTTAACATTAGTAAAGAGGACATCACCCATATTATTACAAGTATGGCTATCTCTTTCATTGAGGTTTGGATTCACAAAGAAAATCCTATCCCCCCAGAAGAATTCAAGGATATTTTTCTTCAGTTAACAAAAACTTCTCTCTGTGACTATATTGTGTCATAAAAAAAAGAATCTTGAGTTCTACTCAAGATTCTTTTTATTGTCCACCTTTAAAGGCATCGACCATTACCTGAAATTCTTCATTTGTAAGAGTAATTCCCTTGCCCATTTTAGTATGATCTGGGCTCCAAGCGCGAATGTCAAACTTTGCAGGGGCACCATTAAAGCTGACGCGGTTGATTTCCTTGGTCCATCCTTTTTCATTTTCGGACAAGGTCAGTAAGTGTTCTTCGATTTCAAATGTAAATTCTGCCATTTTGTTCTCCTTTTTAGTTTTCATTAGATTATTCGAAAAATCTTGTAGTTTTTAGGAAAATTTTATATAATGTGAATATGCAAGAAGGGAGGATTCTATGAGACAGGCATTCCAACTAGTTCTAGATAAACTACATAGTTTTCTCAATGGGAATGATGATCATCCTCAAATCGAGGACAACTCCTTCACCGCTATGATTGAACAAGCTATCCAGAAAAAGACGGCTGTTCATATCATACTTGCTGAGACAAGTTTTACGGGTGATATTGTCAAACACGATGCTAATCGCCAACAAATTATCGTCAAGAATTTTTCAAAAAACGTAACTCGAATCATTCGTATCAGTGATATTAAACGGCTTCGTTTCGTTCCCTCAACTGTACAAAAAGCTCAGAAAAGCCTATTTAAGAAAGAGTGAGATGTTCTTTGCATCCCACTCTTTTTCTTAACGGATTTGTTCAAAATGAAGGTGAACGGCAATATGGTCACCATAACCACTTCTCTCCAAATCGCGTTGCAAGCGATAAGAGATATAGTGTTCTGCAATGGTAATGTAGCCAGCTCCAAGTAAGCGGTGCTCAACCATTGATTGGATCATGCTGATAGTGGCACGTTCTACTTTTGCTTCTTCCAAGTCCAAAACGACTTTTTTAGTAACTTGTGCAAGGTTTTGGCGCAAATCATCTGTCAAAATATAAACGGTTTGAGCTGCTTTTAGGACAGCTTGGTAAATTTTATCTGGATCAAATTCAGCAATTTCTCCATTACGTTTGATTACTTGCATAAGGTTCTCCTTTATTTTTTGTTTTCTTTGATTTCAGCCAGCATCTTTTCTTCCTCGGCTGTTAGTTGATAGTTATCTAGCAGGTCAGGTCTGCGCTCGTAGGTTTTCTTTAGACTCTCATACAGCCGCCACTGGCGAATCTTTTCATGGTGCCCACTCATGAGCACATCTGGCACGACCATGCCTTGATAGTCATAAGGGCGTGTGTATTGAGGATATTCGAGAAGTCCTGAAGAAAAACTATCATCCTGGTGACTAGACTCCTTACCAATCACTTCCGGTATCAAGCGCACGGTCGCATCAATCATAGTCATGGCTGCCAATTCACCACCAGTCAAAACATAGTCTCCTAGGGAAATTTCATCGGTTACCAAGGTCTTGATGCGCTCGTCATAGCCTTCATAGTGACCACAGATAAAGATCAGTTCCTCTTCCTGGGCCAAATCCTCAGCGTAAGCTTGATCGAACTGTTTCCCAGCAGGATCAAGAAGAATGATACGGGGATTTTTCTTTTCAATAGCATCAAAGGCATCGAAAATAGGTTGCGCTCGGAGCAACATCCCCTGACCGCCTCCGTAAGGCTCATCGTCAACATGGCGAGCCTTTTCAGCGTATTCTCTGAAATTATGATACTGGATATCCAAGAGCCCTTTTTCTCGAGCCTTTCCAACAATCGAGTGCTCCAGCGGAGAAAACATCTCCGGAAAGAGGGTTAAAATATCAATCTTCATCATCTAACCCTTCTAAGATTTCCACATCGACTCGTTTGTTTGGAATATCAACATTGAGAACCACTGGCGGTATGTAAGGTAAAAACAAATCACGCTTACCTTTTCGTTTGACCACCCAGACATCGTTAGCACCTGGTTGCAGAATCTCCTTGATGGTTCCAATCAAGTTGTCTCCCTCGTAAACATCTAAACCGATAATTTCATGATAATAGAATTCACCATCATCTAAATCGTTCAAATCTTCCTCAGCGACCTTGAGACTATAACCCTTGTACTTTTCAATCGCATTGATATGGTACATGTCTTTGAATTTGATAATGTCAAAGTTCTTATGCTTACGGTGACTTGCGATGGTCACTGTTTGAACAAACTGATCTTTTCCATCAAATAAAGCCAGCGCTGCTCCTTTTTTAAACCGTTCCTCGGCAAAATCTGTCACAGACAAGACTCGCATCTCACCCTGTAAACCCTGCGTATTGACGATTTTCCCAACATTAAAGTAGTTCATCTTGTCTCCTGTATCTATTTCTACCCTTTATTTTATCACGTTCCAGGGATTTTCACAAGTTGGAGAAAGAGGACATCAACTCTCCTTCCCATTCAAAAATCCTTCCAAATCTCTTTCATGCTGGTACTTAATGGCAGCCTTCTTATCTTTGTCAAAAATAGTTTTAGTTAGGTCAATGTCATTGATGGCCGCTATTGCGACGGTGTAATGAATGATATCAGCCAGTTCTTTGGCTAGTTCCTCGTTTGAGTCCTGAACGCCCTCTTTTCGACCGGAGCGCCCATTCAAGACCTCGGCTACTTCTCCGACTTCCTCCACTAACTTGATAAAGAGGCCTTCCTCAGTTCGAGACTGCTGGTAATGTTCAAGTAAGTAGGCTTGTAATTGTCTAAACGTTAAATCTTTCATTTTCTGCTCCTCACAAAAAAAGCGAGACTTCTGTCCCGCTTTTTTATTTTTCATCGATAACGATTCTTACTTTTTTGTCTTCAGTTGGGACAGAGTAGACAATCGTTCTTATCGCTGAGATAGTGCGACCCTTACGACCGATAACACGACCGACATCGCTTTGGTCAAGATCCAAGTGATACTCCAAAAACTCTGGTGTGTCTTCAATCTTGATAGTTAAGGCATCAGGTTGTGAAATCAAAGGTTTCACAATCGCAATAATGAGATTTTCAATCGTATCCATCTGTCAACCTACTTTAAACTTATTTTGAGAATTTAGAATCGTGGAATTTTTTCAATACGCCTTCTTTTGAAAGGATGTTGCGAACTGTATCTGAAGGTTGAGCTCCATCAGCCAACCATGCAAGAACGCGGTCTTCTTTCAAAGTTACTTGGTTTTCAGCAACAAGTGGGTTGTAAGTACCAACTGTTTCGATGAAACGTCCGTCACGTGGTGAACGTGAGTCTGCTACGTTGATACGGTAGAAAGGTTTTTTCTTAGAACCCATACGAGTCAAACGGATTTTAACTGCCATTTTTTAATATCTCTTTTCTTATTTTTTTTATTTCGGTGAAATAGCTAAGCTATTTAGCACATGTTCTATTATAGCAGATTTCTGACAGGTGTCAAGAAAAAAACTTGACAGAGTTTTAATTTTTTTTTACTACTAGAAATTTTTAGTAAAATCTTTTACATTTGAAATCACTTCCCTTTTAAGGTACAATGGTAGAAATGAATTTTTGAGAGGTTAACAATGAAAAAACTAGCAACCCTTCTTTTACTATCAACTGTTGCCCTAGCTGGATGTACTAGCATCCAACGTAGTCTGCGTGGCGATGACTATGTTGACTCTAGTATCTCAGCTGAAGAAAGTTCTAAAGCAGCTGCTCAGGCCGCCAAAGATTTGAACGATGCTCTGACCAATGAAAATGCTAACTTCCCTCAACTTTCTAAGGAAGTTGCTGAAGATGAAGCTGAGGTCATTTTACACACAAATCAAGGCGATATCCGTATCAAACTCTTTCCAAAACTAGCACCTCTTGCGGTTGAAAACTTCCTTACTCACGCTAAGGAAGGTTACTATAACGGCATCACTTTCCACCGTGTCATCGATGGCTTTATGGTCCAAACTGGAGATCCTAAGGGAGATGGTACAGGTGGTCAATCTATCTGGCATGATAAGGATAAAACGAAGGACAAGGGAACTGGTTTCAAAAATGAAATTTCTCCTTACCTATACAATATCCGCGGAGCTCTTGCTATGGCTAACACTGGTCAACCAAACACCAACGGTAGCCAATTCTTCATCAACCAAAACTCAACAGATATTTCAGCTAAACTCCCTACAAGCAAGTATCCAAAGAAAATCATCGAAGCCTATAAAGAAGGTGGAAATCCTAGTCTAGATGGTAAACACCCTGTCTTTGGCCAAGTCATCGACGGCATGGATATTGTTGACAAGATTGCCAAGGCTGAAAAAGATGAAAAAGACAAACCAACTACTGCTATCACTATCGATAGTATCGAAGTGGTAAAAGATTACGATTTTAAATCCTAAATAACCTAAAAAATACAGTATCCGCATTCGATACTGTATTTCTTTTTTTCTCATTTTTAAGTTAGCTTGTTAAAATCCCAGATTTGGTCCATCCAGCCTTCATAGAAGTCTGGTTCGTGGCAAACCATAAGAATGCTTCCTTTGTATTCTTTGAGAGCGCGTTTGAGTTCTTCCTTGGCATCCACATCCAAGTGGTTGGTCGGCTCGTCCAGCACTAAGACGTTGTTTTCACGGTTCATCAAGAGACAGAAACGCACCTTAGCTTGTTCCCCACCTGACAATACCTGAATCTGACTTTCGATGTGCTTGGTCGTCAAACCACAGCGGGCAAGGGCCGCACGGACTTCTGCTTGGTTAAGGGCAGGAAAGGCATTCCAGACAGCTTCAAGAGGTGTTTGTCGATTTCCACCTTCTACTTCCTGTTCAAAGTAACCAAGTTCTAGATAGTCACCGCGTTCAACTTCTCCAGCGATTGGCGGAATAATGCCCAAGAGAGACTTCAAGAGAGTTGTTTTCCCGATACCATTTGCCCCGATAATGGCAACCTTTTGATTGCGTTCAAAAGTAAGGTTTAAAGGCTTGGTCAGAGGACGGTCATAACCAATCTGCAAGTCCTTGGCTTGGAAGATAAAGCGCCCAGGTGTACGAGCTGGTTTGAAATCAAAGGACGGTTTTGGCTTCTCACTTTGCAGTTCGATAATATCCATCTTGTCGAGTTTCTTTTGACGGGACATGGCCATATTACGCGTTGCGACACGGGCTTTGTTTCGAGCGACAAAGTCCTTGAGGTCCGCTATCTCTTTCTGCTGACGTTCGTAGGCCGCTTCCAACTGAGATTTCTTCATGGCATAGACTTCTTGGAACTGGTAGTAGTCACCAGAATAACGCGTCAGCTGTTGATTTTCCACATGATAGACGATATTGATCACGTCGTTGAGGAAAGGAATATCGTGAGAAATGAGGACAAAGGCATTCTCATAGTTTTGGAGATAACGCTTGAGCCAGTCAATGTGTTCAGCATCCAAGTAGTTGGTTGGCTCGTCCAGTAACAAGATATCTGGTTTTTCAAGAAGGAGTTTGGCCAAGAGGACCTTGGTTCTTTGACCGCCTGATAAGGCAGTTACATCAGTATCCATGCCAAAGTCCATGACACCGAGAGCACGCGCCACTTCATCAATCTTAGCATCCAAAGTATAGAAGTCACGGCTCTCCAAACGATCTTGGAGTTCACCAACTTCTTCCATTAGCGCATCAATATCAGCACCCTCTTCTGCCATTTCCATATAGAGGTCATTGATACGAGCTTCTGCTTTAAAAAGCTCATCAAAGGCTGTCCGCAAGACATCACGCACAGTTTGGCCTTCCTTTAGCACAGCATGCTGATCCAGGTAGCCAGCAGTCACATACTTAGACCACTCCACTTTCCCTTCATCTGGCAACATCTTACCTGTCACAATGCTCATAAAGGTTGATTTTCCTTCACCATTGGCACCGACTAGACCGATATGTTCTCCCTTGAGGAGACGGAAGGACACATCTTCAAAAATTGCACGGTCACCAAAACCGTGACTTAAATTTTTAACTTCTAAAATACTCATTCTAATTCCTTATCTTGTTTTTATGCAATCCTTTATAGAGGAGCCAAGCCAAATAGCCTCCCAGGGTATTGGTCCACAAATCATCAATCTCAAAGACGCGATTAAAATCAAAGAAAAAGTCTAAGACCAGTTGCGTACACTCAATTCCTAGACTCAGTAGAAAACTGAGAAGGAGGATTTTTTTCGTTTGCCGCAAGTTTGGACAGAGATAGACCAGTTGAAAGACCAGAGGGAAGAGCAAGAAGACATTTAAAATATTCTGCAAAAAGATCCAAAGGACTTGTCCCAAACTAGTCACTTCACCTAGATTCCAAAGGGAGTTTAAGGGAGTTAAAAGAAAAACCAGGCGTCCAAAAGTTTGAATACCTGGAGTTTCCACTCCTGTAGGAAGCTGAGGTTGGGGAGTAAAGCAAAAACAAATAATGCAAAGGCTGTAAATAGCCACTCCCAATCTTAAGATTAATTCTCTTTTTTTAGTCATTTTATGGATTTACCGCTGCGACTGCCTTCTGGCGGTCACGTTTCATTGTATTGGAGCGCAATTGTCCACAAGCTGCATCAATATCTGTACCATGCTCTTGACGAACAACGCAGTTGACCCCTTTTTTCTTGAGGATATCGTAGAAGGCCATCACGCGCTCTTTAGGACTACGGCTATATTGGTCATGTTCACTAACTGGGTTATAGGGAATCAAGTTGACATATGACAATTTCTTGATGTTTTTGAGCAATTCAGCCAATTCCAAGGCTTGTTCAACGCCATCGTTGACTTCATTGAGCATGATATATTCAAAGGTTACACGACGATTAGTTGTTTCGATATAGTACTCAATAGCTGCGAAGAGTTTTTCAATCGGAAAAGCACGGTTAATCTTCATGATGCTCGAGCGCAATTCATTGTTCGGTGCGTGAAGGGAAACAGCGAGATTGACCTGTACGCCTTCATTAGCAAAGTCACGAATTTTATGGGCCAAACCTGAGGTTGAAACAGTGATGTGACGAGCACCGATAGCCATTCCCTTGTCATCATTGATGGTACGGACAAAATTCAAAACATTGTTGTAGTTATCAAATGGCTCACCAATTCCCATGACAACGATATGGCTGACGCGTTCATCCTGACCACGCTCATCAAAGTATTTCTGAACTAGCATGATCTGCGCTACGATTTCCCCGTTATTAAGGTCCCGTTGCTTCTTAATCAAGCCTGATGCACAGAAGGTGCAACCGATATTACAGCCAACCTGAGTGGTCACACAGACTGACAAACCGTAGTGTTGACGCATGAGTACTGTCTCAATCAACATGCCATCTGGCAACTCGAAAAGATACTTAACGGTACCGTCAGCTGACTCTTGTACAATCCGTTGTTTCAATGGATTGACCACAAACTGGTCATTGAGCTTGGCAATCAAATCTTTAGAAAGGTTGGTCATTTCTTCAAATGACTGGACACGTTTACGGTAGAGCCATTCCCAGATTTGATCTGCTCGGAATTTCTTTTCTCCTTGTTCTAATACCCATTCTTGCATGGTTTGACGTGTTAAACTATAAATAGACGGTTTCATCTCTTCTCCTTATTCTCTATCTATTTCTGACGAATGACAAAATGGCGCTGTCCCTTGTCCTCTTTCTGAGACTTTTGGTCCTTATGACGACGTCTATTTCGCTTATCCGCATTTGGTTTTCTCTTATTTTGCGAAGGTTTCTTGCCTCTTCTAGAAATGTTTTCCTCTTCCTTTTTACGCATTTTTTTGTCAAATGAAGCACGCTTCGGTGCTTGGTTTTCTAGGACAAAATAGGCACAACCATAACTACAGTACTCCAAAAGATAGTCCTGTAAACGACTAATCTTTTCAATTTTTTCCTCTGTTCGGTCGTCTTTGTAAAAGCCACGTAGGCGGAGCTGTTCATTGCTCCAGTCACCCACGACATAATCAAACTTGGTCAACACTTCTGAGAAGCGTTGATTAAAGACTGTCACATCGAAGGCATCCTTGATATTTTCAACCAAGGTAAAAGCAATCCCTTCAGTCTCAACCTTATCCCCATTTACATGAAATTCTGGGCCAGGAAACTTGTTATAGTTGTATAATTCAGGTGCAATTTCTTTACGCATAGTCTTCCTTTTCCACGATTACTTAATACTCTATTTTACCATAATTTCTAGCAATTAGCACATTTCTCATAAAAATGAAAAAAGTCTGACGATTTTGTCAGACTTCTGCCATATAAACCAAAAAAGAGAAGATTGGCTCTTCCCTTCCTATTTTTTATTTAGCTGCTGCGTAAAGCTCATTTACTTTGTTCCAGTTAATGACTGAGAAGAAAGCTTTGATGTAGTCAGGACGTACATTGCGGTATTTCACGTAATAAGCATGTTCCCAAACGTCCAAGCCCAAGATTGGTTTTTTGCCTTCTGAGATTGGTGTGTCTTGGTTTGCTGTTGAAGTTACTTCAAGCTTCCCTTCTTTGTTGACAACCAACCACGCCCATCCAGATCCAAAGCGAGTTGTAGCTGCTGCTGTAAAGGCTGCTTGGAACTCTTCAAATGAACCAAATGTTGCATCGATTGCTGCTGCAAGTTCTGCTGATGGAGCAGTTTTTTCAGGAGTCATCAATTCCCAGAAAAGAGCGTGGTTCAAGTGTCCACCACCGTTATTGATAAGCGCTTGGCGGATATCAGCTGGGATAGAGTCTACATCAGCAAGCAAGGCTTCAAGGTCTTCACCGATTTCAGGGTGTTTTTCAAGAGCTGCGTTGGCATTGTTGACATAAGTTTGGTGGTGTTTGTCATGGTGCAAGTGCATTGTTTCTGCATCGATGTATGGTTCCAAAGCGTCATATGCGTATGGAAGATCTGGTAAGATAATAGCCATCTGTAATACCTCTTTTTCTTTCTATATGAAGATGATAACGCAATCATCCTCTTTTTTCAAGTTTTATGCTCATTACGCTTGGCTAGATATCTGTAACAGCGCTCTCTCAAAAAGGTAGCCTTTTTCATAGACACCTGTTTTAATCTGGTAGTCTGCTTCAATTAAATAGCAGATAGCTTGTTTGAGAAAGCTCAAGGAAATCCCTCTCGAATCTCTGAGTGCAAATTTGATTTGATAAGGATTACGATTGCGCCCCAAATAAGTTCCCAGACTGCTTGCGATCTGCGATTCCGTCTGACCAGCTTCTGATAAAATCTTCACCTGGGTAAAGGTTCGAAACTGTCCTAACATGACCGCTATGAGCTTGATCTCGTCTTCCCCTTGCAGGGTCAAATCTCTAACCAAGTCACGCGCCTGGTCAATCTTTTTACCCAAGATAAACTGAGTTAAATCAAAAATATTGTCCTGCAGAGTCTTTGGTATAGCCTCGACAATATCCTTCTCCTCAATCATGCCGTCTGATTTATAAGACTGTAAAAAAAGGAGATTTTTCTGGATTTCGCTAAATTGAAAACCAGACTTGATGAGTAGATTTTCAAAGGATTGCCCCACAAACTGCAGACCTTGTTTCTGGCTCCATTTTTGGAAATACTGGTGGAGTTCTTGTTCCTTGGGTTTAATAGCATCAAATACAATCGCATCTCGTTTGAGCAATTTGACCAGCCGTCTTTTACTATCTAACTTTCCTTCTGCAAAAATCAACAACTTTGTTGTTGGCGAAGGGTTATCAAGGTATTCTTCAAACGAATTGAGCTCATCATCTGTTAAAAAGCGTTTCTTGGCTGTTGTGATATCGACAAAATGGTCTAATATCACGACTTTCTCATCCGCAAAGAAAGGGAGACTGACCAGCTCCAACTCTAAGTCTTTATAAACTACTTCTTTCATATCAAAGTAAGCAAAGTTGAGATCAGCTGGATCATAACCAATCTGCTTCAACACTTGACTCTTCATAACTTCAAACTGACCCTGATCTGTCCCTGTAAATAGGTTCAAGCTAGATAGATTTGATAAAGTCAATTTCTGACTGTCTTCAATGGCAAGCATCTTCTCTCCTTTCTTCTGATTTTTTATTAAACTTAATCAATATAGCGCAATTTCCCACGGAAATCTTCTAGGCTCTCGTACCCTTTTTCCGCCATGATTTCTTTTAGTTCATTGGTAATGCGTTCAAAAGCACCAACGCCTTCCTTGTGGAGCGTCGTTCCTACTTGCACCATACTAGCACCGCAGAGGATATGTTCAAAGGCATCACGACCCGTTAGAACACCACCCGTTCCGATGATTTTGATTTGCGGATTTAAACGTTGATAAAAGGCGTGCACATTAGCAAGAGCAGTCGGTTTGATATACTCTCCACCAATGCCACCAAAACCATTTTTAGGACGAATCACGACCGACTCGTCTTCTATATAAAGGCCGTTTCCGATAGAGTTAACACAGTTAACAAACTTGAGCGGATATTTGTTGAAAATAGCAGCTGCTTGGTCAAAGTGAACAATATCAAAATATGGTGGCAATTTGATCCCGAGAGGTTTGGTAAAGTAGGCAAATACTTCTGCCAAAATCCGGTCTGTTGTCTCAAAATCATAGGCAATCTGAGGTTTTCCTGGAACGTTTGGACAAGAGAGATTGAGCTCTGTCAGTCCTTTAAATTCACTCTCTTGAACTTTTTTCAAGATGGTATGTGTTTCTTCTGGAGACATGCCAACTAAAGATAGAAAGAAAGTTCGGTTTGGCTCTTTTTCCTGCAAGTCCAAAAGATAGTCCAGATAATAGTCTAAGCCATTATTTGGCAAACCCATAGAGTTGATAGAACCAAGTGGAACATCCTGGTAACGTGGCTCAGGATTGCCCTGACGAAAGTCCAAGGTCGCAGTCTTCGTAACAAAAGTTCCTGCTGCTGAGTTTTTGACCCCTTCTAGTTCCTCTATCGTCATACAAGCCACACCCGCTGCATTCATCAAGCAATTGTCAAACTCAAAGCCAGCTATTTGTGTTTTTGTTGATACCATGATTCTGATCCTCCAGATTCCTTTTATTTCTAATATTATACCATACTTTAAGATTTTCTCTTTGAGAAACTAATTTCTATATAAAACGTTCGGTTTTGTAAATTGAAAGAATTTTTAGAAAATTTCTGTTTTTTTCTTTACACTCAAAAAAAATTCTGCTATAATGGCTCATGTAATAAAATATAACAACAAAAAGGAGAACGATATGACATCTGCTAAAGAATATATCCAAAGCGTGTTTGAAACTGTAAAAGCTCGTAACGGGCATGAGGCTGAATTTCTCCAGGCGGTTGAAGAATTCTTCAGCACTTTGGAACCTGTATTTGAAAAACACCCTGAGTATATTGAAGAAAACATCTTGGCACGTATCACCGAGCCTGAGCGCGTGATTTCTTTCCGTGTTCCTTGGGTTGACCGTGATGGAAAAGTCCAAGTGAACCGTGGTTACCGTGTTCAATTCAACTCAGCTGTTGGACCATATAAAGGCGGACTTCGTTTCCACCCAACTGTAAACCAAGGGATCTTGAAATTCCTCGGATTTGAACAAATCTTTAAAAACGTCTTGACTGGCCTTCCAATCGGTGGAGGTAAAGGGGGATCAGACTTCGATCCTAAAGGAAAGACTGATGCTGAAGTGATGCGCTTCTGCCAAAGCTTCATGACTGAATTGCAAAAATACATCGGACCATCACTTGACGTCCCAGCTGGCGATATCGGTGTTGGTGGACGTGAAATTGGTTACCTTTACGGACAATACAAACGCCTTAACCAATTTGATGCTGGTGTCTTGACTGGTAAACCTCTTGGATTCGGTGGTAGCTTGATTCGTCCAGAAGCAACTGGTTACGGTTTGGTTTACTATACTGAAGAAATGCTCAAAGCCAACGGTAACAGCTTTGCTGGTAAGAAGGTTGTGATTTCAGGTTCTGGTAACGTAGCCCAATACGCTCTTCAAAAAGCGACTGAACTTGGTGCAACTGTTATCTCTGTATCTGACTCAAATGGTTATGTCATTGATGAAAATGGTATCGACTTCGACCTTCTAGCAGATGTGAAGAATAACCGCCGTGCTCGTTTGACTGAGTATGCAGCTGAGAAAGCAACTGCTACTTACCATGAAGGTTCTGTATGGACTTACGCTGGAAACTACGACATCGCTCTTCCATGTGCGACTCAAAACGAAATCAATGGTGACGCAGCTAAACGTTTGGTTACTCAAGGCGTTATCTGTGTATCAGAAGGTGCCAACATGCCGAGCGACCTTGATGCGATTAAAGTCTACAAAGAAAACGGAATCCTTTACGGACCTGCCAAAGCTGCCAACGCTGGTGGTGTAGCTGTATCAGCGCTTGAAATGAGCCAAAATAGCCTTCGCCTTTCATGGACACGTGAAGAAGTTGACGGCCGTCTCAAAGACATCATGACCAATATCTTCAGCACAGCTAAAACAACCGCTGAAACATACGGTCTTGGTACTGATTACCTTGCAGGAGCTAACATTGCTGCCTTTGAAAATGTAGCCAATGCTATGATTGCCCAAGGTATTGTTTAAAATTCATTTGCTCAATCCTCAATCGTTATGATTGGGGATTTTTATGTTGGCTTCAAAAAAGCTCACCATTTAAAATAGTAAGCTTAAAATCAAGATTTATTTTACCTCTACTAAGGCAAAAGACAGGCATTCAACTATTTCATTTACTGCTTCATCTATGTCTAGGTCCTCATTATTATTCAACATCATTGGAAGAGCATAAGAAAGACTCAAAGCTAAAATATAGCGAACAATTCTTTCATTTGACCAATCTCGGATAACACCATTTTCTTTAAACTGATTCAGAACTGGACTAATTGGCTTAATGATAGAGTGAACAATAACATTCCCTAACTGGTCAGAAATAGTTTTATCAATAAAAGAACGACTTAAGAGAATTTTAACTTGCATTTGATTCTTCTGAATGAAAACTAGTCTATCTCGAACAATGCTTCTCAAAAATAGTGGAAAAGACTCTTGGTTTGCTGTAAATTTCTTCTCAGAAAAATCAGCAATTACATCTGGAATAACTTGCTCAAGAAAAGTCGACAAAATTGCTTCTAAGATGCCTTCCTTGGTCTTAAAGTAACTAAAAACTGTTCCTTCTGAAACTCCAGCCTCCTTAGCGATAAGACTGGCTGTTGTATTTTCAAAGCCAATTTCTGAAAATAACTTTAAACTTGATAACAGTACTTGACGTTGTTTTAAACTCAAATTGCTATTTTCTAATGTCTGGGCATACTTTTGTTCTAAACTTTCCATCACTAGCACCTCCCTGCTACCCTCTTACTTTTACAACTTTCTTACCTCGAGTATGTCCCGACTTCAGACTACGATATGCCTCTCTAACTGACTTTAGAGAAAAATCATAAACCTGGTCAATATTCAGCCGAACCTTCCCTTCTGAGACCATTTCCGCTAGAGTCTTAAAATCATCATATGTAGAATGTCTCGGACCCGTGAACTGAGCTCCTCTTATCATAACATATGGTGAAGGTACTAGCGTTCCAATAGCCATGCCCTTCAATCCCAAACTAAAAGCCAATTTAACATAATCACTTCCATAGCAATCCAAGAATTTTGTAATTGGCTTTGCACTTGCTGATAGAAGAGCATTCTGGATGTTCTCTTCGTAGGCTACAGGTATAGCACCTAAAGACTTCAGATAATCTGAATTCTTCTTACTTGCAATTCCGATAACTGTTGCACCCTTAGCAACTGCATACTGTACTGCAATACTTCCAATACCACCTGCCGCTGCTGAAATAACTACAATATCTTTAGAGTTTAGCTCAATCTTTCTAAAAGCACCTCCCACTGTTAGAGAGGCTACACCCATAGTAGCTGCATGGTTCATATCAATCATATCTGGTTTCGATACGATTTCCGATTCATTGACACAAATTTCTGTTGCCAAAGCTCCCCTCTTGGTTCCCAATCCAGGATCACTGATCATTGTTCCAAAAACCTTATCCCCTACTGCAAACCGACTTACTCCTTCACCGATTTCTGTGATAACTCCAGCAAAATCCCGACCAACACCTCTTGGAAAAAGAGATGATTTTGACTCAAACCAACGACTTGGCTTCCTTAGTTTTGTCATAAAAGATAGAAATCGGAGTGGCTTTGCACCTTCAAAAGTCTTATAATCAATAGGATTTAAACCAACAGCATGAACTTCTATCCTAACTTGATTCACTTCTAAAGAATCAGATTTAATATTCACTAAATCTAACACTTCTTCATCACCGAAACGACTATATTGTATTGCTTGAACAACCATTGTATGAACTCCTTTACACATCTACGAAATTGAGTGAGCACTCAATCATTTTTCTTGATTATATGCTTATTCTCCATAGATGTCAACTATACTGTTTCCAAAACTTCTAACTAAGTTAGCTGTTCATGATAATAATAGATCTGTTTTTCCTTATGAAAGATTATCAAACTATAACTCAAAGAAATCCGACTGCTTATAAAAGCAGCCGGATTTTTATATATCTAATTTTTCAAAAAATTTGCCTGTTGACTGCTTTTCTTTTAGCTTCTCCAGCAGCTCATCTTCCAGAAAAGGACTTAGTTCGTCAAAATCTTGGCAAACCTTAAAAACAGTTTCTCCGTCCAACTGGCCATAAGCTAGTTCGTGATAGTCCTTATGATGTTGCCAATTCTGGTCATAGTTAATATCTGTCCGCTGATAGTAAACGATGTTCTGCTTCGGTGTCAGGTAAAGCTTCTGCGTCAGAATGCTTTTCTGATCTTTGGACAGCTTGCTCCGACTGAAAATTTTAACTCCTTGAAAAATCTTGCGCTCATGGATACCCTGATTTGTGACTTTTAATTCAACTCTTTTATAGTGCATATAGTCACCTCCAAAAATTACTTTCATTATATCAGACTCTGGCAGATTTTCAAGCAAAAGTGTCATTTCCAAAAATCTTTAGTCGCCTCTAGAATCTCTTCCGTTGATGTCACAGTAGCCTCAATAATGCTCTTACCAGTCTTTTTCAGATAAGCTTGTATCAGATGATAACCATAAGCATAGCCCGCAGCATAAGGCATTCCAACTGGTATCTGACCCTGTATCTCAGCTATTTCATCACCGTAAAGATAAGGAGCCATTTCCGCCATCCCTGTTAGCTGAAGCTGACTTGAGATGATGGGCTTAATCTCTTCTAACTGCTCTGGACTGGTTGAAGTGACCCAAGATCCGATGAGATCTTTGCCATAAAGCTCAGCTGCAAAAGACTCTGCCAATCCTTCACTGACTACCCAGTCTGCTAGTGTCGTCTGCTGGTTCCATTTGATAAATTGGAAGCGGACATTATGATTGCACTCGTGGGCCAGAGCCGCTTGCACACGTGGCAAAGTATAGTCATTCGGTAGCAGACTAAGCATGAGGTAACCTGGAATTCCACCATCTCCGCTATAACCCTTATTGAGCTGTAACATGGCCTTTTCAGGGTTGCCCAATAAAATAGTAAAATGGTAATCCTCAACCTCTAAATCATAGCCAGCTTGCTCAAAAAGACCAATACTCCTCTTGATGGTATCTTGACAATTTTGCCAGAGTTGATCAGAACTTAGAGCGTCGATAGCCGGTCTATCCTTTTCCGAGAGAGTTGCAGGCAACTGATTCATAAAGCCAAGTAGAAACAGAGCATCAAATCCTCCAGGATACTTCGCTTTTAAAGGAATGTGTTGCATTTGATATTTCGTTGCAAAAGGTGCTAATATTTTGGCTCGAAAGCAACCTTCTCTCTTTTCTAAGGGTAGCTCTAGCATCTCTTGATAAACTTTATCTGAACGAATCATATTGATTTTCATAGTAATCTCCTTTCTTATCTACTATTAGTATAATCCCTTACCTAAGGTTAGAGTCAAGACTAAATTCAAATATCTTTTAAAATTTTATTGAAATTACCTCAAATCGTTCGAAAATTACCTTCAATAAAGTGCTTTAATACTGAGATTATAATATCCGGAGTATCAATAAATTAAAAACTTACTTTTCTACCGTTAATAGGAATGATGACACTAGAAAGAAAATAAATCCTGAAGGGTAAAAACTTGGATCATTTTTTATGGAAAGTCTATTATTCAAAAGTTGTTTGTCTCCTAGATAAACTATATAATTAGTTTGCCCCTTTTTGCCCCTTCTTAAACAAAAAGAAAAACCGCTAATCCTAAGAATAGCGGTTTAATCATGTTTTTAAGCTACTAATGTAGTTGCTCTATTATTTATTTTTAAATGTTATGGAATAGCCGTCTATCCAAACAAATAATCAATATTAACATTATATAGATTTTATAGGCTAAATGAGTAAAGGAAGGATATGCAATAACTTGTTTTTGAATATTCTCCTTATCTTTCCTCAAACCTTCTTATAAGTTGGTTCATCTATCCTTCTCCTGAATAGATCTATAGGTTATATACATTTAGATAAAAAATTCTAAAATATCCTAATTAGATAACATCTCTAGAATTTTTAAAAACTGATAACACCTATCACTCCAGCGTTATGCCCTCACAATGCAACTACATTAGGCGAAAGCAACAATCTAGAACGCATAATTTATTAACAATAGTCAGCTCCTACTTAACCTCCATTTTATAATTTTATATATTTATATCACCCTCCATGGCATGACTGATAAGGCCATCATAAGAATTTCACTTACTGCTCTTTTACGCTGGCAGCCTGAACGTTCAGAAGTATCATTATAATCATTTGTATCCTGGCAGATAGGTAATCACTCTATTTTATTATTGATTTTTGTCGCTCATCTCATGGCGAATCAAATAAAGTTGCTCCGCAAATGATGAAAGTACCATTTTAGGCTATTAAATTGTCAAAGGGCTTTTAATGAAAATGCATATCTAGGTATTATTATTTTATATCCGTCATCCCAAGAATATAATCTGTGGTCACCGAATAAAATTTTGCAAGTTTGATTAAATATTTTGATGGAATATCCTGTATTCCATTTTCGATTCTAGAATAAGCTGATTGTGAACAAAACAAGTATTTTGCTATATCATTTTGAGATAAATCATGATCTTCTCGTAAGTCTTTGAGACGTCTATACATTTCCATCTTTTACTCATATTGTAGTATTCAATTTGGTTTTATCTCGATTTTATGCAGTATATGCATAAACATATTTATACAAGCAAATAACGTAGTGTTTACTTGTAAGATGGACAAAAAAACAGCAATTATTTTTCTATAATTACTGTTTATCAATTTTTGAACCACGATTCAAATACTAGCTTGAGTTGTTGTTATGTTATTTATATCTATCATAATTTGCATCAAACCATTCTAATAAGGCCTCCGCTGTTGCAAATTTAATACTCTGTACCTTTACTTTGCCATCTCTAAGATAAAATAAGCTAGTTTGAGAAACTAAGTAATTCGTTTCTTTACAAATTCTGTAAGCTGAGATTTTCTTAGCACGCAGTAATTCGATAATTAGTTCAATCTTTTTTAACATGATATCAACATTTTCCACTTCCAAAACCTCTCCATAACAATGAAAAAACTACTCTTAAAAGGTACCTACTTTTCATCTTTTAGTAAGAGATAGTTAAATCACTACCTCCTATTTTTATAAAAATGAGTGAGCTGAACAAAAATGTTTTTATCCCACTCACTAAAAAACTATCAATACATAGAGTCATTCTTTTCCATAGTTGCCAATCATGGCAGTTAAGATAGTTAAACTAACAGAGGTAAATTTTAAAATTTCCGAGTGACCATTTTGAAAATATAATTTACTCTTTTACAATTCTAAAATCTTATACAATAGAACACCCTTACCCTGTCTATTTATAAAAGAAAATGAGATGGGAGTATTCCCATCCCATTTCTAAAGGAGATAACTTAACAATACATTTTATTCTTCCTTTCTCTTCCATGACTTACCAATTAAAGTAGCTGAAGACGCTAGACCGACTAAGCCTATTAAAGGCAAGAATGGAAATTCTTTAGTGCCTGTTTTTGGTAATTTAGTGTTCGCAGTTCCAACAGAGGTAAACTTAGATCCCACTGATTGAACATTTGAAAACGGAACTTTTGATCTGTAACCCAAATTAGTTGGAGCCACTGAATTTTGAACAGAGGCAAATGTATTTGATTTCTTGTTTCCGACCTGATTATTATTTCCGTTTTGGCTATTCTGGTCAGTTTGATGTGTATTACCGTCTGGATTAGACTTACCGCCTTGATGTGTATTGCCATCTTTACCATCTTTACCAGCATCACCTTTATCGCCTTTATCGCCCTTGTCACCCTTGAGAGATTTCACATAATCGTCAGGGGTCTTATTGCTATTACCTGGTAATTCTTTCCAGATGTCGTAAGCTGACTTACCAGCGTCACCCTTATCACCTTTGTCGCCCTTGTCTCCTTTGAGAGACTTCACGTAATCATCAGGGGTTTTATTGGCATTACCCGGCAATTCTTTCCAGATGTCATAGGCTGACTTACCATCTTTACCTGCGTCACCTTTATCACCCTTCTCTCCTTTGAGAGACTTCACGTAATCATCAGGGGTCTTATTGCTATTGCCTGGCAATTCTTTCCAGATGTCGTAGGCTGACTTACCGTCTTTACCTGCTTGTCCATCTTTGCCTGCGTCGCCCTTGTCGCCTTTGAGGGATTTCACGTAATCATCAGGGGTCTTATTGGCATTACCTGGTAATTCTTTCCAGATGTCGTAAGCTGACTTACCGTCTTTACCTGCTTGTCCATCTTTGCCAGGGTCGCCTTTATCGCCCTTATCTCCTTTGAGGGATTTCACGTAATCATCAGGGGTTTTATTGGCATTGCCTGGTAATTCTTTCCAGATGTCGTAAGCTGACTTACCAGCGTCACCCTTATCACCTTTGTCGCCCTTGTCTCCTTTGAGAGACTTCACGTAATCATCAGGGGTTTTATTGGCATTACCCGGCAATTCTTTCCAGATGTCATAGGCTGACTTACCATCTTTACCTGCGTCACCTTTATCACCCTTCTCTCCTTTGAGAGACTTCACGTAATCATCAGGGGTCTTATTGGCATTGCCTGGCAATTCTTTCCAGATGTCGTAGGCTGACTTACCGTCTTTACCTGCTTGTCCATCTTTACCAGCGTCACCTTTGTCGCCCTTGTCGCCTTTGAGGGATTTCACGTAATCATCAGGGGTCTTATTGGCATTACCTGGTAATTCTTTCCAGATGTCGTAAGCTGACTTACCGTCTTTACCTGCGTCACCCTTATCACCTTTGTCTCCTTTATCACCTTTGTCGCCCTTGTCACCCTTGAGAGACTTCACGTAATCGTCAGGGGTCTTATTGCTATTGCCTGGCAATTCTTTCCAGATGTCATAAGCGGACTTACCGTTTTGACCGTCTTTACCTGCTTGTCCATCTTTGCCTGCGTCGCCCTTGTCACCCTTGAGAGATTTCACATAATCGTCAGGGGTTTTATTGGCATTACCCGGCAATTCTTTCCAGATGTCATAGGCTGACTTACCATCTTTACCTGCGTCACCTTTATCACCCTTCTCTCCTTTGAGAGACTTCACGTAATCATCAGGGGTCTTATTGCTATTGCCTGGCAATTCTTTCCAGATGTCATAAGCGGACTTACCGTTTTGACCGTCTTTACCGGCAGCGCCATCTTTTCCATTCTTGATTGTCAGAGTTTTGCCATCTGAGAATTCAACAACGGTATTGCCAGATGTGTCTGTACTGATTTTCTTGATAGTGACAGAAGTTCCGTCTTTTCCTTTTAGGATTACGCCAGTGCCTTTGCCGTCAATAATCAACTCATAAGTATTTGGATCTACTGAAATAACTGGAGTATGACCGTCTTTACCAGCGTCCCCTTTATCACCCTTGTCACCTTTCAGGCTCTTCACGAAATCTTCTGGGGTCTTGTTGCCATTGCCTGGTTGTTCTTTCCAGATGTCATAAGCTGACTTACCGTTTTGACCTGCTTGTCCATCTTTACCTGCGTCACCTTTATCACCCTTGTCACCTTTGGGTATCGTTAAAACTTTACCATCTGAGAAAGTAATTTGGGTGTCACCATTTGATAAGGTTTCTGTCTTAGAAATGGTAATTGTAGAACCATCTTTACCGGCATCTCCTTTATCCCCCTTATCACCTTTTGGTATCGTTAAAACTTTACCATCTGAGAAAGTAACTTGGGTGTCACCGTTTGATAAGGTCTCTGTCTTAGAAATAGTAATTGAAGAACCGTCCTTACCAGTTGCTCCATCTTTACCTTGTAAGCTCTTCAGAAATTCTTCTTCGCTTTTATCTTTGTTACCCGGTTGTTCTTTCCAGATTTCATAGGCGGACTTACCGTTTTGACCGTCTTTTCCATCTTTTGGAGTTACATCTTTCTTATCAGCAAATACCGGCTCGTAATACTCTTCAAATTCTCTTATTGATTCATCTACACCACCAAAGTCATCAGAATAATATCTATACTTTAAGGAAAAAACAATGCTTTTATCAGTTTTATGAGCAACTTTTTTTAATCCTACCAGTACTTTCCCGTTAGGAACATCAACATGATATTCTACCAAAGGCGAAACCGTTAAGGTTCTAACTTGCTCCCTTGGTGTACCATCTCCTATTTTATCGAATAATTTTCCTCCTCCTTTATTAATTGTTTCAATATAAACAGATCCAGTATGGTTACTGTAATCAATATTGGGTTCCACCGTTGCCCCACTGCGAAAATAGATTTTGCCATCCCATCCAACACTATACGTAGTGCTAGGAATATTCCATACTGGTTCTTTGTTGTTATTTGGTTTAGTAGGTTTGTTTTCCCCATTAATAACTGGCGGAGGAGTTGCAATACCATTCCCCTCACCTTTATCTCCCTTCTCTCCTTTTGGAATGATAAGAGTTTTACCATCTGAGAAAGTGATTTGGGTATCGCCGTTTGGTTGCTTCTCAATTTTACTAATGGTGATAGAAGTACCAGCATCTCCCTTTTCACCTTTCTCACCCTTCTCTCCTTTGAGGGACTTCACGTAATCGTCAGGTGTCTTATTGGCATTACCCGGTAATTCTTTCCAGATGTCATAAGCGGACTTACCGTCTTTACCAGCTTGTCCGTCTTTGCCTGTTTCTCCTTTGAAATTGCCTTTCTTGACCCATACTCCATTTTCTCGTTTGAATAGATCCTTTGTGCTTAAGTTGATATAAGTATCTCCATCTACACCTAATGTTGGCTGCGGATCGGTTAATCCACTATGAGTCGCATTAACAGTAACTTTCATTCCAACTTTTATTTTTCGCGGCTTCGCTTCTCTAGTGACTGAGTTAGAAATTTCATAGCGTCCTTCTAATTTCCCATTCACTATCCGTTTGTTATACACAATCGTCCGTTCGCCATCTTCACCTTTTTGTGTCTCGGTTTGTGTGCCATATGGCAAATTATAGTCAAATTCGTACTCTGTTGTGTAAGGGATTTTTGTCGTGACGGTTTCTTTTTCAATCGTTACTTCTTGTGTCCCAACTTCAACAATCGCTTTGACAGGGTCTTTCAGACGCTTACGACTTATTTCTTTAGCGAAATACTCAAAGAAATGCTCCTTACCGTAATAGGCATGGTCTTTATCATAAGCATAGGTGACATTATCTTCTCCCGTCTCACCAAATTTGATGATATTTCGCGTCCCTTTTGGAAGATTTTTATTTTCACGGATTTCTGTTTCAAAAGGAACTTGCCGGACAATCGCTTCATAAGCATACGGTTGTTTATCCTTATTGGTTAGTTCATAGCTTTCTCCACGATAATCTTTAAAACTTTGGGCATCTTGGTCTATTTGGAAGCCTGCACGAGCCAACAAACTAGACGATGAATCTCTCCCCCAGCTATCCCATCTACCACTTGAATTCCAGCTACCACCTATTCCTCCTTCAATCACACCATTCGCCTGAGTTACAACATTTAGAGAATGACCTATAGAATAGTTCTTTTTGGTTGTATCTCCCCATTCATCGGAATCTTGCTTATGAGTTGTTCCTGTATATTGATGACTTTGGCTATCCTTTGAAATCATATCCCAGCCTTGGAGCGTGACAGTTTTGACTTCTGTCTCATAAACTTTTTGTGTTCCATCATAATAGGCAACAATTTTATATTGATAAGTCTTCGTCTCTCCTTTCGCCATTAAAGGATTCGGTTTTTCACCTACCCATTCCAACTTATAGGTGATAAAATGGCGTTCATCTTTCTGTAATACAGAATATGTATATTGCTTGCGATCAGGTTCATAACCTTCTTCGTCCTTTGTTCGTTTTCCTTCCAGTTCATTTTTAATATTCCGGCGATACACTCTATAGTACACCGTTGCCAATGTTCCATCTTCTCTGCGTGTATCATAGTCCACTTTTTCATAGCCTAAATGACCATACTCGATTTTATTTTGGGAATTATCTTGTAACAAATCTAAAGCGTAAGATTTCTTATCCCAAGTTTCAAATGTGAATGCTTCATATTTATCTTTATCACCATGTCCTTCAGTCACAACAGGTCGAATTTTTGCTGTGGGATTATGCTGAACACCACTCCATATTTTCTTGGCAACTTCAGCTGGTTTCGTTTCTGTTTCTTTTAGGCTTTCACTTTTGAAATTAAATGCAATCCCTGACTCATCTCCCTTTGTTTTGCTTCTAAGGGGTAAATCTTTATTATAATCATCGTCCTCTTCCTTAATCTCATATAACTCTCCAAATGTATAAGTTCGTGTATATTTTTTATCTCCGTCAATATATTTTTGAACTTGCTCTTTGGTGATCATATAGAGTTTCGCATTGCTTTTTGCCAACTTTTTAGCTACTTCTGGAGTGACTTCTTGAAACTCTTTATTATTATAAAAAGAATAGCCATTCGCTTTTGCTTCCTCCGCATCTGTCAACTCCTTCGAAAAAGGCCCTTTATCATTCCCATTAGTATAATCTACAGGTTTTTCCAATCCCAGAATACCTGCTCTATACTTTAATTTCCCATCCACATCCTCTATGACAGTATAACCATAATCATACTTGTTATCATTTGAAGATGTGATCCGATGTGTCACACTTTTCTTTTTTTCAACCTCTGGTTGATGTTCTTTTGCCAAAGAAAGTAACTTTTCAGCTATTTGATTTGTTTTCTTAGTATTTTCGTTTTCAGTCTGTGAACGAATATCAAGATCATATGTGCTCGGCGGGATTAGATCAGTCCCTGTTGGTGAAATATTAACTCCAGATGATGGATTATTTTTCTCGTTTTCAACGGGCGCCTTTGGCGACCGAGAAACCATTTCAAGGTTTTTAGGTTGTGGTTGAGCTTCCTTATTTGCAACAGATGTGCTCTCTTTCTCAACAGCAGTCACAGGAGCATTTGGTGATTGCGATGATTCAGCTGTGGCTGGTTGTTCAACTGCTTTATCCTCATTTGTACTACTTACAGGATTTTCCGAGGTTGCAGAATCTCTTGCTGTTTCTGCAACTGCTTGATTTTCTGTTGAAGTAGTTCCTGTTTCTGAAGGTGCAGCTGAAGTAGTCAAGATTTCTTGATTGTTTTTTGTTGACAAGGCGCTATCCGCATTTGTAGAAGTAGTGGCTTCTTTTTCTGTCAGCACTTCAGTTGTACTTGCGCTAAGGCTATCTGCCTCAGCAACCTGAGCACCTACAAATAATTGACCAATTAACACCGAGGCTACCCCTACTGCTAATTTTCTAATTGAAAATTTCTGTCTTTTTTCCCATTCCATAATATTTCCTTCTTTCTTCTTTATTATATGGATTCTATTTGTTCTTGAACGATCACTTTTTTCCAAGCATTTTGAACCATTTTATATGAAAATAACTCAAGAGACTTATCGTAAGCTGCCTGAGCAAACGAATCTTTCTCTAACAAACGACAATACCGGACAATCTTTTCAGCTAATCCATTGACATAGTCTTTATTATTAATCAAATAACCATTTTTATTCTCATCTACATAAACTTGATGAATCGCAACATTGCCTCTCGCAATCAAAGCGACTCCTTGGTTCATAGCTTCCACCAATGTCGTTGCAAATGCTTCTGAATACGATGAAGCAAGATACGCTTCATAATCACAATATTTAGTCATGATATTCTTGTGAAAACCTTTTAACTGAATATAATCATTTGCCTCATGCTGATCAATCAACTCTTGCAACTCATGATATAATATTCCGTCTCCGTATATGTCGTAGCTTATATCTGAAATAATTTTCCTAGCTCGTACAACGGCTTCAATTGCAGCTTTAATACCTTTACCTGGTACAAGATTTGAAACGCTTAAAAAACTATTTCTTTTCCGAATTTTACAGATAGCATGCTCTTCCACATGCATAACCGGGACAAAATAAACTCTAGCCTTTTGATTAAAGTGCTGATGTACATAATTTCTTACTTTATCAGGCTGACCAATCTCTGTCGATAAAACAAAGTCAATCCCACGACCAATTAAAGATAAATTATCAGCTATAAAACCAAAGACTTCTCCATCATAGTTCTCTATCGTCTCATGAAGATAGTAGGCTATGCGAGCTGTCTGATGATTTAAAATGAACGGATATAATTTAGGCTCAATTCTTTCAAAAATAATTACATCTTTATTGATAATGCCCTGCTTCTGAAAATAAATCTCTAATAGTTGACTGAGGTCAAACGTTTTCCCATTATATACATATTTTTCCGAAGTATAAGTATCAATTATTTTCTTGAGAACAATTTCACCTTTTGAATTATAATAATTGTATTCTGAATTTTCTAAAAAATGAACCCCATCTTGCTCAATATCTTTATAAATAATGCTAAGGTATTTTTGAGTCGAATAATAATCAACTTCCTTTAGACTATTCTTTTCATAATGCTTCACAAGAAAAATTCGTTTCCGGTCACCAAACAAGAGGCACCTGTATATATCACCACTCTCCATAGTCACAATCAATTCATTTGTTTCTTCATTTTCTTCAATAGATAAAGGACTCGCAGGTAACTCTTCTAAAAACTTCTTTTTATCATAAGAATAATCATCAAAAGGTAAATCCGTAAATACTTGTAACATCAATTGAACATTATTTATGTCATAACCATTCTCTTTGTAATCTTGAAGCTGATTAACATTTGGATTGTGTTTTAAAGCAATATAACGATATGGAATTGATAGTTCGTCTAAAAAACGTTGCCTTCGAATTTGTGCTTTTTCAATTCCAAACGGAACTTCAGAAATCATTCCAATATCTACAAAATATAACATTCTTTACTCTTTCTATAAAATAACTGTCACACCAAATTGATGTTCAATTTTTTGAGAGGCTTGGCGAATGACCTCTCCAGCCGAAGTCAATATTCTGAACAGCTGCTCTAAATCATCTTTCACAATCCCGATATGACGCAAAAAAACTTTTCCATCATTATCTATACAAAAATAATAGCTTCCCGCTTGTTCTACATTCAATTCATTTACTAGAGATTCCCACTTGGAACGCTCTTCAAGATTCCTACAATAAGCAATATTTGTAAAAACGATTTGATAAATTGCTTCCTTGTCTTCCTTATCTAACTGAATTGCAAAGTCAACCATATGAAATTCGTTGATTTGCAACTTCCCTTGATAGATCCAAGACTGATCTGCTTCTTGTTTCTTTAGAGCAAATTTCTTCCCATCTAAGAACCGTTGAAATTTTTCATTTATTTGATCCACATTTACCTCCTTAATTCATCAATCAAAATTATAGATTGGAATACTCTCTTGCTCTATATTATTGTATTCTTTTGCAAAGGAAATAATCTTTCTATTTTTTTGAATTGTTTCTTGACTTTCTTCTATTTTGTCAGATACTTCCTCTTCCTGCTCTGATAACAAGCGAACATCGATTGACATCACCGCATTTAAATAATCATTTAACAACTTCTCAACAGAATGCTTCATGCTTTGCTCTTGTACCAAGATTTGTTGCTTTAAATCTGATAGTAGACGAATATCCTGCTCAGCAATTTCTAATCGTTTCTGTACATCATCTTCCACATCTCTCATCAATTTATCAGCCTCTTTTTTTGCGTCAAGAATAATCTTATCTGCACTTTTCCGAGCCTCTACTAAAATCTGAGTGATTTCCTCTTCTCTAGATTGGTAAACTTTCACTTGCTCTTTTAAGGACTCACTAATATCCATATAGTAATTTAGCTTTTTCTGAATTCCTTCTTTCTCCTCTAAAAGAGAGACAATATAATCATCCGTTTTTGATTTAGAATACCCAAATAATAACTGTTTTTTCATTGACACTGATTCTCTATTCTCCTTTCTTGTTTCTATAAACGAACGGACTACTCAAAAACAAGATCTTAATTTTCTATATCCCACCCCCTTGCATACCCTGTAGTGGTATACGGTATATATAATATATCATAGTAAGTGTTTTATAGCAAGCACCATATTTGACTATTGGAGAATTTTAATATAGAATAATTAAAAACATACGCTGGAGACTACACAAAATATGGAACAAGAGCAACTTATTATGCGTTTGAAACGCTCTGAAGGACAACTTAGAGGAATACAAAAGATGCTAGAAGAAGAACGTGAGTGTATGGATATTATTGTTCAGCTAACAGCAGTACGTTCAAGTATTAACCGCGTCATGGAATTAATCATATCGGAACATTTTTATGATTGTTTAGCTAATCCCCTGGATGATCCACAAAAGCAACAGAAAAGAATAGAAAAAGCTGTTCAATATCTTGTAAGAGAACATGATAAATAAAAAATAAATCGGTTGAGTAAAATCTCAATCGATTTATTTTGAAGTACGTACTAAAATCATTACCCTATTCTTTAAAATTTATTAAGTGCAGATGACACATTAATGATAGTCCTAAAAATACCAATATAGACTTCTTGAACAAATTAAGACTAAGAAGTTATCATGACATAAAATGCTTTCAACTAACATTCATTCTCAGCAAAGTTAAATCACAGCAACTTTTTCAATAAGTTTGCAATAAAAACAAAGTTAATTTTGTTTCAATTTGCTGAATCATTGTCTTAAATTGCTCAAAAGCTTCTCGCTGATATTCAATCAATGGGGTATTTTGAGCATAAGCACGCATTCCAATACTTTGACGAGTTATTTCCATTAAATCAATATGTGCTGTCCACTCTTCATCAATAATGCTTAAAAGTATTAATTTGATATTATCTTCAGAAAAAGCTTCACCTAATTGTGCTTTTTTTACTCGATAAAAAAGTAAAGCCTGCTCTGCTAAAAATCGTTCTATGAATGATTGTGTCTTAGATTCCAAGTTATACACTTGATCGCTTGATAATACTAAGGAAAAATCCTGTAAATTGTCTAATAACTCATATATCTTTTCGCTACTAGAACCTTGCCAATAATTATTTATAGTTTTATTAAGTGTGCGACGGATAATCTGTTCAAAATATCTTGATAAACCACCATTCATCTTTAATAATCTAGTGCGCTCGTTATATATAATGCGTCTTTGCTCTGCTATGACATTATCATATTGCAAAACTTTAAGTCGGTCATCATAGTTATTTCCTTCAACTTGTAATTGCGCAGATTCTATATAACGACTGAGCATTTTACTTTCTATAGGAGCAGCATCTACTTTTAGTTTTTTCAAAAGCTTTTTAATTTGTTCTCCTCCACGTCGAACAAGTAGCTCATCTTCTAAAGAAATATAAAATCGTGAATATCCCGGCTCTCCCTGGCGCCCCGATCTTCCTCTAAGCTGATTATCAATTCGACGGTTGTCATGCCTTTCCGTGCCAATCACACAAAGACCACCTAAATCACGAACTTCCTGAGTCAATTTAATATCTGTTCCTCGACCAGCCATATTGGTCGCTACCGTCACTGCATATTTTTGACCAGCTAATTTTATGATTTCAGCTTCTGCTTGGTTACTTTTAGCATTCAAAACATGATGAGGAATCAGAACATTTGTCAACATTCTTGATAGACGTTCTGAGCTTTCAATAGATACTGTTCCAACTAACACAGGTTGACCAATTGCATAGCGTTTTTGAATTTCTTTCACAACAGCATGAAACTTACTATCTAATGTAGCAAAAATCAAATCTTGATCATCAAATCTTAAAATAGGTTTATTTGTCGGAATAACATGAACAGTCATATTATACACTTCTTGAAATTCTAATTCTTCCGTCTTTCCAGTTCCTGTCATTCCAGATAATTTGCTATACATTCTAAAAAAATTTTGAAATGTTATTGTTGCAAGAGTTTTATTTTCATCTTTTATAGTAACATTCTCTTTAGCTTCTAATGCTTGATGTAAACCATGAGAAAAACGCCGCCCAATCAAAATACGTCCTGTAAAACTATCAACAAGTTGAACTTCGTCATCACTTACCACATAATCAATATTTTTCTCCAGCGTATAATTTGCTTTTAATGCTTGGTCTATATGATGAACTAATTTTATATTATGGTTAGAATACAAATTACGAATCTTAAAAATAGATTCTGCTTTTTTAATCCCCAATTCCGTCAAAGCAATCGCTTTAGTTGGAATATCAATCATATAATCAGTATTTTCATCTAAACTCTTAACAAAATAATCAGCTTGAAAATACAAATTTCCAGATTTTAATGAACCACCTGATATAATCAATGGGGTTTTTGCTTCATCCAATAAAACCGAATCCACTTCGTCAATCAGAGCATAATTCAATGTTCGCTGAACACGATCAGAAATATCTGTTACTAAGTTATCTCTTAAATAATCAAATCCCAATTCACTACTTGTCGTATAAGTAACATCACAATTATAGGCTGCTCTTTTATCAGATTTAGATAATTTAGAATTACTTGCATTAATACCAACGCTCAGTCCTAGCAAAGTATATACCGGCTTCATTTCTTCGGCATCTCGTTTGACTAAATAATCATTAACTGTCACAACATGAACACCATCACCACTCAAAGCATTTAAATATACTGGTAATACCGCTGTCACAGTCTTTCCTTCACCGGTTTTCATCTCAGCAATATTACCACCATGTAAAGAAATTGCTCCCATAATTTGAACTGTATGAAGTCTAAAACCAAATAAACGATGTATAGCTTCGCAGGCTAAAGCATAAGCTTCAGGGAGAATATGATCTAAAGTTTCTCCTTTAACAAGACGTTCTCTAAACCACAAAGTTTCTTTTTTAAAGTCACTTTCTGAATAATTTTTATAATTATTTTGAAGTTGCTCAATACTACTCGCTAATTTACGATATTTGTGCAATTCTAAGAGGTTTTTACTAAATAATTTTCTTATGTTTAATTCCATTATTTTTCAATTTCTAAAACATCCTACGTTAGCCTTACTTATGAATAAGAAAAATTGTCCTTCAATGTAATAACAATATTTCGTACTATTTCATTAAAAACTCACAATTGGACCAAATTTTTCTTCCATTTGTTCAATAACATACACCATAACATTCGCTCCTTCATTTAATAGATCATAAATCATCTGAACATCATGATGAACTTTCGTAATGTGTCGCGAAAAGATGCGTCCGTCCTTTTCTAAACCTAAATAATAATAAAGTCCCATTTCGACGTTCAATTGGTTCAGAAATTCTAACCATTCACCTCTTTTTTCATAGGATTTACAAAAGCCTACATTATTAAATATAATTTGGCAAATTGCTCCTTCTAGCATTCCAATTTTTCTAAATGAAATTGCAAAATCCAGAATATGATAGTCTGATATTTCTAATTTCCCTTGATAAAGCCATTGATTATCATTAAAACTCACTTTCATTGGAAAATCATTCTGGACTAAAAGTTGTTGAAAATCTTGATTTAGTTTTTCTAACTCTTCCATGCTCTATTTTACCTTTCTGATAGTTAATAGTGGAATATCATTCTGATCATCTTCTTGTAAAGGAAAGTTAATAATGTTCTTTTCTTCATCTTTTTTAGCTTCTTCTTTAAGCAAATCCAATTCTTTAAGTTTATATTCTTTATCTAAAGAAAGATGTATACTATCTAAATCAACAATGTAATGTTCTAATAGCTTTTCTAATGTCGTCATCATAGTATCACGACGATTTAAAATCTGTTTTAACATTTCATTTAAATAATCATATTCTTCTTTATTGCTTATGAGCCACTCTTCACACTGGATGTTATATTTATCTTTCATTTCAATCGAATTTTTATTTGCACTAACTATCATTTCTTTAGTACTATTTTGAGCTTGCATTGGAATTTCGATAAGCTGGGACTCGTTTTCTTTATACTGTCTTACTTGTTCAGCTAACTCTCGCTCAACATTTTCTGCTAATGTAATTTCAACATTCAATTGACGAATTTGTTCATTTAATTTCTCAATCTCTGTTTCAACTTTATCAACATCATATCCAAAAATAGATTTCGAAAACAATTTTTTTTCATTTCTTGTTACCCCTTATATTCGTTTCAATTGAAAATTCAGGTACAGATTCTCCCTCGCTTTCTTTCCAACGGATTTCTGCCTTATCTCTTTCTAATGATTGAGTCAAAGTCATCAATCTTGTACCTAGTTCATCTATAACGGAGGTTGCTGTCTTTATATTAGAATCCAAGAGACGATAATCTGAAGACCTTAAATATTCTAACAATTGCATTAATTTGGTTCGTATGTCGTTTTTAATTAATAGCTCTTGTTCTAGAATCATTTGTTTTTTTGCTTTAATATCATCGTCTAAAAATATCTGCTCTGCTCGTTTTGATAACAGTTCTTGTCTTGTCGTTTCAATAATAGCTTCAGCCTCTCCTTCTCCCCGTGAAATCAGTTCTTCTGATAAATCAGTTGCCTGATTTAGAATTGGCTTAAATAAGTCTTCTCGACTCTTAAAGTATTCTAAATCACGCTTTAAATCTTGGTTCTGTTTGTTTTTTTCTTGTAAAAGTATTTGAAGGTCTTCCGTCCTTTTTTCTAATATTGATAGCTCTTTTCTAACCTTAGCTGGTGAATATCCAATCAACTTTTTCGATAATTCCATATTTATATTCCTTAAAAATTATTAACTTTAATCTAAATAGCAGAATAAAAGCTCTCATTTTAACTTGATTTTTTAGAAAACAAATTAAAAAGTATTCAACTGACGTAATTCTGCGAGCACTTCTGAAACAGAAGCTCCTTCACATTCAAAATTCTCAAGAATCTCTATCACTGCCTGACGATTATTCCAACTATCTGCTTTAAAAACAGGTAAATAGTTGAGCAAAATTTCTGATACTTGATATTTTGTCCAATGGAAAGCCTCTTTGCTAAACAATACACGTTTAGCACTTTCCCATCCTTGTTTCAATTCTCCCACATGGTAGGAAATCATTGCTAACTCATAATGCAATAAAAATTGATAAATTGGCAGATGTATTACAATGGCTTCCTTTTCTGGGATATGAGCATCTTTAGCAGCTTTAGCAAATACATATGCCAGGTGATAATGCCCATGTTCACGCGAATAACGAACAGCTTCATATAAACTTTCTAATCTCTGAGGATAATATTCATACCCTTTTAACCAATAATACATAGCTTTAGCTTCCTCTCCCAATTGTTCAAAACAACATCCCACACGTGCATAAGCAGATGATATTTCTTGATCCCAATAACCAATTTCTATAAATTTTAAATACCATTCACTTGCCTCTTGGATCATTCCTGCTGCCATAAAGGATTGAGCAGCATAAAAAGCATAGCGTGGTTTCAAATCTACATCTTTATTTGGATTGTAAAATGCAGCAACCAGTACTTGTGCATCATCATAGTATTTATTAGGATTCTGACTACGTCCCCCAAATCGACCGGATAATACATTATAATCACCGTCAATCTTTACATGCCAATTTTTATCACCTGTCACAATATACTCATGAACAACACTTCTCCAATGAAACTCTGGATTATTCTTAAATAAGAGTAAACGGTCATATACTGCACCATTATCATCTTTTAACCTAAAAGAATATCCATCTGCTACCAGATCAGGCAAATGAATTTCACCTTCAAAACGATCGTCTGCGTCAAAGACAAAAATATAATCGCTTTTACCGTCTGCATGCCTCAAAGCCAGTGTACGATTAACAGCAAAATTTTCCCAATCATCCTGATATAATTCACCAGGAATCTCTTTCTCTTGAAAAAACTCTTGTATTTCAGAAATAGTATTGTCAGTGGAACCCGTATCACTAATAACCCAATAATCCAGTGGAATATATTGGCAAATATTATCTAAGGTCTCTTTTATAATATGAGCTTCATTTTTAACAATCATATTTAAACAAATTGTTGCCATATTTCTCCTTCACATTGTTTCATATCAAAGAGGCATATCCTCTTTTTTATAAACTGCAACCAATCCAACAGTTTATTTAATAAGTGCTATCTAGTATTTATCTATTATATAAAATCCAAACAGACAACTTTTAATATAAAAAGTTGTCTGTTTTAGAATCAAGGCAAACCTTATCTTTCTAAGATTTTATAAGAAAAATCATTTTTCCTAGACTCACCACTATTGACCATCCTTTTTACGACGCATTTGTACTACACCTAATAGACTAAGAATAGTCGCACTGCCAAGAAGGGATAAAGTCATATCATTACTTTCACCAGTTTGTGGTAAACGATTTGAACCACGTGTTACACCTTGTGCTACATCTACATTGCGATCTGAACCAGAAGCTCCCGAATCTCTTCTAACAATTCTAGTACGACTTAAATTCATTGGATTAATGATTGATGTTCCACTGCCTGTATTCGTGCCGGAACCTGTGTTGGTGCCTGAACCGGTGTTGCTGCCGGAACCTGTATTCGTGCCGGAACCGGTGTTGGTTCCTGAACCTGTGTTCGTACCGCCACCTGTGTTCGTGCCGGAACCGGTATTGGTTCCGCTACCTGTGTTCGTGCCTGTGCCGGTGTTCGTACCGCCACCTGTGTTAGTTCCTGTGCCAGTGTTGCTGCCGCTACCTGTGTTAGTTCCTGTGCCAGTGTTAGTGCCGGAACCGGTGTTGGTGCCTGTGCCGGTGTTGCTGCCGCTACCTGTGTTGGTGCCGGAACCTGTGTTGCTGCCGCTACCTGTGTTAGTGCCGGAACCTGTGTTGGTGCCGGAACCTGTGTTGCTGCCGGAACCGGTATTCGTTCCTGAACCTGTATTCGTTCCTGAACCTGTATTCGTTCCTGAACCTGTATTCGTTCCTGAACCTGTGTTGCTGCCGGAACCTGTATTCGTGCCGGAACCGGTGTTGGTTCCTGAACCTGTATTCGTTCCTGAACCTGTATTCGTTCCTGAACCTGTATTCGTGCCGGAACCGGTGTTGGTTCCTGAACCGGTGTTCGTGCCGCTACCTGTGTTCGTGCCGCTACCTGTATTCGTTCCTGTGCCAGTGTTGGTTCCTGAACCGGTGTTAGTGCCTGAACCGGTGTTGGTTCCTGAACCGGTGTTGGTGCCTGTGCCGGTGTTGCTGCCGCTACCTGTGTTCGTGCCGCTACCGGTGTTAGTTCCTGAACCGGTGTTAGTGCCGGAACCGGTGTTGGTTCCACCGCCTGTATTAGTTCCTGTGCCAGTGTTGGTTCCTGTGCCGGTGTTGCTGCCGCTACCTGTGTTCGTGCCTGTGCCGGTGTTCGTGCCGCTACCTGTGTTGGTTCCGCTACCGGTGTTCGTGCCGCTACCGGTGTTAGTGCCGCTACCGGTGTTCGTGCCGCTACCGGTGTTAGTGCCTGAGCCGGTGTTCGTACCGCCACCTGTGTTAGTGCCTGTACCGGTGTTCGTGCCGCTACCTGTGTTGGTTCCTGAACCGGTGTTAGTGCCTGAGCCGGT
>AORU01000013.1 GCA_000344275.1 Streptococcus oralis subsp. tigurinus AZ_3a | reverse complement strand
TGACTGTTCTAGCTTGATACAGTCCCAACTCATAAGAACAAACACTTAAAATCAAGGCTGCCGCAGAACCTGCTAGGTATTTTTTATTAATTTTCATCGAAACTCTCTTTCTTTTTGATATTTCTAGTTGCAATTCATTTCTAAATTGCAGAAACTCCTCTCTAATAGTTAACTGGTTAATAGTTTACTCCTAAATTCGCAACTTGTCAAGAACTTTATGAACCAGTTAACAATTTTTTGGTTTTCTACACTACCTTCTATCTGAACAGTTTGATTTGAGAATCCTATATTGAAAATCAATCACCAAATTTTTTTAAAAAAATCCCTGCAACCGAGTTGCAAGGACCTTTAGATTAATCAAAGTCAACGTATTCTTTTTGAAGTTCAAGAACTTCTTCCATTGTTGAGCATTCTGTAAGGGCACGGTTTGCGTACTCTTCCATCTTAGCTGTATCAAGTTTCTTCATTAAGCTACGTGTACGAAGGACAGATGTTGCTGACATAGAGAACTCATCCAAGCCCATTCCGACAAGAAGTGGAACAGCTTTTTGGTCACCAGCCATCTCACCACACATACCTGCCCATTTACCTTCAGCGTGAGCTGCTTTGATAACATTGTTAATCAAACGTAGGATTGATGGGTTGTATGGTTGGTAAAGGTATGAAACTTGTTCGTTCATACGGTCTGCTGCCATTGTGTATTGGATCAAGTCGTTTGTACCAATTGAGAAGAAGTCAACTTCTTTAGCAAATTGGTCTGCAAGCATTGCTGCTGCTGGGATTTCAATCATGATACCAACTTGGATATTATCCGCAACTGCAACACCTTCAGCAAGAAGGTTTGCTTTTTCTTCGTCAAAGACTGCTTTAGCTGCACGGAATTCTTTCAAGAGCGCAACCATTGGGAACATGATACGCAATTGACCGTGTACAGACGCACGAAGAAGAGCACGGATTTGAGTGCGGAACATAGCATCTCCAGTTTCAGAAATAGAGATACGAAGGGCACGGAATCCAAGGAATGGGTTCATTTCATGAGGCATATCAAAGTAAGGAAGTTCCTTATCTCCACCGATATCCATTGTACGAACAACAACAGGTTTACCATTCATTCCTTCAAGTACAGCCTTGTAAGCTTCATACTGCTCGTCTTCTGTTGGGAAGTCTTGAGAATCCATGTACAAGAACTCTGTACGGTAAAGACCGACAGCTTCGGCACCGTTGGCATTGACACCTTCAACGTCTTTTGGAGTACCGATATTAGCAGCCAATTCAAAGTGTTTACCATCAGCAGTCACTGTTTGAGCATCTTTCAAAAGTGCCCATTCAGCTTTTTGCTTCGCATAAGCTTCACCAGCAGCCTTGAATTCTGCCGCTTGCTCATCAGTTGGGTTGATAATCACTTCACCAGTTATACCGTTAACAGCAAGGATATCACCATCTTTAACAATTTCAGTGATGTTGTTTGTACCCAATACTGCCGCAATTTCAAGTGTACGCGCCATGATAGCTGAGTGGCTTGTACGTCCACCGATGTTGGTTACAAAAGCTTTTACAAAGTTTTTGTCCAATTGAGCTGTATCTGAAGGAGTCAAGTCATGCGCAATCACGATCACTTCTTCATTGATAGAAGCTGGGTTTGGCAATTTCTTACCAAGGAGATTTGCCAATACACGTTTCGTCACGTCGCGGATATCCGCTGCACGTTCTTGCATGTATGGGTTGTCTTCCATACCTTCAAAGATAGTGATAAACATGTCTGTCACTTCTTTCAGACCTGCTTCTGCATTCACTTTCTTCGCACGGATTGTTTCCTTAATTTGGCTGATCATTTCTGGGTCAGCAAGAACCATTAAGTGAGCGTCAAAAACTTGAGCAGCTTCTTCACCGAGCGTACCTACTGCTTTCTCACGAATAACAGAAAGCTCGTCTTGTGATGCTTTTAGAGCGGCATCAAGGCGAGCTTCTTCTGCGTTTGTATCTTCGACTGTAACAGTCTCAAATGACAAATCCGGTTGAACGAGTAGATATGCTTTTGCAACTGCAACACCGTCAGATGCTGCGATTCCTTTAAGCATTTCTGTCATTTTCCTTATGCCAATCCTTCTTTTCCCATAGTTTCAGTGATTGCAGCGATTGCATCGTCAGCATCTGCACCTTCAGCTGAAATTGTAACATCAGCACCTTGGCCAACACCAAGACTCATAACACCCATGATTGATTTAAGGTTTACTGATTTACCTTTGTATTCAAGAGTGATGTCTGAAGCAAATTTGCTAGCTGTTTGAACCAACAATGTTGCTGGACGTGCGTGGATACCTGTTTCTGCCACTACGTGGAAATCTTTAGAAGCCATAGTTTGACTCTCCTTTAATTGTTTCTTATTTGGATTATATGTGATAACCCTTACAAGACTGTATTATATCACCTTCTAGATAATTTTTCAAGTATTTTATGGATTTTCTTCGTTTTCCTTTCTGATAACTTGCTGAAAATCTTCTATTTATACTGCCAATATACAGTATGTAGTTTTTTTATTTTGAGAAAGTTTGACAGTTCAACGGAAGTCAAAATTTATGTTTTCAAAAATACTATATCTTGTGTTTTGATTTCAAAACCGTAACTTTTTAGCACAAGATTTAGTTTAAAAAGTTTGACAAAGTTTTTTTTTCTGATATACTAAGAAAGTAATCTATTTTGAAAGAGGAGTTACGAAAATGGTAACCGTTTATTCTAAAAATAACTGTGTCCAATGTAAGATGACCAAGCGTTTCTTGGACAGTAATAATATCGCTTATCGTGAGATCAATCTTGACGAGCAACCTGAGTATATCAATCAAGTTAAAGAGCTCGGTTTCAGCGCTGCTCCTGTCATCCAAACACCAACTGAAGTCTTTTCAGGTTTCCAACCAGGAAAACTGAAACAATTAGCATAATCTTAGTACATCATCCAGAAGAAACTTGCTTCTAGGGCTAACTTAGAGGCCTTTCTTTTGTAATTAGATAAGGGAAATTTTATGGGATTAAAACATCTTGAGGACGTAACTTACTTCCGTCTCAATAACGAAATCAACCGTCCTGTTAATGGACAAATCATGCTTCATAAAGATAAAGAAGCCTTGGACGCCTTCTTTAAAGAAAATGTAGTTCCAAACACTATGGTTTTTGATTCAATCACTGATAAAATCAACTACCTCATTGAACACAACTACATCGAAACTGCATTTCTCAAGAAATACCGTCCAGAGTTTTTGGAAGAACTGCATCAATTTATCAAAGACCAAAACTTCCAATTCAAATCATTCATGGCTGCCTATAAGTTTTACAACCAGTATGCCTTGAAGACTAATGACGGTGAATATTACCTTGAAAGTATGGAAGACCGTGTCTTCTTTAATGCACTTTACTTTGCTGACGGGGATGAAGCGATCGCGACTGATATTGCCAATGAAATCATCCACCAACGCTACCAACCAGCTACTCCTTCCTTTTTGAACGCAGGCCGTGCTCGTCGTGGTGAGTTGGTATCTTGTTTCTTGATTCAAGTAACTGATGACATGAACTCTATCGGACGTTCTATCAACTCTGCTCTTCAACTTTCACGTATCGGTGGTGGTGTGGGAATTTCCCTCAGTAACCTTCGTGAAGCTGGCGCACCTATCAAAGGCTATGAAGGAGCAGCTTCTGGTGTCGTTCCAGTTATGAAACTCTTCGAAGACAGCTTCTCTTACTCCAACCAACTCGGACAACGTCAAGGTGCTGGGGTTGTCTACCTCAACGTCTTTCACCCAGATATCATCGCTTTCCTTTCAACTAAGAAAGAAAATGCCGATGAAAAGGTTCGTGTTAAGACCCTCTCACTTGGAGTTGTGGTACCAGATAAATTCTACGAATTAGCTCGTAAAAATGAAGAAATGTATCTCTTTAGCCCTTACTCCGTAGAGCTTGAGTATGGTGTGCCATTCAACTACATCGACATCACTGAAAAATACGATGAATTGGTCGCAAATCCAAATATCCGCAAGACAAAAATCAAAGCACGTGATTTGGAAACTGAAATCTCTAAATTGCAACAAGAATCTGGTTACCCTTATGTAGTCAACATTGATACGGCTAACCGTGCAAATCCTGTTGATGGTAAGATTATCATGAGTAACTTGTGTTCTGAGATTCTTCAAGTTCAAGAACCAAGCTTGATCAACGATGCTCAAGAATTCCTTCAAATGGGAACAGACGTTTCATGTAACCTTGGTTCAACTAACGTAGTCAACATGATGACTTCACCTGACTTTGGTCGTTCTATCCGCGCTATGGTTCGTGCCCTTACTTTCGTTACAGATAGTTCACACATCGTAGCTGTCCCTACTATCGACCACGGAAATAGCTTAGCCCACACCTTTGGTCTTGGTGCTATGGGACTTCATAGTTACCTTGCCCAACAACTGATTGAGTACGGATCACCTGAGTCAATTGAATTTACAAGCATCTACTTTATGCTTATGAACTACTGGACCTTGGTTGAGTCAAACAATATCGCACGTGAACGTGGTATCACCTTCCACAACTTTGAAAAATCAGACTATGCTAACGGTAGCTACTTCGACAAGTATGTAACAGGCGAGTTTGTTCCAAAATCAGACCGTGTTAAAGAACTCTTTAAAGATGTCTTTATTCCAAGCGCTGCTGACTGGGCTGAACTTCGCGAAAAGGTTCAAGCAGATGGACTTTACCACCAAAACCGTCTAGCTGTTGCTCCAAATGGTTCTATCAGCTACATCAACGATGTTTCTGCTTCTATCCACCCGATTACGCAACGTATCGAAGAACGCCAAGAGAAGAAAATCGGTAAGATCTACTATCCTGCTGCAGGTTTGTCAACAGAAACGATTCCTTACTACACTTCTGCCTACGACATGGATATGCGTAAGGTGATTGATGTTTACGCGGCTGCAACTGAACACGTGGACCAAGGACTTTCACTCACTCTCTTCATGCGTAGTGACATTCCAAAAGGTCTTTACGAATGGAAGAAAGAAAACAAACAAACGACACGTGACTTGTCAATTCTTCGTAACTATGCCTTTAATAAGGGTATCAAGTCTATCTACTACGTCCGTACCTTTACAGACGACGGTGGGGAAGTTGGTGCTAACCAATGTGAAAGTTGTGTGATTTAATTTTTATCTGAAGCGACCACATTTTCTCAGACTACTGATTAAATTACCCGCCATACAAAACTTGATAAGTATCTTAAATACCATGAAAAACTAAAAAGTCGGGCTTCCGACTTTTTGTGCGATACTCTTCTCAGACTATGATAAAATAGAGATGATTCGACAATCGCATTATTACATACAGAAAGAGATTTCAAATGGAAACTTACTACAAAGCCATTAACTGGAATGCCATCGAAGATGTCATCGACAAATCAACTTGGGAAAAGCTAACGGAGCAATTCTGGCTCGATACGCGTATTCCCTTGTCAAATGACCTAGACGACTGGAGAAAACTATCAAACAAAGAAAAAGACTTGGTTGGAAAAGTCTTTGGTGGTTTGACCCTTCTCGATACCATGCAATCTGAAACAGGGGTTCAGGCGCTTCGCGCAGACATTCGTACACCGCATGAGGAAGCTGTTTTCAACAACATCCAGTTTATGGAATCTGTCCACGCAAAATCTTACTCTTCTATCTTTTCAACCTTGAATACCAAGGCCGAAATCGAAGAAATCTTTGAATGGACCAACACTAACCCTTATCTACAAAGAAAAGCGGAAATTATCAATGAAATCTATCTCAATGGTAGCCCACTAGAAAAGAAAGTTGCCAGCGTTTTCCTTGAAACTTTCCTCTTCTACTCTGGTTTCTTTACGCCCCTCTACTATCTCGGTAACAACAAACTGGCCAACGTTGCGGAAATCATCAAACTGATCATTCGTGATGAGTCTGTTCACGGAACTTACATTGGTTACAAATTCCAACTTGGTTTTAATGAATTGCCTGAAGAAGAGCAAGAAAAACTCAAAGAATGGATGTACGACCTGCTCTATACCCTCTATGAGAACGAAGAAGGTTATACAGAAAGTCTCTATGACGGTGTGGGATGGACCGAAGAAGTTAAAACCTTCCTTCGTTACAATGCCAATAAAGCTCTTATGAACCTAGGACAAGATCCACTTTTCCCAGATTCAGCTGATGATGTCAACCCAATCGTTATGAACGGAATTTCAACAGGAACTTCTAACCACGACTTCTTCTCTCAAGTCGGAAATGGTTACCTCCTTGGTGAAGTTGAAGCCATGCAAGACGAGGATTACAACTACGGTTTAGACTAATTTGACCAATCATTCAAAATATCATGGTTTGTTTAAAACGACTATGATATTTTTGTTTTTGTTTTATTTTGTTTTTTTCTATTTGATTGATTGAGCGTTTTATGGTAAGATAATAATAGTAGAAATCGAGGTGATAAGGATGCTAAAGCAAGAAAAACTAGATAGTATTCTAGAAGCAGTAAACACAAAAGGCACCATTACTGTAAAAGAGATTATGGAAAGTCTTGATGTGTCAGATATGACAGCTCGCCGCTATTTACAAGAACTGGCAGACAAGGATTTGCTGGTTCGTGTGCACGGTGGCGCTGAAAAACTTCGTACAGGTTCTCTCTTAAACAACGAACGCTCAAATGTCGAAAAACAAGGCCTGCAGATTGCTGAAAAACAAGAAATTAGCCGTTTTGCAGGTCATTTGATTGACGAAGGTGAAACTATTTTTATCGGGCCAGGAACAACCTTAGAATGTTTTGCTCGTGAGCTCCCTATTGATAACATTCGTGTCGTAACAAACAGTCTTCCTGTTTTTCTCATCCTAAACGAACGAAAACTAACAGATTTGATCTTGATTGGTGGAAATTATCGCTCTATCACTGGTGCTTTTGTAGGGACACTTACCTTGCAAGATTTAACCAACCTTCAGTTTTCTAAAGCTTTTGTAAGCTGTAATGGTATTAAGGATAAGGCAATTGCTACTTTCAGTGAAGAAGAGGGCGAGGTACAACGAATCGCCTTGAACAATGCCAATAAAAAATACTTACTGGCAGACCACAGTAAGTTTAATAAGTTTGATTTTTACAATTTCTACAATATCTCAGAAATTGATACCATCGTTTCAGATTCCAAACTGAGTCAGGAGACATTTGAAGACCTGTCGAAACAAACAACCATTCTTTTATCAAAACCATAAAAATTTCCCTGCCTTTTGGCGGGGAATTTTTATATGAAGGTTTAATCGATAAGTTGAAATTTCAACTATTTTTTCCTACGATACAAATTTGTTCCTATAACTAATACGATACCTCCCAATCCCAATATGAACAATATCTTTTGATCTCTCATTCCCGTTTCAGGAAGATTTTTACGTTTATCATTCTGGGTTCTACTACCTTCATCTTTTCGAACCGACTGGTTAGTAGTCACTTTTTGGGAGGAAGTTGATGGTTCTGTTTTAGACTTTGGATCCTCTGATGAAGATAATGGTGGTTCTAGCTTTCCTTCATGGCTATCATCAGTTTGAGTCTGTTCTGACGGGGTTTGGGAATTTTCAGTTGCATCGATTTTTTTCAATTTCCAATCGTCAGTTGTTCCCCAAGCTCCCGCATCTGCTGTAACTGATAGACCCACATTTACCTGAGTCTTTTCAGTAAGTTTAAACTCAACAAAACTTTCTTTCCAAATAGCATAACCTTCCAAGTGTAGTTGATTCCCTTCTGAAGTTGTATCATTGAACCTCACATAAGAGAAGATTCTTTCACTACTACCTGTTTTATCCCCTTGCATTTGAATTGAGAAACGATAGGTTCCTGGTTCAAGAGTAACTGCTTGCTCTACTTGATAATCAATACTCTTATCTGACCAAAAATGAAGGGCATATTGACCCGTCTTAGGGGTATCATTCTGACGCTCAACATAGCTTTGACTGATCTTATAGGCTTCAAAGTTCTCTTCTTCAAAACTTCCGTTTTGAAGTAAATTTGTGGTGTCCTCGTCTTCTTTCTCTCTATTTTGATTATCCTTTTTCTCAGGTACTGTGCCATAACCTGTATTGACAAATTTAAATACTTTTAATGATTGAAGGGCTTTCCCATTAAAATCAAATAGTGCTTGATTATCCCATTCAGATCCTCCATAATTTGATTCATCAACGTTAGGATCATAAGAGATGGCATATGATGAAGCCCAGCCAGAACCATATTGCTCCCAAATAGGTAGATTCGAATTTCTATCAGCTTTACCGACCGGTATCCAAGCAGGTTCCCAATAGAACACTCCTAAAGCACCTGCAGATTGACTTGTAGCAATCACATCACGCAAATTATTTGCCTGGCCTTGCACTGTTGGAGGATACCCTCCATTCTTCGTTTGTTGCTCAGATTTGATTACATTCTTCTGACCATCACCATCTTCCAATGTATAAGCATAACTTGTTTCTGCAATTAAAGTTTGTTTCCCATATTTTTCTCTAATCTCTGTCAAAACTGAATTTAAGTTTTCAAGACTTCCATGCCAAAATGAATAGTAACTCGTTGCAAAAACATCATAATCAATCTGATTCTCTTTTAGCTTTTCTGCATAATACAAGATCGTTGATTTCTTTTCTGGATTGGTGAAGTGTAAGGCTATCAATATAGATTTGTCAACATCCCTGACAGCCTGCGTACCCGCTTTAAATAACTGATAACGTTCGTCACCTGCTTCTCCTGCCATGCCACTGCTAGTTGTCTCATTCCCAACTTGAACCATACCAACATCGACACCTGAAGCACGCAGTGTGTTCAAACTTTCTTTTGTAAATTGATATAAAGCTTTAGATTTTTCATCAATCGTCATAGTGGCCCAAGCTTTTGGAGAGACCTGACGACCAGGATCTGCCCAGAAATCTGAATAGTGAAAATCCACCAGAACTCTCATCCCTGCAGCAGTAGCTCTTTTCCCAATTGCAATCGCCTTAGAGAGGTCACTATTACCAGCACCGTACCCATGACCTTTGTCATCATAAGGATTATTCCAGATTCGAACGCGAACATAATTGACGCCATTTTCTGCAAGAATAGTGATTAAATCTTTCTCGTTACCATTCTCATCATAATAGCGAACACCACTTTCTTCTTGAGCTATTAATGTTGAAATATCAGCTCCTTTAATAAAATCACTGGGTAAGTTTTCAACCTTTTCGACATAAAAATCATCATCTGCAAAGACACTTTTAACTGGTAAGATAAAGAGAAATGCTAACAGAAAAGTCATCGAGATGAAATTGACCAATTTAGAATTATATCTCATATCATCACCTAAACATTAATCGAAATAGGATAGCACAAATGAAATGGCTCCTTTAGGATCACGTGTTAATTTAATGTATTCAGCACCTTTTGTAGCAGCAAGTTTTATACCGAGGGCATCTGTGTCTTTCTTGATATCTTCATAGAATGAATTTACCTGTGGAGCCAGTATAATCATATCAAAGTTCTTCATGATTTCATAATGAGATCCATAAGCGCCAGCTGATGCTGAAATAGTGGCTCCTGTTTCTTTGGCTCCTTCAGTGATTGCATTTGCAAGCATAGCGCTCGTGCCTGCTCCAGCACAAAGGACCAATACATTGATTGATTGATTGACTAATTTGGTAACAACTTCTTTAGTTGATACTGTTTCAGGATTAGACTGTTCTGTGCTTTCTTCGCTTGTTTTTTGTTTTTCTTCTTCAAGAAGTGAGGCATCATAAGCCTTGATAAATGGAAGATAGATAATACTATCTACGAAAATTAAGACAAATACTAAGATAATCGCGAGAACGCTTACACCAGTACCGAGGATCAATCCTATTGGAGCAGGTGTAGCCCAAGGTAGAACGTACATAAAACTATTCATTTTTAAGACATCTACAAAGAACTTGAAGATCCAAACATTTGCAATTGGTGCAAATAGAAATGGTACAAAGAAATATGGATTTAAAATAATTGGTGTGGCAAAAAGTAAAGGTTCATTAACTGCGAAACTTACTGGAATAAAGGAAGCCTTACCTACAGCTTTTAATTGTTTTGATTTTGCAAAAAGGAGGAATAAGAAGGGAACAACTAACGTTGCACCTGTACCACCCATTGTACCAACGAAATTACCCAAACCAACTGTCAAAACATTTGAAGCCTGTTCTCCTGCCTTAACCAATTGAAGGTTTGTTTCAACATTTGCATAGATAACTGCTACAATAGCTGGTTCTACGATAGATGGTCCGTGTACACCTACAAACCAGAAGAGAGCCATCGCACCCCAGATAATGGCAATTCCTAGATAACCATCAGCGGCGCTGAATAACGGTTGCATTAAACTGATTACAGCTTCCGCAAATGAATGACCAAAGAAATGGCGGATAAGCGTATCAATAATGACTGCTGCAAAAACTGCAAATGAGAATGGGAAGATATCTCGGAAGGTTTGGGATATAGTCCCTGGCACTTCTTTAGGCATCTTAATCGTAATATCTTTCAAAACACAGAATTTATACATATTTACTGTGATAAAAGCTGCTACGAATGCTGCTAGAATTCCCTTTGTCCCCATGTAACCACTAGCAAGACCCTTGTCTATTTGATCAACACTTAATAGGAGAAAACTAACGATAGAAGCTAGCATCACGGATACTGCATTAATCTTTTTGTTTGCAGGCATTTTTCTATTGACAGATTCAGCTAAACAACGTGCAGTTGTGGCAGAAACTAGGAGAGCAACTACTCCCATTGAATAGTTATATATTTTCCAAAGCCAAGCTGAAACGTCTTCGGGCAATTTAACACCAAGAACATCTGGTATGGAAGCAATCAAGATAAAAATACTTGAAAATAATATCGCTGGCATAGCTGCTAGGAAACCATCACGGATAGCGCCTAGATAAATGTTACGTGATACCTTCTCGAAAAAGGGTTTTCCTTTTTCAATTTGTTGAATGAGTTTATTCATGATAAAACTCCCTACAATCAATGCCTAGTAGAAAGGGAGGAAAATTCTACTAAGCATTGGTTATATCCTTTCTTTTAAATTAATGATTTTTATAAAGTTCTATAAAATCCTGAATTAAATCACGAAGCAACAAGGTTGTCATCAGGTGATCCTGACCGTGGATAAAGATAAAACCAATATCCAAATCTTCACCAGCGGCTTCTTCTGCTAATAGTTTTGTCTGAGCATTATGGGCTTTCGCTAGATTCTCGTCAGCATCACGCATAGCTCGCTCTACATTGTCAAAGTTTCCAGACCTTGCTTCTTTTAATAGTTGCAACAGTGTACTGCGAGCATCACCTGAGTATGCAACAATTTCAAATCCAAGCATTTGTAATTCATTTTTTTTCATATTTCAGTTCCTCTATTCTACAATTTTGGTCGTACTGATGTGCTTGTACCAATAAGCCGATGCCTTAGGATACCGTTTCTGTGTTTCAAAATCGACATAAAACAGACCATAACGTTTATTATATCCATTTGACCAAGAAAACAGATCCATCAATGACCATAAGAAATAACCTTTAACATTAACACCTGCGCTAATTGCTTTTGAAATTGCTTGTAGATAAACTTTAAGGTATTCAATTCGAGGTTGATCCATGATGATTCCGTTATCAAATTGATCTTTATATCCCATACCATTTTCAGTGATGAAAATCTTATTGTAATGAGGATAGTCCGATTTGATTCGGAGCAATAAATCATATAGTCCTTCTGGATAAATAATCCAATCCCAGTCGGTTCTTGGAATTCCCTCTTTGTATATACGTTCTCCAATTCCTTTTACTTTATAAACAGAGGTTCCTTTATCACCAGTACCATTATGGTGAATAGCATTTTCACCTGTATAAGCCTTCACAAAGTGGCATTGATAATGATTAATTCCTAGATAATCATTCCGATGACTTGCCTTTTTCATTTCTTCAAAATCACTATCTAAGAATTCATATGTTGTCTGATTTGCTTGACAAATTTCCTCTAGTGCATCGAGAGTCTCTTTTGAATAATAGCCCAAGTATGTAGCATCTAGCAAAAAACGAATTGAAAGGGCATCATCTAGAAATGCTGCATGTTTGTCCTCTTCACTATCACTCGCAGGATATTTTGTTTCAAGAGAATGTACTACTCCAATTTCTCCTTGATAGCCACCATCTTTAAACAAGTTAACTACTCTGGCATGTGCATACATCATATTGTGCAGGCATTGAATTACTTTTGAAAGGTCATATTTAATTCCTGGTGGAAAAATACCGAGAAGGTATTGGTTTGTTGCTACTGGATAGATTTCATTGAAAGTACTCCAATGTAGAACTTCTGTAAATTCTTCAAAGCAGAACTTTGCATAATTTACAAATGCTTCAATTGTATCCCTATTTAGAAAATCGCCATTATCAAATAATACTTTTGGCGTATCAAAGTGATGGAGCGTTACAAAAGCTGTAATCTGTCTTTTTTTACATTCTGCAAATACTTTATGATAATAGTCCACACCTTCCTGATTCACTTCACCAGTACCATTTGGAAAGATACGACTCCAAGCTATAGACAAACGAAGTCCATTGACACCAAACTTTTCACACAGTTCAATATCCTTTGGATACTGATGATAAAAATCACTAGCGGGATCTGGACTAAAGCGGCCTTGTTCTGACAAAAATTCATCCCATGCCACCGGACCTTTTCCTCCTTCTTGTGTTGCTCCTTCAACTTGATAGGCGGCTGTAGCCCCACCAAAAATAAAATCTTCTGGTAATTTGTACATGTTTTTCTCCTTATTTTAACAAGCGTTGAATATGTAAAACGAGATATACACGCTCACTTCTCGATAAATCAATGTTTAGTTCTCTTTCAATCACTTGGTGAATTCTCTGTCCAATCTGATAGGCCTTAGGATAATCCAACTTAACATGCTCTTCCAATGGTATTAACGGAGTCATATCTTGTTTATCATTCTGAAGACGATTTACTAGATAGGACAAATGGATCATCAAGCGATCATATAAATTACTATTTTCAGTATTTCTTTCGATATGAAATTTTGATAGTTCATTTTCAACTATGCTTAAAACTCTCTTTGCAACATTCTCGGTTAACTCTTCTGATAATTCATACTCACCTTTTGCATTGATATAATGCAAGGCAATCCTAGCAATTTCATCTTCAGGAAACACAATCGATAATTTCTTATTTAAAATTTTAATTGTATCTCGAGCCATTGAAAATTCTGTGACATATTCATTTGAAATGTCAGGAAGATGACTTTTTTGATATGAACCACTTAATAATTTTTTATAGACGGAGTATAGGTGGTCAGTCAAAGTAACGTATAGATATTCTTGGATGGGAAAGTGATACTTTTCGACGACTTCATCAATCGTACTATAGCCTATCGTTAGTATATCTAGTGGAATATCTCTTAAGAGAGTCTGAAAGTTTTCTCTGGACTCTTCTGTCTTCATCCGAAAGATCTTCTCTACTTGGTTTTCAGAAATTAAATCCCCCTTCTTCTTTCCAAATGTAATCCCCTTACCAATCACAATCACTCCTTCTCCTTTGTCATTTCTGACAAGCGAGACATTGTGATTCATTGGATTTAGAATTCGATACATGGCAACCTCCTTTTGTATCTTAAAAGTATATGAGTACAAAAAATGACCACAAATGAGGTTAGAAAATCTACTATTTTCTAATTCATCTGTGATCATGCCTAATATTACTTAGTAACACTCACTACTATTAATTTATGGTTTAATTATACCACTAAGATAAAAGATTGTAAACACTTTCAATCAAAAAAATCCATTTTTAGACGAAAATGATCAAACAGTCTAATTAAAATCTTACACACGTTCAGTCCATGAAGTTGCTGTTGTTTTGAGAACTTTGTTGAGTTCATCAATGTTCTCAAATCCAGTTGTTCGAAGCCATTCGCGAGCTGCTGCTTCACCATCTTTGATGTAAGCTTCAACTGATCCAGCCCATGTAGCACGGCCACAAAGAACTCCATTGAAGTTTGCACCTGATTCATGAGCAAATACAAGAGTATCTTGGAAGAGCTTAGCTGATACACCAGCACTCAAGTAAATGTATGGCAAGTTAGTTGCTTCATCTTGAGCTTTGAAGAAGGCTGCTGCTTCTTCACGTGTGTAAACCACTTCACCCTCAGCGAATCCTTCAACATATTTAATGTTAACAGGAACTTCTACTTTCAAGACATCAATGTTAAAGCGTGGGTCTGAGAAGACTTTCATAGCACCGATAACTTTGTGTGGTTTTACTTTCGCGTATTCTACAGAACCTGCGTCCGCAATTTTTTCATCGTAAGCAAGGATTTCAAGGAAGAATGGGATATCTTCAGCCACACATTCAGAACCGATACGTTCGATGTAGGCTTGTTTTTCTTGGTTGAGTTCGTCTGAGCTATCTACATCATAGTAAAGCAAGAATTTAACCGCATCTGCACCTTCTTCTTTAATACGTTTTGCAGACCAAACATCCAAGCAGTCTGGCAAGCGTTTTGTGCTTGTTGTGTCATAACCTGTTTTTTCATAAGCAAGGAGAAGACCAGCTTTTTCATTAAGAGCTTTAGTTGCTGGAAGTCCATACTCAGGGTCAAGAAGCATAGATGAAGCGTATTTAGTCAATTCATCTGCTACCAAGACTTTCAGTTCTTCCATTTGAGCCACAGTTGGTTCTTCTGTTTGGTGTTGAGCCATAAGGCGTTTCAAAGCACCACGTTGGTCAAATGCAAGAGCTGAGATGATACCATTTTCATCAGAAAGTTTTTCTAAGCGTGCACGTTTTTGTTCTGTTAAAGCCATTTTATACCTCTTTTACTATTAATTGATCATATAGAGCTTGATAGTTAGCCATATTGACATGACCTGTCATCTTTTCTTGAGCATTAAGCATACCAAGGACATTTGCCTTGATGAGGAGTTCTTGATCAGATTCCTTATGAAGAAGTCCTGATGAAATCCCTGCCACAGTAGAATCTCCAGATCCAACAGGATTGACTACCTGAATTCTAGGAATATCTACTTTATAGAAAGTGTCACCATGTTTTGCAAAAGCACCATTTGCACCAAGTGAAACGATTATCCACTCAACCCCTGCAAATAGAGGCTCTTGAAGAACTTCTTTTAATTCATCCAAATCCTCAGAAACTTCTTTCCCAAGAAGCTGAGACAATTCTTCGTTATTTGGTTTAATTACTGTTGGTTTATGTGGTGATTCAAGAACCGCCTGAAGGGCAGCACCTGAGCAGTCCAGAACAACTGGTTTTCCTGCGCGATTAGCAAGCTCTACTAAGCTCGCATAGTAGTCAACTGGAAGGCCAGCTGGCAGACTACCAGAGATGGCTACTACTTCCACAGTGTCAAGAAGATTTTCGAAATGAACCAAGAAGTCTTGCCCTTCTTGTTCCAGAACTTCAGGCCCTTTTTCAAGGATTTCTGTTTGGTTGTCACCATGTAGAATAGCGATACAGTTACGAGTCTCTCCTTGAATGGAGAAGAAACGTTTCGTTACTTTATCGTCGATATGCTCTACTAAAAACTCTCCAAGTTTACCACCGACCAAACCAGTAGCAGCAACAGAATCGCCAAATTCTGAAAGAACTCGTGTAACATTGAGACCTTTACCACCGGCTGTCTTGGTCACGTCCACCACACGGTTGACAGTGTCAATTTTTAATTCATCCAAAGGATAAGAAATATCAATGGATGGATTCATTGTGACTGTTAAAATCATGCGTCACCTCTTAGTCGTGGTATTCACCGCGATCCCATTTTTCAAGGAATTCTGTAAAGAAGTTTGCATCTGCTTGATGAGCATTGTGAGTTTCAACGTGCTCGATTTTCGCAATCAATTTTTTGTTTTCTTCTGATGGTTTGTATTCAGCATTGATGAAAGCTTCAATGATGTCGCACATGAGCAATTCACCAGTGATTTTACCACCAAAACCAATAACGTTGGCGTTCAATTGTTCTTTTGCATAAAGAGCTGTTGTCATATCACGAACCAAGGCAGAACGAACTCCTGGAACTTTGTTGACAGCGTTGTTGATACCAACACCAGTACCACAGATACATACTCCAAGATCAGCTTGACCGCTTGTAACGGCTTCACCAACTTTTTTACCAAAGATTGGGTAGTGAGTACGTGTGTGGTCATAGGTACCAAAGTCAATGACTTCATATCCTTTTGATTTCAAAAATTCTGAAACCGCCATTTTTTCATCTGTTACGATGTGGTCACATCCAATTGCAATTCTCATTTTTATTTTACCTTTCTTACTATAATCTAATTAGCACATTTTGTTCAACATATCGACCCGAATTTGGTGACGACCACCGTCGTATTTACCGTTAACAAAACCTTTAGCAATGTTTTTCGCCAATTCATCACCAACGATTTCTGCACCCATAGTGATCATACGTGAGTTGTTGTGTCCACGAGTCATATAAGCTGAACGTTCATCTGAAACTTCTGCAGCAACCATTCCTTTGATTTTAGTTGCAACCATAAATGGACCAGCTCCATAAGCATCAATCACGATGCCAAGGTTTTGTTCTTCTTTGTTTACTTCCGCAGCAACGGCAAGAGTCACATCAACAAAGTCTTGACCTTCAGCTGTAACATCCACAACGTGGAAGTTTTCTTTTTCCAAGAAGTCCTTCACAACTTCTTTCAATCTCAAACCTGCAGCATCTGCACCGATAACAATAGACATATTGTTTACTCCTTTTTATTTTTCTAGGCTAGTAAAGACTTTTATAGCTGGTAGTTCACCTACAAAAGACTTCCTAGCAGTTTAGTGACAAATTTGATTGAATGAGATGAATAACACCTTATCCAAGAAATCAATTTCCTGGAAACAAACTGTCTCCACGAAAGAGAATATAACAAGTAATTATTTGTTTGTTATAAACATCATTTGTTGTTTACAAACATAATATACTCCTATTTTTACAAAAAGTCAACAACAAATGTTTGTTTTTGTGGTTTTTTATCTAAAATATTTCAATATCAAAGCCAATTTGATCTACTTGACCAGCTTCTAAGAGACGAACGTTTTTCTTATCTTCTAAATGATCCCCTTCTTCAAGGGACGTTGACAAGCCAGACCATGGTTCGAACGCTATAAAAGGTCCCTTATTCAAAGTTGACCAAATGATGAGATTTGAGAACTCTTGGAAGTGTACTTTTAATCCCTTCTCATTCTTACGAGAACGAAGGGCAATTGTTCTAGATTGCAACTCATCCAAAGTCACTGCATCAACACGAAACAGATCGTAACTGAGATCCACTTCCTTTTGTGAATCCAACCATGGACTTCTATCTTGGAAGTCTAACATTCCTGTTTCTGGGAATGGACGCGGAACAGAGCAAGTCTCTTCTTTCTCAAACTCTAAATAGTAGTCTTCATAAGTTTCGCCATCTAGCAGAGGGCAATTAAACCCTGGATGTCCTCCGATAAAGTATGGCATGACCTTGCTAGTTTCTCTATTGAAAACCTTGTATTGGGTACGAACGGTCTTGCCAGTAACCCTATAAGTGATTTCAAGTCGAAAATGATAAGGATAGTTTTGATAAGTATTCTCATCATCTTCGATCGCAAAGGTTACGCTGTTTTCTGTTTGATCAACTAATTCAAAATCTTTTTTACGGACCAAACCATGACGAGGAATGTTTCCTTTCGTCTCCGTTCCATCTGCATGACTGTAGAAGGCTGTATCTTCTCTTAAAGAGCCACAGATTGGGAAAAGTACTGGAGCTTGCCCACTCCAATAGGTGGCATCTCCCTGCCACAATTACTCAACGCCATCTCGATCCTTAATAGACGACAAAGCACCACCAAAAGTTTTAAATTGGACCGTCAATTGCTCTGATTTTATTTCAATTACCATTATTTTCTCCGATTTCTTGATAGTTTATAAAAAAACTAGGCTGTCACTCCCCATTAGGAAACTGACAACCTAGTTTTCACAATTTACATTTTATAGGAGCGAATTATTTAGCATTTGCTGCATATTCTTCGTTACGTTTAATCATTTGTTTTCTATACCAAGCAAAGATACCTACATAGAATACAAGGAAGACTACTGCGCCAAGGATTGCTTTAATATCACCTGTTGTGGCATTACCAATTGCCCAACCAAGAAGTTTTTCGATTGGTCCTTCAAGAGTTGAGTGAGTAATCAATTGAGTTTGACTCACACCTTCTGGGAAGGCACCCACACCTTTAGCAAGTTCAGTTGCAAATGGTGCAATAAGTGTACCTGAAAGAAGGAAGAGTGGCAACAAGAGTGTTCCGAAGATGATCATACGGAGCAACTTACCACGAGTAACTACCAAGAGAGCTGGAGTTACACCCATTGCGATGATACCTGCAAGTGGCAAGATACCATTTCCGACTTTAGAAAGAAGTACAGCTTCTACTAGCATGATTGGAGCAAGTACGTTGGCACAAGCCCAGATTTCAGCACGACCAGCGATGAAAGGCCAGTCAAGACCGATGTTGAATTTACGTCCTTGAAGACGTTTAGTAGCAACGTTTGTAATACCTTGTGAAAGTGGTTCTACGGCTGCGATGAACCATGATCCGATAAGTGAGAAGAGCTCCAAGCAGACACCGGCAGTCAAACCAAGGCTCAACCAACCTTTAATAACAAGTTCCCAAGATGCTGCTTCTTCTACTCCAGCAACTGGATGTGGAGTTCCCATCAAACCGATAACGATACCAAGAATGAAACCGATGAAGAATTTAGATCCCCAGAAACCGATTTTTTTGTTCAATTTTGCAGCGTCAAAGTCGTATTTATCAAGACCAGGCAATACTTTATCAAAAATCTTATCCAAAACCATGATAACTGGGTTCATCATGTAGTTCATGTGAGTTGAAGTCATTGGAGATGAACTTGGTGCGTTAAGAAGGTCGTCGAATGTTGGTTTCATCAAGTCAGAGTTGATGATTTTCAAAATACCTACAAGGACAACTGCTGCAGTTGCGATGAAAAGTGAAACCCCTTGGCTAACTCCATTGTTGTCTGCGTACCATTTGATCAAAAGACCAGTGATTGACAAGTGCCAGATATCGAAGATATCAACGTCAAGTGTGTCTGTTTTCTTCATTGCAAGCATCACAACGTTGACAATCAACATTACAAGCAAGAAGTAAAGTGTCCAAGCAGATCCCCAAGTGATGGTAGCAAGTGGTGCCCAACCAACGTCGGTGATGTTCAATTGGATACCAGTGTTTTCAACGAATTTCGCAAGTGATGCTGAGAAAGCTCCATTGAGCATACCGATGATGGCACCGATACCAGTAAGGGCGATGGCAAGTTTGATACCACCTTCAAGCGCTTTGGAGAATTTCACTCCAAAAAGTAGGGCCAATACTGTCAAAATGATCAGCATGATGATAGGGCCACCCATAGCCAAGATAGGTTTGAAGATATCGTTGGCCAGATTGATAATGACATCCATAATAGTTCCTCCCGTTTTTCTAAGTTATATGAATGTTAACAAGATAAAGGATAAATTAGCTTAGTCCATGTTCTTTGATAGCTGCTTCAATATTGTCAAATACTGGAGCACTCATCGCTGGAATACGGAACAAGATTGGTCCAGCTTCAATTACTGGAATTCCTGGTTCAAAACCAAGGTCAGTTGCAGCGATTGGAGTAAAAATATCGTAGCCCTTGATAAGGTCTTCGTTTACATCTTTCACCATGACGGCATCACAGTGAACGTCATAACCACGATTTGAGAGTTCTTCTTCTAGAGCACTTTTAATTTGGTGACTTGAGTTAACACCTGCACCGCAGGCAGCAAGAATTTTAATCATTTGGATTTCCTCCAATTTTATATTTTAATATACAAGATTAAGCTGTTGCTTCAGCAATATAAGCATAAAGTTTTTCTGGTTCAGAAATTTTTGATAAATCTTCTAGATGATCCTTCCCTGTAAAGAAATCCATCAACTGAGCCAGAATATTCGTTTGACTTGAACTTGAGTTGTTAATGATAAAGAAGAGCAGTGAAACTTCAACCTCTCTATCAGGAGCAATCATGTTGTGAAAAGTTACTGGTTTTTCTAATCGAACAACCACTACTTTCTCAGCTAGATTATGAACAATATCTGTATGAGGAATAGCCACATTTGGTAAATCTTTCCCCAAAAATTCCATATCTAAACCAGTTGGAAATGACTTCTCACGCGCGATCAAGGCTTCACGATAAGTTGGAGTCACGATGTCTCGTTCTTCCAATAAGGTTGCCACCTGATTAAAAAGTTGTTCTTGATTATCCGCTTCTAAGCAAAACACCAGGTTTTTGTCAAAGAAATGATCTAATCCCATAACCTTTTCCCTTCTTTCAATTATCTTTTATGGTATAAGTATAACACTATATGAAATCGTTGTCAATATTTTTTGTTTTATTTTGTTCATTTTTTTGTAATTTTTGTTTTGTTTCAAGAATATAATCAATATCAAACATTTCTGTTTTAAAATCTACAAAAAAAGAAGGCTCAAGCCTTCTTCTCTTTCCTTACTCAATAGTAGATAAAATCTCTTCTAACTTATGGTAATCTTTTACACTATCAATTTCATAAATGCTATTGTCTTCTAATTCTTCAACATAGACATCCAATTCTTTGATATTATCCTTAACCATGTTGTCCCAGTAGAGATCTACAAATTCACCACTTGCATATGCTTTGTCAATAAAGCCAACAATCTTCTCAGCAGTTGGAGCATCCCAGAATGAAACCCCACTCAAAATGCGACCAGCTTTGCTGTCAACAATAATGTCTTGGACCTTGTAGTCATCACCGTAAACCAAGAACCACTCGTTCGTACAGTCTTCACGATAAACGCTAAAATAGGTAGAACGTTTAAGATCGTTTCGAAACATATTTTTGAAAAGATAGTTATCTGCATCGATGACGTAGCTGTTAGCCAAATCTTCTTTTACTAGATAAAGTGAGTAAAAGTTATTGTAATCAGCATACTTGTCGTTAAAGACTAAACGGACACCATATTTTTCTTTTAGGTAGTCAAATTGTTCTTTGAGGTAACCGACAACGATGATAATCTCATCAATTTCTCTCTCTTTCAAAAACTCGATTTGGTATTCTACCAAAGGTTTTTGATTAACCTTAACCAAAGCTTTTGGGGTATTTTCAGTCATAGGGCGCAGACGAGTTCCTAATCCCGCTGCTAAAATAATCGCTTTCACATGAATCTCCTTTATTCTTTAATAATAATATAAACACCAGCCATAACAATAAGTGAAGTGATAATTGTCAGCATATCTAGCGGTGCACCTAAGAAAACAGCTGCAAATAGGACAGTCCAAACTACATAGCTCACATTCAAACCTGTTGCTTTCGCAGGTTGCAAACGATTAATGGCGATATAATAAGCTAAGTAGGAAATCATATCAAAGGCCGCAAAGACAAGCAAGAGGCCTAGTAACTGCCCATCTGCCACTTCTGCAAATGAATGGTGAGAAAAGAGCACAATCACAAGATAGGACAAGAATGAGGTTACTTGTCGGATTAACAAGGCTTCAATTTCACTTAAATCACTTTCCATGGCGTAGGAGCTGAGAACACTTTCACTCCCCCAGGCAATGGCACAGATAAGAGCACAAAGAATTCCAATGTAAAACGAGTTTACTTGTTCAACCTTGTAGGTTTGAGCGATGATCGCTGCAATAATCAAGAAAACACCGAATACTGTATTCTTTGAAACCTTGTGTTTCAAAATAAAGAAGGCGAGCAAAACTGAAACTGCTGGGTAAATAGCCGATACAGATGAAGCTAGAGAACTACCGATATATTTAACCGCATAAAGATTGGCCTGCATACCTATTGGTCCTGCTAGTAAAGCTCCGATAATAACACTTACATTTCGAATATTTAAGAAAATCGAGAGGCGAACTTTTCCTTCTTTTACCAAAAGAAAAGCTAACAAAATAAAGATACTCAAGAAATCATGAGCAGCAGCCACCACAAAAGGCGAAAGATTTGTAAAAATTGAAAAGATATAAGCACTAATCGTTAGACCTAATCCCCAGAAGATACCAGAGAGCAGACCAAAGGAAACACCATTTTTATTCTTCATCCTAACCTCCATAATAAGTCAAACCTTCGACAGCTCTTTGGTAACGGTTGATACCATAATCTCCAAAATCAGCTCCTTGAGCTTCTTTATACACTGTCCACAAACTCCAGATAGTATCTTGCAAGATTTTATAGATACGAATCTTCTCACGTGATACAGGCGTTTTATCACTTTCATAGTAGGAAAGGAAATCATCTTCCTCTTGCTTTGTAAATTCAGACTCTAAGAAAAGAGCTGCCAAATCCCACATCGGGTCATTCATAGAAGAGTATTCCCAGTCAATCAAATACAATCGACCTTGTGGTGACTCGATAAAGTTTTCTGGTACCAAATCGATGTGACAGGACTTTCTATCAACACCCAAATCAGCCAATCTCTTTTCTAGTGAAAATACATCTTTTCTTACAGCTTCATAGTTTTCATAAGGGACAGCTCCTTCAATTAAGGATTCATATTTTCTGATTTCCTCAAAAGGAGCAAACTCTCCTCTTAATTCTTTCCCCGAAGCGTGAATGGTTTGTAAAATTGGTGCAATCTTTTCAAACTTGGACTTAATTGATGTTGAATCAAGAGTTACTGCTGATTCGATGTATTCATTTACTTTGATCCCTGACTCAATATCAAAGAGATAATTTTTGACATCTAAATCTAAATCCTCTAAAAGTTTAAGATTGTACTTTTCATTTTGACGATTGATGAGTTTTTCAGTCCCTTTACCAAAAAATTTCACAATATACTGTTTGTTGGTTGTTTTAACCAAATAGTTTTGGTTGGTCATGCCTCCCAGCTGTTCAACACTGAGTACTTCCTCTTCATCAGATAGTAAAGAAGAAATTTTTTCTTTGATGAGTTTCTCCACAATTAACCTCCATCTTCTACACTTCCCACTTAAATACTGTTTTAAAAGCAGTATTAAGGTCTGTAGCAAAGACACGGTGAATGTCCTTGATTTCTCTCACTGGTTCTTCAACATAAAGGATATTCTTTAGACGATTCGCAAACTTTTTGACTTCCATCATTTGAATGGCCTTCTCAAAATCGACGCGTCCTGAGCGAGATGAACCTACTAATAACAATCCTTTTTCCAAAGCATCTCGCGTATTGATATTGACCTTGTATTCACTGACTCCCATCATGAGAATCGTTCCCTGTGGACGAATATAACGAATCAGATCATTGATAGCTGGACCTGTACCATCACCACCGCAACACTCAAATCCATGATCAAAGGTCAAATCCTCTGGGATATTATCCGTAATATAGCACTCTTTTGCAAAAGAGAAGAGCTCCAATTTTTCCCAATGGCGACCAATGACAATAATCTCTGCTTCTGGCAAAGTATAATTGATAATATTTGCAACCACAAAGGCCAAACTACCATCTCCAATAACAGCGATGCGTTCTCGCTTGCTATGAGCGAGATGCAAGAAACGATCCATAGCATGCATACCAACACTTACAAACTCGGTAATGGCTGCAACTGTGTCCTCAATGTCATTATAAGAAACAACTCGGTCTTTGGGAAGAGAGACAAATTCTCGCATAAAGCCATCATAACCACTAGATAGGAAGTAGGTCCCTGTCATGTAGTTCTCGTAGAATTCCTTGTCACTCTGCATAGGCGGTTGATTTGGAATCATAACTACCTTTTGACCGACTTCATAAGTCCCAGTTGGATCTGAAATAACAGTTCCACAAGACTCGTGAATCATAGCCATAGGAAGCTTTTTAGCCAATATCTTTGGATCGCGTTTCCCTTGATAATAACGTTGATCTGCATGACAAACCGCCATATAATTTGGACGAATAAGGATATGATTCTCCTGATCAATGTCCTCTTCTTGGTATTTTACATTGATAAACTTTGGTTTTGTCAGTTGATAAATTTGATTAATCATAGCCTTAGTCTTTCTCAATCATGCTTTTCGCGATTTTCAAATCTGTTACAGTTGTGATTTTAAGGTTTGAATATTCCCCTTTAGCTAGAGCAACGTCTTTCCCTTTGATAACAAAAATCTTACATGCATCTGTTAGGATTTCCTTTTCTTGATCAGATAGAGAACCATACAAATCCATGAAATCCTTGCAACGGAAAGTCTGAGGTGTTTGACCTTGATAAAGATGAGCACGATTTGGAATATCCGTGATAAATTGGCCATTGGTACTTTCAACAATGGTATCAACTGCTTCTACTACTGTGTCAACCGCATCATGATTTTGGGCCAGTTTGATATTGTCCTGAATCATGCGAAGTGTGATAAAAGGACGAACAGAGTCATGCGTAATCACAATATCTTCTGGAGTGATTGGACGATAGGCATCAATAGCCTCAATAATTTTCTCGATACTGGTATTGCGATCAGCACCACCCTTGGTGATGATGATGCGATCCTTGTGAAGAGAAAGATACTTGTCAACCAAGTCCTCAGCATGAGATACCCAATCTCCATGAACTCCAACTACAATTTTTTCAATACTTGGTTCCAAAACAAATTTTTCAATTGTGTGGATCAAAATAGGACGATCACCCAACTCCAAGAATTGTTTTGGTAAATTACTGATTCCCATGCGTGTGCCAGTTCCTCCGGCTAGGATTCCTGCATAGATCATTTATATTCTCCTTTAGTTTATTCTAAAAAACTCATTACCATCTATTATATCACAATCTGCCCCCATCATGAAGAAAAGACAGAGCATCATTTAGTCTAATCAACACACCATTTAATGTGAAAAGTGAACAATGTCTTACTAAATCTGGAAAGACCATAACAAATTAAGAAATAAAATTAGGTTATCTTCTATATTATCCATTTAACGTTCGGTTAATATAGAGTTCTTTAGAATATAATAGAAACCTTAAAGAAAGCTTAAACACATTTTTAGAAATACAAGAAAAAGCTAGGAAAATCGTGGCATCCATTTTTGTAAATTTAAGAAAGCAATCTCTACGATGTTTTAAACTATTGTTAGACTTTTGCTCCTAAAATTGGTAAAATAAAAAAGAAAATAATAGAAAAAGGAAACTGTAAACCGCCATGATGAACATGCAAAACATGATGCGCCAAGCACAGAAACTTCAAAAACAAATGGAACAAAGTCAGGCAGAACTCGCTGCCATGGAATTTGTTGGAAAATCAGCTCAGGACCTTGTCCAAGCAACTCTGACTGGAGACAAAAAAGTTGTCAGCATTGACTTCAATCCAGCAGTTGTAGATCCAGAAGATCTCGAAACCCTTTCTGACATGACTGTTCAAGCGATTAACGCTGCACTTGAACAAATTGATGAAACGACTAAGAAGAAACTCGGTGCTTTCGCTGGAAAATTGCCTTTCTAATCCACAAAAAAAGAGAAACATCTGTTTCTCTTTTTTTCTTAGAAATCAAAGAATTCCATTGCTTTCTTTAAGAGTAATTCCGTGTATTCCGGATCATCTTGAGCCATTGTGACTTGTGACTGGACCATTTCAAGATCATCAGTAATCATGCCATCTGCACCGAGACGAACTGCTTTATCAAATGCCTCCGAACCATTTACGGTCCAAACATAGAGTTTCTGATCTGTTGTCCAAAGTTTATTGACAAAGTATTCATCCAAAGTTGAATACTCCATGGTATAGCCAGTCGCCTTGGTTCTCGGAAACACACTATTATATGGCAGAATGAAGTACACTGGAATTTCAGAATCATAAGCCAAGACCTTATCAATCACATGATAGTCTAGTGACTGCATCTGGTGACCATATTTCTTGATCGTCGCTCCATACTTTTCGAGAAAATGGTCCATCATTTGTGGGCTATCTTTTTTACTGGTTTTAATCTCAATCAGCAATTTTTGGTTTAATGTATTTGCGCGTTCTAAATAATCATCAAAACTTGAAATTTTTGTTTGATAACCATTCTCGTAAATATCTGTATTTGTTAATTCATCCAGAGTTAAGTCTTGCGGTGTAGCATTAATTCTTGCTAGCGATTTAAGGTTAGCGTCGTGCATCATCACGAACTGACCGTCTTTCGTTTCTTGCACATCCATCTCGACGAGGTCTGGTTTTAGTTGGGCTGTCTTTTCTAAAGACTGTACCGTATTTTGAACACCATTTTTATTACTTACTCCTCTGTGTGAAATCACTAAAGGTGTATTGGTATCCGGAGACTCCAGATAGATATAACCTTCTAAAGCAAAAAAGATACTTGCACACCCCATGACACCCCATCTCATCAGATGATCTTTTTTTCGCCTTGGCATGATCTCCAACTCTTCTCCTGTCAGGAAGGAAAAAAACTTCACCAGGAAATAAGTCAGAGTCATGTAATGGAGGTTTTTAATCAAGATAAAATTAATCACACCAAGAATCAAGGATTCTTTTTGAGTAAAGTTATCCATTACCGCCTGAGCAAAGAGCAAGGGAATTAACAAAACAAAGAAGAAGAGATAAGTTTTAATGATAATGAGTAGGAGATGCCAAGAGAAGAAAAGGACGTTTTTCTTCGTCTTTTGGAGACTATATTTCACACTTTCTCTTACTGTCTTTCTTTCAAAGAGAATCTTAGGAAGGGCAAACATAAAGCGAACAGAAATGTAGAGAAAGATCCAAGCGGATGCTATGATCAACAGCCCTACCAGCCAGTTCTTATCTTCTAGGTATGTAACGATAAAATCGGGGATAATAATCTTATTGAGATAGTAGATTTTTAAAATTTTCCTAATAAAAGGAAAAAGTAGAGCTACATAAAAGAAGACAAAGGCCATCTTACAAAAGCTCAATCGTTTGACAAATAGAAAGCTCTGGTGAAAGACTTTTCGACTATATTCAATCAGGGTTCTCTTTTCATGGTAGAGAAGGTGACGCGCCCCGATAAACAAAAGACAGATTTGAAAATAAGCCACTAAAAGATTGATTACTATTAAAATGAGAAAGGCTAAACTGATAAAAGGCGAGCCTTGTATAATCGCCCAAAAGTTATTGTAGGAGACAAACAAGTAACCTGTTTGTCTTAGAAGTATGCCAGCTATCCATGAATTCAATGGTAACCAAACAAACTCTACCATCATGAAAATCAAGAAAAATAGAAATAGTATTTTATCTAGGTTATAGTAAATTTTCCTAAAACCTAGCTTTTTAGGTTTTTCAGGTTTCATAGGCACTCCTAGTCTAAAAATTGAGATAAGTCTAAGCTATTAAAGGGATTCATAGAAAAACTACTCTGGTCTTCTAATAATAGCTTTCCTTCATCCGATTCCAAAAATACTTCGTAAACACGCGCTGTCATGCGGGCATCTTCTAAACTATTATGTGACTTCCCGTGAAAACCTAAAAAATTCGCTACAGTTTGCAATTTAAGATTGGCTATCCCGTGTAAGTCAGAACTACGCCGTTCAAAAGCCTCATCATATAGATCAACCTTATACTGGTCATGATAATCAATACCGTGCTCCAAGAGAATAGGCAGATCACTTTTGGCCGCATTGTATCCAACCATAGGTAAATTGCCAACAAAAATCTGAAAATCCCTTAAAACTTGTTCCACCATTGGCGCATCTTTCAAGGTTTCAGCTGTGATTCCAGTCAAGCCATTGATAAAACTCTTCAAAGGTGCTGTAGTATGAACATAAGAATCAAAGGCACCTATTTCTTGACCATTTTGAAAGCGAACTGCCGATACCTGAATTAAATGGGTAACCCCTTCGTATTGATTGAACTCCAAATCAAAGGCAATATAATCTCTTAATTTTTCCATCTTTTACCTCGGTTCCGACTCAATTTAAACCATAAATAATAAAAGAAGCTATCAGGTTAGTGAATAACCCAAACAGCTTCTTTATTTTCCTCCAAATAAGCGAGCAAAAAAGCCTTTTTTGGTAGCTTGAACTTCTTCTTTTGCTTGGTCCAACTCTAGTTTCAAACTCTCTTGATCCTTCATAGCTTGAAGAGTTAATTGTTGCTGTTGATCCAATTGTTTGTCCTTTTCAGCAATCTGTCGATCTTTAACACGCATCTGTTCATCTTTTTCTGCTAACTGCTGGTCTTTGGCCTTGAGCTGCTCATATAAACGAAGAATTTCAGCGTTTTTCTCATCGACTAAGATTTCCATCAGTTCGCGTTGTTTGACATCATCACTGACTGGTTCATCTTCAAAAATCGTTTTTTTATAGATTTCTTCTAGCTTAATCAAGCCACTTCGAGTAACTACAGTTACCCCTTTGTCATTTTTTTTCGTGTCCTCTTCTGGAAGTTCTTTGACACGATTGTTGATTGCTTGACGAGAGAGTCCTAAGACCTCTGCAATCTCACTGACGGTCATTTCAATACTCATAATATCCTCTGAAACGTTTTCTAGCTTTTCTTTACTTAAATCTTATCATAAGCTAGATAAACTGTCAAATTTCCGCTTAATCCATAGCCTTTAAAAAGGCCAGTAAAACTTGGGCAGAACGACGTCCAGCTTCAATGATAAACTCATCAAAAGAGATAGAAGCTTCGTAATTGGCATTGTCGCTCATGGCACGAATGACCAAGAAAGGTAGGCCAAGAGCCTGAGCTGCCTGTGCAATCGCTGCCCCTTCCATTTCAACTGCTAAAACATCTGGAAAGTGGGATTTGATACTAGCAATCTTATCATCTCCAGCTATAAAACTGTCCCCTGTAGCAACCAAGCCTAGGTGCCAGGTCTGTTCTAATTGAGATAAATTCTCTTTAATCCTAGCGATAAAGTTCTTATCGGATTCAAAGTAAAGAGGTTGACCAGCCATCTGACCATAAGCATAGCCAAAAGCAGTTACATCCACATCATGGTAAGCCAATTTATCCGCAATCACTACATCTCCAACGGCAATCCCTTCTGCAACTGCACCTGCTGATCCTGTATTGATAACGGCATCCACTTGGAAATGGTCAGCTAACACCGCTACACTCATAGATGACATGACCTTCCCAATCCCACTCTGAACTAGGACAACTTCTGTCTTGCCAACAGTGCCAGTGTAGTAAGTATTTCCGAGGACTTGGACTTCTTGTGCTCTATCTAAATTCTGAGTCAAGTGTAGGAGCTCTTCTGGCATTGCTGCAATGATTCCAATTTTCATTTTATTTCCTTTTCTATTACAAAAGTTTCATCGCCAACACAAGTAAAATCAAGAGTAGGATGACTGTAAATAAGATTCTGTTTAGTTTCGAGTTAAAAACATTTCTCTTGGTATTCTCAATGCGACGGCTCTTATGAATCGTTGGCTCTACTTCAATTGTTAAAGTATCTTGAATAGAATTATAGTCTCTAGAACGTGAATAACCAAAGTTTTGTGAAGAAGTTGATAAAATTTTAGTTTCCTCGTCATCTTGAAGAGGTGGCCCGGAGATTTTCTCCCCACGATTGGCACGTTCGATTATTTCATCTGTTAACAAAGGTTTTCCCATGGGCTACTCCTCTATTTCTTTTGTAGTTCCCAGTACTGGATAGCCATAATGGTCTTGGCATCACAGATATGACCTGACTGGATCAGGTTCTTGGCTTCCTCTAGGCTTACTTCTAGGACTTCCAAAGTTTCATCATCATCTTGTGGGCGAGGATTTTCCACCTTGACCAAATCACTAGCGAGGTAGAGTTTTAATTTTTCATTACAAAAACCAATAGCAGAGTAGAAATCATATAGCAGCTCTAACTTACCCGTATAGGCAACTTCCTCCTCCAATTCACGAAGAGCCGCCGACATGGGATCTGCATTTTCACCAATTTCCAGTTTACCAGCAGGAATTTCATAAGAGATGGCTTCAATAGCTTTTCGGTATTGCTTAACAAGGACGATTTTATCCTCAGCTGTCACAGCTAGAACACATACGCCTCCATTGTGAAAAATCAAATCACGTTGGGCAGTTCCCTTCCCTTCGGGTAGTTCCACCTGATCTTGCACTAGCTTAAAAATAGGACCTTGATAGATTTCCTTCCGGCTAATCGTTTTTTCTTCAAATTCCATGATAGACTCCTACTGATTCTTAGGATGATGAGGCAAACGTAGTGCATATTCATCTTTATTAACTTGACGTCCACGTCCAATAGCAATGGCGTCAGCTGGAACATCTTTTGTAATCGTTGAACCAGCTCCAACTAGTGAATTATCACCAAGTTCCACTGGAGCAATGATGGTTGAGTTTGATCCAACAAAGACATTGTTGCCAATGACAGTCTTGTACTTATTCTTCCCGTCGTAGTTAACTGTAATCGTGCCTGCGCCAAAGTTAACATGGCTACCTACCTCACAGTTTCCGATATAGGTCAAATGACCTGCCTTGGTATTTTCACCGATTGAAGATCCTTTTACTTCAACAAAGTTTCCAATGTGAACTTGGGAAGCTAGACTTGAGCCTGGACGAATATGAGCATACGGACCGACTGTCACACCATCTGCAACTGTACTTTCCTCAATCATGGAATTCGTAATCACAGCTCCAGCTCCGATAGCGCTATCCACGATATAAGTTCCATTTGTCAAGACAGTTTCCGCCCCAATCTTCGTTTGACCTTTCAAGGTAACATTGGCTTCGATTTGGACTTCAGGAGCAATCTCAACATCAACATCGATGTAAGTTGCTTCTGGATTGACAAAGCTGACACCATTAACCATATGCTTTTGGTTGATACGGCGGCGCATCACTGCTTCCGCAGTGGCAAGAGCTACACGGTCGTTTACCCCAAGACTTTCATCAAAATCCTTGAGAGTATAGGCGCCAACCTTCTCACCTGCATTACGGAAAATACCAATCACATCAGTAATATAGTATTCACCTTGGGCATTGTTGGTGTTGATGTTTTTGAGGGCTTCAAAAAGACGTTCATTGTCAAAAACATAAGTTCCAGTGTTAATTTCCTTAATTTGCTTTTCAAAGTCTGTGGCATCTTTCTGCTCCACAATGCGAAGAACTTCAGCGTTATCGTTACGGACGATACGACCATACCCAAAAGGATCTACTGCTTCAGCCGTTAAAATAGTCGCCACATTTTTGTGATTGATATGGAAATCCAAGAGGTTTTTCAAGCTTTCACCTGTAATCAGAGGAGTATCCCCAGCGATAACCAAGGTGTGGCCAGAGCGGTTTTGGAGAATGGGTTCTGCCATCATGACAGCATGCCCAGTTCCTAGTTGTTCCGATTGAATGACAAAGTCTGTCTGACCAGCCAATACTTGCTCAACTAACTCCGCCTTGTGTCCCACAACAGTGACTGTATTTTCAGGTTGAATAGCACCAACACTACGAAAAACATGTTCCAACATCGAAATTCCTGCTACCTTATGAAGTACCTTTGGAAGATCTGATTTCATGCGAGTACCTTTACCCGCTGCTAAGATAATGGCATAATTTGACATACTATTCTCTTTTCTGTAAAAATTCCCTTATATTATACCATAATTTACTTCCTTAGGAGTAAACAAACAGAGAAATAGGGGAAAACATGCTAGTTCATTCATCTTTTCAACGTTTTCTTTGATTTTTTTATCTATTTACGTTAAACTAATTAGATATGAGAAAAGAGATTCATCCAGCTATTATTTTTAGTCTATTCACCATTGTTATAGCTATTTTAATCTTTAATAAACCAGCTTATGAAGACCATTCGGTCAAGTCAAAAAGCAACACTGTCCAAGTTGAAAACCAGGCCTTGCATAATCTTGATAAACCCATTATTGACATTTCTGGTTGGCAAAGACCGGAGGAGATAAACTACGATATTTTATCTCAAAATATTTCTGGAGCTATTGTTCGTGTGCACAGTGGTACTCAACACACGGAAGCAAATGATGCGGCCTTTATCAACGGGGTCGATAAATCCTATAAAAATCACATTTCAGAATTTCAAAAGCGCAATGTCCCCGTAGCCGTTTATGCTTATCTAACTGGTACGAACAAAGAAGAAATGGAAAAAGCTGCTGAAGTCTTCTACAACGCTGCTTCTCCATATAATCCTAGTTATTACTGGCTTGACGTTGAGGAAAAAACAATGGCCGATATGAATGATGGAGTCGAAGCTTTTCGAGCTGAACTTGAATCGCTGGGCGCTAAAAATATCGGGATTTACATTGGTGTTTATTTCATGCAAGAACATAGCATCAATACGGAAAATTTCTCCGCTGTTTGGATTCCTTCTTATGGGACAGACTCAGGCTACTTTGAGGCTACACCCAATACTGATTTAGACTATGACCTCCATCAGTATACTTCCAAAGGAAAAATTGCAGGATTTGAACATCACCTAGATATCAATCTCATTTCTACTGATAAGGAAAAAGAAGAAACCTTCAGAAAGCTATTTTTAAGACCATAAAGCAAGTGAAAATCGCAACTTTTTCACTTGCTTTTTCATTTTTTTGCCGTCTGTGTTATAATTGATAAGACAGAGAAAGAAATTTATGAAATTGAGGAGTCTAATATGTTTTCATGGATTGCAAGAGTTATTAAAGGAATCGTCATCGCCTTAGGATTTATCCTACCTGGAATTTCAGGTGGTGTTCTAGCAGCGATTTTGGGGATCTACGAGCGAATGATTAGTTTTCTGGCTCACCCCTTTAAAGATTTTAAAGAGAATGTCCTATACTTTATTCCAGTAGCAATCGGGATGTTGCTAGGCATTGGTTTGTTTTCTTATCCAATCGAGTATTTGCTAGAAAATTACCAAGTCTATGTTTTATGGAGTTTTGCTGGAGCTATCATCGGTACAGTTCCTAGCCTCCTTAGAGAATCTACTCGAGAATCTGATCGTGACAAGGTTGACCTAGTCTGGTTCTGGACTACCTTTATCCTTTCAGGTCTAGGGCTCTACGCGCTAAACTTTGTTGTTGGTTCTCTCAGCGCCAGTTTCGCTAGTTTCATCTTGGCAGGTGTTCTTTTAGCTCTAGGTGTCTTGGTGCCTGGTTTAAGTCCATCAAATCTACTCTTAATTTTAGGACTGTACGCTCCGATGCTAACTGGCTTTAAGACCTTTGATTTATTTGGTACCTTCCTTCCTATCGGGATTGGTGCAGGTGCAACTCTCATCGTTTTTTCAAAATTAATGGACCATGCCTTGAACAACTACCACTCGCGTGTGTATCACTTTATTATTGGAATTGTGCTATCAAGCACTCTTTTGATTTTGATTCCAAATGCTGGAAGTGCTGAAAGTATCCAATACACTGGACTTTCCATCGTAAGCTATGTTCTCATCGCCTTCTTCTTTGCACTTGGCATTTGGCTTGGTATCTGGATGAGTCAATTGGAGGATAAGTATAAATAATGGCAAAGAAAGTTAAGATTAAGAAAACCTTGGTCGAACAAATCTTGACCAAGGCAGGAATTGAGCACACAGGGATTCAAATCAATGCGCTTGAGGGAGAACTTCCTTCGGAATATGATCGAACACATATCTTTAAAACCTTGGCTCTGCTGGGGGACAAGACAGGCCCAATTATCGGAATCGTCCCCATAACAGAACACCTCGCTGAAAAAAAACTAGCAAAGGTTTCTGGTAATAAAAAAGTGAGTATGGTTCCACAAAAAGACCTAGAAAAAACGACAGGCTATGTTCATGGGGCAAATAACCCCGTCGGCATTCGCCAAAAACACAACTATCCTATTTTTATTGATAAAACAGCTTTAGATTTAGACAAAATGATCGTCTCTGCTGGGGAAGTCGGGCATAGTATCATTATTGCTCCACAAGACTTGGCTAGCTTTGTGAAAGCAGATTTTGCAGATATCTTGGAGGAAAACAACTGATGAAACTCTATTTTGTGCGTCATGGCCGAACTATCTGGAATCTTGAAGGACGTTTCCAAGGTGCCGGAGGGGACTCACCTCTTCTTCCTGAGTCTATTGATACCTTAAAGGCGCTCGGTCAATATCTCAGCAATATCCCTTTCGATGAGATTTATTCAAGTGATTTACCAAGGGCGATAAAATCTGCTGAAATTATCCAAAGTCAACTCCAGATACAATGTCCTTTAAAGGCTATTCCTGACCTGCGTGAATGGCATCTCGGAAAACTAGAGGGATTAAAAATTGCAACATTAAAGGCCATCTACCCACAACAAATCAAGGCTTTTCGTACAAACTTAGCTAAGTTCGATACAAGAATGTTTGAAGCGGAATCCCTCTACTCTACGACTCAGCGAACCCTTCAGTTTATCAAATCTCTGAAGGGGAGTCAGGCTAAGAGAGTTCTAATCGTTGGTCATGGTGCGAATCTCACTGCTAGTCTTCGTACCCTTCTAGGCTATAAAGAACCTCTTCTTCGAAAAGATGGTGGTTTAGCAAATGCTAGTCTAACAGTTTTAGAGACAGATGATTTTGAAACCTTCACTCTGGAAAGGTGGAATGACACTTCCTATCAAGGAAAATAATGGAACTTGATCTTCATGGTCAAGTTCTTTTTAGTTTTCAAAGAATATCCGTGAATTTCTTGACTATTTATGATAAAATGGGAGTATCGCAAAAAAGACTCATCGTATCAAATTTTGAGTAAAATTAGGAGGATTTCATGTCTACAGAACATATGGAAGAACTAAATGACCAGCAGATCGTTCGCCGTGAAAAAATGGCTGCGCTTCGTGAACAAGGAATTGATCCTTTCGGTAAACGTTTTGAACGTACTGCTAACTCTCAAGAACTAAAAGACAAATTTGCAGAACTCGATAAAGAACAATTACATAAATTAAACGAAACTGCTACTATCGCTGGACGTTTAGTTAGTAAACGTGGTAAAGGTAAAGTCGGCTTCGCCCATCTTCAAGACCGAGAAGGTCAAATCCAAATCTACGTTCGTAAAGATGCTGTTGGTGAAGAAAACTATGAAATCTTTAAGAAGGCTGACCTAGGAGACTTCCTCGGTGTCGAAGGTGAAGTCATGCGTACAGATATGGGAGAGCTCTCTATCAAGGCAACCCACATTACACACTTATCTAAAGCACTTCGCCCACTTCCAGAGAAATTCCACGGTTTGACTGATGTTGAAACCATCTATCGTAAACGTTACCTTGACTTGATTTCTAACCGTGAAAGCTTCGAACGTTTTGTCACTCGTTCAAAAATCATCTCTGAAATTCGTCGTTATCTAGATGGACATGATTTTCTTGAAGTGGAAACACCTGTACTTCACAACGAGGCCGGTGGTGCTGCTGCCAAACCATTTATTACACACCACAATGCTCAAAATATTGACATGGTGCTTCGGATAGCTCTAGAACTTCATCTCAAACGTCTAATTGTCGGTGGTATGGAACGCGTCTATGAGATTGGCCGTATCTTCCGTAACGAAGGAATGGATGCAACTCATAATCCTGAATTTACTATGATTGAGGTTTACCAAGCTTATGCCGATTTCCATGATATTATGGATTTGACAGAAGGTATTATCCAGCATGCTGCAAAGGCTGTCAAAGGTGATGGTCCAGTCAACTACCAAGGTACTGAAATCAAAATCAATGAACCATTTAAACGTGTTCACATGGTGGATGCTATCAAGGAAATTACTGGTGTAGACTTCTGGCAAGATATGACTTTCGAGGAAGCCAAAGCTATCGCTGCTGAGAAGAAAGTTCCAGTTGAGAAACACTACACTGAAGTTGGTCACATCATCAATGCCTTCTTTGAAGAATTTGTCGAAGAAACCTTAATTCAACCAACCTTCGTTTATGGACATCCAGTAGCTGTATCTCCACTCGCTAAGAAAAACCCTGAAGATGAACGCTTTACTGACCGTTTCGAGCTCTTCATTATGACCAAAGAATACGGAAATGCCTATTCTGAGTTGAATGATCCAATCGATCAACTTAGCCGTTTCGAAGCTCAAGCCAAAGCTAAAGAACTTGGGGACGATGAAGCAACAGGTATCGATTACGACTACATCGAGGCTCTTGAATACGGTATGCCACCAACAGGTGGTTTGGGTATCGGTATCGACCGTCTCTGCATGCTCCTCACTGATACAACTACTATCCGTGATGTATTGCTCTTCCCAACAATGAAATAATACTCTTCGAAAATCTCTTCAAACCACGTCAGCGTTGCCTTGCCGTATTCAAGTACAGCCTGCGGCTAGCTTCCTAGTTTGCTCTTTGATTTTCATTGAGTATAAACTCTTATCCTCTGGTACTTGCCAGAGGATTTTGTGATGCAAAAAGAGATTGAGGAAAAACTCAATCTCTTTTCTTATTCTTGATTTTTAACTTGACTGGTGGCTACATCTTCTCCAAACCATTTCTGGCTGATTTCCTGGAATTTTCCTTCTTGGTATAGTGAGATAAAGGCTTGGTTCAAAGCGGCTAACAAAGTTTTATCAGCAGGTCTAACACCCACTGCAAAAGCTTCACTTTCAAATCCAGCTGAAAAGACATTGTAGTCACTTAATATTCCTTCAGACTGGAGATAATAATTAGCATATACCCGGTCAATCAACAAGGCATCAATCCGGTCATTTTTCAAATCAATTAAGGCTTCATTGAAACTTTGGTATTGATTAGCCTTCTGGTCTTTCACTCGGTTCTTGAGTAGTTCGGGTTGTCCTTCAAAATTCAAATAGCCAGAAGATCCAGCCTGAGCCCCTAAAATTTTGTCTGTCATATCCTGAATTGAGTGGATATTTTGAGACTTTTTAGAGACCAAAACTTGTTGATTTTCCATGTAAGAAATAGTAAAGGCAACCTTCTCTTTCCGTTCATCTGTAGCTGTATAGCCATTCCAGATGGCATCAATGGTACCATTTTGTAGTTCGGTTTCTTTCATATCCCAGTCGATGGGTTGAAATTTAATCTGAATCCCTAGCTTTTCAGAGACAGCTTGGGCTAGGTCAATATCAAAGCCCGCATACTGGCCATTCTTTTCCTCAAATCCCATGGGAACAAAGGTATTGTCAAAGCCAATAGTAATGCTACCCTGCTTTTGATATTTGGCCCAGTTATCCTGATTTGGATCACTTGCCTTCTGAGTACAAGCCGTCAGGAAGAAGCTAAAGAACAGAGCAAGTACAAGGGCAATTTTCTTTCTCTTCATAGACACCTCCTACTTTGGATCAACCTTAAGGATCTGATCAGCAATATTTTCTGCAAACTGAAGGTCGTGCGTCACAACAATCTGGGTCATCCCACGCTCTTTATTTTGAAGGATAAGTTTTTCTACTTCTAATCGCAATTCTGGGTCTAAGGCTGATGTAGGCTCATCATATCCAATAATTTCTGGGTTTATCATCATAGCGCGCGCTAAAGCTACCCGTTGTTTTTGCCCACCTGAAAGTGAGAATGGAAAGGCATCTGCATGCCCTGCTAACCCAAGTTGTTCCAACAAACCACGCGCCTTCTTCTCAGCAACTTCCTTCTCCATGCTCATCGTTTTTATAGGCGACAATGTTAAGTTATCTAGAACTGACAAATGCGGAAAGAGTTGAAAATCTTGGAAAACAAATCCCAGAAGATTGCGCTTTTCTAGTTCGTCTATAGCTAGCGATTCGCCATTATAGTAGATTTCTCCAGAATCGATGGTTTCCAGTCCAGCTAGCATACGTAACAAGGTGGTCTTGCCTCCTCCTGATGGACCTACGATTGCGAGAATTTGCTTTTCAGGAATTGATAGGCTGAAATTGGTTAAGATTTGTTTGCCACCAAAGGCTTTATTGATATTTCGTAATTCTAACATAGCAATCCTCCTATCTGTAATAACTGTACTTTTTCTCAAGTTTTTTCGCTACAATGGTTACAATACCAATCATGATTAAATAAATCGCTCCAGCTAAAAACATAGGCACAAGACTGGCATCTCGGTTAGCTGCAGTCCGACTAGCCAAAATCAAATCTGAAATCCCAAGGGCATAAACCAATGAAGTATCCTTGACCAAACTCATAATTTCATTAAAGACACTCGGTAAGACAATCTTTGTAACCTGAGGAAGGATGATGTAGCGAACTGTATCAAAGGGGCTAAATTTTAACACTTTTGCGGCTTCATACTGCCCTTTTGGAATGGTTTCGATCCCACCACGAAAGATTTCTGCAAAGTAGGCTGCATAGTTTAATACAAAAGCAATCACAGCAGCAGGCAAACGATCTAAACGTATCCCAATACTAGGGAGCACATAGTAAATAAAGATTAATTGCAAAAGCAAGGGAGTTCCTCGCATTACCCAAATATAAAGGTCAATCAGATAATGGAGGGGTTTCCAACGGACTTGCAAAGCAAAGGCAACGACAATACCTAAGGGAATTGAAAAAATTAAAACCAGAGCAAAGACTTGAAGTGTCATACTTGCACCGTTTAACAAACTTGGTAATATCTCAAACATATAAGACATACTGCACCTCCTAAAAATAATTGTTCCTATTATAGCATAAATAAACAATTTAGCAATGGTTTTTGTAAAAAAATTCCATTTCTCCTAAAAAAACGTATCTGACAAATTGACGGATACGTTCTTTTAGAGAGATAACTTTTAAAGTGTTTCTAAGAGTTCTTGCATCTGAACATCATCTGGAACGAGTTTTAAATAGGCTTCAACTTGTATCTTGGCCTCTTCAAAATATCCCAATTCACGCAATAGATAGCTATACTGCTCCAGAAACTCAGGATTATCCTTGAGGTCAGGCGATAGTTCCTGATAGAGCTCATAGGCCTTATCTAAATCCTCGATTTCCTGGTAAGAACGTGCAATCATCCACCTAGTCAAGAGATTTTCAGGTTCTTGACTTTGGAGAGCAATGATATCTTCATACCGCTCTTGTTCCATATAAATAGTTGCAAGGCGAAGGAAAATTTCTTCTGTATCCTCTGCATCATCCTTAGCAGTAAGGAGAAACTGCTCTGAAGCACTAGGATCATGCAATTCGTACGAGAACTGAGAAGCAGCTAGTAAGAGACGAGTCTCAAATGGATTTTTCTCCAGTCCTTTTTTAACGATACGAAGGGCCTCTTCCACCTGATGTTCCTTATGCAAGGCTTGACTATAACCATATTCATATCCTTCAAAATCTGGTGAAATGGTATCAATCTGCTTAAAGTAAAGAACAGATTTTTGATACTCTTCTTGGTCAAAGTAAAGACTAGCCAGTTCAAAGGCAGTTTGGTCATCATATTCTAATTCTAAAGCTTTTTCTAAGAATTCTGTTGCAGCTTCAAACTTACCTAACTGGGCATAAGCATAGCCAATTCGCTGATAAGTTGAGACACCCGTTTGCTCATAGATGGAGCGATTGTCTAATTGAGCATAACCCTGAATAGCTTCCTGATAATTTCCTAACTCACTATCCAACTCAGCCAAACCAAAAACTAATAAGGAATCGTCTGAGTAATTTAAGGCTTCCAGTAACTTTTCGCGTGCTACATCTGTCAATCCTTCCAACTGATAGAGGTCTGCCTTCAAGGCCAAGGCAGATACATACCAGTCACTTTCAGATGTGATTTCCTCAAGGTAAGCAAAGGCTTCTTCAACATTGCCATCCTCGCTAGCAATGCTTGCTAAGTTCAGATTCACTTCTGGAAATTCTGTAACAATATTTTGGTAAATTTCTTTTGCTTGAGGATAAAAGCCAATTCCCTCTAGATAGCTTGCTAGTTCATAGAGAACCTCACTTGAATCTGTTTCAAGGGCTTTGTGAAAATACTGATCCGCTTTGCTTAAATCTTGGTCATCCAAAGCTTGGAGCATGCGTTGACTATTGTTCACTCTTGATTTCCTCCCCTTCTTCTTCATACAAACCGCTGACTTTTTTGTACCAGTTAAAGATAGCTGAGATAACGACCTTGGCAGAGGCATAGACAGGAATTCCCAGCAAAACTCCCCAAATACCAAACATAGACCCTGAAGTTAGGAGAACAAAGAGGACATTGATTGGATGGATGTTTAGCTGACTACCTAAAATAAGCGGAGAAACGAAGCGACCTTCAATCGTTTGTTCAACAATAAAGACAATAATCACTTTCAAAAGCATCACAGGTCCTGCAATCAAACCCAAAACCAGAGCAGGCAACATCGCTAGAAAACTACCTAGATAAGGTACTAGATTGAGAATACCAGCGGTAATACCAAGAGTCACAGCATATCTGAGACCAATAATCTTAAAGAAGATAACAAACATAATTGCCACGATAATAGCAACTGTAACCTGCCCTCTAACGTAGTTTGACAACTGTTTATTAACATCTGACAAAACTTGTCCTACTGGTTCTTTTAACTTCGTTGGAATAAACTTGGTCAAATAATCTCGCAAACCTTTTCCATCACGTAAAAGATAAAAGAGCATGAAAGGTACGATAATGACCGCTACAATAACCTGGGATACACTGCTGACAAAGGCACTCACCCAGTTAACGGCTTGGGAAGAGATTTTGCTCGCCCACATCGTCGCCTCAGTAGAAATATTGGCAAGAACCTGCTCCAACTGTGGTCTAAAATCATCTGGTAAACGTTTGGTTACAAGATCATTGATAACCTTATCAGCATCTTCCAGGTATGTCGGCACATTCTTCGCAAAATTTAAGACTTGGCGTTGCAGATTTGGAATAGCAACAGCCAGCCCCCAAATGATAAAGAGACCAATTATAACAAAGAGAATACTAATGGCAAGAACACGATTTATTTTGTGTTTCTCCATCCAATCAACAATCGGATTGAGGAGATAATAAAGTAAACCAGATAAAATAACTGGCAACATGACAACTCCTAGAAAATCTAAAACTGGTAAAAAAATAAAACTAATCTTACTTAGAATGAAAAGGTTCAAGCCCAGTAACAAGGTCACCAAGAATACAGTAATAGCTTTATTATCTAAAAACCACTTGAAGAACCAAGATAGGCTAAAATGTTTCTCTTTATGTTCCATAAATACATCCTTTCTGTCATTCTCTTATTATACCATTTTTAGACTAAAATAACTCTTTTTTAAAGTGCTTACATAGATAGACAAAAAGAAAAATCTCCTCAATTGAGGAGATTTATTTAATCTTTAATATGACTTGATAGTTGTTTTTGGTATTCTTCGTTTGATTTTGCTTTTTCTTCAGCAAATTTCTTACGGAATTCTTCCATTTCTTTACTTGTCACAATCTTATCTTGAATCTTCAGATATTTATAACTGTTTTCACCTGTTTTATCACCGACCCAACCATCTGCTCCTGTTCCTGGAACTTTCTTTGTAACAAGCATTTGGGCACCATCAGAGTTAACAGGGATAATCAAAGCACTATCTGTCAACCACGCTTGAGCTTTAGCATATTTTGAATAGCGTTTTTCGAGATCTGTTTTCTCACTGTTAGCATCATCAAGTAATTCTTTGTATTTATCCAATCCTACTGCCTTAATGGCTGAACTATCTGATCCTGGTGCAATACCAAGTGCTCCAAGAAGAGTTGGTCCAGATGTTGGATCAAATGCATCAAGATAGGTTGATGGATCTGCATAGTCTGGGCTCCATCCACTGTTTGGATTGATATCCCAGTCGATATTGTCTTTTGAAGTTGCAAGAACGGTCATACTTCCCAATTCATCATCAGAAACTTGTTGGATATCAACCACAACATTCTCAACTCCAAGAGCTTCCTCTATTGATTGTTTATACGATTGAGCTTGACGTACAAAATCCGTTTGAGTAGAGGAAACTGGCAAGTCCAAATGAATAGGGAACTGAACACCGTCAGCTTGAAGAGTTTTCTTAGCCGCTTCAAGTTTGGTCTTAGCTTTCTCTACATTATGAAGTGAATCTTGTGCATCATCTAGGCTAACATCGCTCCAAGCAGTATCCAACTTGTCAAGTTCTGCTTTTGTTACTTGACCAAAAGATTGATCTCCAATTTGAACAAACGTTGGAGGTGTAAAGCTAGTACGTAATTTACGAGGGGCAACTTCATCACCAAATACTTGAGAGACAGCAGCCTTACGATCTGCTCCAAAAGCCAAAGCTTGGCGGAAATCTTTGTTCAACAAAGCTTTCTTAGTAGATGTTTTTTCTTCGTCCGTTGTTTTAGAAGTATGGTTATAGGCTACACGGTCAATATTAGTTGAAATGTAGTAGCTACCTCCTCTTTGTTGACCATACACAATGTTGTCTTTGTATTTTTCTTTGAATCGCTCATAGTTTGCAGAATTCTTAAAGAGCGGAGCTGCTGGGTAGTGTCCTTCATCAAAACCACGACCAAGAGAGTCTGCATCTTGACCATCAAAGAAGGTCAATTTTATATCATCAATGAAGACATTTCCTTTATCCCAATAGTTTTGGTTTTTTGTCATCTCGATTGAAGATTTCGATGTGAGACCTTTCAGAAGGTAAGGACCATTGTATAGAATACTTGTAACATCAGTAGGTTTACCAAAATCATCCCCTTTAGAGGCTAAAAAGTCTTCATTGATTGGTGCTAAAACACCCATCGTTGTCTTGGAATTCCAGAAAGATTCAGGATTATTAAGCGTATAAACGAGTGTATAATCATCTGTCGCCTTAATTCCAACAGTAGAAAAATCATTTGTTTTCCCGTTAATATAATCATCCAACCCTTTGATTGAATCCTGTACGAGATAGAGGGCTTGTGATTTCTTAGCGACAGCATGTTTCAAACCTGTCACGAAATCCTGAGCCTTTACTTCACCATATTCTTCGCCTTCATTAGTGTACCACTTAATCCCTTTTCGGATTTTATAAGTGTAAGTCAAACCATCTTTAGAAACACTCCAGTCCTCTGCTACAGACGGTACAAGATTTCCATATTGGTCATTCTCAAGCAAACCATCGATGACATTCCCAGTCACCTGTTTGGTACTGGAATTTCCAGAAACTGTGTAGTCCAAAGTTGCGGGATCCGATGAGAAGACATAAGTATAAGTCACAGGTTGGTTGGCATTTTTACCACCAGACGAACAAGCTGCTAGTAGTGCTGAGGACAACACTGCTACTGCAGCCGTTAGAAAAATACGTTTTTTCATAAGGCACTCCTTTAAATCATATATATGATCATTATATCACTTTGATTTTTGAAAGCAAGGTAAAAACTAAATAAATCTCCCTAAGGTGTTTTCTGTAATTTTCAAAAAATGATGAAAGTCAGTTAAGAATTTCATTTTGTGGTATAATAAATTTATCATTATTAAGAGGTATGGACATGAAAGAAACTGTTTATTTTGGAACTTACACTCGTCGCTTATCTAAAGGGATTTACAAAGCTGATTTTAATACAGAAACAGGCCAGCTTGCAAATCTTGAACTCTTTGCTGCTGAACCAAGTCCGACCTACCTTGCCTTTGACCAACAGCAACATTTATACACCGTAGGGAGCCAGGATGGCTTGGGTGGAATCGCTGCTTACAAGACAGATGGCACTTTGTTAAATCATGTGGTGGAAGAAGGCGCTCCTCATTGTTATGTGGCAGTAGATGAAAAACGTAATCTCGTTTATGGGGCCAACTATCATAAAGGTCAAGTTCTAGTTTATAAACGTCAAACAGATGGTAGCCTCATCCAAACAGATTTGGATCAGCATAGCGGACAAGGCCCTCATGAAAACCAAGCTTCCCCACATGTACACTTTACGGATCTAACACCTGACCAGTATCTCGTTACATGTGATCTAGGCACGGATGAAGTAACTACCTACGATGTTAGCCCAGAAGGAAAACTAAGTAAACTCTACACTTATAACAGCCAAGCTGGGGCAGGTGCTCGCCACATCGTTTTCCATCATCATTATAAGATTGCCTACCTCATCTGTGAACTCAACAGTACCATTGAAGTCTTGATTTACGATGGTGTTGGTGAATTTGAACGCATGCAAGTCATTTCGACTTTGCCGGATGGATATGAGGGATTTAATGCTACTGCTGCCATTCGTCTTTCAAAAGATGGTAAATATCTCTATGCATCAAACCGAGGTCATGATTCCATTGCTGTATTTAGCATCCTAGCTGATGGTAGTCTGGAGTTATTAGAAATTGTGCCCAGCCACGGACAAAATCCGCGCGATTTCAATCTTACTCCTGACCAAGAATTTCTAATTGCAGTTCACCAAGATTCAGATAATGCAACCGTCTTTAAACGTAATCCCGAAACTGGTCGATTAGCTGAGCTTTCTAACGATTTCCAAGTTCCCGAAGCCGTTTGCATCACATTTAAACATTAATGTAAAATAAAAATGAACTTGCTTAAGCAAGTTCATTTTTATTTTATAGTTTATTTCCGACATTGATACGGTTAATGGCACGTTGTAAAGCAACCTTAGCTCGCCGTTCTTGGTCAATCAAGTGTTTATCTTGTGCTTCTTCAATCTCACGTTCAGCACGAAGTTTAGCACGTTGGGCACGGCTAATATCGATATCACGAGCACGTTCTGCTGAGTCTGCTACAATAGTAATGATGTCATTGGCAATCTCGATAATTCCTCCGTTCACTGCAATCCAGTTCACATGAGTATCGTCATCGATTCGTTTTACCTTTACTTCATCAACCGCTAAAACTGCAATCATATTTTCATGTCGTGGCAAGATCCCCATCTCACCATCCAGAGTTCGTACCGATACAAAGCTGGCATGGTGATCATAGACGAGGCCATCTGGTGTCACGATCTGGACAGTTAAATGAGCCATAGATCACCTCTTAAAATCCCATTTTCTCAGCTTTTGCAATCACATCTTCGATTGAACCGACACCACGGAAGGCATCTTCTGGTAGATGGTCATGTTTTCCTTCAAGGATTTCCTTAAAGCCGCGAACTGTTTCCGCTACTGGTACATAAGAACCAGGTTGGCCAGTAAATTGTTCGGCAACGTTAAAGTTTTGAGACAAGAAGAACTGGATACGACGGGCACGAGCAACCAAAGTCTTTTCTTCATCAGAAAGCTCATCCATACCGAGGATAGCAATGATATCTTGCAATTCATGGTAACGTTGAAGGACACGTTTGACCTCAGCAGCAACTGCATAGTGCTCCTCACCAACAATCTCAGGTGCCAAGGCACGAGAGCTTGAAGCTAGAGGGTCAACGGCTGGGTAGATACCCAACTGTACCAACTTACGTTCCAAGTTTGTAGTTGAATCCAAGTGAGCGAAGGCTGTTGCTGGCGCAGGGTCAGTATAGTCATCCGCTGGCACATAGATAGCCTGAATAGAGGTTACAGAACCCTTCTTGGTTGATGTGATACGTTCTTGCAATTGACCCATTTCCGTAGCAAGTGTTGGTTGGTAACCAACGGCTGAAGGCATACGACCCAAAAGGGCAGATACTTCTGAACCAGCTTGAGTGAAACGGAAGATATTATCGATAAAGAGAAGCACATCTTGGCCTTCTACATCACGGAAGTATTCAGCAATTGTCAAACCAGTAAGGGCAACACGCATACGTGCTCCAGGTGGTTCATTCATCTGACCAAATACCATGGCTGTTTTCTCGATAACACCTGATTCTTTCATTTCCCAGTAAAGGTCGTTCCCTTCACGAGTACGTTCCCCAACACCAGTAAATACTGAAATACCACCGTGTTCTTGGGCAATATTGTGAATCAATTCTTGGATCAAGACAGTTTTACCAACTCCGGCACCACCGAAAAGTCCAACTTTACCACCTTTTAGGTAAGGGGCAAGAAGGTCGATAACCTTGATCCCTGTTTCCAAGATTTCAGATGAGGTAGACAATTCATCAAAAGTTGGAGCTTTCTTATGAATTGGCTGACGCTCAGCGTCTTCAGCGAAAGGAGCATCCAAGTCAATCGTATCCCCCAAAACGTTGAAGACACGTCCCAAAGTTTCTTTACCTACTGGCACAGAGATTGGACGGCCCGTGTCCAAAACTTCCATTCCACGAGTCAACCCATCTGTTGATTCCATGGCGATAGTACGAACCATACCATCACCCAACTCCAAGGCTACTTCAAGGACGATTTTTGTTTTTCTTTCGTCATTTTTGTAGACGACAAGTGCATTATTAATCTCAGGAAGTGTTTCCCCTGCTGCAAACAAGACGTCTACAACGGGTCCAATAACCTGAGCAATTTTACCTGAACTCATCTCCTTCTCCTATTCTATATAAGATACTGTCGGTTCCTAGGTCACCTAGGTCCTAAGTTCATTTTGATACGAGAGAGGTAAAGCCTTATTCTAAGGCACTAGCCCCCGCTACGATTTCTGTAATTTCTTGTGTAATCGCCGCCTGTCTGGCACGGTTATACTGGATTGTCAAATCATTGATGACTTTCTTGGCATTATCAGTTGCCGTTTGCATGGCTGTCATACCTGCAGCATTCTCAGCTGTCTTGGCATCGATGATAGCCCCGTATATCATACTTTCTGCAAACTGAGGTAACAACTGCTCTAGAATATCATCACGACTCGTTTCCAACTCAAAGGTCAAGCTATACTCTTCATCCGCTTCATTTGGATCTAAGTCAACAATCGGCAGCATTTGTTCCACACGCATCTGACTTGTGAGAGTATTGACATGATGATTGTAGCAGACGTATAATTCATCAAAAAGTTCGTTTTGGTACATCTCAATCGTTTTTGAAATAATTTTACGAACTTCATCAAAACTAGGTTGATCTGCCAAACCACGTAGTTCATAGATTGGCTGAATACCACGAGCCTTAAAGAAATCAGCTCCCATCCCACCGATACAGATTATCTCAAAACCTTTACCATCTGGATAGTATTCTTCTTTTAACTCCATAACGGCTTTAAGGATGGAAGCATTATAACCTCCAACCAAGCCACGGTCTGAAGTGATAACGATATAGCCTGTTTTCTTAACTGGTCGACTGATGAGCATCGGATTGGTTGAACCACCAGATCCGTTACCATGCAGAATATCCGTCAAAAGCTTACGAACTTTCTGAGCGTAAACTTGGAAGTTGCGCGCTGCTTCTTCAGAGCGACCTAGTTTAGCAGCCGATACCATTTGCATGGCATTAGTGATTTGACTAGTATTTTTTGTTGAGGCGATTTTTGTTTTAATATCATTTAGAGATACTGCCATCTGACACCTCTATTCTTATTGGAAGCTGGATTGATTGAGAAACTCTGTAATCGCAGCATCCAAGACCGCCTCTTCTGGCAAGTCTTTTGTTTCACGAATAGTTTCCAAAATCTCTGGATGTTGTGCATCAAAGAAATCATGAAACTCTTCCTCAAAACGAACAATGTCATCTACAGGAATCGTATCCAAGAAACCATGTGTCAAAGCATAGAGAATGGTTACTTGTTTCTCAACAGGTAATGGTTTATGAACTGGTTGTTTCAGAACTTCAACGGTACGACGTCCACGATTTAACTTAGCTTGAGTAGCCGCATCCAAATCAGAACCAAACTTAGTGAAGGCTTCCAACTCACGATATGAAGCAAGGTCGATACGAAGTGTACCAGCAACCTTCTTCATAGCTTTGATTTGTGCAGAACCACCTACACGAGATACTGATGAACCCGCATCGATGGCTGGACGAATACCTGCATTGAAGAGACCATCGCCAAGGAAGATTTGACCATCTGTGATTGAAATCACGTTGGTTGCGATATATGCAGAGATATCTCCTGCTTGTGTCTCGATAAATGGTAGAGCTGTGATTGAACCACCACCAAGTTCATCAGAAACCTTAGCTGAACGCTCAAGCAAACGGCTATGAAGGTAGAAAACATCCCCAGGGAAGGCTTCACGACCTGGTGGACGACGAAGCAAGAGGGAAAGTTCACGATAAGCGACCGCTTGCTTTGAAAGATCATCATAAACGATCAAAACATGCTTCCCTTGGTACATAAACTCTTCTGCCATAGCAACCCCAGCATAAGGAGCTAGGAAGAGCAATGGAGAAGGTTGTGAAGCAGAAGCCGTCACAACGATTGTGTAGTCCAAGGCACCGTACTGACGAAGTGTTTCAACTTGCGTACGAACAGTTGACTCTTTTTGTCCAATCGCTACATAGATACAGATCATATCTTGACCTTTTTGGTTCAAAATAGCATCAATAGCGATGGTTGTTTTCCCTGTCTGACGGTCACCGATAATCAACTCACGTTGACCACGACCAATCGGAACAAGGGCATCAATAGCTTTCAAACCTGTTTGCAATGGTTCTGATACAGACTTACGTTGCATAACGCCAGGAGCTGGCGCTTCTACTGGACGAGACTTATCAGTATGGATTTCTCCAAGACCGTCAACTGGACGACCAAGCGGGTCGACAACACGTCCAATAAGACTCTCACCAACAGGAACTTCCATGATTTTACCTGTACGACGGATTGTATCGCCTTCACGGATATCTGTAAAGTCACCTAAGATGATAATCCCAACGTCTGTAGACTCCAAGTTTTGCGCCATCCCATAAGAGCCATTTTCAAAAATCAACAGCTCTCCACTCATGGCATTTTCAAGGCCGTGAGCACGCGCAATTCCGTCCCCGATATAGGTTACAACACCTGTTTCCGATACATCAAAATTGGGTTTGAAATTTTCAATTTGTTGCTTAATTAAAGCGCTGATTTCTTGTGCGTTAATTGCCAAAAGAACACCACTTTCTATTTCAAATTTTCTTTAACAACTCGAAGTTGTTGTTTAATACTCACATCAATTGTCTTGTGATTAGCAAAAATGACAAAACCACCAATGAGTCCTTCATCAATTTGTTCTTTGACGCTCCGCACTTTCAGAGACATTTTTTTCTCTATCAATGGGAGCAGACGTTCCTTCTGTTCATCTGTTAAAGGATGGGCTGAAGAAATCGTGACTACAAAACGATTGGTCTCTTTTTCAAGGCGATTCAAACAATCCGCAATTACCTCATAAAAAAGATTTGCTCTGTGATTGTAAACCAAGACTTGAATAAAGTTTTGCATTAAAGGTGACACAGAGTCTTGAAAGAAACGAACTGTTTTTTCCTTATCTGACTCATCAACTGCTACCTGAGCTAAAAAAGAAGGTAAGCCCGTTTCTTCTGCGACTTGCTTGATTTGATCCAAGTCTGAAAAAATCCGGTCCTCTTCTCCTTTTTCAATCACCAATTGGACAAAAGGCATGCTGTATTTTTCAATTACCTTTGCTGTTTTCTTGTCCATTAGGCTTCTCCTAGCTGATCGATATACTGATCAATGAGTTCCTTATGGGCATGACTGTCAAGGTTTTGTGAGATGATTTTCCCAGCTAGACTAACTGTCAAATCTGCCACCTCGCCCTTAACACTTTGTAAAGCCTCAGCTTTGTTTTGCGCAATTTCTTGGTTAGCTTTTTCTTTCAAGCGACCAGCTTCTAGCTTAGCTTCAGCCAAAATATCTGATTTACTCTTTTCAGCTGTCTCTTTAGCATTTTCAATGATAGTTTTAGCTTCACTACGACTACCTGCTAATTCATCTTCGCGCTTTTGAGCAAGAGTCTCTGCTTTTTGACGAGCTTGTTCAGCGCCATCAATATCAGCAGCAATCTTTTCAGCTCGTTCTTCAAAGATACTCGTCAAGTTTGACCATGCGTATTTTTTGACTAAGACGACCAAAAGGATAAAAGAGCCAGCGATTAAAATAAAGTTACCAATCAATTCACCTACTGTTACGTGCATCATTTACTCCTTTCTACTCTTCATCATTAATTTTATTTCCTAGATACATTGAAGACAAGACTGTGAATACATAGGCCTGAACACAGGAAATAAACACAGAGAATGCCGTCCAGACAAGATTGGTAACAAATGCCACTGGATACCAATAAAGAGCCTGATGAGAAAGAGTAATAAGCAAGCTTGCCATCACTTCTCCGGCAAAGATATTCCCGAACACCCGCAAAGCAAGTGATAGGAAATTCGTGACTTCTTCAAGGAGATTCATCGGTGTCATGAAACCTGGGGTAACAAAACCTTTCAGATACTTTTTAACACCACGGCGACGAATTCCTTCTATATGGGTCATCAGGATAATTCCAAATGACAAAGCCAAGTCAAACTGGAGATTTGCAGTTGGCGATGTCCAAAGGTTTGTCCCATCTGTAGTTTGAAGTTTCGCCATCAAACCAAGATTGTTTGCGATAACCATAAAAAGAAATAAACACAAGTAAAAGAGTGAGTAATCTTTCATGTACCGAGAACCTACGTTGGGTTCTGTAAATCCGACTACAAAGTCATAGAGATACTCTAGTACATTTTGCTTTCCTTTGGGTTTCACAGTCATATTACGACTTGCCCAATAGATAAAGCCAAAAATCAGTGCCACAGACAACAAAGTCAATGCTGTCAAGGTTAAATCAAAGGTAACAGGACCAATATTGATGGTTGGATTGATACTTTCTTCCATCTAGAATCCTCCCTTTTCCATTTTATACTTCTCTTTATTTGATGATAAATGAAAATACGAGAGTTACAAAGAATGTTCCTTCGATAAAGGCAATCCCCATGATCATCAAACTACGCAATTGTGGGATGATATCTGGTTGGCGTGCTGCAGACTTGAACAAACCGTTCATCAAAAATCCTTCTGCAAGAGATACACCCATACAGGCAAGACATAGACCGAAAAATGTTAAATTCATGATGAATTCTCCTTTTATTTAAAATTTACTTACTTAGTTTAGTCCTAAAATTTGTTTTTGTCAACTTTTTACTTACGTTGGAAGCGTTTCAGATGATTTATTTCTATTTTTGCTATTTTTATACCACTGTATAGATAAGTTTCTCATTTTATGATGAAATGTGTCTCCACTTTTTCTATATTTTCCGAAATAAATTGAAAAATCCAAGTTTAGAACTTGGATAGATTCAGTTTATTTAAAATAGTAGGAATAGTGTTGTTTACAACCTGGATTAAATGGAGCACTGCAGTAAGGACAAGTCATCTGTTTTTGGTATTCTTGAAAAGTCATTGTCCTCTTACAAACCCCACATAAAATCGGTCGATCCTCAGAAAGCGCCAAGGGATAGGGCGAAAAAACATGCGTTTCTATAGCATTGTGGCACTGATAGCAAGCATAATATTTTTTACACTCATAGCACTGGAGAGAAACAATGTCCTTTTCGTTATGATAATGAATACATCTACTCTCATCATCAACTAACAAACCTTGTGCTTGATTCATTCACTTTTCCTTCACTAGGCACGAACTGTGACACTGGTTCCATCTTCCTTATAGAGATTGATAAGACCTTCCTTGAGAGCGCGGACCATGTCCCCAGCTTGAACAGGTTGTGGGACTTTAATTGTCAAGAGTTCCATTGGATTTGGAGCACGGTCAATTTTATTTCCTTTAGAATCGTGAAGATTTTCGATATAGGTTTCAAAATGACGGAAACCTGGCCCATAAAACTCAACTTGATCGCCTTCGTTGATGACATTTCGTTGACGAATGGTTGCTGTCTTGGTTGCTTCATCATAAGCTACCACTTCAGCAACAAACTTGTATTCAGGGATTTTACGACGTGCACCAAACAACTGTTCATTTTCTGTAGGTGTACTATAGTAGAAACCTGTTGCCAATTCACGTTGGGCAACCTTCCACATCTCATCTACCAGGTCCTGTTTGATAGCTTCAAATTTTTCTGGGCTTTCAAGGTAAGCATCCACAGCCGCCTTGTAACAGTTGGTTACTGTTGAAACATAGTGGATTGACTTCATACGACCTTCAATTTTTAGACTATCTACACCATTTTCAATCATATCTGGGATATGGTCAATCATAGACATGTCAACAGCTGACATTGAAAATTCTTCTGGAATTTCACCTTTAAGACTCTTACGTTCTTGACCAAAAGGCATGTCGTAAAGGTCGTATTTCCAACGGCAAGACTGAGAACAACCACCACGGTTGGCATCACGCATACTCATGTGGTTTGAAAGAGTGCAACGTCCTGAGTAGGAAATACACATGGCTCCATGCACAAAGGCCTCAATTTCTACATCAGTACGTTTGCGAATCTCTGCCAATTCTTCCATTGAAACTTCACGGGCCAAAACCACGCGAGTTAAACCAAGTTCTTTCCAGAACTCTAAAGTTTCATAGTTCGTCGCACTGGCTTGAGTAGAGAGGTGAATTTCAAGACCTGGCGCTTCAGTTGCTGCAATCATAATCAAGGCCGGATCTGACACGATAACTGCGGCAATCCCGATGTCACGCAACTTACGGAACCATTCTCCAGCACCAGCTTCGTTTCCTTCGTGCATAACCATGTTAGCAGCCACATAGACCTTGGCACCGTACTTAGCAGCAAACTGCACGCCTTCTTCCATCTGTTCAAAGGTGAAGTTTCCTGCACGGCTACGAAGACCATAAGCTTGTCCACCTATAAAAACAGCATCAGCTCCATACCGAACAGCCACTTTTAGCTTCTCTAAAGTCCCTGCAGGCGATAAAACCTCAGGACGTTTTAATGTTTTTGTCATGTTTTCTCCTATTTGCAATATAAAAGTTTGACGTTTTTCCTTCTCATTTTATAGTAAATAAGGGATAAAATCAAGCCTAGACAGATTGTTTTGACAATTCTAATCTTTTAAGAAAACAAAAAACTAGCCTTCTGAGACTAGTTATTTTCAAGATAAAATTCAAAGCGTTCGCCCACGTATTGACTCTTTACATACTCGAAAGCAGTCCCATCTTCAAGATAAGAGACCTGAGTCAAGGCTAAAATGGCATGCCCCTTTTCAACTTCCAGATAGTGAGCAATTTTTTCCTTAGCCAATCTCGCATAAATAGTCTGTTGGGATTTGCCAATCCGGTAGCCATGCTGCTGCAATGTTTGAAAGAAGTGACTGGTGATTTCTTCTTTTTTGAAATCCTTAATGAATTTCTCAGGAATGGATGCGACTTCATAGACTAGCGGAACTTGGTCAGCGTACCGCACCCGTTCCATGCGGATAATATTCTCTGTCGGAGTAATCCCTAGTTTTGCGACCTCTTGCTCATTTGGAATGGTTCTTCTGTAAGAAATGAGTTGGCTGGAAGGTATTTTCCCCTGAGATTTGACAATCTCCGTAAAACTGGTTGTCCCCCGCATTTTTTCTTGGACACGAGTGCTAGAGACAAAAGTCCCACTTCCTACACGACGCTCCAAAACTCCTTCCTCAACTAAGAGAGAGATAGCCTGGCGTAAAGTCATCCGGCTAACTTGAAACTGTTCAGCTAAATCTCGCTCACTTGGAAGTCTCTCTCCGATTTTCCAATGATGCTCATCTATATCCTTCTTGATCTGATCGTGGATTTTCATATAAGCTGGTAACATGATTCTCACTTCTTTTCTTTATTTTCTCCATTGTACCGTATTTGCTAAGAAAAAGTCAAACTTTGCCTTGTTTAGTTGGTAATTCGCCCCTATTTGTGATAAAATATTGAAAAAGATATTTCTTTTGAGAAAGGAAAAAGATGAGCAACATTTCAACTGATTTGCAAGATGTCGAAAAAATCATCGTGCTGGACTATGGTAGCCAATACAACCAGCTGATTTCACGCCGTATTCGTGAAATTGGTGTTTTTTCTGAGCTAAAAAGTCACAAAATCTCAGCTGCAGAGGTTCGTGCGATTAACCCTGTAGGGATCATCCTCTCTGGTGGACCAAACTCTGTATACGAAGATGGTTCATTTGATATTGACCCAGAAATTTTTGAACTTGGCATTCCAATTTTAGGAATCTGCTATGGTATGCAACTTTTAACTCATAAACTTGGAGGAAAAGTTGTCCCTGCAGGTGATGCTGGTAACCGCGAGTATGGCCAATCACCACTTACCCATACCACTTCTGCCCTCTTTGAAGGAACTCCTGAAGAACAGATTGTTTTGATGAGCCATGGCGATGCTGTTACAGAGATTCCAGCTGATTTTGTTCGTACTGGAACTTCTGCTGACTGTCCTTATGCAGCTATTGAAAACCCTGACAGGCACATCTATGGTATCCAATTCCACCCAGAAGTTCGCCATTCTGTATACGGGAATGATATCCTTCGCAACTTTGCCCTTAACATCTGTAAAGCTAAGGGTGACTGGTCAATGGACAACTTCATCGATATGCAGATCAAGAAAATTCGTGAAACTGTAGGTGACAAGCGTGTTCTTCTCGGTCTATCAGGTGGTGTTGACTCTTCTGTTGTTGGTGTTCTTCTCCAAAAAGCAATCGGTGATCAATTGATCTGTATCTTTGTAGACCACGGTCTTCTCCGTAAGGGAGAGGCTGACCAAGTTATGGACATGCTTGGTGGTAAGTTTGGTTTGAATATCGTCAAAGCAGATGCTGCAAAACGCTTCCTTGATAAACTTGCAGGTGTTTCTGACCCTGAACAAAAACGTAAAATCATCGGTAATGAGTTTGTTTATGTCTTCGATGACGAAGCAAGCAAGCTAAAAGATGTAAAATTCCTTGCTCAAGGAACGCTTTACACTGACGTGATTGAGTCTGGTACAGATACTGCTCAAACCATCAAATCACACCACAATGTTGGTGGTCTGCCAGAAGACATGCAGTTTGAATTGATTGAACCATTGAACACTCTTTATAAAGACGAAGTCCGTGCCCTCGGTACAGAACTTGGTATGCCAGACCACATTGTATGGCGCCAACCATTCCCAGGACCAGGACTTGCTATCCGTGTCATGGGTGAAATCACTGAAGAAAAACTAGAAACTGTTCGTGAGTCTGATGCTATCCTTCGCGAAGAAATCGCTAAAGCTGGTCTTGACCGCGATATCTGGCAATACTTCACTGTCAACACAGGCGTTCGTTCAGTTGGTGTTATGGGTGATGGTCGTACTTATGACTACACAATCGCCATTCGTGCTATCACTTCTATTGATGGTATGACTGCTGACTTTGCCAAAATTCCTTGGGAAGTCCTTCAAAAAATCTCTGTACGTATCGTAAATGAAGTGGATCACGTTAACCGTATCGTCTACGATATTACAAGTAAACCACCTGCAACTGTAGAGTGGGAATAAACCAATCAAACACAAAAGAACTCTGAATCGGATTCAGAGTTCTTTTTTAGGTAAGCGCTTCTGCTTTCCTTTTTTTATTTGCGTTTTTTCTTCGCTTTTTTCATTTTGTTGGCCATGCGTTTCATGGACTGTTTCATGGCAAATTCACCAATTTTACCTTTGAGTCCGCCACCAAACATCTGACTCATATCTGGCATTCCTGCTCCTCCGAGAGCTGACATATCAGGCATACCACCTTGTCCCATCATGCCTTCAAGGGCAGACATATCCATTCCTCCCATATTTGGCATATTTTTAGGAAGGTTATTGGGATTGATTCCCATCTGCTTCATCATCTTGTTCATATCTCCAGACATGACGCCTTGCATGAGCTGTTTGGCCTGGTTAAAGTCCTTGATAAATTTATTGACTTCGACAAAGGTATTTCCAGAACCTGCAGCGATACGACGACGACGGCTTGGATTCAACAGATCAGGATTTTCACGTTCTTCAGGTGTCATGGAAGACACGATGGCACATTTACGCGCAATCTGGCGCTCATCCACCTTCATATTTTGGAGGGCAGGGTTGTTAGCCATACCTGGGATCATCTTGAGCAAATCTTCCATTGGCCCCATATTTTGCACCTGATCCAATTGATCAATGAAATCATTGAAATCAAAGGTGTTTTCACGCATCTTTTCAGCCATTTCAAGGGCTTTCTGCTCATCGTATTCTTGAGAAGCTTTCTCAATCAAGGTCAGCATATCCCCCATACCAAGGATACGACTTGACATACGGTCTGGGTGGAAGGTTTCAATATCTGTAATCTTTTCACCCGTACCAGTGAACTTGATAGGTTTACCAGTGATGTGGCGAACAGACAAAGCCGCACCACCACGAGTGTCCCCATCAATCTTGGTAAGGATGACACCAGTTACTTCTAACTGAGCATTGAATTCACGGGCAACATTAGCCGCTTCCTGACCAATCATGGCATCAACGACGAGTAGAATTTCGTTTGGTTGGGCCAATGCTTTTACGTCACGAAGCTCATTCATCAAGAGCTCATCAATCTGCAATCGTCCTGCCGTATCAATCAAGACATAGTCGTTGTGATTGGCTTGTGCTTGCTCCAAACCTTGACGAACAATCTCAACAGCTGGAACCTCTGTTCCAAGTGCAAAGACAGGAACATCAATTTGTTGTCCAAGTGTTTTCAACTGATCGATGGCTGCTAGACGATAAATATCTGCCGCAATCATCAAAGGACGAGCATTTTCTTCCTTCTTGAGTTTATTAGCCAGCTTACCAGCAAATGTTGTTTTACCAGCCCCCTGCAAACCGACCATCATGATAATGGTTGGAATTTTTGGTGACTTGATAATCTCTGCCGTATCGGAACCTAAAACAGCTGTCAGTTCCTCATCAACGATTTTGATAATCTGTTGTGCAGGATTGAGGGTATCAATGACGTCGTGCCCTACTGCACGCTCACGAACTTTCTTGATAAAGTCCTTTACAACAGGCAAGGCAACGTCGGCCTCAAGTAAAGCCAAGCGAATCTCTTTGGTTGCTTCTTGGACATCAGTCTCAGAGATTTTTCCCTTTTTACGTAGATTTTTAAAAACGTTCTGCAAACGTTCTGTTAAACTTTCAAATGCCATTTTTCTTCCTCTTATTCTCTATTATCAATGCTTGTTAAAACTTCTATCTGCTCCTGCAGAAAGTCATCCTTGGGATAACGCTCCAAGATCTGGTCAAAAATCTGACTACGGACAATGTAGTCCGAATACATGTGCAATTTCATCTCATAATCTTCTAGAATCTTTTCTGTCCGCTTGATATTATCATAGACAGCCTGACGACTAACACCGAACTCTTCAGCAATCTCAGCAAGACTGTAGTCATCAGCATAGTAGAGTTCAATATAGTTCATCTGCTTATCTGTCAAAAGCGCAGCATAAAATTCAAAAAGCGCATTCATACGATTGGTTTTTTCAATTTCCATAACCTTTATTATACCAAAAAAACGATTATACTGCTAGAGTAGGAGCACGTTAAATAGATCAAGAATCATAACCACCCGTCTAACGGGTGGTTTGCACCAGGGCTATAAGCCCAAATCACCAGCCAGCGCCTAAAGACGCTGGCTTTCACGTTGTTCAAGC
>AORU01000012.1 GCA_000344275.1 Streptococcus oralis subsp. tigurinus AZ_3a | reverse complement strand
GATCTGCTTTTGTTGCTGCGTCTTGTGCTGCTTGTTTAGCCGCATCTTTTTCTTCTTTCGTTGCGTTTGGAGTACCTTCAATTGCTGTTAATTTAACTTTCTTAGCCTTATCAATTTCTAATTTAGCTTGAGCTTTTTGAAGCAACAAAGTCTGTGCATTGATATCCGCTTGGTTTTTACGATTCGCTATTGCTACATTGTTTGTTTCTTCATTTAAAATCTCTTGAGCCTTAGCTATTTCTGCTTGATAGGTTGCCCATGCTTCAGGTGTATAATCACTTTGATTTAAAGTTGCTGCTTTTGCTGCTTCCGCTTGCAAATCAGCTTTATACATTGTAATTGTGATATTTTGATTTTCAAGAGCTCTAGAACCAGATTTTCGTGGAATTGTTGGATTTAGAATTGATAAGTTTGTTGTTTGATAAGATACTGTTCCTTGTAAATCTTTTGACAATGGAGCTGTAGCAGGTAAAACAAGAGTATAGGAAATTGTTTTTGTCGTACCCGCTGCAATAGCTCCCGCATTCAAACTTAAAACTCCATTAGAGACAGTAGCGGTCGCATTTTGTGCTGAATTCTCCTTTAGAGTAGCTCCTTCTGGCAATTGAACTCTATAAATAGTATTTTGAGAACTTTCTCCTCCTTTATTTTCAAGATTTACTGTAATAGTTGTTTCAACAGTTGCTTGATTTCTACTTTCAGATGCTGTAGTGTAATTCGTTTGTCCAACAGTAGGCACCACATAAGAACCACTTGAAGCTCTGAAATTAGCAACCATAGCACCAGTATATACTCTAACCCCATCTATATCAACATAAGGATCTCTACCATCACCAATAGCTTTGTGATTAGGGGTTGTGTCAGTCAACTTAATTCGAACCTTCGTTACCCCTTCAGGAATATTAACAATACCACTAAATTCTGCCGGTCTTGCACGAACACCATCGATTTTACCTAATGGAGTAGTTAAGTTATTAACATCAAAAATTTCTGCTTTATATGTTGAAGTACCCCCTTGTGTACCGAAAGTTGCACCACGCATTCTTAATACTAACTCTGAATTTGGAACAACATCTATATCTTGATAAATAGAACCTATGTTATCAAATTTTGTTGAAGATCCAATTCCTGTAAATCCTCCTAATACAATTCCATAACGATGATTTGACGGGAACATTTGATTACCATAATAAGTTGTAGATCCATTAACAATAATAATCTTATTTTGATTAGGATTTTCAAATTTCCATCCAGTTAGATTTGTTGCTGGTTGTAATTTTAATTTCTCATTTCCAGTCGGTTTTTCTACACCTTCATCAAAGTACTGATTTGCTGCATTTTTAGGTGTTTCATTCACAGCTAGCGGATCTGTACTTACTGTCGTGCTAGGATTTGCATCTGTACCTGTACGGAATGGATTATTTGTATCCAACGCTTTTCCATTACGTGGATCATGTTTTCCTGAGTTGGCGATAGAGTTGGTGCCTGTAGCTTTCTCAGTATTGCTTGCTTTCTTACCAACAGTCTCTTTTCCTTCTGCTGTTTCTTCTGTTGCTGAAGTAGTAGATGATACTACTGGCGCTGGAGTAGCATCAGCAGGTTTTGAAGTAGTTGCGTCTGCTTGACCTTTCGAAACAGTAGATGACTCTACTGATGTTGAGCTTGCATCAGCAGGTGCTGGAGTAGTTGTGTCTGCTTGACCTTTCGGAGCAGTCGAGTCACTGGCACCAGAATTTTCATCCACCTGATTATTTGCTGGAGTAGCTGCTAGGGCAGAATCTGTTGCTGTTACGTTTGGTTCTGCTGCATAAACTGCACCATTTCCCAAAAACATGAAAAATGCTGCAACCGCTACACTGGCCGCACCAAAACTTACTTTTCGAACAGAGTAACGAGTTACCTTCTCACGACGTGAGCGTTCTACTCGACTCATAGAATGATTATTTTCCATCTATAAAAACTCCTTTGTATTATTAATTTTATAGCATTAGTTTAAATGATAATCTTAGCATGTAAAGACGCGGTACTATAAGTTAGTAAATACTCTACACCCACTCTTATCACTAAATGATACCACTATTATATACATAAAGCAAACATTTCGATGTTATACTTAATCATTTTCAAAAAGCAAACCAGGAAACTAGCCACAGGTTGCTCAAAACACTGTTTTGAGGTTGTAGATAAGACTGACGAAGTTAGTCACATATATACGAAAAGGCGATGTTGACGCGGTTTGAAGAGATTTTCGAAGAGTATAAGAACAACTTCATTCACACTAACAAGACCTAAGATTCAAAAACAAAAAAACGAACAAAATAGAGGCTCTATAATATTTGTAGTGGGTAAATCCCCTATGGATATTATGGAGCCTATTTTTGTGTAGAAAAAAAGTCCCATATGACCTATAATGAAAAGCGACTAAACAACTCATTAGAAAGATTCATATGGAACAATTACATTTTATCACAAAATTACTAGACATTAAAGACCCAAATATCCAAATTATGGATGTCATTAATAGGGATACACACAAGGAAATCATCGCTAAACTGGACTACTACGCTCCATCTTGTCCTGAGTGTGGAAATCAAATGAAGAAATATGACTTCCAAAAACCGTCGAAAATTCCTTACCTCGAAACAACTGGTATGCCTACTAGAATTCTCCTTAAAAAGCGACGTTTCAAGTGCTATCAGTGCTCTAAAATGATGGTCGCTGATACTCCTATCGTCAAGAAAAATCATCAAATCCCTCGTATCATCAACCAAAAGATTGCTCAGAAACTGATTGAGAAGGCTTCTATGACCGACATTGCCCGCCAGCTTGCCATTTCAACTTCAACCGTCATTCGAAAGCTCAATGACTTCCGTTTTAAACATGATTTTTCTCGTCTTCCCGAGATTATGTCTTGGGATGAGTATGCCTTCACTAAGGGAAAGATGAGTTTCATTGCGCAAGATTTTGACAATCTCAATATCATCACTGTTCTTGAGGGGAGAACAAAAGCTATCATCCGAAATCACTTTCTTAAATATGATAGAGCCGTTCGCTGTCAGGTGAAAATCATTACGATGGATATGTTTAGTCCTTACTATGCCTTAGCTAAACAGCTTTTTCCATGTGCTAAAATCGTTCTAGATCGTTTTCATATTGTCCAACATCTCAGCCGTGCTATGAGTCGTGTCCCTGTTCAAATCATGAACCAATTCGATCGAAAATCCCATGAATACAAGACCATCAAACGCTACTGGAAGCTTATACAGCAGAATAGTCGTAAACTGAGCGATAAGCGATTTTATCGCCCTACTTTTCGTATGCATCTAACCAACAAAGAGATTCTAGACAAGCTTTTGAGCTATTCAGAAGACTTGAGACACCACTATAATATCTATCAGCTCTTGCTTTTTCACTTTCAGAACAAGGAGCCAGACAAATTTTTCGGACTCATTAAGGACAATCTTAAGCTGGTTCATCCTCTTTTTCAGACTGTCTTTAAAACCTTCCTCAAGGATAAAGAGAAGATTGTCAACGCCCTTCAACTACCCTATTCCAACGCAAAATTGGAAGCCACTAATAATCTCTTCAAACTTATCAAGCGCAATGCATTTGGTTTTCGGAACTTTGAAAACTTCAAAAAACGAATTTTTATCGCCCTAAATATCAAAAAAGAAAGGACGAAATTTGTCCTTTCTAGATCTTAGCTGACTTCAACCCACTACAGTTGACAATGAGCCAAAATAGAATTCTAACTGTCTAGAAAACTAGTTTTATTCGTTTTTTATGTTTAAGTCTAAACTTTCATTTCAAATTCTAATAACTTAACGCACTTCTGCATTGACTTTTTCTTCAAGTGATGCTTGGATTTTTTCCATGTAGCGTGCGACTTCTTCGTCCGTTAAGCTGTCTTCTGGATTTTGGAAAGTCAAGCTATAAGCCATTGACTTCATACCAAGTCCCAATTTCTCACCTGAAAAGACGTCAAAGAGTTTGATATCTGTCAAACGTTTCACGCCGGCAGCTTGGATAGCATCCACAACTTCTTGGTGAGTCACTTCTGCTTTGAGAAGGAGGGCAACGTCACGGCTAACTGCTGGGAATTTAGTAATTTCCACAAATGGAGCAACAGGTTGAAGGGCAGCCTCGATGGCTGAAAGGTTGAGCTCCGCTACATACGTTTCTGGAATATCGTAAGCCTTAGCAGTGACTGGATGCACTTGGCCAAGGAAACCAAGAACTTGGTCACCGAGTAAAATCATGGCTGTACGTCCTGGGTGTAGACTTGTAATCTCAGCTGTTGCTGTATAAGTCACTTCAAGTCCCAGGCGAGTAAATAATGCTTCAAGGATTCCCTTAGCATAGAAGAAATCAACTGGAACTGCTGCCGTTTGGAAATCTTTTTCTGCAACCAATCCGGTTAAGGCAAAGGCAAAGCTATTGATCTCGTTTGGAAGTTCTTCTTTTGGATTGCCTGTTTGTTCAAAGACTTTTCCAATCTCGTAAAGAGCCAAGTTTTTGTTCTTACGAGCTACGTTGTAAGCCACCGTATCAAGGATACCTGAGATCATATTTTGACGGAGGACAGAACGGTCCACTGTCATTGGCCACATAAGTTCTGTAAGGTTACTTGGTTGAGCTGTGAACTCAACTGCTTTTTCAGGAGTTGTCAGAGCGTAGGTAATGATTTCGGTCAAACCTGCCCCTTCAGCGATCGTACGAACTTGGCGACGCAATTTTTGTGTCGCAGTCAATTCACCAGCTGTACCGTCATCTTTTGGAAGACTGGCTGGCAAGCGATCATAACCATAGATACGAGCGATTTCTTCAAAGAGGTCCGCTTCGATGGCGATATCCCAACGACGACGTGGAACGCTAACGGTAAAGCTGTCTTCATTTCCAGAAAGACCAAAGCCAAGACGACGGAAGACATCTTCCACATCAGCATATGAAAGCTCCGTACCAAGGACGCGGTTAACGTCTGCAAGGGTTGAAGAAACTTCTACATCAGAAGTGTCAAGCTCACCCGCTGAAACGATGCCCTTACGCACCGTCGCACCTGCAAGTTCTGCAATCATGCTCGCTGCAGCATCCAAGGCCTCATTGACTGTTGCCACGTTGATCCCTTTTTCAAAACGAGAAGATGATTCCGAACGAAGGTTAAGGCGTCCGCTAGTCTTACGAATGGATGTACCATTGAAAACAGCTGCTTCTAACACAACGCGACTTGATTTTTCAGAGATTTCTGTAGTCTCTCCACCCATGACACCTGCAAGGGCTACTGGTTTGTCAGCGACAGTGATGACTAAGTCATTTGTTTCCAAGTCACGTTCTTCACCATCCAAGGTTATCAATTTTTCACCAGCACGCGCTTCACGCACACGGATGTCATTGCCTTCAAAGGTGTCCAAGTCAAAGGCATGCATAGGCTGACCAAAGTAGAGTAGGATATAGTTGGTCACATCGACCACATTGTTAATCGGACGGATACCTTCGTTCATGAGGAGGTTTTGCAACCATTGCGGACTTGGTGCGATGGTCACATTGTCCAAGATACGGGCTGCATAGTAAGGCGCCTTGTCTGTCTCAATGCCTACAGAAAGAGCCTCTGCTGCAACTTCATTTGTTTCTGTTAGAGTAAATTCTTTAAAGTTAACGGCCTTGTCATAGATGGCTGCTACTTCGTGCGCTACTCCACGCATAGAAAGAGCGTCTGCACGGTTTGGCGTGATAGAAAGTTCGATGATTTCGTCATCCAAGTCTAGATATGAGAAGACTTCCTCACCTGGTACTGCATCTTCTGGCAAGATTTGAATACCATCTACAAATTCCTTTGGTACAACTGAGTCAGAAATTCCCAATTCACCAAGTGAACAGATCATCCCCAGTGACTCTAAGCCACGGATTTTCCCTTTTTTGATTTTGTAGTTGTCAGCGATGCGAGCTCCTGGAAGTGCCACCATGACCTTGATACCAGCACGCACATTCGGTGCACCACAAACGATTTGACGGGCTTCTTCTTCGCCAACGTTAACCTGACAAACATGGAGGTGAGTTTCTGGCACATCTTCGCAAGACAAGACTTCACCGACGACAATTTTTGAGAGAGCGGCAGCCGGTGATTCGACACCTTCGACCTCGATCCCTGTAGTTGACATTTTTTCAGCCAACTCTTGTGATGGCACATCAATGTCCACCAATTCTTTTAACCATTTATAAGATACAAGCATAATTTAGTTCTCCAGAATGACAGTTGCCACTCTAGTTCTTTTCCTTTCCTATCATTTCAATAGAAGAATTCTCTTCTTACCCTAATTTCTTTTTCAGTAACCAATCCGTATCTACTTTTTGACCAACCATAAAACTATGTTGGCTAAATTTCTCAAAACCATATCGGTTATAAAATGCTTGAGCTTTTGTATTATGCTCCCAAACACCTAACCAAGCCCAGGAAAAACTATTTTTGGTAGCAAGTTCAAGAGCGAATTCAAACAGTTGCTTACCTAGTCCAAATCCTTGGAATTTTTGTAGCACATAGAGGCGTTGAATTTCAAAAGCATCCTCTAATTCTCTCTCAGTCTGAGCACTTCCCCAGTTGACTTTGAGAAAACCAGCTATCTCCTCTTCATGCATAATGAAATAGGTTTCGGAATCTGGATTTTCCAACTCAGTTAACAAAACTCTCAGACTATAAGTCTCTTCAAAGTATTCCTGTAACTGCTCTTCCGTATTATCATGAGCAAATGTTTCACGAAAGGTTTGTTTGGCAATTTTGGACAACACCCCAATATCTGCATTTTCTACTTTTCTAATCATTATTTAAACTGTTCTGAGAAGCGGACATCGCCTTGATAGAACCCACGGATATCGTTGATTCCGTAGCGAAGCATAGCTACACGCTCTTGTCCAAGACCAAAGGCAAATCCAGAGTAAACAGTCGCATCGATACCACTCATTTCAAGGACACGTGGGTGGACCATACCAGCACCCATGATTTCGATCCAACCTGTTTTCTTACATACGTTACAGCCTTCTCCACCACACTTGAAGCAGGAAACATCCACTTCAACAGATGGCTCTGTGAATGGGAAATAAGATGGACGCAGACGAATCTGACGCTCTTCACCGAACATTTTTTGGACAATCAACTGAAGGGTTCCTTGAAGGTCTGCCATAGAGATGTTTTTCCCAACAACCAAGCCTTCGATTTGGTGGAACTGGTGACTGTGGGTTGCATCGTCCGTATCACGACGGAACACACGTCCTGGTGAGATCATTTTCAAAGGACCTTTTGAAAAATCATGAGCATCCATAGCACGCGCCTGAACTGGAGACGTGTGAGTACGAAGCAAGATTTCTTCTGTGATGTAGAAAGTATCCTGCATATCGCGAGCTGGGTGATCTTTCGGAAGGTTCATACGCTCGAAGTTGTAGTAGTCTTGCTCCACTTCAAAACCATCCACGACTTGGTACCCCATACCGATGAAAATATCTTCGATTTCTTCACTGGTTTGTGTCAAAACGTGACGGTGACCCGTCGCAACTGGGCGACCTGGAAGTGTCACATCGATGCTCTCACTTGCTAGTTGAGCTGCGACTTTCTTTTCTTCCAAGAGCTTAGCTGTTTCTTCAAAGGCCGCTGTCAAGACATCGCGAGCTTCATTGACGTGTTTCCCGATAACAGGGCGCATCTCAGCAGAGACATCCTTCATCCCTTTGAGGATTTCAGTCAGTGAACCTTTTTTCCCAAGGACAGAGACTCGCAAGTCTTGCATCTCTTTTTCATTTTCAGCAGTAATCTGCTTCAAGCTAGCCAGCGTTTCTTCGCGAAGCGCTTTTAATTGTTCTTCAATAGTTGACATAATTCCTCCATCAGTCGCTCATAGATAAAAAGAAAACCACATGTCAAAAACTCCACTCGGAGCGTTGACACGCGGTACCATCCGTTTTCATCTGACAAGTCAGACCTTCATTTCTAAATCCATGCGCAAGTGAATTCACTCAGCTTTCATATAGAGAGCTTACAGTCATGGCTCTCCTCCCTGATATACTTCCCTTGAGTTACTAGTCTTGCGGATTTCTATTCGATTACTACATAGTTTATCAAATTTTTAGTTAAAAAACAAGTTAGACCAGACTAATTTCAATATAAAAAGGAATAAGACGCAATGCACTATCTATTTGTAGGACCTGTTTCATCTGCTTTCCTTTTCAATAAAAGAGTTGCTGCTTGATTAAAACCATCACACCAGTTATACCATTTTGCTTCATACTCATCTTGAGCTAAGATACTGTCTTTTAAATCCAAAACAGAGTAAATCTTTCTTTCCTCGCAAGCTTGCGCATAGAGATAATACAGTTCATCGCCACCATCTCTATCCCACTCAGCAGAAATCGTATCCCTACCTGCCAATAAAGCCTGATAAGCCCTGTGATGCCCGTCTGTAATCAACAAGCAATCTCCGAACGCAAGAATACTGATTGGAGCAACATGGATTATTTCTGCCGACTGATAAAGTGTCTGGATGCCTTCTAGTTTCTTTTCTGATAAGTATAGTTGAGTCGGATGGAGAGCTTTTATGTCGACTCTCATTTCTTTCTCCTCAAGGAAATTCGATACTCACTTCTGCTTGCCTTTAAATCGCCATTGGAAGCGAAGCTTGTCATAGAAAGGAAATTCGATAAACAAGACTCCCAAGCCCACACAGAAACTGGCAAGAACATCTGATGGGTAGTGAACTCCCAGATAGACCCGAGATAGCAGCACACTGACTAGGTAGAAACCAAGGACGATTTGCACAATTTTTCTCCAGACTGGATCTTTAATCCGTTGACTGAGAATGACAATCAGAGTACCTACCATCAGTGTCACTGCCAGAGAATGGCCACTTGGAAAAGAAAATCCCTTCTCCTCTACCAAGTGTAAAATAGCTGGCCGTGGGCGCTGGTAGATGTTTTTAAAGGTCACGATTAAAAGACCAGCTAAGGCTAGATTACCCGCCATGAAGAAGCTTTCTATCTTCCACCGCTTACGATAAAAGATAAAGGCTGCGATGGCAACCCAGGTGATAATCACTGGGATATCAATCAAATGCGTAAGGGCACGGAATAGAACTGTCAAATAATTTGGCAAGTCCCCACGAAGGGCAGTCTGAATCGGTTGATCAAAACCGACCAACGTTTCAGGATAGAACTTAACCATATAGCCAAGAAGGACGAAAAGTAAAAGGGCAAAACTGCCCTTCATTAAAAATGTTTGTTTATCTCTCATAATGTTTTAAGGTTGGTTTCAAGAGGACGTATAACAACCAGAATGAAACAGCAAAGATGATACCCTCAATCAAGTTAAAAGGTAAAACCATGGTCATTAGGTAGTTGGAAAGTCCCAAAATTTTTCCAATATCAAAGTTAGCAAACTGCGCGTACAAAGGAACAGCATAAACATAGTTGAGAACCAACATCGCAGCAGTCAATCCAATAGTTCCCGCCAGAGATGCCAGTAGGAAACGAAGGGTGCTGCGTTCCTTTTTCCAAATCAAACCAAAGGCGATAACAAAAACTCCCAGAGCTACGATATTCATTGGCAAACCAATGTAGGTGTTCACTCCTTGGCTATTCAGAAGCAACTTCAAGAGTGAGCGAAGCAAGAGGATTCCTAGTGCAGCTGGCAAATCCATTACCACCAAGCCCACAAGGACTGGCAAGATACTAAACTCGATCTTGAGGAAGGTTGCCGCTGGCAAGAGCGGAAAGTCAAAGTACATCAGCACAAATGAAATGGCTGATAAAATCGCAATGGTCGAAATTCGACGTGTGTTTGTCATAACAGGTTCCTCCAATTTTCTATAAAATCAGAAGAAGTTGGAAAGGATCCCTCTATCTATTCTCACTTTTTATATCCCAAAAGTTCCCTCTCACTCTTTTGAGCAAGCGGTTGCAATTTATCTATAAACTCATCAGAACAGACAAAGCTATTCTTTCGTCTTCTCCCATCCAGACTATACTGTCGGTTGTGGAATTGCACCACATCAGCTTGCGCTCGCGGACTTCTTTAACTAAGATATTTTAGATTTATCTAGGCGTCGCAGTCGAAGATAATACTTAAGTATATCGAGACAAGACAACGAAGAGTAAGCCAGAATAGCTAGTTAAAGTCACCGCCGGTCGGGAATCTCACCCAGCCCTGAAGACCCCTTTATCATAACAAAAAACGCTTGCAAGTGCAAGCATTTTGATTATTTCAATTTATCTACTTCATAGGTGTGAACAAGCTCAAGACCTGCAAAATTCTGCTGACGAAGAGCCTCATATACAATCATGCAGACGGTATTCGAAACATTGAGACTGCGGACGTGTTCATCGTTCATAGGAATACGGAGTGCTTTCTCAGGATGTTCTCGCATAAAGTCCTCAGGCAAGCCCTTGTCTTCACGTCCAAAGAGAAAATAATGATCCTCGTCAGTCGATAAATCTGCTTCAGAATAGACCTTTTCCGCAAATTTCGAAATCAGATAGAGTTTTCCCTTCATCTGAGACATGAAATTTTCCAAACTGTCGTAAAAATAAATCTCTAATTTATCCCAGTAATCCAAACCAGCCCGCTTCATCTTCCGATCATCAATAGGAAATCCCATCGGTTTGATGATGTGGAGGGGAGAATTAGTCGCAGCGCAAGTACGCGCGATGTTACCTGTATTTTGTGGAATCTGAGGTTCAAATAATACAATGTGATTTGTCATGACTTGCTTCCTTTCACCATTGCAAAAAAATAGCCACACTGCCCGGAGTCAAGCTCAGCAAACAGCGTGGTTAAGGCATCGTTAACTTACCTCACAACAGGTTTGAAGTAAATCAGCGAAACTACTTTCTTAGTATAACACTTTCACAACCATTGTCAATAGAAATGACTTGATTTTTTTACTTTTTTTGATGATATTTCCATACCTAGTCATTCTTTTTCTGAGAAAGGATATTAAATGAGCGAAATCACTTCATATAATAGACATTTCTATGAAAGGTGACCGATTTTATCTTTGAAAACTTAAAAAAAGTCTTTTCTTATCCTCTAAAATGGCTTGGCAAGTGCATTTTTTGCGAAAAAAGGGTATGATAGTTACATCATAAAAAAGTAGGGTTTTTATATGAAAATTGTCCTTGTTGGTGGAGGGAAAGTCGGTTTCGCCCTCTGCCGTTCACTGGTTGCAGAAAAACACGACGTTGTCCTCATCGAACAAGATGAGGCTGTTCTCGATCATATTGTCAGTCGCTTTGATATCATGGGACTCCTTGGAAATGGAGCAGACTTTGCCATCTTAGAGCAAGCCGGCGTTCAAGAGTGTGATATCTTTATCGCTCTAACGGAACACGATGAAGTGAATATGATTTCAGCAGTACTTGCTAAAAAAATGGGCGCTAAAGAAACCATCGTTCGAGTGCGAAATCCTGAATACTCCAATGCCTATTTCAAAGAGAAAAATATTCTTGGATTCTCACTTATCGTTAACCCAGAACTCCTAGCCGCCCGTGCTATCTCAAATATCATTGATTTCCCGAATGCACTCTCAGTTGAGCGGTTCTCAGGGGGACGGGTCAACCTGATGGAGTTTGTTGTCAAAGATTCCAGTGGTCTCTGTCAAATGCCAATCTCAGATTTTCGTAAAAAATTTGGCAATATCATTGTCTGCGCTATGGAACGAGACCATCAACTTATGATTCCGAGTGGTGATATTACTATTCAGGACAGAGATAGAATTTTTGTTACTGGGAATCGTGTGGATATGATGCTCTTCCATAACTATTTCAAATCACGTGCAGTGAAAAGCTTGCTCATCGTTGGTGCTGGAAAAATTGCTTATTACCTACTTGGCATTTTAAAAGATAGCCGTATTGACACTAAAGTTATCGAGATTAATCCTGAGAGAGCTCGTCTCTTCAGTGAAAAATTTCCAAATCTCTATATCGTACAGGGAGATGGAACTGCCAAAGATATCTTGCTTGAGGAAAGTGCTCCCAACTATGATGCAGTTGCAACTTTGACTGGGGTTGATGAGGAAAACATCATTACCTCTATGTTCTTAGACCGTGTTGGTGTTCATAAGAATATCACCAAGGTGAATCGTACTAGCCTTTTAGAGATTATCCATGCACCTGATTTTTCAAGTATCATCACACCCAAAATCATCGCAGTGGATACCATTATGCACTTTATCCGTGGTAGAGTAAACGCCCAATACTCAGACCTTCAAGCCATGCACCATCTAGCAAACGGTCAAATTGAAACTCTTCAATTCCAAATCAAGGAAGCTAATAAAATGACTGCCAAACCTCTTTCACATCTGAAATTGAAGAAAGGGGTTCTTATCGCAGCCATTATCCGAAAAGGAAAAACAATCTTCCCTACTGGAGAGGACAGACTTGAGGTAGGAGATCAGTTGCTCGTGACGACTTTACTACCAAATATCACCAAGATTTATGATCTGATTGAGAGGTAAAAGATGAATAAAAGCATGATTCGTTACCTCCTCTCAAAACTTCTCTTGATTGAGGCGGTTCTCCTCCTAGTGCCCGTTAGCGTAGCGACCTATTATCAAGAATCCAGGCAAGTATTTACAGCTCTCTTTACAACAATTGGAATTTTAATACTTCTTGGTAGCTTGGGAATTTTACGGAAACCCAAAAATCAGCGAATTTATACAAAGGAGGGAGTCTTAATTGTTGCCCTCTGTTGGATTCTATGGTCTTTCTTTGGAGCACTTCCCTTTGTCTTTTCAGGACAAATCCCAAGCGTCATCGATGCCTTCTTTGAAATCAGTTCTGGTTTTACAACTACAGGAGCGACCATTCTGACAGATGTCTCAGTTCTCAGCCGTTCCCTCCTCTTCTGGCGAAGTTTTACTCACTTGATTGGAGGGATGGGGGTACTCGTCTTCGCGCTTGCCATTATGGACAATGCCAAGAATAGTCACTTAGAGGTGATGAAGGCTGAGGTCCCTGGGCCTGTCTTCGGTAAGGTTGTATCCAAACTGAAAAATACCGCCCAGATTCTCTATCTGCTTTATTTAGGGCTCTTCTCACTTTTTGTAGTCATCTACTATCTAGCTGGTATGCCCCTATTTGATAGCTTTGTCATCGCTATGGGAACGGCAGGAACCGGGGGCTTCACCGTCTATAACGACGGGATTGCCCACTACGGCAGCTCACTCATCACCTATCTCGTCAGTATCGGAGTTCTGGTTTTTGGGGTTAACTTCAATCTCTACTACTACCTCATGCTCCGTCGAGTTAAGGCTTTCTTTGGTGATGAAGAACTTCGCACGTATGTAATCATTGTCCTAGTTTCTACCGGCTTGATTACTCTCAATACGCTCCATCTCTACCAAGGTGTCTCTCAGAGCTTTGAAATGGCCCTCTTCCAGGTGTCCAATATCATCACAACAACTGGTTTTGGTTATGGAGATATCACCAACTGGCCCCTCTTCTCCCAATTTATCCTCCTCTTCCTCATGGGAATCGGCGGCTCTGCTGGATCAACCGCAGGTGGACTCAAAGTTATCAGAGGGCTCATCCTTTCAAAAATTGCAAAAAATCAGATCTTGTCCATCTTATCTCCTCATCGCGTATTGACTCTACATGTCAATAAAACTGTGATTGATAAGGATACTCAGCACAAGGTCCTAAAATATTTTGTCATTTATGTGATGATTTTACTGTCACTTATCTTCATTGTCAGTCTAGATAACAATGATTTTCTAGTTGTTACCAGTGCTGTCTTCAGTTGTTTCAATAACATCGGACCTATTCTAGGTACAACTTCTAGTTTTGCTATCTTTAGTCCCATCTCTAAAATCCTTCTCTCATTTGCAATGATTGCAGGTCGTCTAGAGATTTATCCCATTTTGCTTCTCTTTATGAAACGAACTTGGTCTAAACGCTAATGATAATACAACTCCCCTTTTACAAGCTAGTGAAAGGGGAGTTTTTCTATTAAAAATGAGAAGACCTTTCGGTCCTCTCCTAATCTGTTTATTTTTTAAGTGCTTCTTTGTAGCGAGCAACTTCCGCTTGATTAGCCCAAACATAGTGACCTGGACGAATTTCCACCATAGATGGTTTGTCTGTCTCATAGTCATGTTGGCTAGGGTCATAGACTTTCAAGACCTTCTTACGTTCCAAGATTGGATCTGGAATCGGTACAGCAGATAGAAGCGCTTGAGTGTACGGATGAACCGGATTGTTAAACAACTCCTCTGTCTCCGCTACTTCAACGATAACACCCTTATAGATAACTGCGATACGATCTGAGATAAAGCGAACAACTGACAAGTCATGCGCGATAAAGAGATAGGTCAAGCCCAATTCTTTTTGAAACTTCTTGAGCAAGTTCAAGACTTGCGCACGAACAGACACGTCCAAGGCTGAAATTGGCTCATCCGCAATAACGAAATCAGGTTCCATCACAAGAGCACGGGCAATCCCAATACGTTGACGTTGACCACCAGAAAACTCGTGTGGGTAACGGGTCAAGTGCTCTTTCAAAAGACCAACTTCATGAATCATCTTTTGAACTTTTTCTTTTCGCTCTTCTTCATCTTTGAACAAGTGGTAGTTGTAAAGACCTTCAGAGATGATATAGTCAACTGTCGCACGTTCATTTAAGCTGGCTGCAGGGTCTTGGAAAATCATCTGGATACGGCGGATCAACTCTGAAGATTCCTTATGAGATTTTTTCCCATTAATTTTATGACCATCAAAGATGATTTCACCTTTACTAGTATTATTTAGACCAATAATAGCACGACCAATGGTTGTTTTCCCACTACCAGATTCACCAACGAGAGAGAAAGTTTCTCCCTTGTTGATAAAGAAGTTAGCGTTTTTAACGGCAACAAACTTCTTACTTCCTTCACCGAAGGAAATTTCTAAATCTTTAATTTCTACTAATTTTTCAGACATTTCCTTCCTCCTAGTCTTCTAGATGTGCAAAGCCCATTTTATCACGAATTTTATCATGTAAATCTGCGATGATTTCTGGTTTTTCAACCTTAGGAGCATTCTCATGAAGCAACCAAGTCTTAGCCCAGTGAGTATCAGTGACTGAAAACTGAGGTGCTTTCTGTTCAAAGTCAATTTGCATCGCATAATCTGAACGAAGGGCAAAGGCATCACCTTTCAACTCCGTATAAAGAGACGGCGGTGTTCCTGGGATAGAGTACAATTCCCCTTTATCATCAGCGAGCTGTGGCAAGCTAGACAAGAGACTCCAAGTATATGGATGACGTGGGTCGTAGAAGACTTCCTCAACAGTACCGTATTCTACAATTTCACCAGCATACATAACCGCTACCTTGTCCGCAATACTTGCTACCACACCAAGGTCATGGGTGATAAAGATAATGGTGAAGTGGTACTCATTTTGCAAAGTTTTAAGCAAATCAATGATTTGCGCTTGAATGGTTACGTCAAGGGCCGTTGTTGGCTCGTCACAGATCAAGATATCTGGACGACACGCAAGGGCAATGGCAATAACGATACGTTGGCGCATCCCTCCAGAATATTGGAAAGGATACTCGCCAAAACGTTTTTCAGCGTCTGGAATTCCGACCTTGTTCATATAGTCAATTGCCATTTCTTTGGCTTCCTTAGCTGTTTTCCCTTGGTGTTTAACGATAACTTCTGTGATTTGGCTACCGATTGTATTGATTGGGTCCAAACTTGTCATTGGGTCTTGGAAGATGGTCGCAATTTTAGCACCACGGATTTTCTCCCATTCTTTGTTCGAAGTCAAGGCTGTCAAGTCTTGTCCACGATAGTCGATGCTTCCTTGGGCAATGCGTCCATTATCTTCTAACATCCCTGTAAAGGTTTTTGTTAATACAGATTTACCAGAACCAGACTCACCTACCAAGGCAAGAACTTCTCCTTCAATCAGTTCTAGAGAAACGCCTCTGATAGCTGTTAGAACTTTGTCACGAACGTCAAATTCCACGACGATATCGCGAGCAGTCAAAATTACATTACTTTCTTTTGTCATGTCTACTCCTATCTATGTGTACGTGGATCACTAGCATCCGCTAAGTTCTGACCAACAACGAATAGAGATAGGGATACCAAAATCAAGGTTGTCAATGGAATCCAGAACAAGTACGCGTTGGTCGTAACGTTTTGTGAGTAATCTGAGATCAATCGTCCCAAACTTGGCACTGTTACAGGCAACCCCAATCCAAAGAAGGAAAGGAAAGCCTCATAAGAGATAAAGCTTGGCAACATCAAGGTCATTGTAGAAACAATAACAGATACCAATTGTGGCATGATGTTTTTCACGATAATCTTAAAGGTTGGTGTTCCAAGTGTTTGAGAAGCAAGGTTGTATTCCAAGTCACGGTAACGCATGATCTGAATACGAATTGAATAAGCAATACCGATCCAAGTCGTCACACTCATAGCAAAGATTAAATTCCAGAAACCAGCACCAATTGAGTAAGTCAAGACGATAACAATCAAGAGAGATGGAATGTTTGAAATAATGTTATAAACTTCCATCATGACGCGGTCAACAGATTTGGAAATCCCCCAAATTCCACCAACAATCACCCCGATCACAAGGTTGATAAAAGTAGCAATTACAGAAATGAGAATAGAGTTACGCGCACCAAACCAAACTCCATCAAACAAGGATTTACCATTGCTATCAGTACCAAACCAGTGTTCAGCATTGGGCTTAATAAAACGAGCGCTAAAGTCATTCACCTTACTTACATCGTTAAAGTCAAAGTCTGAAAACATCGGATAGATAAAACTCATCAAAATAATAGCTACCAATATTCCCAACATAATGACTGTTGATTTTTTCTTTAAAAACTGTCTAAATACAGAGCCCCAGTAAGAGTAGGCAGGAGCATCAATCGTTTCAGAGGCAAAATCATCACGTTTTACGAACTGAAATTTTTCTTTATCAATTGTTGACATTATTTGCCTCCTTTCTCTGTCAATTTAATACGTGGGTCAAGCATGGTCATCCAGATATCTCCTACAAAGAGTGAGAAGATAGAAATACATGTAAAGATGAAGACGAGACCAACTACCATTGAGTTATTTGATGCCTTAACAGAGTCAATCAACATTTTACCCATACCTGGGAAGGCGAAGACTGTTTCTGTCAATGTTGCACCACCAATAACCCCGATTACGGCACCTGGAATACCTGAAACCAAAGGAACCATGGCATTTTTAAAGACGTGTTTATTTGAGATTTCTTTTTCAGATAAACCTTTTGCACGAGCAAAACGAACGAAGTCTTGAGATTGCAAGTCAATCATATAACGACGAATCCAGATTGCTGTACTTGGTGCTCCCAGCAAACCTAGAATGACTGCTGGCAAGACATAGGAACGCCAATCTCCAGCACCTAGGATAGGGAATGAGTCTGGAAGACCAATAGATGATCCAATCAAACGCACGATATAAACCAAGGCAATCGTTGGAAGGGCAAGCAAGAAGGTTAGAGCACCTGTTGAGAAGCTGTCAATCCAAGTATTCTTGTGGCGAGCCATAGCAGATCCAAGAGGAATCGCAATAGCATAAGAAATAATCAAACCAATCAAACCAGCAACAGCTGAGCTTGCAATCATAGATGGATATTGGTAGTTACTTTCTGTAGCTGTATATGGATCGTCCTTACCATAGTTAGCTATTTCACGCGCATCTGCTTGACTTGGAGATTTGTAGGTACGAGAGTAAATATCTACAGACGAAGTCTTTTTACCCGTAGGGAATTGAACTTCTGATGTCTTAGTTTGTCCTTGACCCTGTGTGATAACTTGAAGCACTGGCGTGTTCGCATAAGTTGGGTAAGAGTCACCTAAGTTAATGTTCACAAAGTTTTGGTGTACAAATGGGAATTGATTGTTGAAATACAAAAGGTATTTATGTTTGGTACCTGAACCAACCAATGACCAACCGATAGCAGGGTCATTTTCAAAACGAAGATAACGTTCCAAGTTTGGATTTTCAGGGTCTTGAATCTTGTTTGTATGATCAATATCAAGTAAGTTCGCATAGAATTTGAAAACACGTTCAAAAATTGGAATTTCACGCGTAGCATAGAACTGACCACTCTCTGAAAAGACACCTAACGTCCAACCATTGCCGAGTTGGTTGATGTATTTTTCGTAGATTGCCTTATTGGTATCATTGGCATCTACTGTTACAGATGAGTCCATTGTGCTAGCTTTTTCTTGCAACTCCTTAGTATCGTAGTACTCGATATAGCCCATACGTTCATAAACGGTATTCTCATAATTATCCCGCTTATCTGGAGTCGTTGCAATCTTGTTGTAGTTGGTATCCTGCTTGAAAATCAGTTTCCGAGGAACCATCGTATAGATAATCGTGTAGGTCAAGGTTGTCACCAAGAAAATAGACAACAATGAGCGCAAGACACGCATAAAAATATATTTTTTCATATCGTTTCCTTTTAAAATCCCAAAAGAACCTTCTCCTCATGGAGAGAAAGTTCTCTTGAGAGTTATTTATTTAACGTGATTCGTCAATTCTTTTTGAACTTTTTCATTTGATTCTTTTTTCTCTTTGAGCCATTTCTCACGAGCTTGTTCGTAATCAGCTTTCGTTACAACCTTGTCTTGCAACTGAATATACTTGAAGTATACATCTGACCCCTTATCTCCAGATTGACTGTATGACGCAGAGAATGGTACTACACGAGAAATGAATGGCGCTGCTCCACTACCTGACATAGCAGGAAGGAAGAGAGAGCTATCTATCAACCAAGCTTGAGCTGCTGCGTATTTTTCATAACGAGCGTTCAAATCGTCAGTTTCTTTAGCAGCTTCATCAACTAACTTATCATATTCTTTCAAACCAACTTGTGCAGCTGCTGCATTTGCTGGATCGTCGTAACCCATGTATGTTTTCGTTTGCTCGCTATTAGTTGTTTTTAAGATATCAAGGTAAGTTGATGGATCTTCGTAGTCTGGATTCCATCCAACTGCTCCTGAGAGATCCCAATCTTCTGCCGCAGCGCTTGCTGCATAGTAGGTGATATTGTTCAACTCATCTTTAGAAACTTGTTGGATATCAATCACTACATTATCTTCACCAAGTACTTTTTCAACTGTTTGTTTAAAGGATTGAATACGAGCGATATAGCTCTTAGCAGTTTGGTCTACTGGAATATCCAAGTGGATAGGGAATTTTGCTCCTTCTGCTTCCAATGCAGTTTTGGCTTTGGCAAATTCAGCTTTGGCTTTATCAGCATTGAAGAGACCGTCTTGACCATCAGCAAAGTTTACGTTCTTCCACTCATCACCATAAGTAGCCATCTTTTCAGTTACCAAGTCACCGAAGGTTTTGTCTCCTGCAGAAACAAAGTCAGGTTTCACAAAGAGGTTGCGAACTGCAAGGGGAGCCCCTTCTTTACCATTGATTTGTGCTGAGTAAGAAGTACGGTCAAAGGCGAAGTTCAAGGCCTGACGGAAGTCTTTGTTAAGAAGGGCTTTCTTAGTAGAAGACTTTTCTTCATCAGTTGTCTTAGAAGTGTATTTGTAACCTTGACGGTCAATATTGACACCTAAACCAAAAATACCAGGTCCCGATGGAGTGTAAAAGATATTATCCTTATAACTTTCTGCTACCTTAGAGTAGTTTGAACTCGTTGGGAAAAGGCGAGCATAGCTGTATGCTCCACTTGTAAAGTTACGCTCAATGGACTCTTGGTCTGAACCATCATAGAAAGCAAGGGTAACTTTATCAAGGTGAACGTTATCCTTATCCCAGTACTGCTCATTCTTAGCAAATTCGATAGAAGATTTAGTAGTCAAACCTTTTAGCAAGAACGGTCCATTATAAAGCAATGATGTAGGATCTGTTGCTTTGGCAAAATCTGATCCTTTTGATTTTTCAAAATCTTCGTTCAATGGCCAGAAGATTGAGTAAGCCATCTTAGAGTTCCAGTATGGTTCTGGCTGGTTCAAGGTATACTCAAGAGTATAATCATCAACTGCCTTCACACCTACCGTAGAAAAGTCTTTTGAATTTCCAGACAAATAATCAGACAATCCTTTAACAGAAGTTTCTGCTAGATATAGAGCTTCGGATTTCTTATCTGCTGCGTGTTTCAAACCATTTACGAAATCTTTAGCTGTTACTTCAGCGTACTCTTCTCCATCAGATGTCATCCATTTAACACCTTTGCGGATTTTGTAGGTATAAGTCAAACCATCTTTTGAGACTGACCAATCTTCTGCAACTGCGGGAGTCAAATTCCCATATTTGTCATCTGTGAAGAGACCGTCAATACCATTTGAAGTGGCAATCTTAGTACTTTGTTTCCCGGAAATGAGGTAATCCAATGTTTCCGGATCAGCTGTATAAACATAACCATAATTTTTTGGTGCTGTTGAATCAGATGATTTAGAAGAACCGCAGGCAGCTAGTACGCCAGTCGCTAATAAGGCAACCCCTGCTGCAACCAATACTCTGCTTTTTTTCATGTATATAACTCCTCTTGAAAAATTTAGGCTTATTGGAAATTATAACATATATCTTCTAAAAAGTAAACGAATTTTCAGAATATTTAGGCGTATATCTACAAAAAACTTCTCTTTGTCAGAATTTCCCCATTCTTTATTTGTATTTATAAGAAAAGAAAATTAATTTGTCTAGCTCTGTAAGCTTCATTTTTACAAGTTGCTTTTCCCTTTTTTCTTCACATGACATAATCTATCTTCTTAAATTGGATTTTAGAATAAGAAACTATTGACGGGAAATCATTTTCAAGGTATAATAATAAACGTTGAGGCGGTATAGCCAAGTGGTAAGGCACGGCTCTGCAAAAGCTTGATCGTCGGTTCAAATCCGTCTACCGCCTTTCAGTACCTGAATTAACAGGAATTAACCGAATGAAAAGCCCGTAAAATCGGGCTTTTTTATTTTTTTCTTCGGATAAATACGGATAACTTTGAAAAACTTTTGGGGCGGATTGGGGGAAAATATAAAGCAGTGACTCAAGTCACTGCTTTATTCTGTTTCTTCTTCAGTCTCTATTTCAGTGATTTGGACTTTTACCTTGGTAACACGTCCGTTTTTCACCTTGTCATTGGTTAGGATGATTTGTTTGTTTTGGCTGACCAATTCATAACTGAGTTTTTCAGTCGTTGGAATCATTCCCACACCCGTCAAATAATAACCAGCGATGGTATCAACATCATCACTTTCCAGTTCCACATCAAAGTAGTCATTAAAATCATTAAGATTCATGGTACCTTGAACGATATAGGTGTCTTCTCCTATTTGATGGACTTCAATTTCAGCCTTGTCAGTCTCATCATCAATCTCACCAACAATTTCTTCTAAGAGGTCTTCCAGAGTTACCAAACCAGCCATTCCACCGTATTCATCTAGTAAGATGGCCATTTGATTTTGGGTATTTCGAAGTTCTTTAAGGAGATCGTCCACAAAGATAGTCTCAGGAACAAACAGTGGCGTTTGGAGAATTCGTTCCCAGACAATATTGTCAAATCCATCCACAAAAGCGGCATTCAACAAGCGCTTGGTGTGAATCAAACCAATAACATTATCCTTATCCCCATCATAAACAGGGATACGTGAGAAATTTTGCTTTAAAATACTCTCGATAATCGTTTGACTGTCATCCTGAATATCCACCATAAAGGCATCTGTTCGAGGCACCATTAGCTCACGAGCCATTAGTTCATCTAAAGAAAAGACTCCCTGTAGCATTTCAATCTCATCTGCATCCAGTGTTTCTTCACTATTGGTTAGCATATACTCAATTTCATCACGTGTCATCTTTTCATCAGCATCATCAAAGGTCATTGGCGTCACACGGCTCAATAGATTCGTTGAGGCTGACAAAAGCCAAACAAAGGGACTGACAATTTTCCCCAAACCAATAATGACTGGCGCTGTTCGGATAGCCAAGGTATCTTTCAGATTTAGAGCAATTCTCTTGGGATAGAGTTCCCCAAAAACAATGGAAATATAGGTCAAAAACGCTAAAGATAGAAAGCTTGCAATAGCGGAAGCTGTTTCACTGTTCCCTATCCAAGATGCAATTTCGCGTCCTAGAGTCTCCGCTAAACTGGCCCCAGACAAGATGGTAATTAACGTGATACCAACTTGAATCGTTGATAAAAAGTGGTTAGGATTTTCAAGTACCTTTAACAAACGGATGTAACGTTTGTCTCCCTCTTCTGCCTTTTGCTCTACTCGGGAACGGTTTAGTGACACCATTGCCATCTCAGTGGCTGAGAAAAAAGCATTTAACAAGGTCAAGATAAATAATAATACAAACTGTAGCAACAAATTCTGACTGCTCGGGTCTTCCATAGTCTTTCTCCTAAAATAGTATCTTGTGTTTCATTATATCATAAAATTCTTCAGGATTCACATTATTTTTCATTTAAACAACAACTCCCCTGCCTCCAGAAGACAAAGGAGCTGTTTTATATAGTATCCATTGTTTCTAATCCGTCACCGTTACTTGACCTGTTCGATAATCAAGCTGGATTCCCTTTTGAACATTGGGGATTAGGACATTGAACTCCAATTCACCATCCGAAGATTTGGCTTCAATTTGTGAAGCGGATGGAACTAGATCTTCATTTGTCGCATAGTGGAGTGTCACGCGGTAACGGACCCTCTTATTTTGGTCCAAGGCTTTTCTGACCAAACTCTCATAGTAGTTCTGACCTGTCGAATCCTCAGCCTGCGCTTGGTTCGCCCAAGCTGTCTGGACTGCAATGTTCTTGGGATTGCTGGTAGAGGCATCAAAACCATCCAAACCACCTATCAAGGCATAGCCCAGCAGGTGTCCTCTATCAACTGCATGTGTGTAAGCCCCCTTTAGATTCTTAACTTGATGCCATCCTGGTGGCGTCCAAGAGGTGGAGCCGTTGCCTGTTTCTTCACGATTCTTATACTGCCGAGTCGCTTTGGATAAGATGGCATTGGCAACAGTCGGGACTATTTCTTTTCCAACTGTCTTTGTTTTATTATCCGCATAGGGTTTACTAGAAACCTTGGCATCTAGATTGGTTTTATTGCCATTGACAACAAAAGCTCCTGCTCCATTCCACTCGAGATCACCCTTGATTTGGTTTTTGATTGACTCAGTTAAGACACTTTCAGCCAGCTCCTGACTGGGAGCTTCTGAAGCTTGTTTTTTCTGACTAACCTTAGTTCGAGGGCTACTTGGTGCCGACTGCATCTGCTTGATATAATAGCTTCCCGCAGCCAAGAGTAAGAATAGAAGTAACCCTATCAAAGTCTGTCTTGTTTTTTTGTTCATTTTTCTCCTTATTTTTTTAGAAAAAGACTGGTCTCCCAGTCTAATTTCCTGTAAATTTGCTAATCAATTCCTGCCACTTTGCTGGAGACAAGATAGCCCACGGATCCTGTCCCTTTCCTAGGATGCCATAGCCAACCATCAAGCCGATTCCTAAAGCAAGGAAAGCTATCAAGAGAACAATAAAAATCAACAGTAAGCGACGGAGCACATAGCGTAAGTTTTTATTCTTCTTCATCATTTGCCTCAATTCGCTGAATCTTCGCTCCTAGCCGAGCTAACTTCTCATGGAAGCGGTAGTAACCTCTATCAAGGTGGACTAACTTACCAACAACTGTTTCTCCCTGCGCCACCAGACCTGTCAAAATCAAAGCCGCACTAGCGCGAAGGTCCGTTGATAGAACTTCTGCCCCTTGCAAAGCCTGCCCCCCAACAATACGAGCTGTGTCACGGATAATCTCTGAATGCAAGCCCATACGGCGCATTTCCTCTAAGTGTTGGAAGCGATTCTCAAACACCGTTTCCACCATGGTAGATTCCCCTTTTGCGACTGTCATCAAAGCTGTAAATTGTGCCTGCATATCTGTTGGAAATCCTGGGTGTGGTAAGGTTTTTACATGAACAGCCTTGAGATTTTCAAGTTGAGAACGAACACGGATACCTTCTGACTCCTCTGTCACTTCAACACCCATCTCAAGTAGTTTTGAAATCAAGGGACGATTGTGTTCCCAAACTGCATCACGAACGAGGACATCTCCACCAGTCATAGCTGCTGCTACCATAAAGGTTCCAGCTTCAATACGGTCCTGTACTACAGTATGAGTCGTACCATGGAGTTCCTCAACACCAGTCACTGTGATTGTTTCGGTACCAGCTCCCTTGACCTTGGCTCCCATTTCATTAAGGAAGATAGCGAGGTCAACAATTTCTGGCTCACGCGCAGCATTTTCAATCACTGTCACACCATCAGCCAAAGTTGCTGCCATCATCAAGTTTTGTGTTGCACCGACGCTAGGGAAATCCATGTAGATATGAGCGCCATGCAAGTGGTCTGCCTTGGCTTCGATGTAACCAGCTGTCTGAGTGATTTTAGCCCCCATAGCTTCCAAACCTTTGAGGTGGAGGTCGATGGGACGACTTCCAATAGTACAACCACCTGGCATGGATACCTTGGCATGACCTACACGAGCAAGGATTGGTCCCAAGACAACGATGGATGCTCGCATCTTGCTGACATACTTGTATGGAGCTTCCTCCGTGATATCACCAGTCGCATCGACCTCGACAATATGAGCTTCCTCATCAAAGTCCACCTTGGCATTCAGACCACGAACTACTTGATTCATGGTGAACACATCCGACAAGATAGGGACATTTTGTAAGACGGTCTTTCCTTCACTGGCTAAAATAGTCGCTGCCAACAAGGGCAAGACTGCATTCTTTGCTCCCTCAATCGTCACACTCCCGACCAGACGATTATCTCCGCCTTGAACCACAATTTTTTCCATAGTTGTTTCCTTTACTTTTGATTTTATAATAGTCCTCTAAGTGCTTCTTGCCACAGTTGGTACAAACTGATAAAGAATGAACTCAAGATATAGCCCATCACAATACTAAAGAAGCCTACCAACAAACGAACCTTTTTTGTGTTAGTAGCGTTCACTTTTAAAACCTTTTCCCATCTAACAAGATCCTTCAAAAGGTAAAAACTCAAATAAATAAAGAGTATATGACTACTTAGAGTGAATAATAATTGAACTATTTGACTATTATACCATCTTATCCGCTTGCGCGCTAGTTTTCGATTTTTCTACGAATTAGGGATTGTTTTTCAGGTAATCAATCGCATCCTGCAAGGTTTTAACCGGAACGATTTTCATCTCTGTTTTGATCGTTTTGGCAGCTTCTAGGGCTGTTTCATAGTTGCTTTTCGCATCGGGATCTGCTTTTTTTGCTTCCTCAGTGACTGGATTGTCAGGGGCAAAAAAGATGTTGGCTCCCTGACGAGAGGCTGCAACCACTTTTTTGTCAATTCCACCGATGTCACCAACATTTCCATCGCGATCAATGGTTCCCGTCCCCGCAACGATACGGCCATTACGAAGTCCTGGCTCTGCTATCTGGGTGTAGATAGCTAGGCTAAACATGAGACCGGCACTTGGCCCGCCGATACCAGCTGTTGAAAAACGAATCGGAACATCACTGGTCACTTCCGTACGGTCAATCAAACCAATCCCAATCCCGTTTTTTCCGTTTTCGAGAGTGATAATTTTACCTTCTGCAGACTTGACTTTTCCGTCTTCTTCATAAGTTACCTTGACCGTATCCCCTAATTGTTGAGAATTGACATAGTCGACCAAGTCTTTTGAACTGTCAAACGTTTTATCATTAACAGCTGTCACGGTATCCGCAATGTTCAGAATGCCCTTAAAAGTTGAATTGTCCGTCACGGTCAAGACATAGACACCCAGGTACTTGAGTTCGATATCCTTTCCAGCCGTCTTCAGTCCTTGATACTTGGCCATGTTTTGGGATGTTTGCATGTAAAACTGATTGATCCGCATAAACTCTGCATCAGTAGAGCCACCCGTAGTCTCCTTGGCACTTCTAATGTCCGTAAAAGGTGTTAACCAAGCATAGACAAGATGTGATAGGGTTGCGTGTCGAATACCGACTGTTACAAACTGGTAAGCTCCTGCTTCTGTATCTTCTGTTTCATTGACTTTTAAAACTTGACGAATATCTTCCGCTCCACCTGGAACTTCTATGTAGTATGGTAAAGGTACTACAAAGGCTAAAAAAGTCACTACTAGTGCTAGGATGACATATAAGGGCCATCTAGTTTTTTTCTTCATGTTCTAATTCCTCCACAACACTGTTTGGGACATATTGCTGAATCTCCTGACCAAACTTCAGAAGTTCTCTCATGGCTGAAGAGCTAATATAAAGATGCTCTGGGCGACTATATAAGTAAATGGTTTCGATTTCTGGAGCCAGTTGATGATTGTAGTAATCAAAACTAGACTCGTATTGCAAGTCGGTGGCATTCCGCAAGCCACGGACAAGGGTTTTAGCCCCCAGTCTTCTTGCAACATCGACGACTAGTTGGTCATGAGAAGCCAGCACCTCTACATTATCTAAATGCGCCACCGCTTTTTCGACTGCCCGTTTGCGGTTTTCAACAGGGAGAAAACCTTGTTTGTGGGGATTGTAGAACACCCCGACATAGAGCTTATCAAAGAGTTTGCTGGCACGTTCAATGATATCCAGATGTCCATTTGTCATCGGATCAAACGAACCTGTAAATAATCCAATTCTATCTGACATAGACTGTCACCTTACTAATCCCATATATTTTTTCCTTCCAGATGCCGAGGCAGGCAATTTCTTCTGGAAGTTCTACAGACTTATCGGTTTCGCAGACAACCATGATTTCTTCGGAAAATAGGTTTCTTTCTGCCATTTTTTCGATATCTGCAACGATTTGTTCCTTGGCATAGGGAGGGTCTAAAAAGACCAGGTCAAAGGGACCTTTCACCTGCTCCAAGGCCCGTTCAGCCTCCATCTTTAAGAGCTGAAATTTGGAAACTTCCTTGGTCATTTGGATATTTGCAGCGACGATAGCTTGTGCCCTTCTATCCCGTTCCACTAAGACAGCATGGGACGTCCCTCTTGACACAGCTTCAATAGACAGACCACCACTGCCAGCATAGAGATCCAAGACACGACCGCCCTCAAAATAGGGACCTATCATGTTAAAGATAGCTCCACGCACCTTATCTGATGTCGGCCTCGTCGTCTTGCCTTCTAGCGTCTTGAGGGGACGCCCTCCGTAGATTCCTGATACGATTTTCATACCATTTATTATACCAAATTATAGGCAAAAAGAGAAAGAAAACCGAACCTTGCGGTTCGATTCTCTACAAGATATTTTCATACGTATCGCGGACTTCCTGAGGCCAAACACTAGTCTGAACTTCTCCAATGTGTTTCTTGCGAAGTAAGAACATGGCCATCCGAGACTGTCCGATACCTCCACCAATTGTCAGTGGGAAAAGGCCGTTAAGCAGGGCTTTATGCCATTCCAGCTCAAGCCGATCTTCGTCTCCTGTAAGAGCCACCTGGCGCCGAAGTGTATCCTCATCTACCCGAATCCCCATTGAGGAAAGTTCAAAGGCACAACCAAGAGATTCGTTCCAAACTAGAATATCCCCATTTAACCCTTTGTAGCCATTTTCAGACTCTGTTGTCCAGTCATCGTAGTCAGGTGCACGGCCGTCATGAGGCTTGCCATCAGGCAACTCGCCACCAATACCAATCAAGAAGACTGCACCGAACTCTTTACAGATTGCATTTTCACGCTCTTTTGGTGTCAAATCTGGATAGCGTTCCACCAACTCTTCTGTATGGATGAAAGTGATTTGTTTTGGCAAGATGGATTCGATATCGTAGCGTGCTTCTACGGCTAGCTCTGTCAGACGAATAGCCTTGTAAATCTTCTCGACGGTTTCTTTGAGATAAGCGATATTGCGTTGACCATTTGGAATCACTTTTTCCCAGTCCCACTGGTCTACATATACAGAGTGAGTCGCATCAAGCGAATCTTCGTCTGGACGAAGGGCCTTCATGTGGACAAAAAGACCTTCACCCTCACCGAAACCAAACCGAGCCAAGGTGTGGCGCTTCCATTTGGCTAGTGAGTGGACGACTTCATAAGTTTCATCTGGAATCTGCAAGACCTTTACGGATACTGGATGTTCGACACCGGACAGGTTATCCTGCATCCCATCACCAACTTTGCTCAAGATGGGACCTTGAACTTCAACAACTTCTAACTTATCTTTCAAATACTGGGTAAAGGTGTTTTTGACAAAGGAAATCTCTTCTTGCTGATGGATAAAACTTTTCTTCATAAACGACTCCTCAAAAATTAGTTAAAAGCATTATACACCTATTTCCAAGAAAAGAAAAGAGTAAACGAGAAAAAGTCAGTGCTCTTTCGAACACTGACTCTGTCATTCATTAATCGTTTCGACCAAAGATTCGTAAGATGCTAAGGAAGAGGTTGATAAAGTCTAGGTAAATGCTGAGTGCCATTGAGACGATCCAACCTGTCGCTACTTGTCCTCGTGACTGCTCATAAACATAGCGAATCTTTTGGTTGTCCCAAGCAATCAAACCTGAGAAGACCAAGACCATGGCAATACTAATCATGTAGTCAAAAAAGCTATTAGCTAAAAATAGATTCACAACCATGGCAATGATGAGACCAACAAGCGCCGCCATCAAAGCTCGTCCCATTCCACCCAAATCTTTCTTGGTGAAAATTCCGATTACCGCCATGACAAAGAAGAGAAGGGCACTAGATACAAAGGCTGATAAGACGGTCCCAGGTGTATAGAAGGCTACGACAAAACTAAGCGTAAATCCATTTAAAACAGAATAAACTAAAAATACTGGGAGAGCTGCTGGGCTGTTCTTCGCAGCCATGCTACTTGCAACAAAGACCAGAGCAAGTTCTGCAAAAGTTGCAACCATCAACCAGAGACGGCCATGTATTAAAAAGTAAATCAACTGGGACTGAAAGACTGTCAACATCAAAGCTGACACGAGAGCTGATAGACCAATCCCAAGTCCCACAAAGGCATAAACCTTAGCGTAAAATTGATTGAGACCTGAACGTTCTTGAATAATCGTTTGATTCATTCTGATTCTCCTTTTCTCTATAAATATGTCTTGATTATAACAAAGATTTTATAAATCAGCTAAAATAAAACATCAATATACCTGCGGCAACTGCCACGTTGAGACTTTCTGCTCGACCTTTCATGCCAATATGAACCAGTTGATCAGCACTCTCAGCCATGACAGAACTAATCCCCTGTCCTTCATTTCCCATAACTAAAGCAAAGTTTTCTAGGGGAGAAAGGTCACGATAATCCTTGGAATCTCTTGATAAAGTCGTTGCCAGAATGGGCAAGTTGCTCTTCTTTGCCCCTTCTACAAAAGCGGCAACTGGCATACGATAGATGGGCAAGTGAAAATGACTTCCTTGCATGGAACGCAGGGTCTTGAGACTGTAGATATCTGCTGACTTGTCTGAAACAATAACCCCTGTAAAACCTGCGGCATCCGCCGTCCGAATCATGGTGCCCACATTCCCTGGATCTTGGACTTCCTCTAAAAATAGAAACTTACCCTGACGAAAATCAGGCAGTCCTATTTCCTCTTTTTGAATCACTGCAACAATCCCTTGAGGAGTTTGCGTATCTGCCAAATCCAGCAAAATCTCCTCTGAAACCCAGATAGTTTGAGGAAAAGCGACTAGCTGATCTCGGTAACTTTCTAAGGCAAAAATCTTCTCAATCGTTACTCCTGCTTGAACAGCTTCTTCGAATAAGTGCCAGCCCTCAATCAAATAAGCAGACTTTCGATATTTTTTTTGATGTAATTTCTTGGCATTTTTTACCACAGAATTGGCTTTTGAGGTTATAATAGTCATAGAAATATTATAACACAATCAAAGGGGTTTGGTATGCAAAAGGTTAGAATGATTGCCCAAGGCAGGGTGCAGGGTGTTGGTTTTCGCTGGGGTGTTTATACTTTAGCTCTTGAAATCGGTGGCATCACTGGTCGTGTCTGGAATAATGACGATGGCACAGTGGAAATTCTTGCTCAGGCAGACTCCTCTGCCACTATGGCAAAATTTATCCAAGAAATCCGAAAAGGACCGACACCTTTTTCAAAAGTCACCTATCTAGATGTACAAATGAGCAACTTTTCATCCTATTCGGACTTCAAAGTCGCAAATTAGGTCTCTAGAACTATTGTATATTTTACAAAAAAACAGTAGAATAGAAAGGTATAATTTTTAAAGAAGGAATGAAAACATTGAAATCTATTAAACGTTTTGCCCTCTCTGCTATAGGAGTGGCTATGCTACTCGTCTTGTCAGGCTGTGTCCAAGTAGACAAAGCAACAGGACAACCTACTGGTTTTATCTGGAACACTATCGGATCGCCTATGGCAGAGGCTATCAAATACTTTGCCAATGATATGAACCTTGGTTTTGGGATTGGGATCATCATCGTAACGATTATCGTACGTTTGATTATTTTGCCACTTGGTATCTACCAATCATGGAAGGCAACACTTCACTCTGAAAAGATGAATGCTCTCAAACACGTGCTCGAACCACATCAAACACGCCTTAAAGAGGCAACAACTCAGGAAGAAAAACTAGAAGCACAACAGGCTCTCTTTGCTGCACAAAAAGAAAACGGCATCAGCATGTTCGGTGGTGTAGGATGCTTCCCTATCCTCATTCAAATGCCTTTCTTCTCTGCTATCTACTTTGCAGCCCAATATACTGATGGAGTATCTAGCTCTACCTTCTTGGGTATCAATCTCGGTTCCCCAAGTATGATCCTTGTCGCCTTCGCTGGTATCCTCTACTATCTCCAATCACTCCTTTCACTTCACGGAGTAGAAGACGAGATGCAAAGAGATCAACTCAAGAAAATGATTTACATGAGCCCACTCATGATTGTCGTCTTCTCCCTCTTCGCACCAGCCAGTGTGACACTTTACTGGGTTGTCGGCGGTTTCATGATGATTCTCCAACAGTTCATCGTTAACTATGTTGTTCGTCCAAAACTTCGTCAAAAAGTACGTGAAGAATTTGCCAAAAATCCACCAAAAGCAAGTTCAGCATCAACTACAGGCGGGCGAAAAGATATCACTCCTAACCAAGCAACTGCAATTACGACTACTAAGAAACATAAAAAACGTAATGCTGGTAAACAACATTCTAGAAAATAAGGCAACGGCTTAGCTGAAAGGCTAGGCTTTTTTGCATCACAAAAGCCTGATGTTCCCATCAGGCTTCTTTTTTATCCATGTACACGTTTCATATAGTCTTGATAGCTTTCTGTATCCATGAGTCTTTTGGCATTCTTGACACGGTCTGCTGTTGGTGGTTTTACCCCTTCAAGTGAGTATGGAATTCCAAGTTCACGCCACTTGAATTCTCCCATAGTGTGATAAGGTAGAATTTCAAACTTATCAACGTTTTTAAGGGTTTTGACGAATTTGCCGAGTTCAATCAAGTCCTCATCCCTGTCTGTCAAGCCTGGAACCAGCACATGGCGAATCCACACAGGCTTCCCAATATCTGATAGATATTTTGCACAAGCCAAGATGTTTTTATTGGTTTGGCTGGTAACAATCCTGTGTTGTTCGTCGTTGATTTCCTTGATATCCAAGAGAACCAAATCTGTCACAGCCATGAGTTTATTAAACTTTTCGAGATAACGTGGTTTATTACGGAACGGAAGAGCACAGGTATCCAAGGTACAGTGGATTCCTTTTTCCTTGGCCTTGGTAAAAAGGGCAATCAAGAAATCAATCTGTAAGAGGGCTTCTCCTCCACTGACAGTGATTCCTCCTTTGTCTCCCCAGAAACCACGGTAGCGAAGGGCTTCTGACAAAACATCGTCTACTGTCCGTCTTCGTGATTTATTGGTCTCCATAGCCCATGTATCGGGGTTATGGCAGTATTGGCAACGCATCTGACAGCCCTGCAAAAAGACAATAAACCGAATCCCAGGGCCATCTACCGCCCCAAAACTCTCTGTCGAATGCACCATTCCTGTCACTTGTCCATAGTCAATTGTTTCTTCAGACATATCGTCACCTTCCTTGAAACCGTTTTATAGTTTTATTATATCACGAGTAAGGTGAAAAACAAGGTTTTTTTGTCTATTTTTTAGAAAGCAATCTGTTTTTCACTTTCATTTTCAATTTCTTTTAATGATCCGATTCAAAATCAAAACCATACAAGGTTGCAAAATAGTCCTCAGGGCGCTCTGCACGGCGGATTTGGCGGGCTTTGCCTTCTTCGGTATAGAGGATTTCTGCCGAGCGTAGTTTGGCATTGTACTGATAACCCATGGAGAATCCATGTGCACCTGTATCATGAATTACCAGCAAATCACCGATTTCTGTATGAGGTAGTTCGCGATTAATGGCAAATTTATCATTGTTTTCACAGAGTGAACCGACCACATCTACCACCTCAACAGGTCCGTCTGGATGAGTCAGATTGGTGATATGGTGGTAGGCTCCATACATGGCTGGGCGCATGAGGTTGACTGCTGATGCATCCACACCTAGATAGGTACGATAGGTTTTTTTCTTATGAGTGACTCTTGTGACGAGAGATCCATGAGGTGCCAACATAAAACGGCCTAATTCAGTAAAAATCTTGACCTGACCAAGTCCTGCAGGTGTAAGAACTTCCTCATAAACCTTACGAACTCCCTCACCAATCACAGCGATGTCATTTGGCTCCTGGTCTGGGCGGTAATCGACTCCGATTCCGCCAGAAAGATTGATAGAGTCTAGTGAAATGCCCAACGTTTCCTTGATTTCAACGGCTAATTCAAAAAGCTGACGCGCCAACTCTGGGTAGTATAGGTAGGTGACAGTATTGGATGCTAGGAAGGAGTGAATCCCAAATGTCTTGGCTCCTTTTTCCTTTAAAACTGCAAAGGCTTCAAAAAGCTGGTCCTTGGTCATGCCAAACTTGGCCTCTCCTGGATTGTCCATGATATCTGTTCCTAGCTCAAAAACGCCACCAGGATTGTAACGACAAGAGATGATTTCTGGAATGCCTGCTGCACGCTCTAAATGTTCAATATCTTCAAAGGCATCCAAGTTAATGGTCGCACCCAATTCACGCGCATAGGCATATTCCTTGTCAGGCGTGTTGTTAGAAGAGAACATGATTTCAGAACCGGGGAAATTCAGTTTGTGGCTCATCAAGAGCTCCACGTAACTAGAACAATCCACACCACAACCTTCCTCTTTGAGGATTTTCAAGATAGCTGGTGTTGGAGTGGCCTTAACTGCAAAATATTCTTTGAATCCCTTATTCCAAGAGAAGGCCTGATTGACTGCTCTTGCTTTTTCACGAATCCCCTTCTCGTCATACAAGTGGAAGGGAGTCGGGAACTCTGCAACAATTGTTTCTAAATCTTCACGACTGATAAATGGTGTTTTCATAAGCATCCTTCTATTCTGTTTGCAAAGAAAGGCTGGGACAATCGTTCCAACCTTTAGTTCTATCTCTTATTTGTCTTCGTCAAAGATATTTCCAATCTCAACATCGATGGATTGGTTCTTAACATCAATATTGGTTACTTTCAAGAGTGACTTGTAATCAAACTGCTTTTCACGTTCTTCTTGGGCATTGTCTGCAAAGACTGCGACACCAGCTAGTTCAGAGTCAAACTCACGCAAGAGACTAATCATCCCGTTGACCGTTCCGCCACCTTTCAAGAAGTCATCCACAATCAAGACACGACTGCCTGCCTTGAGACTGCGTTTTGAAAGGAACATTTTCTCAATACGGTCACCGCTGGAACCTGAAACATAGTTGACGCTGACCGTTGAACCTTCGGTAATTTTCAAGTCACGGCGCACAATGACAAATGGAACATTGAGGACATTGGCAACTGCATTTGCGAGTGGCACACCTTTTGTTGCTACTGTCATAACGGCATCGATTTTTTGGTCCATAAAGCTCTTGGCAATGATGCGCCCAATATTTTTCAAAATGGCAGGCGTACTAAGCAAATCAGACAGGTAGATATAACCACCTGGCAAGATACGGTCGCTTTCTGAAAGTTTGTCACGCAAATCTGCGATCATTTCTTTGGCTTCATGACTCGAGATTGATGGTGTAAAGATAACGCCACCACCTGCTCCAGTCACAGTCTGAATATGACCAATTTCGATTTCCTCAAAGGCACGCTTGATAATCACGATATCCTCTGAAATCGATGATTTAGCAGATTCGTACTTTTCTGCAAAGGTATTGAGACTTGTTAGTTTGTATGGATTATTAATCAAATAGTTGGAAATGACAACCATCCGATCACTTCTTCTTAATTTCATTTTTATTTACCATTCCATTTAATTTTAATATTTTATCCATTATACCATATTCACATAAAAAAACGAACATTATTGCGTAAAAAATGCTCGTTTTTCTTAAATTATTAATCTAAATCTGGTTTATAGAAGGAACGATTGTCCATAGCGAAGATTTTATTGGTCATCTCACCTTTGTCCACCAAAGCAAGAGCTGTTGACATCATCATCATGCTGGCATCTAGATTGTCAATCATATGGATAATTTCTGCCTCCATAACGCGTGGACGGACTGGACTTCCATACTCCAGTAAGCCATGATGACTGAGGATAACATGGCGCAGTAGCACCACTTCTTCTCTAGTATCATCGATACCCAGTTCCATGACTGTCTTGGTAATTTCACTATCAATCAGAGCTATATGGCCGATGAGATTGCCTCGTACTGTGTACTCCGTCTGGTCTGGTCCCGTCAACTCAATAACCTTGGCCAAATCATGCAGCATAATCCCGGCATAGAGGAGGCTCTTATTGAGCTGAGGATAGATGTCGCTAATGGCATCTGCCAAGCGCACCATGGTTGCTGTATGATAGGCCAAACCCGTTTCAAAGGCATGGTGGTTGGTCTTGGCAGCCGGATAAGAGTAGAATTCCTTATCATACTTGGTGTAGAGACTACGAACGATACGCTGCCAGACAGGGTTTTCAATCTTGAAAATCATTTGTGACATGTAGTCACGGATTTCCTTGACATCGACTGGTGACTTGACCTTGAAATCTGCTGGATCATTAGGTTCGCCAGGCTGAGGTAAACGAAGCGTGATTTGATTGACTTGAGGAGTATTATTGTACACTTCTCGGCGTCCCTGCATGTGGACTACTTTCCCAGCGGTAAAGGCCTCAACGTTATGCGGTTGGGCATCCCAGAGTTTCCCTTCAATCTCGCCACTATCGTCTTGGAAGGTAAATGCTAGGTAGTTTTTCCCAGCACGTGTCTGCCTCAGGTCAGCTGACTTAATCAGGTAAAAGCCTTCAAACAGCTCATCTTTTTTCATGTGACTAATCTTCATATTCTTCCTCATCTTCTTGGAAATGGAGTAGATCAAGCGAAGGCTCACCTTCTGATAACTCAATGTGACGGAGCGTCCGCTCGATAGCTGTAGTACGACGGTTTAATAATTCATCAATATTGCCAGAGGCATGTTGGAGATGCTTTTGCGCCTTGACCAGAATGCCTCCGAACTTGCCAAACTCAGTCTTGACACTAGCTAGGGTCTTGCTGATATGGTCAGCACTCTTTTGGATATTGAGGGTTTTGAAGCCAACTGATAGGGAATTAAGCAGGGCTGATAGGGTACTTGGACCAGCAACAATAATCTGCTCCTCCCGTCTCAAGTCATCAAAGAAGACCGGATTGCGAACAATCTCTGAATAAAGACCTTCTGTCGGAACAAACAAGACTCCAAAATTGGTCGTCCGAGGTGGTGCTATGTACTTGCTCTTGATATCCTTGGCAAAGCGCTTGACGCTAGCTAGGAGTGACTTGCGACAGCGTTCAATCTCGTCCTTATCGCCTGCTTCATAAGCTTCTTCTAAGCGATAATAATCCGCCAGTGGAAACTTGGAGTCAATCGGTAAATAGACATATTCCTGGTCACCCTGTCCAGGTAACTTGATGGCATACTCTACTCGTTCACTGGAGTTTTCAACCGTTGCAAATTCTCGTTCGTACTGGGCACGTGTCATGATGTCTTCGATGATCTGCCCCAGTTGCAATTCGCCTAGAATCCCTCGCGTCTTGGTTCCAGAGAGAACCTTGTTGAGGGCACCAACATCGCGGGCAACTGTCTGCATCTCTCCAAGACCACGATTGACAGACTCTAGTTGCTTGGAAACTGTCTCAAAGGAAGCCTGTAAGCGTGTCTGCAAGGTCTTTTCTAACTTTTCTTCGACCGTCTGGCGCATTTGCTCCAAACGTTGCTCATTGGACTCCTGCAGGGCTTGGAGGCGTTGGTCGGTCTTATCTCTGGTTTGGAGGAGATTCTCGTTCATCTCCTGTCTAACTTGCGTCAGACCTTGGTGCAACTCCATTCGCACCTCCTGCAAACGGTCTCTGACAGCCACTTCCAAGTCTTTTTGATCCAGCTGACTGGCTTGTCTAGCTTGTTCAAAGCGATAATCCAGTTGGTCTGAAAGATTGTCTGCCTGATCCTCCAAACTCTTGGCTAGGTACTTGTCTTGCTTATCCTGCCTTTGCCAAATCAGAAAGAGTCCAGCTAGGTTGACAATTAATAATAGAACAAGTAAACTTTCCATCCTACCTCCTGTCCTTGCTATGCAGCACGACGACATAGCCATCTGGGCAAGTCACCGAAACTTCCCTATCTATATATTCGTTAGAAGCGTACACTTTTTTAAAGAAAAAATTTTCCTCTGTCAACTCATACTTGGCACCGAGAATGGTCAGTTGGCTATCCCGAACCGGCATAAAGGCTAGATAATCGTAGTCTGAACGCGGTTCAAGCTGACTGGTCCCTTCTGGACAATAGGCAATCAAATTTTGCTCATCCTCAATCGCTATCTGGCGCATATAGGGGGCCAACTTTGGATTGCTAGGCAGAAAGACATTGGCCAGCATATGGTCAATACGACCACCCAAAGCCCCAAAAATAGTGACCTGGGCCTGAGGCTTTTGTTCAAAAATGGTCAAGAGAGCCAATTCCAGATCTGTGTCATTCTTTTCTGGCTGGGCTTGGACAAAATGCTGGGCACGTTTTTGAATCAACTGACGTTCATCTGCAGTCACCGAATCAAAATCCCCGACTGCTAGAGCGAGAGGCAGGTCTTCTTCCAAGACCCAGAGTGAGCCTCGATCCACACCGACAAAGCAATCAAAATCCGTCCGATAATGACCGCGATCTCCACCTGCAAAAACAGCAACCCTAGTCCAATTGTTTTCTGAGAGTTTGCACTCGTTCATTGACATCTCCCTTAAAGACATAGGATCCTGCTACAAAAACGGTCGCACCAGCTTCTTTGGCTTGAGCAATAGTCTGGTCATCAATACCGCCATCGACTTCAATCTCAAAACTCAAACCTTTTTCCTGACGAAGGGCAACCAACTCACGAACCTTGTCCATGGTTTCAGGTAGAAATGCTTGCCCACCGAAGCCAGGGTTAACTGTCATAACCAAGACTTGGTCAACTAGATGAAGGATGTGCTTGATCGCCTCCACAGGTGTCCCAGGATTGATGACAACCGAAGGTTTGACACCAAGAGAGCGAATTTTTTGGAGGGCTCCATGGATATGAGGTGTTGCTTCAACATGGATACTGATGATGTCTGCACCTGCACGCGCAAAGTCTTCTAAGTGGTGTTCTGGATTTGCTACCATCAAGTGGCAGTCAAAGACCATCTTGCTATTAGGACGAAGAGCTTCAACCACACCTGCACCAAAGCTGATTTGTGGCACAAAGTGACCATCCATGATATCGATATGGGCATACTCTGCCCCAGTTGCTTCTAGACGTTTGATTTCACGTTCAAAGTTGGCATAATCTGCTGCCAGAATTGACGGAGCAATCTTGTATTGAGACATAGGTTTCTCCTTATTTTGGAATTTTTTTACTGACTTTTTTATAAGTCTCTCTGCGATTTTCAATCTCACTGAGGAATTGCAGGTAGTTGTCAAAACGGAAGGTCGCAATAGCGCCTTCTTCTACAGCCGGCTTAACCGCACAGGACGGCTCATGGGTATGGGTACAAGTACGGAACTTGCAGTCTCGACTGACACTAGCAATCTCTGGAAAGGCCTGATTGAGGTCTTCAGCCGTTGACACTTCATAATCTAGCGATGAAAATCCTGGTGTGTCCGCGATTTTACCACCATTGAGGTTGTAAAAACTAACAGCTCGAGTGGTATGACGACCGCGACCCAGACTGTCTGAGATTTCTCCTGTTTCAAGATTGAGGTCCGGTGCGATTTTATTGAGGAGGGTTGATTTTCCAACACCTGTCTGCCCCATAAAAACTGTCACTTTGCCTGTCAACAAAGGCAAGAGCTCTTCCTTACTAGTCACAAAGTCATAACCAATGGCACGATAGGTTTGTTGGTAAAAACTTAATTCTTCCCTATCTTCTAGCAAATCCATTTTAGAAATATAGACGATGGGATGGATACCCTTGTGCTCCAAAAGAACCAAGAAGCGATCCAACAAATTGCTATTAAAATCCGGCTCCTTGACCGACATGATAACCACCGCTTGGTCAATATTAACAATAGGCGGACGGACCAGACTATTTTTCCGTTCATGAATCTTGAGGATATAACCTTCGGAATTTTCCTCTGCAGAAAAATCTACCCAATCCCCAACATAGGGCGTATGACCTTTTTTGCGGAAATTTCCACGCGCGCGTGTCTGGTAAACTTGACCATCACTCTCCACATAGTAGAATCCTGCCAAGGCTTTAATGATTTGTCCCTTCATCTTAGAGTCCTTGTCCTTTGAGCGCATCTGCTAGACTGGCAAATTCTTCTAAGCTGAGAGCTTCACCACGAACACTCGGTGACAAATCTGCTTGGTCCAAGGCCTTGGTCAGCTTATCCCTGACTTCATCAGTTTTCCCAAAGTAGCCTGTCAAGTTGTTCCACAAGGTCTTGCGGCGATGAGTAAAACTAGCCTTGGAAACCTTAAAGAAAAAGTTCTCATCTTTTACTGCTACAGCAGGCTCTGGACGGCGCACCATTTTTAAAATGGCTGAGTCCACATTTGGGGCTGGCACAAAGACCGTACGAGGCACGATGAAGGCAACCTTGGCTGTCATGTAATATTGAACAGCAATCGACAAACTACCGTAAGCTTTGGTATTGGGCTGTGCTGAGATGCGATCCGCCACTTCTTTTTGCATCATGACGACAAACTCACTAAAAGGAATGCCACTCTCGATTAAATGCATGAGAATAGGCGTTGTGATATAGTAGGGCAAATTGGCAACTACCTTAATCGGCAAGTCAGGATTTTTGAAATTCTGGATATGCTGCGCCAAGTCAACTTTGAGAATGTCCTCGTTAACCACTGTTACATTGTCAAAATCACGAAGAGTATCTGCCAAAATCGGTACCAAACGGTGGTCGATCTCAAAGGCCATGACTTGAGCTGCACGCTCAGCCAGAAACTCTGTCAAAGCACCAATCCCTGGACCAATCTCAATGACATTAACCTGGTCATCAATTTCAGCCGTATCCACTATTTTTTGAAGGATATTGGTATCCGTCAAGAAATTTTGCCCGAAGGACTTTTTAAAGGTAAAACCGTGACGCTCCAGCACTGCCTTGGTCACGCTATAATCTGCAATTCTCATCTATTCTCTTTTCTATTTATTAGCTAAAAATAATATATAAAACCCACATAATTACTAGTGCCAACAAAATCCAAAACACTAAAAGAACACGAGACTTGTTCCCTTTTGAATCAGCTCCAGTCGTACCTAGCACTTTCTTATCTTCTTGGGGGTTCATTTTCTTCAGTTCATCCTGATAGGCAACCGAATCTACAATATTGTCTTCTGGCAATAATTCTGAAGCATAATAATCAGGAAAGCCCATAGCAAGACCAATTAAGTTCTTTTCTGTCACAGAAAAATCTAAATCTTTGGGTTGATTTTCCCGAATAGCTCGTATATTTTTTAACAGTTTATCAGAAACAACAGACACTTGGTCCATAAAAGCAACATCTAAAAGATCAAATCCGAGCACATCACCGTCTTTGACATTTGCAAGAATATAACGGACAAAGTCATCATATAGTTGCACGGATTGTGGGGCATTCTCTTCTAAAAAAGATCGGTTTTTGAGGGCATTCTGCTGGAATTTTTCAATAGAAAGCAAGATATCTACATTCTGCTCTTGGTAAAATCTTTCTGCTTGCTCTTCATCTTCTTCCAGTTTTTCTGCTGTTTCCCAGAGAGCAATCGGAGCTTTTAAATCTTCTTCATCCCAAAACAATTGCCAAAAATAGGGTATTGTGTAAATTCCCTCTGTTAGAATACGGGCTTCATCTCCGTTTTTTAAGTAAATATAACTTCTATTTGCCATATCATTTCCTTTCACAATCTTTGAAAAAGGTTAGTGGTTCAAGTAGGATGTAGATAAAACTATAAAGTTTCCAATTTTTCATGCCCAATCGAAAACCTAGACTTCATTTAAAAAGATGTTTCATAAAAGCACCAAGGGACGATAACAATACATGACCAGTTCAACCTTGGTCAGGACATCATCTGCAATTCTCATTTATTCTCTTTTCTAATATAGTATGCTTCCGGGGTATAATGATAGAGAAAAACAAATAAGGGTGTCTCCGTAATTCCTTCCAACATCTCTTTTAAGACCGCATCTGGATGGATAATCTCTCGTGTTTTGGTGAAATAAACACCTTGTTCCCCATTTCGATTACGGAGTTCCCAAGCGACATTGTTTCCTTGAACAGACGGCAAATAACGTTCCCTTTCTAGAAAGTCAAAAAAATCTTTCACCGTCATATCTTCAGGAATCTCAAATTCTATCTCATGGGGCAGTACATCATCCCCCATACACACAGACTCTCTGTCAACTTGTATTTTCATTTCGCTCTGTCCTTATAAGTTTCTATTTTAACGCTATCAAAATAAATCTAAGTACCTCTATTGTAACACATTCCCTTTGTATTTTTGAGCTATCTAGCTATTATCATAACTTTCCATAGCCTCTTCCACTTCTGCCAAGGTTACGCCAAACAACTCTAAACGCTTGAGGAGTTGCTTGCCGTTGGAATAGCCTATGCGGAGCTGTTCGCCTAGATACTCTCGGCGTCTACGACTGTCTGCTCCCGCTAGGAAACCTAGGCGAATCAAGTCACCACGACTGATGTTAAACTCGTTCTCGCTTTCAAATTGCTCTGTCACCTGAGTCAGCGCTGTTTTTAGATCTTCATAGCTGGCGTGTTCGATTCCCAGAGAACGTCCCTTGGACTTAGATTTGGGCACTGCTTCATCTCGCTTGAGAAAGGCATGCTGGACTGTTGGAATGGCCGTCATAATCATGCGACGAATGCGTTCACCATTAAAGTCGGGGTCTGTAAATACAATGACTCCATGCAGTTCATGCAGGCGACGAATCCGCTCTATATCCTGGTCATTTATTGCGGAACCTCGTGTTTCATAGGTCTCTACGTCAAAGTAACGTTTGAGATTGGCCGTATCATCGCGACCTTCAACCACGATGACTTGGGAAATTTTTTCTTTCATGATTGTTTTTCCAATCCAAAAATACGCTCTGCATTGGCACTTGTCACAGCTGCTAATTCTTCTGTCGTCATGCCACGCAAGTCAGCGATAAAGTCCACCACGTATCGTGTGTAGGCTGTTTTGTTTTCACGGCCACGTTTAGGAACAGGAGCCAGGTAGGGCGCATCCGTTTCTACCAAAATCTTGTCTAACGGAAGTTCTCTAGCAGCCTCTTGGATATCCGTCGCTTTCTTAAAGGTCACCACACCTGAGAAAGAAGTGGTCATGCCAAGCTCGACAAACTTTTCAGCCCACTCCAAAGAGCCTGAAAATGAATGCATAATCCCACCACGAGGACCAACGCCCTCGCTCTTGATAATCTCATAAGTATCTTCTAGCGCATCACGAGTGTGGACCACAAAGGGTAAATTCAAGTCCTTAGACAGCTGAATCTGACGACGAAAAACCAGTTCCTGCACTTCCTTAGATGCTGTCATCCAGTGATAGTCCAGACCAATCTCCCCCAAGGCAACGACCTTAGGATGTTTTAGTTTTTCAAGCAAGTAAGCTTCGACCTCATCTGTGTAAGTCCCTGCTTCCGTCGGATGCCAGCCAATAGTTGCGTAGAGTTGCTCATACTCATCTGCCAACTCCAGGGCTCGTTCAATGGTTGGCTTATCAAAACCAACAATATTCATCTGTGTCACACCCATCTCAGCAGCCAAGGCGATTTCTTCTGCCTCATGTCCTGCAAATTCTTCTACATTTAAATGTGTGTGCGTATCAAAAATCATCTCTTCTAACCTCATTTTCTTCCATCTATTATACCAAAAATAGCATCCCTCGGCTTGGAAAAATATCCAAAAACCAGTCATTCTCTCTTGACTGCCTTTTTTCAAAGCAGTATAATAACACTTATTGAAATTTTCAGTAAAGGAAAAGAAAATGTTTAGAAAATTAAAATATACCTTTATCGGTCGACCACTCAAGTCTCTCACAGACGGCGAAGGGGGATTACTTGGAAAAATGCAGGCACTTGCAATGTTATCCAGTGATGCCCTGTCTTCTATTGCCTATGGACCTGAACAAGTCATTCTCGTTTTAGTCAGTCTCTCTCCTCTCGCTATTTGGTGGAGCCTCCCTATCGGTATTTTTGTCCTCTTACTGCTCGCTAGTTTGACCATTTCCTATCGTCAAATCATCCATGCCTATCCTCAAGGTGGAGGGGCTTATATGGTCACTCGGGAAAATCTCTCCCCTGAACTAGGATTGATTGCAGGAGGTAGCCTCCTTGTTGACTATATGCTGACAGTAGCCGTATCCGTTGCTTCTGGATCTGATGCTATTACAGCAGCCATACCTGCCCTCCATCCCTACAATCTTCATATCTCTATTTTCCTAGTCTGCCTGCTCATGCTCTTGAATTTAAGAGGCTTGAAAGAATCTGCCAGCTCTCTGATGATTCCCGTCTACCTCTTTATCTTCAGTACCGTCTTTCTCTTGCTTTATGGATTCTTTCAACTATTTACAGGGTCCCTAAACTATCAGGCAACTTCAACCATTGGACAAACTGTTCCGAGCCTTTCCATCGTTCTCCTACTAAGAGCCTTTACCAGTGGCTCTGCCTCTCTGACAGGGGTTGAAGCTATTTCAAATGCGGTACCATTTTTTAAAACTCCGAAAGAAAAGAATGCTGCTCAGACTTTGACCATCATGTCGCTGATTTTAGGATTTCTTTTTGCAGGCATTACCTTCCTAAACTACTGGATGGGTATCACGCCTCAACACGGAGAAACCATCCTCTCGCAAATGGCCAAGGGCATTCTTGGTGATTCATTCTTTGGTCATGCTAGCTACTATCTCTTCCAGTTCTCAACAGCCTTGATTCTAGCTGTAGCTGCAAATACTGGCTTTTCAGCCTTCCCTATGCTGTCCTACAATATGGCCAAAAACAAGTACATGCCTCATCTCTTTATGGAAAAAGGGGATCGCCTTGGCTATTCCAACGGTATCTTAACTCTGGCCTTTGGAGCTATGATCCTTCTTCTCATTTTTAATGGGAATACTGAACGCTTGATTCCTCTTTATACTATCGGGGTCTTCGTTCCCTTTGCCCTTTCTCAGACTGGGATGATTCGCCATTGGAAAAAGGAAAAAGGAGCAAACTTCTTAAAACCTGCCTTTGCTAATATCCTTGGGGCCATCATTTGTTATGCTATTGTCCTCATTTTACTCCTCTTCAGACTGGGTGATATCTGGCCATTCTTCCCAATTATCCTAGTTCTAACCTTCCTCTTTTTGTCCATTCACAACCATTACCAAAAAGTGGCAAAACAACTGCGACTCTACGAAGGAATTGAAAAGCGCACTTATGATGGTAACCTTGTCCTTGTCCTAGTAGGAAATGTTACTCGAGTAAGTGTCGGAGCGATTAACTACGCTCAAAGTATCGGTGACGAAGTGTTGGCCATGCACATTTCTACTAAAGAAACGGCTGAAAAAGACCAAGAAATTCTTCAGGAATTTGCCGACTACTTCCCAAATATCACTCTGAAGAATATCAATACCAGCTACCGCGACATCATCACCCCTAGCGTCAAGTATGTCAAACGAATTGCCCAAGAAGCTAAGCAAAAAAACTACACCGTTACAGTCCTTGTACCACAGTTCATCCCTAACAAGCCTTGGCAAAATATCCTGCACAATCAAATGAGCCTTAAACTAAAATACGCTCTCAGATGGCACGAAGACGTCGTCGTCGCTAGCTACTCTTATCACTTAAAAGAATAAACAAAAACTCAAAATCAGTAACTTATATCTGGTTTTGAGTTTTTTGTATGTGATCTTTTAAATAGCCCTCCATGAGTTCCATTTGAAATTGACGATTTCGTGGACAATGCACCCTTTAAGATAAAAACAAAAGCCAGTAGACTCGAGTTCCTACTGACTTCTTTGCTGAATTTGTTTGGATTATGCAGCCAAAACTTTGCGTCCTTTACGACGACGAGCTGCCAATACGCGACGACCGTTTTTAGTTGACATACGGTTACGGAATCCGTGTTTGCGCGCACGACGAATTTTACTTGGTTGATAAGTACGTTTCACGATGAATACCTCCTCATAGATTTTGTATTCGTTTAGCCGGCTATAAAGTGATCAGTTACTAAACATACTTTACTATTCTATCTGATTCTGATACTTTTGTCAATAGATCTAGGCAAATGTTTCCAGCTTTTTCTAATGTAAGCCTTATCTACGATACTGACTCAAGAAACGTGTCATCTTTTCTTGGATTTGCGCCAATTCGTCCACACGAGGAAGGTAAACGATACGGAAATGGTCTGGTTCCTTCCAGTTAAAACCACGACCATGAACCAAGAGAACCTTCTCTTGCTTCAAGAAATTGAGGACAAACTGTTCATCATCATCAATGCGATACATATTGCGGTCAATTTTAGGGAAAATATAAAGTCCGGCTTTGGGTTTGACAGCAGACAAACCTGGAATATCTTGAATGGCATTGTAAATGAAGTTTCTTTGCTCGCAGATCCGTCCACCAGGAAGGAGCAATTCGTCTACCGACTGGTGCCCACCTAACGAGGTTTGTACAACTTGCTGGGCCAAAACGTTAGAGCAAAGGCGCATGTTAGATAGCATATTAAGACCTTCAATATAGCCCTTGACATGTGTCTTAGGTCCAGATAAGACCATCCATCCTATACGGAAACCAGCGATACGGTGAGATTTTGAAAGACCATTCATGCTGACACAGAAGACATCTGGAGCCAGACTAGCTACTGATACATGCTCATGACCATCCATGACCATACGGTCGTAGATTTCATCCGCAAAGATGATCAAGTCGTTTTGACGTGCAATCTCGATAATCTCCAACAAGAGTTCCTTGGGATAGAGAGCTCCTGTCGGATTATTTGGATTGATGAGAATAATAGCCTTGGTATTTGAAGTGATTTTTGACTTGATATCGTCAATATCAGGGTACCATTCTGCAGCCTCATCACAGATATAGTGGACGGCATCTCCCCCAGCTAGGCTGACAGCTGCTGTCCAGAGAGGATAGTCCGGCATGGGCACCAAGACCTCATCTCCATTGTCCAGAAGCCCCTGCATGGACATGACAATCAGTTCACTGACACCATTTCCAATGTAGATATCATCAATATCCACATTTGGGAATTTCTTTAGTTGGCAATACTGCATGATGGCCTTACGGGCTGAGAAAATCCCTTTGGAATCAGAGTAGCCTTCGCTATCACGCGCATTCATAATCAAATCATGAATGACCTCATCTGGCGCTGTAAAGCCAAATTCTGCTGGATTCCCTGTATTCAGGCGTAAAATCTTTTCCCCGTTTGCTCGCATCCGCATAGCTTCTTCCAAAACAGGACCACGGATATCATAAGCAACATGTTCTAACTTACTAGACTTGTTAAATTCTTTCATCTTTTTTCCTCAATTCGTCAGGATAGTAACATTATACCACTAGAAAGTCGCTGCGACAAGCTTCCATAAACAAGGAAGCAAAAGAAAAAACATTGACAAAGAGAATTCTCACCAATTCTCTTTTCTTTTATTTCTATATACGCACTAAGTCTATGACCAACAATATGGTTTAAAATATGATTTTTACTTTACTTCTTTAGTGAAAAGGGTTACAATAAAAGTAAGAAAATTTCAGGAGGTTTCATTATGGCACAACGTTACCAAAATGTTATGGTCGCAATTGATGGTTCTAAAGAAGCGGACTTGGCTTTCGTCAAAGGTGTTTACACTGCTCTACGCAATGAATCCAAGCTCACCATTGTCCATGTTATTGACACACGCGCTCTTCAAAGCGTATCTACCTTTGATGCTGAAGTTTACGAAGAACTCCAAGCCGATGCTGAAAGCATGATGAAAGAGTATGAAAAGCGTGCAAAAGACGCTGGTTTAACGGATATCCACATCGTCATCGAAATGGGAAATCCCAAAACTCTCCTCGCTCGGACGATTCCGGATGCAGAAAATGTTGACTTGATTTTAGTTGGTGCTACAGGTCTCAATGCCTTTGAACGCCTCTTAGTCGGTTCTTCATCTGAATATATTCTCCGCCATGCAAAAGTCGATTTGCTGGTCGTAAGAGAAAGTGAAAAAACATTATAATTATTAAAAAAGGAGCCTAGAGCTCCTTTTTGTTACTTATTATTTCTATTTCTTTCTTTATGTCGCTCATAAGCCTTAAGCTGACGTTGTAGCTCCTGTTTAATGGCAGGTTCTGGAGCATATTTTTCTTCCCAGTCATCCGGTTTTAAAATCTTGTGCGTAACTGGGTCAAAATGAGCTTTTCCATCAGGGAAGACCTTCCCCATATTTGCTTCATGGACAATATCAAAAATGCGTTCTGGATCCACTCCCATCAAAACAAAACTACCGTACGTGAAATACAATGTATCGATCAAAGCATCCACTTGACCGACCAGATTTTGCTTAGCAGGCGTCTTTTTCGCCACTTTCTCTGCCGCCTTATCAAGTGCCTCATGCATGCTTGCAAGGGAGTTTTGGAATTCTTCCTCCGAAGAACTTGCCGCACGGACAAACTCTACTAATTCTTCAATTTTAAAATCTGCGCGGTGGGTTGCACCTTCAACATCCCATGCTTGTGGCTCTTCTTGAGTTCGTTCATCCATCATGTGGTGGAAGGTCTTGACCTTATTAAAGTGGTAGTCCCGACTGACAAACACTTTTTCTGAAGCTAAAACGCCAAAGTGCTCAAGCGCCTTGTGGATGCCATCTTGTTGATTGCTTGCTGTAATATGCTTGGCAACCTCTTTGGCACTGCTACTGCCATTTCCCATAGCGACTGACATACCGACACCTGCTAACATTTCCAGATCGTTATCTGAATCACCAAAGGCCATGACTTGGTTGAGATCAAAGCCATATTCTTTCCCGACTCGGCGAATGCCTTCTAGTTTAGAATTTCCTTGGTTTATGATATCTGCTGCAAAAGGATTGCTTCGAGTTAATTTCAAGTCGTCAAAATCGGCTGCTGCCTTCTCAGATTCTTCTGGCGTCATCAGCATCAAAACTTGATAAATGGGTTGGTTAATCAAGTTAAGTAGGTCGTCTTCCTTTTGAGGAACTGCTTTGCTGACCATTCGATTAAAGGAACGGCTAACAGTTCTTGTCAGCACAGTCGGAATAAAACGACTAACCAGTTGAGAAAAGGAGCCGAGACCAAATGACATAATCTTTGAACCAACAACGGCATGCTCCGTTCCAAGAGCGATTTCTTTACGCTCCTTTTTTGCATAAGCAATCAGTTGACGCAGGCTTGACTTAGCAATCGGACTTGCAAAGAGTACCTTTTCTTTATTAAAAATGTATTGGCCATTGTAGGTCACCGCAAAATCCAAGTCCAAGTCTTCCATCAATTCCTTGACAAAAAACGGTCCTCGTCCTGTCGCTACTCCAACAAGCACCCCTTGCTCTTTGACAATCTTAATCGCGTCCTTAGTGGATTTCAAAACACTCTTGCGATCGTTGACTAGCGTTCCATCGATATCAAAAAAAACAGCTTTGACTTCCATCCTATCCCATTCTCCCCTTTTGTGTTACAATGATTATACCACATTTCAGAAAGAGTGAGTAAATCATGCCTAAGAAAATCCTTGTTTTGCATACAGGTGGGACCATTTCCATGCAAGCAGACGCCACTGGTGCCGTTGTAACTAGTCAGGACAATCCTATGAACCATGTTTCCAATCCGCTTGAAGGGATTGAGGTTCATGCCCTAGACTTTTTTAATCTGCCAAGTCCCCATATCAAACCCAAGCATATGCTTGCACTCTATCATAAAATCAAAGAGGAAGCTGATAACTACGATGGTGTTGTCATCACACACGGTACAGATACCTTAGAAGAAACAGCTTACTTCCTTGATACCATGAAAATTCCACCCATCCCCATCGTTCTAACAGGGGCCATGCGTAGTTCAAACGAACTTGGTAGCGACGGTGTTTATAACTATCTGAGCGCTTTGCGAGTTGCCAGCGATGACAAAGCAGCCGACAAGGGTGTACTGGTCGTCATGAACGACGAGATCCACGCAGCCAAGTATGTTACCAAAACTCATACGACCAACGTCAGCACCTTTCAAACCCCAACACATGGACCACTTGGCCTTATCATGAAGCAAGAAATCCTCTACTTTAAAACGGCTGAACCTCGTGTCCGGTTTGATCTCGAGCATATTCAAGGTCTAGTTCCCATCATCTCAGCCTATGCAGGTATGACAGACGAGCTGATCGATATGTTAGACTTGGAACAGCTGGATGGCTTAGTCATTCAGGCCTTTGGAGCAGGCAATGTCCCCAAAGAAACAGCTCAAAAGTTGGAAAATCTCCTCCAAAAAGGAATCCCAGTTGCCTTGGTCTCACGTTGTTTTAATGGTATTGCTGAACCTGTCTACGCCTACCAAGGTGGAGGGGTGCAGTTGCAACGAGCGGGTGTTTTCTTTGTCAAAGAGCTCAACGCTCAAAAAGCTCGCCTCAAATTATTAATTGCCCTTAATGCTGGACTAAAAGGACAAGCCTTAAAAGACTATATGGAAGGCTAATCCTCTTCTCTAGAACACAAAATCAGGAAATCTTCGCGATTCCCTGATTTTTTCTATTTACGTTTTCGTGTTGAACGACGTTCTGTCAAACCATGAGGTAAGAGAACTTCACGTTCTTCCAACTCTTCCTTATGCATAATCTTAGTCAACATACGCATGCTGATAGCACCTAAGTCATAAAGAGGTTGGGCAATAGTCGTCAAGTTTGGACGAGTGAATCGTGCAATTTGAGAGTCATCTGTCGTGATGATTTCAAACTCTTCTGGCACAGATACACCATGGTCAGCCAAACCATTCAACACACCCGCTGCCAATTCATCACCTGTTACAACTGCGGCTGTAGCTTGTGATGAAATCAAGCGTTCTGCCAAGACATAGCCATCGTCATAGCTGTATTTTGATTCAAAGACCAAACCCTCGCTATAAGAATGTCCAGCTTTTTTCAAGGCTTCCTTGTAACCGATCAAACGAACCTTGCCATTGATATCATCGACGAGTGGTCCACTCACAAAAGCAATTTTCTCATTTTCTTTGAGAAGATAGCTCACAGCATCAATCGTTGCTTGTTTGTAGTCGATATTTACACTTGGAAGTTGATGTTCTACATCCACAGTACCAGCAAGAACAACCGGTGTCCGTGAACGAGAAAACTCTGAACGAATCTTTTCAGTCAAGTGATAGCCCATAAAGATAATCCCATCGACTTGTTTTGAAAAGAGAGTGTTGACCACTGAAACTTCCTTTTCATCATCCTCATCACTATTTGCAAGGACAATGTTATACTTGTACATTTCAGCAATGTCGTCAATCCCCTTAGCAAGTGTTGAGAAATAACCATTGGTAATATTCGGAATCACAACTCCGACTGTCGTTGTTTTCTTGCTAGCCAAACCACGTGCTACCGCATTTGGACGATAGTCCAAGCGATCAATCACTTCTAGGACTTTTTTTCGAGTGTTCTCTTTAACATTCTTGTTGCCATTAACGACACGGCTAACTGTTGCCATTGAAACTCCTGCTTCACGGGCGACGTCATAAATCGTTACTGTATCATCTGTGTTCATTCCGTTTCCTTTCTATAATGAAAATTTCGCTTTCACGCATCTACTTACTCCATTTTATCACTTATTGTAAACACTTTCAAGTATTTTTTAGAGAAACTTTGAAAAAATTTCATTCTTCATTCTCATTTTGAAAAAGCGAGTAGGATTTCTTGATTTTTAAGACATTTTGCTGTATGATAAGGAAAAATAAAAGGGGGAGGGGACTCTTATGGCTTTTACAAATACTCAGAGACGTTCTGCTAGTTTTGGTGTCGTGACCAGCCTGCCTGATGATGTCATTGACTCTTTATGGTATATTATCGATCATTTTCTGAAAAATGTCTTTGAATTAGAAGAAGAACTTGAGTTTCAACTGCTCAACAATAAGGGGACCATCACCTTCCGTTTTTCTAGTCAGCACCTTCCGACTAGTATTGATTTTGATTTCAATCATCCTTTCGATCCGCTTTACCCTCCTAGGGTCCTTGTTTTAGACCTAGACGGCAGAGAAACCATCCTCCTTCCAGAAGAAAATGACCTATTTTAAAAACTCTAGCTTCTCGGCGCAAACTGCTGAGGAACTAGAGTTTTCTTTTTCTAATAAATGGAGCGACTGACAACTAGACCGTTTGGTTTTGTATACTCTAAGTCAAGGTAATCCTGATAAGTCCCTGGCACAATGAAACCTTGGGGACTCAATATATCAGTCCCAGCTTTTCCTACGATAGAGTCTGCCAGCAAGACACAATTGGTACTGAGAACAAAGTAGGTCTTAAACTCGGATGAGCTGAATTTATAGAGGGTCGCATCTGCTTCCTCTTTCAGTTGGTAGGAGTAGGTGTGCTTTACCTCTCCCTCTCTTCTTTTCATCAACTGAGAGCTCGGCTCCCAAGGAATTAACAAATCTTCTATTTCTTCTAAACGAGCTTGGATGGCTACTTTCTGTTGGTATGTCAAACTCAGACCATAAGCAAACAAAGTCTTCTGACTTTCCCTCTTACAAAGCTCAATGTATTTTTCCCGATTGGCCTTAAATAAAACACCGTCTCCAACCATGCCAAATAAACGCTCCGAGTGGGGGTCATAGGAACCATAGGAAATAACCTTCCCTTGATAACAAATATCCACATGTCCCATGGCTAGGAAGAAGGAGGTTTCTGAGGTATGGATAAAAATTTCCAGATCGACCGTCTGGTCGTTTTTTCTTTCCGAATGAACTTCCCCTTCTTGGCTTTCATGATTTGACAGCCACTCATTTAATTTTCGTAAGGTGCTGATAGGAATCAGAGCCGTCACAAAGATCGGCAAGGTCATTCGCATACGCCGCTTCAGCTTGGGATTGTTTTCTATCTTTTCAAAAAAGAAACCGTCCCGAAGGCTACTAGCCCCTAACATGAGCAAGTAAAACCCAAGCAAGAGCAATTCAAAATTCGCTGCATCGTGAAAAGGAGAGATGCTATAAATCCCAAATCCTATCATCCATACAGCATCGAAGAGATGATGGAGCCGAGGATGAATAGCATTTTTTCGATAGAGAGACCAGGTCACAAGACTAATGCCACCCGTAAACAGCTGGTAGCTCGCAATGACAAAGACTAGGAGATAGAGGGTAAGGTCTTGCAAGATGATAGAGTCAAACACCAGAGCCGCGACCACCAGCTTGGCCAAGGTTACAAAGATATTTTCCCGACGTTTTTTATCCTGAAACCAGCGAGTCAACAAGTGCCAAACTGCTGACAAGGAAAAGTAGCCCATCAGCAACTGGTACCCCATTCGCGGAATAACTTGTCCAAAACGAATCAAGAGAAGCCCTAAAACAATAGCAAGTAGTCCCTCCCCAATACTCTTCCACTTACTATAGGTCTCGGAAAGCTTAGGCATTTCCTTGCTCCAACTGGTCAACCAAGTAACGAATTGGTTGCTTTAGGATCGGATGGATAAAATGGGGAGCTATTTCCACTAACGGCTCAAGAACAAAGAGGCGTTCTGCTATATAAGGATGAGGCAAGATGAGCTCGTCTGTGTAAATAATCTGGTCCTCCACAAAGAGTAGGTCCAAATCAATCAAACGAGGCCCCCAATGCACCTCTCGAACCCGTCCCATTTCTGACTCAATGGCTAATAATGTTTCTAACAAGACTGGTGCTGGTAGCCAGGTTTCTACTTCAATCACCTGATTGGCAAAGCTATCCTGTTCCACACCTCCCCAAGGCTCTGTCGCCAAGACACTGGACTCTTTGAGAATATGGATACCTTGAGCTCGTAGTTTGTCAATAGCTTGTTCCAAGTTTGCTTGCTTGTCCCCCATATTGCTTCCTAGAGCGATAAAGGCTCGCTGCTTACGACGGTGAATGGTCACCGAGCAGGTATCCAATGGCAAATGTACTGGTGCCCAAGGTTTTTTGAGTTCAAGTTCAATCTCTTGAACCAGAGGATAGGTCTCAAAGGTACGCTCTACTAGTTTGTAGGCTACCGTTTCAATCAAGTCCTCAATGGTTTCCTGAAACCAAATCGTCCACTGCTGACACAGTTCTCCGTAATGGACAGAGGCTGTCAAATCCAAGTCTGTAGCCGCCTGGGTCATATCATAGGATAGGATGGCTGAAACGACAAACTTCTGCCCCAATTCCTTCTCACTAGAAAAAAGACCATGATAGGCAAAAATTTCCAAATCTTTAATCTGCAGTTGATCCATAACTAGTCCTTTCTAGAAAAATCCGCATGAAGCGGATTCTTTTTATAGTCCCATTAAACGATAAGCCTGGTCTCGGAGGTCCTTATCTGTTTCAAATAGACCACGAGCTACTGTCGTCAAGGTGGCCGTGCCTGGCTTTCTGACACCACGCATGCTCATACACATATGCTCCGCCTCAATGACAACAAAGGCTCCCTTAGCACCCAGATAGTCCATCAAGGCATCGGCCACTTCGATATTCAACCGTTCTTGAATCTGTGGTTTTTTAGAATAAACTTCAACCGTACGGGCAAGTTTGGATAAGCCTGCTACACGTCCATCTGGAATGTAGGCAATGTGCGCTCTCCCATAAAAGGGCAAGAAGTGGTGTTCACACATGGTGTGGAAAAAAATATCCTTTTCCACTACCATATTGTCATCAATAATCTCAAAAGATTTTGACAGGTGTTCCTCAGCAGTTTGGCCAAGACCTGAAAAAATCTCTTGGTACATACGGGCTACACGAGCAGGTGTTTCCTGCAACCCCTCGCGGTTAGCATCCTCACCGACAGCCTCAATAATCATTTTTACAGCCGTTTCAATCTTTTGTGTATCCATTCTCGTTCTTCCTCTCCATCAGATAGGCTCTCACTTGGCTCAAGAAATACAAGGAACCTGTGACAATCCTAACTGTTTGTTTCTCTTCTTTTTTATCTGTCAATTTCTGCTCTAGAAAATCCTGCCAACTTTGGTAATTGAGATTTCTAGACTTGGCTGTCTCTTTCAGCACGCTTTCATCAGTCGCCCGACTATCGTCAAAATGTGTCAAGGTAAGCTCGGTATCTGGCATTTCCCCTAGCAAATCCAACATATCCTCCAAGGCCTTGGTTTTAATACACGTAAAGAGGATTTCCTTATGATAATCCGCAAAGCGTTCTTGCAAGGTTGCCAACAAAGCCTTGATAGCATGAGGATTGTGGGCCCCATCCAAAATCACCAAGGGGTCTCTTGACACGACCTCCAAACGCCCTGGCCACCTTGTTTCTTCCAGAGATTGAGCAATCAAGTCATTACTTGCTAGTTCTCGACCATCTTCTTGACAAAAAGTATCAAGTAAAGCTAGAGCCATCCCCGCATTCTCTATCTGATGTAAACCAAGCAAACCTGTTTGAAAGCGACCTTGTCTGACAGAACTGGTATAATCAAAGATTTCACCCGCTACCACGCTTTCTTGATGACGAACCTGATAATCTTTTCCATAGGCAAGTCTAGGCGCATTTTTAGCTTCTGCAATAGGGTCGATCACAGTCAAGGCTTCAGGAACAATATGACCTGTCACCAAGGGAATTCCTTGTTTGACAATACCAGCCTTCTGCTCTGCTATGGCCTCCAAGGTGTCCCCAAGTAGGGCTACATGATCCAGTCCAATAGTCGTAATTCCTGTTAAAATTGGCTGGCAGACATTAGTACTATCCAAAAGACCACCCATGCCGACTTCCATGATAGCCACATCTACTTGCTCTGAGGCAAAGTAATCATAAGCTAGAGCTGTGATAATCTCAAACTCGGTTGTTCCCTGCAAATTGTCAGCCGATTCTCCCTCAAGCAAAGACTGATAGTCTGCCATGAGAGCTTCTAGTCTAGCCTCGGGGATAGATTCCCCATTGATGCTAATCTGATCTGTATAATGAATGAGATAGGGCGAGCTGAACACCCCTACTCTCAGACCTAGCTTTTCCAGCATCTCTTTCAAAAAAGCAATGGTTGAACCTTTACCATTTGTTCCGCCGATATGGATAACCTTGAGTTTGAGATGGGGATTGCCACGTAAAGCTAGGAGTTCTACCATTCGCTCCAAACCAAAATGTGGTTGGTCCGTCCGATAGTGGGCAATCCACTGGTTGTTTTGAATTTCGTTCATCTTATTTATATTGTTTTAAATCTAGATTTTCTGCATCATCTGCCAAACGAATGGCTGACGCAATTTCAACCGCCATCCTATGACTTGCTACGTCATGCACGCGCACTACTTCCACACCCTGTCTCGCAGCGATACTGGTTACATGAGCCGAAGCTGTGTCCCGATTGCGGAAACCAAGTTCGGTCTCAGGATTAACTTCAAAACCATTTTCCTCCAGAATACTGATAACAAACCGCTTGCGCGAAACTCCAAGAAAGATTGGATAGCCTTTCTGATGCAGTTTATCCAGATCACGTAGAAGAAGGAGATTTTCTTTCTTGGTCAGACCAAAGCCAATTCCTGGATCCAACATGATATTTTCTTGTGCAATACCAGCTTGATTCGCTCTCGCTAGAGCTCGTTCAAAGAAAGCCTCCATCAAGTCTTCAATTGCCATTTTTTCAAAGTCAGCTAACTCTTCCTCTGTAAAAGCTTGTCCAAAGCCAAAATGAGGGAAGATGAGCGAACTAGGGTGCTGAGGTCGAGCCATGACTGGATTAAACATGATAACCACTTTCGCTCCAGCCTTAGCAACCACATCCGCCATTTTCTCATCTCCCATGAGACCCGTAATGTCATTTACTAGATTGGCACCAGCAGCCAAGGCAGCTTCTGCCACCTGACTTTTCCATGTATCGACGGAAATGAGGACATCACTTTCCTCACGGATAGCTTTAATCACTGGAACAACACGCTGGATTTCCTCTTCTATCTCAACATAGCTACTGCCCGGCCGAGTCGATTCTCCACCGATATCTAGCATGCTCGCTCCTTCTGCTATCAATTTACGAGCCTGCTGGAGTGCCTGCTCAAGAGCAAAAAACTGCCCACCATCTGAAAAAGAATCTGGTGTTACATTGATAATGCCGCAAATGGCTGTTTTTTTGTGGTTGACTTTATTGGACATAACGGTCACTTCCTTAAGGTTCTTTACCATATTATCTCTCTATTTTACCATAAAAAGAAAAAGATGGACACGCTAGTATTCATCTTTTCCAAGTAGGTCAATGGCTTAGAATGATAGGCCTAGATTTCTACTAATCAAGACTACCAAGGCTATTAAACAAAAAGCAATACCATTGAGAATCATATGAAGCAGGATTGACATCTCTAAACGTCCCGTCTTGTAGGCTGTCCAAGTCAGAACCGTTGACATCCCTCCATAAATAATCACAGAAGGCAGATTGGTTGGCGTATGGAGCAAGGCAAAGACGATTGCACCCACAACAAAGCCAAGTTTTTCTTTTCCACGGAAAATCTTTTGGGGAATAATCCCACGACACAAAATTTCCTCACAAATAGGAGCAACCAATACAATCAAGAAGAAGGTAGAAATCAAGGAACTATTCTGAACCAAACCATTCAGCGTTGATTGATTACTCGTCGTTGTTTCATTCATCATGCGAAGCAAAGCTGAGCCCAACAAATTAGTAGCAAAGATCACTAGATAACTCAATACCAAGCGAGCTAGGTCCTTAGCTTTAAAAAAGGATAGATTAAAGGTAGCAAGCTTTGTTTTCCGCGCACCGATAATGAATACCATCAGAACGGCAATGGACAAGATACCAACTAAGAGTCCTGACTGCAAAAGCGGAAATTGTCTAGAAGTCAACCAAGCGGATAACCCTAAAGGAAATTGTGATAGGACAAAAGCTGCTAAAAGGATGAGAATCCACATCCCTCTGTCCCAAACCTCTTGCCAGATTGTCTTTTCTTTCATGATATACCTCCTTATAGTAAAAGGGGAATAACCCCTTTTCTACTATTATACCATTTAAAGCGCCATACTGATATAGTTAAGGATAAACAAGGCATCCAAAATCCAAATCATCGCGTGCACGTCCTTTGCTTGACCTTTGACAACTTTTGTTAACGTATAAGTCAAGAAACCAACTGCAATCCCTTGTGTGATAGAGTAGCTGAATCCCATGAAGATAGATGTAAAGAAGGCAGGGACAGCTTCAGCCATATCATCCCAATGGATATTTTTCAAACTACCAAGCATCATAATCCCAACGATAATCAAAATTGGAGCCGTCGCAGCTGATGGAACAATTGCCAAAAGTGGACTAAAGAAACTTGAAATTGCAAAACAAATCGCAACTACCAAGGCAGTCAATCCAGTACGTCCACCCGCACCGATACCCGCTGCAGACTCAACATAAGTCGTTACGTTTGAAGTACCTGCAATGGCACCAATTGAAGTACCAATCAAGTCAGAGTAAAGAGCCTTATCCAACTTATCTGATTGGTGATTTTCACCATTTGTCGCTACGATACCGACTTTTTCACCTGTACCAATCAAGGTACCAATTGTGTCAAAAATATCTGTCAACGAGAAGGCCAGAATAGCCATAAGTGTTTCCGGTAGACGAGCAGTGTCTGAGATTAAAGCACCCAATCCTTGTGAGCCAAGTGCTGCACCAAAGATTGTCTTCAAATCTTCAAAGGCTGCACCCACATGGTTATTAGAAAAATCAATGCTTGATACATCAACCAAACCAACAGCGATAGCAAGAACTGTCGTTGTTAGAATAGAAAGGATGATTCCTCCCTTGATACCCTTGATAACAAAGAAAATCGTAATCGCCAAACCTGCAATAGCCACTAAAACAGCTGGATTATTAAAGCTAACCAGACCTGGAGCTGCTGAAGAGTTTGCTATAATGGCTGCTTGGGCCTTATCAGCACCCTCACCAGCAACTGTATAACTTCCTGGATCAATAGAGAATTTCAAAAGACCAGCATTCTTAATTCCTACATAGGCAAGGAAGACACCGATACCTGCTGAAATAGCCGAACGAAGCGCATTGGGAATAGATTCAATAATCATTTTACGAACATTTGTTAAGGTAATGATTAGTGAAATAATCCCACAGATAAAGACCATAGCCAAGGCCTCTTGCCATGAATAACCAAGTCCAAATACGACTGTAAAGGTAAAGAAGGCATTGAGTCCCATACCTGGTGCTTGAGCATATGGCAGGTTCGCATAGAAGGCCATCATCAGGGTACCAGCTACTGCACCAATAATCGTTGCTAGGAAAACACCTTGAGCAGGCATCCCTGTCTGCGCAAGCATTTGTGGGTTTACAAAGAGAATGTAACTCATTGCAAAGAAAGTTGTTAAACCAGCGAGAACCTCCGTACGAACGTCCGTCCCGTTCTCTTTTAGTTTAAATAGTTTATCCATCATGAATCTCCTTTTGTTTTTCACGAACAATATTAGTATTATATCACTTATCATTCACCTTTTCAATATGTTTATTTGATTTATTTACCAAATGGGAACAATTTTTGTTTTTTATCTCGAGTCTGCTTTTCTTCTTTCTTTTTGATATAATAGTAGACATCTTATCTGGAAATGACTAGGAAGGTTTATATGACTAAAAAAATTATTGCAGTCGATTTGGACGGAACCCTGTTGAATAGCGAAAGCAAGCTCTCCGATTTTACCAAAGAGACAATCAAAAAAATTTCAGAAAAAGGACACCATGTCATCATCACGACGGGGCGTCCGTATCGCATGGCAAAAGACTTCTACCGCGAACTAGGATTGCATACTCCCATGATTAACTTTAACGGTTCCCTTACCCATCTACCAGAACAGGCTTGGGAGCATGAAAAGTGCTTAACCTTGGACAAAAAATACCTCCTAGATATGGTCAAACGTAAAGAGGATATCCAGGCCGACTTTATTGCAGGAGAATACCGTAAGAAATTTTACATTACAGCTCCGAATGAAGAAATTGCGGATCCTAAACTATTTGGCGTAGAGAACTTCCAACCGGAAAATCAATTCAAACCCGAACGAGTAACCAAGAATCCTAACTGCATTCTCTTGCAAACAAGGGTTGAAGACAAATACGCTCTAGCGGACGAAATGAATCGTTTTTATCAGCATCAACTAGCTATCAACACCTGGGGTGGCCCCCTTAACATCCTCGAGTGTACTCCCAAGGGGGTAAACAAAGCCTTTGCTTTAGAGTACTTGCTCAATGTTATGAATCGTGACAAAAAAGACTTAATCGCCTTTGGTGATGAGCATAATGATACGGAAATGTTGGCATTTGCAGGCAAGGGATATGCTATGAAAAACGCCAATCCTTCTCTTCTTCCATATGCAGACGAACAACTCCCTCTGACCAATGAAGAAGATGGAGTTGCCCATGCTTTACAAAATTTATTCCTATAAAAAGAAGGATTGCTATCCTGCAATCTTTCCTTTTTATTTTCATTCTATTTTCATAAAGGTCACTCATTTTCAGTATTTTTATATTAAATTTTCTATTGCTATTTTCATATATTTTTTGGAATTATTTATATATTAACATCTTGTAAGCCTATTTTCATTGAAAACTTTTACAATTTTCGAAAAAGTAGTTGATTTTTATATGAAAACGATTTATACTAGGTACGTCTGAGGTTTTTTAGGAAACCTATAAGTCAAACATTTTAAAAGGAGGAATGACAATAATGAGTATCGGAATCATTATTGCGAGCCACGGCGAATTTGCTGCGGGTATTCATCAGTCAGGATCTATGATCTTTGGTGAACAAGAAAAGGTTCAAGTTGTAACCTTTATGCCAAATGAAGGTCCAGATGATCTTTACGCTAAATTCAACAACGCTGTGGCTGCATTTGACGCAGAAGATGAGGTTCTAGTATTGGCTGACCTTTGGAGTGGATCTCCATTCAACCAAGCTAGCCGCGTGATGGGAGAAAACCCTGAGCGTAAATTTGCCATCATCACAGGGCTTAACTTGCCGATGTTGATCCAAGCCTATACTGAGCGCCTTATGGACGCTACTGCAGGTGTGGATAAAGTCGCTGCGAATATCATTAAAGAAGCCAAAGATGGCATCAAAGCTCTTCCAGAAGAGCTCAATCCAGTTGAGGAAGGGGCTGGTGCTGCGGCTGCTCCTGTTGCCCAAGCTGCTATTCCAGAAGGAACTGTTATCGGAGACGGTAAATTGAAAATCAATCTTGCCCGTCTTGACACACGTCTTCTTCACGGACAAGTCGCAACTGCTTGGACACCAGATTCAAAAGCAGACCGTATCATCGTTGCTTCAGATAACGTTGCAAACGACGAATTGCGTAAAGAATTGATCAAACAAGCAGCTCCTAACGGAGTAAAAGCGAACGTTGTACCAATCAAAAAATTGATTGAGGTTGCAAAAGATCCTCGTTTTGGTAACACACATGCTCTTATCTTGTTTGAAACACCTCAAGATGCTCTTCGTGCCATCGAAGGTGGCGTGCCAATCAAGACCCTTAACGTCGGTTCTATGGCCCACTCAACAGGTAAAACAATGATCAATAACGTCTTGTCTATGGACAAAGATGATGTTGCAACATTTGAAAAAATGCGTGACCTCGGTGTTGAATTTGATGTACGTAAAGTACCAAACGACACGAAAAAAGATTTGTTTGACTTGATTAACAAAGCGAACGTCCAATAATTTTAATCTGTTTTATCATTTTTGAAAACAGGATTAAATACTTTATTAAAACTAAATAGAAAAGGAATAAAACCATGTCAGATATTTCAATCATTTCTGCTATCTTGGTTGTAGTTGTTGCCTTCCTTGCAGGTCTTGAAGGTATCCTCGACCAATTCCAATTCCATCAACCAATCGTCGCATGTACCCTTATCGGACTTGTAACAGGTAACCTCGAAGCAGGTGTTATGCTTGGTGGATCTCTTCAAATGATCGCCCTTGGTTGGGCTAACATCGGAGCTGCCGTAGCTCCTGACGCTGCTCTTGCATCTGTTGCCGCAGCGATCATCTTGATCAAGGGTGGTAACTTTACTACCGAAGGTATCGCCGTCGCAACAGCCACAGCTATCCCTCTTGCCGTAGCTGGACTTTTCTTGACAATGATTGTTCGTACAATCTCAGTTGCCTTGGTTCACTCAGCTGACGCAGCTGCAAAAGAAGGAAACATTGCGGCTGTTGAACGCGCTCACTACTTTGCCCTTGTTCTTCAAGGCCTTCGTATCGCTATCCCTGCAGCCTTTCTTATCGCTATCCCTGCTTCTGCTGTTCAAGACGCTCTTGGCCTAATGCCAGAATGGTTGAATGGTGGTATGGCTGTCGGTGGTGCTATGGTCGTTGCCGTTGGTTACGCTATGGTTATCAACATGATGGCAACTCGTGAAGTATGGCCATTCTTCGCTATCGGTTTTGCTCTTGCAGCAATCTCTCAATTGACTTTGATTGCCCTTGGTGTCATCGGTGTTGCCCTTGCCTTCATCTACCTTAACCTTACAAAACAAGGTGGAAACGGTGGCGGCGGAGCTGCGACTTCTAACGACCCAATCGGTGATATCCTAGAAGACTACTAGAAAGGGGAACAATCATGGCTGAAAAAATTCAATTATCAAAATCAGATCGTCAAAAAGTTTGGTGGCGTTCACAATTCCTTCAAGGTTCTTGGAACTACGAACGTATGCAAAACTTGGGTTGGGCTTACTCATTGATCCCAGCTATCAAAAAATTGTACACTAAAAAAGAAGACCAAGCGGCTGCTCTTGAACGTCACCTTGAGTTCTTCAACACTCACCCATACGTAGCTGCTCCAATCATGGGGGTTACTCTTGCACTTGAAGAAGAGCGCGCTAACGGTGTTGAAATCGACGACGCGGCTATCCAAGGGGTTAAGATCGGTATGATGGGACCTCTTGCTGGTATCGGTGACCCAGTATTCTGGTTTACAGTTCGTCCTATCCTTGGAGCCCTTGGTGCATCACTTGCTGCATCTGGTAATATTGTTGGTCCCCTTCTCTTCTTCTTTGGATGGAATGCTATCCGTATGGCCTTCCTATGGTACACACAAGAGTTCGGTTACAAAGCTGGATCTGAAATCACTAAAGACATGTCTGGTGGTATCTTGAAAGACATCACTAAAGGAGCATCTATCCTTGGTATGTTCATCCTTGCCGTTCTTGTACAACGTTGGGTATCGTTCAACTTCACTGTTAACCTTCCTGGTAAACAATTGGCTGAAGGTGCCTACATCAACTTCCCAGAAGGACCTGTAACAGGTGGAGAATTGAAGGGAATTCTTGGTCAGGCTCTTAGTGGTTTGAGCTTGGATAGCGTTCAACCACAAACACTTCAAGGTCAGTTGAACTCATTGATTCCAGGATTGATGGGACTTCTCCTTACTTTCCTCTGCATGTGGTTGCTTAAGAAAAAAGTATCACCAATCGCAATCATCCTTGCTCTCTTTGCAGTAGGTATTGCAGCTCGTTTCTTTGGTATCATGTAATCCAAGACATCGAGAATATAGATAAAAAAGAATCAGGATCAAATCCTGATTCTTTTTGTGTATCAACTTTTTCTTCTAGTCAGATAATGCAAGCCCCCAATCACTACTGATAGGACGGCTACATAGAGCACTTGAGTGGTTTCTAGAGGCACGAAAGCTCCTCGCAGGATAAAGGTATTGGCAAGCACTCCAACAAGAGCTGCAAGACTCAAAATTATGAGCAAGAGCAACTTGTATCGATTAAATGGCAGACTGACCTTGGTAACTAGACACAGACCATTGATCAAAGCAAGGAGGAAGCAAATAAATTTGACCTGACCTGGGACAGTGATAAGGAAGTTCGTCAAGAGTACACTAGCAACCAGAATGCCACCACCAATCGCAGCATTGGTCAAAATATCTCGCATAAAATGTGTGCTGACCTTTTCTTTATTGGACTCAAAAGTTAGGAAGAAAGATGGAATCCCAATCGTAATAGCTGAAATGATTGTAAACTGAATGGGGATAAAGGCGAATTCCAAACCAAATAACACACTCAAAATCGCAAACACAATGGAGAAGAAGGTCTTTGTCAGAAAGAGAGAGGCTACCTTTTGGATGTTATTGATAACCCGGCGGCCTTCCATCAAAATATCATAAAATACCGCAAAATCATCTGTCAGAAAAACAATATTGGATATACTTTTGGCTGCACTCGTAGCCCCCTTCATGGCAAAACTAATATCTGCTTTCTTGAGAGCCAGAACATCATTGACTCCATCACCACTCATGGCAACTGTTTTACCAGCATTTTGCAAAATAGATACCATCTTTTGCTTCTGTTCAGGTGTCACGCGCCCAAAGATATCGTGTTCCAAGACCACTCTTTCAAAATCTTGTTCGCTCACCTTGGTCATATCAATCGCACGGGCTTCTTCCTTAAAACCTGCCTTACGAGCCACCCCATATACAGCCACATGATTATCACCACTGATAATCTTCACTTCAACACCTTGAGATTCGAAATAGTCAAAGGTTTCCTTGGTATTGTCCTTAATCTCATCTGACAAAACGACGTGGCCTAGTAGTTCCATACTCGCTGGACTCGTAATCTGGTCCTTACTCTGAGCGAGTGTCAAGATTCGAAAGCCTTGCTGCCTCAGATGTTCATAGTAGGCATCCATCGGCTGGGTAAAACATAGAGATTCATAGGCTCCGAAGAAATAGGTCCCACCATCTTTTACTTGGACAAAGGAATACTTGTTTTTGCTTGAAAATGCACCGACTTCTTGAACTTCCCACTTTTTCTCACAGGTTAAGTAAGTCTTCAGAGCGCGCGAAGTTGCATTTTCATCCTCGAAATAAGCCAAATAAGAAGACAGTTTCTCTGCTACATTAGCATCCATTTCTTGGACCTTCATATTCCCCGTCGTGATAGTTCCTGTCTTATCAAAACAAAGAACATCTACACGTGCCAAGGTCTCTACACAGTATAGCTCCTGCACCAGAACCTTCTTTTTGGCCAGCTTCATGGCAGCTACTGCTAGGGATACACTGACCAGGAGAATCAACCCCTCCGGAATCATACCGACCAAGGCACCTGAACTTCCCAAGACAATCTCAACATAAGACCGTCCTAGACTAAAACCTCTGATATAGAGCAGAATGGCAACTGGCACCAGCAAGATAGAGACGATTTTTAAAATCTTATCCATGTAATCGCGCAGTTGAGAAGGGTATTTTTTGAATTCCTTACTGGATTTTGCGAGTTTGTTAATATAGCTATCTGGACCCACAGCCGTTGCCATAACCAGACAAGTACCGCTGACGACATTGCTTCCACTCATCAGCTGGTCACCAACCGTTTTAAAGACTGAATTACTCTCACCAGTCAGCAAGGACTCATCCACTTCAATATTCCCTTCAAGGACTTCTGCATCGACAGGAACCTGATCACCCAGATTGAGATGCAGATACTCCCCTAGAACGATGTCCTCTGGATCAATCTCAATCGTTTGACCATCTCGGTTGACTCTGTACGTACTTTTACCAAGCAAACTTAGCTTTTCCAAGGCATTTTTTGAACGTACTTCTTGGAAAATCCCAATGGCTGTATTGATAGCAATCACACCTAAAAAGAGTATATTTTCAAATCGCAAGGTTGTGGCTACCAGAACTGCCAGAGCCAAGTTCATAGCATTAAAAAATGTAAAGATATTTGAAACGACAATTTCCTTGGTTGTTTTATAAGGTTTAATGTCGCTGATATTTCGTTGACGACCCTTGATGTCTTGACTACTTAAATACTTCATTTCTACTCCGATATCCTTTGTACTACTATAGTAACACATATCCTTTTCTCTGTCACTTAAAGACTCAAAATAAGAAGAACTTCCTTGGCAAGCATCATCTATCGCCACTTTAAGAAGAACTTAAAAAGAGGCTAGGATTCCCCTAACCTCTTTTCTTTATACTTTATTCTGCCAAGGCCCCCATTGGATCCCATGGTGCTAACACGATTGGTTCTGCTTCATATGCGGCTTGTTCTTCTGCTGTCAGCAATTCCTTACGGACAACGATTTGGTAAGTGTATTCATCCATCCAAGCATCTGAGGCAACGAAGTAACCATCTGTACCGACCTTGTCTCCCCATGAGTTTTCAACCTTCCACTTGGTTGATTTGCCATTTTCATCCAAATCAACACCTGTCAAAACCATAGCGTGGGTCATCAAGCTTTCGCTGTAGTCCAAACGTCCAGCCTTGTCTTGAGTGAGTTGAATATCCATACTTGATTCAAAGTCATAAACATCTGTCGCAAGGATTCCAGCTTTGCGGTTGCTGAGCTGGCCGACATCTGAACCAAACCAAACAGTTTCACCTGTTTGCATTTGGGCAATCGCCAATTCTTTCAAGCGCTCCATCGGTACGTTGATGTAGCGAACTGCACGGCTACCAACCACATTCCCCAACATCTCAACTGTGTAAGATTTGCCGTAAGGTTTGTCAGCAGTTGGAGCATTGATAACAGAAACGTAGTCTTCTAGAGGAAGATTGACATATTTCTTGTAAAACTCTTGTGGCGTGATACCCTTTTCGCTTTGGTAGTTATCATCCTTATCGCGATAAGCAAAGTCAAATTTACGTGGCGGAAGTCCTAGTGACATAGCAAGGAAGTTAAAGATTTCTTGCAAAAGGTCTTCTTTCTTAGCTTGAACAGTCGCTTGGTCTGCACCAGAAGCGAGCAAGTCACGCAAGATTTGAGCATCTTGGCGAAGCAATTTGTTGAGAATAGCATTTAGCTCACGGCTGTTGCTAGATGAGATAGACTCAGGGTAAACAGACTTGGGCACGACACCGTATTTCTCAAAGAGGGACACTACCATATCCCACTGACCACCGTCTTGTTGAGGTGTTTGGAGTAGAAAGCTAACCTTGCGGCTAGTCAATTCTTGGTCTGCAGTCGCAATCACTTGCTCCAAGAACCAGTTGGATTTCTCGTACTTGTCCCAGAAGAATGTGTGGGCTTGTGACAACTCAAAGTTTTCCAGTTTGTATTGAAAGATGAGTTTGTGGCGGAAGGTGTTGAGAGCTGCAAACATCCAGCAACGACCAGACGCTTTCTGGTTAGTAACCTTGTCCTTGGTCAAATCCAATGAGAAAACAGGTGTATTGTCTACATGGCTTTGGCGACGTTCTAGGGCTGCAAAAATTCCGTTATGGCTGGCAGCATTTTCAATCGCTTGGTATTTGACATTTGCTTCATAGTTAGCAAATAATTTATCTGTAAATGATTCTTGAATCGCGTTCATAGATTCCTCCTTTTATTCTACAGTCTATTATAACTCTTTTCACAAAGGAAGCAACTGAAAACATAAAAAGGTAAGGACATTCTCCTCACCTTTTCTAACATAATCCAAACTAAGCAATACTAGCAAGGAGATTCTCTAACTCCTCCCTGGTCAAGCGACGCCATTCTCCTTGTTCTAAGTTCTCATCCAAGGCTAACGTTCCCATAGTCAAACGTTGTAGGTCCACCACTTCCTTGCCACAGTAGGATACCATACGCTTGACCTGATGGAACTTCCCTTCAGCAATGGTCACGCGAACCAGACTTTGATTCTTTACTGGATTTACCGACACAATCTCCAGCTTAGCTGGCTGGCAGGTAAAGTCCTTGAGCGGGATGCCCTTGGCAAAGGTCTCCACATCTTCTTGGGTCATAACTCCCTTGACTTGCGCCAGATAGGTCTTATCCACATGACGTTTTGGTGAAAGAAGAGCATGAGCTAGTTTGCCGTCATTGGTCAAAAGTAGGAGACCATGCGTATCGATATCCAAGCGCCCTACTGGGAAAACTTCCTTGCTTCGAGCCACATCATCCAACAAGTCTAGAACCGTTCTATGCTTGGGATCCTCGGTCGCTGAAATAACTCCTTGGGGCTTGTTCATCATATAATAGACAAACTCCTCATACTCCAGCACTTGACCATCAAAGCAAATCTCGTCTCCTTCTTCATTAATTTGCAGTTTAGCTGATTTTTCTTTTTTACCATTTACCGTCACGCGCCCAGCTTTAAGCAAGTTTTTGACCTCGGTTCGACTCCCTACAGCGCAGGCAACTAAAAATTTATCTAATCTCATAGAACTATTATATCATACTCAAAAGGAGGCTGGCTCAATAGCCAACCTCCTTTCCTTTTCAGAGTCGGAAAGCTAACTTCCTCTTTCCCAGAAGATAGCTAACACGATCATGGCACCGAGAATCGCTGGAATAATGGCTGTACCGTTTAAGCTTGGCCCCCAAGAACCAAAGAGTAATTGTCCTAAAAAGGCACCAATCCAACCGAGAAACATCTTCCCAAAGCATCCCATACGTTCTCCACGATTGGTGATAGCCCCTGCTAATAGTCCGATTAAAAGGCCGACAAACATGCTTCCAATCATAGCTTCTCCTTAATTTGCCCAGTCTCCATTACGAAAGAGCGGTACGCGCGTTCCATCCTCACGGATACCGTCTATATCCATTTGATTCGAACCAATCATAAAGTCCACGTGAACATCTGAACGGTTCAGTCCTGCAGCTTCAAGTTCTTCTTCGCTCATCTCTGCTCCACCAACAACGCTGGTCGCATAGGCTGCTCCGATAGCCAAGTGATTTGAAGCATTTTCATCGAAAAGAGTGTTAAAGAAGGTAATCCCCGACTGTGAAATTGGACTTGGATCTGGTACCAAGGCACATTCACCCAAGGCACGCGCACCCGCATTTTCAAAGACAAGGTCTTTCATGACCTGATCACCCTTCTCAGCAGTGATATCTACGATTTGACCATCCTTGAAGGTTACTTTAATTCCCTCAATGATATTTCCGTTGTAGCTAAGTGGTTTTGTAGAAGTGACATAGCCATCTGCGAGACGAAAATCAGGCGCTGTGAAGACTTCCTCTGTTGGCATATTTGGCAAGAATTCTTCGCCCTGTGCATTGATAGCACCAGCTGATTCCCAAACGTGGTTCTTAGGCAAACCAAGTGTCAAATCTGTCCCTGGCGCTGTATAATGAAGGGCTGAAAATTGCTCCTTATTAAGCATATCTGCCTTGCTCTTAAGAATGGCGGCATGTTCTTCCCAAGCCTTAACGGGATCTTCTTCATAGACACGACAAGTTTTGAAGATTTGGTCCCAAAGGAGATCGACTGCTTCTTCATCGCTCGCAGTATTTGGAAAGATCTTCTTAGCCCACTCAAGTCCAGCAGCGGCTGCTACAGTCCAGCTAACCTTGTTGGATTGCGTTGCGATACGCATTGGCTTCATGGCAAGTCCCATAGCTTTAGCAGAAGCTGAAAGCTTGTCAGCGTCCACACCGTTCAAGGCACCTGGATCAGAAGAACGAACCCCAAGACGGCTAGCCTTGTTCTCCAAGAGATAGTTCATCTCAGCAATCTTGTATTCTGGCACATTATCCAGACGCTCCATCGGCGCGTGGAGGAATTTCTCACGGTTAATGACATCATCTGTCCACTGAACGATGACCTCATGTGCACCCAAGGCATAGGCTTCTTTAACGATCAAATGCGCCAATTCACGTTGCTCCACATCGATAGAGAGAGCCAAGGTGTGACCAGGTTGCACGTTGATTCCATTCGCAACCAACAATTTCGCATATTTTTCTAGATTTTCTTTAAAATTTGGTAAAACCATTTTGTTTTTCCTTTTCTATTTTCCTTTTAAAGCAGAAAACAATCCTGCTAAAGCAATGGCACCCGACAGAAGCACTGTCGATAGGATAATTATTTCATCTGCCAGCTCTAGCTGATAGTCAAAAATCTTTTCAGCAGGTTTATCTTCCGCAAAGATTTTAAGTTTCATAAAGATGTTCTCCGTTCTAATCCTTAAAACCAATCATCAAACAAACTCAACTGATTATCCTCTGGCATATTGCCAAGAATCCCCATTTCATCCATCTTTTCAACCAAGGTCGATGAGAGTCCACCGCGTTTGCGTAATTCTGTCTTAGAGAGGAACTCACCCTCTTCACGTGCACGCACCAACTGCTTAGCAACGTTCTCTCCCAGACCATCCATTGCTACAAATGGTGGGATGAGGGTATCCCCATCGATGAGGAACTCTGTTGCCTGACTACGGTAGAGATCGAGTTTGCCAAACTTGAAACCACGTTCCCACATTTCATTGACAATCTCAAGAGTTGTATAGAGGTCAATTTCCACATTAGAGGCTTCATTGTTCTTCCGTTTTTCAGAAATTTCTTGCATCTTGCGCTTGATGGCATCCAAACCCGCCCCCATGGTCTTGATATCAAAAGCCTTGGCACGGATTGAGAAATAAGCACAGTAGTAATAAATCGGATGGTGAACCTTGAAGTAGGCCACACGCAAGGCCATCATAACGTAGGCTGCCGCGTGAGCTTTAGGAAACATATATTTGATTTTCCCACAAGACTCGATATACCACTCTGGCACCTTATTGGCCTTCATAGCCTCGATGTAGCCATTTCGCTCCTCTTCGGAAATCTTTAGCCACATGCCCTTACGTACCCGTTCCATGATAGTAAAAGCCATCTTAGGTTCAAGACCAGCATGCATGAGATAAACCATGATATCGTCCCGACAACCGATAACAGTCGATAGGTCCGCAATTCCTTGCTTGATCAGATCCTGGGCGTTCCCCAGCCACACATCGGTACCGTGGGATAGACCTGAGAGCTGAAGCAACTCTGCAAAAGTTGTCGGATGCGTCTCATCTACCATTCCACGTACAAAGTTGGTTCCAAACTCTGGAATTCCCAGCATACCCGTCGGCGTTCCGATTTGCTCAGGCGTCACCCCTAAAACTTCCGTTCCAGAAAAGAGAGCCATAACGCTTTCATCATCCATGGGAATTTCATTAGGGTCAATACCAGACAAGTCCTGCAATTTCCGAATCATGGTCGGATCATCATGCCCCAGCACATCGAGTTTGAGGACGTTCTCATCGATATCGTGAAAGTTAAAGTGGGTGGTCTGCCATTCAGCTGTCACGTCATCCGCTGGATACTGGACAGGCGTAAAGTCGTAGACATCCATGTAGTTAGGAATAACAACGATTCCCCCCGGGTGTTGTCCCGTTGTGCGCTTGACACCAGCAGCACCTTGGGCGAGGCGTTCCACCTCTGCATCACGATAAAACTTTCCATAATCTCTCTCATAGCCCTTGACAAATCCATAGGCAGTCTTAGCAGCCACCGTACCAACCGTTCCTGCACGGAAGGCATATTCTTCACCAAAGATATCACGCACATCCAAGTGGGCGCTAGGCTGGTCTTCTCCCGAGAAGTTCAAGTCAATATCGGGAACCTTGTCACCGTCAAAACCAAGGAAGGTTTCGAAAGGAATATCCTGCCCATTTTTGCTGAGTTTGTGGCCACATTTTGGACAGTCCTTATTAGGCATATCAAAACCTGAACCGTAAGAACCATCGGTGATAAACTCGCTATACTGACACTCTCCACAAACATAGTGAGGAGAGAGAGGATTAACCTCGGTAATCCCAATCATGGTCGCAACGAAACTAGAACCGACAGACCCACGAGAACCCACTAAGTAGCCCCGTTCATTGGAACGTTGCACCAGCATCTGGGAAGCCAGGTAAATCACGGCAAATCCATTACCCAGAATAGAAGTTAATTCTTTTTCAATCCGCAAATCAACGATATCTGGTAGCGGATTTCCATAAATCTCAAAAGCTTTCTTATAGGTCAACTCAGCAACTGTTTCTTCAGCCTTGTCGATGAAAGGCGTGTACAAGTCACCCTTAACGACTTCAACAGGTTCAAAGATATCTGCCAAGGCATTGGTGTTTTCAATGACTAATTTGCGTGCTAAATCTTCTCCCAAGAAAGCAAATTCATCCAACATTTCATTGGTCGTTCTAAAATGAGCCTTTGGCAGAGGAGCTGGTTGGGCATGTTCGCCGTGACCAATGGTTCGGTTAATCATAGCCCCCTGTCCCAAACTACGGACGATGATTTCACGGTAAATCTCTTCTTCCGGTTCGATATAGTGAACATTTCCCGTAGCCAGTACAGGCTTGCCAAGACGGTCCCCGACCTCTATCAAACTCTTGATAATGGTCTGGAGTTCCTCCATATCCTTGACCTGCTCCTTAGCAATCAAGGGAGCATAGATAGCTGGTGGCATAACCTCGATAAAGTCATAATACTTGGCCACCTCAACCGCCACATCCACACCTTGGGAAACGACTGCATCAAAAACTTCACCTTCAGAGCAAGCTGTTCCTAAAATCAAGCCCTCCCGATGAGCATCTAGAACCGTTCTCGGAATCCGTGGTACCCCTTCAAAGTATTTGGTATTGGACAACGAAACCAGCTTAAAGATATTTTTTAGACCTACTTGATTCTTGACATAGATGGTCGCATGCTTGATCCGAGCTTTTTTATAAGAGTCTGGACTAATCAAATCAATATTCAGTCTAGCCAGATCAGTCACACCATGTTTTTCTGCTACATCCTTGATAAAGATAAAGAGCAAACGACCAGTAGCTTCCGCATCGTAGTTGGCCATGTGGTGGTGGTCCAGTGCCACACCAAAACGCTTGGTCAAAGGTCCCAAACCATGACGTTTATACTCAGGATAGAGGTTTCTAGCAAACTCCAGCGTATCAATAACTGGCTGGCTAATCTTAGGCAGACCATGACGCTCATAGTTAGCATTCATAAAGCCAACGTCAAAGGTAGCATTGTGGGCGACTAAGACTGTATCCTTGCAAAATTCTTGGAATTCTTGTAAAACTTGTTCTAGTGGTTTGGCATTTTTGACATGGTCATCTGTAATTCCAGTCAACTCAGTAGTAAAGGCTGACAAGGGATATCCAGGATTGATAAATTCATCAAATTCGGCAATAACATTTCCCTTGTACATCTTAGAAGCCGCAACTTGAATCAAGTCATTATAGATAGCTGAAAGTCCCGTCGTTTCCACGTCAAAAACCACGTAGGTCGCTTCTGACAAGTCCATCTCTACTTCGTTGTAAACGATAGGAACACGGTCTTCAACGATATTGGCTTCCATTCCATAGATCAGCTGAATTCCTGCTTTCTTAGCTGCCTTGTAGCCATGTGGAAAGGACTGAACATTCCCATGGTCCGTGATGGCAACCGCCTTGTGTCCCCACTTTACAGCTGTCGCAATGATTTCCTCTACTTCTGGCAGAGCATCCATGGTCGACATATTAGTATGAGCATGAAACTCAACCCGACGCTCACCTTCCGGCATCAAATCCTTCCGCTCATAGTGAACAACTTCCTGCACATCCTGCACGTTCATTGTCAAATCTCGTGTGAAGTTATTCATCTCCACATTTCCACGAACACGAAGCCAGGAATTTTTCTTAATGATGTCAAACTTCTGAGCCTCTTCTTCATTCTTAACCCATTTTTGCATTGAAAAACTTGAAGTGTAGTCCGTCATTTTAAAGTTGATCAAAACGCGACCAGTTCTGGTCACCTTATGCTCCACATCAAAAACAACCCCTTCAAAAACCAAACGATTTTCCTCAGTCGTCACATCAATCATCTGGGTAACTTCAGCCTTATCCAATTTTGATTTTGCCGCAGCCTTTTTAGCCTGAAAATCAAAGACCGGTTTCTCTTCTACTGGAGGAGGAGCCATCTGTTCCAGTTGTTCCGTAGCACGCAAAGCCTCTTCATTAGCAGCCTGAACGATTTGTTCATTCTCCATATGGAAGGCTTCCTCCTGCTCCTGTGTAAGAGCATCATTCTTTTCGATTTGGCAGACAAAAGCTGGAAAACCAAACTTTTCAAGTTGCTTTGTTAAATTAGGAAGATGATTTTTCTTAAAGTGTTCCTTATCAATCACCTCTGAACCTTCAATAAAGAGCTGATTTCCCTCTGCACGAACTTGCAAATTCTGATAAAGAGACTTAAACCCTTGACTAGCACATGGACCTTCAGAAAAAGCCTCCTTATAGTAGGCCTGCAAGAGTTCATTTGAAAATTCTTGAGAGAGAACCTTGATTTCAAAAACAGCTTTATTCCCTGTCTTAGAAAATTCTTCACTCAGCCCTTTCTTTAACTCTAAAAAGATTTTAATCGGTAAAATATTAGAAAATACAAAATGAAATTCCCAAATCTTACTAATTTTATGAACCACAACACGCTCAATACTTGCATTAACAAGAGCAGGATCCTGTCTCAATTGATCAGAGACTCCTATTTGATTCATTAAAATTTCAAACTTACTTGACATTCAATTTCCTCACATTATTCTCTTACTATTTTACCATAATTAAAGAAAATATATAGCCACTACCATTCTCTTAAGCACTACTAGTTTTCCTAAATTCATTCCTTAAAAACAAAAAAGAAGATTCTCAGAATCTTCTTAATATATATAAAAAAGATACCCTTCAGTATCCCCATAATCAATCGGGAAGACAGGATTCGAACCTGCGACACCTTGGTCCCAAACCAAGTACTCTACCAAGCTGAGCTACTTCCCGCGTTAAATAGAAAAAATGCAC
>AORU01000011.1 GCA_000344275.1 Streptococcus oralis subsp. tigurinus AZ_3a | reverse complement strand
TACTTCCGAAAACAATAGAAGTACATAACAAAGTATATAAAAAGTTATATAACAATAACCTTTGTAAAAAAAGGTCTTTTTGTGCTACAATCAAACATAAAATACTTGCACGGTATGTAAAAATGTGTTATAATTTACTTAAATTAATCGAATAAAAAAGACGAAAAGTGCGCTAACACTTCTCGCCTTACCGAGTAAGAACTCGTCCTTCTTACTCAGTCTTTAATTAATGATACCTGATAAGTGTATCAATGTCAAGACTGAGCAAGAAATTTGTTCAGTCTTTTTTTAAAACTCGGTGATGTTCTCCTAAAAAATGTATGAATTTAGGCGTTCTAAAAAATTCTACCGCATACAATGTTCGTTTTCTGCTTGACTTTTTTTCTTTGAAAGAGTATACTAATACAAATTTAACCTTTAAGGGGAGTCCAGAGAGACTCACAAGGTGTCAGATAAAAGGGATAAGGGGGCTCTCTGTGGGGACTTTTTAAGTGTGCGCATGAATTCTAACCTAACCTAACTGAGGCCTTGCATTAGCAAGGTCTTTTCTTTATCTGGTCCCCTTAAAATTTAAGGAGGAAAAGTCATGAATCCCACATGTAAGAAGCGTATGGGTGCCATTCGTTTGGAAACCATGAAGGTAGTCGCACAAGAGGAAATTGCGCCAGCAATCTTTGAATTAGTCCTAGAAGGGGAGATGGTTGAAGCCATGCGAGCTGGTCAATTTCTCCATCTGCGCGTGCCTGATGACGCCCATCTCTTGCGCCGTCCTATTTCAATTTCGTCTATTGACAAGGTAAACAAGCAGTGTCATCTCATTTATCGGATTGAGGGTGCTGGTACAGCTATTTTTTCAACCTTACGTCAGGGAGATACTCTTGATGTGATGGGGCCTCAGGGAAATGGTTTTGACTTGTCTGATTTAGACGATCAGAGCCAAGTTCTCCTCGTTGGTGGGGGGATTGGTGTTCCGCCCTTGCTTGAGGTGGCCAAGGAATTGCATGCGCGTGGGGTGACAGTAGTGACAGTCCTCGGTTTTGCCAACAAGGATGCTGTGATTCTCGAAACCGAATTGGCCCAATATGGTCAGGTCTTTGTAACGACAGATGATGGTTCTTATGGTATTAAGGGAAATGTATCTGTTGTCATCAATGATTTAGACAGTCAATTTGATGCTGTTTACTCATGTGGGGCTCCTGGAATGATGAAGTATATCAATCAAAGATTTTATGATCATCCAAGAGCCTATCTATCTCTGGAATCTCGTATGGCTTGTGGGATGGGGGCTTGCTATGCCTGTGTCCTAAAAGTCCCAGATAGTGAAACCGTCAGCCAACGTGTCTGTGAAGATGGCCCTGTTTTCCGCACAGGAACAGTTGTATTATAAGGAGAAAGTCATGACTACAAATCGTTTACAAGTTTCTCTACCGGGTTTGGATTTGAAAAATCCCATCATTCCAGCATCAGGCTGTTTTGGTTTTGGCCAAGAGTATGCCAAGTACTATGATTTAGACCTTTTAGGCTCCATTATGATTAAGGCAACGACTCTAGAACCACGTTTTGGCAATCCTACTCCCAGGGTGGCAGAAACGCCTGCTGGTATGCTCAATGCAATCGGTTTGCAAAATCCTGGTTTAGAAGCTGTTTTAGCTGAAAAACTGCCTTGGTTGGAAAGAGAATATCCAAATCTTCCCATCATCGCTAATGTAGCAGGCTTTTCAAAACAAGAGTACGCTGCCGTTTCTCGAGGAATTTCCAAGGCAGCCAATGTAAAAGCTATCGAGCTCAATATCTCTTGTCCGAATGTGGATCACGGCAATCATGGACTTTTGATTGGGCAAGATCCTGACTTGGCTTATGAAGTGGTAAAAGCGGCTGTGGAAGCCTCTGATGTGCCAGTTTATGTCAAACTAACCCCTAGCGTTACGGATATCGTCACTGTCGCAAAAGCAGCAGAGGATGCAGGAGCAAGTGGGTTAACCATGATTAATACTCTAGTCGGTATGCGCTTTAACCTCAAAACTCGCAAACCAATCTTGGCCAATGGAACAGGTGGGATGTCTGGTCCAGCAGTCTTTCCAGTAGCGCTCAAACTCGTTCGTCAAGTCGCCCAAACAACAGACCTGCCCATCATTGGAATGGGGGGAGTGGATTCTGCTGAAGCAGCGCTAGAAATGTATCTGGCTGGTGCCTCTGCTATCGGAGTTGGAACAGCCAACTTTACCAATCCTTATGCCTGTCCTGATATCATCGAACATCTACCAAAAGTTATGGATAAATATGGCATTAGCAGTTTGGAAGATCTCCGTCAGGAAGTCAAAGCCAGTCTGAGATAAGCTAGAACTTCCTTATCCTCAACAAGACACAGAATCTTCATCAATTTGTAATATTTCCGTCGATTAACTATGTTACAATAAGGCTTAGAAAACGTTATTGGAGCATTTAAATGAAACGATGGAAAGTGGCCCTAGTAAGTGCTGGCTTATTGGGGTGTTTTTTTACTGTACTAGAAACAGCTAAAGCAGATGAAGGGGCTTGGAAAGGAAAGACCTACCTCAAAGCTGATGGAAAACAAGTAACCAACCAGTGGATCTTTGACCAAACGTATCAGAATTGGTTTTATCTTAAGGCTGATGGACAACGTGCAGAAAACGGCTGGCTGACTGTTGGTGGTAAGGATTACTATTTTAACGAGACCGGAAAATTAGCCACAAAAACTTGGATCAACCAGTACTATGTGGCTGAAAGTGGTGCTAGGGTCAAGAATCAATGGGTGTTTGACCAAGAAAAACAATCCTGGTATTATCTCAAGTCTGATGGTCAAAAAGCTCAAAATGAGTGGATTCAACAAGGTCAGGAAAAATATTACCTTAAAGAAGATGGCAAGATGGCCAAAGATGAATGGGTCACTCAAGGTGAGAACCAATACTACATCAATTCACAAGGTAAAATGCTGAAAAGTACTTGGCTTGGTAAGAACTATTTGTCAGAAAATGGTAATAAGGTCAAACAAGGTTGGATTTATGATGACAACTATAGCAGTTGGTTCTACATTCAACAAGATGGTACCTATGCTGAAAACGGCTGGCAAACCATAGATGGAAAGGACTACCATTTCAAATTTGGAGGCTATCTTTCTACCGAGCGCTGGATTGGCCGCTTCTATGTTGCAAAGAGTGGAGCCAAACTGAAATCGGAATGGCTCTTCGATAAGAATTACGATTCTTGGTTTTACTTGAAAGCAGACGGTAGCTATGCCGAAAAAGGCTGGGAAACGATTAAAGGTAAAGATTACCATTTCAAATTTGGAGGCTATCTTTCTACTGAACGTTGGATTGACCGCTTCTATGTTGCGAAGAGTGGAGCTAAACTGAAATCCGAATGGCTCTTTGACAAAAATTATAACTCGTGGTTTTACTTGAAAGCAGACGGAACCTATGCTGAAAACGGCTGGGAAACGATCAAAGGCAAGGATTACCATTTCAAATCCGGTGGCTACCTCTCCACAGAAACTTGGATTGACCGCAGCTATGTGACGAGCAGTGGAGCAAAAGCAGGTAAAGGTTGGCTCTTTGACAAGGATTATAACTCTTGGTTCTATATCAACTCTGATGGAAATTATGCTGATAAAGAATGGATCTGGGATAATGGTTATTACTATCTCAAATCTGGCGGTTATATGGCTGCAAGTGAGTGGGTGTGGTACAAGAACAATTGGTTCTACCTCAAGTCAAACGGGAAGATGGCTGAGAAAGAGCTTATCTACGATTCATCCGACCAATCATGGTACTACCTTAAATCAGGCGGTTACATGGCAAAAAACGAGACTGTAGATGGTCATACCTTGGATGCCTCAGGTAAATGGCATGTTGCGGATAAAACCAAGTATTATAAGGTAAAACCAATCACAGCCTATGTCTACAGTGCATCTGGAGAAATCTTGAGTTACATTAACCAAGGAAGCATTGTTTCACTGGATAGCTCGACTCGAAAAGGTGGCCGACTTGCAGTTTCGATTTCTGGCTTGTCTGGCTATATGAATCAAAGTGATTTGACAGCAGTGGATGAAGGAAGCGAATTTATCCCTCATTATACTAGTGATGGGAAATTCCTCTACCATGAACTCTCTCCTTATACGAGTATCAAAGTAGCTCCACACACATCTGCTATGGTTATTGGTAAGAAGTACTACTCAACTGACGGAGAGCATTTTGATGGCTTTACCATTAAAAATCCTTTCCTTTATAAAAACTTGAGAGAACCAAGTAATTATAGTGCAGCTGAGTTGGATAAACTGTATTCAATGATGAACTTGCAGGATAGTCCACTTGCAGGTAAAGGAGCGACTTTCAAAGAAGCTGAGGAACGCTACGGTGTCAATGCCCTTTACTTGATGGCACATAGTGCCCTTGAAAGTGCTTGGGGACGCAGTCAAATTGCCAGAGATAAGAACAACTTCTTTGGTATTGCTGCTTATGATACTAGCCCATATCTCTCAGCCAAAAGCTTTGATAATGTGGACAAAGGAATCCTCGGAGCTGCCAAGTGGATTCGTGAGAATTACATTGACTATGGCAGAGACCACCTTGGAAATAAAGCAACCGGAATGAATGTTCGCTATGCTTCAGATCCATACTGGGGTGAGAAGATAGCCAGCATCATGATGACCATCAACAGCAAACTTGGTGGGAAAGACTAATCAAAAAATCAACGGTAACTACTGAAAAAGTGGTTATCGTTTTTGTTTTAAACATTGGAGTAGAAAGAATATAATAACAGCATCTTTATTCTTGAACAATTAACAAAATGATAGTAAAATATAATAGAATATATTAATCTAATCACTATATAAAAGGAGGCTTTTATGAAAAAGTTACTATCCTTCTCAATTGCCTTACTTTCAATCACAACACTAGTTGCTTGTTCTGGACATAAGGCGGAATCAAAGGTCCCAGAAGAAAAAATTGAACAGAAGCAAATCAAGTTTGATGAGAAGTTGTTTAAAGAAGCTGGACTTTTGCCTTTTAAAAATGAAAAGCAGCTAGAACTTGGGGAATTGGATTATAAATCACGCGCAACGGGTGCTCATATTCAACTCAAGGACAGCGATGAGCCAACTGAGAAGAGAGAGTCCAAGTTGACTTATGATCCAGTTGGATGGCACAATTATAAATTCTTTTATGGTGACGGTAAAAAAGAAGCTTGGTTGATGAGTAGAGGTCATCTGATTGGTTACCAATTTAGCGGATTAAATGATGAAAAGAGGAATCTGGTTCCAATGACTAACTGGCTAAATGCTGGAAATTATTCTGGAACAGATGACCAAAACCAAAGTAGCATGCTTTGCTATGAAAATCGATTGGACTCTTGGTTGGCCAATCACCCGAACTACTATCTTGACTACAAGGTGACCCCAATCTATCAGAAGGATGAATTGATTCCGAGACAAATTGAATTGCAGTATGTGGGAATTGATGAAAATGGCAAACTCTTAGAAATCAAATTGGGTGGTAGTAAAGAAAAGGTTGATCAGTATTCAGTGACGCATGTTGTTTTAGACAATATTTCAGCTAATGCGGAAATCAATTACTTGGATGGTACGGCTAAAAATACAGTTGAAAACAAAGAAGAAAAAGCTAAAAAAGAAGCTGAAGAAAAGGCTAAGAAGGAAGCTGAGGAAAAAGCCAAGAAAGAGGCTGAAGAAAAAGAAGCAGCTGAAAAGAAAGCAAAAGAAGAAGAGCAGGAAAAAGCTCGCCAAGCCGCACAAGAACAGGAAGAAAGCCAGGAATCAAATTTGCAATCAACAAATTCAGGTGGCTACTTTAGAGATAAAAACGGAAGATGGCACAGACCAAATGGTAAATTCGCTTCTAAGAAAGAAATTAGAGAAGCCGGATTGCAGTGGTAGGAAGAATTTAGCAGATATACAGTCAAAAAGCCGTTGGAAAACGGTTTTTTGCTATAATTAATTGAAGAATGTAGAATTAAAGGAGAACATCATGACTTTTGAAGAAATCCTGCCTGGATTAAAGGCTAAGAAAAAATATGTACGAACTGGTTGGGGAGGGGCTGAAAACTATGTCCAACTCTTTGACACTATAGAACAAAACGGGGTTGCACTTGAAGTGACGCCTTATTTTCTAATCAACGTGTCTGGAGAAGGGGAAGGTTTTTCCATGTGGAGCCCGACACCTTGTGATGTTTTGGCGACGGACTGGGTAGAAGTGCATGACTAGACGTGTATTGATCACGGGAGTAAGTTCAGGGATTGGTCTGGCTCAAGCTCGTCTATTTTTAGAAAAAGGTTATCAAGTTTACGGGGTGGATCAGGGTGAAAAGCCTGACTTGCAAGGTGACTTTCACTTTTTACAACGTGATTTAACCTTGGACTTGGAGCCTATTTTTGACTGGTGTCCTCATGTTGATATTTTGTGTAATACTGCAGGAGTATTAGATGATTACAAACCACTTTTGGAGCAAACAGCTCAGGAAATTCAAGAGATTTTTGAAATCAACTACATAACTCCTGTTGAGCTAACTCGACATTATTTGACACAAATGCTGGAAAATAAAAAAGGAATCATTATCAATATGTGTTCGATTGCTTCAAGTCTAGCTGGCGGAGGTGGTCACGCCTATACCTCGTCTAAGCACGCCTTAGCTGGCTTTACCAAGCAGTTGGCTCTAGACTATGCTGAGGCTGGGATTCAGGTATTTGGAATTGCTCCAGGAGCGGTCAAGACAGGTATGACTGCTGCAGACTTTGAACCAGGTGGATTGGCAGACTGGGTAGCTAGTGAAACGCCTATCAAGCGTTGGATTGAACCAAGTGAGATTGCTCAAGTTAGCCTTTTCTTGGCTAGCGGTCAGGCATCTGCCATGCAAGGACAAATCCTGACAGTGGATGGTGGTTGGTCTTTGAAGTAGGAGGAGTTGGATGGAAATCAAAAAACACTTTGGAGTCTATGCTGTTTGCTTTGAAAACGGGAAGTTACTCTGCATTGAAAAAACGAGAGGCCCTTATCAACATCGTTATGATCTACCCGGAGGCAGTCAGCAACTTGGTGAAGGACTGACGGAAACGCTGATTAGAGAAGTTATGGAAGAGACAGGATTCACTGTTAGAAGCTACTCCAATCCTCGAATCTACGATGTTTTCGTCAGGGAAGAGTTAACAAATTTTACTGTTCACCATATCATGGCCTTGTATGATGTTGAAATGAATGAGATTGCACCTCAAGTTACTATTTCGGATGCTGTGTCTGATGGTGCGAATGATTCACTCGGATATATTTGGATGGATATTCAAAAAATCACAGAAGAAAATGCATCGCCATTAGTCTTAAAGGCTAAGTCTGAATTATTAGGATTTCCAGAGCTGGACAAGACCTTGTATATGAATTGGAAGGTGAGAGATGAAAAATTATTCAATGGATGAAAGTATATTTCAGTATCCTGAATCATTTAAAAAATGGTAGAACTCAATTTAGTTGATTTTGATATTTGGTATTTTTTAGATTCAGAATGGGCGTTATCTCTGTACAAGGGCTTGCAGGAAAGGTACCCAACAAGAAAGTTGATTCCATTCGCTAAAAGAGGAGATTGTGATGATACAGCTTGTTTTGAAATTGGTAAAGGCAATAAAGTTCAACTCATTCATGACTTTGCTGCAGAAGGCTTGGAGCAACGAAAAGAGTTTAATGATTTTTGGGAATGGGTAGAATATGCGGTAAAATGCATGATAGAGTATAACAAAGAGGATGGGATAGAGTAAAGGCTTATTGTAAGTATTAAAAGGAGTAGATACATGAATGTTAAAGAACTAATCGAAGAGGTTGAAAATGATGTTGACTTAGCATCCTATATCAGTCTTGTACCAAAAAAGAATAAGAAAACTCAGATGGATGCTATGCATGTTCTTAATCGCTTAAGTTACATCTTGTATCTGTCTGATAATCCTGCTTTAGCTCAGTCAATGATTGATAAAATGATTCAAGTTGACTTTGACGGTGATTATCGCTATTGGGAACCTGTACAAAATTCTGCTTTACTTACCATTCTGATAGATGAAGAAAAATATCTAACAGAAGTAAGAGATAGGATTCTCTACGCATTAAATTATGATGATGAAGCGAGTGTATTTGGGAAAAGAAAGGTACACAAACGTTTTTTGACAGGTTTTAGATTAAACTCTCTACAAACAGAGTTAGAGAAAGCCAAGGATGAAGTTTCGCAAATGAATAAAAGAATGGGAATCTTATTTCATTTATTATATTTAAAAGCTTTTTCCAATGAATTGGAAATCAAGCGGGACTTAGTTAATAATGAAATTCAAAGCACGATTTCAGTTCTTCGTGACTATATTTTAATAAATGGATTTGAGCAACTCTATCCTTTTAAATAAAAGAGTAAATGAAAAGGAGCAAGCAATGACACCGCAAGAAATGTGGAATGCCTATAAGCAAATTAACCCCTTGATTGGAGATGAGATAGATGCCTGGGCTTTTGGAGTGGAAGCCGATACCTTGGCAGGTTTGGTTTTAAAAGGCGAAAAGACAGCAACTGCCTCAGCCTACGACCTCTATGCAATAGAAGACGAACCTCTTCCACAAAAAGGGACCTTCGATGTCATTTTAGATAGTCAAAATCAGGCTGTCTGCATTGTCGAAATTACCAAGGTTTCTGTCCAGCCTTTTCATCAAGTGTCAGCTGATTATGCCTTTAAGGAAGGGGAAGGTGACAAATCCCTAGCCTATTGGCGCCAGGTTCACGAAGACTGTTTCATCGAGTGGATGAGGGAGGCTGGCCTGACTTTTACACCTGACAGCAAGGTCGTTTTGGAAGAATTTCGCAAGGTCTACCCGCTGTAGACTGCAGAAGGAAGAAAGTTTTGGAAATCGCCGTCCAATCCTTTTTTCTAAAGCAAAACATGATATAATAAGTTTGTTTGAAGAAGAGTAAAACTCTTAAACTTAGAATAGGAGAAAACTATGCAAGCAGTTGAACATTTTATTACCCAATTTGTTCCTGAACATTATGATTTATTTTTAGACTTGAGTCGTGAGACCAAGACGTTTTCTGGGAAGGTGGCCATTACTGGTCAAGCACAGAGTGACCGTATTTCCCTTCACCAAAAAGACTTGGAAATCGCTTCTGTAGAAGTCGCGGGTCAAGCTCGTCCATTTACAGTTGACCATGACAATGAAGCCCTTCATATCGAATTGGCTGAGGCTGGTCAAGTTGAAGTGGTTCTTGACTTTTCTGGTAAAATCACAGACAACATGACAGGGATTTACCCTTCTTATTACACAGTTGATGGTGTCAAGAAGGAAGTCTTGTCTACTCAGTTTGAAAGCCATTTTGCGCGTGAAGCCTTCCCATGTGTGGATGAGCCAGAAGCTAAAGCAACTTTTGACCTTTCTCTACGTTTTGACCAAGCGGAAGGTGAAGTGGCCTTGTCGAACATGCCAGAAATCAATGTTGAAAACCGCAAGCAAACAGGCATCTGGAAGTTTGAAACAACACCTCGCATGTCTTCTTACTTGTTGGCCTTTGTAGCAGGTGATTTGCAAGGGGTGACCGCTAAAACTAAAAATGGTACCCTCGTAGGTGTCTACTCAACCAAAGCTCACCCCCTATCTAACCTCGATTTCTCACTAGACATCGCCGTTCGCTCGATCGAGTTTTACGAAGATTACTATGGAGTTAAGTATCCAATCCCTCAATCACTTCACATCGCCCTTCCTGACTTCTCAGCTGGTGCTATGGAAAACTGGGGTCTTGTGACCTACCGTGAAGTGTACTTAGTTGTGGATGAGAACTCAACCTTTGCTAGCCGTCAACAAGTTGCCCTAGTTGTAGCACATGAGTTGGCTCACCAATGGTTTGGAAACCTCGTGACTATGAAATGGTGGGATGACCTCTGGCTCAATGAAAGCTTCGCAAACATGATGGAATACGTCTGTGTGGATGCCATCGAACCAAGTTGGAATATCTTTGAAGATTTCCAAACAGGTGGGGTTCCAGCTGCGCTTAAACGCGATGCGACGGATGGTGTGCAGTCTGTTCACGTCGAAGTCAAACACCCAGATGAAATCAATACGCTCTTTGATGGCGCTATCGTCTATGCCAAAGGAAGCCGTCTCATGCACATGCTTCGACGTTGGCTAGGCGATGCTGATTTCGCCAAAGGCTTGCATGCTTACTTTGAAAAACACCAGTACAGCAATACCATTGGTCGTGACCTTTGGAATGCTCTCGGACAAGCATCAGGGCGAGATGTTGCAGCCTTCATGGATTCTTGGCTGGAACAGCCTGGCTATCCAGTTCTCACTGTCAAAGTTGAAAATGATGTCTTGAAGATTTCACAAAAACAATTCTTTATCGGTGAGCATGAAGACAAGAACCGCCTCTGGGTAGTGCCACTCAACAGCAACTGGAAAGGTTTGCCAGATACACTTGAAACTGAAAGTATCGAAATCCCTGGCTATGCTGCTCTTCTTGCTGAAAACGAAGGAGCACTTCGCCTCAACACTGAAAATACAGCCCACTACATTACAGACTATCAAGGAGACTTGTTAGAAGCTGTTCTTGCTGACTTAGAAACACTTGATAACACAAGCAAACTGCAAATCGTTCAAGAACGTCGTCTGCTTGCAGAAGCAGGACACATTTCTTATGCGGACTTGCTCCCAGTCCTTGATAAACTTGCTAAGGAAGAATCTTACCTTGTCGTTTCAGCTGTTTCTCAAGTGATTTCTGCCCTTGAGCGCTTTATTGATGAAGGAACGGATGCTGAAACAGCCTTCAAGGCACTGGTTGCTAAATTGGCTCGCCACAACTATGACCGTCTTGGTTTTGAAGCCAAAGATGGAGAATCAGATGAGGATGAATTGGTTCGTCAGTTGACAATTTCCATGATGATTCGCTCTAATGATGCAGAAGCTAGTCAAGTTGCTAGCCAAATCTTTGCAGTTCACAAGGAGAACCTTGCAGGACTTCCAGCAGCCATCCGTGCTCAAGTTCTCATCAATGAGATGAAACACCATGAGACCAAAGACTTGGTTGCAACTTATCTGGACCTCTACACTCATGCGACAGATGCGGTCTTCAAACGCCAGTTGGCTGCGGCTCTTGCCTACAGTACAGATGCTGACAATATCCAAACCTTGATTAGTTCATGGAAGGATAAATTTGTGGTGAAACCACAAGACTTGTCTGCTTGGTATTACCAGTTCCTAGATCATCAAACAACTCAAGAAACTGTTTGGGTATGGGCGCGTGAAAACTGGGATTGGATCAAGGCAGCTCTTGGTGGGGATATGAGCTTTGATAGCTTTGTTATCCTACCTGCCCATGTATTTAAGACAGAGCAACGCTTGGCAGAGTACAAGGAATTCTTTGAACCGCAACTTTCTGACCTTGCGCTTAGCCGTAACATCCGCATGGGGATCAAGGATATTGCAGCACGTGTTGACTTGATTAAGCGTGAAAAAGCAGCAGTCGAAGCTGTTGTAGCCCAATATGGCAAGGCTTAATTCATTCGAAATGTAAATAAAAAACTCAACTTTCTATCTGAAAAGAAGAGAGAGTTGAGTTTTTTTTAAGGCAATTTTGGTATAATAATCATAACAAGGAGGAGTTTCTGATGATAAAAATCTTATTAGTAGAAGATGACCTGGGTCTGTCAAACTCAGTATTTGACTTTTTAGATGATTTTGCAGATGTTATGCAGGTTTTTGATGGAGAAGAAGGTCTCTACGAAGCTGAAAGTGGCGTCTATGACTTGATTTTGCTTGACCTGATGTTGCCAGAAAAAAATGGGTTCCAAGTCTTAAAAGAGTTGCGAGAAAAAGGGATCTCAACACCAGTACTAATCATGACTGCTAAGGAAAGTTTGGATGACAAGGGACATGGTTTTGAGTTGGGAGCGGATGACTACCTCACCAAACCTTTCTACCTAGAAGAACTCAAAATGCGGATCCAAGCCCTTCTCAAACGTTCAGGCAAGTTTAACGAAAACACCTTGACTTATGGGGATATTGTCGTCAACCTTTCAACGAATGAAGTGAAAGTGGAAGATACTCCTGTAGATCTACTCGGAAAAGAGTTTGAGTTATTGGTTTACTTCCTTCAAAATCAAAATGTCATTCTTCCCAAGACGCAAATTTTTGACCGCCTATGGGGATTTGATAGCGATACGACGATTTCCGTCGTAGAAGTCTATGTTTCAAAAGTTCGTAAGAAATTGAAGGGAACAGCCTTTGCTGAGAATCTTCAAACCTTGCGTAGTGTCGGGTATATTTTAAAAGATGTTCAATAAACTAAAAAAAACATGGTATGCAGATGATTTCAGCTATTTCATTCGAAACTTTGGAGTGTTCACCCTAATCTTCTCTGCTATGACCTTGATTATCCTCCAGGTAATGCACTCGAGTCTCTACACTTCTGTAGATGAAAAACTCCAAGCCCTTAGTGGCAGCCCTCAAGCGGTTATCCAGTTAGCTCTTAATCGGGCAACTGAAGAAGTCAAGGACATTGAACCCGCAACTGCGGATGCCAGCAAGGCTGAAATCAAACCCAATGTCAGCTCCAATACGGAAGTCTTGCTCTTTGACAAGGATTTTAACCAACTCTTACTGGGCAATCGTTTTTTAGGCTTGGACAAGATCAAGCTGGACAAGAAAGAGTTGAATCACATTCGCCAAATCCAAGTTGTCAATAGCTACGGTCAGGAAGAAACCTACCGGATGATCTTGATGGAAACCAATTCATCCACTGTTTCAAGTAATGTCAAATATGCGGCAATCTTGATCAACACTAGTCAGCTTGAGCAGATTAGCCAAAACCATGAGCATTTAATCGTAGTGGTCATGGCCAGTTTCTGGCTCCTATCTTTAATTGCCAGTGTTTATCTGGCACGTATCAGTGTCAAACCTCTGCTGGAAAGTATGCAAAAGCAGAAGTCCTTTGTTGAAAATGCGAGCCACGAACTGAGAACGCCTTTGGCCGTTTTACAAAATCGTTTAGAGACTCTCTTTCGAAAACCAGAGGCAACGATTATGGAATCCAGCGAAAGTATCGCTTCGAGTCTTGAAGAAGTTCGCAACATGCGTTTCCTCACGACCAATCTTCTCAACCTTGCACGTCGCGATGATGGAATCAAACCAGAAATAGCAGAAGTATCACCACAGTTTTTTAAGACGACCTTTGCTAACTATGAATTGATTGCTTCTGAAAATGATCGTATTTTTGAGTATGAAAATCGGATTTATCGTCCCTTTATGACCGATCAGTTGCTTCTAAAACAGCTCATGACCATCTTATTTGATAATGCCATTAAGTATACCGAAGAAGATGGGAAAATTGAGTTTGTAGTTCATGCTACGGATCGCCATCTCTATCTATCCGTAACGGATAACGGAATTGGGATCTCAGCTGCTGACAAGAAGAAAATCTTTGACCGCTTTTATCGTGTAGACAAGGCGAGAACCCGTCAAAAAGGCGGTTTTGGTCTGGGACTATCTTTGGCCAAGCAGATCGTAGATGCCTTACGAGGAACGATTACCGTTAAAGATAACAAGCCTAGAGGAACAATTTTTGAAGTTAAGATTGCTATTCAATCTCCTCCCAAACGTAAGAATAAATAAAAAGACAGTTTTAAAACTGTCTTTTTTGATAACCAGAAAAGAGGTTGGTACCGCTACCAACCTTTATTTTGATTTTGAAATTTTTCGTTTAATGATCTTTCGTTGGAGTTGGAGGAGTGCCAAGCTTGCCCCCATAGCAGCAACAAATGATAAAGCCGTGTTCAATTTTAAGGCTAAAAAGATAAAACTAAAAAACACCATAAAAATACAAAAACAAGCAATATTTACAAAAAATAAAATCTCTTTTAAATTGGAGCTAACAGGAGCTTCCAGTGTATAGTCTTGATAAAGCTGAGTTTGATTCGATTCGGAAGTTTGTTCAAACTCATAAGCTTCTAATTTTCTTGCGGGCATGATTCTCTCCTTAACAGTACATAACTATTTTATCATTTTTTATGCAGAGAATTATTACAGAATTGTTACAAAACTACTAAAGCCTCTTATCATCTTCTAAGTCGCTCTTCTTGACACCCACTAGGGAAAATGATAGCATGGATGTTACACTTAAAACAGATGACCTGACCTTCTCTATTGTAAATATACTGAGAAAGGATAACTTATATAAATTGATAGCAAGCTGAGGCTTTTTCCTAAGATGATTTGTTGAGTTGCTACCTGGATACTTTTGAAGAGTATTGGTAGGAGTTGTTTTGAATGGATGGAAGGACAGAGATTCTGTCTATTGGACTGGGTGGCCTTCTTGCTACCTCTGGGGAAAGTTAAAGGAGATAAGCATGTATCTTGCTATCAAAGAAATAGTACAAAACAAACTTCGATATAGTTTGATTCTAACTACCATTTTTCTTATTGCTTTTATGGTCTTTTTTATGACCAGTCTAGCTCTTGGTCTTGTGCGAAACAACCGAGCAGCTATTGATAATTGGCAAGCGACGGGTGTCGTTTTATCCGACTATGCAAATGATAATTTGACGGCATCCTTTATTCCTGAAAAGGACTACAAGGATAATAGTTCTGAAGAGGCTGCTCCATTAGGCTATATGTTTGCTGTAACCAATCTAGTCGATGGTAGTGAAAAGGTCAATGTTTCCATTTTTGCTCAAGACTGGGACTCTTTTATCTCTCCTAGTTTGACGGAGGGTCGTTATCCTGAAGGAGATGATGAGGTTGTCGTGGATCAGTCTTTTGAGAACTATGGGATGAAGCTAGGTGATGCCATTCAGCTCAATGGAAGCGAGGCAAGTTACAAGATTGTAGGCCTGACTCAAGGAAATAAATTTTTCACCGAGCCTGTTGTCTTTACGAGTCTGACAACTTATTGGACCTTACAAGGAACCTTGGAGGCCAATCGTTCCATCTCTGCCTTGGTATTGAAAAATGACATAGAGGTGGTTGGCGATGGACTGAAACAGATTTCCATTCCAAAAATGATATCGAAAATTCCTGGTTACACACCTCAGGTTAATGTATTTTCAGGGATGATTCTTGCTATGATTGTTATCACAGGCTTGATTGTGGGGATTTTTGTTTATATCATTACCATCCAAAAACTGGGTCTTTATGGAATAATGCGGGCTCAAGGGATACAGATCAAAACCATTGTATGGTCCCTTTTCTGTCAAATCTTCCTCTTAGCTGGTATGGGGATTGCTTTAGCCTTACTGGCAATCGGAGGAGTGATTTTAGTCTTGCCAGCTACCTTCTTTTTCTATCCAAGTTGGATAGCCTACTCTGTCCTAAGTTTGGTAATTTCCTTGATGGCCCTTCTAGGTGGTATCATTTCACTTCCACGCTTGCTAAAGGTGGACCCGATTACTGCGATTGCAGAGTGATAAGGAGAATAGTATGACAGCATTGATTGAAATGAATCAAGTGACAAAAACCTACGGGGAAGGAAAGATGAACGTCGTAGCCCTGCATGAGACGAATTTTCAGCTAAATGCGGGAGAGTTCGTAGCTATCGTTGGGCCTTCAGGTTCTGGAAAGACGACCTTTCTAACAACTCTAGGACAACTTCAGGAAGCATCGAGTGGAAAGATTCTAGTCAAGGGGAAGGAAACAGGTAGTTTGACGGAGAAGGAAAAAACAGATCTCCGTTTTAGAGAGTTTGGTTTCATTCTCCAGGCTTCAAACTTAATTCCTTTTCTAACGGTCAAGGAACAGCTGGATTTGATTGACAAACTGGATAAGGGAAAAAATAGCAAAAGTAATCGAAAAGAGCTCTTTGACTTGTTGGATTTGGAAAAAGTACAAAATCAGTATCCCAAGGCTCTATCAGGTGGTGAACGTCAACGTGCGGCGATAGCTAGAGCGCTCTATAACAATCCAAGCATTGTGCTTGCAGATGAGCCGACAGCTAGTTTGGATACCCAGCGTGCCTACCAAGTAACGGAGATGTTGGCTGCCATTGCCCATAAACAAGGTAGAGGAGTTGTTATGATTACGCATGATACACGTCTTCTTGATAAGGTTGACCGTATTTATGCCATGAATGATGGCCACCTAGTTGAAGAAACACATGCATAAAATAGAGTGAATGGTACAAGTTACTGTTCACTTTTTGAATGAAAACTTTAAAAATGACTTTGACTTTTTATAAAACTCTTAGTATTCATAGCTGATTTTTGAGAATTGTGGTATAATTTTCCTTATGGAAAAGATTATCATTACAGCAACTGCTGAAAGTATTGAACAAGTTGAACAGTTACTCGAAGCTGGCGTAGATCGTATCTATGTTGGTGAGAAAGATTTTGGCCTTCGTCTGCCAACGACTTTTAGTCATGACCAATTGCGTGAGATTGCTAAGTTGGTTCATGAAGCAGGCAAGAAATTGATTGTCGCGGTTAATGCCCTCATGCACCAAGATATGATGGACCGAATCAAGCCTTTCCTAGATTTCTTGGAAGAAATCAAGACAGACTATATTACAGTAGGAGATGCAGGTGTCTTTTATGTAGTCAATCGCGATGGCTATTCCTTCAAGACTATCTACGATGCTTCAACTATGGTGACAAGCAGCCGTCAGATTAACTTCTGGGGCCACAAGGCAGGCGCCTCTGAGGCTGTTTTGGCGCGTGAAATTCCATCTGCTGAGCTCTTCAAGATGCCTGAGATTTTGGAAATTCCTGCTGAAGTGTTGGTTTACGGAGCTAGTGTCATTCACCATTCTAAGCGACCACTTTTGCAAAACTATTATAACTTTACGCATATTGATGATGAAAAGACGCGTAAACGTGACCTCTTCTTGGCAGAGCCAAGTGACCCGGAGAGCCATTACTCTATCTTTGAAGACAATCATGGTACCCACATCTTTGCAAATAATGACCTTGATTTGATGACCAAATTGACAGAGTTGGTGGATCACGGCTTTACTCACTGGAAGCTAGAAGGTCTCTACACCCCAGGTCAAAACTTTGTTGAGATTGCAAAACTCTTTATTCAAGCGCGTAGCTTGATCCAAGAGGGCAACTTTAGCCATGACCAAGCCTTCTTGTTAGATGAGGAAGTGCGCAAGTTACACCCTAAAAACCGTTTCCTCGACACAGGATTCTATGATTACGATCCTGATATGGTTAAATAGAACACCAAAACCCGAAATAAAAATGTTCGGGTTTTTTAAGTGTATTCATGAAATAAAAACGGATACATGTTATAATAGATGTAGCTCTATATTGGAGGTGTTTAAGTGGAGAATCTGAAGAAAATGGCAGGTATCAAGGCTGCTGAGTTTGTCAAGGATGGTATGGTTGTTGGTCTGGGAACTGGCTCTACTGCCTACTATTTCGTAGAAGAAATTGGTCGTCGGATTAAGGAAGAAGGTTTGCAGATTACTGCTGTAACGACTTCCAGTGTGACCAGTAAACAGGCTGAGGGTCTTAATATCCCGCTCAAGTCGATTGATCAAGTGGATTTTGTCAATGTGACGGTTGACGGGGCGGATGAAGTAGATAGCCAGTTTAACGGAATCAAAGGCGGTGGTGGTGCCCTTCTGATGGAGAAGGTTGTGGCAACGCCCTCAAAAGAATACATTTGGGTGGTGGATGAAAGCAAACTGGTCAAGAAACTAGGTGCTTTTAAATTGCCAGTAGAAGTGGTTCAGTATGGTGCAGAACAGGTCTTTCGTCGTTTTGAGCGAGCTGGCTACAAACCAAGTTTCCGTGAAAAAGACGGTCAGCGTTTTGTGACCGATATGCAGAATTTTATCATTGACCTAGCCTTGGATGTCATTGAAGATCCAATTACTTTCGGACAAGAATTGGATCATGTCGTTGGTGTCGTAGAGCATGGCTTGTTCAACCAAATGGTGGATAAGGTCATCGTAGCGGGACGAAATGGCGTTCAGATTTTAACTTCAACAAAAGCAAACTAATCAACATAATAAGGAGGCAGACTATGTCAAAATTTAATCGTATTCACTTGGTAGTACTCGATTCTGTAGGAATCGGTGCTGCACCAGATGCCAATAACTTTGTCAATGCAGGAGTTCCAGATGGAGCTTCTGACACACTGGGACACATTTCAAAAACAGTTGGTTTGAATGTGCCAAACATGGCTAAAATCGGTCTAGGAAATATTCCTCGCGAAACGCCTCTTAAGACTGTACCAGCAGAAAGCAATCCAACAGGGTATGCAACAAAATTGGAAGAAGTTTCCCTTGGTAAGGATACCATGACTGGTCACTGGGAAATCATGGGACTCAATATTACTGAGCCTTTTGATACTTTCTGGAACGGATTCCCAGAAGAAATCCTGACAAAAATCGAAGAATTTTCAGGACGCAAGGTCATTCGTGAAGCCAACAAACCTTACTCAGGTACAGCTGTTATCGATGATTTTGGACCACGCCAGATGGAAACTGGGGAGTTGATTATCTATACTTCAGCTGACCCTGTTTTGCAAATTGCTGCCCATGAAGACATCATTCCTTTGGATGAACTTTATCGTATTTGTGAATACGCTCGTTCGATTACCCTTGAGCGCCCAGCCCTTCTAGGTCGTATCATTGCCCGTCCATATGTGGGTGAGCCAGGTAACTTCACTCGTACGGCAAATCGTCGTGACTTGGCCGTTTCCCCATTTGCACCAACTGTTTTGGATAAATTGAACGAAGCTTGCATCGATACGTATGCTGTTGGTAAAATCAACGATATCTTTAATGGCGCTGGTATCAATCATGACATGGGCCACAACAAGTCAAACAGTCACGGAATTGATACATTATTGAAGACTATGGGACTTGCTGAGTTTGAAAAAGGATTCTCCTTCACAAACTTAGTTGACTTTGATGCCCTTTACGGCCACCGCCGCAATGCTCATGGTTACCGTGATTGCTTGCATGAGTTTGATGAGCGCTTGCCTGAAATTATCGCTGCCATGAGAGAAAATGATCTTCTCTTGATTACTGCGGACCACGGAAATGACCCAACCTATGCTGGAACTGACCACACTCGTGAATATATTCCACTTTTAGCTTACAGCCCTAGCTTTAAGGGAAATGGTGTCATTCCAGTTGGGCATTTTGCAGATATCTCAGCAACAGTTGCGGATAACTTTGGTGTGGAAACTGCCATGATTGGTGAAAGTTTCTTAGATAAATTGGTATAAGATGACGCGATATGCTTTACTTGTTCGGGGCATTAATGTTGGTGGGAAGAATAAGGTTGTTATGTCGCAACTTCGTCAAGAACTTATAGAGTTGGGGCTGGAAAAGACTGAAACCTACATCAACAGTGGCAATATTTTCTTTACTTCGACAGATGCCAAAGCCCAATTGGTTGAAAAGTTAGAGGCTTTCTTTGCAGTTCATTATCCATTTATTCAGAGCTTTTCGTTACTGAGTCTTGAGGACTTTGAAGCGGAACTTGAAAATCTGCCTGAATGGTGGACCAAAGATCTGGCTCGAAAAGATGTCCTCTTTTATACAGAAGGCTTGGATGTGGATCAAGTCATTGAGAAAGTTGAAAGTTTGGAACTGAAAGATGAAGTGGTTCATTTTGGAAGACTTGGGATTTTCTGGGGGAAATTCTCTGAAGAATCCTACTATGCAACTGCCTATCACAAGTACTTGCTCAAGATGCCTTTTTATCGCAACATCACCATTCGCAATGCAAAAACCTTTGACAAAATAGGTCAAATGCTAAAAAATAATAAAGGAGATGTATAATGACATTTTTAGATAAGATCAAGGAAACAGCTGCTTTCCTGAAAGATAAAGGAATCCAAGCTCCCGAGTTTGGTCTAATCCTTGGATCGGGACTTGGAGAATTGGCAGAAGAAATCGAAAATCCAGTTGTAGTAGATTATGCAGACATTCCAAACTGGGGCCGTTCGACAGTAGTAGGTCACGCTGGTAAATTGGTATATGGTAAACTTTCAGGCCGTAAGGTCTTGGCTCTTCAAGGTCGTTTTCATTTCTACGAAGGAAATCCTCTGGAAGTGGTGACTTTCCCAGTTCGTGTGATGAAAGTCCTCGGATGTGAAGGTGTCATTGTAACCAATGCAGCTGGCGGTATTGGTTTCGGTCCTGGTACTTTGATGGCTATCTCAGACCATATCAACATGACGGGGCAAAACCCATTGATGGGTGAAAACTTGGATGATTTTGGTCCACGTTTCCCTGATATGTCTAAAGCCTACACACCAGAATACCGTGCTACTGCCCATGAAGTGGCTAAGAAACTTGGTATCAAGCTTGATGAAGGTGTCTATATCGGTGTAACCGGTCCGACTTATGAAACACCTGCAGAGATTCGTGCCTATAAGACATTGGGAGCAGATGCAGTTGGTATGTCCACTGTTCCTGAAGTTATTGTGGCCGCTCACTCAGGCTTGAAAGTTCTCGGTATTTCATGTATTACTAACCATGCTGCAGGATTCCAAGAAGAACTCAACCACGAAGAAGTTGTGGAAGTGACAGAGCGTGTCAAAGGTGACTTCAAAGGCTTGGTTAAAGCTATTCTTGGTGAATTGTAGTGGCATGAGAGTTCACTTTATTTTACATGAGACCTTTGAAGTTCCGGGTGCTTATCTAAAATGGGCTCTGGAACGAGGTCATCACATTACATCAACAAAGGTTTATGAAAAAGAACCTCTTCCTGAAACAATTGACGGAATTGATTTTCTGATTGTTATGGGTGGTCCTCAATCACCTGATGAGGATAGAGAAAACTTCCCATACTATGATCCAAAGGCTGAGCTTGCTTTTATGAAAGAAGCGATTGCTGCAGATATTTATATTGTTGGTGTCTGTCTTGGTGCGCAACTCCTATCTGTTGCCTATGGTGCGAAGTATGAACATAGTCCAGAGCGCGAGATCGGCGTTTATCCTGTGACATTGACGATGCAAGGTCTAACAGATCCTCATGTCAGCTTGTTCGGAAAAAAACTTAGAAACCGGCCACTGGCACGGTGATATGCCAGGGCTGACAGAGGATGCTGTTGTTCTTGCGACGAGTCAAGGTTGTCCACGCCAAATTATTCGCTTCAGTCCAAAACATTATGCCTTTCAGGCTCATTTGGAATTTGATCCCGAAGCAGTAGAACTCTTAATTACTGCGGATGGTGAGGAGCAATTAAGAGAGCAAAGTGAAAAGTTCACTTTCGTTCAAACACCAGAAGAATTACGTGAAAATCATTACTCCGAAATGAATGCAAAACTGTATGCATTTTTAGATTCATTGGTAAACTAGGAACTACAGAAAGGCAGAGTATCTGAGTTATAGTCAAACTCGGGCTAACTATTCTGCGAAATATTTAAATTTAAAATCAAGAAAGAAAGGATGGGTAAACCGTATTTGCTGAACTGAATACGGGCGGAGAACTGTGTAAAAAAGATAAACTGTCTAGCATCTGCGATGCTTCGTCAGTTTCCTATTTTTACTTTGTTCTCTTTCACTGTCCTAAATATACAAAAAGAAAGGTAGAGTGAGGTGCTCAGATTTGAACACGAGCGGAAAACTTTTCTAAAACATTGAAAGGTAGGGTAGTTTGGTTTTGAATTGAACCCGTGCTATTCTCCTATTTATCATCAAAATTAAGAAAGAAAGGAATTGAACCCACCCTAAAAGCAGTGGGAAAAAGATAGTTGGTCTAGCGAGCATCGCTCACTGCACCCAACTCCTATTTTCCCTTCGCTTTTTGACGGGTTTGGTATCCTTTTGACTATCACATTTAGAATAAAGAAAGGTAGAGTGAGGTGTTCTGATTTGAACACGAGCGGAAAACTCGGGAAATAGATGATCTAACTGAGAAATCAGGATTTCTCGTCAGATTCCTAATTTTCAGTCGTTTTCTTGTCGCTCTTTGTATCATAAACTATGTCTATCCATATTGCTGCTCAGCAGGGTGAAATTGCTGATAAAATTCTTCTTCCTGGGGATCCTCTTCGTGCGAAGTTTATTGCGGAGAACTTCCTTGAAGATCCTGTTTGTTTTAATGAAGTGCGGAACATGTTTGGTTACACTGGTACTTACAAGGGCCACCGTGTATCTGTCATGGGAACTGGGATGGGGATGCCATCCATTTCGATTTACGCGCGTGAGTTGATTGTGGACTACGGTGTGAAAAAACTGATCCGTGTGGGAACTGCGGGTTCGTTAAATGAGGATGTTCACGTCCGTGAATTGGTTTTGGCGCAAGCAGCTGCAACTAACTCAAACATCATCCGCAACGACTGGCCTCAGTATGATTTCCCACAAATCGCAAGTTTTGACTTGCTAGACAAGGCCTACCATATCGCTAAAGATCTTGGCATGACCACCCACGTTGGGAACGTTTTGTCATCAGATGTCTTTTATTCAAACTACTTTGAAAAGAACATCGAACTTGGTAAATGGGGAGTTAAAGCTGTGGAAATGGAAGCAGCAGCTCTTTACTACTTGGCTGCCCAACACCACGTCGATGCACTTGCTATCATGACCATTTCTGATAGCTTGGTCAATCCAGATGAAGACACTACTGCAGAAGAACGACAAAATACCTTCACCGATATGATGAAGGTTGGTTTGGAAACCTTGATTGCAGAGTAAACATCGCATTACTTTGAGATAAGGTTATTTCTAAGATTGATTCAAATGCTTTAATCTCAAATATATCAGTAATGATAAAGGAAGAGTTGAAAATCAGATTGCTGGAGCTATTGGTTTTCAACTTTTTTAGAACCCAGCTTAAGGAGAAATGTGATGGATAAAATTGAACAATTACAAGACTTGATAGATCAAAGCCAACGGATTGTTTTCTTTGGAGGGGCAGGAGTGTCAACCGAGTCTAATATCCTAGATTTTCGTAGTTCAGATGGTGTTTATAGTCATCAGTTAGGCCGTCATTTTACGGCAGAGCAACTCGTTTCTCGAACCATGTTTGAGCGCTATCCAGAAGATTTTTTTGACTTCTATAAAAAATACCTGATTTATCCAGAAGCAAAGCCTAATGCTGCTCACACTTATCTGGCTACTTTGGAAAAGACAGGTAAGCTAAAGGCTGTTGTGACACAAAATATCGATAGTCTTCATGAAATGGCTGGCTCCCAAAAAGTCTTTAAATTGCATGGGAGTGCGGACCGGAATTACTGCCTAGGTTGTCAACATTTCTATGACTTAACTGCTTTTCTTGCCCTCGAGGGACCTGTTCCCCACTGCTTAGACTGTGGCAAGGTGGTCAAGCCTGACGTGACCTTGTATGAAGAATCACTTGACATGGATGTTTTTAGTCAAGCTGCACAAGCTAATCGGCAAGCAGACTTGCTGATTATTGGTGGGACTTCCTTGGTTGTTTATCCTGCAGCTAGCCTAGTAAACTATTTTTCTGGGACAAATCTGGTCCTTATCAATAAAACCAGTATTCCACAAGACAGCCAAGCTACATTGGTCATTGAAGGCAAGATTGGGGAAGTCTTTTCGAAATTGAGACAATAAAAGAATTTTAGAAGATAGCAACAAAACCTTGTTACTTGAAAGAGAAAACTATCTCATTTATTGACCACTATCTCGCTCTTTGAGAGTTATTAAAAACTGGCTGAGAAAATCAAAACACCTTCACCGATATGATGAAGGTTGGTTTGGAAACTTTGATTGCAGAGTAAAAAATAAAAGAAAATCCTGATTTCAAGTAAAATCAGGATTTTTTCATAGATGCGATTTTTTCTGGGTCCGGTGTAACTCGGAGGGTCTTTTGTCCTGTGTAGGTTACAAAGCCAGGTTTTCCACCAGTTGGTTTGTTGAGTTTTTTAACTTCAATCATATCCACCTGCACGAGATTTGACAAGCGCCCTTTGGAAAAGTAGGCTGCTAGTTCGGCTGCGTCTGTTTTAACTTCATCAGATGGGTCAAGATTTCCTGAGATGACGACGTGGCTTCCTGGAATGTCCTTAGCGTGGAACCAAAGTTCTTCCTTGCGAGCCATTTTAAAGGTTAGCTCTTCATTTTGCAAGTTATTACGACCGACATAAATGATGGTTTTGCCATCGCTTGCTAGATACTGCTCTGGTTTTTTGCGCTTGTGAATTTTCTCTCGCTGTCTTCTACGGATAAATCCTGTTTGGATTAATTCTTCACGGATTTCAGCGATTTCTTCCAGTCCAGCTTGGTTGAGCACAGTCTCGACACTTTCCAGATAGAGAATAGTTGCCTTGGTTTCTTCGATTAGCTCAGTCAGGTATTTGACAGCTTCTTTAAGTTTCTGATAGCGTTTAAAGTAGCGTTGGGCATTCTGGCTGGGAGTTAGTGCCTTATCAAGAGCAATGGTGATAGGCTGATTCGTGTAGTAATTATCCAAGACTACCTGGTCTTGGTCATTCGGAACTTGGTGGAGGAAGGTTGTCAACAATTCTCCTTTTTGGCGAAATTCCTCAGCATTGTCTGTCGCTAGTAACTCTTTTTCTTGTTTTTTAAGCTTATGGCGATTTTTTTGAAGCTCATTTTCAACACGACGAATGAGTTCACTGGCTTGCTGTTTAACGCGGTCGCGCTCGGCCTTATCTTTATAATAGGTATCTAAGAGATCCGAAAGACTGGCAAAAGGCTCTCCTACACGATTCGCAAAAGGAACTGGACTGAAGGAAGTCTCTGTTAAGCATGGCTTGGTTTTTTGACTGAAAAAGTTACGGAAAGTAGACAGTTTATCACTGACAAGAATGTTTTCCAATTCATTTGCTGTATCGTGTCCTAAACCTTGAAAGAGGCTTTGAAGATTTTTTGCTGTTAGTTCTTGGGTTTGCAGAATTTCAAAGAGCTTTTCATCCTTGACAGTATAAGGATTGAGAGATTCGGTACTAGGCGGAGCAATATAGGTTGAACCTGGAAGTAAGGTGCGGTAGCTATTTTGTGAAAAGCCAACGTGTTTGATAACTTCGAGGATTTTATGGCTGCTTTTATCCACGAGGAGAATATTGCTGTGTTTGCCCATGATCTCGATAATCAAGGTAGCCTGAATGTGGTCCCCGATTTCGTTCTTATTGGAAACGGTGATTTCCACAATACGGTCGTTTTCCACTTGCTCAATCGACTCAATCACGGCACCCTGCAAATACTTTCTCAAAACCATGATAAAAGTCGAAGGTTGGGCTGGATTTTCAAAAGTCGTTTGGGTTAGCTGGACGCGCCCAAAAACAGGATGGGCAGAGAGGAGCAGGCGATGGCTTTGGCGATTGCTGCGGATTTGCAAGACCAACTCTTGTTCAAAAGGTTGATTGATTTTCTGGATGCGACCATTGACCAACTCGCTTCGCAATTCCTCAATCATGTGGTGTAAAAAAAATCCGTCAAATGACATCGTTCTCTCCTTGTGATTGTATTCCATAGTATTATATCAAAAAGGTAGAATAAAATCATGGAAATGTGGTATAATAAAGCCAAGTAAAGAGAATCGAGAAGTACATGTATATTGAAATGATAGATGAAACTGGTCAAGTTTCACAAGAAATCTTACAACAAACCCAAGAAATTTTGGAATTTGCGGCCCAAAAAATAGGAAAAGAAGACAAGGAGATGGCAGTCACTTTTGTGACCAACGAGCGTAGCCACGAACTCAATCTCGAGTACCGTGATACCGATCGTCCGACGGATGTCATCAGCCTTGAGTATAAGCCAGAGTTGGACATTGCCTTTGACGAAGAGGATTTGCTGGAAAATCCAGAATTGGCAGAGATGATGTCTGAGTTTGATGCCTACATTGGGGAGCTTTTTATCTCTATCGATAAAGCGCATGAGCAGGCTGAGGAATACGGTCACAGCTTTGAGCGTGAGATGGGTTTCTTGGCAGTACACGGCTTTTTACACATTAACGGCTATGATCACTACACTCCGGAAGAAGAAGCGGAGATGTTCGGTTTACAAGAAGAAATTTTGACAGCCTATGGACTCACAAGACAATAAACGAAAATGGAAAAATCGTGACCTGGTATCTAGTTTAGAATTTGCTCTTACAGGAATTCTGACTGCTTTCAAGGAAGAACGCAATATGCGAAAACATGCAGTGACGGCTCTAGTAGTCATCCTTGCAGGTTTTGTTTTTCAGGTGTCACGAATCGAATGGCTCTTTCTCCTAATGAGCATTTTCTTAGTAGTAGCGTTTGAGATTATGAACTCCGCTATTGAAAATGTGGTGGATCTAGCCAGTCACTATCACTTTTCTATGTTGGCAAAGAAAGCCAAGGACATGGCAGCAGGTGCCGTGCTAGTGGTCTCTCTTTTTGCAGCAGTGACAGGTGCACTTATCTTTCTCCCACGTATTTGGGATATACTATTTTAAACAGTAAGAGGAAATTATGACATTTAAATCAGGCTTTGTAGCCATTTTAGGACGTCCCAATGTTGGGAAGTCAACCTTTTTGAATCACGTCATGGGACAAAAGATTGCTATCATGAGTGACAAGGCGCAGACAACGCGCAATAAAATCATGGGGATTTACACCACGGATAAGGAGCAAATCGTCTTTATCGACACGCCAGGAATTCATAAGCCTAAGACGGCTCTTGGAGATTTCATGGTGGAATCAGCCTACAGCACCCTTCGTGAAGTGGATACTGTTCTATTCATGGTGCCAGCTGATGAGCCACGTGGTAAGGGTGACGATATGATTATCGAGCGTCTGAAAGCTGCCAAGGTTCCTGTGATTCTGGTGGTGAATAAGATTGACAAGGTCCATCCAGATCAGCTCTTGGCTCAGATTGATGACTTCCGTAATCAGATGGACTTTAAGGAAATCGTTCCTATCTCAGCTCTTCAGGGAAATAACGTTTCTCGTCTAATCGACATTCTTAGTGAAAATCTGGAGGAAGGGTTCCAGTATTTCCCATCTGATCAAATCACAGATCATCCTGAGCGTTTCTTGGTTTCTGAAATGATTCGTGAGAAAGTCTTGCACCTAACTCGAGAAGAGATTCCTCACTCAGTTGCAGTGGTAGTTGACTCCATGAAGCGTGATGAAGAGACAGACAAGGTTCATATCCGTGCAACCATCATGGTCGAGCGCGATAGTCAAAAAGGGATTATCATCGGTAAAGGTGGCGCCATGCTTAAGAAAATTGGGACCATGGCCCGTCGTGATATCGAACTCATGCTAGGGGATAAGGTTTTCCTAGAAACTTGGGTCAAGGTCAAGAAAAACTGGCGTGATAAAAAGCTAGATTTGGCTGACTTTGGCTATAATGAAAAAGAATACTAAGTAGAGGTGGGCTCATGCCTGCTTCTTGTTTTTACAGAAGGAGGACTTATGCCTGAATTACCAGAGGTTGAAACGGTTCGTCGTGGCTTAGAAAAATTGATTTTGGGTAAGAAGATTTCGAGTATTGAGATTCGTTATCCCAAGATGATCAAGACAGATTTGGATGAGTTTCAAAAGGAAGTGCCTGGCCAAGTTATTGAGTCAATGGGACGTCGTGGCAAATATTTACTTTTCTATCTGACAGACAAGGTATTGATTTCTCATCTGCGGATGGAGGGAAAGTATTTTTACTATCCGAACCATGTTCCTGAACGCAAGCATGCCCATGTTTTCTTCCAGTTTGAGGATGGTGGCACTCTTGTATATGAGGACGTACGCAAGTTTGGGACCATGGAACTCTTGGCGCTTGATCTTTTGGAAGCTTATTTTGTTTCTAAAAAACTAGGGCCTGAGCCAAGAGAGCAGGACTTCGATTTGCAGGTCTTTCAAGCTGCCCTAGCCAAGTCTAAAAAGCCTATCAAATCTCATCTCCTAGACCAAACCTTGGTAGCTGGTCTAGGTAATATCTATGTGGATGAGGTCCTCTGGCGAGCTCAGGTTCATCCAGCTAGACCTTCCCAAACTTTGACAGCAACAGAAGCGTCAGCGATTCATGACCAGACCATTGCTGTTTTGGGACAGGCAGTTGAAAAGGGTGGTTCCACTATTCGAACCTATACCAATGCCTTTGGGGAAGACGGAACTATGCAGGACTTCCATCAGGTCTATGATAAGACTGGACAAGCATGTTCGCGCTGTGGGACAGTGATTGAGAAATTCCAGCTCGGTGGACGAGGAACTCATTTTTGTCCTCAGTGTCAAAGGAGGGGCTGATGGGAAAAATCATCGGAATCACAGGAGGAATTGCCTCAGGTAAGTCAACTGTGACAAATTTCCTAAGAGAGCAAGGTTTTCAAGTGGTGGATGCTGACGCAGTCGTCCACCAGCTACAAAAACCTGGAGAGCGCCTATATCAGGTCTTAGTTCAGCACTTTGGACAAAAAATAATCCTTGAAAATGGAGAACTCAATCGCCCTCTCCTGGCTAGTCTCATCTTTTCAAATCCTGAGGAGCAGGAATGGTCTAAACAAACCCAAGGAGAGATTATTCGTGAGGAATTGGCTGCACTGAGAGACCAGTTGGCTCAGACAGAAGCGATTTTTTTCATGGATATTCCCCTACTTTTTGAACAGGACTACAGTGCTTGGTTTGATGAAACGTGGCTGGTCTATGTGGACCGTGATGTTCAGGTGGAACGTTTCATGAAACGGGATCATCTTTCTATGGAAGTAGCTGAGTCCCGTTTGGCTGCCCAGTGGTCTTTAGAAGAAAAGAAAAAACTAGCGATTCATATATTAGATAATAATGGCAGTCGTGATCGGCTTGTGAGTCAAGTGGTAAAGTTACTTGAAGGAGGCGATAGCTGTGCAAGAAATTAGTTGGAAAGAGAATCTTCGTGTCGCCTGGTTCGGTAGTTTTCTAACGGGCGCCAGCATTTCCTTGGTCGTCCCTTTCATGCCTATCTTTGTAGAGCAGTTGGGAATTGAAGGGGACCAAGTTGCTTTCTATGCTGGATTAGCCATCTCAGTTTCGGCTGTTTCAGCAGCTCTAGTTTCTCCTATCTGGGGTATCCTTGCTGACAAATATGGTCGAAAACCCATGATGATTCGAGCAGGTCTTGCCATGACCATTACCATGGGAGGTTTGGCCTTCGTGCCAAATATCTATTGGCTACTCTTTCTGCGCTTGCTCAATGGTGTATTTACTGGTTTTGTCCCCAATGCAACGGCCTTGATTGCCAGTCAGGTACCTAAAGATAAGTCGGGAGCGGCTCTGGGAACTCTATCTACAGGTGTTGTTGCAGGAACACTGACGGGTCCCTTTGTTGGAGGCTTTATTGCTGAAATTTTTGGCATTCGTAATGTCTTTTTATTGGTAGGTGCTTTCTTATTTTTAGCTGCAATCCTAACCATTTTCTTTATCAAGGAAGATTTTCAGCCAGTGGCTAAGGAGAAGGCTATCCCAACGAAAGAAGTATTTTCTTCTTTCAAGTATCCTAGGCTTTTAGTGAATCTATTTTTGACGAGCTTTGTCATTCAATTTTCAGCTCAATCAATTGGTCCCATTCTAGCTCTCTATGTGCGGGACTTAGGGCAGTCCGAAAATCTCCTCCTTGTATCAGGATTAATCGTATCCAGCATGGGATTTTCTAGCATGATGAGTGCTGGAATTCTAGGAAAACTTGGCGATAAGGTAGGGAATCATAGATTGTTGGTCGCGGCGCAGATTTATTCCGTCATCATTTACCTTCTTTGTGCCCATGCAACCAACCCCCTTCAACTTGGCTTGTATCGTTTTCTCTTTGGTTTGGGAACGGGAGCTCTCATACCGGGAGTCAATGCCCTTCTCAGCAAAATGACTCCAAAATCAGGTATTTCAAGGATTTTCGCCTTCAACCAAGTCTTTTTTTACCTTGGTGGAGTGATCGGACCTATGGCGGGATCCGCAGTTGCAGGATATTTGGGCTACCATGCTGTCTTTTACGCGACAGCAGCTTGTGTGGCTTTCAGTTGTTTATGTAACTTAGTGCAATTTAGATCGTTATTAAAAGTAAAGGAAATCTAGTGCGAGTAAAAATCAATCTCAAGTGCTCCTCTTGTGGCAGCATGAATTATCTAACCAGTAAGAACTCCAAAACTCATCCTGACAAGATTGAGGTTTTAAAGTATTGTCCCAAGGAAAGAAAAGTAACCCTACATCTTGAATCTAAGTAGATTTTATGGTAAAATAATAGGGATTTTAAGGAGTTTGATATGTATAACCTATTGTTAACCATTTTATTAGTATTATCTGTTGTGATTGTGATTGCGATATTCATGCAACCAACTAAGAACCAATCCAGCAATGTATTTGATGCCAGCTCAGGTGATTTGTTTGAACGTAGTAAGGCGCGTGGTTTTGAAGCTGTGATGCAACGTTTGACAGGTGTTTTAGTCTTTTTCTGGCTAGCCATTGCCTTAGCATTGACGGTATTATCAAGTAGATAAGAAATGGGCGAGACTAGGTCTTAGCCTATTTTTATTTTTAATGACACTTATAAAGTTATCAGTCAAAAAAATTATAAAAATCTAGAAAGAAAACATGAAAGATAAAATTAAAGAATATTTGCAAGAGAAGGGGCGAGTGACGGTAAATGATCTAGCTCAGGCTCTCGGAAAAGATGGATCTAAGGATTTCCGTGAGTTGATTAAAACCCTGTCTCTGATGGAAAGAAAGCACCAGATTCGCTTTGAAGATGATGGCAGTTTATGTCTGGACCAAAAGAAGAAACATGAAATCACCCTCAAAGGAATTTTTCATGCCCATAAAAATGGCTTTGGCTTTGTCAGTCTAGAAGGCGGAGAGGACGACCTTTTTGTAGGAAAAAACGATGTCAACTATGCTATTGATGGCGATACCGTTGAGGTGGTCATCAAGAAAGTCGCTGACCGCAACAAGGGAACTGCTGCAGAAGCCAAAATTATCGATATCCTAGAGCATAGCCTGACGACAGTTGTTGGGCAACTCGTTCTGGATCAGGAAAAGCCCAAGTATGCGGGCTACATCCGTTCAAAAAATCAGAAAATCAGCCAACCAATCTATGTGAAGAAACCGGCTATCAAGTTGGAAGGTACAGAGGTTCTCAAGGTCATTATCGACAAATACCCGAGTAAGAAACATGATTTCTTTGTCGCTAGTGTTCTGGACGTGGTGGGGCACTCGACAGATGCTGGGATTGACGTTCTTGAAGTCTTGGAATCCATGGATATTGTTTCAGAATTTCCAGAAGCTGTTTTTAAGGAGGCAGAAAGTGTGCCAGATGCTCCGTCTCAAAAGGATATGGAAGGTCGTCTGGATCTGAGAGATGAGATTACCTTTACCATTGACGGTGCGGATGCCAAGGACTTGGATGATGCGGTACACATCAAGCCTTTGAAAAATGGAAATCTAGAACTCGGAGTTCACATCGCAGATGTTTCCTACTATGTGACCGAGGGTTCTGCCCTTGACAAGGAAGCTCTTAACCGCGCGACTTCTGTCTACGTGACAGACCGAGTGGTGCCAATGCTTCCAGAGCGTTTGTCAAACGGCATTTGCTCGCTCAATCCTCAAGTAGATCGCTTGACCCAGTCTGCCATTATGGAAATTGATAAACACGGTTGTGTGGTTCATTACACCATTACCCAAACAGTTATCAAGACTAGTTTTCGCATGACCTATAGCGCTGTTAATGATATCCTGGCTGGCGATGAGGAAAAGAGGCAAGAGTATCAGAAAATTGTTCCTAGTATCGAACTCATGGCCAAGCTTCATGAAAGGCTAGAAAGCATGCGTGAGAAACGTGGTGCCCTTAATTTTGATACCAGCGAAGCAAAGATTCTAGTGGATAAAAAAGGCAAGCCGGTTGATATCGTTCTTCGCCAACGTGGCATTGCAGAGCGCATGATTGAGTCCTTCATGTTGATTGCCAACGAAACGGTTGCCGAACACTTTAGTAAACTGGACCTACCTTTTATCTATCGGATTCACGAGGAGCCCAAGGCTGAAAAGGTTCAGAAGTTTATTGATTATGCTTCAAGCTTTGGTTTGCGGATTTATGGAACTGCCAGTGAGATTAGCCAGGAGGCGCTTCAAGACATCATGCGTGCGGTTGAGGGAGAGCCCTATGCGGATGTATTGTCAATGATGCTTCTCCGTTCTATGCAACAGGCTCGCTACTCAGAGCATAATCACGGTCACTATGGACTAGCGGCCGACTATTACACTCACTTTACCAGTCCGATTCGCCGTTATCCTGACCTCCTTGTCCACCGTATGATTCGGGACTATGGGCGTTCTAAGGAAGTAGCAGAGCATTTTGAACAAGTGATTCCAGAGATTGCGACTCAGTCTTCCAACCGTGAACGTCGTGCCATCGAGGCGGAGCGTGAAGTCGAAGCTATGAAAAAGGCTGAGTACATGGAAGAATACGTGGGTGAAGAGTACGATGCGGTTGTGTCTAGCATCGTCAAATTCGGTCTTTTTGTCGAATTGCCAAATACAGTTGAGGGCTTGATTCACATCACCAATTTACCTGAATTTTATCATTTCAATGAACGGGATTTGACTCTCCGTGGGGAGAAATCAGGCACAACCTTCCGTGTAGGACAGCAGATTCGTATTCGGGTTGAAAGAGCGGATAAGATGACGGGCGAGATTGACTTCTCTTATATCCCAAGTGAGTTTGATGTCATTGAAAAAGGCTTGAAACAGTCTAATCGCAGTGACAGAGGTCGTGGTTCAAATCGTCGTTCGGACAAGAAGGAAGATAAGAGAAAAACAGGACGCTCGAATGATAAGCATTCACAAAAAGACAAGAAGAAAAAAGGCAAGAAACCTTTTTACAAGGAAGTAGCTAAGAAAGGAGCCAAGCATGGCAAAGGGCGAGGGAAAGGTCGTCGCACAAAATAAAAAGGCGCACCACGACTATACAATCGTAGATACGCTAGAGGCAGGGATGGTCCTAACCGGAACTGAAATCAAGAGCGTTCGAGCTGCTCGAATCAATCTCAAGGACGGCTTTGCCCAAGTAAAAAATGGGGAAGTCTGGCTGAGCAATGTTCATATTGCCCCTTATGAAGAGGGCAATATCTGGAACCAGGAACCAGAACGCCGTCGTAAACTCCTGCTCCATAAGAAGCAAATTCAAAAATTGGAACAAGAGACCAAAGGGACAGGAATGACCCTTGTTCCCCTTAAAGTCTATATCAAAGATGGTTATGCTAAACTCCTTTTAGGACTTGCTAAAGGGAAACATGACTATGATAAACGGGAGTATATTAAACGTCGTGAACAAAACCGCGACATCGCGCGTGTGATGAAAGCTGTCAACCAGCGTTAAGAAGAGGAAGTAAAATGGAAAAATTAATTGCCTATAAACGGATGCCCTTGTGGAATAAACAGACCATGCCTGAAGCAGTTCAGCAAAAGCACAATACCAAGGTAGGCACTTGGGGAAAAATTACTGTCTTAAAGGGGGCACTCAAGTTTATTGAGTTGACAGAAGATGGTGAGGTTCTAGCTGAGCATCTCTTTGATGCGGGAGCAGACAATCCCATGGCGCAACCGCAAGCCTGGCACCGAGTAGAGGCTGCAACAGACGATGTAGAGTGGTACTTGGAATTTTATTGTAAACCTGAGGATTATTTCCCTAAGAAATACCAGACCAATCCAGTCCATTCAGAGGTCCTAGAGGCTATGCAGACAGTGAAACCTGGAAGAGCCTTGGATTTGGGTTGTGGTCAAGGCCGTAACTCTCTCTTTCTCGCACAGAATGGTTTTGATGTGACAGCTGTGGATCAAAATGAATTGTCCCTTGAAATCTTGCAAGCATCGTAGAGCAAGAGGATCTAGACATGCCTGTCGGACTATACGATATCAATTCAGCCAGCATTAGCCAAGACTATGATTTCATCGTATCGACAGTTGTTCTGATGTTCCTACAAGCGGACCGCATTCCAGCTATTATCCAAAATATGCAGGAGCACACCACGGTCGGTGGCTATAATCTTATCGTCTGTGCCATGGATACAGAGGATTATCCTTGCTCGGTTAATTTCCCATTCACTTTTAAAGAAGGGGAGTTGGCGGACTACTACAAGGATTGGGAATTGGTCAAGTACAATGAAAACCCAGGACATCTGCACCGTCGTGATGAAAATGGTAATCGCATTCAACTACGCTTTGCGACTATGCTAGCTAAAAAAGTCAAGTAAATCAAACCTATACCAGCGAATAGAAACCACTTTGCAAGGTCTCTATTCGTTTTTGTTTGCGTTGGTTGATTGGGGAGAGCAGGATTTTATGCTATACTAGAAGTAGGAAATCTGAGCATTAGAGTTGTATTGCTGATACTCTCAGCGCAAGAAAGTCTTTATGATGGAGGTGGTCGAATGACGAGTCTTTTAGTGGAGCTGTATGATCGGCATGTATTGGAAAAGAATGTCTACCAAGCCTTTATCAGTGATTGTGACGAGATTCTTTTTCTATCTTTGACGAAAATAAGCAATGAAGAGAAGCTCTCCCTCCGTCAGTTTATCATGGATGAGGTGCCTCATATCCAACGAGTGACCTTTCGTCAGTTATCCTTAGAACAACTAGCGGACCAGTTAGATTATTGCCTAGCAGGTTACGACCAAGTCCTTCTCGATGTTTTTGGTGGGGATTCGCTACTAGCCTTATCCCTCTATCAATACGGCTTGGATCGTCACCTCCCCATCGTTGCTATGGATGTCGAGCGAGGAAAACAATACAAGTGGGTAGATGGCCAGTTGGAAAAAGAAGACTTGGACATTCCAACCCTAAGCATCCAACAGCTGATAGCCTTGCGTGGTGGAAAAATGCTCAAATCAAAACGCCCTATCCACTCAGTTCAAGAAATTGCAGCCATCAAAAAACTATCCAGCTCTGCCATTGCCAATCCTGCCCACTGGTATCAAGTGACCCAATTTTTCTCTCTAGCTAAGACCAATGACCTGCATGCTGAGACCGAAAAAATACTGGAAAACAATGGCAGGTATTATCACTATCCAAAATCCCTTATTCCTTTACTTGTGGAAGCAGGGATGCTTTGTATTGAAAGCGAAGACAAGAAACGAGTAGCATACAGCTTTCCAAGTCAAGAAGCTCAAGTCTTTTGCCGCAACAAGGGACATATTTTAGAGGTATATCTCTATCTCTTGGCGCTTGAATCTCAGTTGTTTGATGAGTGCATGATAGGTGGTGAGATTGATTGGAATGGTATCTTTCCAGAGGCAGACAATGTTCAAAATGAGATTGATGTCATTCTGAGAAAGGGCCGGTCGATTACCTTTATCTCCTGCAAAATGACAGATTTATCAGTTGAAGCCATCAACGAACTAGAAGTCTACGCTAATCATTTTGCTGGGGAGAGTTGCCTCAAGTTGATTGTTTGTACTGGAAAAATCAATCCAGCTTATGCCAATCGCTGCCAAGAATACGGCGTGCTGGTCATTAGAAGTGAGCAGATTTCCAATCTCATTCCCATGATAAAAAAATATTCTAAGAGACAAAAAAGATAAGAAATAGTATTATGAAAGGCTGGAATTCCAGTCTTTTTACTTCTTTTTCGAATAGAAAAGAAAAGGAGGTAGACCATGTTTGTAGCTAGAGATGCCAAGGGAAATTTGGTAAATGCACTCGAAAAAGACGTGACTAAGCAAGCTTATACCTGCCCCGCCTGTGGGGGCGGGCTACGATTACGCCAAGGACAGAGTATTCGAACGCACTTTGCCCATGAAAGGTTAAGAGATTGTATGGCTATTTTTGAAAATGAAAGTCCAGAACACTTGGGCAACAAAGAGGCCCTTTATCACTGGGTCAAGAAAGACAGTCAGGTTGCCCTAGAGTACGCTCTTCCTGAGATTCAGCAGATAGCAGATGTTCTCGTCAATGAGAAACTAGCTCTGGAGGTTCAGTGCAGTCCCTTGTCCCAAAAGCTTTTAGGCGATAGAAGTCAAGGATACCGCAGCCAGGGCTATCAGGTTATCTGGCTACTGGGAGAAAAACTCTGGTTAAAGGAGCGATTAACACAATTGCAAAGTGGATTTCTCTATTTTAGTCAAAATATGGGTTTCTATGTTTGGGAACTAGATCTCAAAAAGCAAGTTTTGAGACTTAAATACCTTTTACATCAGGACCTACGTGGCAAACTTCATTTTCAGGTCAAGGAATTTCCCTATGGCCAAGGAAATCTCTTGGAAATTCTACGATTTCCTTATCAAAAACAAAAACTGCCTCGTTTTGCAGTTGTGCAAGATTCCACTATCTGTCACTACATTCGCCAGCAGTTGTACTACCAAACGCCTTATTGGATGAAGAAGCAGGAGGAAGCTTATCATCAAGGAGACAATCTATTAAACCGTCAACTAGACGACTGGTATCCTCAAGTCAAGCCGATAGAATCAGGAAATTTTTTGCAGATTGAAACGAATCTGACTAGCTATTATAGAAATTTTCAGGCTTACTATCAAAAAAATCCGAAAAATAATCGCCAAAAGCTCTATCCACCAGCCTTTTATCACTTATATTTCTCAAAAAATGTGGTAAAATAGAAAGGATGGAGGAATCTTATGGTATTACAACGACATGAAATAAATGAAAAAGATACATGGGATCTTTCGACAATCTACCCAACAGATCAGGCTTGGGAAGAAGCCTTGAAAGATTTAACTGAAAAAGTACAAACAGCATCTCAGTATGAGGGACATCTCTTGGACAGCGCAGACAGTTTGCTTGAGATCACAGAATTCTCACTCGACTTGGAACGCCAAGTTGAAAAGCTTTATGTCTATGCGCATATGAAAAATGACCAGGACACGCGTGAAGCCAAGTATCAAGAGTATTATGCTAAGGCAATGACCCTATACAGTCAGTTAGAACAGGCTTTTTCATTCTACGAACCCGAGTTTATGGAGATTAGCGAAGAGCAGTATGCAGCTTTCCTAGAAGCTCAACCGAAACTCCAAGTTTACAAGCACTTTTTTGACAAGCTCTTGCAAAAGAAAGACCATGTTCTTTCGCAACGTGAGGAAGAATTGCTTGCTGGAGCAGGAGAAATCTTTGGCTCGGCTAGTGAAACTTTCGCCATCTTGGACAATGCGGATATTAGCTTCCCATATGTGCTTGATGATGAAGGCAAGGAAGTGCAACTCTCTCACGGCACTTATATCCGCTTGATGGAATCTAAAAACCGTGAAGTGCGACGTGGTGCTTATGAAGCCCTCTATGCGACTTACGAGCAATTCCAACACACTTATGCTAAGACCTTGCAGACAAATGTTAAGGTGCAAAACTACCGAGCAAAAGTTCGCAACTATAAGAGTGCTCGCCATGCAGCCCTCGCAGCAAACTTTGTTCCAGAAAGTGTCTATGACAATCTAGTAGCAGCAGTTCGCAAGCACTTGCCACTCTTACATCGTTACCTAGAACTTCGTTCTAAAATCTTGGGTATTTCCGACCTCAAGATGTATGATGTCTACACACCACTCTCGTCAGTAGATTATAGCTTTACCTACGAAGAAGCCTTGAAAAAGGCAGAAGAAGCTTTGGCGGTTTTAGGTGACGACTACTTGAGCCGTGTCAAACGTGCCTTCAGCGAGCGTTGGATTGATGTCTATGAAAACCAAGGCAAGCGTTCTGGTGCCTACTCTGGTGGTTCTTATGATACCAATGCTTTTATGCTTCTCAACTGGCAGGACAATCTAGACAATCTCTTTACCCTTGTCCATGAAACAGGTCACAGTATGCACTCAAGCTATACTCGTGAAACCCAGCCTTATGTTTACGGGGATTATTCTATCTTCTTGGCTGAAATTGCCTCAACAACCAATGAAAATATCTTGACAGAGAAATTGTTGGAAGAAGTAGAAGACAATGCGACTCGTTTTGCTATTCTCAATAACTTCCTAGACGGTTTCCGTGGAACAGTCTTCCGTCAAACTCAATTCGCTGAGTTTGAACATGCCATCCACCAAGCAGACCAAAATGGAGAAGTCTTGACAAGTGATTTCCTTAATAAACTCTACGCTGACTTGAACCAAGAGTACTATGGACTCAGCAAGGAAGATAATCCTCAAATCCAATACGAGTGGGCCCGCATTCCACACTTCTACTATAACTACTATGTTTATCAGTATTCAACTGGTTTTGCAGCTGCTTCAGCCTTAGCTGAAAAGATTGTCCATGGTAGCCAAGAAGATCGTGACCGCTATATCGACTACCTCAAGGCAGGTAAGTCAGACTATCCGCTCAATGTCATGAGAAAAGCGGGAGTGGATATGGAAAAAGAAGACTATCTCAACGATGCCTTTGCAGTCTTTGAACGTCGCTTGAACGAGTTTGAAGCCCTTGTTGAAAAATTGGGACTAGTTTAAGATGGTAGAGTCTTATAGTAAAAATGCCAATCACAATATGCGTCGTCCCGTCGTCAAGGAAGAAATCGTAGAACTCATGCGCCAGCGTCAAAAGCAGGTGACAGGTTCCTTAAAAGAATTGGAGACCTTCGCTCGCAAGGAAAACATTCCCATCATTCCTCATGAGACAGTTGCCTACTTCCGGTTTCTCATGGAGACCATACAGCCCAAGAACATTTTGGAGATTGGGACGGCAATTGGCTTTTCAGCCCTCTTGATGGCGGAACATGCGCCAGATGCTAAGATCACAACTATTGACCGTAATCCTGAGATGATAGGCTTTGCCAAGGAAAACTTTGCCCAGTTTGACAGTCGTAAGCAAATCACTCTTTTAGAGGGAGATGCAGTCGATGTTTTATCCAGTCTGACAGAAACTTATGACTTTGTCTTTATGGATTCGGCCAAATCCAAGTACATCGTCTTTCTGCCTGAAATCCTTAAACGACTTGAAGTCAGTGGAGTGGTGGTCTTGGATGATATTTTCCAAGGAGGAGATGTTGCCAAGGACATCATGGAAGTCCGCCGAGGTCAACGAACCATTTACCGAGGTTTGCAAAGACTTTTCGACGCAACTTTGGACAATCCAGGTCTAACAGCAACTCTAGTTCCACTTGGAGACGGCATTCTCATGCTACGAAAGAATCTAGCAGAAGTAGAGCTTCCTGAGAGCGAATGATTTTCAGAAAAATTTAAGAAATGATAGTAAAATAGATAAAGTAACACTTACCGTAAAAGGAGTAAACATGAAGAAAAAAATTATGGCAGGAGCCATCACACTTTTATCAGTAGCAACACTTGCAGCTTGTTCAAATAGTTCTGAAGGGAAAGATTTGATCAGCATGAAGGGTGATGTGATTACGGAGCATCAATTTTTTGAAGAAGTAAAGAACAATTCAACTGCGCAACAAGTCTTGCTTAATATGACCATCCAAAAAGTATTTGAAAAACAATATGGGTCAGAAGTGACTGACAAAGATGTGGATGACGCCGTTGCTGAGGAACAAAAGAAATACGGCGATAGCTACAACAGTGTACTTCAACGGGCAGGTATGACTGCTGAAACTCGTAAAGCTCAAATTCGTACTAGCAAATTGGTTGAATTGGCAGTTAAGAAAGCTGCAGAGAGTGAATTGACAGATGAGGCTTACCAAAAGGCTTTTGAGTCTTATACACCAGATGTAACAGCTCAAATCATCCGTATGGATAATGAAGACAAGGCGAAAGAAGTGCTTGAAAAAGCGAAAGCAGAAGGTGCAGATTTTGCTCAGTTGGCAAAAGACAATTCTAACGATGATAAGACAAAAGAAAATGGTGGAGAAATCACTTTTGACTCTGCTTCAACGGAACTTCCAGAACAAGTCAAAAAAGCGGCCTTTGCCTTGGATGTGAACGGTGTTTCTGATGTGATTACGGCTACTGGAACACAAGCCTACAGCAATCAATTCTACATCGTTAAAGTAACGAAGAAGACAGAAAAATCTTCTAACTTAGAGGATTACAAAGAAAAATTGAAGACCAGCATTTTGACTCAAAAACAAAATGATTCTGCCTTTGTTCAAGGAGTAATTGGTAAAGAATTACAAGCTGCTAATATCAAAGTCAAAGATCAAGCCTTCCAAAACATCTTCACCCAATACATCGGTGGTGGTGACTCAAGCTCAAGCAGTAGCTCTTCATCTAACTAAGCAATGAAAATACAAATCTCATTTGAGGTTTGTATTTTTTATGCTTGAAGACAAAAAATAAGTAAAATTCGAAGGATTAAAGGATAATAGTTTTTTTCTTTCTGAAAAAGTGGTATAATAACAATCAAAACTAGAAAATAAAACGGAATTAGGGACAACCACCTCTGTTCCTATTAGAGTGGTGAAATATGAAAATTAGTAAAAGGCACCTACTAAACTATTCCATTTTGATTCCTTATTTTCTTCTGTCAATTTTGGGGTTGATTGTAGTTTACTCGACAACGAGTGCAACCCTAATTGAAGAAGGAAAAAGCGCTTTTCAATTGGTACGTAACCAGGGGATTTTCTGGGTAGCTAGTTTGGTTTTGATTGCCTTAATCTATAAATTAAAATTAGGTTTCCTGAGAAATGGACGTCTCATTTTTATCGTGATGATTGTGGAGATGGTTCTTTTAGCTCTAGCGCGTCTGGTCGGAACGCCTGTCAATGGAGCATACGGATGGATTTCTGTAGGACCTGTAACGATTCAGCCGGCTGAATACCTTAAGATTATCATCGTCTGGTACTTGGCACATCGTTTTTCAAAACAGCAAGATGAGATTGAGGTTTATGATTTTCAGGTGTTGACCCAAAATCAATGGCTACCTCGAGCTTTTAACGACTGGCGTTTTGTTCTGCTGGTTCTGATTGGTAGCTTGGGGATCTTCCCCGACTTGGGAAATGCGACCATCTTGGTTTTGGTGGCGCTCATTATGTACACCGTTAGTGGAATCGCCTATCGTTGGTTCTCGACCATTCTAGCTCTCTTGGCAGGGAGTTCAATTTTAGTATTGTCTGTCATTCGTCTTGTTGGGGTTGAAAAATTTTCTCAGATACCGGTATTTGGTTACGTTGCTAAACGTTTTAGTGCCTTCTTTAATCCCTTTAATGACTTGGCGGGTGCAGGACACCAGCTTGCAAACTCTTACTATGCTATGGTTAATGGAGGTTGGTTCGGACTAGGATTGGGAAATTCTATCGAGAAGCGTGGTTATCTGCCAGAAGCCCATACGGATTTCGTCTTTTCGATTGTCATCGAAGAGTTTGGATTCGTAGGAGCGAGTATGATTTTGGCTTTGCTCTTCTTCTTAATTTTGCGAATCATCTTGGTTGGTATTCGAGCTAAGGATCCCTTTAACTCCATGGTTGCTATTGGTGTCGGAGGGATGATCCTTGTTCAGGTCTTTGTCAATATCGGTGGGATTTCTGGATTGATTCCTTCTACAGGGGTAACCTTCCCCTTCCTTTCACAAGGTGGGAACAGTCTCCTGGTATTATCCGTAGCCATTGCCCTTGTATTAAATATCGATGCCAGCGAGAAACGTGCTAAACTCATTAGAGAGTACGAATCTCAAACTGTTGAAGATCTGTAAGGATTGTATGGAAAGGAAAAGTATATGTCTCTTCAGAAATTAGAAAACTATAGTAATAAAGCCGTCATCCAAGAAGAAGTCTTGATTTTGACAGAGCTACTAGAAGATATTACAAAAAATATGCTAGCGCCAGAGACCTTTGAAAAAATCATGCAGTTGAAGGAATTATCAACAAATGAAAACTATCAAGGGCTCAATGAACTGGTGACTAGCCTTTCCAATGAAGAAATGATTTACATTTCTCGTTATTTCTCTATCCTTCCACTCTTGATTAATATATCTGAGGATGTGGACTTAGCCTATAAAATTAACCACCGGAACAATGTGGAACAAGACTATCTAGGGAAATTGTCTACAACCATAAAGATGGTAGCTGAAAAAGAAAATGCAGCTGAAATTTTAGAAAAGTTAAATGTCGTTCCTGTCTTAACCGCACATCCAACGCAAGTACAACGCAAGAGTATGCTGGACTTGACCAACCATATCCATACGCTCTTGCGTAAGTACCGTGATGTCAAACTAGGCTTGATTAATAAAGAAAAATGGAACATGGATCTCCGTCGTTACATTGAAATTATCATGCAAACAGACATGATTCGTGAGAAGAAGTTGAAAGTAACTAACGAAATCACGAACGTGATGGAGTACTATCAAAGTTCCTTCCTGAATGCTGTTCCGCGTTTGATGGCTGAATATAAGAAACTAGCTAAAGAACAAGGAATTGAGCTCAAACATCCAAAACCAATTACTATGGGGATGTGGATTGGAGGAGACCGTGATGGAAATCCTTTCGTAACAGCGGAAACCCTCAACAAATCAGCCTTGACTCAGTGCGAAGTCATCATGAACTACTACGATGAAAAGATTTATAATCTTTATCGTGAATTTTCACTGTCAACCAGTATTGTGAATGTCAGTGATAAAGTTCGTGAGATGGCGCTTAAGTCACAAGATAACTCCATTTATCGCGAAAAAGAACTCTATCGTCGTGCCCTTTTTGATATCCAAGCTAAGATGCAGGCAACTAAGGCTTATCTCATTGAAGATAAGGATCTTCAGCCTAGATATGCTACTGCAGATGAATTTTATCAAGACTTGTTGGCCATTCGAGATTCTCTCCTTGAGAACAAAGGAGAATACCTGATTTCAGGAGAATTTGTTGAACTGATGCAAGCCGTTGAAATCTTTGGCTTCTACCTTGCTTCTATTGACATGCGCCAAGACTCTAGTGTTCATGAAGCCTGTGTGGCTGAATTGTTAGCATCTGCTGGCATCAACGACCATTATAGCGATCTCTCTGAAGATGAAAAATGCGCCCTGCTCTTAAAAGAGTTGGAAGAAGATCCTCGTATCCTCTCAGCTACTCATGCTGAAAAGTCAGAACTGCTTGAGAAAGAATTGTCTATCTTCAAAACTGCTCGTAAGTTGAAGGATAAACTGGGTGAAAATGTCATTCGCCAAACCATCATCTCTCACGCGACAAGTGTATCTGATATGCTAGAATTAGCTATCATGCTCAAGGAAGTAGGCTTGGTGGATGCTCAAAAAGCGCGCGTTCAGATTGTTCCCCTCTTTGAAACGATCGAAGACTTGGATCACTCGGAAGAAACCATGAGAAGATATTTCTCTCTTCCATTGGCTAAAAAATGGATTGCTTCAAAAGACAACTACCAAGAAATCATGCTTGGTTACTCTGATAGTAACAAGGATGGTGGTTATTTATCATCATGTTGGACACTCTACAAAGCTCAACAACAACTGACTGCTATCGGGGATGAATTTGGCGTTAAAGTTACCTTCTTCCATGGTCGTGGTGGTACTGTAGGTCGTGGTGGTGGCCCAACTTATGAAGCCATCACATCTCAACCGCTCAAATCTATCAAGGACCGTATCCGTCTGACTGAGCAAGGAGAAGTCATTGGAAACAAATACGGAAACAAAGACGCTGCCTACTATAACCTTGAAATGTTGGTTTCTGCAGCCATTAACCGTATGATTACCAAGAAGAAGAGCGATACCAACACGTCAAATCGTTATGAAGCTGTTATGGATCAAGTGGTGGACCGTAGCTACGATATCTACCGTGATTTGGTCTTTGGAAATGAACATTTCTATGACTATTTCTTCGAGTCAAGCCCAATCAAGGCTATTTCAAGCTTCAATATTGGTTCGCGTCCAGCAGCTCGTAAGACCATCACTGAAATCGGTGGTCTACGTGCCATTCCTTGGGTCTTCTCATGGTCACAAAGTCGTGTCATGTTCCCTGGATGGTATGGTGTGGGATCCAGCTTTCAAGAGTTTATAGATCAAGATCCGAAGAATATCGAGTTTCTTCGTGACATGTACCAAAACTGGCCTTTCTTCCAATCTTTGCTTTCCAATGTAGACATGGTCTTATCTAAGTCTAACATGAACATTGCTTTTGAATATGCTAAGCTCTGTGAAGATGAAGAAGTGCAGGCTATCTACTACACTATTTTAGATGAATGGCAATTGACCAAGAACGTTATTCTAGCTATCGAAGGCTATGACGAACTGTTGGCAGAAAACTCTTACCTAAGAGACAGCCTGAACTATCGTATGCCTTACTTTAACATCCTTAACTACATCCAGTTGGAGTTGATCAAACGTCAACGTCGCGGCGAATTGTCAGTTGACGAAGAAAAACTGATCCATACAACTATTAACGGAATTGCAACTGGTTTGCGTAATTCAGGCTGATATTCTACAAACTTCCTCTTTTTTCAAGGGGAAGTTTTTGAATTGTTTAAAAAATTCTAAAAATAAGCTTGACAAGTAGTTGAAAAATGATATAATTTAAACATTCAGAAAGTAATCATTGAAGTTTTTTAGAGAGTCTGTGGTTGGTGAAAGCAGATAGATGAAAGTGATGAAAATTGGGCTGAATGTTATAAAGAATTTGAAATCATAAAAATTCGGTGAGCACACTTTACAGTGTAACTCGTGAATGCGAGAAAGAGCGATAGGGATATTCCCTATAATTGAGGTGGCACCGCGCATCGACGTCCTCACACAAGTTTTTTGTGTGAGGACTTTTTCTATTGGGAGGAAAGATATTGGAATTTAAACGATGGCATCGCTTGTTTTGTTGAAAAGAGCATTATACAAGTGATTTAAAAGGAGAAAGAATATGAAAAATAAACGTTTAATGGGAATTATCGCTGGATTAGCAGTATTGGTAGTGGCTAGCTTGATTTATTCATCAATGAACAAGCCTGCAGCTAAGGAAGATCAAAAGGTTGCTAAGGTTGGGGTCCTTCAATTTGTTAGTCACCCATCTTTGGACTTGATTTATCAGGGGATTCAAGATGGACTAGCTGAAGAAGGATATAAGGACGACCAGGTAAAAATTGACTTTATGAACTCTGAAGGAGATCAGAGCAAGGTTGCAACCATGAGTAAACAATTGGTAGCAAATGGAAACGACCTTGTTGTTGGGATTGCAACACCAGCTGCTCAAGGACTTGCTAGTGCTACAAAAGACCTACCAGTTATCATGGCTGCTGTAACTGATCCAATCGGTGCTAACTTGGTCAAAGATTTGAAAAAACCAGGTGGCAACATAACAGGGGTGTCAGACCACAACCCAGCTGAACAGCAAGTAGAGTTGATTAAAACCCTCACACCAAATGTCAAAACAATCGGCGCTCTCTACTCAAGTAGCGAAGATAACTCAAAAACACAGGTAGAAGAATTCAAGGCTTATGCTGAAAAAGCAGGTTTGACAGTCGAAACCTTTGCCGTTCCATCGACTAACGAAATTGCTTCAACAGTTAATGTCATGACAAGCAAGGTCGATGCGATTTGGGTTCCAATTGACAACACCATTGCATCCGCATTCTCAACAGTTGTTTCAAGCAACCAAACAGCTAAAAAGCCAATCTACCCAAGTGCCACTGCCATGGTAGAAGCAGGTGGATTAGCATCTGTAGTAGTTGACCAACACGATCTTGGAGTGGCTACTGGTAAAATGATTGCCAAAGTTTTGAAAGGTGAAAAACCAGCTGATACGCCAGTTAATGTCTTCTCAACTGGTAAGTCAGTGATTAACAAAAAACTAGCGCAGGAACTTGGTATCACCATTCCTGAGTCCGTTCTAAAAGAAGCAGGACAAGTGATTGAATAAGGATAAAGGAGGAGTTGGGGACATCTCCTCCCATTTTTACTAAAGAAAGAAATGAGTGAAAGATTATGATAGTATCCATTATTTCTCAGGGAATGGTGTGGGCGATTTTAGGTTTGGGAATCTTTATGACCTTTCGAATTCTAAATTTCCCGGATATGACGACTGAGGGCTCTTTCCCACTAGGGGGAGCAGTAGCTGTAACCTTGATAACACAAGGGGTGAATCCATTTTTAGCGACCTTGGCTGCAGTAGGAGCGGGCTGTCTAGCTGGAATGGCGACAGGTCTCTTATATACTAAAGGAAAAATCCCAACCCTCTTATCAGGGATTTTGGTCATGACTTCCTGCCATTCCATCATGCTCATGATTATGGGACGTGCCAATCTGGGGCTTCTTGGAACCAAGCAAATTCAGGATGTCTTGCCTTTTGATTCAGATCTTAACCAACTCCTGACCGGATTAATCTTTGTAGCTCTTGTTATTGGCCTCATGCTCTTTTTCCTAGATACTAAACTAGGTCAGGCCTACATCGCTACAGGTGACAATCCTGATATGGCTCGTAGCTTTGGTATCAATACGGGACGTATGGAACTCATGGGCTTGGTTCTCTCAAATGGGATCATCGCACTTGCAGGAGCCTTAATTGCTCAACAAGAAGGATACGCGGATGTTTCTCGAGGAATCGGCGTGATTGTCGTAGGGCTTGCTAGCTTGATTATTGGTGAGGTTTTGTTCAAGAGTTTGACCTTGGCAGAGCGACTCATGACCATCGTTGTAGGGTCTATTGCTTATCAGTTCCTCGTATGGGGAGTGATTGCTCTTGGATTTAACACGAGCTATTTACGACTATATAGCGCCTTGATTTTGGCAGTTTGCCTTATGATTCCAACCTTCAAAAGCAAATACCTGAAAGGAGTCAAGTTTAGCAAATGACAGCAATTGTAGAATTAAAAAATGCCACCAAAGTCATTACGAATGGCTTTGACGAGGAAAAAATCATTCTGAATGATGTTTCTCTTGAAATTTTCGAACATGATTTCATGACCATCCTAGGTGGAAATGGAGCAGGGAAGTCAACGCTTTTTAACACTATTGCAGGTACCTTACCTTTGACAAGTGGAAGTATTCGTATCATGGGCGAGGACGTGACGAATTTTTCACCTGAAAAGCGGGCTAAGTACTTGTCTCGCGTCTTTCAGGATCCTAAGATGGGTACGGCTCCCCGTATGACAGTGGCGGAAAATCTCTTGATTGCCAAGTTTCGTGGTGAGAAGAGAGGACTCCTGCCTAGAAGGCTTTCAAGCCATAGGGAAGAGTTTCAGGCTACCATTGAAAAAGTGGGAAATGGTCTTGAAAAGCATCTAGATACTCCGATTGAGTTTCTATCAGGTGGACAACGTCAGGCCTTGAGTCTCTTGATGGCAACCTTGAAGCGACCAGAGTTGCTCTTGTTGGATGAACACACAGCAGCCCTTGACCCAAAAACAAGTGTGGCCTTGATGGAATTAACAGATGACTTTGTTAGCAAGGATCATCTGACAGCCTTGATGATTACCCACCATATGGAGGATGCACTGAAGTATGGCAATCGTCTGATAGTCATGAAGGAAGGCCGAATCATCCAAGACCTCAATAAAGAAGAAAAAGCTAAGATGAAAATTTCAGACTACTATCAATTATTTGAATAGATGAGTTAAATAATCATCAAAAAATAGTGAAAATTAACTTAGAAACATGGAAGTGTTTCTGAGTTTTTTATCTCCCATTTCTTTCTGGAAAAATATAGCAAAGAGAATTCCGGAAAGCGTATGAAATGGTTTACTTTTTTTCAGAAATAAGCTATACTAGTTAACGTAAAACTATGATAAGATGGAGGTATTGTGTATGGTTGACAAGCAAGTTATTGAAGAAATCAAAAACAATACCAACATTGTGGAAGTCATAGGCGACGTGATTTCTTTACAAAAGGCTGGACGGAACTATTTAGGGCTCTGTCCTTTTCATGGTGAGAAGACCCCCTCTTTCAACGTTGTGGAAGACAAGCAGTTTTATCATTGCTTCGGCTGTGGTCGTTCAGGAGATGTTTTTAAGTTCATCGAAGAATACCAAGGTGTGTCCTTTATGGAAGCCGTTCAGCTCTTAGGGGAGCGCGTCGGTATTCAACTAGCCATGCCTGTCCAGTCTCGTCCTCAACAAGCTTCCCCTCAACAAGCTTTATATGATATGCATGAAGAAGCTGCCCGTTTTTACCATGCAATTCTCATGACGACCAAGATGGGAGAAGAAGCAAGGGCTTATCTATATAAACGAGGCTTGACGGATGATGTTCTGAAGCATTTCCAGATTGGACTGGCTCCAGCAGAGAGAACTTATCTCTATCAACGTTTGGCTGACAAGTTTGAGGAAAAGGATTTATTGGATTCGGGCTTGTTTTATCTGTCAGATGGTAATCAATTTTATGATACTTTTTTTGGACGGATCATCTTTCCTTTGACCAATGACAAGGGACAGGTTATTGCATTTTCAGGTCGTATCTGGCAAGAAACTGACAGTCAGACTGCCAAGTACAAAAATAGTCGCTCGACTGCAATTTTTAACAAGAGTTACGAATTGTATCATTTGGACAAGGCAAAAAGGGGAACAGGTAAGATTTCAGAGCTCTATCTGATGGAAGGCTTCATGGATGTGATCGCAGCCTACCGTGCTGGTATAGAAAATGCTGTGGCTTCCATGGGGACGGCCTTAAGCAAGGAGCATGTTGACCACCTCAAACGCTTTACCAAAAAGATAGTTCTCAGCTATGATGGTGACAAGGCAGGGCAGGCAGCAACAGCCAAGGCTCTAGAGGAATTAAAAGACTTCTCAGTGGAGGTTGTTCGAGTACCTGATGCCATGGACCCAGATGAGTATTTGCAAAAGAATTCTGCTGAAGACCTGGCTTACCTTTTAACCAAGACCCGGATTAGTCCTATAGAGTTCTATATTCACCAGCTCAAGCCAGAAAATAGTGATAACTTGCAGGCGCAAATCGAATTCATTGAAAATATTGCGCCCCTAATCGCCAAGGAAAAGTCTATCACTGCCCAGAATTCTTATATCCACATTCTGGCGGATAATCTACCTTCTTTTGATTACCAGCAGGTGGAACAGATTGTAAATGAAAGTCGCATTGTTCAGAGGCAGGAAAGAGTCAAAGAGGAGCAACCTCCAGCAGCGATTAATTTACCTGTAACGCGACAACTGACGGCAGTCATGAGAGCAGAGGCTCATCTCCTCTATAGGATGGCTGAGAATCCAGTTGTTCTAAATGACTACCGATTAAGAGAAGATTTTTTCTTTGATACCCCAGAATTTCAGATTCTTTACGAATTATTAAGTGAGCAGGGAGAAGTCGGCTCAGAGGAACTTTCTCATCAGACGCCTGAGGTTGAAAATGCTTGGTACCACGTGCTTAGTCTGGATTTGCCAGTTGAGATGTCGCCTCAAGAGCTAGCGGAAGTCGAAGCGACTCGAAACCGTGCCCTCCTCAGCAAGGACAACTTAAGAATTAAAAAGAAAGTGCAGGAAGCTAGTCATGTAGGAGATACTGACACAGCCTTGGAAGAATTGCAACGATTGATTTCCCAAAAGAGAAGAATGGAGTAATAATGGCAACAAAACAAAAAGAAGTAACTACATTTGATGTGCAAGTAGCAGACTTTATCCGTAACCACAAAAAAACAGGAACAGCAACAGATGACGAAATCAATTCAAGTCTGGTTATTCCTTTTACCCTTGATGCAGATGGCATTGAAGACCTTTTGCAACGGATTCAGGATGCTGGAATTTCTATCACAGATAATGAAGGAAATCCAAGTGCGCGTGTGCTTAGTGCAGAAGAAGAACCAGAACTCAGTGATGAGGACTTGATTGGCTCAACTTCTGCCAAGGTTAATGACCCAGTCCGTATGTATTTGAAGGAAATCGGGGTCGTTCCTCTCTTGACCAACGAAGAGGAAAAAGAATTGGCCCTAGCAGTTGAGGCTGGTGATATCGAAGCCAAACAACGTCTTGCAGAAGCCAACCTTCGTTTGGTGGTTTCTATTGCTAAGCGCTACGTAGGGCGTGGCATGCAGTTTCTTGACTTGATTCAAGAAGGAAACATGGGTTTGATGAAGGCTGTTGACAAGTTTGACTATTCAAAAGGATTCAAGTTTTCAACTTACGCAACTTGGTGGATTCGTCAGGCGATTACCCGTGCCATCGCTGACCAGGCCCGTACTATTCGTATCCCTGTCCACATGGTAGAAACCATTAACAAGCTTGTCCGTGAACAGCGTAATCTCCTTCAAGAATTGGGGCAAGATCCAACTCCTGAACAAATTGCTGAGCGTATGGATATGACACCTGACAAGGTCCGTGAAATCCTAAAGATTGCCCAAGAACCAGTATCACTTGAAACACCGATCGGTGAAGAGGACGATAGCCATCTTGGGGACTTTATCGAAGACGAAGTGATTGAAAATCCAGTAGACTACACAACTCGAATCGTTTTGCGTGAGCAGTTGGATGAAGTCTTGGATACTCTTACAGATCGTGAAGAAAACGTTCTGCGCCTTCGTTTCGGTTTGGACGATGGAAAAATGCGTACTCTTGAAGATGTTGGGAAAGTCTTTAACGTAACTCGTGAACGTATCCGTCAGATTGAGGCCAAGGCTTTGAGAAAATTGCGCCAACCAAGTCGCAGCAAACCCCTTCGTGATTTTATTGAAGACTAAGAGTGAGGAATAACATGGCTTATACAGAAGAGCAAATCGAAAATATCAAAACACGCATTTTAAACGCCTTGGAAGAAGTCATCGACCCTGAGTTGGGGATTGATATTGTCAACCTAGGTTTAATTTATGAAATTCGTTTTGATGGTGAAACAGGTCACACTGAAATTGATATGACCTTGACAACTATGGGCTGCCCACTGGCTGACCTCTTAACAGACCAGATACACGATGCAATGACAGAGGTGCCTGAGGTAACCAATATCGAAGTCAAATTAGTCTGGTATCCAGCCTGGACGGTTGAAAAAATGAGTCGCTATGCGCGTATCGCCCTAGGAATTAAGTAATCGATTGGAAAATTGCGAGAGACGATTGGAAAAGAGAGGGATTCCTCCATTTTCCTCTGGTCTCTTCTTTCTTTTACTGATTTTCTTGAAATAAAATGGTATAATGAGTAGTATGGAAAACAAAAAATTGCGTATTAATATGCTAAGTTCAAGTGAAAAAGTGGCTGGTCAAGGAGTGTCAGGAGCCTACCGTGAATTGGTGAGCCTCCTTCATCGTGATGCCAAAGATCAGTTGATTGTTACGGAGAATCTTCCTGTAGAGGCAGATGTAACCCACTTTCACACCATTGATTTCCCTTATTATTTATCCACATTTCAAAAGAAACGCTCCGGGAGAAAAGTTGGCTATGTGCATTTCTTACCTGAGACACTCGAGGGGAGTTTGAAAATTCCATTTTTCTTAAAAGGAATTGTCAAACGCTATGTTTTTTCCTTTTACAATCGGATGGAACACTTAGTGGTGGTCAATCCTACATTTATAGAGGATTTAGTGGCTGCGGGTATTCCACGAGAAAAAATAACTTATATTCCCAATTTTGTAAACAAAGAAAAATGGCATCCATTACCAGCTGAACAAGTTGCACAACTTCGTGAAGAAATGGATCTCGCCAAAGATCAGTTTGTCGTGGTTGGTGCGGGTCAGGTTCAGAAACGAAAAGGAATAGATGATTTTATCCGTCTTGCTGAAGAATTGCCAGAAATTACCTTTATCTGGGCTGGTGGTTTTTCATTTGGTGGAATAACAGATGGTTATGAACGCTATAAGAAGATTATGGACAATCCACCTAAAAATCTAATTTTCCCAGGTATTGTGTCACCGGAGAGGATGCGGGAACTGTATGCTTTAGCTGATTTGTTCTTACTACCTAGCTATAATGAACTATTCCCTATGACCATCTTAGAGGCAGCTAGTTGCGAGGCTCCTATTATGTTAAGGGATTTGGACCTGTATAAGGTCATTCTTGAGGGAGATTATCGTGCTACAAGTGATGTCTCTGAGATGAGAGAAGCAATCCTAGAATATAAAGAAAATCCTGAAGCATTGAAAGAATTGAAAGAAAAAGCTAAAAGGATATCCAAACAGTATTCAGAAGAGCGTTTACTGGGAATTTGGTTAAAATTTTATCGGGAACAGGCTGCTCTAGGTAAAAAGTGAGGTAATCTATGCGAATTGGTTTATTTACAGACACCTATTTTCCTCAGGTTTCCGGGGTTGCGACCAGTATTCGAACCTTGAAGACAGAGCTTGAGAAGCAAGGCCATGCAGTTTTTATCTTTACAACAACAGATAAAGATGTGAATCGCTACGAGGATTGGCAAATCATTCGAATTCCGAGTGTTCCTTTCTTTGCATTTAAGGATCGACGATTTGCCTATCGAGGTTTTACAAAGGCATTTGAAATCGCCAAGCAGTATCAACTCGATCTCATTCATACCCAGACAGAATTTTCACTTGGTTTGTTAGGGATTTGGATTGCACGAGAATTGAGAATTCCAGTTATTCATACCTACCATACCCAGTATGAAGACTATGTGCATTACATTGCTAAGGGGATGTTGATTCGTCCAAGTATGGTAAAATATCTGGTACGTGGTTTCCTTCGTGATGTAGATGGAGTAATCTGTCCTAGCGAGATTGTTCGGGATCTTTTATCTAAATACAAAGTGAAGGTTGAAAAACGTGTCATTCCAACCGGAATTGAGCTAGCTAAGTTTGAACGACCTGAGATTAAAGAGGAGAACTTGCAAGAACTTCGTTCGAAGTTAGGTATTCAGGAAGACGAGAAAATGCTGCTGAGTCTTTCTCGTATCTCCTTTGAGAAGAATATCCAAGCAGTCCTAAATGCCTTTGCTGAGGTTTTGAAAGAAGAAGACAAGGTGAAGTTGGTTGTTGCTGGAGACGGTCCTTATCTGGACAGTCTGAAAGAGCAAGCAGTGAAATTAAACCTGCAAAAACATGTGATTTTTACAGGTATGATTGCTCCAAGCGAGACAGCCTTATACTATAAGGCTGCAGATTTCTTCATTTCTGCCTCAACGAGTGAAACTCAGGGATTAACTTATCTAGAGAGTTTAGCCAGTGGAACGCCTGTCATTGCTCATGGCAATCCCTATCTTGATAACCTGATCAGTGACAAAATGTTTGGAACCCTCTATTATGGAGAACGAGAGCTTGCAGGAGCTATCCTTGAAGCATTAATCGCTACTCCGGATATGTCTGAACAAAAGTTGGCGGATAAGTTGTACGAAATTTCGGCTGAGAACTTTGGGAAACGAGTACATGAGTTTTACCTTGATGCCATTATCTCAAATAACTTTGAACATGAATTACATGATGGGAAACCTGCCAGTCAGCGCTTTTTGAAAACGATTTTATATCTACCCCAACAGGCTGTTACAAGTCCAGTAAAAGAGTCTAAGCGTATTTTGCGGGTTTCTCGGAAGCAATTATCCAGCATCAGAGATTATTGGAAAGATGAATTCAAATAATAGAATAAGAGGAAAATATTATGAAAAAATTAATGCGAAGTGGAAAAAACCAAATAATTGGTGGAGTCTGTGCAGGAGTTGCCCATTATTTTGATATTGACCCAACAATTGTTCGTGTTGTTTGGGGTGTTCTTGCATTTTGTTATGGAGCAGGAATACTTGCTTACATCATTTTATGGGTGGTTGCACCCGTTTCGACAGACTATTAAATTAGAATTATAAAGTGAAAAGGAGAAGTTATGGCTTTTGGAGATAATGGAAAACGTAAAAAAACATTGTTTGAGAAAGTGACACTTGTTGTCGTGCTCATCATGTTGTTTGTGACCCTTGCTGGTATCTTTGCGACAGCACTTGGAGCGTTTAGCAGATTCTAAGCAAGCTGCGAGGATAGAAACAATAACTAATGACTGGGTTCTCCCCAGCCTTTTTAAAGTGAGAAGAAAATATGAGTATGTTTTTAGATACAGCTAAGATCAAGGTCAAGGCTGGTAATGGTGGCGATGGCATGGTTGCTTTTCGCCGTGAAAAATATGTCCCTAATGGCGGTCCGTGGGGTGGTGATGGTGGACGTGGAGGTAACGTTGTTTTCGTGGTAGACGAAGGCTTACGTACCTTGATGGATTTCCGCTATAACCGTCATTTCAAGGCTGATTCCGGTGAAAAAGGAATGACCAAAGGAATGCATGGACGTGGTGCAGAAGACCTTCGTGTTCGTGTGCCACAGGGAACTACTGTACGTGATGCAGAAACAGGTAAAGTCATTACAGACTTGATTGCACATGGTCAAGAATTTATCGTGGCTCATGGCGGTCGAGGTGGTCGTGGGAATATCCGTTTTGCAACACCAAAAAATCCTGCGCCTGAAATCTCTGAGAATGGAGAACCAGGTCAAGAACGTGGGTTGCAACTGGAATTGAAAATCTTAGCAGATGTTGGTCTAGTCGGTTTCCCATCTGTCGGCAAGTCAACTTTGCTCAGTGTCATTACTTCAGCCAAACCCAAAATCGGTGCTTACCACTTTACGACGATTGTCCCAAATTTAGGTATGGTTCGTACGCAGTCAGGGGAATCTTTTGCAGTAGCAGACCTTCCAGGTTTGATTGAAGGTGCCAGTCAAGGTGTTGGTCTTGGAACCCAGTTCCTCCGACATATCGAACGTACACGAGTCATCCTCCATGTCATCGATATGTCTGCTAGCGAAGGACGTGATCCTTACGAGGATTACCTTGCTATCAATAAAGAATTGGAATCCTACAACCTTCGTCTCATGGAACGTCCGCAGATCATTGTGGCCAACAAGATGGATATGCCTGAAAGTCAGGAAAATCTTAAAACTTTCAAGGAAAAGTTGGCAGCAAACTACGACGAGTTTGAGGAACTTCCAGCCATCTTCCCTATTTCTGGATTGACCAAGCAAGGTTTGGCAACTCTTTTGGATGCGACAGCTGAATTGTTAGACAAGACTCCAGAATTTCCGATTTATGATGAATCCGATATGGAAGAAGAGGCGTACTACGGCTTTGACGAGGAAGAAAAAGCCTTTGAGATTAGTCGTGATGATGATGCGACATGGGTACTTTCTGGTGAAAAACTCATGAAACTCTTTAACATGACCAACTTTGACCGTGACGAATCAGTTATGAAATTTGCCCGCCAGCTTCGTGGTATGGGGGTTGACGAAGCCCTTCGTGCGCGTGGAGCTAAAGCTGGCGACTTGGTTCGCATCGGTAAATTTGAGTTTGAATTTGTAGACTAGGAGATTGATATGGGAGATAAACCGATATCATTCCGAGATGCAGATGGAAATTTTGTTTCTGCAGCAGATGTGTGGAATGAAAAGAAACTAGAAGAATTGTTTAATCGTCTCAACCCTAAACGTGCTCTTCGATTAGCACGCACAAAGAAAGAAGAAACACAGTCAAAGAAATAAAAAATTCCCGTGATTTTTTGATCACGGGATTTGTTTTATTCACCAAAGAAAAATGGTGGCGCATATTTTTTAAGGCTTTCAAAACAAGCTTGCGCTTTTGTAGCATCTTCACAGATAATCATGCAGACATCATCTCCACAAAGCGTTGCAATGACATCTGGAAAGTCCAAGGAATCAATTACAGATCCAAATGATTGGGCTAAACCGGGTAAAGTTTTCAAAATAACTTGGTGTTGGACAGGACGCAACATAACAAGAGCATCTTCCATATAATTTTCGAGACGTTTTTCCCACTTGGAGATAGAGCCTGTATTTAACACGTAGTAAGAATTATCTTCTTCTCGTACTTTTGAAAGGTTCATGGTTTTGATATCGCGTGATAAGGTTGCCTGTGTAACTTGGATATCGTTTTCGGCTAACAAGGCTTGCAATTCCGCTTGGGTATGGATTTTGTTTTTTGAAACGAGGGCACGAATAAGTTGGTGTCTGTGTTCAGATTTGTTCATAAGTGTTAATAGCTCCTTTTATGAGGGAATAGTGATAGTAGACTGTGCTAAATCAACAGTCAAGTGATAGTCTGTATTATCTCGAATTGTAATCTCAAAGTCTGTTGTGTAGAGAACCAAGCGGAGAGTGTCTCCTTCTTTAAGTTTGTAGATAGTTGGTTGGAGCTCTAGCTTGAAGTCCATCCATTCATTTGGTTGAATTTCTTCAATTGTCAAGAGATCATTTCGGTTTTGAAGATTGAGGTAGCCTTTAGTGATGACACGTTGGGCACTTGGGTTGAATGGCAGTTCACAGAGATTTTCTAACATGTGGTAACGACCATTATCAATGGTTCGGACTGATTGAACTGCTGGATAAGGTTGTAGATATTTCTTTTGTCCAAGTTCTAACAGTTGGGCTGATAATAAGCCCTTGTTCGTACTCGATTTGACACGAAGTTTCAGCTCCACTCGCCCATTTAAGTGAATGTCTTGACTTACTGGAAGGTCAATGGTGATCTGATTAGCTTTTCCTTGGTAAAGTTCTGTGTTGAAGGTCTGGTAAGTCTTTCCATAACGATCAAAATCTTTTTGACCATACTGGTTTTGAATCACTTTTTCCTCAGTTCCAAGAGAGAAGGTATGCAGTTCATCCTGTTTGCCAAAGTCATCAAGCCCCTGCCATGTTTGCGGTGCGATATTGTCCTGCCAGATGACAGTCGGAAGTTGATAGCTTGAGTCAAGTCCTAACAGTTTCTTACTTAACAAGGCATTCATGGACTCTCGGAAGTCAATCGACTGCCAGTTATTCATATAAACATGGGCACCATGATGGAAAAAGAGGTGCTTATTGATATGGCTAGGAAGGGCATGAAACATCTGGTAAACATGAAGAGGTTTGACATTCCAATCCTGGGAACCATGCGTAAAGATGACCTCAGCTTGAACCTTGTGAGCATTGATCAGATAGTTGCGGTCATGCCAAAACTGATTGTAGTCACCAGTCTTGCGATCGAGGTTCTCTTTAACCTTCTCTAAATCTGCTTGATGAGCTTCATTGCCACGAATATAGTCACCAGCTTGGAGATTACGGGAGTAGGTCAATTCAGCAAGTGAGTCAAAATCCTCACCCGGATAACCACCTGGGCTGGTCACTAGACCATTTTCCCGATAGTAGTTGTACCAAGAGGAAATACCTGCTTCAGCGATGATGACTTCTAAGCCATCAACACCAGTGGTGGCGAGACCATTGGACATGGTACCGAGATAGGAAATACCTGTTGTTGCGACTTTGCCGTTTGACCAGTCAGCCTTGATTTGGCGCTTGCGCGTGTGGTCCGTGAAAGCACGGCAACGACCATTAAGCCAGTCAATTACGTTTTTATATGCTTCAATTTGCTGGTAGTCCCCATTGGTCATGAGCCCTTGAGAATCTTTAGTTCCAACACCCGATACATAGAGATTGGCAAATCCACGTGGGAGGAAGTAGTCATTTAGAGTATATGAGCTATTGATATGAGATAGCTTTTCTTCAGCTTCAGATACGAGTTCAGCTTGGCCGATAGGTTCGACTAAATTCAGCTTGGGCTCCTCAAGTTGAATGGTGTGGGCAGGTTTGACCTCAAGCTCCCCTTCCATTTTGTAGAGAGCTTTATCGCTAGCTTTGCCGTTGGTCCCTTGGTGATAAGGGCTGGCAGTCATAACAGAAGGAATTTGTCCATCATAACGCGGGCGAATAATGCTGACCTTGACTAAGTCAGGGAGACCGTCTTTATCAGTATCCACACGACTCTCGACATACACGACTTCACGAATGACATCATGAGTAGAGAAGGTTGCCAAGCTCTTACCGTTAAAGTAGTGGTAGTGATTGTCTTCTAAAATGAGTCCGTCACTAACAAGTTGGTCGATGAGCGTATTTCCTTTTTTCGTTCGCGTATTGAGTAACTGATAAAGATTTTCGATGAGATCTCCATAAACAATAGGAAATCCAGTTTCTTTACGGAATTGTTCGGCGTCCTCAAAGTCAACAAAATAGTTAAACCCTAAAAGTTGGAAAACTACCGTGTAGAAAACATCAGCAGTTAAATTACGCTCTGATTGGAAAAAAGTTAATAGATCTGTTTCGTTATCCGCAGCCAAAGTGGATAAGACATAATCTGTGTTAGAATAAGTGAAAAAACTCCAGTGGATGAAGTCTTCAAATTGCTTTTTTAAGGGCAGATGAGGTGACAATTTCAGACCAAGACTTGCTAATTCATCTAATTGTTGAGAACTAGAGGTCGGAAGATAGCTAAATTGATTAAAACGCATGGTTCTCTCCTTTGAAAACAGACTGAATTTATTATATCAAAAAATAATGAAAAATGGAATAAATAAACTTTAATGCAAGAAATTTCGTGAAGCGGAATACCTGTTTAGTAAGTTATTATAAAATGGTGAATAAATACTATAATAAAAAGCCCTTTCTTAAAATTTTTTATATGTGAAATTGCATATAGAGTCCGGCTTTATTATACTTTACTTAGCATAAAAATGTCTAAAATGATATTCAAATCCATCTTATAATATTAAAAATTAAAGGGAAGAAAGACGGAGAGGTTGTAAATGCTGATGTTAAAAAGAAAGCATCCGAGTTGCTTCAATGTCCAACTTAAAATGGTATAATAGTAGTAAAACGAAAGCAAGGAGGAGAAGAAATGATTGCACAGCTCGACACCAAGACTGTTTATAGTTTTATGGAAAGTGTGGTTTCGATTGAAAAATACGTTCAAACGGCTAAAGACTATGGCTATTCTCACCTTGCTATTATGGATGTGGATAATCTCTATGGAGCCTATCATTTTCTAGAAGTGACTCGTAAGTATGGCATTCAACCTTTAGTCGGTCTAGAAATGACCTTGATCAAAGATGAGAGGAGTATTTCTTTCCGTTTTCTAGCCCTATCCACTAAAGGCTATCAAGAGTTGATGAAGTTATCTACTTTAAAAATGACTGGACGGAAAAATTGGTCTGACTTCACCTCCCGCCTCGAAGATGTTGCTATTATTGTTCCTTATTTTGATGGAATCGATCAGCTGGATTTAGGTTATGATTATTTTATTGGGGTTAGTCCCGATACTCACCAAGAACTCTTTACCAAACCCATTCTTCCACTGTATCAGGTCAACTCCTTTGACAAAGAAGACCTACAGGTTTTGCAGATTTTGTCGGCAGTTAAGGATAATGTCAGTCTGAGAGAAGTGGATGTGCATTCACAGCAAGGGATCTTTCTACCAGTCTCAGACTTAGAAGCAAGATTTAAAAATCGCTTTCCTCAGGCACTTGCCAATCTTCAAGATTTGATAGAGAATGTTAGCTACCAACTTGATCCAAGTTTAAAACTCCCTCGCTTTAATCCTGAAAGGCCTGCAGTAGAAGAACTTAGAGAGAGGGCTGAACAAGGCTTGATAGCCAAGGGGTTAACCTCAGTTCTTTATCAAAAGCGACTGAATGAAGAGTTGGCTGTTATTCATGATATGGGCTTTGATGACTATTTCCTAGTTGTTTGGGATTTGTTGCGTTTTGGACGTTCCCAAGGTTACTATATGGGAATGGGGCGTGGATCTGCTGTAGGTAGTTTGGTCGCCTACTCACTTGATATTACAGGAATTGATCCAGTTGAGAAGAACCTGATTTTCGAGCGCTTTTTAAATCGCGAGCGTTACACCATGCCCGATATCGATATCGACATCCCTGACCTTTATAGGCCAGAATTCATTCGTTATGTTCGTGATCGCTATGGTAGTCAACACGTGGCACAGATTGTCACTTATTCGACCTTTGGAGCAAAACAGGCAATTCGTGATGTTTTCAAACGCTATGGTGTTCCAGAGTACGAATTAACAAATATTACGAAAAAAATCAGTTTCCGAGATACGCTAACGACAGCTTATGAAAAGAATTTACAATTTAGGCAGGTCATCAATAGTAAGATTGAATACCAAAAAGCTTTTGAGATTGCTCGAAAGATTGAAGGGTATCCTCGTCAGACCTCTATCCATGCAGCCGGAGTCGTCATGAGTGACCAAGACTTGACGGACTATATTCCCCTCAAATACGGTGAGGATATGCTGATCACCCAGTATGATGCTCATGGAGTTGAAGCCAATGGACTTCTAAAAATGGATTTCCTAGGTCTGCGTAACTTAACTTTTGTCCAAAAAATGCAGGAATTACTGTCAGAGTCAGAAGGTATTCATCTGAAAATAGAGGATATTGATCTGGAAGACAAAGAAACTCTGGCCCTTTTTGCTGCTGGAAATACTAAGGGAATTTTCCAATTTGAACAACCTGGTGCTATTCGACTCTTGAAACGAGTTCAGCCGCAAGTCTTTGAAGAAGTTGTAGCAACGACATCCCTCAATAGACCAGGGGCTAGTGATTATATTGATAACTTTGTCGCTCGAAAGCACGGCAAAGAAAAGGTGACGGTGCTGGATCCTGCCTTGGAAGACATCCTTTCATCAACCTACGGTATCATGCTCTATCAAGAGCAAGTCATGCAGGTGGCTCAGCGCTTTGGAGGTTTCAGCCTTGGCAAAGCCGATGTCCTCAGACGAGCCATGGGTAAGAAAAATGCTAAAGAGATGCATTTAATGAAGGAAGATTTTATCTCTGGAGCTATGAAATTGGGGCATTCAGAAGAAAAAGCTAACCAAGTCTTTGCAGTGATGGAAAAGTTTGCGGGCTATGGATTTAACAGATCCCACGCTTATGCCTACTCAGCGCTGGCTTTCCAGCTTGCTTATTTCAAGACACACTATCCTGCTATTTTCTTCCAAGTCATGTTGAATTATTCCAGTAGCGATTACATTGTGGATGCATTGCAGATGGGCTTTGAAGTAGCCCCGTTAGCAATCAATAGCATTCCCTATCACGATAAAATTGCTCAGAAGAAAATATATCTTGGTCTAAAAGCCATTAAGGGCATGCCAAGAGATTTTTCTTACTGGATCATCGAAAATCGTCCTTTTTCAAGTGTGGAAGATTTCGTCACACGTCTTCCCAAGAATTACAAGAAACTGTCGCTTCTGACTCCTTTGGTTGAACTGGGGCTTTTTGATGAATTTGACAAGAATCGTCAGAAAGTCTTAGTGAACCTACCAAACTTATTTGTTTTTGTTGAGGAGTTAGGTGGACTCTTTGCGGATACAAATTATAGTTGGACTGAAGCTGATGATTTTACTGAGGCAGAGAAATTTTACAAGGAGCAAGAACTGATTGGGGTAGGTATCAGTGCCCATCCTCTCCAAACTCTTGCCAAACAAGCCATTTATCCGACGATGTCAATTGCTAATCTTACTGAGGGAGCTCAAGCTACTCTCCTAGTTGAATTGCAAAAACTAAAAGTGATTCGAACCAAGAAGGGCGAGAACATGGCTTTCCTACAGGTTCATGACAGTAAGTCTCGGATGGATGTGACTGTATTTTCAGATCAATATAGAAAATTCGCCCCCATCCTCTCCGAAGGGAAATTTTACTATATCAATGGGAAGGTTCAATCTCGAGATGGCCGTTTGCAAATGATTGCACAAGATTTGAAAGAAGCAGTGGCGGAACGATTTTGGATTCAAGTTAAAAATCATGAATACGATAAAGAGATTTCAAATATCCTAGAACAATACAAAGGCCCAATTCCTGTGATTATCAGGTATGAAGAGGAGCAAAAAACAGTTGTTTCTACACGGCATTTTGTAAAAAAAGAGCCTGCTTTACAGGAGAAATTAAAGGAAATTACCATGAAAACGATTTATCGCTAAAAATACGAAAAATAGAAGAATTTTCGATTTAAATGTGGTATAATCAGTAAGAATGTTAAAAGGAAAAGGAGCAAAAACCAAATGAAACGTATTGCTGTTTTGACCAGTGGTGGAGACGCCCCTGGTATGAATGCTGCCATCCGTGCGGTAGTTCGCCAAGCAATCTCAGAAGGAATGGAAGTTTTCGGTATCTATGATGGGTATGCAGGTATGGTTGCCGGCGAAATTTATCCACTTGATGCTGCTTCAGTAGGAGACATCATTTCCCGTGGTGGTACTTTCCTTCACTCTGCTCGTTACCCTGAGTTTGCACAACTTGAAGGTCAACTTAAAGGGATTGAGCAGTTGAAAAAACACGGTATCGAAGGTGTCGTTGTTATCGGTGGTGACGGTTCTTATCACGGAGCTATGCGCTTGACTGAGCATGGATTCCCTGCTATTGGGCTTCCAGGTACAATCGATAACGATATCGTAGGTACTGACTTCACAATCGGATTTGATACTGCAGTTACTACTGCAATGGATGCAATCGATAAGATTCGTGATACATCATCAAGTCACCGTCGTACTTTTGTTGTTGAAGTAATGGGACGTAATGCTGGTGATATCGCACTTTGGGCAGGTATTGCAACTGGTGCTGATGAAATCATTATCCCTGAAGAAGGCTTCAAGATGGAAGATATCGTAGCTAGTATCAAAGCTGGTTATGAATGTGGTAAAAAACACAACATCATCGTTTTGGCCGAGGGAGTTATGTCAGCCGATGAATTCGGTAAGAAACTCAAGGAAGCAGGAGATACTAGTGACCTTCGTGTGACTGAGCTTGGACATATCCAACGTGGTGGTTCACCAACCGCTCGTGACCGTGTATTAGCGTCACGTATGGGAGCACACGCTGTTAAACTTCTCAAACAAGGAATCGGTGGTGTCGCTGTTGGTATCCGTAATGAAAAAATGGTTGAAAACCCAATTCTTGGAACAGCAGAAGAAGGAGCCTTGTTCAGCCTGACAGCTGATGGCAAAATCGTTGTTAACAACCCTCACAAAGCTGACCTTGGACTTGCTAGCTTGAACAAGAGCTTGTCATAATCAACTTTAACTAATCTGGTAAAATGACCATAAAAGGTCAAATTATATAAAGGAGTCACAAATCATGAATAAACGTGTAAAAATCGTTGCAACTTTGGGTCCTGCGGTTGAAATCCGTGGTGGGAAAAAATTCGGTGATGACGGATACTGGGGTGAAAAACTTGACGTTGAAGCTTCAGCAAAAAACATTGCTAAATTGATTGAAGCAGGAGCTAACACATTCCGTTTCAACTTCTCACACGGTGACCACCAAGAACAAGGTGAACGTATGGCAACTGTTAAACTTGCAGAAAAACTTGCAGGTAAAAAAGTTGGTTTCCTTCTTGATACTAAAGGACCAGAAATCCGTACTGAATTGTTCGAAGGTGAAGCTAAAGAGTACTCATACAAAACTGGTGAAAAAATCCGTGTTGCAACTAAACAAGGAATCAAATCAACTCGTGAAGTGATTGCTTTGAACGTTGCTGGTGCTCTTGACATCTATGATGACGTTGAAGTTGGTCGCCAAGTATTGGTTGACGATGGTAAACTTGGTCTTCGCGTTGTAGAAAAAGACGATGCAACTCGTGAATTTGTAGTTGAAGTGGAAAATGATGGTGTGATCGCTAAACAAAAAGGTGTAAACATCCCTAACACTAAAATTCCTTTCCCAGCTCTTGCTGAACGTGATAACGATGATATCCGCTTTGGTCTTGAACAAGGTATTAACTTCATCGCGATTTCATTCGTCCGTACTGCAAAAGACGTTAACGAAGTTCGTGCAATCTGTGAAGAAACTGGTAACGGCCACGTTCAATTGTTTGCTAAAATCGAAAACCAACAAGGTATCGACAACTTGGATGAAATCATTGAAGCTGCTGACGGTATCATGATCGCTCGTGGTGATATGGGTATCGAAGTTCCATTTGAAATGGTTCCAGTTTACCAAAAAATGATTATCACTAAAGTGAACGCAGCAGGTAAAGTTGTTATCACAGCAACAAACATGCTTGAAACAATGACTGAAAAACCACGTGCAACTCGTTCAGAAGTATCAGACGTATTTAACGCTGTTATCGACGGAACTGACGCAACAATGCTTTCAGGTGAGTCTGCAAATGGTAAATACCCACTTGAGTCAGTAGCAACAATGGCTACAATTGACAAGAACGCACAAACTCTTCTTAATGAATACGGACGTTTGAACTCAGATACTTTCGAACGTAACTCTAAGACAGAAGTTATGGCTTCAGCTGTTAAAGACGCTACTAACTCAATGGACATCAAATTGGTTGTAACTCTTACTAAGACAGGTCACACAGCACGTTTGATTTCTAAATACCGTCCAAATGCTGATATCTTGGCATTGACATTTGACGAATTGACAGAACGTGGATTGATGTTGAACTGGGGTGTTATCCCAATGTTGACAGATGCTCCATCATCAACTGACGATATGTTCGAAATTGCTGAACGTAAAGCAGTTGAAGCAGGTCTTGTACAATCTGGTGACGATATCGTTATCGTTGCAGGTGTACCAGTTGGAGAAGCTGTTCGTACAAACACAATGCGCATCCGTACAGTACGCTAATCTAACATTAAAACCTATCATTCAAGCTGTTCAGCTTGAATGATAGGTTTTTTTATCGAAATGGAATGTTTAATCAATAGGAATGGGAAAAAATTGAAAATTGTGGTATAATAGAATGAAAAGACCTTTTTAGTAAATTTTGAAAGAGTAAAACATGAGAAAAATTGTCATCAATGGTGGACGTCCATTGCAAGGTGAGATCACCATTAGTGGTGCTAAAAATAGTGTTGTAGCACTTATTCCAGCTATTATCTTATCAGATGATATTGTCACTTTAGATTGTGTTCCAGACATTTCAGACGTTGCTAGTCTTGTCGAAATCATGGAGATTATGGGGGCAACTGTTAAGCGTTATGACGATGTCTTGGAAATTGATCCAAGAGGCGTTCAAAACATTCCTATGCCTTATGGTAAGATTAATAGCTTGCGTGCTTCTTATTATTTCTACGGAAGTCTTTTAGGTCGCTTTGGTGAAGCTACAGTTGGACTTCCTGGTGGATGTGATCTGGGGCCTCGTCCGATTGACCTTCACTTAAAAGCCTTTGAAGCCATGGGTGCTAAGGTCAGCTATGAGGGAGATAATATGAATTTATCTGCCCAAGGTAAGGGACTTCACGGAGCAAGTATTTACATGGATACCGTCAGCGTTGGTGCAACGATTAACACTATGATTGCTGCGGTTAAAGCTAAGGGACGCACTGTCATTGAAAATGCGGCTCGTGAACCGGAAATTATCGATGTTGCTACCCTTTTGAACAATATGGGAGCCCACATTCGTGGTGCAGGGACTGATATTATCATTATTGATGGTGTCGAGAAACTTCATGGAACGCGTCACCAAGTAATTCCAGACCGTATCGAAGCTGGAACCTATATTTCACTTGCTGCAGCGGTAGGAAAAGGAATTCGCATTAACAACGTTCTCTATGAGCACTTAGAAGGTTTTATCGCCAAACTAGAGGAAATGGGCGTTCATATGACGGTCTCAGAAGACAGTATCTTCGTTGAAGAACAGTCTGATTTGAAGGCCATCAATATCAAGACAGCTCCTTATCCTGGATTTGCAACCGATTTGCAACAGCCTATAACTCCGCTATTGCTGACTGCTCAAGGTCGCGGAACCATTATTGATACGATCTATGAAAAACGTGTTAACCATGTTTTTGAATTAGCAAAAATGGATGCGGATATTACGACTACGAATGATCATATTATCTACAACGGTGGTCGTAGGTTGCACGGGGCAAGCGTAAAAGCTACAGACTTGCGAGCTGGTGCAGCGCTTGTTATTGCTGGTTTGATGGCTGAAGGTAAAACTGAAATTACAAATATTGAGTTTATCCTGCGAGGCTACTCAGATATTATTGAGAAATTGCGTAGCCTTGGAGCGGATATTACACTTATTGAAGACTAAACCGTTGAGGTGATTATGAATATTTGGACCAAATTAGCAATGTTTTCTTTTTTTGAAACGGAGCGCTTGTATTTGCGTCCTTTCTTTTTTAGTGACAGTCAAGCATTTTACGAGATTGCTTCCAATCCTGAAAATTTGCAGTTTATTTTTCCCAGTCAATCAAGTTTAGAAGAAAGTCAATACGCGCTTGCCAACTATTTTATGAAGGCTCCTCTAGGTGTTTGGGCTATTTGTCTCCAAGGAAATCAGGAAATGATTGGCTCCATTAAATTTGAAAAGATTGATGAAATCAAAAAAGAAGCAGAAATTGGTTATTTCTTAAAAAAGGATTCTTGGTCACAAGGTTATATGACAGAAGTAGTTACCAAGCTTTGTCAGCTTTCCTTTGAAGAATTTGGTTTAAAACAGTTATCCATCATCACTCATCTGGAGAATCAAGCTAGTCAAAAAGTAGCTTTAAAATCGGGCTTTAGCCTCGTACGACAGTTTAAGGGGAGCGATCGCTATACACGAAAAATGAGGGACTATCTTGAATTTCGATATATAAAAGGAGAATTCAATGAGTAAACACCAGGAAATCTTGTCCTATCTGGAAGAGTTGCCAATTGGGAAAAGAGTTAGTGTTCGCAGTATTTCCAATCACCTAGGTGTTAGTGACGGAACCGCCTACCGAGCTATCAAAGAAGCTGAAAATCGTGGCATCGTTGAAACTCGGCCACGTAGTGGAACCATACGAGTTAAGCCAAAGAAAGTGGCTATTGAACGGCTAACCTATGCTGAAATTGCTGAAGTCACCTCCTCTGAGGTTCTAGCCGGTCAGGAAGGGCTGGAGAGAGAGTTTAGCAAATTCTCCATTGGGGCTATGACAGAGCAGAATATCCGATCCTATCTCCATGATGGTGGTCTTGTGATCGTAGGTGACCGTACTCGTATTCAACTTCTAGCCTTGGAAAATGAAAATGCAGTCCTTGTAACTGGTGGTTTTCATGTTCAGGATGATGTTCTTGAGTTGGCTAATAAAAAAGGGATTCCAGTTCTAAGAAGTAAAGATGACACTTTTACAGTAGCGACCATGATTAACAAAGCTCTCTCAAACGTTCAAATCAAAACCGATATTCTGACAGTTGAAAAGCTCTATCGTCCCAGTCATGAGTATGGTTTTTTGAGAGAAACCGATACAGTCAAAGACTATCTAGACTTGGTTCGTAAGAACAGAAGTAGCCGTTTTCCAGTCGTTAACCAACACCAAGTGGTTGTTGGGGTCGTTACTATGCGTGACGCAGGAGACAAGTCTCCCAGCACGACGATTGACAAGGTGATGACGCGCAGTATCTTCGTAACAGGATTGGCGATCAATATTGCCAATGTCAGTCAACGAATGATTGCAGAAGACTTTGAGATGGTTCCGGTAGTCAGAAGCAACCAAACCCTACTCGGTGTCGTAACACGACGAGATGTCATGGAAAAGATGAGCCGTTCCCAAGTTTCTGCTTTGCCGACTTTCTCAGAGCAAATCGGGCAAAAACTGTCTTATCATCATGATGAAGTCGTCATAACTGTTGAGCCCTTCATGTTGGAGAAAAATGGTGTCCTTGCTAATGGAGTCTTGGCTGAAATCCTCAACCATATGACCCAAGACCTCGTTGTGAATAGCGGACGTAATCTCATCATTGAACAGATGTTGATTTATTTCTTGCAGGCTGTACAGATAGATGATACTTTGCGGATTCAGGCTCGTATTATTCACCATACGAGACGCTCAGCTATTATTGACTATGATATTTATCATGGTCATCAGATTGTTTCAAAAGCAAATGTTACGGTTAAAATTAATTAGAATCTAGGAGAAAAAATGATAACTTTAAAATCAGCACGTGAAATCGAAGCCATGGACAAGGCTGGTGATTTCCTAGCAAGTATCCATATTGGCTTACGTGATTTGATTAAGCCAGGCGTAGATATGTGGGAAGTCGAAGAGTACGTTCGTCGACGTTGTAAAGAGGAAAATTTCCTTCCTCTACAGATTGGCGTGGACGGCGCAGTCATGGATTACCCCTATGCCACTTGTTGCTCTCTCAACGACGAAGTAGCCCACGCTTTTCCACGTCATTACATCTTGAAAGATGGAGACTTGCTCAAGGTTGATATGGTACTGGGTGGTCCGATTGCCAAATCCGACCTCAATGTATCTAAACTCAACTTTAATAATGTTGAGCAAATGAAAACACACACCCAAAGCTATACTGGTGGTTTAGCAGACTCATGTTGGGCTTATGCAGTTGGTACACCGTCTGAAGAAGTGAAAAACTTGATGGACGTGACCAAAGAAGCTATGTATAAAGGGATTGAGCAAGCAGTTGTCGGCAATCGTATCGGTGATATCGGTGCAGCCATTCAAGAATACGCTGAAAGTCGCGGTTACGGTGTCGTTCGTGATTTGGTTGGTCATGGTGTTGGTCCAACAATGCACGAAGAGCCAATGGTTCCTAACTACGGTATTGCAGGCCGTGGACTCCGTCTCCGTGAAGGAATGGTACTAACCATTGAACCCATGATCAATACTGGAGACTGGGAAATCGATACAGATATGAAGACTGGCTGGGCTCATAAGACTATAGATGGTGGACTGTCTTGCCAGTATGAACACCAGTTCGTGATTACCAAAGACGGTCCAGTTATCTTGACTAGTCAAGGTGAAGAAGGAACGTATTAGAATGATAAAAGGGAGTTTAGCTCCTTTTTTTGTACCTAGTCGAGATAAAAAAGATAAGCGTAGCAGACTTCTTACAATTTTTTTCTTTTATAGTAAAATAAGATTAGAATTTTGAGAAAGTAGGTAATTCGTTGGAGTCGATTATATTTCTAGTATCCGTTTTTTTAGCAGGTATTCTGTCCTTCTTTTCACCCTGCATCTTTCCTTTGCTACCTGTCTATGCTGGTATTTTACTGGATGATTACGGAAATTCGAAAAGTTTCCGCTTTTTTGGAAGAGACATTTCCTGGTCAGGCTTAATTCGGACCTTGTGCTTTATTGTAGGAATCTCCCTCATTTTCTTTATTTTAGGATTTGGAGCTGGATTCCTAGGGCACGTGCTCTATGCAGACTGGTTTCGTTATACTATGGGAATAGTCATTATTCTTTTAGGGCTTCACCAGATGGAAATCTTGCATTTCAATAAACTGGAAGTTCAAAAGACAGTCACCTTCAAACAATCAAAGTCTAATCACTATCTGTCAGCCTTTTTACTTGGGATAACCTTTAGTTTTGGTTGGACCCCTTGTATCGGACCAGTCTTAAGTTCGGTCTTAGCTCTAGCGGCTTCAGGAGGGAATAGTGCTTGGCAAGGAGCCATACTAACCTTAGTGTACACATTGGGGATGGCCCTTCCTTTCCTTGTTTTGGCCTTAGCTTCGGGCTGGATCATGCCCTATTTTAGTAAATTAAAACCCCATATGATTCTACTAAAGAAAATCGGGGGAGCTTTGATTATTTTGATGGGATTATTATTAATGCTAGGGCAGTTAAATGCCTTGTCAGGAATTCTTGGATAAAAGGAGAAAAAGATGAAAAAAGTTATTTTTATAGGATTGAGTATTATGTCTCTATTTCTATTGATTGCCTGTGGTGAAACAGAAACCAAACAGACAAGCAGTCCAAAACAACCTGCTGTACAACAAATCGCAGTCGGTAAGGATGCGCCAGACTTCACCTTGCAGTCTATGGATGGCAAAGAAGTGAAGTTATCGGACTACAAAGGGAAAAAGGTCTATTTGAAATTCTGGGCTTCTTGGTGTGGACCATGTAAAAAAAGCATGCCTGAGCTGATGGAATTAGCTGCCAAACAAGATCGAGACTTTGAAATCTTGAGTGTCATTGCACCAGGTCTCCAAGGTGAAAAAACAGTTCAAGACTTTCCAAAATGGTTTCAAGAGCAAGGGTATAAGGATATACCAGTCTTGTATGATACCCAAGCAACTGCCTTTCAAGCCTACCAAATTCGTAGTATTCCAACGGAATACTTGATTGACAGTCAAGGTAAAATCGGGAAAATTCAGTTCGGTGCTATTAGCAATGCAGATGCGGAAGCAGCATTTAGAGAAATGAAATAAAATAAAGAAAAAATCGCGATTGTTCGCGATTTTTTATAGTTTCTCATTGATAAAGCGGATAAATTGATTCCACCAAACCTTCAAAAAGAAGGCTTTTTCTACTTTCTTTTCAGTGACCATTTCAAAAGAAGGTTTTTCAGAAGTGAGATAACCTTGACCGACCAAATCCTGATCGTCATAGGTTAGAGTACCGACAACCTTGCCTTCTTCCAGTGGGGCTATTTCTGATTTTGGTGTGAATTGAAGAGCTGATGTTGTTTCACTTCCAACTCGTTGGACGATTGCAATATCTGACTTAGCAATTGCAGCTACCTTATCTTCTTTCCCATCAAGGACTGTCACTTTACTATCTTTATAGGTTTCGCCTTTCTGAACGACAGTTTTTAAAGCAAAGTTCGCAGAAACATAATCTAAAAGTGAAGAAGTTGCAGTAAAACGTGCATAAGGGTTGCTATCTTGTTGGTCTGCATTTAAAACAACCGTAATGATACGCATTCCTTTTTCAACGGTTGTTCCAACGAAAGAAGCACCAGCTTTGTCGGTAGTACCTGTTTTCAAACCGTCGACACCACCACGATAGGCTGGCATTCCTTCCAACATATAGTTGGTTGAGTGGATTTCAAGTCCAGCAAAAGTAGAAGTTGGCTTTTTGGTGATTTCCAAAACTTGAGGATAATCTCGGATGAGATTACGAGCGACTATTGCAACGTCGTAGGCACTCAACTTGTTTTCATCATCTTTTTTAGAACCGGGATAGATATTATCACCAAGGGTCTCATTATTTAAACCAGTTGTATTTACAATAGTTGCATCTTGAATTCCCCATTCAAGAAGTTTAGCCCTCATTTTATCAACGAAATCTTTCTCAGAACCAGCAATTTTTTCTGCTAGCGCAATCGCAGCACTGTTCGCGCTGGATACCATTGTAGCCTCTAATAGTTGTTCAACAGTATAATTTCGAGCTTCCATAGGGACGTTACTCGTCTCAGAATTGGTTGTAAGTTTGTAAGGATAGTCCGAAATATCAACAGGTGTAGATAGGCTGATGGTTCCTTGTTCCAAGGCCTCATAGACCAAATAGACTGTAACAAGTTTGGTAATAGAAGCAATTTCTACAGGCTGATTTGCATCTTTCTCGTAGAGGATTTTTCCAGTTGTAGCCTCGACAGCAATGGCATGTTTAGCAGCAACATCAAACTCCTGAGCAGAAACAGTAGAAACTGTTCCAAAAACAAAAAGTGTTATAAAAGATAGAATTATTTTTTTCATATTAGCTTTATTTTATCATAAAGAAAAAAAATATTCTCGCTTTTATACTAAAGCCATCTTATCTTTTGAAGAAATATGATAAAATAAATAGAGGAGGATGCCTATGTTCCGTAGAAACAAATTATTTTTTTGGACAGCTGAAATTTTATTATTAACACTGATTTTCTATCTTTGGAGAGAGATGGGAGCGATTATTACTCCTTTCGTGACGGTTGTGAATACCATCATGATTCCATTTTTGTTAGGTGGATTTTTTTACTACATTACCAATCCAATCGTTACCTTTTTGGAAAAGAGATGTAAGATTAATCGTCTAATTGGTGTCTTGGTCACTCTCTGTGCTTTAATTGGTGCTATCGTGGTTGGGGTCGTTTATCTCTTGCCGATTTTGATTAATCAGTTGACCAGCTTGATTATTTCTAGTCAAAACATCTATAGTAGACTACAAGATTTGATCATCGATTTGTCGATGAACCCTATTTTCCAGAATATCGATATTCAACAAACAATTCAACAGTTAAATCTCTCCTATGTGGATATACTCCAGAATATCCTTAATAGCGTCAGCAATAGTTTAGGAAGCGTTCTTTCAGCCTTGTTTAGTACGGTGCTGATTCTCATTATGACCCCTGTATTCTTGATTTATTTCTTGTTAGATGGACATAAGTTGCTGCCTATGTTGGAACGAACTGTCTTAAAACATGATAAATTAAATCTTTCTAGCCTTTTAACCAATCTCAATACAACCATAGCACGTTATATCAGCGGAATTGCGATTGATGCGGTTATTATTGGATGTTTAGCCTATATTGGTTATAGCGTTATCGGCTTAAAGTACGCTCTTGTTTTTGCTATTTTCTCTGGAATTGCAAATTTGATTCCTTATGTTGGTCCAAGTATTGGCTTGATTCCAATGGTGATTGCGAATGTATTCACGGATCCTCATCGTATGCTGATTGCGGTTGCCTATATGCTTATTATTCAGCAGATCGATGGAAATGTTCTTTATCCACGTATCGTTGGAGGGGTTATGAAAGTACACCCGATTACGATTTTGGTACTTCTCTTATTGTCAAGTAATATCTACGGCGTCATAGGGATGATTGTAGCAGTGCCAACCTACTCTATTCTCAAAGAAATCACTAAGTTCTTGGCAAAATTATATGAAAATCATAAGGAAGCTAAAGAACTGGAAAAATCAGAATCCATTTAGAATCAGGGAAACCTGATTTTTTTGTGAGCATAATACTGCTAGAATGAAATAAGCTTGAATTGTATAAAGAAGCAGAAGAATAGCACTTTGTAAGATTCAGATTAATTCACAAAATATGTGTAAAACACTTGCAATTTCGCAGAAATTTGATAAAATAGTAAGGAAAGTTAGACTGTATTGCCTACTGTCTATCTATAAAATATATTTTATTGGAGGCTTTTACTCAAATGGCAAAAGAAAAATACGATCGTAGTAAACCACACGTTAACATTGGTACTATCGGACACGTTGACCACGGTAAAACTACTTTGACTGCAGCTATCACAACTGTTTTGGCACGTCGCTTGCCTTCAGCAGTTAACCAACCTAAAGACTATGCGTCTATCGATGCTGCTCCAGAAGAACGCGAACGCGGTATCACTATCAACACTGCGCACGTTGAGTATGAAACTGCAAAACGTCACTATGCTCACATCGACGCTCCAGGACACGCGGACTACGTTAAAAACATGATCACTGGTGCCGCTCAAATGGACGGAGCTATCCTTGTAGTAGCTTCAACTGACGGACCAATGCCACAAACTCGTGAACACATCCTTCTTTCACGTCAAGTTGGTGTTAAACACCTTATCGTCTTCATGAACAAAATCGACTTGGTAGACGACGAAGAATTGCTTGAATTGGTTGAAATGGAAATCCGTGACCTCTTGTCAGAATACGACTTCCCAGGTGACGATCTTCCAGTTATCCAAGGTTCAGCTCTTAAAGCACTTGAAGGTGATACTAAATACGAAGATATTATCATGGAATTGATGGATACTGTTGATGAATACATCCCAGAACCAGAACGTGATACAGATAAACCATTGCTTCTTCCGGTCGAAGACGTATTCTCAATCACTGGACGTGGTACTGTTGCTTCAGGACGTATCGACCGTGGTACTGTTCGTGTCAACGACGAAATCGAAATCGTTGGTATCAAAGACGAAACTCAAAAAGCAGTTGTTACTGGTGTTGAAATGTTCCGTAAACAACTTGATGAAGGTCTTGCCGGAGATAACGTAGGTGTCCTTCTTCGTGGTATTCAACGTGACGAAATCGAACGTGGACAAGTTATCGCTAAACCAGGTTCAATCAACCCCCACACTAAATTCAAAGGTGAAGTCTACATCCTTACTAAAGAAGAAGGTGGACGTCACACTCCATTCTTCAACAACTACCGCCCACAATTCTACTTCCGTACTACTGACGTTACAGGTTCAATCGAACTTCCAGTAGGTACTGAAATGGTAATGCCTGGTGATAACGTGACTATCGACGTTGAGTTGATCCACCCAATCGCCGTAGAACAAGGTACTACATTCTCTATCCGTGAGGGTGGACGTACTGTTGGTTCAGGTATGGTTACAGAAATCGAAGCTTAATTCGATTAAGTTCCCAGAAGAACAATTATTTAAGTCAGACACTAAAAGAATCTTGCCTTGCAAGGTTCTTTTTTTTATTATGTGACTATTAGTCCGTCTCGCTCCGTGAGGTGCGAGACAAATAATCTCCCCGCTATGCGGGTGCGCGTCGAAGGTTATACCAAAAAAACTCCAAACGCGATACAATAAAGGTGTTCAAGCCAATTGTAAAGCGAAAGGAGAAAAAATATGGCACAAAAGGCACATAGTTTATCACAC
>AORU01000010.1 GCA_000344275.1 Streptococcus oralis subsp. tigurinus AZ_3a | reverse complement strand
GAGATACACCTGTACCCATGCCGAACACAGCAGTTAAGCCCTAGAACGCCGGAAGTAGTTGGGGGTTGCCCCCTGTGAGATATGGAAGTCGCTTAGCTTTTATCCGCCATAGCTCAGTTGGTAGTAGCGCATGACTGTTAATCATGATGTCGTAGGTTCGAGTCCTACTGGCGGAGTTAGATAAAAAGAACACCAGATGGTGTTCTTTTTTGTTATGTGACTATTAGTCCGTCTCGCTCCGTGAGGTGAAGTGTATAGATGGGTAGTTATGTTTTATATGTTTTATAAGTGGAGTAGACAGTTGAAAATCTAAATCTTAGTTTTTGTACCTATAATTACATCTTTATTTTACTTTTAGTTTGTTTAGCTTTAAATTCTTCATTTATAGGATTTGAAGTTTTTTTAGTTTATATTTTTGTTAGACTAGTGTTACTAATAAGAAAGGGAATTTTTATATGCTTCAGAAATTTTATGATCGAGCATTTGTCTTTTTGAAACTAGTTGAACAAGAATATGCCTCTTTAGGTCAGAGTTGTGCAGAGTGGGAATCACTTCATCTTCGGTTTTTACTATATTACTTAATCCGATTTAAAATAAAAAGTGATAGGACTTTTCACTATATCACTTTAAAACAGCTTATCGTCTATATCTAGATAAATTCCTGCAAGGTGGTACAACTCTTATCCGATAAGAAACTCATAAATCATATATCACGAACAATAATCTGTATTGATTTTATATTTTGTAGGATTTTATTTAATTTTTAAGGTTTTGAATTTTGTTATTTACAGAATTTCCAAATCTTTTCTACTGTTTCTTCTTGATAAAATAGTGTTTTTTTCTTATAATAAATTGTAAGATATAATTGCGGGTGAAATTCCTGCCATGTATATGAGAAAGGACGAGCTTCTAGTAGCTCAGACGAATTTTATTATGACTTCAGTTGTTGTTGTAGGTACCCAGTGGGGTGATGAAGGTAAAGGGAAAATTACAGATTTTCTTTCAGCTAATGCAGAGGTAATTGCTCGTTACCAAGGTGGTGACAATGCAGGCCACACGATTGTGATTGATGGTAAGAAATTTAAGTTGCACTTGATTCCATCTGGAATTTTCTTTCCTGAAAAAATCTCTGTTATTGGGAATGGGATGGTCGTGAACCCAAAATCCCTTGTGAAAGAGTTGAGTTATCTTCATGAGGAAGGTGTGATAACTGATAACTTGCGTATTTCTGATCGTGCGCATGTTATTTTGCCTTACCATATTGAGTTGGATCGCTTGCAAGAAGAGGCTAAGGGCGATAATAAGATTGGTACTACAATAAAGGGAATTGGTCCAGCATATATGGACAAAGCTGCTCGTGTTGGAATTCGTATTGCGGATCTTTTGGATAAAGAGATTTTTCGTGAGCGTTTAGAACGCAATCTTGCGGAAAAGAATCGTTTGTTTGAAAAATTATATGATAGCATCCCTATTTCAGTTGATGATATTTTTGAAGAATACTATGAGTATGGTCAACAAATCAAGCAATACGTGACAGATACATCCGTTATCTTGAATGATGCGCTTGATAATGGCAAACGTGTGCTGTTTGAAGGTGCGCAAGGTGTTATGTTGGATATTGACCAAGGGACTTATCCATTTGTTACTTCTTCAAACCCTGTCGCTGGTGGTGTGACAATCGGTTCTGGTGTTGGTCCAAGTAAGATTGACAAGGTTGTAGGTGTGTGTAAAGCCTATACGAGTCGTGTAGGGGACGGACCTTTCCCAACGGAATTATTTGATGAAGTGGGAGATCGCATCCGCGAAGTAGGTCATGAATACGGTACAACAACTGGCCGTCCACGTCGTGTGGGTTGGTTTGACTCAGTTGTGATGCGTCATAGTCGTCGTGTATCTGGTATTACCAATCTTTCATTGAACTCTATCGATGTTTTGAGTGGTTTGGATACTGTGAAAATATGTGTGGCCTATGATCTTGATGGTCAACGTATTGATTACTATCCTGCTAGTCTTGAGCAGTTGAAACGTTGCAAACCTATCTACGAAGAATTGCCAGGTTGGTCAGAAGATATCACTGGAGTCCGTAATTTAGAAGACCTTCCTGAGAATGCACGTAACTATGTTCGTCGTGTAAGCGAGTTGGTTGGGGTTCGTATTTCTACTTTCTCAGTAGGTCCTGATCGTGAACAAACTAATATTTTAGAAAGTGTTTGGTCATAGGAGATTTTTAAGATTAGTTTAAGACAGGTTGGATATACTATAGACAGTTACAAGAAGACCTCCTAACTTGTTGTAACAAATATCCTAAACTTTTCTTTTTCATAATAATCTCCCTATTAAGTCACCCCATTGGGTGGCTTTTTTTATGTTGAGAATCATGATATAATAATAAAATCGACAAGTAGGAAAAGAGAAGAACGATGAATTATACAGTTGAAGAAAAAGAAGCCTTTATGAGAGAGGCTTTGAGAGAGGCTGAGATTGCTTTAGAACACGATGAAATTCCAATTGGTTGTGTGATTGTTAAGGATGGAGAAATCATTGGGAGGGGGCATAATGCGCGCGAGGAGTTGCAACGGGCGGTTATGCATGCAGAAATCATGGCCATAGAGAATGCGAACGTGAGTGAAGAAAGTTGGCGTCTGCTGGATTGTACCCTTTTTGTGACCATTGAGCCTTGTGTCATGTGTAGTGGGGCGATTGGGCTAGCTCGTATACCAAAGGTGGTCTATGGGGCTAAGAATCAGAAATTTGGTGCAGCTGGAAGTTTGTACGATATTTTGACAGATGAGCGTCTCAATCATCGTGTAGAGGTTGAAACGGGAGTTTTGGAGAGTGAGTGTGCAGCGATTATGCAGGACTTTTTCCGAAATCGACGGAAAAAATAATTTCTCTTTAAAAACCGAGGGTAATGTGGTATAATAAATAGTGGAGCAACAGTTCTGCGTGAAGCGGGTCAGGGGAGGAATCCAGCAGCCCTAAGCGAGTGTGAATTGTGTGCTCTTTTTTCGTGCTTTTTTCGAATAAATAAGATAAAATAGCCTAGAATAAATGATTATAGAAAAGAGAAAAATATGAAAATTCGTGGTTTTGAATTGGTTTCGAGTTTTACAGATGAAAATTTACTACCGAAGCGTGAGACAGCTCACGCGGCTGGTTACGACTTAAAGGTTGCGGAACGCACTGTGATTGCGCCAGGAGAGATTGTCTTGGTTCCGACAGGTGTTAAGGCCTATATGCAACCGACAGAAGTGCTCTATCTCTATGACCGTTCATCAAACCCTCGCAAGAAGGGTCTGGTTTTGATTAACTCTGTTGGCGTTATTGATGGGGATTATTATGGCAATCCTGGGAATGAGGGACATATCTTTGCTCAGATGAAAAATATTACTGACCAGGAAGTGGTTCTCGAAGTTGGGGAACGTGTGGTTCAGGCTGTCTTTGCGCCTTTCTTAATTGCAGATGGAGATGCAGCTGATGGCGTGCGGACTGGTGGATTTGGATCGACTGGGCACTAGGATGAAGATTATCTTTGTGCGTCACGGGGAGCCAGATTATAGTATGCTTGATAAACTTGAAAATCCGCAACTCTATAGTGGTTTTGGTCGTGATTTAGCACCATTGACAGAAAAAGGTCGCAGTCTGGCAAAAGAAGTGGCTAAAACTGCATGTTTTGGAAAGGCAGAGATTATTATTTCATCGTCTGTGACGAGGGCTTTAGAAACAGCACATTATATAGCAGTTGAAACAGGATTGGACTTATTTGTGGAGCCGTTTTTTCATGAGTGGCGTCCAGACTTAGATGGCACTAACTCTGATTTAACTAGTGTATTGGTAGCTCATGAATATTATCTAAAACATCAAGGAGGTTTATCTGAAGATTCTCCTTATCGCTATGAAACTGATTTAGAGATGCGTCATCGTTTTTTAAGAGCTTTGGAAAAATATAAAAATTATAAAACTATTATCATTGTAACTCACGGAATGCTCATGCGCCAGTTTGTGCCAAATGAGAAGATTGATTTTTGCCAAGTGATTGAGTGTGAGTTAGAGATATAGAAAGAGGTTTATCATCGCAAAGAAAAAAGCGACATTTGTTTGTCAAAATTGTGGGTATAATTCCCCAAAATATCTAGGGCGCTGTCCAAACTGTGGGTCTTGGTCTTCTTTTGTCGAGGAGGTTGAGGTTGCCGAGGTCAAGAATGCGCGTGTGTCCTTGACAGGTGAGAAAACAAAGCCCATGAAACTGGCTGAGGTGACTTCAATCAATGTCAATCGAACCAAGACAGAGATGGAGGAATTCAACCGTGTACTTGGAGGTGGAGTGGTACCAGGGAGTCTCGTTCTTATCGGTGGGGATCCAGGAATTGGGAAATCAACCCTTCTCTTACAAGTATCGACTCAGCTGTCCCAAGTAGGGACTGTTCTCTATGTCAGTGGGGAAGAGTCTGCCCAGCAGATTAAACTCCGTGCAGAGCGCTTGGGAGATATCGATAGTGAGTTTTATCTCTATGCAGAAACCAATATGCAGAGCATTCGAACTGAGGTGGAGCGCATCCAACCAGATTTTCTCATCATTGACTCTATCCAGACGATTATGTCTCCTGAGATTTCAGGGGTGCAGGGGTCTGTGTCTCAGGTGCGTGAGGTAACGGCTGAACTCATGCAATTAGCGAAGACTAATAACATTGCTATCTTTATCGTAGGGCATGTGACCAAGGAAGGGACCTTGGCTGGTCCGCGTATGTTGGAGCATATGGTAGATACAGTGCTTTACTTTGAAGGGGAACGTCACCATACCTTTCGTATCTTGAGAGCGGTCAAAAACCGTTTTGGTTCCACTAATGAGATTGGCATCTTTGAGATGCAGTCGGGCGGATTGGTTGAGGTGCTCAATCCGAGTCAAGTTTTCCTAGAGGAGCGTTTGGATGGGGCTACTGGCTCGTCAATCGTTGTGACCATGGAAGGGACCCGTCCTATTTTGGCGGAGGTTCAGGCTTTGGTAACACCAACCATGTTTGGAAACGCCAAGCGTACAACGACAGGACTTGATTTCAATCGTGCAAGTCTGATTATGGCTGTTTTGGAAAAACGAGCAGGGCTTCTCTTGCAAAATCAGGATGCCTATCTCAAATCTGCTGGTGGCGTGAAATTGGATGAGCCTGCCATTGACTTAGCCGTTGCAGTGGCTATTGCTTCTAGTTACAAGGACAAGCCTACCAATCCTCAGGAATGTTTTGTGGGAGAATTGGGCTTGACTGGAGAGATTCGGCGCGTGAATCGTATCGAACAACGCATCAATGAAGCGGCAAAACTGGGCTTTACTAAGATTTATGTACCGAAAAATTCTTTGACAGGAATCACTCCGCCCAAGAAAATTCAGGTGATTGGTGTGACTACCATTCAGGAGGTTTTGAAAAAGGTCTTTGCATAATCCGTGACAAATCTTCTTAAAAATGATAAGATAGGAGAAATATTTGGCTATCAAATTTTCAAGGAGGGAATCGTGTCGTATTTTGAACAGTTTATGCAAGCCAATCAGGCTTATGTTGCCCTACACGGACAGTTAAATCTGCCAATCAAACCCAAAACCAGAGTGGCTATTGTGACCTGCATGGACTCACGTCTGCACGTTGCGCAAGCTCTAGGTTTGGCACTTGGAGATGCACATATCTTGCGTAATGCGGGTGGTCGAGTAACTGAAGACATGATTCGTTCACTGGTGATTTCCCAGCAACAAATGGGGACTAGAGAGATTGTAGTGCTTCACCATACAGACTGTGGAGCTCAAACCTTTCAAAATGAAAGTTTTCATGAACAGTTGAAACATGAGCTCGGAGTTGATGTGTCTGACCAAGATTTTCTACCATTCCAGGATGTTGAAGAGAGTGTGAGAGAGGATATGCAATTGCTTCGAGAATCTCCACTGATTCCTGATGATGTGGTTATATCAGGTGCTGTTTATGATGTGGATACAGGAAGTATGAGAGAAGTATACTAACTTTGTCTCGAAAAAATTTCATCCTAGCATAAAATCGATTGTTAAAATGTAGGATTTTTAGTTTTAATATAGCTAATATAAAATAGTATAAAACAAGGGTATAAATGTTTACTCTTGTTTTATTTTTGATTGAAAAATAAAGGGAAAAGCGTTACAATGGTAGATGGAAAATGTTGTGTAAAAAACAAGTGATACATAAATACCGGAGGAAATCATGTCTTTTTCTGATTTAAAGCTGTTTGCCCTTTCTTCTAATAGAGAATTGGCAGAGCGTGTGGCGCAAGAAATTGGGATAGAGTTGGGGAAATCGACTGTTCGCCAATTTTCAGATGGGGAGATTCAGGTCAACATCGAAGAATCAATCCGTGGAAAACACGTCTTTATCCTACAATCAACGAGTTCACCTGTAAATGATAATTTACTTGAAATTTTGATTATGGTGGACGCATTGAAGCGTGCCAGTGCAGAATCTGTCAATGTTGTTATGCCTTACTATGGCTATGCACGTCAGGATAGAAAAGCGCGCGCGCGTGAGCCAATCACTTCAAAACTTGTTGCAAATATGCTTGAAGTAGCTGGAGTGGATCGTTTATTGACAATCGACTTGCATGCTGCGCAGATTCAGGGATTCTTTGATATTCCTGTAGATCACTTGATGGGTGCTCCTTTGATTGCGGACTATTTTGAACGTCGTGGTATGGTTGGATCTGACTACGTGGTTGTCAGCCCAGACCATGGTGGGGTGACTCGTGCTCGTAAGTTGGCAGAGTTTTTGAAAACTCCGATTGCGATTATTGACAAACGCCGTAGTGTAGACAAGATGAATACCAGTGAAGTGATGAATATCATTGGTAAAGTAGAAGGTAAGACTTGTATCTTGATTGACGATATGATTGATACAGCTGGAACTATTTGTCATGCGGCGGATGCTCTTGCTGAAGCAGGTGCTGTTGAAGTATATGCAAGCTGTACGCACCCAGTACTTTCTGGTCCCGCTATGGATAATATCCAAAAATCAGCTATTAAAAAATTGGTTGTTTTGGATACCATCTACCTGCCAGAAGAGCGTTTAATTGATAAGATTGAACAGATCTCTATTGCCCACCTCTTAGGAGATGCCATCGTTCGTATCCACGAAAAACGTCCTCTTTCTCCTCTATTTTGTATTGAGAAAAAGATTTAATCTTTCACTTGAAATAGATAGTTCTCCTAGCAAGTTTCTTTTCTTGCTAGGAGATTTTTATAGTCAAAATCTGCAAGCCTTTTCAAAATCTGCTATACTGAGAAAAAAGGAGGATTTCTATGAGCCAAGAATTTATCAATCCAAGTGATGGTGTGATCCGTCAGTATCTGGCGACCAGTAAAACGTTAGCGGTAGTGGGCTTGTCCGATCGTGAGGAAACAACCAGCAATCGAGTGACCAAGGAAATGCAGGCTCGGGGCTATAAAATCATTCCAGTTAATCCCAAGGCTGCAGGTGGGGAAATCTTGGGAGAAAAGGCTTATGCGAGTCTAGCTGAGATTCCTTTTCCTGTGGATATTGTCAATGTATACCGACGGAGCGAGTTTTTGCCAGATGTGGCGCGTGATTTTCTCAAGGCTGATGCCAAGATTTTTTGGGCGCAATTAGGACTTGAAAATCTAGAAGCGGAAGAAATCTTGCGTGCTGGAGGATGCGATGACATCGTGATGAATCGCTGTATCAAGAGAGAACATACTCGCTTAATTCTTGAGAAATAAAAAGGTAGCCATGGGCTACCTTTTTATATTATAAAGTACCAATCAATGCTTGCATGCCAAGGCTGGTGAGGATGATAGCAATCCAGCAAAGGGCTCCGAGGACAATAGATTTGCCACTGGATCTAACCATGGCAATCAGATTGGTTTTGAGACCGATAGCACTCATGGCCATGATGATAAAGAATTTAGAGAGTTGTTTGAGAGGGGTAAAGAAGCTACTGGACACACCGAGAGAGGTAAGGAGAGTCGTTAAGAGAGAGGCCAGGATAAAATAAAGGATAAAAAGTGGGAAAACTTTTTTTAGTTGTAGGCCTTGTTTATTTTCTTGCTGGCGACTTTGCCAGTAGGAGAGGAAGAGAGTGATGGGAATGATCGCTAAGGTGCGCGTGAGTTTAACAATGGTTGCAGACTCGAGGGTATTGGTCTGATAAAGACTGTCCCAGGCACTAGCTGTGGCCGTTACAGAAGAAGTATCATTGACCGCAGTTCCTGCAAAGAGAGCAAAGCCGTCATTGGATAGATGAAGCCAGGTTCCTAGAGTTGGAAAGATGAGCGCAGCCAAGATATTGAAGAAAAAGATAACGGAAATGGCTTGGGCGACTTCCTTTTCCTTAGCATGGATAACAGGCGCTGTCGCCGCAATGGCAGAACCTCCACAGATCGAAGACCCCACTCCAATCAAGGTAGCCAGTTTTGTATCCAGTGTAAAGAAGCGCTGGAAGAGGTAGGCAACAATCAAGGAAATTGAAATTGTTGATAGGATGACAGGGAGTGAAGTTTGTCCAACTGCAAAGACTTGCGAGATATTGAGACCAAAACCAAGCAAGATAACAGCATACTGGAGTAATTTTTTGGAACTAAAGGTCAAACCTGCATCTAGTTGTTTGTAGGGGGAGAGCCAGGGGTGTAGGAGCATTCCTATAAAGATTGCAAAAACGGGTGCACCCACGACGGGGAAAAGTCCTCCTAGAAACCAAGAAATGATAGAAATGAGAAGGCAGGCCAAGATGCCTGCTCCATTTTTTGATAGAAATGACATAAAAACCTCCAATCATAATCTGTTACCATTATAGACCTGTAAACAGGAAAAGTAAAATAGAAAGTGGAAAGATATTATATAATGTATTTTTGCGGTCGGGGGGCTTTTGTAGTATAATAGAGATACGTTTTGAGAGTAGGAGGTATCTATGGACTTAACTAAGCGCTTTAATAAACAATTAGATAAGATTCAAGTTTCCTTGATTCGCCAGTTTGACCAGGCTATTTCGGAGATTCCTGGGGTCCTGCGTTTGACCTTGGGGGAACCTGATTTTACAACGCCAGATCATGTCAAGGAGGCGGCTAAGCGGGCCATTGACCAGAACCAATCCTACTATACAGGGATGAGTGGTCTGTTAACGTTACGTCAGGCAGCTAGTGATTTTGTAAAAGAAAAATACCAGCTAGATTACAATCCTGAAAATGAGATCTTGGTTACAATTGGGGCGACAGAGGCTTTATCGGCTACTTTGACAGCTATTTTGGAAGAGGGAGATAAGGTGCTCTTGCCAGCTCCTGCCTATCCAGGTTATGAGCCGATTGTCAATCTAGTTGGGGCAGAGGTTGTCGAGATTGACACGACTGAAAATGGATTTGTCTTGACTCCTGAGATGTTGGAAAATGCTATTTTGGAGCAAGGAGACAAGCTCAAGGCGGTAATTCTCAACTATCCAGCCAATCCGACAGGAATTACCTATAGTCGGGAGCAGTTGGAAGCCTTGGCAGCTGTTTTACGCAAGTACGAGATTTTCGTTGTCTGTGATGAGGTTTACTCAGAATTGACCTACACAGGCGAAGCCCATGTGTCTCTAGGAACTATGTTGAGAGATCAGGCTATTATTATCAATGGTCTATCTAAATCACATGCCATGACAGGTTGGCGTTTGGGTCTGATTTTCGCTCCTGCGATCTTCACAGCCCAGTTAATTAAGAGTCACCAGTACTTGGTGACTGCTGCAAATACTATGGCTCAACATGCTGCGGTGGAAGCCTTGACAGCTGGTAAAAACGATGCGGAACCTATGAAGAAGGAATACATCCAGCGTCGAGATTATATCATCGAGAAAATGACTGCTCTTGGTTTTGAGATTATCAAACCAGACGGGGCCTTCTATATCTTTGCTAAGATTCCTGCGGGCTACAATCAAGATTCCTTTGCCTTTTTGAAGGATTTTGCTCAGAAGAAGGCTGTTGCCTTTATTCCTGGTGCCGCCTTTGGGCGTTACGGGGAAGGTTATGTCCGCCTATCTTATGCAGCTAGCATGGAGACAATCAAAGAAGCCATGAAACGACTTGAGGAGTACATGAGAGAAGCATGATTCAGTCTATCACGAGTCAAGGCTTGGTGCTCTACAATCGTAACTTTCGTGAGGATGACAAGTTAGTCAAGATTTTTACTGAGCAGGCTGGCAAACGTATGTTTTTCGTTAAACACGCTGGTCAGTCTAAGCTAGCTCCTGTTATTCAACCCTTGGTGTTGGCTCGGTTTCTCTTGCGAATCAATGATGATGGGCTCAGCTATATCGAGGACTACCATGAGGTGATGACCTTTTCAAAGATTAATAGCGATCTCTTTGTCATGGCCTATGCGACCTACGTAGCAGCTCTTGCAGATGCTAGTTTGCAGGACAATCAGCAGGATGCTCCCTTGTTTGCTTTTTTGCAAAAGACTTTGGAGTTGATGGAAGAGGGTTTGGATTATCAGGTTTTGACCAATATTTTTGAAATTCAAATCTTGACTCGATTTGGAATTAGTCTCAATTTTAATGAGTGTGTCTTTTGCCATCGGGTCGGTCAGGCCTTTGACTTTTCTTTCAAATATGGAGCTTGTCTTTGCCCAGAGCATTATCATGAAGATGAGAGACGTTGCCATCTGAATCCCAATATTCCTTATCTACTCAATCAATTTCAAGCCATTGATTTTGAGACTTTGGAGACCATTTCGCTCAAGCCTGAAATCAAGCAAGACTTGCGCAAGTTTATAGACCAAATCTACGAAGAGTATGTTGGAATTCACCTAAAATCAAAGAAATTTATTGATTCCCTAGCAGACTGGGGGCAATTACTAAAAGAGGAAGACAAATGAAAAAAATTGCAGTAGATGCTATGGGGGGCGATTATGCACCTCAAGCTATCGTTGAGGGTGTCAATCAAGCCCTGGCTGACTTTTCAGATATTGAGGTTCAACTCTATGGAGACGAAAGCAAAATCAAGCAATATCTAACAGCGATAGAACGTGTCAGCATTATCCATACGGATGAGAAGATTGATTTTGATGATGAACCTACAAAAGCTATTCGTAAGAAGAAAAATGCCAGTATGGTATTAGCGGCTAAGGCAGTCAAAGAAGGAGAGGCAGACGCTGTCCTCTCGGCTGGGAATACAGGTGCCTTGTTGGCTGCAGGATTCTTCATTGTAGGTCGTATCAAGAATATCGACCGTCCTGGACTCATGTCGACCTTACCGACCATTGATGGCAAAGGCTTTGACATGCTAGACCTTGGAGCCAATGCGGAAAATACGGCCCATCATCTGCACCAATACGCTGTTTTGGGTTCCTTTTATGCGAAAAATGTTCGTGGGATTTCGAGACCACGTGTTGGTTTGCTCAATAATGGAACAGAGAGTAGCAAGGGTGATCCCCTTCGTAAGGAAACCTACGCCTTGCTGGCAGCTGATGAAAGCTTGAATTTTGTCGGAAACGTGGAAGCGCGTGATTTGATGAATGGCGTTGCGGATGTTGTTGTGGCAGATGGTTTCACGGGAAACGCTGTGCTCAAATCTATTGAGGGGACAGCCATGGGTATCATGGGCTTGCTTAAGACAGCTATCACAGGTGGTGGTCTTCGAGCGAAACTAGGTGCTCTTCTTCTCAAGGATAGCCTTAAAGGTTTGAAAAAGCAACTCAACTATTCAGATGTTGGTGGAGCAGTCTTGTTTGGTGTTAAGGCACCGGTTGTCAAGACTCATGGCTCAAGTGACGCAAAGGCTGTGTATAGTACGATTCGCCAGGTTCGTACCATGCTAGAAACAGACGTAGTTGCTCAGACTGCGCGTGAATTTTCAGGAGAATAAAAAGATGACAGAAAAAGAAATTTTTGACCGTATTGTAACCATTATCCAAGAGCGACAGGGAGAGGACTTTGTCGTAACAGAGGCCTTGAGTTTGAAAGATGACCTAGATGCGGACTCAGTGGACTTGATGGAGTTCGTCTTGACACTAGAAGATGAATTCGGAATTGAAATCAGTGATGAGGAAATTGACCAACTGCAAAGTGTAGTAGATGTGGTAGCAGTTGTCAAAAGTAAAGAATAGCAAAAAGCAACATGCAAGTCATGTTGTTTTTTATTTGCAGAAAAAGGGAAACTTTTAGTAGAAATTGCGAATAAAGATATGAGAAAGAAAAAGGAGGAGTGTTTATGTATGTGACTGGTCTTTATCCGTGGTTCATTAAGTGGTTTTTAAAATAAAAATGAATGAGTTGTTCATTTTAGAATTGTTTTTCGAATAGATAGGTAAGGAAAAAGGAAGGAGACCACGCGATGTATTTACCAATCTTATTGCCATGGTTTATCAAATGGTATTTAAAATAAATGAAATTTACCTATTCATTTTAAATCACTTCTCGAATAGATAAGTGAGAAGAAAAGGAAGAAAAAAAAGATTTCAGTAATTTATCCAATCTGGCTATTTAAGTGGCTTAGAGGTTAAAGATTAGATATATAGAAAAAAATAAGGAGAAAAAAGATGACAAACTTTGACAACATGGAACAGAACTTTGCAGCTCTTACAGAAGAAGAGTTGACGGATGTGAATGGGGGGATTGCTTGGGAGATGGTCTTTGTAGGTATTGCAATTGGTTGGGGAATTTACCAAGTTGGTGAAGCTGCTGGTAAAACATTCTATTATATTACTCATCCATAATTTTTGATAAATATGAGCAAAAAAACATTTTGGATTATACTATTCGTTATTACAATAGTAGTAACTGCTATTGGTTTAGGATTATCTGCATATAATTATTTTGTTCTTGACAGACCTTTTTTTAATAGTACTACTAAAGGACTGCTATCTGCGTTTTTCTTGAGTGTATTAATGATTATTGTGGGTATGTTGAAAGAACATTAATTTTTATTAGTAAAATGAAGGAGGAAATATGTTAAATTTACAAACGTTGGAACAAAACTATTCAACTTTAAGCGATCTTGAACTACAAGAAGTAGATGGCGGGGGAGTGCTACTTTTAGTTGGTGGAGGAATTGTTTCTCTCGGACTCCTAGCTTGGGGTGCCTATAATGGTTATCAGTCAGCAGCGAGAGGTGGCTAATATAAACAAAATAAATTTACCTACATGGTTTGAATGTTTTGACATACCTACGATGTCATTATTTTTGATGACCTTTATTTCACTTTATAGAAGTGAAGAGAATATCATTTCAGAATAGTTTATTTGTGGGTATTCATTTTTTAACGGTTATTTTAAGCAGGCAGAACAAAAGTTCTGCCTATTTTCTTTGGCAAAAGTGTTGTTCAGGTGTGGATATTGTTTTTTCAGAAATAATTCTCTTATTTCTTCCTTATTTGGTTAAAATAATCTTACAAATTTTTAAAGAGATTGTTAGAAAAAGGAGAAGGATATGAAATTTAGGAAAAGACACTATCGTCCCCAGGTGGACCAGATGGATTGTGGTGTGGCTTCCTTGGCTATGGTCTTTGGTTACTATGGAAGTTATTACTCCTTGGCTCATCTACGAGAGTTAGCCAAGACGACCATGGATGGGACGACGGCTTTAGGGCTTGTAAAGGTGGCAGAGGAGATTGGGTTTGAGACGCGGGCTATAAAGGCGGATATGACGCTCTTTGATCTGCCAGATTTGACCTTTCCTTTTGTGGCTCATGTGCTCAAGGAAGGTAGGTTGCTCCACTACTATGTGGTGATAGGTCAGGATAAAAAGTCCATTCATATCGCTGATCCAGATCCTGGTGTCAAGCTGACCAAGATTTCCCGTGAGCGATTTGCGCAAGAGTGGACAGGGATTAGTATTTTTATGGCGCCATCTCCAGGCTATAAACCTCATAAGGAGAAAAAACAGGGGCTCCTATCCTTCTTGCCGATTTTATTCAAACAGCGTGGCTTAATTACCAATATCATCCTAGCGACACTCTTTGTAACCCTGATCAACATTGTGGGCTCCTACTATCTTCAGTCCATCATTGATAGTTACGTGCCAGACCAGATGCGCTCAACGCTGGGCATCATCTCTATTGGGCTGGTCATCGTCTATATCCTCCAGCAGATTTTGTCCTACGCGCAGGAATATCTTCTACTAATCCTTGGGCAACGCTTGTCGATTGACGTGATTTTGTCCTATATCAAGCATGTTTTTCACCTGCCGATGTCCTTTTTCGCGACACGCAGGACAGGAGAAATCGTGTCTCGTTTTACAGATGCCAATAGTATCATCGATGCGCTGGCGTCGACCATTCTGTCGATTTTCCTAGATGTGTCGACGATTTTGATTATCTCGCTGGTCTTGTTTTCACAAAATATGACGCTCTTTTTCATTAGTCTACTTGCGCTTCCCATCTATACAGTGATTATCTTTGCCTTTATGAAGCCTTTTGAAAAGATGAATCGGGATACTATGGAAGCCAATGCAGTTCTGTCTTCTTCTATCATCGAGGACATCAACGGTATTGAGACCATTAAGTCGTTGACCAGTGAAAGTTCGCGCTATCAAAAGATTGACAAGGAATTTGTAGCTTATCTGAAAAAATCCTTTACCTATAGTCGGGCAGAAAGCCAGCAAAAGGCTCTGAAAAAAGTTGCCCAGCTCCTGCTCAATGTTGGTGTTCTCTGGATGGGAGCAGTTCTCGTCATGGATGGGAAAATGAGTTTGGGCCAGCTGATTACTTATAATACTTTGCTTGTTTACTTTACTAATCCTTTGGAAAATATCATCAACCTACAAACCAAACTTCAGACAGCGCAGGTTGCCAATAACCGTCTTAACGAGGTTTATCTAGTAGCTTCGGAGTTTGAGGAGAAGAAAACGGTAGAAGATCTGAGTATGATGAAGGGAAATATGACCTTTAAGCAGGTTCACTATAAGTATGGCTATGATCGTGACGTCTTGTCGGATATCAATTTGACCATTCCTCAAGGGTCTAAGATGGCTTTTGTGGGGATTTCGGGGTCAGGTAAGACAACTTTGGCCAAGATGATGGTTAATTTTTACGACCCAAGTCAAGGGGAGATTAGTCTGGGTGGTTTCAATCTCAATCAGATTGATAAAAAGGCCCTGCGCCAGTACATCAACTATCTGCCTCAACAGCCCTATGTCTTTAACGGAACGATTTTGGAAAATCTTCTCCTTGGAGCCAAGGAGGGGACGACTCAAGAAGATATCTTACGGGCGGTTGAGTTGGCAGAGATTCGGGAGGATATTGAGCGCATGCCCCTGAATTACCAGACAGAATTAACTTCGGATGGGGCTGGAATTTCAGGTGGGCAACGGCAACGAATCGCTCTGGCGCGTGCTCTCTTAACAGATGCGCCTGTCTTGATCTTGGACGAGGCGACCAGCAGTTTGGATATTTTGACAGAGAAGCGGATTGTTGATAATCTCATGGCTTTGGACAAGACCTTGATTTTCATTGCTCACCGTTTGACCATTGCAGAGCGGACAGAGAAGGTTGTTGTCTTGGATCAGGGCAAGATTGTCGAAGAAGGTACCCATGCAGACTTGCTTGCTCGAGGTGGCTTTTACGCCCATTTGGTGAATAGCTAGAAAGAGGAGAGGATGAAACCAGAATTTTTAGAAAGTGCGGAGTTTTATAATCGTCGTTACCATAATTTTTCCAGTCGGGTGATTGTACCCATGTCCCTTCTGTTCGTGTTTTTACTTGTCTTTGCAGTTTTTGCAGAGAAGGAGATTAGTTTATCTACCAGAGCAACTGTCGAACCTAGTCGGATCATTGCCAATATCCAGTCGACTAGCAATCAACGCATTGTGGGCAACTATCTGGAAGAAAACAAGTTGGTCAAGCAAGGAGATCTGCTCGTTCAGTACCAGCAAGGGGCAGAGGCTGTCCAGGTTGAGGCATATGCCAGTCAATTGGAGATGCTAAAGGATCAAAAAAAGCAGTTGGGATATTTGCAATCCAGTTTGAAAGAGGGGAGTGATCAATTTCCAGAGGCGGATAAGTTTGGTTACCAGGAGATGTTTCGAGATTATCTCAGCCAAGCGAATGGTATCAGGAGCAATGTTTCTCAGCAAAATGAGACCATCGCGTCCCAGAATGCAGCAGCTAGTCAAACCCAAGATGAAATCGGGAATCTCATTAGTCAAACAGAGGCTAAAATCCGAGACTACAAAATGGCTAAGTCAGCGATTGAAAAAGGAAATCAACTGGATAGTCAGAATCTAGCCTATTCTCTCTACCAGTCCTATAAGTCTCAGGGTGAGGAAAATCCCCAAGCTAAAGTTCAGGCTGTTGCGCAGGTTGAAGCGCAGCTTTCTCAGCTAGAGTCTAGTCTAGCTACGTATCGTGTGCAATATGCAGGTTCTGGAGCTCAACAGGCTCACGCAACGGGACTGGATAGTCAACTGGAATCGCTCAAGTCTCAGCACTTAGTCAAAGTTGGCCAGGAATTAACTCTTCTAGATCAGAAAATTTTGGAGGTGGAATCTGGTAAGAAGGTACAGGGAGGTCTCCTCGATAAGGGGAAGATTACAGCAAGTGAGGATGGGGTGCTTCACCTCAATCCTGAGACTAGTGAATCTACGATGGCTGCAGAAGGAACCCTGCTAGCTCAACTCTACCCATCCTTGGAAAAAGAAGGGAAAACCAAACTCACAGCCTATCTCAGTTCAAAAGATGTTGCTAGAGTCAAAATTGGGGACTCTGTCCGTTATACTACGACTAATGATGCCAAGAATCAAATTTTCCTGGATTCCACGATTACAAGTATTGATGCGACAGCTACAAAGACTGAAAAAGGAAATTTCTTTAAAATTGAGGCGGAAACCTATCTGACTTCTGAGCAGACTGCAACACTTCGCTATGGTTTAGAAGGCCGCCTGCAGATGATTACAGGAAAGAAAAGCTATCTCCGTTATTTTTGGGATCAATTTTTGAATAAAGGGTAATATTCGTGTTTTTCAGAGGATAAATGCTTTTAAAACTGTGAGAAGAGTTCATCTTGCAGTTTTTCTTTATGCTTAAAATAGGAAAACGTTATTTATTCGTAAAAATCTTGAATTTTTCATACTTTTGTGGTAGAATGTGCTTAAGTAAAACGAAAGGCGAACTTTAAAATGTCAAAACAACTGATCTATTCGGGAAAAACCAAGGATATCTATACAACTGAGGATGAAAATCTCATTATTTCAACTTACAAGGACCAGGCAACTGCCTTAAACGGTGTCAAGAAGGAGCAGATTGCGGGCAAGGGAGTGTTAAATAATCAGATTTCATCTTTTATTTTTGAGAAATTAAATGCGGCTGGTGTAGCGACTCACTTTGTGGAGAAACTTTCGGACACGGAACAACTCAATAAAAAGGTTGAGATTATTCCTTTGGAAGTTGTGCTCCGCAACTACACGGCTGGTTCCTTTTCAAAACGTTTTGGCGTAGAAGAAGGTATCGCATTTGAGACTCCGATTGTCGAATTTTACTATAAAAATGATGATTTGGATGATCCCTTTATCAATGACGAGCATGTGAAATTCCTTAAAATTGCGGATGACCAGCAGATTGCCTACTTGAAGGAAGAAACCCGTCGTATCAATGAGTTCTTGAAGGCTTGGTTTGCTGAGATTGGCCTTAAATTGATTGACTTTAAGCTAGAGTTTGGTTTTGACAAGGATGGTAAGATTATCTTGGCAGACGAGTTTTCACCAGATAACTGTCGTTTGTGGGATGCGGATGGCAACCACATGGACAAGGATGTTTTCCGTAGAGGTCTCGGAGAATTAACAGACGTTTACGAGATTGTCTGGGAAAAGTTGCAAGGTTTAAAATAACATCTTCAAGGTCGTTTGGGAACATTGCAAGAGCTGAAATAAAGGAATAAGAATTGATGGATAAACGTATTTTTGTTGAGAAAAAGGCTGATTTTCAGGTCAAGTCAGAGAGTTTGGTAAGGGAGCTCCAGCACAACTTGGGATTGTCAACTTTGAAAAGTATTCGCATTGTGCAGGTTTATGATGTCTTTGATTTGGCAGAGGACTTGTTTGCACCTGCGGAAAAACACATCTTCTCTGAGCAGGTAACAGACCATATCTTGGATGAATCAGCCGTACAAGCAGATCTTGCCAACTATGCTTTCTTTGCCATTGAAAGTTTGCCAGGGCAATTTGACCAGCGTGCAGCTTCTTCACAGGAAGCCTTGCTTTTACTGGGAAGTTCAAGTGATGTAACAGTCAACACAGCCCAGCTTTACTTGGTCAATAAGGATATTGATGCGACTGAGTTGGAATCGGTCAAGAACTACCTGCTCAACCCAGTTGATTCTCGTTTCAAGGACATCACGACAGGGATTGCCAAGCAGGAATTTTCAGAGTCGGACAAGACCATTCCTAAATTGACTTTCTTTGAAAGTTATACGGCAGAAGACTTTGCTCGCTACAAGGCCGAGCAAGGGATGGCAATGGAAGTAGATGATTTGCTCTTTATTCAAGATTATTTCAAGTCAATCGGGCGCGTGCCGACGGAAACAGAGCTCAAGGTCTTGGACACTTATTGGTCTGATCACTGCCGTCACACGACTTTTGAGACCGAGTTGAAACAGATTGATTTCTCAGCTTCTAAATTCCAAAAGCAATTGCAAGCGACTTATGACAAGTATATTGCCATGCGTGAGGAACTAGGTCGGTCTGAAAAGCCACAAACCTTGATGGATATGGCGACTATTTTCGGTCGTTATGAGCGTGCTAATGGGCGTTTGGACGACATGGAAGTGTCAGACGAAATCAATGCATGCTCGGTTGAAATCGAAGTGGACGTTGATGGTGTCAAGGAACCTTGGCTCCTCATGTTCAAGAACGAAACCCACAATCACCCAACGGAAATTGAGCCATTTGGTGGGGCGGCTACTTGTATCGGTGGGGCTATTCGTGACCCATTGTCAGGGCGTTCATACGTTTACCAAGCTATGCGTATCTCAGGCGCTGGTGATATTACAGCTCCGATTTCGGAAACTCGCGCTGGGAAATTGCCACAACAAGTCATTTCGAAGACAGCGGCTCACGGTTATTCTTCATATGGTAACCAAATTGGTCTGGCAACAACTTACGTTCGTGAATACTTCCACCCAGGCTTTGTAGCTAAACGCATGGAGCTTGGTGCCGTTGTTGGTGCTGCTCCTAAGGGCAATGTAGTCCGTGAAAAACCGGAAGCTGGTGACGTGATTATCTTGCTCGGTGGTAAGACTGGACGTGACGGTGTCGGTGGTGCGACAGGGTCTTCTAAGGTTCAAACAGTTGAGTCTGTAGAGACTGCTGGTGCTGAGGTTCAAAAAGGGAATGCCATCGAAGAGCGCAAGATTCAACGTCTTTTCCGTAATGGAGATGTCACTCGTCTCATAAAGAAATCCAATGACTTTGGAGCAGGTGGTGTCTGTGTGGCTATCGGTGAATTGGCAGATGGTCTTGAAATCGACCTCAACAAGGTTCCTCTTAAATACCAAGGCTTGAATGGTACAGAAATTGCCATCTCTGAATCACAAGAACGGATGGCAGTTGTGGTGCGTCCTGAGGACGTAGATGCCTTCGTTGCAGAATGTAATAAAGAAAATATTGACGCTGTTGTTGTGGCAACAGTGACTGAAAAACCAAATCTTGTCATGCATTGGAATGGTGAAACCATTGTTGACTTGGAACGTCGTTTCCTTGATACAAACGGTGTGCGCGTAGTCGTTGATGCCAAGGTGGTAGACAAGGATGTCAAGCTTCCAGAAGAACGTCAAACATCTGCTGACACACTTGAAGCTGATACCCTTGCGGTTCTGTCTGATCTCAACCATGCGAGTCAAAAAGGATTGCAAACCATCTTTGACTGTTCGGTCGGTCGTTCAACGGTCAATCACCCACTTGGTGGTCGCTACCAACTCACACCAACTGAGGCATCTGTGCAGAAATTGCCAGTTCAGCACGGTGTAACTCATACTGCGTCAGTCATGGCCCAAGGCTTTAACCCTTATGTGGCAGAATGGTCTCCATACCACGGTGCTGCTTATGCGGTTATCGAAGCGACTGCTCGTTTGGTGGCTGCTGGTGCAAACTGGTCCAAGGCTCGCTTCTCTTACCAAGAGTATTTTGAACGCATGGATAAACAAGCAGAACGTTTTGGTCAACCAGTAGCAGCTCTCCTAGGTTCTATCGAAGCACAAATCCAACTTGGCTTGCCATCTATTGGAGGTAAAGACTCTATGTCTGGGACCTTTGAAGAATTAACCGTACCACCAACCCTGGTTGCTTTTGGTGTCACAACTGCAGACAGTCGTAAGGTGCTCTCTCCAGAGTTCAAGACTGCTGGTGAAAATATCTATTACATCCCAGGTCAAGCCCTCTCTGCAGAGATTAATTTTGACTTGATTAAGTCTAACTTTGCTCAATTTGAAGCCATCCAAGCTGAACACAAAGTAACATCTGCATCAGCTGTTAAATATGGTGGTATCGTTGAAAGCTTGGCTCTTGCTACCTTTGGGAACCATATCGGTGCAGAGGTGACCTTGCCTGAATTTGAAAGTTCTTTGACAGCTCAATTAGGCGGATTTGTCTTCACATCTCCTGAAGAGATTACTGGAGTAGAGAAAATTGGACAAACAAAAGCAGACTTTACACTGATTGTCAACGGTGTGAAGCTAGATGGACAGAAACTTGACAGTGTTTTCCAAGGAAAACTAGAAGAAGTTTACCCTACTGAATTTGCACAAGCCAAAGAATTGGCTGAAGTTCCAGCTGTCGCTTCTGACGCAGTCATCAAAGCCAAGGAAACTATTGAAAAACCTGTGGTTTACATCCCAGTCTTCCCAGGAACCAACTCAGAATATGACTCAGCTAAAGCATTTGAAAAAGAAGGTGCAGAGGTTAACTTGGTGCCATTTGTGACCTTGAATGAAGAAGTCATTGTCAAGTCAGTTGAAACCATGGTTGACAATATTAACAAGGCTAACATCCTCTTCTTTGCAGGTGGCTTCTCAGCTGCGGATGAGCCGGATGGATCAGCTAAGTTTATTGTCAATATCCTTCTTAATGAAAAAGTGTGTGCAGCCATTGATAGCTTTATCGCTCGTGGTGGCTTGATTATCGGTATCTGTAATGGATTCCAAGCCTTGGTCAAATCAGGTCTTCTTCCATACGGGAACTTCGAGGATGCCAGCGGTACTAGTCCAACCCTCTTCTACAATGATGCCAACCAACACGTGGCCAAGATGGTGGAAACTCGGATTGCCAATACCAACTCACCATGGTTAGCTGGAGTGCAAGTGGGCGATATCCATGCCATCCCAGTATCGCACGGTGAAGGAAAGTTTGTCGTGACGGCTGAGGAATTCGCGGAGCTCCGTGACAATGGACAAATTTTCAGCCAATACGTTGACTTTGATGGCAAACCAAGTATGGACTCTAAGTACAATCCAAATGGTTCTGTTAATGCCATCGAAGGAATTACCAGCAAGAACGGTCAAATCATTGGTAAGATGGGCCATTCAGAACGTTATGAAGATGGTCTTTTCCAAAACATCCCAGGAAATAAAGACCAGCACCTGTTCGCGTCGGCGGTTAAATACTTTACTGGGAAATAAGACGAGAGATTACTAGGACGAATGGTGTGTTTTGAGAAATAAAATGAAAGTTTGTGAAGTATTTGAATAAACTAATTGATATTCCTGATGTTGAAAAAAAGATTCAATTGAAAAAATCATTGTCTAGAAAGATGAAAGTAATGAAGGAGGACTTAAAGCCAAGAAATTGTTTGCTTTGTGATAAAGATACTACAAGTTTTTGCAACTCTCACACCATTCCACAGTTATCGTTAAAAAATATTTCTGATTCTGGCATGTTGACTCAAGCTGGTTATTTAATAGGGAGCGATCTGTCAGATAATGATAAGGGAGTGAACAATTCGGGAACGATACAAATTATCTGTCGTAAATGTGATTCATTTTATTTTCAGGAATATGAAAATGAAATGAATCTCAGGTCTTATCCTAGCGATAAAATGTTGTCACAAATGGCATTGAAAAATTTCCTTTTAGAACTAGTTAAAAGGAGGGAGGAAAAATATCATTTTGAAAAATTAATGTCTGATAATATGAGCAATAAAGCTTTATACTTAAGAATACCTGAGATTTCTAGTAAAACATTAGAGAATACATCTCAAAAAATAAAGGATCTTCATAATTCTTTTGATTATGATATTGAAGATTTTCAAAATGAAATTTTACTCCATAAAACTGCTATTGAAAACAATCTTAAAGGAGCATATCAAATTATTTTTCATGAGGTGCTCCCCTATAAGACACCGATAGCGTTTCAAGGCTCATTAACGTTGATTAGAGATATGTATGAATATCCAGTGAATGATACGAGTAACCATTCAAAAAATAATCGTATTCAGAAGTTGCATCTGGCTATTTTACCATTAAAAGAAAAGACGATGGTGCTAGCTTTTTATCATAAAAGGGATTGGAAATATAGATCTCTAAAAAGTCAGTTTAACAGTAGCGATCGATTGAAGAAACTTGAATTTCTTAATTATTTAATATTTGCTTATGCTGAAAACTATTACTTTAGCCCAAAAATTAAAGAAAAAATTAGAAGAAATGAGAAGCTTGTGTTACTTAGTCAAGAACTTTTCGGTAAACCTACTTTGGGCCAGTATGTTGGAGTTGATAGTTATAAGAGAGTCGAGCCAGATGAAATTCCTAATTTTCTTTTAGAAAAGTGGGCTATAATGTAAATATAATATAGGTATAAAAAATGACATACGAAGTAAAATCTCTTAATGAAGAATGTGGTGTTTTCGGTATCTGGGGACATCCAGATGCTGCAAAATTGACCTATTTTGGTCTCCATAGTCTTCAGCACCGTGGTCAGGAGGGGGCAGGAATCCTCTCCAATGATCAGGAGCAATTGAAGCGCCATCGTGATATGGGGCTTTTATCAGAAGTCTTCAAAAATCCAGCTAATTTGGATAAATTGACTGGTACGAGCGCGATTGGGCATGTTCGTTATGCGACGGCTGGCGAAGCTTCTGTAGATAATATCCAGCCCTTCCTTTTTCGCTTTCATGATATGCAGTTTGGACTTGCTCACAATGGAAATCTGACCAATGCCGAATCGCTCAAGAAAGAATTGGAACAAAGTGGCGCTATTTTCAGTTCAACTTCGGACTCGGAAATCTTGGCTCACCTCATTCGTCGGAGTCACAATCCGAACTTGATGGGTAAAATCAAGGAAGCACTTAGTCTCGTCAAAGGTGGCTTTGCTTATATCCTGCTATTTGAGGACAAGTTGGTTGCGGCCCTTGACCCTAATGGCTTCCGTCCGCTTTCTATCGGGAAAATGGCCAATGGAGCAGTTGTTGTTTCCTCTGAAACTTGTGCTTTTGAAGTCATTGGTGCCGAGTGGATTCGCGATGTAAAACCAGGAGAGATTGTAATCGTGGATGGCAATGGGATTCAGTACGATAGTTATACGAATGATACCCAGTTGGCGATTTGCTCTATGGAGTATATCTACTTTGCCCGTCCTGACTCTAATATCCATGGTGTCAACGTCCATACAGCTCGCAAACGTATGGGGGCTCAATTGGCGCGTGAGTTCAAGCACGAAGCGGATATTGTGGTCGGTGTGCCAAATTCCTCACTCAGCGCAGCTATGGGATTTGCAGAAGAATCTGGTCTGCCAAATGAAATGGGTCTTATCAAGAATCAATACACGCAACGTACCTTTATTCAACCGACTCAAGAATTGCGGGAGCAAGGGGTGCGGATGAAACTGTCTGCTGTTTCAGGTGTTGTCAAAGGAAAACGTGTGGTTATGGTGGATGATTCCATTGTCCGCGGGACAACCTCCCGCCGTATCGTTCAGCTTTTGAAAGAAGCAGGTGCGTCCGAGGTTCACGTTGCTATTGGAAGTCCTGCGCTAGCTTATCCATGTTTTTACGGGATTGATATCCAGACGCGTCAGGAGCTGATTGCGGCCAATCATACGGTCGAGGAAACTCGCCAAATCATTGGTGCGGATAGTCTGACCTATCTTTCGATTGATGGCTTGATTGATTCTATCGGGATTGAAACAGATGCGCCAAACGGTGGTCTTTGTGTCGCTTACTTTGACGGCGACTACCCAACTCCTCTCTACGACTATGAGGAAGACTATCAAAGAAGTTTGGAAGAAAAGACCAGTTTTTACAAATAGACGGATAAAGATTCCCCATTAAAGGAAAGGAAGAGGAGACAAAGATGACAAATAAAAATGCTTATGCGCAGTCTGGTGTGGATGTTGAAGCGGGTTATGAAGTTGTTGAACGGATCAAAAAGCACGTGGCTCGTACGGAGCGTGCAGGTGTTATGGGAGCTCTGGGTGGCTTTGGTGGCATGTTTGACCTTTCAAAAACAGGTGTCAAAGAGCCGGTCTTGATCTCAGGGACTGACGGTGTCGGAACCAAGCTCATGCTGGCTATCAAATACGATAAGCACGATACTATCGGTCAGGACTGTGTGGCCATGTGTGTTAATGACATCATCGCTGCAGGTGCGGAGCCTCTTTACTTCCTTGATTACGTCGCGACAGGGAAGAATGAACCAGCTAAACTAGAACAAGTGGTTGCTGGTGTGGCAGAAGGTTGTGTGCAGGCTGGTGCTGCCCTCATCGGTGGGGAAACGGCTGAAATGCCTGGTATGTATGGCGAAGATGACTATGACTTGGCTGGTTTTGCAGTCGGTGTGGCAGAAAAATCTCAAATCATAGACGGTTCAAAAGTAGCTGAAGGTGATGTTCTTCTCGGTCTTGCTTCAAGTGGGATCCACTCGAATGGTTACTCACTCGTGCGTCGTGTCTTTGCCGACTATACAGGTGAGGAAGTTTTGCCAGAATTGGAAGGCAAGCAACTCAAGGAAGTCCTTCTTGAGCCGACTCGTATCTATGTCAAAGCTGTCTTACCACTCATCAAGGAAGAGTTGGTCAATGGAATTGCCCACATCACAGGTGGTGGATTTATCGAGAATGTCCCTCGTATGTTTGCGACTGACCTAGCTGCTGAGATTGAGGAAAGCAAAGTTCCAGTGCTTCCGATTTTCAAGGCTCTTGAAAAATACGGTGAAATCAAGCATGAAGAAATGTTTGAAATCTTCAATATGGGTGTTGGACTCATGTTGGCAGTTAGCCCTGAAAATGTAGGTCGTGTCAAAGAATTGCTGGATGAACCAGTCTATGAAATTGGTCGCATCGTTAAGAAAGAAAACGAAAGTGTCATCATCAAATGAAAAAAATAGCGGTTTTTGCATCGGGTAATGGCTCAAATTTTCAGGTGATTGCCGAAGAATTTCCGGTAGAGTTTGTCTTTTCAGACCATCGTGACACCTATGTGCTCGAGCGTGCAGACAAGCTTGGCATTCTGTCCTATGCTTTTGAACTCAAGGAGTTTGAGAACAAGGCAGACTATGAAGCAGCCCTTGTCGAACTCTTGGAAGAACACCAGATTGACTTGGTTTGCCTCGCCGGCTACATGAAAATCGTTGGGCCAACCTTGTTGGCAGCTTATGAAGGTCGAATTATCAACATTCATCCAGCCTACCTGCCAGAATTTCCAGGAGCTCATGGGATTGAGGACGCTTGGAATGCTGGTGTTGCTGAGAGCGGCGTCACTATTCACTGGGTGGACTCTGGTGTGGATACAGGCAAGGTCATCAAACAAGTGCGTGTACCACGTCTAGCTGGTGATACGATTGAAAACTTTGAAGCTCGCATTCATGAAGCGGAGTACAAGTTGTATCCGGAAGTTATTAGAGAATTGTTGGACAAGTAAATGAAAGGAAAAAACATGACTAAACGCGCCTTAATCAGCGTCTCAGACAAAGCGGGCATTGTTGAATTTGCCCAAGAACTCAAAAAACTTAGCTGGGAGATTATCTCAACAGGTGGGACCAAAGTTGTCCTTGACAATGCTGGGGTAGATACCATTGCGATTGATGATGTGACTGGGTTCCCAGAAATGATGGACGGTCGTGTGAAGACTCTCCACCCAAATATCCACGGTGGTCTCCTCGCTCGTCGTGACTTGGATAGCCACCTTCAAGCGGCTAAGGACAATAATATCGAATTGATTGACCTTGTGGTGGTAAACCTTTACCCATTCAAGGAAACGATTCTCAAACCAGATGTGACGTATGCAGATGCAGTGGAGAATATCGATATTGGCGGGCCATCCATGCTTCGTTCAGCAGCGAAAAACCATGCTAGCGTGACGGTTGTAGTAGACCCTGCTGATTATGCTGTTGTTTTGGACGAATTGTCAGCAAACGGTGAAACAAGTTATGAAACTCGCCAACGTTTGGCGGCTAAGGTTTTCCGCCACACAACAGCTTATGACGCCTTGATTGCAGAGTATTTCACAGCTCAAGTGGGTGAAAGCAAACCTGAAAAACTCACTTTGACCTATGACCTCAAGCAACCCATGCGTTACGGTGAAAACCCTCAACAAGATGCAGACTTCTACCAAAAAGCTCTTCCTACGGAATACTCCATTGCATCCGCTAAACAGCTCAACGGTAAGGAATTGTCCTTCAATAACATTCGTGACGCGGATGCGGCCATTCGTATTATCCGTGATTTCAAAGATCGTCCGACTGTTGTGGCTTTGAAACACATGAACCCATGTGGAATCGGTCAAGCTGACGATATCGAAACTGCTTGGGATTATGCTTATGAGTCTGACCCAGTGTCTATCTTTGGTGGAATTGTCGTCCTTAACCGTGAGGTGAATGCTGCGACAGCTGAGAAGATGCACGGCGTTTTCCTCGAGATCATCATCGCACCGAGCTATACGGATGAAGCGCTAGCCATTTTGACCAATAAAAAGAAAAACTTGCGCATCCTTGCCTTGCCATTTGATGCTCAAGATGCTAGTGAGGTAGAGGAAGAATACACAGGTGTTGTCGGTGGACTCCTCGTTCAAAATCAAGACGTGGTCAAAGAAAGCCCAGCAGACTGGCAAGTGGTGACCAAACGCCAACCAACTGAGACAGAAGCGACTGCTCTTGAATTCGCTTGGAAGGCTATCAAGTACGTCAAATCAAACGGAATCATCGTGACCAACGACCACATGACACTTGGCGTTGGGCCAGGTCAAACCAACCGAGTGGCTTCTGTTCGCATCGCCATTGAACAAGCCAAAGATCGCCTTGATGGTGCTGTTCTTGCTTCCGACGCCTTCTTCCCATTCGCTGATAACGTGGAAGAAATCGCCAAAGCAGGTATCAAAGCCATCATCCAGCCGGGTGGCTCAGTACGTGACCAAGAGTCTATCGAAGCTGCTGACAAATACGGCTTGACTATGGTCTTCACAGGCGTGAGACATTTTAGACATTGATGGGTATTTAAAAATTAGCTCATTATCAACTATGATGAATGATTTATCGCTAGCAATGAGAGAAGACGTAAGTGTTCTTCTCTTTTTGTATGTCTAAAACAATAAGCATTTTAGTGTTAGAAATTATTAAAATGATTTGTTAGAGCTGTTCATGACTAATCTCGAAAAACTCAGTTTCTCACTTAACTATTTTTCATACGTTTTATGGTGTTTAAGGTTGTTGTGACTAGCTCGTTAACAGGCATGGCTTTATAATCTCCTTTTAACCATTCATCAAAAATATTGTAGAGACCTCCAATAATGAATCTACTATCATAGGTGATTTGCTTTTGATTACTGTTTGTGATATGCCAAGGTGCCATGACAGTAGTATAAGTAGCAGGAAGCTTATCATAAGACCTTTGCAAGATAAGCACTAGCAGGTTTGCGCCTTGCAAAATTTTTAATGGCTCAGTGTACTGGCTCCAATACTGAAAGAAAAGGTTCACCAAATCTTCAAAATTAGTCAGTTTTGCTGTTTGAAGTTCGATAATATAGTCTTGAATTAAGCGGTCTAAATAGTTCGTAAGAACTTCCTCTTTTGAATGGTAATAACGATAAAACGTTCGTCTAGCAATTTGAGCATGCTCGCTGAGTTCAGCAATGCTGATATTTTGGAGAGACTTCTTAGTTGCTAATAAATCGAACAAGGCTTCTTCCAGCCATTGCCGCATTTGATATTCCATGATATTTTTCCTTTCCTGTCACACTTTTGGTCAAACTGTGCCAATTTCTCTTAACCTCTTGTTTTTGTAACAGTTTATCTTTATACTAAAAGTGTTGCGCGTGATATATGATTATCATTTATTTTTAACATTGTACAATCGTTAGTTGTTATTAAGGAGGTAAAGATATGAGTATTCTTTTTAATGTTTGGATGCTACCTATTTTATTTATTTTACACGATTTTGAAGAAATGATTTTTATGCCCTTGTGGAAAACACGGCATCATCAAAAATTAGAAACTTTTAAGAAACCGTTCTTTGGTTCCGTTACGCAAGGCTCCGCTTTTGCAGTAGGTGTGTTGGAGGAATTTATCATCCTGATGTTTATTTCTGGATTCTGCCAAATAACTCACAACACTTTACTCTATTTATCTTTTGTAATAGCTTATACATCTCATTTCATAATCCATTATATCATGTGCATGCAATTTAGGGGTTATGTTCCTGGAGTCGTCACAGTAACCCTAGAATTGCCAATGGTTCTAATGATTATTTCCCACTATTGGTCTTCTGACGTTCCTTTGTTATCAGTCTTTGTCTATCTTTTATTAGCCATGATAATAGCTTTTACGAATCTTAAAATAATGCATCTCATCATGCCAAAAATCCAAACACATCTAGAAAAATATGCGAAATGAAAAATGATTAAATGAGAGCTACTTTTTAACCTTTCTGATATAACTGGTTAATGAGTAGCCAAGAATCCATCGAATCGGCGGACAAATACGGCTTGACTATGGTCTTCACAGGAGTAAGACATTTTAGACATTAAAAATATAAAAGGGAAGAAAACAGTTTCTTTCCTTTTTTTGGCTTAAAGTGCTAAGTGAAACAAGATTAAAACGAACGTTTGTGGTATAATGTTAGTAAATAATTCGCAAAAGAGGTTGAGAGATGAAGCTGTTAGTTGTCGGTTCGGGTGGTCGTGAACATGCGATTGCCAAAAAGTTGTTGGAGTCTAAAGACGTTGAGCAAGTTTTTGTAGCCCCTGGAAATGATGGAATGACTCTGGATGGTCTGGAATTGGTAAATATCTCTATTCCCGAACATTCTAAGTTAATTGAGTTTGCAAAGGCCAACGATATTGCTTGGACCTTCATCGGGCCAGATGATGCCCTTGCTGCTGGAATTGTGGATGATTTTAACCAAGCTGGTCTCAAAGCCTTTGGTCCAACAAGATTGGCAGCGGAGCTGGAGTGGTCCAAGGATTTTGCTAAGGAAATCATGGTCAAATATGACGTTCCGACAGCAGCCTATGGCACATTTTCAGATTTTGAGGAGGCCAAGGCTTATATCGAGGAGAAAGGCGCTCCTATCGTTGTCAAGGCAGATGGTTTAGCACTTGGGAAAGGTGTTGTCGTAGCTGAAACGGTTGAGCAAGCGGTCGAAGCCGCTCATGAGATGCTTTTGGACAATAAATTCGGAGATTCAGGTGCGCGTGTGGTTATCGAGGAATTCCTTGACGGAGAAGAGTTCTCTCTCTTTGCCTTTGTCAATGGGGACAAGTTCTACATCATGCCGACGGCTCAGGATCACAAACGTGCTTACGACGGCGACAAGGGCCCTAACACTGGTGGGATGGGTGCCTATGCGCCAGTTCCTCACTTGCCACAGAGCGTGGTTGACACAGCTGTTGACACCATTGTCAAGCCAGTCCTTGAAGGGATGATCAAAGAAGGTCGTCCGTATCTTGGTGTCCTTTACGCGGGTCTTATCTTGACAGTTGATGGACCTAAGGTTATCGAGTTCAATGCTCGTTTTGGAGATCCCGAAACTCAGATTATCTTGCCTCGTTTGACATCTGATTTTGCGCAAAATATCACAGATATTTTGGAAGGTAAAGAACCAGCCATCACGTGGACGGACAAGGGTGTGACTCTTGGTGTGGTTGTCGCATCCAAGGGCTACCCGTTAGACTATGAAAAAGGTGTCAAGTTGCCAGCCAAGACCGAGGGCGACATCATCACTTACTATGCTGGGGCTAAGTTTGCGGAAAATAGCAGAGCACTGCTGTCAAATGGCGGTCGAGTATACATGCTGGTCACCACAGCAGATACTGTCTCAGCTGCGCAGGAAAAAATCTACGACCAACTAAAAAAACAAGACACAACAGGTCTTTTTTATAGGCATGATATTGGTGGTAAGGCTTTGTAAATCAAATCTATGAAACTTTTAGCCGTGAGACTTAAAAATAGACTTCAGGTGTTTGAAAAATGAAAAATAGATTGCTATTTTTAGAAGGTTCAAGCTTGACCTCACGAGAAACTTTGACAGTTTTGTTGAAAGAAAGCTATAAAATTGATGTGTTATCTCCTAGAAGATTTTCCATTGCATACTTCAGTCGTCTAACCCATAGAGTTCCGATAGTTGATGTGAATCGTTTTCCTGTAGATTATCTGAGACAGGTTAGTCAGTTGCTTCATAAAACCAATTACAAGGCCATTTTGCCAACACATGAAGAAGGCTGGTTATTGGCAAATGGGAAACAATTTTTGCCTCAATCGCTACCAATCGCCCTTGCTGATAAAGAGCAGTTTAAAATGTTGGCTGGAAAGATTGCTTTTGCTGAAACTGCGGATTTATTAGGACTTCCCACACCTAAGTGGGAGTACGTGAAAGATGCAGACTCTATACTGTTAGACTATCCTTATTGGCTGAAAGCAGATTATGGTACTGCCGGTCGCTCGGTTTATAAGATTTCAAGTAAGAAAGATTTGGCTGAAGTGACGAGCAAATTAACAGCGAGTGATGAGGAATGGATGGTTCAGCAAGACATAGTTGGAGACTATGGTCAGGTTCAAGCAGTGTTTGATCATGGAGAATTACTCGCAGTGCATTCTAGCGTAAAAGTAGGTTCTGGCGCGGGTGGTTCGGCTGCGGCAAGATTAAGCATAGAATCTAAAAGAACGAGAGAGCATGTTGAAAAATTAGGACAATATATACAATGGCATGGTTGCCTAACCCTAGATTTTATACGTAGGGGAGATCAATTTTACTATATAGAGTGTAACCCTAGAATGGTAGAGCCTGCTAACGCTTATAAAGCAGGAGTTAATTTTCCAAAAATCATGATAGAACTAGCCAGTCATAGCTACGCTAAATCTGAGGTCATTCTTGGTCAAGCAGGCGTTGAGACGCATAGTCTGATGGCTTTGATTATTGGAACAGCTGAGAAGACGAAAAGTAGAAGAAAAATATTGCAGACAATAAAGTACTGGCTTTTAAGATGTGATAGTGAAGAAGTGTTGACACCTGTATGGAAGGATTTGCCGAGCATTATACCTCTTGTGACAATTATACTTCGTTTATTGATAAAACCTAAGAGCGTTGAAAATCTGGTTAATCAGACTGTTCAACATTATAGTGTTGAATCAGCTACTGTAAAAAATATTGAGCAAAAGAATTAGTTTATTCAGAGGAGAAAATATGAAACCAATTATTTCCATCATCATGGGCTCAAAATCCGACTGGGCAACCATGCAAAAAACTGCCGAAATCTTAGACCGTTTCGGTGTAGCCTACGAAAAGAAGGTTGTCTCTGCCCACCGTACACCTGATCTCATGTTCAGACATGCGGAGGAAGCTCGTAGCCGTGGTATCAAGGTTATTATCGCAGGTGCTGGTGGCGCAGCTCACTTGCCAGGGATGGTTGCTGCTAAAACCACCCTTCCGGTTATCGGGGTTCCCGTCAAGTCTCGTGCTCTTAGTGGTGTAGACTCGCTCTACTCTATCGTTCAGATGCCAGGTGGTGTGCCTGTTGCGACTATGGCTATCGGTGAAGCAGGAGCGACTAACGCTGCCCTCTTTGCCCTCCGTCTCCTGTCAGTAGAGGATCAGGCTATCGCGACAGCATTGGCAGATTTCGCAGAAGAGCAAGGAAAAATCGCAGAGGAGTCTACAAATGAGCTCATCTAAAACAATCGGAATTATCGGTGGCGGTCAGCTTGGTCAGATGATGGCCATTTCTGCTATCTACATGGGGCACAAGGTTATCGCGCTGGATCCTGCGGCGGATTGTCCAGCCTCTCGTGTGGCAGAAATCATCGTGGCTCCTTATAACGATGTGGATGCTCTCCGTCAGTTGGCTGAGCGTTGCGATGTCCTGACCTATGAGTTTGAAAATGTCGATGCCAACGGTTTGGATGCTGTTATCAAGGATGGTCAGCTTCCTCAAGGAACAGACCTGCTTCGCATCTCCCAAAATCGCATTTTTGAAAAGGACTTTCTTTCAAATAAGGCTCAAGTCACTGTGGCACCCTACAAGGTTGTGACTTCAAGTCAAGATTTGGCAGATATTGACCTTTCTAAAAATTATGTCCTCAAGACGGCGACTGGTGGTTACGATGGGCATGGACAAAAAGTCATTCGTTCAGAAGTAGACTTGGAAGAAGCCCGTGCACTAGCTGACTCAGCAGACTGTGTATTGGAAGAATTCGTCAACTTTGACCTTGAAATTTCTGTCATCGTGTCAGGAAATGGCAAGGATGTGACGGTTTTCCCAGTTCAGGAAAATATCCACCGCAACAATATCCTGTCTAAGACCATTGTGCCAGCTCGCATTTCGGATAGTCTAGCAGCCAAAGCCAAAGCAATGGCAGTGAGAATCGCTGAGCAACTCAATTTGTCTGGAACTCTTTGCGTGGAAATGTTTGCGACATCTGATGACATCATTGTCAATGAGATCGCCCCACGGCCACACAACTCGGGCCACTACTCTATCGAAGCCTGCGACTTCTCGCAGTTTGACACCCATATCTTGGGTGTTCTCGGAGCACCATTGCCAGCTATCAAACTGCATGCGCCAGCTGTTATGCTCAATGTCCTCGGCCAGCACGTCAAGGCCGCTGAAAAATATGTCACAGAAAATCCAAGCGCCCACCTTCATATGTATGGTAAAATAGAAGCGAAGCACAACCGCAAAATGGGACACGTGACATTGTTTAGTAATGCGCCGGATAGCGTGGTTGAGTTTGGAGAAGGGATTGATTTTTAGGTGTTTAGGTCTTGGGGTTATCGGGACCATTTATGCCTATGCTTTTCAAAAAGCAGGTCATCAGGTAGATCACGTGCTGAGAGAAAGTAAGAAAAGTACAGCACCAAACGTCTTGACAGTTGATTTGCTAGATGGCCGTTATGTTTCCAAAGGTGAAAATAAACAGGATACCTATGCGGTTCATGTGGCGGAAGCTCATGCGGAATATGATTTTATTTTTATCAGTGTGCGTCATGGTTTTGTAAAAGAAGCCGTGGAAACCCTGCGAGAAAATCAGATTAAAGGAACTCTTGTTTTCTTCTGTAATTTCTGGAATACGCGAGAGGAAGTAGAGAAATGGGCAGGGGAGTATGACTATATTCTCGCATTTCCTACAGCTGGTGGTCATATGAATAAGGATCATTTAGATGGCGTCTTGTTCGACCATTTAATGTTAGAAGGGGAGAAAAAAGCACACATCCCCAATTATGCTGACTTGACGGATTTGCTGACTTCAGCAGATTTGAAGTGGGAGGTTCCCCATGATATGGTCGAGTGGATTTGGATTCACATGGCGATTAATGCGGGTGTCACTTCGACAGCTGCACGCTCGGGAAATCTAGAAAATCCAGAAAAATTGGCTTTGAACTTGATGAACAGTTCTTCGAAATTATCATTAGCCATCAAGGCCATTCGAGAGGCTTTGAAAGTCGTAGAAGCGCGTGGTGTGAATTTGAAACTTTACAAAGCAGAACTCTTGCCTTATAAAATTCCCGCTTGGATTGCAGGGAAGGCCATGAAAACTATGTTTGCGAAAAATGAGCTGACCCGAAAAATCATGACCTTGCATAATGACAAACAAGATATCTTTTATTGTTGTCAAAGTGTTTATCAGACTGGTCTGGAGTTGGGTGTTGAGATGCCTATTCTGGAAGCCAATATGAAGGGGATTTCTGTCTAGAGTATTCTGGGTTGTACAATGGTTTTATTGAATAAGATAAGACTGTGGAGCAGTCGTTGAAGTCCGGTGTGCTAGTGGCAATCACGAAAAGGTGAAAGACAAGTATGAAGAGTTAGTAGCTCAGTACCCAGAAAACTATTTTGCGATTTATGATTTGCCACTGGATACGGATTTGAATACGCTAGATCATTGTCCATTTGTGTGGATTGGGAAAGAAGAGTTTGAGGAATTTTAAAGTAGGAGATACAAAATGGGAGAGTTAGCTTTAAAGAACGATAAACTCATTGAAGAAGAGAAAAATAGTAGTCAACTTGATATTAGACTTTTTCAAAATAAAAGTAAGATGTTTGAAAAAGTTGGAAATTACTTTACTACCATCGTTAACTCCTATAATGAAGTAAAACAGAATATTGATCCTAAAGAAATATATGTTGTTAAATTTACTCAAGAACAGCTAGATAAATTCAATAGGGGAGATATTGATTTTCAAAAAACGGTAGATATGAAGTCTTTATTGCCAAATTTTGTATCAAAAGGGACTAATAATAATATTGTTTCAATGGCTAGACTTGAAAAAATTGTATTAGACAATCCAGAAGCTTTACAAAATGTTGTGTCAAATGTAAATCGGTTGGTTGAAGCTCAAAAAGTAAGTGAACTGGAGTTATTGCTGTCAGAAGTAAAACAGATTTCTTTAGATATTAAACAAGGTCAAAAAGATGATAGGCGGTCCAAAATATTGGGGGCAGAAAGTACAATAGAGCAAGCATTATTAATGAGTGATGAAAATCCTCAAAAAGAGTATCTGTTATTGAATGCAATTAATCAATTAAATGAAGGACGAGCATCTATTATAAAAGAATTTGAAGAAGTTGTGGCTAAAAATTTATCCATACCAAAAACTAATTTATTTTTATTTCTAAAATCAACTATTGATGATAAATTTAATGAGGATGTTTCAAATAGCTTTGCAGAATTAAATGACCAATTTTCATATATTGTAAAGGCAAGTGATTTACTGGCTAAAATATATACAGTGACAGGTAACAATGGCTTGATTGACACTGTTTATACGCCTGTTAAGAATTTGATTGAAAATAACCATGAGTATATATCAAAACTGGTAGAATTACAGGAAATAAGTGCAGAGGAGCAAGGGCGGTTAAAATGGTGTATCGAGCTGAATGATTTTATTGGAAAAATTGGAGCAACTGAATTGTCAGATGATGATATTATTACAATTGAATTTTCAGGTCAGGAATTATTAAAGGGAGTAAAAGATGGATAGAAAGCAAATACACAAGATTGGAAAAAGCATGAATAAGCCTGTTAAATTTGTAAAGAACCATGCAGGAAAAATTATGACAGTGATTGCCACAGTTGTTTCAGTAGTTACATTTATTGACGGCAGAAAAAATAAATAGATTTACTGTCATACATAGAATTAAATTTGGGGAAAAGGCTACGTTTTAAATTGAATTGAAAGATAGGAGAATAATCTCATCATGTTAGAAAATCTCAAATACTTAAAAAATGATATGGTAGCAAAGAAATGGACTATCTGTAGTTTTATCTTTGTCTATAAAAGAGTGGAGTATATCGTCCTTGTAAAACGATTTGTTGGTAGGGAGCAAAGGATTGAAGAGTACGCATTAGTGAAGCTACATTTTATAGAAGCTGATAACTTATACCATGAGTTACAAGTCGAGGCAAACAGCCAAAGATTGATTGTAGAAGCTAGAACTTTAAGAGAATTTTTTGGAATTGAGTACGGTGATAATTTAGGTAATATACTAAAGCAATTCACAAATCAATTAGGTGAGTCAATACCCAAAAAGGTTCCTGAACAAAGAACAGCTGCTGAACAAGCCGCCTTAGTAAATTCTCTAAGTCGGAGTGATGCAGAGAATCCAAATAAAATTTATTGTTATGGCGTAAAAAGAAATTCAAATGGGGGACAACGAAGTGAGTTTAATTCAGATAAAACCAAATTGTTGCGACCAGATTTGTTTAGATATTTTGAAAATGACACTAGTATCAGTTTCTGTTATAGTGATGATATCAATAAAGAAAATAATGATTCTGAAATTTTAAGAAAATTTAGTGATACTAAATAGATATGGTTTTGTATTGGCTGGTGTTTTGTAATAAATATAATAGTGAATAACAATTATATTTTTGAAACTAACTATATTACCTAATCATTCAACATTTAGAAAGTTATCTTGCGACTTTAGGTTCAAGATTTAGTCATGAGATCTCGAAGAAAGTTGCAGGTGTCCGACCCACCACTTAAGTGAAACATTAAAAGAAAGGAAAATAAAATTACATGATTGAAAGATATAGTCGCCCAGAAATGGCGAACATTTGGAGTGAAGAAAATAAATACCGTGCTTGGCTTGAGGTGGAAATCTTGGCTGACGAGGCATGGGCTGAATTGGGGGAAATCCCTAAGGAAGATGTGGCTTTGATTCGCGAAAAGGCGGACTTTGACATTGACCGTATTTTGGAGATTGAGCAGGAGACGCGCCACGATGTGGTGGCTTTCACGCGTGCGGTTTCTGAGACGCTTGGTGAAGAGCGCAAGTGGGTCCACTATGGTTTGACTTCTACTGACGTGGTGGATACTGCTTATGGTTACCTTTATAAGCAGGCCAACGACATCATCCGTCGTGACCTTGAAAACTTCACCAACATCATCGCTGATAAGGCTAAGGAGCACAAGTTCACCATCATGATGGGTCGTACCCACGGTGTGCACGCTGAGCCGACAACTTTTGGTCTTAAATTGGCGACTTGGTACAGCGAAATGAAGCGGAACATCGAGCGTTTCGAGCATGCGGCTGCTGGTGTGGAAGCTGGTAAGATTTCTGGTGCGGTTGGGAACTTTGCCAATATCCCTCCATTTGTAGAGCAATACGTCTGCGACAAACTGGGCATCCGTGCTCAAGAAATCTCTACACAGGTGCTTCCTCGTGACCTTCACGCTGAGTACTTTGCAGTTCTTGCTAGCATCGCGACTTCAATCGAGCGTATGGCGACTGAGATTCGTGGTTTGCAAAAATCGGAACAACGCGAAGTAGAAGAGTTCTTTGCCAAAGGTCAAAAAGGTTCATCTGCTATGCCTCACAAACGCAACCCTATCGGTTCTGAAAACATGACTGGTCTGGCGCGTGTTATCCGTGGTCATATGGTGACAGCCTATGAGAACGTCGCTCTTTGGCATGAACGTGATATTTCTCACTCATCAGCTGAGCGTATCATCACACCAGATACGACTATTTTGATTGACTACATGCTCAACCGTTTTGGAAATATCGTCAAGAACTTGACGGTCTTCCCAGAAAATATGATCCGCAACATGAACTCAACTTTCGGTCTTATCTTTAGCCAACGTGCTATGTTGACCTTGATCGAGAAGGGAATGACGCGTGAGCAAGCCTATGACTTGGTACAACCAAAAACGGCCTACTCTTGGGACAACCAAGTAGACTTTAAACCACTTCTTGAAGCAGATCCAGAAGTAACTTCACGCCTCACTCAAGAAGAAATCGACGAAATCTTCAACCCTGCATACTACACTAAACGTGTGGATGATATCTTTGAACGTATCGGACTCGGTGATTAATCCTAACAATAAAAAGCGAGATTCAATCTCGCTTTTTTGTATGCTTATCGAAGGGGTTTAATCTTCTTTTCTCTTAGTGAGTCCGTAGGCTGCTAGTGTGGCCATGAGTCCTACTGCGACCAAGCCTGCAGAGTCTTGACTTCCTGTTGCAGGGAGTTGTTTTTCATCTGCTTTGCTAGTAGTTGGTTCAGCTTGCTCAGCTTTCTCAACAGCAGTTCCGACTTCGACAACCTGAGCGACCGCTTCCTGCAATACCGCACTATTGACAAGGGTTCTTTCTTCCTTGCCATCAGCAGTAGTGCTTACAGAGTAGAAAATCGTACGACGACCATTTACACCAGTAACGACGACTTGACTTTGTCCTTTTGGCAATTGCGGATTTTCACGTGTTACAGTAGTGAATGGAATCTCTTCCTCTTGGATGTCCAGTCTAGGTTTTGCCTCTGCGGCTGGGGCAAGACCGTGTTCATCCCCTACATGGGTAACAAGGGTTCCGACTTCAATAACTTGTGTCACTGCTTCTTGCGTTACAAGGCTATCGACAAGAGTCTTCACTTCTTTGCCATCAGCAGTAGTGCTTACAGAGTAGTAATGACTGCGACAACCGTTAACACCTTTGGTAAGGACTTGAGTCTTCCCTTTGAGCAAGAGTGGATTTTCACGTGTCACGGTAGTGAACGGAATCTCTTCCTCTTGGATGTCCAGTCTAGGTTTGGTCTCTGCGGCTGGGGCAAGACCGTGTTCATCCCCTTTGTGAGTAATAGGGGCACCGATTTCAACCACTTGGGTCACAGGTTCTTTGGTCACTTGGCTATCTAGAACTGTTTCTGTTTGTTTCCTATTTTCAGTAAGAACAGAGATGTAATGAGTGCGTTCGCCCTCTACACCTGGTGTGATGATCTTTTTCTGACCAGCTGGGAGATTCGGATTTTCCTGCTTGATGACCTCAAATGGAATCTTTTCTGCTCTTGTGATGAGTTCCGGTTTGGTTTCAACATTGGCAGCTAGTTCGTTTTCATCGAGGCTTCCTGAGTGGGTTGCTGCTGGTTTGAGGTCTAGGCGGGCTGCTTTGAGCTTGGCTACGAGAGCGTCTAACTCGGCTTGTTTGTTCCGGTTGAGGTTGTAGTTGAGAGCTTCTTTAGCTGCATTTAGGGCCTCCAAGCTTTCCTTGCTGTATCCGTCCAAGTTTGCAGGAATTTGAGCAAGTTCATCACGGAGGGCATTGTAGTTAGCGCGGAAGTAGTCTTTGTTATTGTCTGCAAAGGCAGTCATGAGTTCAAAGATTTCTTCTTCCTTGTACTCAGCGCTTGGTCTATCTGCCCAGATGGCAAGCATGCTTCCAACTGTTGGAAGGTCTACCTCAGGATATTTGGTAGATGCAAGCTGGTTAAATGGTGTTTTTTTAGTGTTTTCAATTGCTTTTTTGAGGAAACCGCCACCATCTTCAGGTTTTTGGCCGAGAATGTAGTACCAGTCTCCGTTGGTGTTAAGGAATTTGTAGCCTTTGCTTGCCAGGTACTGAGGAGATGCAAGGTTGTAACCCCACCATCCCTTAGACCAGTAAGAGATGATGACATCCTTGTCAAACTCAACATCATTCTTGTCTTCATAGTAGAAACCATCGTTGAAGGCCATTGGTTGAAGGCCTCTTTCTTTGGCCATGGCAGCAAGGGTGTTAGAGTACTCAGCAAACTTGCCATAGAGTCCATACCATTTGAGGTAGTACCAGCCTTGAGCGTTGGTGGCATCATTGGCATATTCGTCTGTACCGTAGTTGAAGATCTTTGTCTTGCCTGCAAAGAAGTCCATGTACTTGCCGATGAGGGCTTTGACAAAGTTCATCGCCTCTTCGTTTTCAAGGTCCATGGTTGTTTTGGATACCTTGTCAAAGTTGGCTTGAGGATTCTTGATTCCAAGTTTTTCCATAGCAACCAGCATGGCATCCATGTGACCTGGGCTGTTGATCGCTGGGATGAGTCCGAGGCCTTTTGATTTTGCGTACTCGATCAATTCAGTGATTTCAGCTTGACTAAGAGTGGTTCCGTTTGGATCATTGTAGTAAGCTTTTGTTCCTTCAATGATGGCCTTCTTGACATCGTCACTTGCATAAGTTTTGCCGTTAGCTGTGATGGTCATGTCATCAAGGAGGAAGCGAAGTCCATCATTTCCTAGGAGAAGATGCACATCAGAGTAGCCGAGCTCGCCTTGTCTACGATGCGTTTGAGTTGGTCAAGCGTGAAGTACTTACGTCCGGCATCGATAGAGATTACCTTGTTCTTGGCAAGTTTTTCAACTTCACGTTTCGCGTCTTCTTCTTTTTGAGCTTCTGGTGTGAAGGTCAAATTGCTGACAGCTTCTTGGAGTTTTGCGATTGATTGATCAATGGTGTCTTGTTGGGCACGGCTGAGGTTGCTATCGAGTGAGCGAATAGCTTTTTCAGCTTCTTTTACAGCTGCGACACTTTCTGCAGTATAGCGGTTAAGGTCTGTTGGTACTTCTTTCAGGGCTTGCTCAGCAGACTCATAGTCAGCTGCGAAGTATTCAGCATTGGCATTTGCGAAGCTACGCATGAGTTTGAAGAGGCGTGATGGTGAATAGCGTGCAGATGGGGTATCCGCCCAAGCAGCTACCATACCACCGATGAATGGGATAGTAGCCCCATCAGATTTTGGTACAGAAGTTATTGGAGTGTCCTTGATACCATTGAGTCCTTGGTCGAGGTTGTACCAGCCTTGGCCATCGGCATTTCGTCCGAGGACGTAGTACCAAGCATCGTTGGTATTAAGGATTTGGTGGCCTTTTTCAACTAGAAGTTTAGAAGAAGCGACGTCGTATCCGCCCCATCCACCAGTCCACATAGAAACGATGATGTCTTTGTCAAAGGTTCCAAAGCTAGTGTCGCTATTATAGTAGATACCGTCGTTAAAGGCCATTGGTTTGAGGCCGTGAGATTTGACGATGCGAGCAAGGTCATTAGCATAGGCGATAAATTTATCATAACCCTTGTCAGGGAATCCATCTTCTGGATACCATTTATAGGCCTGAAGAACGCTCCAGCCTTTGGCGTCTGTAGCATCATTGGCGTACTCATCCAGTCCGATATTGAAGATGTCAGATTTGCCAGCGAAGTAAGCAGCATACTTGTCGATCAGAGCTTTGGTAAATGCAACCGCTTCTTTGTTATCAAGGTCAACGGTACGAGCAGATTCCTTACCAAAGTAGTTGAAGTTCGGTTTTTGGATACCTAATTCTTTCATGGCATGCAAAATCGCATCCATGTGACCAGGGCTGTTTACAGTTGGGATGAGACTAATGCCTTTGTTTTTAGCATAGTTAATCAAGTTCGTCATCTGACTCTCTGTCAAATGGTTGGCGTTTGGATCCTTGTAGTAGGCATCAGTACCGTTTTCGAGTGCACGTTTGACATCATCACTTGCATAGGTTTTGCCATTGGCTTTGATCGTCATGTCGTCCAACATAAAACGCATGCCGTCATTTCCAACTAGTAGATGAAGATCAGTATAACCGTAGTGTTTGGCTTTGTCGATGATTTCTTTGAGTTGGTCTGGAGAGAAGTACTTGCGTCCAGCGTCGATTGAGATCATTTTTCGTTTTGCCAGTTTTTCATTTACCTGAGTTGCTCGTTCCGTGCTAGGAGTGGTTACTGCAGGTGTGACGGCTTCATTTTTCTTTTCTGAAGGAGTACTTTCGGCAGGAGTTTCAGCTAGGGCAGGGCTTTCTTTCTCGGCAGTAGGAGTTGGACTAGCATTTTCTGTCACAACTGGTGCGCTTGACTCTTCTGTTTTTGGAGCAACTGTTCGAGGAGCCTCCTTGTCTTCTTTGACCTCCTCTTTTACAGGCTTGTCAGCCTTTTCTTCCAGTTTTTCTGGAACCTTGGAGTCTACAGCTTCTTTGACTGCTTGAGGACTCTCCTGAATAGTTTGAACAGTTTCTTCAGCTGTTGGAGCTGGAGTAATCCCGTCAGCAGATACGACTTGTGCGCTAAAAGCAAATCCTATCAGTACAGAAGCTGCCCCAACCGCGTATTTACGGATGGAGAAGCGCTGTTTCTTTTCTAGTTTCATGACAAAACCTCCTTGTTATTATCATATATGATAACGTTTACATAAAACCGATTTTATTTTATTATCTAAGGAGTAAAATGTCAAGTGGGTTTATATAAGAACTATAATAAATAGAGGAAATCATAAGATTTAGAAGAAAATTATTTCCAGAAATAAGAAAGAGAAAGCTAATATTTAACTTGTTTTTAGTAAAAACGCTACTAATTAAATAAGAGTCCTCCATAGCGTTCTCACAACCTCTTTCTCGTGCTATAATGAATATAGAAAAAGCCTGAGCTGGGCTCAAGCTTTCTCTTAATGACCTCGATTACATGAGAGAAATTTAATTTTGTAGTAGTCTGCTCGCTTATACGTTTCACTATAGGCGAGGACTTGGCCAGTAGCCTCAAGTTTAGTAGTCTTCGTTTGGAAGACAGTTGGAAATTGCGTATCGATTCCAAGTACAGAAGCAACGTGCTCTGGTGTTGGAAATGCGATTTCATTGATTTCCTCAAAATGTTCATCGTTCATGTGAATGCGGTAATCCAATTTGAAGCGTTTATAGATAGAACTATAATAGTCAAGATTTGGATAGTTAGCATTGATATATTGTTCAGGAATATAAGATGTGTGGTAGATATAAGTTACGCCATTTGTTTGACGGGTACGTTCAATTTTGTAGTAGAACTGATCTCCGCGTAATCCAAGTTTCTCTAGGTATTCAAGCTTGTTTCCGCGTTCGATAGAAAGGACAGTAACTTTATCATCTTTTGTTTCAAAGATTTCGACATCTGAAAACTCAACGAGTTTGTGTTTACGTGCACGTGAAACGAAAGTCCCTTTCCCTTGTTGGCGGACAATATAGCCGTCTTTTGCAAGGTCATTCAAAGCACGCACAACAGTGATTGAACTAACATCATACATCGCGATCAATTCTGCTTCTGTATAAAATTTATCTCCACTTGCAAATTGACCAGAGATGATTTTGTTTTTTAATTCATCTTTAATATATTGGTATTTTGGAATAGCCATAATTTCACCTCGATTCTCTTTCTCCAGTCTTGATTTTACCATAAATACAGACAAATTAGTAGTATTTAGGTAAAAAAAAAATTAAAATAATAGACTAAAAATGTTATGTTACATGTAAAAAATTCCATTTTATAACCTTGTGAATTATCATACATTAAAATATCGCTTTCAAGCTATTTTTAGATAATTTTGGTAAATGGTAAGTAAAAAAATAGAAAAATTTTAAAGAATTTTCTAAAACCTATTGACAAATGCAAAAGATTTGATTATATTTAATATTATAATAAATGAAAGCGCAAACTTAATTCATCAGAGGTGGTAACATGACAAGATTTAAAATTGAGGACGATTTCTATTTAGATGGGAAGCCGTTCAAGATTTTGTCTGGCGCCATTCATTATTTTAGGATTCCAGCAGAGGATTGGTATCATTCTCTCTATAACTTAAAGGCGCTTGGCTTTAATACGGTCGAGACCTATGTGGCTTGGAATTTACATGAACCCGTTGAAGGGGAATTTGATTTTGAAGGTGCCAGAAATTTGGAGAGGTTTCTTCAAATAGCACAAGATTTGGGTCTCTATGCCATTGTACGCCCGTCTCCATTTATCTGTGCAGAATGGGAATTTGGTGGCTTGCCGGCTTGGCTCTTGACTAAGGACATGCGAATCCGCTCGTCCGACCCGGCCTACATCGAGGCGGTTGCTCGCTATTATGACCAATTATTGCCAAGGCTTGTGCCTCGCCTGTTGGATAATGGCGGAAATATTCTCATGATGCAGGTTGAAAATGAATATGGCTCCTATGGAGAAGATAAGTCTTATCTACGAGCAATTCGAAAATTGATGGAAGACCGAGGGATTGATTGTCCCCTCTTTACATCAGATGGTCCATGGCGAGCTACTCTGAAAGCTGGAACCTTAATCGAAGATGACCTCTTTGTAACAGGGAACTTTGGTTCTAAGGCACCTTATAATTTTTCACAGATGCAGGAATTCTTTGATGAACATGGCAAAAAATGGCCACTCATGTGTATGGAGTTCTGGGATGGCTGGTTCAATCGCTGGAAAGAACCGATTATCACACGTGATCCCAAAGAATTGGCAGATGCAGTTCGAGAGGTTTTGGAACAAGGCTCTATCAATCTTTACATGTTCCATGGTGGTACAAACTTTGGTTTCATGAATGGTTGCTCGGCTCGAGGAACTTTGGACCTGCCACAAGTTACATCTTATGATTACGATGCCCTTCTGGATGAAGAAGGAAATCCAACTGCCAAATATTTGGCAGTCAAGAAGATGATGGCAACACATTTTCCAGAGTATCCGCAGTTGGAACCACTCTACAAAGAGAGTATGGAGTTGGATGCTATTTCAATAGTAGAAAAAGTTTCCTTGTTTGAAACCTTGGATAGTTTGTCTAGTCCTGTAGAAAGTCTCTATCCTAAAAAGATGGAGGAGTTGGGACAAAGTTATGGCTACCTACTCTATCGAACAGAAACAAGTTGGGATGCAGAAGAAGAAAGACTTCGTATCATTGACGGTCGAGATAGGGCTCAGCTTTATGTCGATGGTCAGTGGGTCGAAACCCAATATCAGACAGAGATTGGGGAAGATATTTTTTATCAAGGTGAAAAGAAAACGCTATCTAGATTGGATATCTTGGTAGAAAATATGGGGCGTGTCAACTATGGGCATAAGTTCTTAGCGGATACGCAACGTAAGGGAATTCGGACAGGGGTTTGTAAGGATTTGCACTTCTTACTAAACTGGAAACACTATCCACTCCCACTAGATAATCCTGAGAAAATTGATTTTTCAAAAGGATGGACTCAAGGACAACCAGCCTTTTACGCTTATGATTTTACAATTGAAGCGCCAAAAGGTACTTACCTAGACTTGTCTGAGTTTGGTAAGGGAGTTGCTTTTGTCAATGGGCAGAACCTAGGACGTTTTTGGAACGTTGGCCCAACCCTCTCGCTTTATATCCCTCATAGCTATCTCAAGGAAGGTGCCAACCGCATCATTATCTTTGAAACAGAAGGTGAATATAAAGAAGAGATTTATTTAACTCGTAAACCTACACTAAAACACATAAAGGGGGAAAACTTATGACAATTGTAGGATGCCGTATCGATGGACGTTTGATCCACGGACAAGTAGCCAATCTATGGGCTGGAAAACTAAATGTTTCACGTATTATGGTTGTAGATGACGAAGTTGTCAACAACGACGTTGAAAAGAGTGGTTTGAAACTTGCGACACCACCAGGTGTGAAATTGAGTATTTTGCCAATTGAAAAAGCGGCAGCCAATATTCTTGCTGGTAAATACGATAGCCAACGTCTCTTTATCGTGGCTCGTAAACCAGACCGCTTCCTTGGTTTGGTAGAAGCAGGTGTACCACTTGAAACCCTCAATGTTGGGAATATGTCTCAAACACCAGAAACTCGCTCTATCACACGTTCTATCAACGTGGTAGACAAGGATGTGGAAGATTTCCACAAACTAGCAGAAAAAGGTGTGAAACTCACTGCTCAAATGGTTCCAAATGATCCAGTTTCAGACTTTTTGAGCTTGTTAAAATAGGAAAAAATTTTTAGGAGGTCATTGTTATGATACAATGGTGGCAAATTTTACTTCTCACTTTGTACTCAGCTTATCAAATCTGTGATGAGTTGACAATCGTTTCATCTGCAGGTTCCCCTGTATTCGCTGGTTTCATTACTGGTTTGATCATGGGAGATGTGACAACGGGTTTGTTTATCGGTGGTAGCTTGCAGTTGTTCGTTCTCGGGGTTGGTACCTTCGGTGGTGCTTCTCGTATCGATGCAACTTCTGGTGCGGTTCTTGCAACAGCATTCTCTATCTCTCAAGGTATTGATACAGATCTTGCAATCACAACAATCGCTGTACCAGTAGCAGCACTTTTGACATACTTCGACGTTCTTGGACGTATGACAACTACTTTCTTTGCACACCGTATTGATGCTGCAATCGAACGCTTTGATTACAAAGGTATCGAACGCAACTACCTACTTGGTGCAGTGCCTTGGGCTCTTTCTCGTGCCCTTCCAGTATTCTTCGCTCTTGCTTTTGGTGGTGCTTTTGTACAATCAGTAGTAGACCTTGTTAAAGAATATCAATGGATTGCAGATGGTTTGACACTTGCAGGACGTATGCTTCCAGGTCTTGGATTTGCAATCTTGCTTCGTTACCTTCCAGTTAAACGTAACCTTCACTACCTTGCAATGGGATTTGGTTTGACAGCTATGTTGACTGTTCTTTACTCATATGTAACAGGTCTTGGTGGAGCTGTTGCGGGTATCCTTGGTACTCTTCCTGCTGATGTTGCTGAAAAGATTGGCTTTGCTAATAACTTCAAAGGTTTATCTATGATTGGTGTTTCTATCGTAGGTATCTTCCTTGCAGTTGTTCACTTTAAGAACAGCCAAAAAGTAGCTGTAACAGCACCTTCTACACCATCAGAAAGTGGGGAAATCGAAGATGACGAATTCTAATTACAAACTTACAAAAGAAGATTTTAATCAAATCAACAAACGTAGCTTGTTTACCTTCCAATTAGGTTGGAACTACGAACGTATGCAAGCTTCTGGTTACCTTTACATGATCTTGCCTCAATTGCGTAAAATGTATGGGGATGGAACTCCTGAATTGAAAGAAATGATGAAAGTTCATACTCAATTCTTTAATACTTCACCATTCTTCCACACAATTATCGCTGGTTTTGACCTTGCCATGGAAGAAAAAGATGGTGTGGGTTCAAAAGATGCCGTTAACGGTATTAAGACAGGTTTGATGGGACCATTTGCTCCTCTTGGAGATACTATCTTTGGTTCACTTGTACCTGCTATCATGGGATCTATCGCAGCAACTATGGCTATCGCAGGCCAACCATGGGGTATCTTCCTTTGGATCGCAGTTGCAGTTGCTTATGACATCTTCCGTTGGAAACAATTGGAATTTGCCTACAAAGAAGGGGTTAACCTTATCAACAACATGCAAAGTACTTTGACAGCTTTGATTGACGCTGCTTCTGTACTTGGTGTCTTCATGATGGGTGCTCTTGTAGCAACAATGATCAACTTTGACATTTCTTACAAATTGCCAATCGGTGAAAAGATGATTGACTTCCAAGACATCTTGAACTCAATCTTCCCACGCTTGCTTCCAGCAATCTTTACTGCCTTTATCTTCTGGTTGCTTGGTAAGAAAGGTATGAACTCTACTAAAGCGATCGGTATCATTATCGTGCTTGCCTTGGCTCTTTCTGCTCTTGGTAAATTTGCACTTGGAATGGGCGCATAACTTATGAGTAAATCATTAATTTTGGTGAGTCATGGTCGTTTCTGTGAAGAACTTAAAGGTAGCACAGAAATGATCATGGGTCCACAGGACAACATTCATGCAGTGGCTCTTCTTCCAGAAGATGGCCCAGAAGAATTTACTGCAAAATTTGAAGCTGCTATCGAAGGATTGGATGATTTCCTAGTCTTTGCGGACCTTCTCGGAGGAACACCATGTAACGTGGTAAGCCGTTTGATCATGGAAGGTCGCGACATTGAACTCTACGCAGGGATGAATCTCCCAATGGTGATTGAATTTATCAATGCAAGCCTTACAGGTGCAGATGCGGACTACAAGAGCCGTGCTGCAGAAAGCATTGTAAAAGTCAACGATTTATTAGCTGGCTTCGATGATGACGAAGATGAATAATACTCTTCGAAAATCAAATTCAAACTGCGTCAGCGTTGCCTTGCGTACTCAAGTACAGCCTGCGGCTAGCTTCCTAGTTTGCTCTTTGATTTTCATTGAGTATACGATGTGACAACGTGAAAATCACAGGGAAAATAGGCGATAGGAGGATGGAGCGATGCTCCGACGATAATCGGTCTTTTTCCCCAAGATTTTAGTTGGAACTCAATTCAATAAGATGTGATAACGTGAAAATCGTTAGAACAGTTTGTATAGAATATCCATGGGAATGGGAGTAAATCTCACTCCCATATTTTCAATAGGAATGAAACAACAATAGATTAGAGGAACTCTATGCTAAATTACACAAAAGAAGAATTACTTGAACTGGGTGCAGAGATCACGACTCGTGAAATCTACCAACAGCCTGATGTATGGAAAGAGGCTTTTGAAGCCTATCAAGCGAAACGGGAAGAAATTGCAGCCTTTCTGAAAGGAATCGCTGATAAACATGACTATATCAAGGTTATCTTGACGGGTGCTGGTACTTCTGCTTATGTGGGAGATACCTTGGTACCATACTTTAAGGAAGTCTATGACGAACGCAAATGGAACTTCAATGCGATTGCGACAACTGATATTGTTGCCAATCCAGAAACTTATTTGAAAAAAGATGTGGCGACTGTCCTTGTTTCCTTTGCTCGTAGTGGGAATTCGCCTGAAAGTGTGGCGACGGTTGATTTGGCTAAGGCCTTGGTGGATGAGCTTTATCAAGTGACTATTACTTGTGCAGCAGATGGTAAATTGGCTCTTCAAGCCCACGGCGATGACCGTAATCTCTTGCTCTTACAACCAGCTGCTTCTAATGACGCTGGATTTGCCATGACTTCTAGCTTTACGTCAATGATGTTGACAGCTCTCTTGGTCTTTGATCCTACAGAATTTGCTGTGAAAGCTAAACGTTTTGAAGTTGTATCAAGTCTTGCGCGTAAAGTTCTAGACAATGCAGCAGATGTCAAAGAGCTTGTTGATCTAGACTTTAACCGTGTCATCTATCTAGGCGCTGGTCCTTTCTTTGGACTTGCTCATGAAGCTCAGCTCAAGATTTTGGAATTAACAGCTGGTCAAGTGGCGACCATGTATGAAAGCCCAGTTGGCTTCCGTCACGGTCCAAAATCTCTTATCAACGAAGATACAGTTGTCTTGGTCTTTGGTACAACAACAGACTACACTCGCAAGTACGACTTGGACTTGGTTCGTGAAGTTGCTGGTGACCGTATTGCTCGTCGTGTCGTACTTTTGAGTGATCAAGCCTTTGGTCTTGAAAATGTCAAAGAAGTGGCCCTTGGTTGTGGCGGTGTCTTGAATGATATTTACCGTGTCTTCCCTTACATCGTTTATGCCCAACTCTTTGCCCTTTTGACTTCACTTAAGGTAGAAAATAAACCAGATACACCGTCTCCTACAGGTACAGTAAACCGTGTGGTACAAGGTGTTATCATTCATGACTATCAAAAATAAGGAAGTATCTATGAGTAAATTACAATTAAGTCCCAATAAAGTAGCTTGCTTACAAAAACTCTCAGATGAAAATGGCATTATCTCAGCTCTTGCTTTTGACCAACGTGGTGCTTTGAAACGCCTCATGGCTCAATACCAAACAGAGGAACCAACAGTGGCTCAAATGGAAGAACTCAAGGTCTTGGTTGCAGATGAATTGACAAAATACGCTTCTTCTATGCTTCTAGACCCAGAGTATGGACTTCCAGCTACAAAAGCGCTTGATGCCAACGCCGGTCTTCTCCTTGCTTATGAAAAAACTGGCTACGACACAACTAGCACTAAACGCTTGCCTGACTGCTTGGATGTTTGGTCTGCAAAACGCATCAAAGAACAAGGTGCAGATGCAGTCAAATTCTTGCTTTACTATGACGTAGACAGCTCTGACGAACTCAACCAACAAAAACAAGCCTACATCGAACGCATCGGTTCTGAGTGTGTGGCGGAAGACATTCCATTCTTCCTTGAAATCCTCGCTTACGATGAAAAAATCGCTGACGCTGGCTCTGCTGAATACGCAAAAGTAAAACCACACAAGGTTATCGGTGCTATGAAGGTCTTCTCAGACCCACGCTTCAACATCGATGTCTTGAAAGTGGAAGTTCCAGTCAACGTCAAATACGTTGAAGGCTTTGGCGATGGTGAAATCGTTCATACACGTGAAGAAGCAGCAGCCTTCTTCAAAGCACAAGATGAAGCGACTAACTTGCCATACATCTACTTGAGTGCAGGTGTATCAGCCAAACTCTTCCAAGAAACACTTGTCTTTGCCCACGAATCAGGCGCAAACTTCAACGGAGTTCTTTGCGGCCGTGCAACTTGGGCTGGATCAGTTGAAGCCTACATCAAAGACGGTGAGGCAGCAGCTCGTGAGTGGCTACGCACAACTGGTTTGGAGAACATTGATGAACTCAACAAAGTTCTCCAAACCACAGCGACTTCATGGACTGAGCGTGTGGAAGCGTAAAATAAGTATAGAAGACCCCCCTTTCTTTTGTTAAGAAGCTACTTAATGTTTTCTGACAAAGGATTCTGAAAATAGAAACTACAACCATAGATGGTGCATACACTCTCTATGGTTTGTTTACTTAAGAGAAATGGATCAAAGGAGAGAAGAATGAAAGCATACACAGAGCGTGTATTTGGAAATCATGAGGGCAAGGATGTCTTGGCCTATCGCTTTGAGACTGACAGTGGCTACCAACTAGAAATCATGACCTATGGTGCGACCATCTTGCGCTATGTCACACCTGACAAGGCTGGAAACTTTGCCAATGTGATCTTGGGCTTTGATGATTTTGATAGCTATGTAGGCAATAGTCCCAAGCATGGAGCAAGTGTAGGTCCTGTAGCGGGCCGTATTGCAGGTGCATCATTTGAGCTCAATGGCCAGACCTATAATCTTGAAGTCAACAACGCTAGCAACTGTAACCACAGTGGTTTAACAGGTTGGGATGCGAGTTTGTTTGAATTAACTGAGGTGAGCGACCATGGCTTGACCCTCTACACAGAGCATACAGACGGGACAGGAGGATTTCCTGGTAATCTCAAGATCTGGATCAGCTATCACTTGGAAGAGACTGGTGCTTACGAAGTCAGCTACAAGGTAACGACTGATCAGGATACGCTTGTCAATCCAACCAACCACAGCTACTTCAACTTGTCTGGTGATTTTACGCAGACAATTGACCGCCATGTTTTCCAGCTAAATACGGAGGGCATTTACCCAATCGCTCCGGACGGTGTTCCGGCAAAGACTCCAGATGCCAATCGCGATGTGGTGAAACACATCTACAATGGAGCTTTGCTGAAGGACATCTTTGCAGAGGAAGATGAGCAAATCCAGTTGGTATCTGGTTTGGATCACCCATTTGCCCTTCCTGCAGGTCATGACAATGCTGGTTTCCTTTATGACCAAAACTCAGGTCGCTTCCTACTTTTCAAGACAGAGGCCCCTTGCTTTGTGGTCTACACAGCAAACTTTGTGGATGAGAGTGTGCTCATCGGAGGCCAACCAATGATTCAGCACAATGGGATTGCCCTTGAAGCGCAGGCTTTACCAGATGCCATTCACAGTGACCTCAAAGACCAAGTCATTCTCAAAGCAGGTCAAACCTTCACCAGCAAAACTCGCTACGAGCTTGTTGTAAAATAAAAAGAAGAGCTGGTTTCCAGCTCTTTTGAGTTGTCTTCGTTGACATTTTATCTCAATAGTGTACAATCGATGTAATTAATGAAGTTACAACAAAAAAGAGACACCCGATGACTTATGCATACCAAAGCCATATTTACCTAGCAGAGGCGGTTTTAAATGTCAAGGATTTGACGAATCAAACGGCTTTTTATCACCAAATTATTGGCTTGGAGATTTTATCCCAAACAGAGACAGAAGCGATTTTGGGACTTGGTCGAAAAGCCTTGGTTCACTTGATTCAGGCAGAAAAGTCTGGCGAAGTAAGGGAGCATTATGGACTCTACCATTTGGCGATTTTGTTGCCGACACGAAAAGCCTTGGCAGATGTCTTGAAACACCTAAGTGATTTGCGGATTCCGCTGGTCGGGGGTGCAGATCATGGATACAGTGAGGCTATTTATCTAGAGGATTTGGAAGGAAATGGCATTGAACTCTACTGTGATAAGCCAGTGTCTTCATGGGATATTCGAGAAGATGGTCGCATTATCGGTGTGACCGAGGTCCTCGCGGCACAGGACATCTATGAGCTAGGGGAAAAGGTAGATCCCTTTATCCTAGCTGAAGGGACGAGAATGGGGCATATCCATTTATCGGTGAAGGATAGTCGTGCGGCGAGCTAGTTTTATCAAAAGGTGCTAGGACTAGAAGATAAATTTAGCATTCCTAGTGCTAGTTGGATAGCGGCTGGTCAGTACCATCACCACCTGGCTGTCAACGAATGGGCTGGAAAAGGGCTAGCTCCGCGTGAGCAAGGCTTGCCAGGCTTGGCCTACTACGTCCTTGAGGTCGAAAGCAAGGAAGAACTCAAGGACATCGTTAAGCAAGCACAAGAGCTAGAGGCACCAATCAAGTGGTTAAATTCGAGTGAGTTGGATCTTGTAGACCCAGATGGGATTGTGACCCGCATTTGCTTGGCACGATGAGATGTGAAAAACACATCATAGACATAGAAAAAGGCGGACTTGTTCGCTTTTTATGAAATGATAAAGAGTAAAAGAGCTATAGTTATAACCAGACTGTAAAGGTAATCACCTGTTTTTTGTAGGTGACAAATATTTTACCTCTAAATAGGCTAACGAGATGCTGAGCCATGGAGAGGCCAATTCCGTGTCCAGATATGGTTTGGTTGTTGTGAGAGGTCTCCGCACGATAAAAGCGATCAAAGAAACGCTTAATATTAGCTGCTTGTCCATCCTTGTAATCATTAGAAATAGTGATGCAGGTTCGTTTGCGTAGTAGGTAATTTTTGCGTTGGAGTGTCAAGCGAATTGTTCCAGCGGGATCGCAGTATTTTCGGGCATTGTCAAGAAGGATGCTAAGAAGCTCATAAAATTCTTCTTGGGCTACTTTTTCTACAACGTCTGCTTCAATAGAACTTTCAAATTTTTTATCTTCTTTGGTAAAGAGAGGAGCAAAATCTGAGGCAACCTTTTCAGCGATGACAGAGATATTTTGAGGAGCTAATTTGATATCCTCTTGCTCCTCGAGCCGAGCGAGTCGGATGAGTCTTCCAATCAGGTGGTTGAGTCGTTCCGTCTGTTCTTTAGTGCTGATACTCCACTCAGTCTCTCCCTCCATTAATTCCTGAAGCTCGGTATTGGCTGAGATGATAGCCAGTGGTGTTTTGAGTTCGTGTCCTGCATTGGTGATAAACATCCGTTGTTTTTCATAGTTTTTGATAAAAGGACGAATGACAATCCCTGAAATCAAGGTGAAGAGCAGTATGAGGAGGAGTAAGCTAGCTAGGGCCAGCCAGATAGAGACCTGAAGTAAGGTATCTCGTTCTCGGATATAGTTAGTCGTCTCAAAGAAAACCAGTAGTTTCCCAGTCGTAGATTGGCTCACTTGGTAGGTAAAATAGCGTCCCTTATGAGTAATAGAACCATAAGTTTCTTGCCTTTTGAGGATGTTTGGGAGAAAACTTTTGACTTCAGCCTCAGTTAAGGACTGGACATTTGTAAGGGAGATGGCGTAGTCATTTTCCTTTTCTCTGACGGAGAAGTATTGAAAATTATAGACAATCCCTTCTTGGATATTTTTCTCAGTCAGACTTTCCTTGATTTCGTCTGTAATAGGAAGTTCGCCCTCATTCTTGGTTAAGATAGAGAGGACGGTGTGGATGTTACCCTCCGTCTGAGTGTAGACGATACTATTCATCAAGACTAGAAAGAAGGTTAGAATCAGAGCAATGGCAAGAGTGGCCGTTGCGATAAATTTGATACGAAGTTTTCGAAACATCTAGTCACCTCCTGTCAATTGGAAGGGTCCTTCTGCAGCCCCAAGTATTTGTAAGCTAGACTGGACACTTTGGAGTTTTTGGCGTAGGTAGGAGATATAGAGAAAGACGAGCTCGTGATCCTGTTCTTCCAGCTCATCTGGCCAGACCAGCTCTAGTAGTTGTTGACAACTGAGGGGTTGGTTAGCGTGCTGGATGAGGAGAGTCAAGAGTTGGGTTTCCTTTTTCCCTAAACGAATGCTGTTTGTAGCAGCTAATTCTTGTTCGTCAATATCCAAGCGAGTATTTCCTAATTGGACTGTATCCGGGGTATAGTCTTCCAGGCGGCGTGCAGTAGAACGGAGTCTAGCCAAGAGTTCCTTGAGCGAGAAAGGTTTGGTCAAGTAGTCGTCAGCACCTGCATCAAGTCCAGTTACGCGGTCATCCACTTCGGCCATGGCTGTCAACATGATGACGTGAGTCGTATTGCCTGCCTGGCGAATTTCTTTGAGGGCTTCGATTCCAGTTTTAATTGGCATCATAATGTCAAAAATCATGAGGTGATAGTGGTTAGATTTAGCCTTTTCGACAGCGTCTTGTCCGTTAAAAACAGAATCAACGCTGTAGCCTTCGCGTTCTAACGCAACAGTGATAACACGGTTTAGTTGGGTTTCATCTTCGGCAAGTAGGATTTTCATAGGTTCTCCTTAGTCTTGATCAGAGCGCTGAATCAAATCACGGATGGTCTGCATGGTCAAGTCACAAGAAGCAAGCTCATCGGCACAACGTTTGAGCTCGCGCGTGATTCGCTCAGGATTTTGGATGTTTTTCTTGTATTTCATCTGGTGTTCGAGGCTAGCCCAGGAATCCATGGCAATTGTGCGCAGTTGAATCTCGATAAAATAGGTACCCTGATCATTTCCCAGACAGTCTGGGTAGGGAGTGGTCACCTCTAGAATCAGATGATAGGAACGGTAGCCGTTGGGTTTAACCTGACGGATATAGTCTTTCTCTTTGAAAATATGGATGCTTGGCATCTGGTGAATATACTCTACGATGCGGTAGATATCATCTGTAAAGCCTGTGATAATTCGAACGCCAATAGCATCTCGTATTTCTTTAAGAGCGGATTGACTTGTCTGAGGAAGGCCCTTGCGTTGGCATTTTTCACGCATACTTTTTTCTGTTTTGATGCGTGCATGCAAATGCTCATATAGTTTGAGGTTGGTTTCTTTTTTGTAATTGGCTGCGGCCTCTTCTATGTCTTGAATAAAGGTTTGCAAGATAGTGGGTAAATAGGCCTCACAGCTACCATAGATAGAATTCATAAGCACGTCCATTCTGAACAGTTTTTTACTATTATATCATGAAAACACCGATATGAGATAAGTTCCTACAAAGACAGATGGGATGAGAATTTTGACAAAGCCCCTTATTCGAGATATAATGAAGAAAAATCGAGCAAGGAAAAAGAAATGATAAACTCAAAGTATATAACACGCTTGAAACGTTCAGAGGGTCAGTTGCGTGGGATTCAAAAGATGATTGAAGAAGATCGTGACTGCGCTGATATTGTGACGCAATTGACAGCAGTGAAATCGAGTGTTGAGCGCGTGATTGAGATGATGATTACGGAAAATCTCACCGCCTGCATCAACCAACCACTAGATGATCCCGAGGCTCAAAAGGAACGCCTAGAAAAGGCCATCCGATACTTGATTAAACGGAAATAAACTAATTTTTTGAGACGATAGTTGCAAAGGCATATCTACTATCAGATAGAATAGTTTAATTCTAATCAAAAGAGGCTGGGTAAAAAGTCTTTAAAATTAAAAAACGCATACTATCAGGTGTTGAAAAACCTTGATAGTATGCGTTTTATTGTGGGGAGATTTATACTCTTCGAAAATCAAATTCAAACCACGTCAGCGTCACCTTGCCGTACTCAAGTACAGCCTGCAGCTAGCTTCCTAGTTTGCACTTTGATTTTCATTGAGTATTACTTCATTTTCTCCTGAAATTGAGTTGTTGCTCAGCTTCTTTTGCTTATTTTACTTGACCGGGCCAAGCATTCATACCACCTTCTACGTTGATAACGGTGAGGCCTTGGGCGCTGAGAAAATGACAGGCAGAGGCAGAACGCACTCCACCTTGACAGATAACATGGTATTCATGGTCAGGCTTGAGCTCTTTGTAGCCTTGTTCCAAGGTGCTTAAAGGCAGATTTTTTGCACCTGGTGCATGTCCTGCTTGGAATTCATGTACTTCACGAACATCGATAAGATTTAGATTTTCATGTTGATATTTTTCATAAAAGTCAGCCATGCTGATATTAGTTACCATATTCTACTCCTTCTGGGTTAGCCATTTTGTATAGGGAATAAGCGCCGTCAAGGTTTTGGACGGTAAATCCTGCTTGTTTGAGGATACGCTCTGCGATATAGCTGCGCAAACCACTATAGCAGCTAACGATGTAGGCTTGCTTCTTATCCAGTTCGTCCAAGCGTTCCCGTAGTTCGTTTAGGGGGATGTGGATGGTATCGACTTTGAGTCTACCGCTTTGGAATTCGCCACTTGTCCGTACATCTAGGAATTTCTTGCCCTTGTCCAGTTCGTCTTCTAGTTGGTACCATTGAATATTGTCGCTTAAACCTTCGATTAGGTTCAAGGCCGCGTAGCCCAGCATGTTGACGGGATCCTTAGCGGAGCCAAATGGTGGCGCATAGGTGAACTCCAATTCTGGTAAGTCAAAGACGGTGAGATTTCCCTTGATAGCAGTTGCCAGGATATCGATTCGCTTATCAACACCTTTCTTCCCAACTCCTTGGGCACCGTAGATTTTTCCAGTGGTCGGATCAAAGAGGAGCTTCAAGGTCATATCAGTAGCGCCTGGATAATAACCAGCGTGGTCTTTCCCACTGACATGAAGGGCCTTGTAAGGAAGTTGATTCATGCGAAGGATACGTTCGCTGAGACCAGTCGAAGCGGCTGTCATATCAAAGGCACGAACGATAGCAGTGCCGATGCTGCCCTTGTTTGTACGACCGAGTCCTGCTATGACGTCCGCCACTTGGCGTCCCTGACGATTGGCAGGAGAGGCAAGAGAGATGAGAGCGTCTTGGCCCGTAATCTCTTGCTTGACGACGATGGCATCCCCAACTGCAAAAATATCTTTTTGACTGGTTTCGTAATGTTCATCGACCAGAATCCCACCACGAAGTCCCAGTTCAATCTCCGCAGCTTTGGCCAGTCCGTTTTCAGGCTGAACACCGACAGAAAGGATAGTGAGATCAGAAGCGATCTTTTGACCGTTTTCGAGAACGATGACTTTTCCTTGGTCTTCAAAGCGAGTTGCAGACTGGGAAGTGATAACGCGGACACCATTTGCCAGCAATTCTGCTTGGACAAAGGCCGCCATTTCTTGATCTAATGGTGGCAAGACATGCGGTGCTTTCTCCACGATGGTGACTTGTAATCCACGTTTAGCTAGGTTTTCAGCCATTTCGAGTCCGATAAAACCTGCACCGATGACGACGGCTTCTTTTGGATGATTGTCCAAGGCTGCCATAATCTCGTCGAGATCGGGAACATTGCGGAGTGTGAAGGCATTCTCGGCCTCTGCCAGCCCTTCAATAGCAGGAACAAACGGTTTAGCTCCTGGAGAGAGGATCAGCTTGTCATAGCTTTCTGTAAACTCTTGTCCATCATGCCGCACAGTTACAGTGTGTTCTTCTGGCGAAATCTGAATGACTTCATGAAATGGCCGCACATCGAGATTAAAGCGTGCTTTGAGACTTTCAGGAGTTTGAACCAATAAACTATCACGGTTTGCAATTTCTCCTGAAACATAGTAAGGAAGTCCGCAGTTTGCAAAGGAAACAAAGGGACCTTTCTCAAAAATAGTGATTTCAGCGTCTTCCATGAGACGTCTGAGACGTGTTGCAGCAGACATTCCGCCCGCCACTCCTCCGATAATAACAATTTTCATCGGATTCCTCCTTATAATAAATTTTAGATCACTTTTCCTGTCCAGGCGCTCATACCGCCTCGAACATTGACAACATCATAGCCTTTTTTCTTTAGTTTCTTGGCTGCTAGTTTACTCCGTGCTCCAGACTGGCAAATGATATATAGGGGCCTATTTGCCGCTGGCGTATAAGATCCGATTTCAGTTAAAGGAACATTCTTGGCATTCTTGATATGACCTCTTCGGAATTCCGTAGGCGTCCGAACGTCTAGTAGCTGAATCGGTTCTCTGAGTTTAGCTTCTAACTCGCTGGTAGAAATACTGTCAATTTTTGTAAATAAGTGAAACATAGGCACCTCCAAATATACCCTTATGGGGTATATTAAACCATGAAGTTAAGCTTTTGTCAAGCAAGTTGTTTTGACTTGTGAGGGAATTAGTTTCGAGAGTTTAGAAAGCAGGCTATTCTTGACCTTTCAAAGGCTTTTTGATATGATGGGTCCAAAGTAAGTATGAGGTGTTAAGATGACCAGTGAATACCAGAAAATGATAGCAGGAGACCCTTATCATCCATTTGACCCAGAGTTACGGGCCTTGGCTCAGACAGCATGTCAGAAACAGGCTGATTTCAATCAGGAACTAGACCCCTTAAAAGGAGCGGAGATGATCAAGACTTGGTTTGGTTCAACTGGGCAAAATCTTTATATCAATCCACGCTTGGTGGTCGATTATGGTGTCAATATCCATCTAGGGGAAAATTTTTATTCTAATTGGAACTTGACTATGCTGGATGTTTGCCCGATTCGCATCGGGAACAACGCCATGCTTGGTCCCAACTGTCAGTTTTTAACTCCCCTCCATCCACTAGATCCGCATGAACGCAATTCAGGTGTCGAATATGGCAAGCCCATCACCATTGGAGATAATTTCTGGGCTGGAGGTGGCGTCATTGTCCTTCCTGGAGTGACACTGGGAAATAATGTCGTTGCTGGAGCAGGGGCCGTGATTACCAAGTCCTTTGGAGACAATGTTGTCCTAGGTGGGAATCCTGCGCGTGTTATCAAGGAAATCCCAGTAAAAGAAAACTAAAAAGAACAGCCTCGGCTGTTCTTTTTATGAGCTTTAGTCTTATAGATTTTTCTTCTTTTTGGCTTTTTTAGTCAAGGAAACATCGCACTGAGAAATCTTGTTTGTCAGGTAGCTTGTCAGTTGGAAGTCGTCTACTTGAGGATGGAGATCGACTTCGTAGACGGTTTGCAAGGATTCACCAGCATTGCTGGTATCTACTGAGATGAGGTCAGACTCGGTGCAAAATTGATCCAGCGCGACCTGGATAGTATCTAGGCGGTCTTCTTTATTGGGAAGTGTGATGGTCAAGAGTCTACGACGTTGGTGATTGCTCTTGCTCTGTTGTTTTTCCAAAAGGAGCCAAATTCCTAGGATAAAGACCGTGAAGAGAACGGCTAAGAGAAGGTAGCCTGTCCCTGCCGCCAGACCGATGATCATGGCTAGAAAGATGGCGATTAGCTCTCGAGAGCCACTCGTTGCAGAACGGAAACGAATGAGACTAAAGGTCCCTGCTACTGCAATCGACGTTCCGAGACTGCCATTGACGAGGAAGATAACCAGCGTCATTAAACAAGGTAAAAGTGTCAAACTGATGACAAATTCCCGTGTGTAAAGAGTCCGTTGCTTGTAGGCCCAGCTGAGTGCTAGTCCTAGAAAAAGACTGACGACAAGGGCGAGTAGGAGTTGGAGGGGGTCTGCAGTGGCGGTTGCGTCGTTGAAAATAGAGTTAAAAAGGTTAGACATAAGCGTTACCTACACTTTCTCCGATAGGTTGTGGGGCATAGGCCAGTCCTTGTGATTTATGGTAGGCGCAGGAGTGTTTTGAGAATTTTTGCTCTACCAGACCATACTTATCAAGGATATCCTGTAGCCATTGAGGTTTGTCACCAGGCGCCTTGATTTCCATGATGACCAGTTCGTCTTCTAAGAGGGGCAGGCCTTTTTTGTCTGCGAATAGGCTGACATTTTCATCTCGATAGGTCAAGTTTTGGTCAAGAGTGACACGAATTTTCTGGTAGGGGAATCCTGGGATTTTCTTTTTTTCTTTTAGTGAAAAACGGTCATAAGAAATATAGATACGCGGTTTGAGAGCTTCACTGTAGCGTTGACGTAGCTTTTGAACCTCTGCTACTAGAAAGCTATCTTTGATCAGGTCTTCTCCCCAACCCTTAGTAATGAGCTGGGTAATGGTATCTGACTGAGCTAGGACGCGGTGCTTGTGACCGACACCGGCTTCGTCTTTGGACTTGATTTCTAGAAAGACGGGGCTGTCAGCTCTTGGCTGTGCGAGATAGGTCCGCATACGGATTTTTTCTTTCTTATGCTGACCTTGCAAGGAGTCTTGGATGAGGTGAAAATCTTCTGTATCAAAGTAGATATTGGAAATGGTCGAAGTTGGATAGTCGTCCTCGACGAGGTAGTCTTTCAAATCTTCTATTAAATCCTGTAGGTCTGTTTTAGAAACCATGTACTTGGTTTCAATCCGTTCAAAGCTTGTTTCTAGAGGTTTCATAAGCAATTTCTCCTTTAGATAAATCACAGATTAAACAAGGTAAACTTGCTTGGAACAAGTCTAGAGGACATTTCTAAAAGTTTTATTAAGCGAAACTTAACTGAAACTGAATTTAAGGAAACTTTCAGAAAAGTTTTAGTTTTGTTTCAGGCATCTTCTGTAGACTGTCTAGCTATATCATACGAAGGAGAGGAAAAAGGTATGAAATCAAAAAAATGGACCCTACTCGCAACGAGTTTAACGGCAATGGTGCTGCTGGCAGCATGTTCCCAGTCAACAACTACATCCAATACCAATGCAACGACAAATAGTGCCACAACAACTTCAACAAAGACAAATCAATCATCCTATTTTACAGATAAGGATAATGATACTTCTTATGATGAAAGCACAGCTTCTAAGATTGAGTTATCTGGCTCATCAGCAAACGTCTCTGGAGATGGGGTGACAGTTTCTGAATCAACAGTGACCATCACAAAATCTGGAACCTATGTAATTTCAGGTCAGTCTGACGGAGTGCAGATCAAGGTCGAGGCAGATAAGTCTGCAGATGTTCATCTAGTCCTAAAAGGTGCAACCATGACCAATACCAATGCAGCGATATCTGCGACATCAGCCGGCCACGTCTACCTGACTCTAGCAGAGGGAACCACCAACAGTCTCTCTGACTCAAGCTCTAACAGCGATGAAAAAGCAGATGCAGCTCTCTTTTCTAAGGTGGATTTGACCATCAACGGGAAAGGAACTCTCAATGTAGATGGCAAGAAAAACAATGGTATCAAGGCTAACGACACCCTCCACATCACGGGTGGAACCTATAACATCACAGCAGTTGGCGATGCCTTTAATGTCAATGATGAACTCAACATCACTGGTACGACCATGACCATCGATGCCAAAGAGGATGGGGTCAAGGTCGACAATGATGACGATATGACTGTCGGCAATATGTATTTGGCTAACAATATCATAACAGTCACAGCAGGAGATGATGGAATTCACGCTTCTGGTAACCTAGTGATTGATAGCGGTACCTATACCGTTAAGAATTCAACAGAAGGGATAGAAGGAAAATCTATCACCATAAACGACGGCAATATCAATGTCTATGCGACAGATGATGGAGTCAATGCAGCCAATAAAAATGCCCAACAGAGTGAAATCTTCTTCACTATGAACGGTGGGAACCTGACAGTAGAAGTTGGTCAAGGGGATACAGACCCAATCGACTCAAATGGCAATATCACGGTTACAGGTGGAACCATTAAAATGATTGGCCAAACAGGTTTTGACTTTGATGGAACAGCGACCTACACAGGCGGTGATATCTATCTCAACGGCGAAAAACAAACGGAAATCGTCAACTCTATGCCTGGAGGCGGTGGACCAAATGGAGGCCCTCAAGGAAATGGTGGTCCTGGCGGTCCAGCCCCTGGTGGACAAGGATAAACAAAAAAGGATAGCATTTAATTAGAATGGCTATCTTTTTATATGGGTGATAGATTGATATGTTACGAGGGGTTTATAATCGTAGCTTTCAAAGGCTAAATTGTTCAGTCACCCGCTTTTGTTTACTTTAATTTTTTGAATTTTAAGAGGGTATTGAGTAGTTTTACCTTAAATGTTTTGTTTTGGTAGGCGATTGTGAGGGAATTGAAAAATTCAACTGCTAGGTGTTCTTGGTGACCGAGTACCATCTCGCTTGGGACTGCTTCTGGGGGAAAGACGCCTAATTTGATGTGGAGTCCACCTTTTTTCATCTTGAACTGATGCATACCATACATCTTGATATCAAGGCTTGGATCGGACATGAGAGTGGCAGTATCACCTGCCATAGAAATTTTTGTATCGGTATCCGGAACGACTGGTTTTTCAGCATCTAGGCTGATAAAGATTTTTTGATAAGTTGGTTGTCCGTACTCTCCAATCAACTCCATCACTTCCTGTCCACCGTGCACCCCAGCAAATACAAAATGTTCAGGGTGAATTTTAAAAGGAAGTGCTTGGTCACCTATTTTATTTAGTCCTTGGTTGAAGGCAAAGAAATCTCCTAAAGTCAGGTCTTAAGAAAATTCGTAAAGCATCACAATTTAGTAAACGTTAATTCGAGAGAGTTGCTATATTTACATGGAACATCCTTCGGGATGTTCTTTTTTATGCTTGTAGATCGATTTAAGATAGTTTACCTAATGATTAGTCGTTTCAATTTTATTGTTGAGGCCTAAGTAGATTTTTGATTGGTAATCAATAAGATGATAGTTAGCTTGATAAAAACTCTTGATAAATTCACTCTAACGGAATTAAATAATGAGAAAAATGATATAATAAAAAGAATAAAAAGTTAATGAGGAAATATGATGTCAGAACAGGTACAAAGGCAAGAGCTACATAGAAAGATATGGAAAATTGCTGATGAAGTTCGTGGTGCAGTAGATGGTTGGGACTTCAAGCAGTATATTTTGGGAATTCTATTTTATCGCTTTATTAGTGAAAATTTCAAAACCTATATCGAAGGTGGCGATGAATCAATTAACTATGAAGAGGTTTCTGAAGATTTAATTACGCCTGAAGTTCGAGATGATGCCATTAAAACCAAGGGTTATTTTATTATGCCTTCGCAGTTGTTTTCCAATGTTGTCAAAACTGCTCGTCAAAATGAGCACTTAAATACAGATTTAAAAGATATCTTTGATGATATTGAGTCTAGTGCGATTGGTTATGCGAGTGAACATGACATTAAGGGTCTTTTTGATGATGTAGATACCAGAAGTAACAAGTTAGGTAGTATGGTTCCGGAGAGGAATCAGCGCTTGGCTCTGATTCTTGAAGGAATTGCAAGTCTTGATTTTGGAAACTTTGAAGATAACCATATTGATCTCTTTGGGGATGCTTATGAGTATCTAATCTCTAATTATGCTTCTAACGCTGGGAAATCTGGTGGAGAATTTTTTACACCGCAAAGTGTATCGAGACTCTTGGCGCGGATTGTTATGCTGGGCAAGAATGAAAAAAATAAAATCAATAAAATTTACGATCCTGCCTGTGGCTCGGGTTCGTTGCTTCTGCAAGCTAAAAAGCAGTTTAATGAGCACATAATTGAAGATGGATTTTATGGTCAGGAAATTAATATGACCACCTATAACCTAGCTCGGATGAATATGTTTTTACACAATATCAATTATGATAAGTTTAGCATTGAGCGTGGCAATACCTTGCTTGATCCTAAGCATGTAAACGATAAGCCTTTTGATGCTATTGTGTCAAATCCACCATACTCTATCAAATGGATAGGAAGCGATGATCCAACGCTTATCAACGATGACCGCTTTGCACCTGCGGGTGTATTGGCGCCTAAATCTAAGGCTGATTTTGCTTTTATTATGCATAGCTTGTCATACTTGTCAAATAAGGGACGAGCTGCAATCGTAACTTTCCCAGGTATTTTCTATCGTGGAGGTGCTGAGCAAAAGATCCGTCAATATCTAGTAGACAATAACTTTGTTGAAGCGGTTATTCAGCTACCAGATAATCTCTTTTTTGGGACCTCCATTGCGACCTGTATTCTTATTTTAGCGAAGAATAAGCCAACGACGGATATCCTCTTTGTTGATGCAAGTAAGCAGTTTAAGAAAGAAACTAATAATAACGTCTTAACAGAAGAGAATATCGAAAACATCTTAGCCAGTGTTGAAAAGAAAGAAAACGAAGATTACTTTTCTTGTATGGTGGTACAAGAAAAAGTAGCAGAAGCAGATTATAATCTTTCAGTGTCCACTTATGTAGAAAAAGAAGATACCCGTGAGAAGATTGATATTGATGTGCTCAATAAAGAAATCGCTGAGACTGTTGCCAAGATTGACCACTTGCGTGCAGAAATTGACAAAATCGTAGAGGAACTGAGCCATGGCAAATGATGTGATTCTCTATAGAACTGATGACGGGGAGTCCGCTATTGAATTCCACTTGGATAATGGAACGGTCTGGCTGACCCAACAAGAACTAGCTGAGCTTTTTCAGACTTCCAAGCAAAACATTAGTAAACATATCAAGGCGATCTTTGAAGACAGTGAACTGGATGAAACAGTGGTTGTCAACTATCAGTTGACAACCACTCGTCATGGTGCAATAGCTGGTAAAACTCAGTCAAAAAAAGTCGCCTATTATAACCTCGATATGATTTTAGCGATTGGTTATCGTGTGCGTTCTCCTCGTGGAATCCAGTTCAGACACTATGCTTCGACAGTCTTGAAAGAGTATCTGATCAAGGGCTTTGCCATGGATGATGAGCGCTTGAAAAACTTGGGTGGTGGCTCTTACTTTAAAGAACTCCTTGAAAGAATCCGAGACATCCGCTCCAGTGAAAAAGTCTTTTACCGTCAGGTTTTAGATCTTTTTGCGACATCTAGTGACTACAATGCAAACTCTCCAGAGGCAAAGAAATTCTTTGCGACGGTGCAAAACAAGATGCATTATGCCATTCACCACAATACTGCGAGTGAACTCATTTATAACCGTGTTGATAGTGAAAAGGAGTTTATGGGATTAACTACTTTTAAGGGAGACCTCCCTACTCTATCTGAAGCAAAAGTTGCCAAGAACTATCTGACAGAAAAGGAACTCCGTGTGCTTAATCAGCTTGTATCAGGATATCTAGATTTTGCTGAAAGACAGGCAGAGCGAGAAGAAGTTATGACCATGGCTGACTGGGTGGCTCACGTAGATCGTATCCTTCAGGCTACTGGAGAAGACTTACTTGATAACAGTGGTTCTATCTCTCGTGAACAGATGAAGCAGAAGGTAGATAAGGAATATAAGAGCTACCAAGCCAAGACCCTCAGTCAAGTTGAAAAAGATTACCTCAAGGAAATCAAAAGTATTGAAAATCTAGCCAAGGAAGGAGGTAAGTGATGACCATCCTAGAAGAAATCCAAAACTGTCCTGTTGAGTGGAAAGAGTTGGGGGAAGTGTGTAAAATAGAAACAGGTAAATTGAATGCCAATGAGTCTGTTGAAGATGGGAAATATCCTTTTTTTACAACAGCAAAAGAAATAAGTCGAATAAATTCCTTTCGGTGGAATGCAGAGGCACTATTAATTGCTGGAAATGCAAATGTTGGAGATGTTAAGTATTATTCAGGAAAATTTGAAGCATATCAAAGAACATATGTTTTGACAAATTTCTCACATAATGTGAAAGCTCGATTTTTGTTACACATTATCAAACAGGGGCTAAAATCTTATTTAGAGAATAATACAAATAAGGCGGCTATGTCTTACATTGTCATTTCAACTTTAAAATCGTTTCCTATTCCTATCCCACCAATAGAAATTCAAGAAAAAATCGTGCAAATACTTGACAAATTCACCGATTATGTTACAGAATTGACCTCAGAATTGACCTCACGTAAAAAGCAATATTCTTTTTATCGAGATAAACTTTTATCTTTTGAGGATGAGGTTTATCAGGTTGAGTGGAAGACGTTAAATGAGTTTCTTAAAAAAGGGAAAGGAACTAAAATTACAGCTAGTCAGATGAAATTACTTCACAAAGATGGTGCGCCAATCCGTATCTTTGCAGGAGGAAAGACTTACGCTGATGTGAACTATGGAGATATTCCCGATAAAGATATTCATACAGAAGAGGCAATTGTTGTAAAATCTCGTGGAATTATTGATTTTGAATACTGCACAGAACCATTTAGTTTTAAAAATGAATTTTGGTCATACAGTTCAGACAATGAAAATATCAACTTAAGATATATTTATCATTACTTAGTTCATAATAAAGAACATTTTCAAAATATTGCTAACAATATGCAGATGCCACAAATTTCTAGTAATGATACTGAAAAATTCAAAATCCCAGTCCCTTCTCTTGAAATCCAGTCTCGTATTGTTCAAGTTCTAGACAACTTTGATACGGTTTGTAACGACTTAAATATCGGACTTCCTAAGGAGATTGAACTGCGTCAAAAACAGTATGAATATTTTAGAGAAAAACTCTTGACATTCGTCGCTGAAGGCGAGTACACTGAGAGTAGAGTAGAGGAGTGGGACAATTCCGTTCTTATCAAACTATTGCAGTGGGTATTTGGACCAATTCGAGTGGAGTTAGGGCAAATTATGAATTTACAACGTGGAAAACGCCTTGTTAGAAAGCAGCTAACTACTTTAGGAAGTGTTCCAGTTTATCAAAACAGTTTGACGCCTTTAGGATATTATACTGAATCAAACAGAGTGAAAAATACTAGCTTTGTAATTTGTGCAGGGGCGGCTGGTGAAATGGGGTATAGCGCTGTGGATTTTTGGGCAGCAGATGATGTCTACACATTAGAGACATCAGATAATATTGCTGATAAATTTATGTACTATGTCTTGTTAAGTAAGCAAGATAGACTCAAATCACAGGTTCGAAAGGCTAGTATTCCTAGATTATCTAAGGATGCTATTGATAAAGTAACGTTCTACTTACCATCCCTTACTGAACAAGTAAGAATCGTCTCCATTCTTGACCACTTCAATACCCTAACCACTTCTATTTCAGAAGGTCTTCCTAAAGAGATAGAACAGAGACAGAAACAGTATGAATACTGGCGGGAACAATTGCTAAATTTTGATTTATAGAAAAGAATAGGAAAGGGATATGGCAAAAGCGCTAAGTGATATTGCACAAGAGTTAAAAGCTTCAAACCAGAAAGTTCAGCTGATCTACGCTTTTAATGGGACAGGAAAGACCAGACTCTCTAAAGAGTTTGCTAAGTTGTTTCAAGCTGAAGAAGGCGGTCTTACGAGAGATAAGATTCTTTATTATAATGCTTTTACTGAGGACTTGTTCTATTGGGATAATGATCTTGACGGCAATCGGGATTTTAAACTGAAGATTCAGCCAAATTCTTTTATATCTTGGATTATTCAAGAGCAGGGACAGGATCAGAATATTATTTCGCATTTTCAGCATTATACAAATGATAAAATGACACCTTCATTTCTTTTGTCAGATGGTCATATTCTTTTCACTATTCAAAGTGGTGATGGTGAGGATAGACTAAACGAACAAATTAAGTTATCCAAAGGAGAAGAGAGCAATTTTATTTGGTCTATTTTTTATACATTGCTAGAGCTAGTTATTAGTGAGCTTGATATACTAGAACCTGATGAACGTAGTACTAGAGAGTTTGATGATTTAAAGTATGTATTTATTGATGACCCAGTTTCATCATTAGATGAAAACCACTTGATAGAAGTTGCATCAAATTTAGGTAAGTTAATTAGAACGAGTAAGTCTGATCTTAAATTTATAATAACAACTCACAATCCTTTATTCTATAACGTCTTATATAATGAGTTAAAAAATATTAAAAGGAATGAGAGATATAGTAAGCGAGCTATTGACGAAGAAACTGGAGAGAATAGAACCTATATTGACACCCGAAAAGTTCCTGATAGTAGTAGATTTAGATTTGAAAAATTAGAAGATGGATCATATAAACTGATACCTCAACCGGATGATTCTCCTTTTGCTTATCATAATTTTTTAAGAAAATCATTACATAAAGCTATAGAAGACAATTTGGTTTATAAATATCATTTTAATTTTTTAAGAAATCTTTACGAGAAAACAGCAACTTTCCTAGGGTATCAAAATTGGCAGGAATTATTGCCACGTGATAATGAAGGAAGTTTTAGTAACTATGAGTCAAGGATATTAAATATTTCTAGTCATTCTAAAGTATCAACCGAGGAAGATGAACTAGTAACCCTCCCAGAAACTGCGCTTTTAAAAAACCTGTTACAGCATTTAGAGAGCACTTGCAATTATAAGGAGTAATTATGTCTGAAAGTACATTCACTACAGCTATTGTTGAGTCAGATAATTTTATCATTTTAGAAAAGTATACCAAGCTAGAACAGCCTAGTCAGTATCAGACAGAGGCGGACTTGGAGAAGGAGCTGATTGCTGACTTGCGCCAGCAAGGATACGAGTATCTTACTTATTTGACGACCCCAGAGGCGCTTTTGGCTAATCTCAAGACCCAGATGGAAGTTCTGAATAATGTGGTTTTTACAGATGCTGAGTGGTTGCGCTTCTTGGATGAGTACCTCAATAAACCCAGTGACAGTTTGATTGATCGTACCAGAAAACTTCATGATAACTATATTTATGATTTTATATTTGATGATGGGCATATCCAGAATATCTATTTATGGGATAAGAAAAACATTAGTCGAAACAAACTGCAAGTCATTAATCAAATGAAGCAAGTTGGCACCAGTAGCAATCGTTATGATGTGACCTTGCTGGTAAATGGATTGCCTCTGGTACAAATTGAGCTCAAAAAACGCGGAGTCGCGATTCGAGAGGCCTTTAATCAGGTGCACAGATATAGTAAAGAGAGTTTCAATGAGGAGAATTCTCTCTTTAAGTACCTTCAGATTTTTATCATCTCAAACGGAACGGATACTCGGTATTTTGCTAATACGACCAAGCGAGATAAGAATTCTTATGAGTTCACCATGAACTGGGCTTTGAAAAATAATAATCCTATTAAGGACTTGAAGGACTTTACAGCAACTTTCTTGAGTCAACAGACCTTGTTAAATGTCTTGATAAATTATTCTGTCTTTGATACTAATGACACTCTTCTCATCATGCGTCCTTATCAGATTGCGGCAACTGAGAGAATCATCTGGAAGATACGTTCAGCTATTGCTTCAAAAATCAAAAGCGGTCCTGATACAGGTGGTTATATTTGGCATACTACCGGTTCAGGGAAGACCCTGACAAGTTTTAAAGCTGCTAGACTTGCTACTGAGATGGAAGAAGTGGATAAGGTTTTCTTTGTGGTGGATCGCAAGGACTTGGATTATCAGACTATGAAAGAGTACCAGCGATTTTCACCTGACTCAGTCAACGGTTCAAATAGCACTGCAGGACTCAAACGCAATATCGAGAAGGATGATAATAAAATTGTCGTGACGACCATTCAGAAGCTTAACAATTTTATGAGCAGTGAGAGTCATCATGAAATTTATCAAAAGCAAGTGGTTTTCATTTTTGATGAATGTCATCGTTCTCAGTTTGGTGAAGCGCAAAAGCGGCTCAGGCAGAAATTTAAGAAATATTGCCAGTTTGGTTTTACAGGTACACCGATTAAGGTAGAGAATGCGCTTGGTTCCGAGACAACGGCATCTGTTTTCGGTCGTGAGTTACATGCCTATGTGCTAACTGATGCGATTCGAGATCAAAAAGTTCTGAAGTTCATGGTGGATTACAACGACGTTCGTCCGAAGTTTAAGTCAATTGAAAGCGAGCAGGACTTGGCCAAGTTGTCTGCAGCTGAAAATAAAAAAGCGCTGCTTCATCCGACTCGAATCGCTGAAATATCTAGGTATGTCTTAGATCATTTTGATCAAAAAACGCACCGATTAACTGGTAAAGGTTTCAATGCCATGTTTGCTGTTTCAAGTGTTGATGCAGCAAAAGCCTACTATCAAGAGTTGCAAAATCAGCAAAAAGATTCTGAAAAACCATTGAAGATTGCGACTATCTTTTCCTATGCTGCGAATGAGTCTCAGGTGGCTATTGGTGAAATTGATGATGAGAGCTTTTCACCGGCAGATTTAGCGGATATTAGTAGTAAAGAATTTTTGAGTAGCTGTATAGCTGATTATAATCAGTTATTTGGCACTAATTTTACGATTAACGGTAATGATTTCCAGAATTACTATCGTGATTTGGCTAAACGCGTCAAAAATCGGGAAGTGGATCTCTTAATTGTAGTTGGGATGTTCTTGACTGGCTTTGATGCACCGACTTTAAATACTTTATTTGTGGATAAAAATCTGAGATATCATGGTTTAATCCAAGCTTTTTCACGCACCAATCGAATTTATGATGCTACCAAGTCATTTGGGAATATTGTAACCTTCCGGGATTTAGAGAAGGCTACAACTGATGCTATTAAGCTATTTGGAAAGACTGAGACAGCAGAAGTCTTGCTCGAACGTTCTTATCAAGAGTATATGACAGGCTTTACGGAGGCCGGTGAAGAGCAAAAGGGTTATATGGACGTTGTTCAAGAGTTACAAGAAAAATTTCCGGACCCGCAAGCTATCATTAAAGAGAGTGATAAGAAAGAATTTGTCTCGTTGTTTGGTCAATTTCTTCGTTTAGATAATATCTTACAAAACTACGATGATTTCATGAGTCTACGAGCTTTACAAGAACTTGATATCTTAGATGATAAGGCTGTAGAAGCCTTCAAGGAACGTTTCCATGTGGACGATGAAACTCTGGAGGAGTTATCTAGGTTAGACATCCCAAGTACGAGGGAAATTCAAGACTACCGTTCAACCTATAATGACATTAAGTCATGGTATGAGAATGAACGCCGTAATCGGGAAGATAACGAATCTAAAGTTGATTGGGATTCGATTGTTTTTGAAGTTGAATTACTAAAATCCCAAGAAATCAATCTAGACTATATCTTAGAGCTAATTTTTGAGACTAATAAAAAGGTTTCAGATAAAGATGAACTTGTTACAGAAATTACTCGGACGATTCGAGCAAGTCTTGGCAATCGAGCTAAGGAAGATCTGATAGTTGCTTTCATCCATGACAGTGACTTAGATAGTTTTGCTGATAAATCAGATATCATTGAGCAGTTCTTTATTTTTGCTCAAAGTGAGCAGAAAAGGGAAGCGGATGAGTTGATACAGATTGAGGGATTAAATGAACAAAGTGCTAAGCGCTACATACAAGCTTCGTTGAAGCGTGAGTATGCTAGTGAAAATGGGAATGATTTGAATGAAGCTCTGCCGAAAATGAGCCCACTAAATCCACAATATCGTACAAAAAAACAAACCGTTTTTCAAAAGATCAGTCGTTTTGTTGAAAAATTCAAGGGAATTGGTGGAGATATTTAAGAATCATTTGATTGAGTAACGAAATAAATCTGCCTAAACAATAAAAAGTAGCCATCAAATGTGCTTAAGGGCTACTTTTTTATTATTCTATTTTCTGCTTTTAGGAAATTGTTTCTATCATTTTTGAGAATCTCAAAATATACTTAAGGTGAAGATGGCGGCTATCTTGTTGGACTTATTAGAAGGATGCTTCTTAATCCAGATAATCCTTATGATAGTTGCTTTCTAGAATATATTAGGATAAAGGATTTGTCTGAAAATTTCTGAGGTTGGTTGCTGAACTATTATTTGAAAATTAATTAGGTTGATTACGTCTAGACGTTTTTATCCCTATATCTGAACTTGCATCCGGATGAACATATCGCGGTGCTGCTCCTGGATGACCTCGCAGATATAATCACCCACAGGAATATATTCAGCTTGGATTAGAGCTTGGTGAAAATGTGGCAGAGCTTATGACTAAAATAGACCTCCCACATCAATGTACTGTACCCCAAAAAGTTAGACAGAAAAAATCTAACTTTTAGGGTGCGGTACACAACAGGTGGTGTTCTCTTATATGCTTATTTCATCGAATTTTTAAGCAAGTCCATGGTACCATTAAGAAGAGTATCTGTCAAAAAGTTGCGATTGTATTGTTTTTACTCCCAGTGCATCAGCTTCCTCCTTGACACTCCGTCAGCTTTTGATACAATAGTACAAAATTAGAGGAGGTGGGCTATGATTCAGAAACATGCGATTCCCATTTTAGAGTTTGATGACAATCCTCAGGCGGTCCTTATGCCAACACATGAGGGATTGGACTTAAAGTTGCCAAAGAAGTGTATCTATGCGTTTTTGGAGGAGGAGATTGACCGCTATGCTCAGGAAGTAGGAGCGGACTGTATTGGTGAGTTCGTTTCGGCCACCAAGACTTATCCAGTCTATGTCGTCAACTACAAAGGCGAGGAGATCTGTCTGGCCCAGGCGCCCGTTGGGTCTGCCCCAGCGGCCCAGTTTATGGATTGGTTGATTGGCTATGGTGTGGAGCAAATCATCTCTACTGGTACCTGTGGCGTCCTAGCCGATATAGAGGAGAATGCCTTTCTCATCCCTGTTCGGGCTCTGCGAGACGAGGGGACTAGCTACCACTATGTAGCACCTTCTCGTTATATGGAGATACAGATTGAGGCTATCTCTGCCATTGAGCAAGTCTTGGAACAAAGAGGCATTCCCTATGAGGAAGTTATGACCTGGACGACAGATGGTTTTTACCGAGAGACAGCTGAAAAGATTGCCTATCGCAAGGAAGAAGGCTGTGCTGTTGTGGAGATGGAGTGCTCTGCTCTTGTGGCAGTAGCTCAGCTACGTGAAGTTGTCTGGGGAGAACTGCTCTTTACCGCAGATTCCCTGGCGGATCTAGATAACTACGACAGTCGTGACTGGGGTTCGGAAGCTTTTGATAAGGCGCTTGAACTCTGTCTTGCTATTGTGCACCACATGTGAGTACTCTTACTGTTTTTATGGTACAATGTAGCTATGTTATTCAAACCTTTTTTGGAAAAAATCAAGACGACGCTGGTTCGATTATCACCAGCTCGTCGCATCTTTTTAAGTTTTGCCTTAGTTATCTTCTTGGGTTCGCTCCTTTTAAACCTTCCCTTTGTGCAAGCAACAACGTCACAAGCGACCTACTTTGACCATCTCTTTACGACAGTGTCCATGGTCTGTGTGACAGGGCTCTTCACCCAGCCGGTGGCCTCTACTTATAATATCTGGGGTCAATTGATCTGTATGCTCTTAATCCAGATCGGTGGTTTGGGGCTTATGACCTTTATTGGAATCTTTTATATCCAAGGGAAACAAAAGCTCAGTCTTCGTAGCCGTGAGACTATTCAAGAAAGTTTTAGTTTTGGGGAAACCCAGTCCTTAAAGGACTTCATCCGATCGATCTTTTTGACGACTTTTCTGGTAGAAGGGCTCGGCGCCTTTCTCCTGAGTTTCCGCTTCATTCCTGAATTTGGATGGGGGCGAGGGATGTTAACCTCTATCTTTTTGGCTATTTCAGCTTTTTGTAATGCTGGATTTGATAATTTTGGAAGTACGAGTTTGGCAGTCTTTCAGACGGACCCTTTGATAAATTTAGTGATTGCAGGATTGATTATAACGGGTGGTCTAGGATTTATGGTCTGGTTTGACCTAGCGACCCAGTTTGGGAAAAAGAAAAAACGCCGTCTTCGCTTTCATACTAAGCTGGTTCTCTTTTTAACAGCGGGAATTTTATTCTTTGGAACGGTATCAACCCTTTTGATTGAGTGGAATAATTCAGGGACGATTGGGAATCTCAGCGTCCCAGAGAAACTGCTGGTTAGCTTTTTCCAGACTGTCAGTATGAGAACTGCAGGTTTTGCCTCTATTGATTACACCCAGGCTCGACCGGTCACCTTGCTGATTTACATCTTGCAGATGTTTCTGGGTGGGGCGCCTGGAGGGACAGCAGGGGGACTCAAGATTACTACCTTCTTTGTCTTGTTAGCCTTCGCTCGTAGCGAACTATTGGGCTTGCCTCATGCCAATGTGGCTCGGAGAACTATTGAACCTCGAACCGTGCAAAAATCTTTTAGTGTCTTTATTATCTTCTTGCTAACCTTCTTGTTGGGCTTGATTCTGCTAGGGATAACAGCAGAAGGAAATCCGCGCTTTATCTACCTCATGTTTGAGACCATTTCAGCCCTTGCGACAGTTGGAGTGACGGCGAATTTAACACCAGAGTTAGGCAAGTTAGCTCTCAGCATCGTTATGTTGTTGATGTTTATCGGCCGTATTGGTCCCTTGACACTACTGGTCAGTTTAGCAGAATACCAGCCAGACAAGAAAGATTTGATTCATTATATGAAAGCAGATATCACTATCGGATAAGAAAGGAAGAACGATGTCAGATCGGACAATTGGAATTTTAGGCTTGGGAATTTTTGGGAGTAGTGTTTTGGCTGCTCTTGCCAAGCATCATATGAATATCATTGCTATTGATGACCACGAGGAGCGCATTAATCAATTTGAACCCGTGCTGGCGCGTGGGGTAGTTGGGGATATCACGGATGAAGAACTCCTTCTGTCAGCGGGGATTGACACCTGCGATACCGTGGTTGTCGCAACGGGGGAAAATCTAGAATCCAGTGTTCTTGCAGTCATGCACTGTAAAAGTCTAGGGGTGCCGACCGTCATTGCCAAGGTAAAAAGTCACATGGCCAAAAAGGTACTGGAGAAAATTGGTGCGGACTCGGTCATCTCACCGGAATTTGAAATGGGACGTTCGTTAGCGCAGAGAATTCTCTTCCATAACAGCGTAGATGTCTTTCAGTTGGACAAGAATGTTTCAATTGTCGAGATGAGAATCCCCCAATCTTGGGCGGGGGAAAGCCTTAGCCAGCTAGATTTACGTGGACGATACAATCTCAATGTACTTGGATTTCGTGACTATGAAAATGCCCCTCTAGATGTTCAATTCGGTCCCGATGACCTTTTACGGTCAGGCGCCTATATCATGGCGGTGATTAATAACCAACATTTGGATACTCTAACAGAGCTGAGTGAGTAGAAGAGGGAGGGCTGCTTTTTTCCAATAACTATTGAGTTAATATAAGTATTTTATAAGAGGGATTTAAGAAAAATTTTAACTTTTTCTTAATCCTTTTTAATTTTAGGAGATTATACTAGAGTCATCAAAAAAAGAAAACTCTAAGGAGAATCCTATGAAATTCAATCCAAATCAGAGATATACTCGTTGGTCAATTCGCCGTCTCAGTGTCGGTGTTGCTTCAGTTGTTGTGGCTAGTAGCTTCTTTGTCCTAGTTGGTCAACCAAGTTCTGCACGTGCTGATGTCGTCAATCCGACTCCTGCCCAAGTCGTTCCAGACGCTGTTTCGGTGAGTGAAAAGAGCGACTTACCAGCAGATGTTCTAAAAAAAGCAGTCGATGTAGCTCTTCCTTCAGAACAGTCTGTTCCAGCACCTAAAGCAAGTGTGGATACGACAAGCTCTTCAGAAAAAGCGGACGCAACTGCTAAAGACCCGGTAGTAGCACCAAAAGAAGAAATGCAAGCAAAGCCAGATTCTAAGAAACAAACAGAAGATGCAGTTAAACCTGTGGAAAGTCCTGCGTCTACAGTTTCTGGACAAGACCGTGAAGCCAGTGAATCGCAACCAGCGACTACCCCAGCTGAAGTGCAAAAAGGTGTGGCTGACAACACCAAAGATACAGTAGATGTCCCAGCTAGCTACCTTGACAAAGCCAATTTCCCAGGACCATTTACAGCCGGTGTCAATCAAGTCATTCCATACGAAGCTTTTGGTGGAGATGGTATGTTGACTCGCCTCTTGTTAAAATCCTCAGATAAAGCCCCATGGTCAGACAACGGATCAGCTAAAAATTCTGCTCTCCCACCGGTAGAGAAATTGGGCAAAGGCCTTTACTTCTATGAAGTGGATTTAGCAGGCACTCAAGGAAAATCAGATAAAGAGTTGCTTGATCTTTTAAAACAAAACGGCACTCAAAGTTATAAGGCTACCATCAAAGTGTACGGTGCAAAAGACGGCAAACCTGACTTAACTAATCTGGTAGCAACTAAAGATTTGACTGTTAATTTGAATGGCTTAACCACACCAAATCAGGTTAAAGAGTCTGTTGTTAACAATGTCAAAGACATGATTGATGTTCCAGCTAGCTACCTTGATAAGGCTAAGGTTCCTGGACCTTTCTTGGCTGGTGTCAACCAAGTTATTCCGTACGAAGCTTTTGGTGGAGATGGTATGTTGACTCGCCTCTTGTTAAAAGCTTCAGACAAAGCTCCATGGTCAGACAATGGAACAGCGAAGAACCCAGCACTATTGCCCCTTGAAGGCTTGGCTAAAGGCCAATATTTCTACGAAGTGGATTTGAATGGCAATACGGTTGGCAAAGATGGTCAGGCCTTGCTGGATCAACTTCGAGCCAATGGCACTCACACTTACCAAGCTACTGTCAAAGTGTATGGTTCTAAAGATGGCAAACCTGATTTGACCAATCTGATTGCTACTCGTCAAGTAACGATTCAACTTCGTGGAAAAGAAATGGCGACAATACCATCTCAACAAGGTCAGATGAATACGAAGCCTTCTGGAACAGGCTCTACAGGTACGACTGAGGGTATGATGGGTACAAATCACCATATGTCAGATATGAAAGTAGATCAACCAGCTTCTAGCCCAATGGCTAATATGATGAAAAAAGATAATAAAGCGATGCTACCAAATACTGGGGAAGCTAAAACGGCTACAGCTGGCCTTGGTATCTTTGGTCTAGCCTTGGCAGGTCTTGTTGGACTTTTGGGTTTGACAAGTAAACGAGAAGATTAAGATTCAAATCACTTAAACATTAGAGAAAATAGTGTTATACTAAAGCAAGTATAACACTGTTTTTATCGAAGGAGTGTCAGATGAAAAAGACAATTTTGCTGGTTGATGATGAGATAGATATTCTAGATATTCAAAACCGCTATCTTATACAGGCAGGTTACGATGTTTTGGTCGCCCATGATGGTAAGGAGGGATTAGAACTTTTCAGAAAAAAATCTATCGACCTCATTATCACAGATATCATGATGCCCAATATGGACGGTTATGATTTTATCAGTGAAGTTCAGTACATCGCTCCGGATCAACCCTTCCTCTTTACAACTGCTAAGACAAGCGAACAGGATAAGATTTATGGATTAAGTTTGGGAGCAGATGATTTTATAGTCAAACCCTTTAGCCCACGCGAATTGGTTTTAAGAGTAAATAATATCTTGCGTCGCCTTAGCCGTGGAGGAGAGACAGAACAGATCGAGTTTGGTGACTTGGTAATCAACCATGTGACTCATGAGGTTCGCATTGGGGATCAACCTTTGGAATTGACAGTAAAATCCTTTGAACTTCTATGGGTATTAGCCAGCAATCCTGAGAGAGTCTTTTCAAAGACGGAACTTTACGAGAAGGTATGGCAAGAGGACTATGTGGATGATACCAATACACTCAATGTTCATATCCATGCTTTGAGGCAAGAGTTGACCAAGTATACAAATTCAAATGCTCCTGCTATCAAAACTGTCTGGGGTTTGGGCTATAAGATGGAAAAACCAAGAGGTAGAAAATGAAATTAAAAAACTATATTCTAGTGGGGTATCTAGTGTCGACTCTACTAACGATTTTGGTCGTTTTCTGGGCAGTCCAACGAATGTTGATCGAGAAAAGTGAAGTTTACTTTCTAGTTGGAATGACCTTGATTGCTAGTTTCATTGGCGCTGCAGTGAGCATCTTTCTTTTGTCGCCTGTGTTCTCTTCTCTGAAACATTTGAAAAAACAAGCTCAGGATATAGCCAGCAAGGATTTCAGCACAGAAATTGAAACCAAAGGACCATTAGAATTTCAAGAGCTCGGCCAGGCTTTTAATGACATGTCCCACAATTTGCAGGCTACCTTTCAATCACTTGATGAGAGCGAGCAAGAAAAGAGAATGATGATTGCGCAGCTCTCTCACGATATTAAAACTCCCATTACCTCCATTCAGGTTACTGTGGAGGGAATTCTAGATGGAGTGATCAAGGAAGAGGAGCGGCTCCACTACTTAACCACGATTGGTCGGCAAACTGAGCGTCTAAATAAGCTAGTGGAGGAATTGGATGTTTTGACTCTTAACACACAACCTCAAGATACTGCTGATGAAGAAGTCGAAGAGGTCTTTTTAGATCAATTGCTGATTGAGTCAATGAGTGAATTTCAACTCCAGATTGAACAAGAGGAGCGGGATGTTTACATTCAAGTATCACCTGAGTCGGCGAAAATCAAGAGCCATTCTGACAAACTTTCTCGTATTCTGGTCAATTTGTTAAACAATGCCTTTAAATATTCAGAACCAGGAACCAGAATCGAGGTTCTTGCCCAATTAACAGAACAAGAGCTGACAATCAGTGTGAAAGACGAGGGTCAGGGGATTCATCCTGAGGATTTGGAAAAGATCTTTAAACGACTTTATCGTGTAGAAACTTCGCGCAATATGAAGACAGGTGGACATGGATTAGGACTTGCGATTGCACGAGAACTAGCCCATCAGCTTGGTGGCGAAATCACAGCAGAAAGTCAATATGGCTTAGGAAGCAAGTTTACATTCAGCCTCAATTTGAAATAAAGCTGTAAAATCCCTTTACAAATCTAGCTTTTCATGGTACAATAGCCTTTGTGTGAAATAGCAGCAGGAAAGCATGAAGCTCGTCAACAGGTGTCTTATGACAAGTAACCTTGGCTGTTTAGGCGAAGGGCATCTGCACGAATCAGGGCTTTCTAAGTGACTATTTCCACCGAAATATTATTTATATCAGGAGGACATACACATGTCACGTTATACAGGACCATCTTGGAAACAAGCTCGTCGCCTTGGCCTTTCACTTACAGGTACAGGTAAAGAATTGGCACGTCGTAACTACGTACCAGGACAACACGGACCAAACAACCGTTCTAAATTGTCAGAATACGGTTTGCAATTGGCTGAAAAACAAAAACTTCGTTTCACTTACGGTGTAGGTGAAAAACAATTCCGTAACTTGTTCGTACAAGCTACAAAAATCAAAGGTGGAATCCTAGGTTTCAACTTCATGCTTCTTTTGGAACGTCGTTTGGATAACGTTGTCTACCGTCTTGGCCTTGCGACTACTCGTCGTCAAGCTCGTCAATTCGTAAACCACGGTCACATCCTTGTTGACGGAAAACGCGTTGATATCCCATCATACCGCGTAACTCCAGGTCAAGTGATCTCAGTTCGTGAAAAATCATTGAAAGTTCCAGCAATCCTTGAAGCAGTAGAAGCTACTCTTGGACGTCCAGCATTCGTATCATTCGACGCTGAAAAATTGGAAGGTTCATTGACTCGCTTGCCAGAACGCGACGAAATCAACCCAGAAATCAACGAAGCACTTGTCGTTGAATTCTACAACAAAATGCTTTAATTTTAAGAAATATCTTACAGAAAGCCTACAACAGTGGGCTTTTTGCTTTGTCTTAAAAAACCATAGAACACTTCTTAACTGTGAAGGAGGATAAAAAATTCCCTGCAAAATGAAATTGCAAGGAACTTTTGTTAATGGTTATGGGCAAGCCAGACGGAATATTTTTTCCCGAGCCAGAGAGCAAAGAGGAGATTGATGACGACGATGCCTGAGCCAACCAGTGAAAATAGGAAAAATTCACTAGTCGAAACCTGCCATAAATGCACGATGTCTATAATCAAATAAGCACTGATAGGAAAACAAAGGATAGAAGTGATGAGAGCAGGAATATACTTGCGAAGAAGGATTGATTGTCCGATATGGAGCAAGAGATGAAGCGCAAAGGCCACAAATCCCCCTAACCAAACTAATTTGAGCGCTCTAGAATGAGTAAAATACGCTAATAAAGTGATGGATAAGACAAGAATAAACTCCTCAAAAACAGCAAGGGCAAATCCCTCTGTTGTAATTCCTTTGTGAATCTTGAGAATAGCTGGAGCCTTTTGAGCCAGCAAGGTTTCGTTGAGATGAATCCAAGGGACAAGACCGATAATTTCTTCCATATCGTGAAAGATAAAAAGTAGAGGGAACATCCAAAGATAAAATGCCATAAATCTCTCCTGAAGGGCTATAAATCGCTAACCAATAAAGCAAAAAACGCCCAGTAAGGCGTTTTGAGTTAGGTGTGCTTATTTAACTTCTGTAAGGGTTAAATAATTGACCTATATCCCCTATATTATCAAGGATTGTAGAGCTTTAAAGTTTAAAGGTAGTGATAAAGGTAGTGATGGAATCAACTTGCCAGTTCTTCCATTTTGTTTAGGAAAATATCCACTGCCTCAAATGTCTTTTTAGGAGCTAATTCAGCGTATGTGTCCATAGTTGTTGTGATAGACTTGTGTCCCATTCTATGTTGCAACTCTTTCCAGTTCATACCTGCATTTAACATCATAGAAGCGTGTGTGTGGCGGAATAAGTGAAAACCATAGTCTGGTAGTCCTAAAGCAGATAGACGCTTTTTAAGAGTTGCTCTTTCATTTCTATCGCACATATAATTCCCGTATATGGTTGGGAATATGAGTGAAGATTTTGGCAACTCATGCTTTTCAAAATAAGCACTCATCTCCTCATAAAATTCCTTGAGTTTTTCCATGATTGACAATGGGACAGGAACTCTACGGTTTCCAGAATCGGTTTTTGCAGTTGGTTTACAAATCATCTCACCTTTGATACCTAGTTTCTTATCTGCACTTTTCCACATTAGAGTTTTACTGACAATAATTTCATTAGTTTTAAAATCTAGGTCAGATATTTCTAACGCTAATAACTCGTTTATTCGTAATGCAGATGCTAAGAGCGTATTACAAATAACTTTAAACCGTCTATTGGCTCGGCTATTGTCCAAAGTTTCAAGATAGGATAACCAATGTTTCAGGTCGTCATCATGCAATACCATGATGCGTTCTTTGTTGGCTTTGGGTTTAGAAGGAATCTTGATTGCTTTCGCTGGGTTGAACGTCAGACCACAATTTGTAATTCCAAAATCAAAAATATCACTGACTTTGTGAGCCATTGCACCAAAATCTTTTGCACTACCTTTTGGGGCACGTTTTACACCGGAATCAACAGATTTCTTTGCTTTCCTAGCTAGCTTATTTATCCAAAGTTGAATATCAGCAGGTTCAACTTTGGTCAGGTTTATAATCCCCAAAGTGAGGAATGATATAGGTATCAAGATACCCCCTAACTCGGTTGATAGTATTTTGTGAAGACACCCAAGTTTTGAAGTTGCTAAACCATACCTCAGCAAGACTTTCAAAGTTATCAATTTGGATAGTTTCTTTAAGAGTAGAGCCAGCTTTTTCAAACTCAATTTTAGCTTCAACAATTTTTCTATCTAAAGATTTCAATGTCTTAGCAGTGATAGTTTTTGTGATGCGTTTACCAGTCTTTACATCAGTTCCAATGTAAACACCTTTAAGTGAATAACTGATTACGCCATTTTGTTTTGTGATTTTTGTTATCTTTTTATTGTTGTGTTGAATAATTTCTTTATTCATATAGCCTCTTTTTTCGAACAATCAAAAAGCTAGAATAGAACCCTCACATTCTTTGTTTGATAATTCTATTCTAGCACATTTTGAAGTTAAATAGTCAAAAATTCAATGACATCTTTCAATTTATAATAAATTGTACGCGTTCTTTCAACGGGAGGTTCAAGTCGTTTTAATCCTTTATTTTCCCATGATTTCAAAGTATTGGGAGAAATCTGTAAAATTTTCAGTAGTTCTTTTTGTGTGACTATCCCATAAGAATTATTACTTTGTAATTCTTGTTGAATGATAACAATGAGCATATTTAGTAGCTCTTCAATTTGGTTTAATTTCGTCATATCCGTCATATTAGTTTTCCTTTCATAGTTTTACTTGAATATTTTCCACGGCTCTTTTTCTTTCTTCAGTTCATCTTTTTTATTATTTAGAAAAATAATTGTGTCTGGCGAGGGTTTGTACTTTGTCTTGAAATGAATCAAAACATGCTTGAAAAATTCCTGAAATGATTCTTTACCGTAAATTTTATCAATCTTGTATAGAAACGATTCTAAACCGCTATTTTTTAACAAATAGATGTAAGTCGATAATAAATCATTTTTCCGCCTTGGTTTTGACCTCAATAAATCAAAATCAGTCGAAACGTATTCCATCATAACCTTTGAAATATCCCATAATTCATCATTTTTGAAAAATAAATACTTGTCAGTAAATCGTTGAAAAATAAGGCTCGATAGTTCTTTATCATTTCTGCACTTTAAAATATCTAATCCAGTTTGATTAGCGTAAGCCTGCCTAATTGACATTTCAAATCTCACCCAATCATCATACTTTAAGGCTTCATCATAAAAGATGCCCTTCTTTTTCTCCTGCTCCAATTTTTTATCATAAATTCTTAACAGTAGAGAGTTTCCTTTGTTTGCTTTGCTACCAACATAAATTGTTTCTACTCTGTTGTTTGTATTAATAGTACTGATATTTGACTGATTCTTTCTTAATTTGATTGTATTTGTAAAACTGTCAACATATTTTGATTTTATTGTTGACTTGTTTAACTCCTGATGAATCTGATTCACTTTCAAACCTTCATCTATAAAATCAATCGCAAAATCAATTTTTGAAACTCTACAACTACCACTAAAATAATTTTCTAATTCAAAAAATTTTTTCACTAATTGACGATACGAAATTTTTTGATTATCTTCTTCGCGTCGTTTCATGTAATGTTTTAAACCTTGACCCGAGAATTTGAGAAATATCCCCATTCTTGGACTGTCCGTGTTAAAACATAACAAAATATCAAAATCATCAAAATTGACAATATAATTGTAGCCTGCAAAGCCTTTTTCGTTTAACTTGTAATTAACTGTGTACTTTTCTAATTCCAATAATTCATCAAGTTTTAAACAAATATTTGAAGCGAACGCTTCATAATCAGACATCATTTCGTTGAAATCTGGTAAAAATACAAATGAAATTTCATCAACGTCACATTGAATCATATAAAATAACTCCTTTTAATTGTTTTGTAGTTGACCCCAAAGGGGTGGGAAGGGGGTCATTACTAGACCCCCATGAAAGCTAGTACCCTTATTTACGCTTTTTTCTTAATCGTTGACCGTATAAAAACGCTCGTTTAAATGTACTAATCTTTTCCAATCCGTGTTCGTGTAGATTGATATTCCAAAATTTTCTTGGTTTGCTGAACTGTCCGTCAGTGGTCATGATGTATCCTGAAAATCGTGGCGCATGATTATCAATATTATCTGTTTCTCCAAATACCATGCGAGCCAATTCGTCAGTTATAGCGCCATTTGATAAACAAATACGAACACCTAAATTATCTCTAATAGCTGTTGAAAGCAACTCTGAGCGCGGTTGTTGCATGCAGATACAGATATAGACACCACTAGAGCGAGAGCGAGACACAATAGACAAGACCAAATCTTGAACCCTTTTTCTCATCTTATTATCTGTAATGCTTGATAACATCGCAGAATACTCTTCTATAATACACAACTTCATTACCAAAATTCACAAAAGTTGCTCCAGTAATATCATCTCTTGCGGATAGATTCGCAATTTCTTTTTCACGTTTCATAACTAATTCCAACAATTCTTCAAAATATGCTAAAATCTCTTCACTGTCTGATAAAATAGCCCCAACTGGTAGAAAATCCCATGAGCTGAACTCAGATTTTACATCTAAGATTGTCAAATCAACATCTTCATTGAACATGAATACTTGTGCAAGCATTGATTTTAAAAACGTTGTTTTTGAGCTATTTGTATTTCCAACTAATAATAACTGAGGAGAACGCAAGAAAGAAAAGGTCAAACCTTCTTCAACTGTTATTTCAAAATCATTAGCTGGTTTTAATTCTGTGATATGTTTAGGCTTCAGCTGTCTTGCTTTAGCTTTTACAATATCATCTAATAAATAGATAAATTCAGTATTATCTTCACTCAACCAATAATCTAACACAATTAAAGAACGATTTTTACCCACCAGACAAGCTGATAACATTTCCGCAAACTTTTCTAAATCTTCATTAGTTTGGTCAGCTAATTTTTTGATTTTAACCGTGATGCGCCTGCTTGACTTCGAGAAGTCCGCATGCGCTTTACTAACATCTATGAATTTGCTACCAACTTTGCGATTCGCAGTTACTGAATCTAACAATGCTTTGTGTGTCTGTCGTTCTATCAATCTTAATTGATAGTATAAAGATATTGAGCCAATTTTTGATAAATTCAAACCAAACCGAATCAATAACCCAAGATTCGTCAAAAGCAAGACAGCTATTCCAATTACTTCTAAATGAAAGCCAAGCTGTGCTTCACTTCTAAAAATCCCAATCTCTGTTCCTTTAAATAGTAGCCATCGAATAATACCACCACCAAATAGTAACCCCGCTCCAACTACTTGAAGCAGAGTTACCAAATTTGGCAAGGCTGGCATTAAATGACCTGTGTTTTCATTTAGCCTGTATCTAATCATAAGTATTTACAAATTTCTTCCATTTCTTTTAACATCTTACGACGCATAAGTTCAAAATACATGTATGAACGAATGAAATCAGTGTAACGATCGTTTGAGTAAACTAAACTAAAATTAACAAAAGATGAAACTCGTCCTTGAACTTCAGAACGCATGTATGCTGATAAAATCTTTCGTAGTTCAATGGGCAAGTCTAAAGCTGATAAATCATCTAATTCTTTAGAAATATCTTTCATATCTATTTCCTCACTACTTCAATCTAACTTCATTAACATCTTCAGCCCAAACTTCAATAACATCAAAGCTTTTGAACTTATAGCGACCTCTTGGATTGACTAGCTGATAAAGATGTCGAAACTGAATTTTATTCGCAATTTCTAAACTTGGAACAACTAAACTAATCAGTTTAACAGCTCCATCATCGCGAGGCATCGAAAGAAACACTTCGTAGCCGATTGATTTGTCTGAAAAGACTGGGGCGTTTTTACCATTACTATTTTTCTCAAAACCGACAATTGGGAAGAATGGCTTTGGCTCAGTAACACTAACAGCAACGCAAGTTGAGATGTTTGTGAGCACAGGTGCAGTACGACGATCGTTTACAATTGAATCGCCTGATTGATTTGATTTGCTTCCAAACAAACCACTTTGTAATAAATTATCATTTTTAGTCATGATATAGCTCCTATACTAGCTTAAAGCTAGTTTCTATTATTAATTTTTTTGTAAATATTTGAACGTTCTTAATTTACATTTCAAGTGTATCACGATTAAGATTGACTGTCGATTGAGCAAAAAAACAAATATTTAAAAACACTCCTATACAACTATTTTAATCATGTAACATAAAATGAAATTAAGTGATTCATCATCACAAGAACAGTATATCAAAAATCTAATTGTATTTGGTTGAAATAAAATAGATGTAAATATCAAGGCATTTCATACAACTATTATAATTGCGAAACATAAAACCAGTATATATAAAGGAAGAAAAAGTTGCATTATAAAACATTGAAAATAAATCATTAAATTGGTTGAATTGTACAATTATTTGTGTTATACTCTAACTATAAAATAAATGAAAGAAGGACATTAAATGTTTAAACACACTATTGAATTTATAAAACGTTCAACGATTGATACAGTACCTGAAAAGGTTAAAATCTTCAAAGATGAACAATTGCAAAAAGGACTAAAATATTATTGGTATATGTTTTTGCATGACGAAAGAATTGGAGAAGTATCTGATATGTTTGCATATTACGGCGGAAACAAAGACACAGCTAAACAAAAAATGAGTCGATTAATGAAAGATAGTCGAACTCATTTGTCTGAAAATGTTTTAGAATTACTTGCTAAGAATATGAATTTAAGTGTTTCTGAATTGCTTTGGGGCAATGAAGAAAATTGGAAGAAATTGCTCCCTTCAATCTTTTATTTATTTGTTTTTGAATCTATTAACGCTTCTGATTTTAAAACAAGTAGAGAGCAACAATTGAAATCAAATATGCTCGAAGTTTTGAAAGAGTCTGTCTTGTTTTCAAGTGAATTAGCGAAGAAAGAAATTGACGCAGATTTATCAGATGGTATTGTTTCATTTGATATTTTTGATAAGAATTTATTTAAAGTTATTTCAAGACTTTATCAAAACGAAGTGGAAGAAAAATTTTACAGACTATTTAAAGAATTCTTTATTGAAAAAAACTATTGTTTGAAAAAATTAAATAATAGAATAATTGATTTTGCAGAACGAGTGTATGTAGATGTTATTTTTGATAACAAGAAAACAGAAGACTCTTTAGGGCTTCAGGTTTATCAGACTTCAAATTTATTTTTGAATGCTGATTATAGAGAATATAGAACAAGTATTATACAAAAGAAATCCTTGAATGAAGTAGTACTAGAAAAGGGGCAAGTATTAGAACATTATTTGGATGAAGAACAAAGAATGATACTTGAACAAGTTTCAAAATTTGTTAATGGTTTAGATAAGATTCAAAGAAAACAAGATGAACGCTTAGGATATCGAAAGAACAACAAAAATTTATTCAAATATGGATTTGATTTTGTAAAATTTGATGAAGAATATTTTAAAGAATCAGAAGAGAAGATAGAAGAAACTATGATATCTACTGAACAAATGACAGCAGATTTGAAAAAATTAGATATGTAAAAAAACAACCGTTAAGATTTCATTCTTAGCGGTTGTTTATGTTGTTTAATAGGATTGCTACTGCATCAATTACATCTGTTTTTTGTGGCTCTGGTATTTGTTCAAGTTGAGTGATAATATAACTAATTGAATTTCGAGAGTTTTTACTCAGTCAACTTTATTTTTAACCCATGTTAATTTTATTTTTAATGTGGGTTAAAAATAAAATTAACATGGGTTAATTTTTCTTGACTTAAAATTTAAAAATGATATACTATGCTTATGGAGAGATAACAATTTATAAAATGTACTACTCTATTCTACTAGATAATGCTTGAACAAAACTTTTTATAACAACGGCTAGCAAAGTTATAGTTTTATATCTATTAGAAAATAAATATGTAAGGAAATTTAGATGAAAAAAAGTACAATATTATCATTAACTACAGCTGCGGTTATTTTAGCAGCATATGTCCCTAATGAACCAATCCTAGCAGATACACCTAGTTCGGAAGTAATCAAAGAGACTAAAGTTGGAAGTATTATTCAACAAAATAATATCAAATATAAGGTTCTAACTGTAGAAGGTAACATAGGAACTGTTCAAGTGGGTAATGGAGTGACTCCTGTACAGTTTGAAGCTGGTCAAGATGGAAAATCATTCACGATTCCTACAGAAATCACAGTAGGTGATAAAGTATTTACCGTTACTGAAGTAGCTAGTGAAGCTTTTAGTTATTATCCAGATGAAACAGGTAGAATTGTCTACTATCCTAGCTCTATTACTATCCCATCAAGCATAAAAAAAATACAAAAAAAAGGCTTCCATGGAAGTAAAGCTAAAACTATTATTTTTGACAAAGGAAGTCAGCTGGAGAAAATTGAAGATAGAGCTTTTGATTTTTCTGAATTAGAAGAGATTGAATTGCCTGCATCTCTAGAATATATTGGAACAAGTGCATTTTCTTTTAGTCAAAAATTGAAAAAGCTAACCTTTTCCTCAAGTTCAAAATTAGAATTAATATCACATGAGGCTTTTGCTAATTTATCAAATTTAGAGAAACTAACATTACCAAAATCGGTTAAAACATTAGGAAGTAATCTATTTAGACTCACTACTAGCTTAAAACATGTTGATGTTGAAGAAGGAAATGAATCGTTTGCCTCAGTTGATGGTGTTTTGTTTTCAAAAGATAAAACCCAATTAATTTATTATCCAAGTCAAAAAAATGACGAAAGTTATAAAACGCCTAAGGAGACAAAAGAACTTGCATCATATTCGTTTAATAAAAATTCTTATTTGAAAAGACTCGAATTGAACGATGGTTTGGAAAAAATCGGTACTTTTGCATTTGCAGATGCGATTAAACTTGAAGAAATTAGCTTACCAAATAGTTTAGAAACTATTGAACGTTTAGCCTTTTACGGTAATTTAGAATTAAAAGAACTTATATTACCAGATAATGTTAAAAATTTTGGTAAACATGTCATGAACGGTTTACCAAAATTAAAAAGTTTAACAATTGGTAATAATATCAACTCATTGCCGTCCTTCTTCCTAAGTGGCGTCTTAGATTCATTAAAGGAAATTCATATTAAGAATAAAAGTACAGAGTTTTCTGTGAAAAAAGATACATTTGCAATTCCTGAAACTGTTAAGTTCTATGTAACATCAGAACATATAAAAGATGTTCTTAAAACAAATTTATCTACTAGTAATGATATCATCGTTGAAAAAGTAGATAATATAAAACAAGAAACTGATGTAGATAAACCTAAAGAAGGAACAGGGAAAACTGAAACTGACGTAGCTAAACCTAAAAAGAATTCTAATCAGGGAGTAGTTGGTTGGGTCAAAGACAAAGGCTTATGGTATTACTTAAACGAATCAGGTTCAATGGCTACTGGTTGGGTTAAAGACAAAGGCTCATGGTATTACTTAAACGAATCAGGTTCAATGGCTACTGGTTGGGTCAAAGACAAAGGCTTATGGTATTACTTAAACGAATCAGGTTCAATGGCTACTGGTTGGGTTAAAGACAAAGGCTCATGGTATTACTTAAACGAATCAGGTTCAATGGCTACTGGTTGGGTTAAAGACAAAGGCTCATGGTATTACTTAAACGAATCAGGTTCAATGG
>AORU01000009.1 GCA_000344275.1 Streptococcus oralis subsp. tigurinus AZ_3a | reverse complement strand
TTTTTCTGGAACATAGGTCAGAATGGTATCCAGTAGCTTATCATCTAAGCCTGTACGAGGAGGGTCGACTATCAAGGCATCTGCTCGGTAGCCATCTTTATACCAGCGCGGAATAATCTCTTCAGCTGTTCCCGCTTCGTAATGGGTATTGTCAAATCCCATTTTTTTAGCATTTCGCTTGGCATCTTCTATGGCTTCTGGAATAATATCCATCCCTCTGAGACTCTTGACCTTCTTTGCGAAGGAAAATCCAATCGTCCCAACACCGCAATAGGCATCAATCAGATGATCTTCTTCGCTAACCTCCAGTGCCTTAACTGCTTCACTATAGAGAATTTCTGTCTGCTCCGGATTAAGTTGATAAAAAGCTCGGGGCGAGAGAGAAAACTCATAGTCGAGTACTCCTTCTTGAATGCTCTCTTGGCCCCAGATAATTTCCGTCTTTTTACCATAGATTTCACTTGTTTTTGCTGTATTTGTATTGACAGCAACCGTGACAACTTCTGGAAAATCATTGACTAAGTCTTTGACCAGTTGATTTAAATTAAGCTGGCGATTTGTGACAATGATAATCTGAACTTGCCCCGTTTTTCTTGCTCTGCGTACCATGATGGTGCGAACACCGAGCGTTTTTCTCTCATCTGTAATTGGAATTTGGTGGTAAGTAAGAAGTTCAGCTAGACGATTCGCTATCACTTGGGTTTCCTTATCTTGCACCAAACAGTCTTTCAACTCTACGAGATAATGAGAGTTTTGCGCATACAAACCTGCCTTGACCTGATTTTTAAATCTCCGAGTCTGGAATTGAAGCTTAGCACGGTAGTACTTTGGTTCCTGCATTCCGATAGTTGGACGGATTTCATAGTTTTCATATCCTGCAGGAGCAAATTTTTTCAGGGCTTGGTGGAGCAAATCCTTTTTGAACTCTAACTGTTTATCATAGTGGAGGTGCATGATTTGGCAACCACCACATTCATTATAAATCGTACAAGCCGGTACGACTCGAAATTTAGATTTCTTATTAACCTTTAGCAATTTGGCTTCAACAAAGTTACGTTTAATAGAAGTAATCTGACAATAGATATCTTCTCCTTTGAGGGCGCCTGGCACAAAAACGAGGGTTTTCTGGTAGAAACCGATTCCCTCACCATTGATGCCCATCCGCTTGATTTTTAAAGGTATTTTTTGTTTGACTTTCAGATTCATACCCCTATCTTATCACATTTTAGGGTATAATAGAACTATGAAAATCACAAAACTTGAAAAGAAAAAACGTCTCTACTTGATGGAACTAGATGGACAGCAAACCTCTTATATCACGGAGGATACCATTGTCCGTTTTATGTTGTCTAAAGATAAGGTGGTTAGCAAGGAAGAATTAATCGAGATACAGGGCTTTGCTCAGTTTTCTTATGGTAAGAATCTCGCCCTCTACCATTTATCCTTCAAGGCTCGTACTGAAAAGGAAGTGCGAGAGTATCTGAAAAAGTATGATATTGAAGAAAAAATCACTAGTCAAGTTATCGCTAATCTTAAAGAAGATAACTGGATTAATGACCGTCAGTATGCCTATTCTATCATCAATGCAAATCAACTTTCTGGAGATAAGGGACCCTATGTGCTAGCTCAAAAACTGTCTCAAAAAGGGATTGCCAAATCAACTATTGAAGAGGTTTTAAAGGATTTTGATTTTTCAGGGGTTGCTCAACGTGTGGCGGAGAAACTTCTAAAAAAAAACACGGGAAAGCTTCCTGCTCGTGCCTTGCAGGATAAGATTATTCAAAACTTGACGAACAAAGGCTTCTCCTATTCTGATGCTAAAAATGCCTTTGATAGCTTGGATAGTCAAGTTGACCAAGAAACGACTCAGGAACTCATTTTCAAAGAGTTAGATAAACAATATACTAAATACGCTCGCAAATATGAAGGTTACGAACTAAAGCAACGATTAACTCAAGTTTTAGCTAGAAAAGGCTATGATTTTTCGGATATAGCGAGCGCTCTCAGAGAATATCTTTAACATTTTCAGGTAAAATTCAAAAAAATTAGACCAATTTATGATACAATAGTAGACGATAAACTTATAAATTGTAGAAAGTTGGTTAGTTATGAAACTTCCAAAAGAAGGCGACTTTATTACAATTCAAAGTTATAAGCATGATGGGAGTCTTCACCGTACTTGGCGGGACACCATGGTACTAAAAACAACAGAGAACGCTATTATTGGCGTCAACGACCACACACTTGTTACCGAAAGTGACGGTCGTCGTTGGGTGACTCGAGAACCGGCTATTGTTTACTTTCACAAAAAATATTGGTTTAATATCATTGCCATGATTCGTGATAATGGGATTTCCTACTATTGCAATATGGCCAGCCCCTACTATCTAGATGAAGAAGCCCTGAAATACATTGATTATGATTTGGATGTCAAGGTTTTCACTGATGGTGAAAAGCGTCTCTTGGACGTTGAAGAGTATGAGCGCCATAAACGCAAAATGAAGTATTCTGATGATTTAGACTATATTTTGAAAGAACATGTTAAAATCCTTGTTGATTGGATCAACAATGGGCGCGGTCCTTTCTCAGAGGCCTATGTCAACATTTGGTACAAACGCTACATAGAACTAAAGAATCGGTAAAGTTGTCAGACCGGGGTGAGAGCCCTGGTTTTTTATTTGAAAAACCCAGCCTGGAAGCTGGGTTAATTGCTATATATCTAATTTAGTGACAGTAAACTTGATATGGGAATAGTCTTTTTCAACATCCTTATCCAACAAGAAAGCCGTGGCATCCTTCTTAATCTGAACAAGGTCAATGTTCTGGGCTTGAGCTGCATAGACGCATCCACAATAACATTGACGATAGATATCATACTCCTCGCACATCTCCACTGAACGTTTGTAACCTTGATTTTTCTTGAAATCACTTGGAAGATAGTGGGTTGTGTAAATCTTTTGCACATCGATTCCGATGCTGTTGATGGTTTGAGAATTCTTATGGGGACTGATGGTCAAAGCTGAACCAAAGTAGTCAAAGCCCAAGTCCATAGCTACCTGTGCTGTTTTGTCCAAACGGTAATCAAAACAAACCTTGCAACGATCACCACCTTCTGGTTCTTCTTCCAGTCCTCTGACTAACTTCCGGTATTCATTGGGTTCATAAGGCGCTTCTATATACTGGACCGTATTTCCTGTTCGCTCATTGAAATCACTGACAAATTTCTTGGTGACGTAAGCTCGCTTGTGGTATTCTGCCTTAGGATGGATATTGGAATTGGCAAAATAGATGGTCACATCCGCGTACTTGGTCAGATACTCTAGGGTATAGGTACTGCAAGGGGCACAGCAAACATGCATGAGAATAGTGGGACGTTGCTCATTTTTCTCCCAAACTTGAACCATTTTTTGCATAACACGGTCATAATTAATCTTCTGATTAGGATTCATCCTGCTCAGAATTTCTTCTACATCAATCATGTTCTTCTCCTTTTTCTAGTCTTATTTTATCATATAAGTTAGGAGAGCTCAAATCTATTTAGAAGAGAAAACCTTAAAAGGAGGGAATGTTCTTCCCTCCTTTTGTGTTTCTTATGAATTGCTTAGTACCGAAAGTTTACATCATCCCGCCCATCATGCTTGGATCCATGGCTGGAGCTGGGGTTGCTGGTTCCAGTTTATTGGCTACGACTGCTTCTGTTGTCAAAATCAAGCTGGCTACAGATGCTGCATTTTGAAGAGCTGAACGGCTCACTTTAACTGGGTCGATGATTCCTTCTTCAATCATATTGACCCATTCGCCAGTTGCTGCGTTGAAGCCTGTACCAACTTCAGCATTTTTCAAACGGTCAATAACAATAGAACCTTCGAATCCCGCATTGTGGGCGATTTGACGAACAGGCTCTTCCAAGGCACGGAGAACAATATTGCGTCCTGTTGCTTCATCTCCTGTCAATTCCAAATCAGCTACGGCTGGCATGACATTTACAAGAGCTGTTCCACCACCTGCAACGATTCCTTCTTCAACGGCTGCACGAGTAGCGTTGAGAGCATCTTCAATGCGGAGTTTCATTTCTTTCAACTCAGTTTCAGTTGCAGCTCCGACCTTGATGACTGCGACACCACCTGACAATTTTGCCAAGCGTTCTTGCAATTTTTCACGATCAAATTCAGAAGTTGTAGTTTCGATTTGAGACTTGATAACCGCAACACGGTGAGAAATAGCTTCAGGATTTCCAGCACCTTCTACGATAACAGTGCTATCTTTGTCCACAGTTACTCTCGCTGCTTGACCAAGCGCCTCAATTGTCGCATCTTTCAACTCAAGACCAAGATCCTCTGTGATAACTGTTCCACCTGTCAAGATAGCGATGTCTTCAAGCATAGCTTTACGACGGTCACCGAAGCCAGGTGCCTTGACAGCTACGACATTGAAGGTCCCACGAATCTTGTTCAATACAAGAGTCGGAAGAGCTTCGCCATCTACATCATCCGCAATAATCAAGAGTGGACGATTGCTTTGAAGAATGCTTTCTAGAAGTGGCAAGATTTCTTGGATATTTGAAATCTTCTTATCAGTAATCAAAATGTATGGATTTTCAAGATCAGCCACCATTTTTTCGCTATCTGTCACCATGTACTGTGATAGGTAACCGCGATCAAACTGCATTCCTTCCACGACTTCAAGCTCTGTTTCCATACCACGTGACTCTTCAATAGTAATGACTCCGTCTTTACCAACTTTTTCCATAGCTTCAGAAATGTACTCGCCGACTTTATCAGAACGAGAAGATACGGCAGCAACCTGAGCAATAGCTTCTTTGTTGGCAACTGGAATGGCATTGTTTTTCAAAGCTTCTACAGCAGCAGCAACCGCTGCTTCAATCCCACGACGGATACCGATTGGGTTGGCACCAGCAGTAACGTTTTTGATTCCTTCGCGGACGATAGCTTGAGTCAAGACTGTTGCAGTTGTCGTTCCGTCACCTGCGATATCATTGGTCTTTGAAGCGACTTCTGATACCAATTTGGCACCCATATTTTCAAAATGGTCTTCTAGTTCAATTTCTTTGGCAATGGTCACACCGTCATTGGTAATCAAAGGAGAGCCAAATGATTTTTCCAACACAACATTACGACCTTTTGGTCCCAAGGTTACTTTAACAGTGTCTGCAAGGATATCGACACCACGAACCATAGCTGAACGAGCATCAGATGAAAATTTAATTTCTTTTGACATACTTACTTTCTCCTTCTATTCTTCAATGATAGCCAAAATGTTAGCTTCGCCAACGATGATGTACTTCTCATCGCCATCTTTGACATCAATACCAGCGTGGGCTTCAACTAAGACACGGTCTCCAGCCTTAACGCTTGGAGCAACCAAGTCACCATTCAAGGTGCGAACACCTTGTCCTGTAGCTATAACTTGGGCAGTTTTGGTTTTTTCTTGGGCCGAGCCCGCAAGGACAAAGCCACCAACAGTTTGTTCTTTTTCTTCGACTTTCAAGACCACACGGTCTCCTAATGGTTTCAACATTTGCTTTCCTCCATGATGACATACATATTATTAGCACTCTTTATATCTGAGTGCTAAATCATAGTTCTATTGTATCACTTGGTCAGAAATAGTCAAGAAAAAAGTCTGACTTTCTCAATATAAAAAAGCCTGAGACCAACTCAGACTTTTCAATGTTTATACTCAATGAAAATCAAAGATCAAACTAGGAAGCTAGCCGCAGGTCGAGCACTGCTTTGAGGTTGTAGATAGAACTGACGAAGTCAGTTACCTATACCTACAGCAAGGTGAAGCTGACGTGATTTGAAGAGATTTTCGAAGAGTATTAAAATGGCAATTCCTCCTCTTCCAAGACCAAATCTGCCAAATCCTGTCCTGCATTATTTTCACGCATAGCACGTTGGGCGCGGCTTTCCAAAAGTTGGAAGCCTGTGGCAAGGACTTCAGTCACATAGTTCATCTGGCCATTTTTCTCAAAACGACGGGTACGCAATTCCCCATCCACAGAAATGAGGCTTCCTTTGGTCGCGTAACTTGCCAAGGTTTCAGCCAATTTTCCCCAAAGAACCAAATTGACAAAGTCAGCTTCACGTTCCCCGTTTTGGTCTTTGTAACGACGGTTCACAGCGATAGTTGCACGCGCTACTGACTTGTCATTGTTGGTTTTGTGCAATTCTGGTGTAGACGTTAAACGTCCAATAAGAATAACTTTATTATACATATTTTCTTCCTCCTACTTATCTATTCGTAAGGAATCAAAAAAAGTTACAGAAATTTGTAACTTTTCGAGAAAATTTTTTATTTTTTATGAACCATGAAACCTGTCGCCTGTTGATTGGCCATAATGGTCATATCTGTAATCTGAACACGGCGTGGTTGACTGGTCACATAGACCACAGTATCTGCGATGTCTGGTGCTTGCAAAGCCTCAATTCCCTGATAGACGGTTGCTGCTCGCTCACTATCTCCGTGAAAACGTACTGTAGAGAAATCTGTTTCGACAATTCCAGGCTGAATGGTCGTCACCTTGATGTCCGTTGCGATGGTATCGATTCGCAGTCCATCTGAAAAAGTCTTAACTGCCGCCTTGGTGGCTGAATAGACAGCTGCACCTGCATAGGCATAGATTCCTGCGGTTGATCCCATATTGATAATATGACCCTGATTGGCTTTTACCATTGCTGGCAAGAAACAGCGAGTAACTGCCATCAAACCTTTGACATTGGTATCCAACATGGTCAGCATATCCAACTCTTCATAGTCCTGATAGGGAGCCAAGCCTAGAGCCAGTCCGGCGTTATTGACCAATATATCAATCTGACCTATCGTTTCCAAAATATCGGAGCAGACAGTCTTGACCATGGTCATATCCGTCACATCCAGTGGAAAGGTCCAAACGGTTTGATTAGGAAAAGTTTCTGCAAACTCTGACTTGAGGGTCTCTAGTCTGTCTGTCCATCGCCCTGTTAGAACAACATTCTCCCCCTGCTCCAGATAAGCACGCGCAATCGCTTCACCGATTCCTGAGGTCGCTCCTGTAATTACTACATTTTTTGCCATCTTATCCCCTTCTATCTGGTCTATCAAACACTGACAATTCTTAGGCAGTCCAGTGTTTGGCTGGGTCAAATGGAGTTCCGACAACTTGGTCTTCTGATAATTCAATAATCCCACGTTTTTGCGGAGCATTTGGTAGATGCAATTCACGAGGGCTGCACATCATGCCAAAACTCTTTTCGCCACGAAGTTCGCCTGGGAAAATGAGATTGCCTTTTGGCATCATCGCTCCAGGAAGAGCGACAATGGTTTTCAACCCAACACGCGCATTAGGTGCTCCTGCCACGATTTGCACTATCTTGTCACTTGCGACTGCAACTTGGCAGATGTTGAGGTGGTCACTATCTGGGTGAGTTACCATCTCGACAATTTCACCGACCACAAACTTAGGTTCCTTGTCATTGACAATCTCTTCTGCAAAGCCTTCCGCCCGCAATTCTTGGTTCAAACGAGCGACTTGCTCATCTGTCAAAAAGACTTGACCGCGCTCTGCAATTTCAAACAAACTTGAAACTTCGAAAATATTCCAAGCTACTGTTTCTCCATTTTCTTTGAGGAAAACACGGGCTACCTTGCCTTTACGCTCCACGTCAAGTTTGGCATCTCCGCTGTTTTTCACGATGATCATAAGGACATCGCCAACATGCTCTTTATTATATGTAAAAATCATTCTTTCCTTTTCTCCTATTTCAGTCCTGCTAAAAAGTCGTTAATTTGTTGCTTGCTTTTACGGTCGCGATTGACAAATCGGCCGATTTCCTTGTCCTTTTCTAGCACAACAAGGCTAGGGATCCCGTACACATCCCAGAGTTTGGCTAGATCCAGATACTGATCACGGTCCACTCGAATAAAGGTGAACTCTGGATTGGTCTCCTCAATCTCTGGCAAGGATGGATAGATATAACGACAATCACCACACCAGTCTGCCACAAAAAGGAAGACCTTCTTGCCATCTTGTTCGACAAAACCTGCTAGTTCTTCTATACTACTAGGAGTTATCATAAGACTTCCTCCTCATAGACCAGATCTTCATTTTCATAGACAAAGGTGTAATGACGACCATCCTCGAAAACGACTCCTCCGACCAGTCGCTCTAGGCTACTTTCGTAGACTTGAACATAGAGAGTCGCAATCTCACCCATATCTGAGAAAAGTTCGCGCACGATAGCGGTCAACTCTTCTTGAGTCTTCATGAGTTTGTGGTTATCTGTTGCTTTTTTAGCCCCTAAAGCAAGGGCACTTAGACCAGCCACCGTCAAGCCAGTCATCCATAATTTCTTAGCTTTCATACCATTCATTGTAACACAAAAAGGGCTCTAGGACAAATAGGGAAGCCGTATAGGAGCAAGGCATTTAAAAAATCTCTGAGATTGCTCTCAGAGATTAGAAGATAACTAGTTACTATTTTCAACTGCTGCAGTGACAAAGGCAGTGTAGAGTTCTTCCGGACGGTTTGGACGGCTTGACAGTTCAGGGTGATACTGACAAGCTACAAAGAATTTATTTTCAGGTATCTCCACTATTTCTACCAAACGATTGTCTGGAGAAACTCCTGAAAAGACAAAACCTGCTGCCTCAAACTGTTCACGAAAGGCATTGTTAAACTCATAACGGTGACGGTGACGGCGTTGCACTACTTCTTGATTGTGATAAGCAGCTGCTGCCTTAGAACCACGTTTCAACTTAGATGGATAAAGTCCCAAACGAAGGGTTCCACCCATATCTTCAACATCAACCTGGTCACGCATAATATCAATGATAGGGTATTTTGTATCTGGTGCAAGTTCTGCAGAATTGGCACCTTCAAGACCTAAAACGTGACGAGCAAACTCGATACAAGTCAACTGCATTCCCAAGCAGATACCCAACATTGGGACATCATTCTCACGCGCATAACGGATGGCTTGGATTTTCCCTTCCGTACCACGTTGACCGAAACCGCCTGGTACGATGATTCCGTCCGCATCAGACAAGAATTCTGCTACATTCTCTGCTGTCACATCATTGGCATTGATCCAATTAATCTTCACTTCTGCGTCGTTGGCATACCCAGAGTGTTTCAAGGCTTCGACCACTGAGATGTAGGCATCTTGCAACTCCACATACTTACCAACGAGGGAAATCTTGACATGTTTTTTCAGGTTCATGACCTTGTCCACCATGGCTGACCATTCTGTCATATCCGCTGTTGGTGCGTCTAATTTCAAATGGTCACAAACAATTTGGTCCATGCCTTGTGCCTGCAAGTTCAATGGAATTTGGTAAAGGTGTTCAACATCCAAAGACTCGATAACAGCTTCTGGAGCCACGTCACAAAACTGAGCTAGTTTATTTTTAATTCCTTGACCAGCTGGTTTTTCTGTACGAATGACCAACATATTTGGCTGAATTCCCAAACCACGCAATTCTTTTACAGAGTGTTGAGTCGGCTTGGTCTTCATCTCACCAGCAGCCTTTAGATAAGGAAGCAAGGTTGTGTGGATATACATGACATTATCTGCCCCCACATCTGCCTTCATCTGACGAAGGGCCTCTAGGAATGGCAAGGATTCGATATCCCCAACTGTTCCACCAACCTCTGTGATAATGACATCCGAGTCGGTCGTTACAGCAGCTCGCTTGATTTTCTCTTTCAAAGCATCTGTGATATGAGGAATAACCTGAACAGTTGCTCCAAGGTATTCTCCACGGCGCTCCTTACGAAGAACTTCACTGTAAATTTTCCCAGTTGTCACGTTGGAATATTTGTTGAGATTGATATCGATGAAACGTTCATAGTGACCCAAGTCCAAATCTGTCTCAGCCCCATCATCAGTCACAAAGACTTCCCCGTGCTGGTAAGGACTCATGGTTCCCGGATCGATATTGATATAAGGGTCAAACTTCTGAATAGTCACTTTGAGACCACGATTTTTCAAGAGACGGCCTAGACTTGCTGCCACAATCCCTTTCCCAATAGACGATACCACACCACCAGTTACAAAAATATATTTCGTAGACATAGATTCCTCTTTCTAAAATGCTCAAGGCCTTGTTAACTACAAGGGGACATCGAAAACAAGACCCTTATGAATAACGACTTTTCAAGAAAACTTCCTGAAAAACAAAAATAGCTCCCTAGTAACTAGGGAGCCCCGACCTCTAAAAGAGGTGCCCGAACAATATAATACCTCAAAGCAGATCATTTGTCAACCCGAATCGGTAAAACCTGAAAATAAGAAGATTACTTTCAGAAAACCAACTAAAGATCCGCATCCAAACGGATGACCTGCTCAAGAAACAAAAAAGGAGATCAGGCGATCTCCACTGTGAAGTCTTTTACTCTTCTTCACTCGTTTCAGCGTCATCGTCAGAAAACTCGTCGTCTTCTTCGTTAAGATCCACGTCTTCACCCAAGTCATCAGGAGCGATTTCGTTGATTTCTGCATCGTAAGCTTCCACTTCATTTTTCTCATCATCTGGATTTTCATCATCATATGAAAGAGCTGGATCTGCTTCGTATGCATCTTCGTCTTCTGGATCATCTGCATTGTAGTCAATGGCATCTGAATCACCATCCATAAAGGCATTGACACGTTTTTTCTTAGCTTTTGGTGCTACTTCATCGTCGTCACTTTCTTCAAGAGCGATGATTTCTTCGTCGATTTCGTCCACACCATACCATGAACGAAGCCCCCATTTGTTGTCTCCAAGAGAGATAAAGCTACCGTCAAAGTTCAACTCTGTGTAGAACAAAGGCAAAGCTTCGCGGATATCGCTGTTTGATGTTCCAAGGTAGTTTTGAATTTCGTTTACAAGATCGCTAAAATGCATCTCATGATCGCGACCACGAAGTTCCAAGATAGCACGCGCCACCTCAATCATAGATAGTTCACTTTTTTCTTGCCCAGCAAATACTTCTAATTCCAAAGCGTTTCTCCTCATTTATACTACTATCGCCAGAGCAAACAGACTCTGACCTCATTTTATCATGTACTCTTTATTGTACGATAATTTTGCGGAATAGTCAAAGGTTAAATAGGAGAAAGTGACAGGACTTTTTATTTCTTTGCTACCCAGCCGATAGTGTCGTGAGGTGGAGTTTCAGTATCAATCCAGATGAATTCAATGCCGATTATAGATGAAAATTAGGCTCAATGCCCTACTTCTCAGAGCGGTGCGAACTTGTAGAATTAGCTGCTTTCTAAATTGTTTAATCGTCACTCAATTTACTAGGATCAATTTTAGTCTCATCTTTTTTATCATCCGATACGTCTACAAAGTTTTTAGAGAGATATCCTAAATAATCTCCAAAATCTGGGAATAATGCGTGTGAAAAGTAACCATATTCTCCCAACTTACGAATTAACTCCTCTTGTATTACTTTATAATATTTTTCTTCAAAATCTTTAGCTTCCAGACTTTTTTTAACAGCTTCGATATTTGCCTTTGAATATTTTTGGGTAGGAGTGAAATTTTCTAATAGTGTCCCTCCCATAATATCATCTAGTGTTGTTTTACCTTCTCGTACTTTTTCTATATCTTCCTTAGAAAAAAAATATCCTTCTTCTTTAACTTTAGAAATTAATTCCTCTTCATTTTTTAAAAGTTCTTCCGTTTCTTTTTTAGAGAACTCTATTGTAATCGACACTCTTGGGATTCTTCGAAACTCTTCACTAATTTTTATTTCATCTTTAGTAAAGTGAGTATATTTACTCAATTTATCATAATTTATGAATGCACCATGTTGAGCTCTAATTCTTTGATTATCATGTCCTTTTCTAACAAATGTTAACAAACTGCTCTTAGAATGTTCCTCTATACTCATTTTAAACGCTTCGAATTTTGGTTTTTTAATAATTCTATTTCCAGAATTTGATAAAAACAATAGAGCAACGAATGGGTTATCTGTAATATCCAAAAGGCTTGTTGGAAGTTCATAATGTTGTAATTTAGCCAACTGATCTGCTCTAACATCCAAATCTTCATCGATAGAATGATATTCGACTCTATCTGGATATTCTTGACTCACTTGCTTGTATAATTGCTCAAAGAGTTCATAATAGAACTTACTGTCCTTATTGACTTTTTTTCTAAATAAGGCAGGAATAGTCGGCCATGACTCAGTTTGACCTCTAAAAAAATTATACTCACACTGCTCAAATTTAGAAATCAGTTCTTTAAGTAAATAAAAAATTGACCAGTGATTTCCTTTTTCATTGTAACCAGCATTAGTACCTGATTTTTTTAATTTTTTATTCAACTCTGACACAAAACTATTGATTTCTTCATCTGCTCCCTCAGAATCTAATGAAACAATCTTATAGCAAAATGGGCCATACTTAGAATCTTCATGTTGATTATCTATAGAATTTGTTGCACCAAGTTTTATAGTTATATCAGTGTCATCATAAATCTGAGTATTTAGCTTTTTTATAGTATCTTCCGTACTTTTCCCACAAAAGAATGAACCTAAACTATCATAAAACATTTGATTATTACTTGTCATCATTTTAGTATGTAATTACTCCCAAATTTTGTAAACGAAATGTTGTAGCTTGTTTTGATGTTCTCATCATTGATGACAAGCTGTCGATAAATTCATCAACATTGGCATTTGCTAACTGTTCATCGGTCAGGTTGTTATCTTGTTTAAATTTAGTAATACAACGAGCAATTAGTTTTTTAGGCATTAGTAATTCAGCGGCAAATTGATTCGCAGAACGTTCCTTGGCAATATCCACAGTAGCAATATCCTCTGGATTCTTTAATCTATTGGATATCCCACTGTGATTTAAAGCATAATGTCCAATTTCGTGTGCAATCGTGAATCTTTGTCGAACATCGATTTCCAACGAATTGAGGTAAATAACTCTATTCTCACTATCAATCTGACCAGAATGATTACTATAAAATCCTTTTTGAACACTAATGTTCAGTGCATACAGAATCTTATCTAAATCTATAAAATAATCATTCTCACTGATTTCAATTGACTTCATCGCTTTTTTTTCACTTTCGCTTAAACCAATTAAATCCGATTCAAAAAAATCTCTAGGAAACATTTCTTCTAATTTTTTTATTCCCATTACATTATATCCCCAAGTCAATATTTAATATAAACCTTTCTACATTTTTTCTCCATATAACATATTCGGAAAATATGTAGAAAATGAATTCTACTTATATTATACCAAAAAACACGGTTCATCACCGTGTTTCTGTGTTTATTTCACTAACTTCTTCATCTCATCAATACGTGCTACGGTCGCATCGTACTTAGCTTGGTAGTCGGCTTGTTTGTCGCGTTCTTTTTGGACGACTTCTGGTTTGGCGTTGGCTACGAAGCGTTCGTTAGAGAGCTTCTTACCGACCATGTCCAGTTCTTTTTGCCATTTAGCTAGTTCCTTGTCGAGACGAGCCAGTTCTTCTTCGACATTGAGGAGGTCTGCCAGTGGCAAGTAGATTTCTGCTCCTGTGATGACGCTTGACATGGCGAGTTCAGGTGCAGGGATGGTTGATGCGATTTCCAAGTGCTCTGGATTTGTGAAGCGTTTGATGTAGTTGACATTGCTGTTAAAGAAAGCTTCCAAGTCGCTATCGCTTGTCTTAACAAGGATTGTGATAGGCTTGCTTGGTGCTACGTTTACTTCCGCACGCGCATTCCGAACAGCACGGATCAAGTCTTTGAGACTTTCCACACCTGTGTGGGCCGCAAGGTCTTCAAAGACTGGATTAACAGTTGGGTAAGCAGCTGTGACGATAGAACCTTCTGAGATTTGTCCAAAGATCTCCTCTGTCACGAATGGCATGATTGGGTGAAGGAGACGAAGGATCTTGTCCAAAGTATAAAGGAGAACAGAACGTGTGATGACTTTCTCTTCTTCATTATCGCTATAAAGGACTTCCTTGGTCAACTCAACGTACCAGTCCGCAAACTCATCCCAGATAAAGTTATAGAGGATGTGACCAGCCACACCAAACTCAAACTTATCAAAGTTTTCAGTAACTTTGCCGATCGTTTCATTGAGGTTGTGGAGAATCCAGCGGTCTGTGACATTTCCAGCTTCCTTGTTGACAACTTTTTCCACATTGGCAGTTGCTTGCTCAAGGGTCAATCCTTCATTATTCATGAGGATGTAGCGAGAGATGTTCCAGATCTTGTTAATGAAGTTCCACGAAGCATCCATTTTCTCGTAAGAGAAGCGCACATCTTGACCCGGTGCAGAACCGTTTGAAAGGAACCAACGAAGGGCATCGGCACCGTATTTCTCGATAACATCCATCGGGTCAATCCCGTTACCGAGAGATTTAGACATCTTACGTCCTTGCTCGTCACGAATGAGACCGTGGATAAGGACGTTTTGGAATGGCTGACGACCAGTGAATTCCAGAGATTGGAAGATCATACGAGACACCCAGAAGAAGATGATGTCGTAACCTGTTACCAAGGTTGAAGTCGGGAAGTAACGTTTGAAGTCTTCTGAGTCGACATCAGGCCAGCCCATGGTTGAGAATGGCCAAAGGGCAGAACTGAACCAAGTATCCAAGACGTCTTCGTCCTGAGTCCATCCGTCACCTTCAGGTGCTTCTTCGCCGACGTACATTTCACCCTCAGCATTGTACCAAGCAGGGATTTGGTGACCCCACCAGAGCTGACGAGAGATTACCCAGTCATGGACATTTTCCATCCATTGGAGGAAGGTATCGTTGAAACGAGGTGGGTAGAATTCTACCTTGTCGTCTGTATCTTGGTTGGCAATGGCATTCTTGGCCAATTGGTCCATCTTAACGAACCATTGCGTAGACAAGCGTGGCTCAACCACAACACCTGTACGCTCTGAGTGACCAACACTGTGGACACGTTTTTCGATTTTGACAAGGGCGCCGATTTCTTCCAACTTAGCCACGACTGCCTTACGAGCTTCAAAACGGTCCATGCCCGCAAATTCGAAGGCCAAGTCGTTCATAGTTCCATCATCGTTCATAACGTTGACTTGTGGCAAGTTATGGCGTTGACCAACCAAGAAGTCGTTTGGATCGTGGGCAGGCGTGATTTTCACGACACCCGTACCAAACTCAGGATCTGCGTGTTCGTCCCCAACTATTGGAATTGGCTTGTTCAAGATTGGCAAGATAACATTTTGACCAATCAAGTCTTTATAACGGTCATCATTTGGGTTAACCGCTACGGCAGTATCCCCAAACATGGTTTCAGGACGAGTTGTTGCTACTTCAAGGGCACGTGAACCATCTTCCAACATGTAGTTCATGTGGTAGAAGGCACCTTCCACATCCTTGTGAATAACCTCAATATCAGAAAGGGCTGTACGAGCTTTCGGATCCCAGTTGATGATAAATTCACCACGGTAGATCCAGCCCTTCTTGTAAAGCTCTACAAAGACCTTACGAACCGCTTTTGATAACCCTTCGTCAAGGGTGAAACGCTCACGAGAATAGTCTACAGAGAGCCCCATCTTACCCCATTGTTGCTTGATAGTAGTGGCATACTCGTCTTTCCATTCCCAAACCTTATCGAGGAATTTCTCACGACCGAGGTCATAACGAGAGATGCCGTCCTCAGCCAAACGGGCTTCTACTTTAGCTTGAGTGGCAATCCCAGCATGGTCCATACCAGGAAGCCAAAGCGTATCAAAACCTTGCATGCGTTTTTGACGGATGATAATATCTTGCAGAGTCGTATCCCAAGCGTGACCAAGGTGGAGTTTCCCAGTTACGTTTGGTGGTGGAATTACGATTGAATAAGGCTTAGCCTTTTTATCGCCAGAAGGCTTGAAAACATCTGCATCAAGCCATTTTTGGTAACGACCAGCCTCAACCTCAGCTGGATTGTATTTAGGTGAAAGTTCTTTAGACATGTGTGTTCTCCTTAATTGTTTTTATTTACAATATTTACCAAACCAATTTTTGATAATTCGATATAAATTTCATCAATTTCTGCAAATGCTGCAAGTGGTGATAGTGTATAGTTTTCCGGACTATATTTAAGATCGTATTTGCTTATCTTTGAAATATAATATCTTGTATGTTTCAATTTTAATGATTCCAACTTTGACTTAATATCGACTAATGTATTATGGTTTAACTTTAAAAATAATTCGTTATAATTACCATAGAGCTCTGTGAGAGAATTAAAGTATTCTTTAACTAGAGTTATAGCATCAATCTTAGATGTTTTTCTGTTTAGTTCTATCAATTCCATTTTCAATTTTTTCCATTTAAAGTTGGAATTTAAAAGATAATCTAAATCAATATAGAAATCAACTAAAATGGTTTCATCATCTGGACTAACAGTTTTTATTTCATTTATTGGTAAGTCAATATGTTGGGAATAGTTCCTCAAAGAATGACAAAATCGATAAGCAAAGTTCGTATCATACTGATAGCTTGCAAACCTATGTATACAATCAAATTCCTCACTATCCTCGGAATATTTCTGTTTGATTTGGTTTTCATTAAAATCGACGAACAATTTTCCACTGGATAATAAATGAATCATGAAACGATTCACGTCTGCCTCTTCAATTTTCAACTCCTTTGACTCAATTTTATTCTTAATACTTAAAAAATCCGAGACATCTGTAATAAACAATTCGAACATATTCTTGATTTTTTGAAAATCTTTTTGAATCTCAAAAATTTGGTTTGAAACTGACATTATCTTTTTGGTTGGTTTAATATCAGAGATAACAATACGTTTTTCATTGTTGTTAATTTCTAAATAAGCTAATCGCTCGATAATATCACTATCATTTAATTCAGCGTACTCCACATCAATTTGACGTAAGTGTTCCTCAGATAAAGGGCTTACTTCCTTTTTTACATCGCTCATCTTATTCCTCCCACTCACTCTTCAGCAACCCATATATCAGACTGTCACAGCGATTGCCTTGGGCATCTTTACGATCTCGGATGCGAGCTTCGAGGGTAAAGCCAAGTTTCTCTGCGACTCGTTGACTTTGTACATTGTAGTCAAAACAAATCAGTTCAATCTTGTGAAGACCAAGTTCCTTAAAACCTAGTTCAATCAAGGCACGTGCCGCTTCTGGAACATAGCCTCGTCCCCAATAGTCTGGATGCAAGGTATAGCCGATTTCTAAGACATCGTCTTCGTGGCGGTGGTTGAAATCAACAGAGCCGATGATTGTATCAGTTCCTTTGACCACAATGCCGTAACCAGCTGGGAGATTGTCCTTTTCATTGCGTTCGGGAAGAATATGCTCCAGATAATAAATCTCATCTTCCAAGGTCTTGACGGGCGGAAAGCCTGCTGGATAGGAGACTTCTGGCCGACTGGCATAGTCAAAGATATCCTCAGCATCAGCAACGGTGCGGACTCGCAAGACCAGTCGCTCCGTTTCGATTCGCTCAGGTAATGTTACTCTTGCTATCCTTCCTCCTCGCTTTCTTGATGAAGTTCCCCATAGGGTCGACGCGATCATCTAAATAACGATAAACGCGCTGGTGGCCGTCCCCCATAAAGTAAGTTGGCGAAAAACGGTCATTTTTAAAATGCCCCTTGTCATCCAAGAGCTCAGGATCAGCAAGTCGCTCGATAATCTTAGCAAAGATATGGCAATTGCCGTCTTCCTCGATAATCCTATCTACCTGACAGTCCAATACGACTGGACAGGCCTTTAAAATCGGTGCCTGAGTCCGTTCAGAAATCTCATAGTCAAGCCCCAAGTGTCCCAACTTTTCTCGGTGGCTAATAAAACCAGCCTGCTCCATTTCGAGCATGAGGTTTTCATCAGGTATGTTCACCGTGAACTGTTGATAATGCTTGATTTGCTCAGCCGCATTTTCCTCAGCGCCGACACCGATAACTAGCCAATCTCCTAGGCTATAAGAGGAACTGCAGGTCGTAATATTGTGACCAAAGTTCTGGTCCTGATAGCCTAAAATAAAGATAGGAAAACCATAGTAGAGCTTACTGGTTTTAAAGGATTGCTTCATGAAAACCTCCTTTGACTAAGACGCAAAAAGCCCTGCCATATCCATGACAGGGACGAATGTGTTTATCCGCGGTACCACCCAATTTCGGGCAGAGCCCGCAACTCTCGTCTTTATAATAAAAAGACAATATTATTTCATTTTTTATCCATCAGCAACCAGTTTTGACACATTTGTGGACTTCTCAGCACCGCCACTTTCTGTAAAATGTGGGACTCAAAACATCTCTAATGGCTTTATTTTAACAAGTTTTTGACGGAAAAGCAAGAGGCAAGAAAGATTACTTGAACTTGATGCCGTTTTCTTTTAATTTCTTGATGGTAGCTGGACCAATTCCTTTTAAGGCAAGGAGTTCTTTTTCTGTCCAATTTTTGAAATCAGCAGCAGACTTGATTCCTTCATCGTAGAAAGTCTTGGCACGGTCGACTGAAAGTCCACCTAGGTTGGCTGCGAATTCTTCTACAGAGCTTGTAACTTTTTGAGCTTGCTCTTTAGTTGCTTCTACTGCTTGTTCCACTTTTTTAGAGACAACTTTCCCTGCTTCGCTAGCAGATTTTTCTGCATGTTTCACAACTTTTTTTGTTTCTTCGACAACCTTGGTCACCGTACTTGAAAATGCACCTGAACGGCGAAGACTGTTTCGTAATTGTTTTTTCCGTTGGAGTTTCTTTGACATGATAAAATCCTTTCAATAAAAAATCCCTGTTCTGACAAGGATTTAATAAAGATATTCTATCAAGATTTTGGGAAAAAATCAAGAAAGGAAACGAGATTGCTCCTAAAAATCTAGCCGTTTTTTCTTTCAATCTAATTTGACAATGATTCAACTTCTTGATAAAATATGCAGTAATGTGCAAGATTAATTCACATAAAAAGCTAATAAGAAGAATATAAATAACAAAAGTTACTTTGATGGTGGCCTTTTGAGCTACGTTGGATATGCTATCCTAGCCATGCTTATCATAGTTTTTACTATTGGAATCGCTACGCCTTGGGCAGTTTGTATGATGCAAAACTGGAAAGTCAAGCACACTGTCATCGATGGGCGTCGCCTCTATTTTGACGGAACAGGTTCTCAATTATTCGGGAACTGGATCAAGTGGTTCTTGCTCACCATCATCACTTTGGGCATCTATTCATTCTGGTTGCATATCAAAATGGAACAATGGATCACCAAACACACACATCACGACGTATAAACAGAAAAAGTGCGTTCATACGCACTTTTTGATTTGTAACGATTAATAATTCCGCTCGCCAAACAAGCCTTCTGGCAAATCATGAAATCCCTTGCCCGCCTTAAAGTTTTCAAACTTACCAAGCAAGAACTGATAAGCATCCAAGCGGCTTTCATAGCGAATCATGGCATCTTTGGCACGCTCGTCTTGGTCTTCTTCGTAGACTTTTTGACTTTCCTTGTGCGCCATGTCGTTAATCATAATCTGGGTATTAACCCAAGCTTCAAATTCCTTCATAAACTCCTGTTCGTAACTCATTGATTCTCCTTATTCTAATCCACGGAAATAGTCCGTATCAATCTCTCGGTAGGGCTGGATATCCTGAACATACTCCAACACGCCTTGGAATTCTCCGTTCTCATCGTGTACCGCAGCATAGGTGATGTGGACAAATTTGCCTCGCGAATCTGACTTGAACCACATTTCATACTTGTCCTTTTTACCTTCACGAAGACCTTTCATAACAGCCTTCACCTTTTCTAGGTACTTAGGCGGATGACAAAGTTCAACATTGCGCCCAACTTGGGACGGCGTCCGTTTGAAAATCATCTCATCAGCTGGCGCATTGTCATTGTAATACTGGAAAATGTCGTCTTTATTGACAAAGGTAATCTCCATAGGGAGGTGATTGAGGATGAGGTTGGCCTGCTCGACTGAGAGATAGCCATTGCCAAAAGCCTGTTGGCTATGGCGGTCCAGCACTGCTTCCTTTTCCTTAGGGGTAAAGGTAATGGTGAGCTGGCCTTCTGGTGTATCGATAACTTGCTGAACTTGACCTTCTGCCGTGTCTAGTTGTACGGGTTCCTCTTCACTCTTTTCCTCGATAAAGTTTTGGCGCTCTGGAACCCATTTCTCAGACGGACGGATGATGGCATAGCCATAAGCATCACTCTCCTCCGCAATCTGAAGCCAATCATCCTGGGTGAAAGACTCAAGGAGAATCATGAGGAGGATGGACTCTTCCTTGAAAATCATACTTTCAAACTCTATCGCAAAAGCTTCGAAATCTTCTTTTACAGTGTTAATCGACACTTCTGGTAGTGCCTTAGCCGTCGCTAGAGCTGTCTGAAAGAGTTCCCTGATCTGATCATCCACTCCCCACATAACTTTTGGAGGTGAATCGTGTCCATAACGCTCCATGATGGGGAAAAAGAGCTCTTCCTTGCGCTGGTAGTGGACATCAAATTGCCCCAAAAGGCCCATTTGACGGACCAAACCCTTGCGCATCTCCGCCAGCATTTCCTCGTCTTCCATAGTCTCATAGGTATCCAACAATCTCCGAATGCGAATCAAGGCAGCACGGAGAGCCAGATTTTCATCCTTGAAGACGCGAACAGGGTGGCCAGGGTGTTCAGTGTCCTCCACTTCGACGCCCTTAACAGCGTTTTTAAAAAGATTGGCATGGACATCACAGAGCTCCATGACATCTTCAAAGGTAACACCTGAGTCTGAGTTCATCAGCTCGTGCTCCATGAGGGAAATCTCAATAGCTGAGACACCTGTAAAGGTTGCATCAAAACGCTCCTGAACCGACTCGGGAGAGGCGCCATTGTGCAATTCTAGCAAAATATCCCGTAGGATATGAATCCGTTCATCTGCCATTAGTCTAATCCAATCACTTCGTAACCATTCGCTTCCAGTGTGCGGACAATCTTGTCCATAGGAGTTCCTTCGAGCTTAGAACCCTGTTTGAGCGATACCTTGCGACCGACTGTATTGCGCATCAAGGGATTAGCAAGTGGTTTAAAACCCAGCTCCACTAGGATTTCCAAGACTTCTGGATGCTTGTCCACCACTTCTGCAACGGGAATTGACACATCGATGATATTATCCATGACGACCTCCATGTATGTTCTAATACTCAATGAAAATCAAAGAGCAAACTAGGAAGCTAGCCACAGGCTGTACTTAAGTACGGCAAGGTGAAGCTGACGTGGTTTGAATTTGATTTTCGAAGAGTATAAAATGATTTTACTGCTTATATTATACCATATGGGAAGAGATTAAAAAACTAGCAGTGGAATTCCTGCTAGTTTCTTTCATTTCAAGTTATTCCTTATCATCTGGTTTTGCGAGCCACTGAGCTACATCCATTATCTTGTCAGCAAGCAGTACTTTCCCGAAACCTACTAGAGCATTGTCATCTTTCTTCATGTTCTTCAGAACTTTGACGCTTTGCATCATGAAAAAGTAATTCCCGTAAGTCTTGGCTAGAATTTTTATGAGTCCCATATTACTCACCTTCGATAATTTCTGCTTCTTTTCGGATAGTTTCTATGTCTTCTTGATACTGTTCCTCATTATAGTTAACTAATTTAGATAACTCCTGCTGTAAGCTTTCCCCCATCGGTTTCATAGTTGCAAAGGTTAAGCCACCTGAAATAATACCACCTAGGATAGGAATGAATTTCCCCATTCCTTTGGCTAATCCTCCTTTTGTCAGATTGACTCCAAAAATTTTCAAAACTTTTTTCAAAATTGGATACCAGAGGGTCTTTGTCAAAGCTTTCTGGGGAACGGTTTTCATAACTTGCTTAGCAACTGCAACACCTCCCGCTCGAAGCAATGCAGCTGTACCATTTACTCCTAGCATCACACCAAGATACAGCAAGAGCGTGTTTTGAGCATCTTCACTCAACTCATCACGCGAAGCCCAAAGATCATCGTAACCGTAAATATATCCTAGTTCTTGAGCTAATTTCAATGAGAAAGCATAAAACTGGGCTACATCCGCTGGTATGGTAATTGCCATAGCCAACCCTCCTGGTAGACCCGCCAAAACCGATGTCCCACTTGCAAGCAAAACATTATCCATAATACAAGCATTTGCAACTCGATCCAAGGTTTCCTGAGATAGCAAACTAGAGGGACCCTGTTCCAATAATATTGTAATATCCTTCGGATCTAATTCTTTGGAAAACTTATCCACTAAAAATTTTGATCGATCAACTTTGACCACAGGTAATTTTACCACTTGTTGTAGTACTTGCATAGCTACATCTTGTTCAGCCATTTCTATCTCCCTATTTCTTTTTTCACATCTTATCATATCATGCTATAAGAAAAATATAAAGCCTTTTCAAAGAAATTTCATTGATTAAAGTTGCTTTTTTATGGAATATTATCACGGCATATCTAGCATTCAAGCAACAAAAAAGAGGGTTCCCCCTCTTTCTTAATTCTTATCCAGATTGCGTAGCATCTCGTCAATTTTGTTTCCATATTCAATAGATTCGTCTTTGACGAAGGTTAAATCTGGGATTTTGTACAATTTTAAATTGCGACCAAGTTCACGTTTGATCGTACCAGTTGCTTTTTCAAGCCCGATTTGAACTTTTTGGTTATCCGAAGCCAGGTTACTCAAAATGGTGTAGTAAACCTTGGCAACAGACAAGTCACCCAGCATCTGAACATCTGTAATGGTCACACCTTGGACACGCGGATCACGGACTTTCTTTTGCAAAATCTCATTGACTTCACGCTTGATTTCCATGCCCACACGATCCGTACGGAAATGATTTGCCATGATATTCCTTTCTCTACTTTGAACCAAAAGCTAGGCCAGCAGACCTAGCTATTTTTAAATTTATTGATTTTCAGTTCAAATTGAAACGAAGTGCAATTTGAACTCACCCGCTTCTTTCACTGTGGTGAAAGTGATGGAACTGATTTATCAGTCCCATCACAGGGGATTTTTGAGACCTTAGGCTCAAAAATAAGCAATGAAACCATCGGTTTGCTTGCGTCCCTCACCACCTAAGAAAGGAGCAAAAATCTTAACGTTTGATTTCTTCCATGACATAAGCCTCAATCACATCATCAGTCTTGATATCATTGTAGCCGTCAATCATGAGACCACCTTCACGACCGTTTGTAACTTCTTTGACGTCATCTTTGTAGTGTTTCAAGCTTGCAAGTTCACCATCATAGATAACGACACCGTCACGGATAACACGGACTTTAGAGTCACGGGTAACTTTACCACTCGTAACCATGAATCCACCGATGGTTCCCACTTTAGATACCTTGAAGGTTTCACGGATAATTGCTTCACCGATAACTTTTTCTTCAAATTCTGGGTCAAGCATCCCTTTCATAGCTTCTTCCATCTCTTCGATAACCTTGTAGATAATACTGTGAAGACGGATTTCTACATCATCTTCTTCTGCTTGTTGACGAGCTTGTGGTGTAGGGCGCACGTTGAAACCGATGATAAAAGCATTTGAAGCTTCTGCAAGAGTCACATCAGATTCGTTGATGGCACCGACCGCTGAGTGAACGATGGTGACTTTTACTCCCTCCACATCAATTTTTTGAAGTGAAGCAGAAAGGGCTTCAACTGAACCTTGTACGTCGGCCTTGATGATGACGTTAACAGACTTGAGCTCACCTGCTTTAAGCGTATCAAAAAGGTTTTCAAGGCTGACACGTTGGGTTACTTGACGTTGCTTCATAAGAGCACGTTTCGCACGTTCTTCACCTGCTGCACGCGCAGATTTTTCATCTTCGTAAACGGCAAAGTGGTCACCCGCCATTGGTGCTTCGTTCAAACCTGTGATAGATACTGGTGTTGATGGTCCAGCAACCTTAACACGACGACCAAGGTCATTGGTCATGGCACGGACACGACCGAAGGTATTTCCGACAACGATTGGATCTTGGACATTCAAGGTACCTTGTTGCACAAGAAGGGTTGCGACCGCACCTTTTCCTTTATCCAAGCGAGCTTCGATAACGGTACCGATCGCACGCACTGTTGGGTCGGCCTTGAGTTCTTGGATTTCAGCCACAAGTAGGACCGTTTCCAATAGTTCATCGATGTTTTGGTTGAATTTAGCTGAGATTTCAACAAATTCAGAATCTCCACCCCAGGCAGTTGACATAACACCGTGTTCAGCCAATTCACCGATAACGCGTTCTGGGTTGGCACCTGGTTTATCAATCTTGTTGATGGCTACGATAATTGGAACGTTCGCTGCTTTTGAGTGGTTGATGGCTTCGATAGTTTGAGGCATAACCCCGTCGTCGGCCGCTACAACCAAGATGGTAATATCAGTAACAGAAGCACCACGCGCACGCATAGATGTAAAGGCCGCGTGTCCTGGCGTATCAAGGAAGGTAATCTTCTTGCCATTTTCCACGATTTGGTAGGCACCGATATGCTGAGTGATACCACCCGCTTCACCTGTCGCAACACGAGAATTACGAAGGGTATCCAAAAGTGTTGTCTTACCATGGTCAACGTGTCCCATGATGGTTACAACTGGTGGACGCTCAACTAATTCATCTTCATTGAGGTAACCATCTTCGACAAAGAAACGTTCGATGTCGGCATTGTCCACTTCAACCTTTTGTTTGGCTTCGATACCGTAATCTACCATAAGGAGTTCAATGGTTTCTCCATCCAAGGATTGGTTTTGTGTGGCCATAATCCCCATCATAAAGAGTTTCTTAACGATTTCAGCTGGTTCACGTTTGATACGTTTTGCGATTTCCGCAACAGTCATACCATCTGTATATTCGAATTCTGTTGGTAATTCATGGAACTTGCGCTCTGTAACAGGTTTTGGAGCCTGATTACGGTTGTTCTTGTTATTGCCTTTTTTGTTCTTCTTATTGTTATTCCAGTTACTATTTCTTTGATTTCTCACTTGATTTTGACTACTTCGATTCTTTTGTTGTTTTCTAGGACCATCTTCTTCGTGATCATAATCATCACGTTCTTTGTCTGGTCGAGCTTGTTTTTTACGACGTGTATCCACTGGCGCTTCTTTCACTACAGGAACTACTGTTACTGCTGGTTGCGTTTGTTCAGCTAGCTTAGCAGCTTCTTCAAAGATTTCCTCTGGCTCCTTGCGTTTATTAGCTTGAGCCAAGGCTTCTTTGGCAACTTGCGATTGTTTGAAGCGCTCCTCGCTTGAGCGTGCGTACTCTGCATTTTGCTCTGCTTTTAAGGCTGCTGCACGGGCCTTAAAGTCAACACGTGGGCCAGCTTGTTTTGGCTGGAAGTCTTGTTGCTGACGGCGATTATTGCCACGGTTTCCCTGACCTTGTGGTTTTTTCCCTTGGTCGTTAAATCGGCGATTGTCGCGGTTTCCTTGACCAGGTTTGCCACCATTACGGCCGTCGTTTTTCTGACGGTTACCGTTTTGTTGTTGGTCACGGTTGTTGCCCTTGTTTTGTTTGCGTCGCTCTGCCTGCTCTTTGGCACGCGCCTCACGCTCCGCCTTGAAGTTTCGACTCTGTGGTCTTGCGGCCACTACTTTTTCTTCCTTAGGAGCTGCAGGTGCAGCTGGTTTACTTTCTTCCTTAGCAGCTACTGGTTTAGCTGATACAGGCTTTTCTGCTTTCTTTTCTACACTTGCTTTTGGTGCTGCAGGTTTTGCTTCTGCCTTAGGAGCAGGTGCAGGTTTAAAGCTAGCTGCGATTTGTTCAGCAGCAGCAGCTTCCACACTCGATGAGTGGCTTTTCACATCCAAGCCCAACTCTTTTGCACGCGCTACAACTTCTTTACTTTCTTTTCCAAGTTCTTTTGCGATTTCGTACAATCTTTTCTTAGACAAATCATGTCCTCCTCTTCTATTCCATAAGAGACCTCATTTTCTTTGTAAATCCAGCATCTGTCACAGCCAAAACCTTTCTCGATTTTCCGACTGCTATGCTTAATTCCAGTGTTGAAAACACGGTTATAACTTCTACTTGATAATAGTCACTTTTATCTTGAATCTTCTTGGTCAGATTGGGACCAGCATCATGGGCTAGAAAGACTAGCTTGGCTTTCTGGTCTTGGATGGCTTTAACCACCAATTCCTCACCCGATATGATCCGGCCTGCTCGTTGAGCAAGTCCCAAGAGATTGCTTATCTTTTGCTTATTCAAGTCCTAACTCTCTTCTTTTCACTTTGTGATCAACATAGGCGATCAACTCGTCATAAAAGCTTTCTTCCACTTCCATGTTAAAACTGCGGTTAAAGACTTTCTTCTTTTTTGCCTCTAGGGCTTCTGCATTGTCTAGCTTGATATAAGCGCCACGGCCATTGGCCTTGCCTGTCGGATCGATAAAGACTTGTCCTTCTTTGTTCTTGACAATGCGGAGCAAATCACGCTTATCAATCACTTCGTTGGATACAACAGACTTGCGCAAAGGGATTTTTCTTGTTTTCATCTTTCCCTCCTCTAGCAGCTTTTATTCTTCGATTAATTCGTCCGCAGCTGCGTAATCCACTTGACCTGCTTCTTCCATAGCTTCAAACTCACTGGCAGACTTGATATCGATACGGTAACCCGTCAAGTGAGCTGCCAAGCGAACGTTTTGTCCACGACGACCGATCGCAAGAGAAAGCTTGTTATCAGGTACAACGACCAAGGCACGTTTGCTGTCGTTTTCATCAAAGATAACTTGGTCAACCTCAGCAGGAGCGATAGCATTGTAGATAAATTCAGCTGGATCTGCTACCCACTCGATAACGTCGATGTTTTCTTCGACAGGAATCATACGGTCGCTCTTAGCGTCGTAGCGAGCAGGGTGGAATTTGCTGGTGATTTTCTTGATATTAGCACCACCACGTCCAACGATTGTCCCAATAGCGTCCACGTTTGGATTGTGGCTACGAACAGCAACCTTAGTACGGTCACCAGCTTCGCGGGCTACGCTCATGATTTCAACAGTTCCATCGTAAACTTCTGGAATTTCTTGCTCCATCAAGCGTTTGATCATTTCTGGATGGCTACGGCTAACAAAGACATTGACACCACGAGGGTTGTCTTCAACCTTGTAAACGTAGACTTCGATACGGTCATGGGAAGCAAACACCTCTCCAGGGATTTGGTCTTGTTTGGACAATTGGGCTTCGATGCTGCCAAGGTTAACATAAATGAAACGGTTGTCAAAGCGTTCTACCGTACCAGACATGATTTCTTGTTCATGTTCTTTATAAGTATTGTAGGTGATGGCACGTGTTTGCTTGCGCATTTTTTCCATGATGGTTTGTTTGGCAGATTGGGCTGCTACACGACCAAACTCAGCAGGTGCTTCTTCAAACTTGATTTTGTCACCAAGCTCATAGGCTGAATTAATGGCAAGAGCATCTTTCAAGCTGATTTCCAAACGGCTATCAAAGACTTCATCAACAACTTCACGGACAGTATAAACTGTAAAGTCACCCGTTTTTTCGTTGAAGTCAATGGCTACGCTGTCTGATTGACCATAGCGTCTGCGATAAGCGGAACGAAGTGACTCTACTACTGCGTCGATGATGTCTTCTTTTTTGATTCCCTTGTCTTCTTCCAAAATGCGGAAGGCCTCTAGCATTTCTTTACTCATGTTCTTTTTACTTTTGAATCCTCAAAAGCTATCCTTTCTTTTCTATAGTTTTACTGCTAAACGTGCTTTTGATACTAAACTGTATGGAATTTGGACAGTTTTCTTACGTGTCTTGTCCATATATTCCATGGTCAACTCATCCTCTTCGAAGGCCAACAAGGTTCCTTCAAAGACCTTTTGCTTATCGATAGCTTGGTAGAGCCCGACATGGATATATTTCCCAACCGCTCCAGCGATGGCATCCTTGGTTTTCAAAGGACGTTCCAAGCCTGGACTGGTGATTTCTAGGAAATATTGTTCCGGGAAGGGATCAGGCTTGATGGTATCTAGGACAGGACTGATGATTTCTGTCAAGTCTGCCGTGTCGTTCAAGGTAATTCCTTCGGGTTTATCTACAAAAATACTGAGAATCATGTCACTGCCAATCTTTCCATACTCGATATCCACGAGTTCGAAAGGCGCTTGGATGACAGGTTCTACAACTTCTCTGACTAATTCTACGATTGTTGCGATTGCGTCCACCTCCTCATAAGCAAGAGGCGAAGATATTTCCCCGCCTCTCTTTCTCATATTCTTATTATTAGTATAGCACGTTTGTCAATTTATGTAAAGCATAAGCACTCAAACGGCTGGTTTTCAAGCTATTTCTTAAAATTCTGCCTCAACTCGGTAGATCACTTGACCTTTGCTGGAGAATTTTTGCTCATATTCCGTCATGACATTACCTTCAAAATCACTGGCATGCAAATCTAGCCAAACACCATTGAGTTTCATCCCATACTGAGAAAAGCTCACTAGACTGTACTCAAATAAGCCACGGTTATCTGTCTTGAAATGGATTTCCCCATGCTCAGGCAAAATACGCTTGAAGGTATCCAAGAAACTCTTGTAAGTCAAACGACGTTTTTCATGGCGTTTTTTAGGCCAGGGATCTGAAAAGTTTAGGTAGAGACGATCAATCTCACCGTCTTCGAAATAGTCAGTCAGATCTGAACCATCTACCCACAACAATTTGATATTGGGCACTCCAACTTCAAGTACCTTGTCCAAGGCATAACTCAATACCGACTTTTGGATGTCAATCCCGATGTAGTTGATGTCAGGGTTTTGCTTGGCCATTCCTGATATGAAGGCCCCTTTCCCACTTCCAACCTCAACATGAATAGGATGATCATTTCCAAACAAGTCTCGCCATTTCCCTTTAGCCTCCAAGGGATTAAGGACCACATACTGAGGATTAGCCTCTAGTAATTCTGTCGCCCCTTTACGATTTCTAACTCTCATCTCTTCTTTCCATACTTATCGCGGAAGACACGCAAGGCGTAAATCTCCCGGTTCACATTGTCTAAATCTTGATTTTCACAGTATTTGGCAATCTGGTTCAAGTAAGAATACTGACCATACCAATACAATTTATCTAACACTGTCTGATTGTACTTATAGCCATAGTCTCTCAACCATTGGCGCCACTGATGATCAGGAATGTAGTGGCATAGCAAATGCGCCACATCAAACATACGATCCGTCAGACGAACCGAGTCCCAATCCACTAGATAAACGAGTCCACTCTCTGTCTCAATCCAATTACTATGGCGAAGATCCCCATGCACAATCGTTGCATGGTCTTCTCTAAAACCTGGAACCGTCTTACCTAACTCAGCAATCACACTATTCAAATAGTGATTCTGCTTCAAGATTTCTGGTACTTCTTGTTGCCAAGAACGCAATAAATCAACTGGTTTTTCCATGGTATATCCCAAACGGCTCAACTGCTTCATCAAGGGACGCGAGCGGTGAAGATGGTTCAAGATATTGATAATCTGCTTGCGATTCATATCGTAAGGGGTCAAGATTTTGCCCGTCAGCCATTCCTGAGCACACATATCACTGCCATCTGGCAAACGACGAGTCCATAGTAATTGAGGAGCGATTTGTTCTCTGGCTAGGCCAGGTAGGATTGGAGAGGTGTTCATTTTTACAAAAACGTGCTTCCCATCAGGGTAGCTTCCCATATAAGCTTTGCCGCTCTTCCCAGGGATAGGGGTCAGCGTTAGCTCATTATCACCCAAGTCCATTTCTTTCCTCCGTATAAAGTTTCCCTACTATTCTACTAGTTTTTGGTCTATTCGTCAACCAATCTTTTTAGTTGGTAAGGCAAATAAAACAACTGTAGGAAGAGACCAGCCCCTACAAGAGCCAACAAGGCTATTTTTTCTTGAAAAACCACTGCTCCGACCAGCAATTCTAACAAAAGAACTACACTTCCCACACTGAACACAATCTGTTTCAATCCCTTCTCTTTCTCCCCTTTTTCTAGTGGAAAGAGCTGGGTCAAATACTGATAGTCAAAAGCATGATAGAGGACCAGTAACTGAAAGAGCAAGAGGTAGTTAAACAGGACTACCACTGCTGTAGCGATCCAAGCTTGCTCGATAAAGACTAGAGCTAGCAAGGATAGGAGCAAGAGGCGGAGACTGAGGGCAAAGAGGTCTCCATTTCGCAAGTAAGAACGAAGATAGAGGTTTTGCCAAATCTTGCTCGGCACTTTCTGAACTGCTTTTAGGATAAAATCCAGATAAGAGCGACGTTTGACACTATTTGAAACGCCCTTGACCTGAGTAAAGAGAGCAAAGAAACGAAGCAAGACTTGCTTGCGCTTGCTTTCTTGGGCAATCACATAGTCCCAGTTGAGGCCAGTCTCTGTAAAAAATTTACTGGATTTTTGGCGAAAGAGGAGATATTTCCCAGCTCCCAATAAAAGCACATAGATGAGAAAGACTGGCAAGCCATAACCCATAGCTAAAAATAAGGGCGCAAATAAAAGCAAGAAAAGGGTTTGGACAAAGAGCCAAAAGACCAGTGAGCGTACTGTCTGCCCTTTGAGGTGGGACTTAACCTCCTCTTCACTGACTAAGAGAAAGAGCTTGTCAGGTCCTTCCATGTAGGTCGCGATTCCTCCCCAAGCCAAAAGCAAGGCAGATACAATCCCCAAAAACAAGAGGATAGGCCAATGATTTTCAGGAAAATCTTGCAGGAGTTGACTGTACTGGTAAGCTAGAAAACCGATGAGAACTAGCAGGAACAAGACAAAATGGTCATTTAGAACATAACGCAGATAACCAACACACTCCTTACGAAAAGCCTGCTTTCTCTTTAAAAACAAGTCTTTCATAGCTCCTCCTCTTTGGTCAGAGCCAAGTAAATATCATTCAAACTCGCTTCAGGCATGGCAAAAGCATCCCTCAGTTGCTGGAGGTTCCCTTGAGCCCGAACCTCTCCCTTGTGGAGGATGACAAAGGCATCACACATCTTTTCTGCTGAGTCTAGCACGTGGGTACTCATGAGAATGGACTTGCCTTTTTGCTTTTCCACTTCTAGAAGCTGAATCAAGTCAGAAATGGCCAGCGGATCGAGGCCAAGGAAAGGCTCATCAACGATGAAAAGACTCGGATCTACGACAAAGGCACAGATAATCATGACCTTCTGCTTCATCCCTTTGGAAAAATGCACTGGGAACCAATCTAATTTTTGATCCAAACGGAACATTTTTAACAAAGGTTCTACTCGATCAAAAGCTATATTCTGCTCAATACCATAGGCCATGGCAACCGTCTCGATATGCTCTCTGAGGGTCAATTCTTCATACAAGCTAGGCGTTTCTGGGATATAGCCAATCTGCTTGCGATAGCTGGTCGCATCTTCTCGCAGGGTGAGACCGTTAATCTTGATTTCCCCACTGTAAGGTATCAACAGACCAATAATCTCATTGATTGTCGTTGATTTCCCAGCACCGTTGAGACCAATCAAACCGACCAACTGCCCACTTTCAACTGTAAAGGACACATCTTTCAAGACAGGAACGTGAACATAGCCTCCTGTCAGGTTTTTAATTTCTAACATATTTTCTCCGAATCTGGTATAATGTAGCTATATTATATCAAAATTCAATACAGTAGAGGTAGATTTTATGTCAGATTGCATTTTTTGTAAGATTATCGCAGGGGAGATTCCTGCTTCAAAAGTATACGAAGATGAGCATGTTCTTGCCTTTCTTGATATCTCTCAAGTAACGCCTGGACACACCCTCATTGTACCAAAAGAGCACTATCGCAATCTTTTGGAGATGGATGCTGCAAGTGCCAGCCAACTCTTTGCCCAAGTGCCAACAGTGGCTCAAAAAGTCATGAAGGCTACCAAGGCTGTCGGCATGAATATCATCGCTAACTGTGAGGAAGTTGCTGGTCAAACAGTCTTTCATACTCACGTGCATCTCGTACCTCGCTACGGTGCAGAAGATGACCTCAAGATTGACTTTATCGCCCACGAACCTGACTTTGACAAACTTGCCCAAGTCGCTGAAACCATTAAAAACGCTTAAGGAGATGCCATGAAACTATCCAATCTATTGCTATTTGCAGGAGCTGCAGCTGGAAGTTATTTTGTCGTGAAAAATCGCCAAGCCATTCAGGATGAAGTTCTAGATACAACTGACCGCGTCGAAGCTATCAAGGCTGATTTGGATATCATCCAAAACAGCCTGCAAATCATCGACCAACAAAAAGCCCTTATCAAGGAATACCAAAAAGATTTAACCTATAAATTTAAAGTCTTGGAAAAAGATTTCCAGACTAGAATGGCGGTCCTCCAAGAAGAAAAACAAGAATAAGAAAGCCTCCAACTTTCCTTAAATCCATTTTGGGTTACTAGATTCGAACAGAAAAGGGAGGGAATGAAAATGAAACAGTTTGTAAAAGTTCTAGCGAAGGTCATCGCGATCCCTTGCGGCTGCCTCTGTCTTCTTGTAGCCTTGGCATTTCTACTAGTGGCCAATCTTTTCAAGGCTTCACCGAGTGACATCCGTGAGGGGAATGAAACCTTAAAACAAATCTTTATCTCCCTTGATCTCCCTCCTGAGAAAGTAGAATCGGATGGACACTATCAATACGAGGGTGGAGGCCTAGATTTTTATGTTACTTTCTCAGACGAGGTCATCAATAGTCACCCCGTCCTAAAAGAAAGTCCAAAACTCACCAAAAACCGACTTAAAGTCTATGTCCTCCAGACAGGAGATATTTCCTACTATAAAGTAGGGGACAACTTGTTCAATCACGGTTTAATACAATTTTTAAAGGAGGAGGGCGAGAAGTATTTCCAAGAAAAAGGAAAGAAATCAAAATCTTCTTACACAATTCTAAATTGGAAAGATCAAGAAAGTCTTAAAAAGGGAATTGCATTCTATGAAAAAGCTTTGACCTTAGTGGATATTCAGGATAATTCGGCGATCAAACATATCGATACTGTCACTGTGAAATCTGGTAAAGAAGCGGAACTTAAGCAACTCATTCAGGAGATGGATGCAGCTGGCTTGTTCACTCAAAAGTATAAATAGTAGACTAACTGGAAAATGATTTTTCGACACTAAATTTTCAATGGTAACAAAAAAGAGCCAATCGGCTCTTTTTGTTTTATTCTCCTTCAAAGGCATCTTTTATATGGTCAAAGAAGCCTTTTTTCTTTAGATTGACTTTCAAGTCACCTGCAGCTGCGAACTCTTTAAGGGCTGCTTTTTGGCGGTCGTTCAAACCTGTCGGAGTCACGACATTAACAGTAACGTATTGGTCACCAACGGCACCGCCACGAAGGCTCGGTGCTCCCTTACCACGTAGACGGAATTTCTTGCCAGTCTGAGTTCCTTCTGGGATGACCAATTCAACATCACCATGCACGGTTGGAATTTCTACAGTATCTCCAAGAGTAGCTTGGACAATATTAAGGTTTAACTTGTAGAAAATAGTTGTTCCTTCACGTTCAAACTTATCACTGGCTTCAACAGAAACCACCACGTACAAGTCCCCGTAAGGTCCACCATTAAAGCCTGCTTCACCTTGACCAGCGAGGCGGATTTGTTGGCCTGTTTCCACACCAGCAGGGATTTTTACATGTACACTATGAGCTTGTTTTTCATGACCTGTTCCGTGACAAGTTGTACATGGATCTTTGATTTCTTTTCCGCGACCATGACAGACATCACAGGTTACTTGGCGACGCATCATACCAAGCGGAGTCTGTGTATCGACGTTAATGACACCAGCGCCATGACAGCGTCCACAAGTGACTGGACTTGTCCCTGGCTTAGCACCAGATCCATTACATGTACGACAGCTTGCTTCACGATTGTATTTAACTTCCTTTTCTGTTCCGAAGATAGCTTCTTCAAAGGTCAAGTTCACACGGTACTGGAGGTCATCCCCTTGACGAGGAGCGTTTGGATTGCGTGAAGCTCCGCCTCCTCCGAAAAAACTTGAGAAGATATCTTCAAAACCACCGAAACCACCAGCACCACCAAAGCCACCGAAACCACCAGCACCACCAAAGCCACCGTTGGCACCCGCAGCACCATATTGGTCGTAGGCTGCACGTTTTTGGTCATCACTCAAAGTCTCATAGGCTTCTTGAACTTCCTTGTATTTTTCCTCAGCGCCAGGCTCCTTGTTGATATCTGGGTGATATTTTTTGGAAAGCTTACGATAAGCCTTTTTGATCTCGTCTGCCGAAGCGTTTTTTGACACCCCCAGACGATCATAAAATTCAGTATTGTTCATACAAGATACTAAGAGCGAACAGAAAGCGACTGAAATTTAGGAAACCGACAAGAAATCCTGATTTCTTAGGAGGTTTATCTAATTTCCAAGCTTTCCACTCGAGTTCAATTACGAACACCCTTATTCCTTTCTATAATTTATAAGTAAATCATTAGAGGGTATTTTCTATACTTTGCTTCACTTCAGCAAACTCTTTGTCCGATAGAGTAAAAATCAAATCCTCTTCTGAATATTCGTTCTGTTCTTTAAAATAGTTGTCAGTATTTTCTGCCAAACCTAGACTAAGAATCACTTTTCTTGCAAACTCTTGATGTGCAAAGCCAATAGCAGTAATGATATTTTTATCTTTCAGGACAGCTTTTGCTTTGAAATTTTCCCGAGGAAGAAATTCAAAATAGTCAAAGAAGTTTTGCCAAATCCCACCTGTAAATTTCGTATCGTTCAATAAACCTGCTTTCGCCAATAAAAGAGGCGCTGAAGAAATAGCTACAATTAAGACATCTTGCTCATCGAGACCTTTCAAAAACGAAATCAATTTCTCATCCTGTAGAGCAGGCCCTATATTTACCATTCCTGGCAAAATCACACAAGAATACTCTTCTATACATACTTGATCCAATGTTTTTGTAGGTAAACAAGGCAAGCCATCCTCAGAGACCACCATCGAATGATCTGAAGCTACATAATCAATCGTGATGTCAAAAGAAAGAGCTAAAGTACTTGTTAAAGTGGCTATTTCATAAAGAGAAAAATTAGGATAAATGACACAAAGTACTTTTTTCATAAGCTACACCCTCTATTTTACCGAAAAACAGAGGCTGGGTTGCAACCTCTGGATTTCTTCTTATCATTACGACATTCAAAAGCAAAGTCGATTATACTTTTTTTGAACGAGTAAGGCTTTTAGCAAGTCGCCATAGCGATTGCAGTAGAATGACAATCACTTTAGTGATTCCTCATTCTTAACGACCTCGCTCTCCGATTTTCAAGCTCGGGATAAAATAGTCCACTGGACTATTTTATTTCTCCGTAAACTCTCCGTCTACGACGTCATCGCCTGCGTTTCCTGTTGCTTGTGCGCCTTCTGCTCCTGCTTGAGCTTGTTGTGCTGCTGCGGCTTGTTCGTAGAGTTTAACAGCAAGTCCTTGAGCTTTTTCGTTCAATGCTTCGAGTTTTGCTTTCATTTCGTCCAAGTTGTTGTCTTCTTGCGCTTTCTTAAGGTCATCAAGGGCAGCTTGGGCAGCATCACGTTCTGCATCGAAGCCTTTTCCTTCAGTTTCCTTGATTGTCTTTTCAGTCGCAAAGATTGCTTGGTCTACTTCGTTACGAAGGTCTACTTCTTCTTTACGTTTCTTATCTGCTTCAGCATTTGCTTCTGCATCTTTCATCATGCGGTCGATTTCTTCATCAGTCAAACCTGAGTTAGATTGGATGACAATAGTTTGTTCTTTTTGAGTTCCAAGGTCTTTGGCCTTAACAGACACGATACCGTTCTTGTCGATGTCAAATGTTACTTCGATTTGAGGAATTCCACGAGGTGCAGCCGGGATGTCAGTCAATTGGAAGCGTCCAAGAGTCTTGTTATCAGCTGCCATTGGGCGTTCACCTTGAAGAACGTGGATATCAACGGCTGGCTGGTTGTCTGCTGCAGTTGAGAAGACTTGTGATTTCGATGTTGGGATTGTAGTGTTTCGGTCGATGAGTTTTGTGAAGACTCCACCCATTGTTTCGATACCAAGTGACAATGGAGTTACGTCAAGAAGGACAACATCTTTAACGTCACCAGTAATCACACCACCTTGGATAGCAGCCCCCATAGCAACTACTTCGTCAGGGTTTACTGATTTGTTTGGTTCTTTACCAGTTTCAGCCTTAACAGCTTCAACAACGGCTGGGATACGAGTTGAACCACCAACAAGGATAACTTCGTCGATTTCTGACAAGCTCAATCCTGCATCTGAAAGGGCTTGACGAACTGGAACTTTTGTACGTTCAACAAGGTCACGAGTCAAATCGTCAAATTTCGCACGAGTCAAAGTCATTTCCAAGTGAAGAGGTCCAGCTTCACCAGCAGTGATAAACGGCAAGCTGATTTGTGTCGAAGTTACACCAGAAAGGTCTTTCTTAGCTTTTTCAGCTGCATCTTTCAAACGTTGCATTGCCATCTTGTCAGTAGACAAGTCGATACCGTTTTCTTTCTTGAATTCTGCTACCAAGTGGTCGATGATTTTTTGGTCGAAATCGTCACCACCAAGTTTGTTGTCCCCTGCAGTTGACAATACGTCGAAGACACCGTCACCCAATTCAAGGATAGATACGTCGAATGTACCACCACCAAGGTCGAATACCAAGATTTTTTCTTCTTTGTCAGTCTTGTCCAAACCATAAGCAAGAGCTGCTGCAGTTGGTTCGTTGACAATACGTTCTACTTCAAGACCAGCGATTTTACCAGCGTCTTTTGTTGCTTGACGTTGAGCGTCGTTGAAGTAAGCTGGAACTGTGATAACTGCTTTAGTTACTTTTTCACCAAGGTAGTCTTCAGCATAACCTTTCAAGTATTGAAGGATCATAGCTGAGATTTCTTGTGGAGTATATTCTTTTCCGTTAGCAGAAACTTTTTCAGAAGTTCCCATTTTAGATTTGATAGAGATGACTGTATCTGGGTTTGTAACTGCTTGACGTTTTGCAGCATCACCAACGATGATTTCACCATTTTTGAATGAAACTACAGATGGAGTTGTGCGGTTTCCTTCTGGGTTTGCGATGATTTTGCTTTCAGTTCCTTCAAGAACTGCAACTGCTGAGTTTGTTGTACCTAAGTCAATACCGATAATTTTGCTCATTATTTTTTTCCTCACTTTGATTTATTTATTAATTTTCACTATACATTTTAAATTCTTCTGGAAATTCCAAATCAATAAACTCATTCCAGAAACCACTTGGAACTCCAATATCGTCTAACAACTCATCTTTATTATCTTCCGAGTTATTATTTTCAATTCCATAAAAATCTAACACTTTATCACCATAAAAGTTTCTAAAACCATCCCAATCAATATTGTTTCCATTCCAACCATGACGATCGTCTTGCTCAATAAATTCTTGCATTTGTTCTAAAAAATCTTTATAATTAAACATTCTGTCCTCTTTCCTAATTATAAACAACCACCATTGCTGGTCTTAAAATGCGGTCATGGAGTTTGTAGCCTTTTTGGAAGACTTGTGCAATAGTGTCTGCTGGGTGTTCATCGTCTGCTGGGAGAGTTTGGATGGCCATGTGATAGTTATGGTCAAATTCGCCGTCAGCTGCAATTTCTTCGATTCCTTCTTCTTTCAAGGCATGTACCAAACTTTCTTGGACCATTTCCAAGCCCTTCTTCACATCATCTGTTAACCCTTCAACGGCAAGTGCACGTTCTAGGTTGTCGAGTGATGGTAAGATTGCTTTTGCTAGATCTTGACTACGATAACGTTGCAAGTTTTGACGTTCTTCATTGGCACGGCGCTGAATATTTTGCATTTCTGCATGAGCGCGAAGGTATTTGTTTTCGAACTCATCCGCACGTTCATTTGCCAAGTTCAACTCAGACTTCTCAGGAGTTGTTTCTTCTACTGTTTCAACAACTTCCTCTTCTTTCATTTCTTCGTTTTTTTTATCTTGGGCCATTTTCGCCTCCTTTAATGATTTCAATCTTAATGTACTTCGTAATGATTACTGCTGAGGTAGCGATAAAAATCTGTCAACTTCATGGTCAATACGCGGTTGACCACATTGACTTGGTTGACCAATTGCTGGTAATCCAGATTGACCGGACCGATAATCGCTAGAATTCCAAAACCTCGATAAGGAATAAGGAACTTGCTACTAATCACCGCCAAGTCAGCTAGACAGGATTCCTGACTGTCCGCAACACGGACATTTTGCATTTGATCTTCATGCAGACCCTCACGAATCTCCAGAGCCACCTTTTGCGGTTGGTCAAAGAACTGATAGGCTGCTAGATTGGCAAAATTCAAGAGATTGACCTTGCCCGACACTACAATGTTTTCGTTGAACATTTCTTTAAAAATGTGTTCAAAGAGATCCATGACATTGTCCGTTGTCGTAAAGTAACGCTGGATAATCTGCGGAATCTCCGTCCGAATCTTGTAGTGAATATCTAGAACAGTGTGTCCGAGGAAACGCTCCCGAATGATGCTCTTCAGTTTCAGCAAATCTTCCTGCAAGAAGTTCCTTGGAATAAGAAATTGACTGGTAACCGTTCGCGACTCGTCTAGGGTAAATACTGCCAAGGCTGTATGTTGCCCCAAAACAACGATATCAAAGGCTGTCAAACGTTGCCTACTGGGCTCAACATCCAGTGCTACTACCGTACAGTCACTCAGGTCTGTCAGAAGATTAGCAGCTTCTTGCAGAATATCCTCCAGTTTGAAGAACTCCTGATCAAAGGCTTTGACAATCTCATAGACCTCATTTTCGGCCAGTCGATCAAAATCAAGTGAGTGTTTCACATAGTACTGAAATCCCGCGACACTTGGCATCCGACCACTGGAAGTATGCGCTTTTTCAAGCAATCCTTGTTTTTCTAGAGCCGCCATATCATTACGAATGGTAGCACTGCTAGAGTTAATAGACTCTTGCAAGGCTTTGGATCCGACAGGTTCATGCGTTTTGGTAAAGATGTCAATAATCAGATTTAAAATACCCTGCTGACGCTCTGTAACCATCTCATCATTCCTCTCTGTCCGATCGATTAGCACTCTGTGCACCCAAGTGCTAACTCATGATTCTATTATACACCCTTAGAAGAGAATGTCAAGACAAAAACTCAAAAAATTAGCACTCTTTCACTAAGAGTGCTAAAAATCAGTCTGAAGACCTAGAAACTTATTTTTCATCGATATTCACCCCTGATTTTCAGGTTGAAAAATTGCTTCTCACCAAAAAACGAACAACAGCGAAACTTTAAGCAGGACAAGAAATACTAGAAAGCAGTTTTTGTCCTGATTTAATCTCATATCAATATTATTCCAACAATTCCTTTAATTCTTTCTCCAAGGCATCTTCAGGAGTATGTTTGATAAGTACATTCTTGATTTGACCTCGTTTGTCTACAAAATACATACTCGGAATCGTTTGTACTTGAAGCGCATCCGCTGCAGACTGATCCATATCGTAGTAGTAAGGGAAGGTATACTCACCTTGAGTAATATAGCGATCAGCAGTCTCTGTAGTTTCCTTCTCTGGCTCAATCAAATTTATCAACACAAAATATACCTGGTCTCCATATTTTTCATACATTTTTTGGATGATTGGCAGTTGATTTCGACAATCAGGACACCAACTAGCCCATTCCACTATTAGAAGAGGTTTGTCAGAAAAACTAGAAATCAAAAGTTCTCTATCATCAGGTGAAGTTATCTTAAAATCCGGTAGTTGTTGTGAATTTAATTCCAGTGCTCTATTTTCTAGATTACTCGTTGACGATGTTTGAGATTGGTTGGCATCTCCCTGTCCTATTTTACCATGGTTGGCATAGTAAAAAATACCAAGCACCACAAGAAGGAAACTTCCTACCACCAAAATTAGAAGCCATCGCTTATCTTTTTTCATTTTTTATCCTTTTCAGTTATTCTATATTTTAGAACCAAGTAGTTTAAAGATAGAAGCAGAACAAGAACTTGAACTGCCTATTTTTTATCGACCCTAACTAGGAAACATTTTACCATTTGATAGATAAAATTTCAATTAGATCCTTGGTAGCAAGCCTATTTGTGATAGCAAAGATTGATTAGACAGTCTTTTAAATTCCGACTACTTCGTATTTTTAATTGCATTAAACCAGGACACCTTCCCTATTATACTTTATTCAAATACCTATCCAATATTTTTCTTCTTTGATAAGCAAAAAAAGATTGCCCAATCAGACAATCTTTTTTATGTTCTTAATACAAATCAAGATAATTATCAACTTCCCATTGTGAGACAAAGGTCGCATAGCTAGCCCACTCGATACGTTTGGCTTCAAGGAAGCTCGTGTAGATGTGATCTCCTAGGGCAGCCTTGACTACTTCATCTTCAGTCAAAGCTTTCAAGGCGTTGTGAAGAGTTGATGGAAGATCTGTGATTCCAGCTTCCTTACGCTCTTCTGCTGTCATGATATAGATATTTTCTTCGATAGGAGCTGGTGCTTCGATTTTGTTTTCAATACCATGCAAACCAACTTCCAAAAGAACCGCCATAGCGATGTATGGGTTTGCCATTGGATCCACTGAACGCAACTCGAGACGAGTTCCCATACCACGTGAAGCTGGTACGCGCACAAGTGGCGAACGGTTACGACCAGCCCAAGCAATGTAAACAGGTGCTTCATAACCTGGAACCAAACGTTTGTATGAGTTAACTGTTGGGTTCATGATGGCAGTATAGTTGTAGGCATGCTTGATCAAACCACCAAGGAAATGGTAGGCCGTTTCAGACAACTGCATTCCTTTTGGATCATTTGGATCAAAGAAGGCATTGTTTCCTTCTGCATCAAACAAGGACATATTACAGTGCATACCTGATCCAGCGATACCAAATTTTGGTTTTGCCATAAAGGTTGCGTAAAGACCGTGTTTACGAGCAATCGTTTTAACAACGAGTTTAAAGATTTGAATCTTGTCACAGGCACGGAGGACTTCATCATACTTGAAGTCAATTTCATGTTGTCCAACCGCAACCTCGTGGTGACTTGCTTCTACTTCAAATCCCATTTTGGTCAAGACATTAACGATTTCACGACGTGTATTGTCCGCAAGGTCTGTAGGTGCCAAATCAAAGTAGCCACCCTTGTCATTTACCTCAAGAGTCGGATCCCCATTTTCATCCAGTTTAAATAGGAAGAATTCTGGCTCTGGTCCAAGGTTGAAGGATTTGAATCCTACTTCTTCCATATGGCGAAGAGCACGTTTCAAATTGCCACGAGGGTCACCTGCAAATGGTTTACCTTCTGTTGTATAGACATCACAGATCAAACCTGCAACACTTCCGTTTTCATCTCCCCAAGGGAAGACTGTCCATGTATTCAAGTCTGGGTACAAGTACATATCTGACTCATTAATACGTACAAAACCTTCAATAGAAGATCCATCAAACATAGCCTTGTTTGACAAGACTTTATCTAACTGTTCATCTGTAGCAGGAATTTCGACGTTTTTCATCGTTCCCAAAATATCTGAGAACATGAGACGAATAAAGGTAACATTTTTTTCCTTGACTTCACGACGAATATCTGCAGCTGTGATTGGCATGGTTTTTCTCCTTAATATATGACTACTTGCGATTGCCTAACCGCGACCAAAAGGTGAATGTGCTGAAGCAAAGCGGCCCTGCTGGAGGAGTTCATTGTGAAGTGCGCGACGCACCTCCGTCTGACTCACCACTTTCTTGGACTTCGCCTCACGTTCAGCATATTTTTTCTTAATCGCAGCAATATTATGACCTTCAGAGATATAATCTTTGATTTCAAGCAGACGATCCATATCATTCAACGAATACATGCGACGGTTCCCTTCATTTCGATCAGGTTTAATCAACTCTTGATCTTCATAATAACGAATCTGACGCGCTGAGAGATCGGTCAATTTCATAACACTGCCGATAGGAAAAACAGCCATATTTCGGCGAAATTCTCTTTCCTTCATTTACAATTCCCTTCCTTCTGTCTATTATAGTCTAAAAAAAAACAAACGTCAATCGATAATGTTATAAAATGTAACATTATTTTTCTTTTTTCTCTAAAAAGAGATGAATACGATCAATATCATAATTTACGAGAATTGCGACAAAAACTCCCATGAAAGTTTCCGATACACGCGCAAACACGTACAAAATTGTTTCACCGCTCGGTATTGATAGGGTAATGATTAACATAGCTGCTACACCACCAATAACCCCTGATTTATTATTCATGGCCACATTTGTCATAATGGTTAACATAGTGCAGATTGGAACAACCACCAAGGTCACCCAAAAGGCTCCGTGAAATAAGGTGTTTAAGAGAAAAAAGATAAGGGCGTAGAAACCACCGATACTATTTCCTAGAATACGTGAAGTCCCAAAATGGACACTCTTATCAAAACTCTCCCTCAGACTAAAAACCGCTGTCAGAGCACCGATTTGAAGACCTTTCCAGCCAAAAAAGCCGAAAATCAAAAGAACTAGAAAAACGGCAATTCCCGTTTTAAAAGTCCGCATACCAAGTTTGAACTGTGACTTATCGAATTTATATTTTTTAAAATAACTCATAATCTCAACTTTCTACTACCATTTTAACATAAATCAGTTGATTTTATGAGTAAAAATCAATAGGAAGCGTTTTTAATTTAGGCTATAAAAAAGAGGAAACAGAGTTCCTCTTTTCTATTTAGCTTCCAGAAATTAGTTGCTTTCGTCTTCTTTTCGTTTCAACTGACCAAGTCCTAAAACGCCCACTAAAGCTGCCAGACCAAGATATGGCATGTAGCTTGAATCATTTGTACCTGTGTGAGGTAGAGTAGGGTTTCCTTTTGGATTTGGATTAGAATTAGGAGTTGTTGGCTCCTCTGGTTTCTTAGGTTCTGGCGTTGTCGTGCGAACTGTGTTTGAGGCGTAACCAACTTTGTTCACAGTATTTACATAGGTATTTTCAAAAGTTCCGACAGCAATTCGTTTCATTTGAATATAAGTCTCAGCCTGGAATGGAGAATCCAACTGAATCTCTTGAAGGAATTCCTCCTTGAAGCGAATGGTAATCATTCCCTTATCTTGATCATGTTCAACCTGTGTTTCAGCGGTTAAGTCTGTCCCTGCCTTGATAACACGACCGTCTTTCAATCGGATATCAACCTTGGCAAGAACTTTATAGTTTCCAGTGTATTGATCACCTTTTTGGTCATAATCATCTACAAAACTATAGTCATTCAAGTCCTCAGAATGATTTTGTGGAATCAAACCACCAATCAAACGATAATTGAAGTACTGGTTCAACGGAATAGTTTGGCCATCAATATTGTCACTGCTTGGATCCATACTGATTGTCACATCTTTTTTCGGTGTGATTTTCGGTACATTGTTGACAACTACTTCTGTAGCATAGCCATTTCCAAAATCAACTTGGTAGGCCTTGTTTTCATACTTACCACCCGTTTGACCAAATTCAGGCTTAACTGTCATCGGATCTGTGATTAGCAACGATTTTCCTGCTGCTACATAGTTCTTGTAGAATTCTGCTGTATTATCAGCTGAGAAGAGTTGGAAAGCACCTTTAACAGTGATGTTTGCTTTCTTCAACAAGTCCTGAACTTTCTTAGGCGCAGCTTCTAAACTATCATATTGTTGAACACTGATACCTGATACAAGATTACCCTCTAGATCACGGATCTTAACCAATTCTGGTTGAAGGGTTAAGGCTTCTTCTGGATAATCATCCACATAGTAGAAACCATTTTGAATCGCTTCTTTAGAAGATTTATCTCCCTTGTATTGGTCCAAATCCCAAGTAAGTTCATAGTAGTTCGTTGAACCAGCTAGAACCTCTTTGCCATCAATATTCACACCTTGCTTGTTCTTGTTAACTTTCAAAGGCTTGATGTAGTTGTTATTTGGATTGTCAGGATCATTTGGTTTACCTGGAGTCGTTACACGAACAATGTTTGACTTAACACCGTAGGCATCGTTGACTGTCAATGTAAAGTTATTTGTATAAGTCACCCCATCATTCAAGACACGGCCAACAACAGTTGGATATAGAGTATCAAAGGATTTTGTCAAATCTGCATTGAAAGCAAGCCAAGGTCTCCTCGGTAGCCTTAAAGGTTACAGTGTGACTAGCTTTGTCATAGCTTGTTTCAAAACCTTTGCTTGCAGCCTTGGTCGCTTCCAAATCAAACTGATAGCCAGTTGGAAGTGGGTCTACCAATACAAACGATGTTGTTTTTGGACGCCCTGCAGTTAAGGCTTCCGTTTTCAACTCAAACTTCACTACAGACTGCTTAGCAACTAGAGTACGATCGATATCTACTCCATCCTCATTTTTAATTTCTTTATTAATCTGAGGTTGTGCAAAAAGACGATTGTAATGGAAGTGAATCGTTGGCACCGCTGGTGGTGTTGGCAACTGCTTAGGGGTTGGCGCTACTGGCGGAGTTGGCACTGGATCATAATTTGGCTCTTCTGGTTTGGATGGCTCTGGTTGATCTGGAGTTTTCACCGGTGGAGTTGGATCATTTTCGTAGCTTGGCGCTACTGGAGCTGGTTCCAATGGTTTCTCTGTCTCATATTTTGGCTCTTCTGGTTTGGATGGCTCCGGTTGATCTGGAGTTTTTACTGGTGGTGTTGGATCATTCTCGTAGTTTGGCGCTACTGGAGCTGGTTCCAATGGTTTCTCTGCCTCATATTTTGGCTCTTCCGGTTTTGATGGTTCTGGTTGATCTGGAGTTTTTACCGGTGGAGTTGGATCATTTTCGTAGCTTGGTACTACTGGAGCTGGTTCCAGTGGTTTTTCCACTTCATAAGCAGGAGCTTGTGGTGCAGTTGGTTTTACTGGCGGAGTTGGGTTCTCTTTTGTAATTTTCGGAACATGAACGGCACGAATCTTCCCATTGAGTGAGTACCAGATGTTTGGTTTTTTGCCGGCAGTATTATCTTTTTTAGGAACAGTAGGCATTTCAGAAAGAGGCATTACATTAGTTGCTGAAGTGGCCCCAACCGTCACGTGGTTTGTCTGACCAGACATGCTAATTGCTCCCGCACCATACCAAGAGTTTGGTGCATCAGACGAATCCCAACCAGATCCTTCTTGGCTATTTTTATACATGGTCCAGCGTGATCCACCCTCACCCTGTTTAAAGTTTAGAGTTTTGGTAGCATAAATCATTCCATCTTTTTCATCAATAGATGAACCTGAAATTTTAATAAAGGTACCAGTGTAATCCTTGGCCATCTCAATAGAGTTGTGCTCACGGTTAAGCGATGCTACTGAAAGAAGAGCATTGTCAAAATTAATCGGTTGGTCATTTTCATCATAGAAGGTAAATTCATTTTTGATGAAGATAGATGTATTCTTTTCATCTTTACCAGTATAGGCTGAAGCAAAGACACCTAGCGTTGGGTCTGTAAAGATTCCCAACCAAACTTTTCCACTAGGATTTTGGAATTTTGAAGACGGGTCTACAGTATATTTGTAAACAATCTTCGAAATCTTTTTACCATTGTAGTAGGAATTTTGAAGATTGGTATAAGTCGCTGTTACGCTTTGACCACGTTTTAGAAGAACTGAGCCCCATTTAACTTCAGTCTTATTTCCTACGTTGGTCGTCCAACTTGATTTATCTCCAATATTCCCATATAATTCCATAGAAGAGCTAGTAGCATTCGCACCTTCTAGATGAGTAACATTAAGATTGTCTAACTGAAGATTCTTATTACCGTATTGCACAGTATCGTGTTTAAAAGCGTTATCTACAGCTGTTGCTTTAAGAAAACTTCCTTCAGTTGTCAAAGATAGTTGAGCATTTGGTTCTGAGTCATAAACCAAGCTACGAGCAGATGGTTTAGACAAATACCCATCCTTGTCTTTATTCTTTTCAAGTTCTACAAGTGCAGCCTTGATAGATGCCTGCTCATCCTGATAAGCCTTAAGCTTGGCTGGATACTCATCTACATCTTTCTTATACTTGGCAAGGTCTGCTTCATATTTTGCAACTTTAGCTTCATAGTCTGCTTTGGCTTTAGCATTTTGTTGCTTGATTTCTTCATTCTCAACTTTAATCGCAGCATTTTTTGCCTTGTTGTCTTCAACAGCCTTTTCATAGGCTGCTTTTGCATCGGCATTAGCTTTTTGAACGCGAGCTAATTCCGTCTGGTATTCGGCTAGCTTAGCTTGGTAGTCTGTTTCGTTAGCTTCGTTTGCTTGTTTGACTGCTGCCAAGTCTTTTTCGTATTGTGCTATTTTAGCCTCATAAGTTGCCTTGGCTGTTTCATTTCGTTGCTTAATCGCTTCATTTTCAGCTTGAATGGCTGTATTTTTAGCTGTGTTTTCTTCAACAGCTTTTTCATAGGCTGCTTTAGCTTGCTCATTAGCTTTTTGTACTCGAGCTAATTCTGTCTGGTAAGCTGCTAATTTAGCTTGATAATCAGCATCATTATCTTCCTTAGCTTTCTTAATAGCTGCAAGATCTGCTTCATACTGCTTCATCGCTGCTTCATAAGTCGATTTTGCAGTTTCATTACGTTGTTTAATGGCCTCATTTTCAGCTTGAAGCGCTGCATTTTTTGCTGTGTTTTCTTTTACTGCTTTATCATAAGCCTCTTTAGCTTCCGCATTAGCTTTTTGTACTCGAGCCAACTCTGTCTGGTATGCTGAAAGTTTATTTTGATAGTCCTGTTGACTATCTTCGTTTGCTTTTTTGACAGTTGCTAAATCTTTTTGATATTGTGCTAGCTTAGCCTCGTATTCTGTTTTAGCTGTTGCATTGGCAGTGTTGATTTTTTCAACTTCTTCTTGATGACTTTTTAGATCTTTTTGATACTTGTCATCCGCTGCTTTGTTTTCAGCATTGATTTTATCTGTTTCAGCTTGATGAGCTACGACTTCTTTTTTATATGCTTCAGTTGTCTTCTTTATTTCTTCAGCCTGTTTAGCATAGTCGCTTTTAATCTCATCTTGTTTTTGAGCATTTTCTGTAGCAGTTGTAGCTATTCCTTTGTCTTTTGTTTCATCTTGAACTACCTTAACTCCTGCAGATTTTGCATCAGCAACTGCTTTATCCAAATCAGCTGATGATACTTCTACTGGCAAAGCTGAGTCTTTAGAGCCAGCCTTAGCTTGGCTTTCTTTGGCAACTTGGCTCATTTCACCCTGAGCTTCAGGTAGATTTGTGGCTGGGTTTCCTGTAGTAGCTACCTCAACTGTACTTGTGCTCTTCGTCTCTGTGACTTCATCAGCAAATACTGCTTTGTCTGCAAAAGCAATCAAAGCAGTTCCTAAAACAGCACCACACAAAGTTTTCGCAACTTTGTTTTTACGAAATCCATAGACTTCTTTTTTATTTTTCATTTTAATCCCTTTCTTATCTAAATTAATCATCTACCATCCATAGTAGCATTTTATGATGTGGGATGCAAATATTTACCCTTTCCCCCTTTATTTATCGATAAATCTAACATATTTATAAATGAAATTAAAAAGAAGATGGTTAAACCATCTTCTTTCAGATAAACTATTTATTTTTCAGTCAAGGCTGCAAGTCCTGGAAGAACCTTACCTTCGAGGAGTTCCATTGATGCTCCACCACCAGTAGAGATCCATGAGAACTTGTCTGCACGACCAAGGTTGATTGCTGCGGCAGCTGAGTCACCACCACCGATGATTGATTTCACGCCTGGTTGTTTCACGATAGCATCCATGACACCGATTGTACCAGCTTGGAAGTCTGGGTTTTCAAATACACCCATTGGTCCGTTCCATACAACTGTCTTCGCACCAGTCAATTCTTGATCGAATTTAGCGATAGATTTTGGACCGATATCCAAACCAAGGAATCCAGGATCAACTGCTTCACCTTCAGTGTCTTTCACTTCAGTGTAGTCAGCAAATGCGTTTGCTTCTTTTGAGTCAACTGGCAAGATCAATTTGCCGTTTGCTTTTTCAAGAAGAGATTTCGCAACTTCCAATTTGTCTTCTTCTACAAGTGAGTTACCGATTTCGATACCTTGAGCTTTGTAGAATGTGTAAGTCATCCCACCACCGATAAGGACTTTATCAGCTTTTTCAAGCAAGTTTTCGATAACACCGATCTTGTCTGAAACTTTTGAACCACCAAGGATGGCTACGAATGGGCGTTCTGGAGCTTCAACTGCTTCTTGGATGTAGGCAATTTCGTTTTCAAGAAGGAAACCAGCAACTGCTTTTTCAACGTTTGCTGAGATACCAACGTTAGATGCGTGTGCACGGTGAGCTGTACCGAATGCATCGTTTACGAAGATACCATCTCCAAGTGATGCCCAGTATTTACCAAGTTCAGGATCGTTTTTAGATTCTTTCTTGCCGTCAACATCTTCGAAACGAGTGTTTTCAACCAAGAGAACTTGTCCATCTTCAAGAGCGTTAACAGCGGCTTCCAATTCAGCACCACGTGTAACACCTGGGATAAATTTAACTTCTTGTCCCAATTTAGCAGCCAAGTCAGCAGCTACAGGAGCAAGTGATTTACCTTCTTTATCTGCTTCTTCTTTTACACGTCCAAGGTGAGAGAAGAGGATTGCACGTCCACCTTGTTCAAGGATGTACTTGATAGTTGGAAGAGCTGCAGTGATACGGTTGTCATTGGTAATCACGCCATCTTTAACAGGTACGTTGAAATCAACACGAACGAGAACTTTTTCCCCTTTCAAGTCAACGTCTTTAACAGTCAATTTTGCCATTAGATATGACTCCTTCTTTTTTTATACGTGTTAATTATATCACAAAATCAGCAAAAGAGATAGAAAAACCCTAAACTTTTCTTGTTCATTCTTGCAACTGAAACTAACATTTTTAAAATAAAATCTAGAAAAACCTTGCCAAATAACTAATTAATGAAAGAAAAACTAGTTAAAACAAGGTCTGACTGCAAATCAGTCAAACCTTGTTTTTTATGAGAAGATCCAAGATTCGTAAATCCGATTAATCTTCTCTCTTCTTCCTAGCAAGCAAGCCGTAGCCACTCATTACTCCGAGGAGTCCTAGTGCTACTAGACTAGCATCTCTTGTCGCTCCCGTATTTGGAAGCTCTTTACTTACTTCTTCAACTTTTGCCGGTATTTCTGAAAGCACTTGAACCCTTGTTTGTAAGACTTGCTCCTCTTTCGTTCCTACTTCAACAATTTCTGGAAGGGCTTCCTTGAGAACCTCAGTAGAATGAAGGGTGCGTTTGCCCTGAGCATCAACTTCTACAAAGCGACGAACTTGGCCTTCAACTCCTGCTTGAACTAGCTGGCGTTGTCCTTTGAGAAGGGCTGCATTTGGTCGTTCTTGACGTTCGAAGGAAACTGTTCCCTCTTCAATTTCCAGTTTCGGAGTTTCTAGAACTAAATCTTTCACACCTTCAGCTAGTTGGTTGCTCGATAGAACTTTTGTACCAACTTCGGTGATTTCTGGGATTGCTTCCTTGACTACCTCAGTCGAACGTAGAGTGCGTTTGCCTTGGATATCTACTTCTACAAAACGACGAACTTGGCCTTCAACTCCAGCTTGCACAACACGGCGTTGTCCTTTGAGAAGTTCGGAGTTTGGTCGCTCCTGACGTTCAAAGGCTGTTGTTTCAGTTTCAATAACTAGTTCAGGGAGGACCTCAACCGTTGGAGCCACTTCATTTGGATCCATACTTCCAACATGGTGGCTTTCTTCTGTAGGAGCTAGTTTCTTATTCAGCTTTTCTTTCATTTCTGAAAAAGCTTGTGGAGTTGGCATCTCTGAAGCTAATAAAGTTTCTGCTTGTTCAATCAACTCAGCTTTAGGATCTTTTTCACGGACAGATTCGAGCAAACCTTCCAATTCTTCTCTAGCTGTCTGATAACGTTGATTTCCATCTAAGTCTGTCCCTGCTTGTTTCAACTCACTCAAAGCCTGGTTGACTTCTTCTTGACTAGCATTGTGGTTTTCTGCTACAGTTTTCGCTGCATTGAGCTTCTCTACTAGTGCTGCTTGTTTGTCCTCGCTAGAGAAGGTGTAGGCAAGGGTTGACTGACGGCCTTGGGCTGCAGTGATTTCTTGTTTGAGGTACTCATCGTTGACAGCTGCTTTTGGAGAAACCAAAACATCAAACTCAGCGGTGTGCCCCTTGTAATGCAAGGTCAAGGTTTGTCGTCCAGTCTTTTGAGCATCATAGCCCGTAATTTCAACACCTTGGTCCGTGAAGGCATGGCTTTCTTCTGTCTCATCATCATAGAGAACGCCGAAGCGACCTTCTGCAAGATCCAGTTGATCACCTACTAGATAGTCCATTTTCGGTTTCTGAGTAATGTACAAACCTGCTACTTCTTTCGGCTTCCCTTCATCTTGACCAGTCACTTGTACCTTCAAGTCACCAGTAACTGGAAGTCCAAGGTAGCTGACTGTGAGCTTCTGTTCCCCTTTTTGATGAGCGTCGTAGCCAGATACTGTCACACCTGAGTGAGTAAGGTTGATCAGCTCGTCTGCTTGTCCCCCTTCGTATTGAACACGGAGGGTTCCGCCTCTGAGGTCAAGTTTTTCTCCCTCTTTATAAACTGTCTTCTTAGGTCCTTTTTCAAGGCTAACTGCAGCAATTTTTCTCTCATCCTGCGGAATCGCTACTGCCAAGATGTTACTGATTTCTTTGCCAGGTAGTTGGGTACGATAGTAGAGGAGAGTTGGTTGCTTGTCAAAAGCCAATGGTGCTGTTGCCAAGTCGCCTCCAGTTTCAGTCTTCAAAGTTGCAATCGGTGTTTGTGAATCTGCCTTGTCGTAAACGGTGATAGTTGCACCCGCTGGAACATCAGAGAAGCCTAGTTGAACTTGATGGTTTCCAAGTGAACGGGCAGCTACCTTAGCCATTGGAATATTTTGACTTTCTGTGTCCAGGGTTTCATACATCTTCCAGTTGTAGATACGAATGGCTTTCCAAGGCGTCCCATTATCTGAAGTGATAACTTTTAGGCGCCAGTCTTGGGCAGTGATTGGTTTGTCAAGAGTGATATCCGTAACGTGCGCTTTGTTGCCACGGACTTCCTTAGCTAGTTTCCATTCACCATCTGCATCTTTATAATAAAGGTCAAAGTCTTTGGTGTTCATCAAACCGTCGTTTACGGATTCTCCACCAGCTCCCGCATGATCCATGACCCATCTAACAACGGTACGTGGCTTGGTCAAGCGAATATCCACACTACCGCTCAACTGAGCTGAAGACCACTTATCTGACAAGCTAGTAATGGTACCGTTCAACATACCTTCGATACCTTCTCCACCTTCAGTATTTGGGAAAGTGCTATCGATAACCTTTGCACCTGGAACGATATTTTCAGCTAAAGGTCTTGGGAGAGTTGTATCCTGAACTGTCATCCCCCAGTTAAAGGATGCCGTCGCCGCTTCAGAACGAAGGCCATTTTTACCAACTGCAACGACTTTCAGTTCCTGAGTCGTACCAGTCGCATTAGCAGAACGGCTAACTTTTGGCAAGTAGATAGTGGAAGCAGATGATCCTGTCAACAAACGCCAGTTATCCCCATCTTTTTCGTAGACTTCATAGAAATCCGCATCTTGGTTACCAGCAAATTGGACCACTGCTTCAGCTTCTTGGGCATTTTTAAGAGATTGTTTCACCACAGAAAAACCCGTCGGCGCTTGTGGTGATTGGTGATTGTCCGAAATTGTCAATTGACCTAGGTTAAACTGATAATCTTTTACAGCTCCTTCATGCTCGAAGAAGAGTTTGACTGCATAGATGGTTTTTCCAGCTAGTGAGCTAAGGTCAAATTCTTCATTCTTCCAGTCATCAGAGAGAGTCAGTTCTTTCCATGCAGCTGCATCCTCAAATTTGTAGTCTGGTGTTGTAGAGAAAGCCATATAAACTTTAGAGCCTTTTCCTCCCTTGTGGGCAACACGAAGTTTGGTTTTCTCAGTTACTTCTAGTTTGGTAGAATACAAATTCACATCCTGGTCCGTCTTACCAGCTACATCCCCTGAGAATTTAAGGGAGTTACTTCCATTATAGGCATCTGTAAAGTCGTATTCTGCACGAAGTTTTTCCCCTGTCGAAGTCTGCCACCAGCGCCATGTTGGCAAGACACCAGAAACCGAACGGTAGTTCCACTCAGAATCCTTAGAAACTTTACCATCTACAAACCACTTTCTACCATGACCTGTATTAAAAGAGGTAGTGAAGGTGCGTCCTACTGCTGGTGTGCGGTCCGCAACTAAATTGGCAATTCCATACCACTCTTTATCTCCTGGTTTTTGAGCCGTTGGATCCCCTTGATAACCTGTGAAGAAGATGTCTTCATTCTTGTGGTAGTCTTCACCTGTTTTTCCTAGACTGGTAATCGTATCTGGCGCAAAAAGTCCAAGTTACAAGCGCAACTTGCCTTTTTCATCTAAGAGGGCATCCCAGTTGACCTTGGTCTTATAAGAACCACCTTGTTGCAATTCCAAGCCTGCAAAGACATCATATTGGCTACGTTCTAGCCATTTGGCCATCTCTACAGAGTAGTCATTCTTTTCCTTGTTCCAGTTGAAGTTGGCGAAGAATTGATCTGCAGGAACCTTGTCACCTTCTTTTTGCATGAACTGGTAGTTGTAATCACCAAGGCCATCTTCGTGGTAACGACCATATTTGTAGGTCATGGCATCGTACCAAGCATACTTGATTGGGTGGTTGACTTTGGCTGCGTATTCTTTTGTATAGAGCATGAATTGGCGCATTTTTTCACCAAGAGGTGCTACCAATTCCCCCGTTGTTTCCTGGTTGATGAAATAGCCATCAAAGCCATAGTACTTAGCAAGATCGACAAGTTTGCGTGCAATCGGGAAGGTACCATCTGCATCTTGTTTCAAGGCAGCTGCAAATTTCTCTTGGTCGGCAATGCTATTTGACCAGTTGAAAAAGAGTGTTCCATAAACGGGAACTCCGTTGCGGTGGCCTGCATCAATGACGTCTGGTGTAGGGACTAGACCTTCCCAGAAGACCATGGAATCCAAGTATTGCCAGTAATCAAAGGCATAGGCCTTGAATTCTTCTCCACCAACAGAAGCGTGGCCTTTGGCCTTTGAGTTGGTGTTTGCTAGTGCTTGAACCTTGGCTCTTTTGCTTGCTTTTTCGTTAACCAACTGACCTCTGTGGCGCTTGGCAAGTTCAACTGAGGAACGGTTAATAGGATCATCCTCACGCGCACCCGGTTCCCATTTCAACAAATCTTCCCATGTATCAAATTTGATTTCTTTTGGTCGGAGACTCTTTTCTTCATTTTTAGGAACGTCTGCTAGAGTCGGTTTGTCGGCTTTCTTCTCAGCCACTTGAGGAGTTTCCTCTGGTTTGACTTCTTCTTTTTCAGTTGGTTGAGCAGGTTTTTCAGTTTTATCTGTCGGAGTTGGCTTTGCTTCTTCTTTTTCATTAACCAGATCCGTTATTGTTGGAGTGTTTTCTGAAATTGGTTGCTCAGCTACTTTGTTTTCTGTTTCCTCTAATTGTTTTTCAAGGGCTGCAGTATCTGGATTAGCTGTTTCACTAGCGCTTGTAGCTTGGCGCTCGTATTTGCAGCTGTTTCAGGGACTGCGACTTGTTCAGCAAGAGCTGGGCTTGCAAATAGAGCTGAACCAATCATCAAGGAACAAGCCCCGATTGACAGCTTACGAATACTGTAACGGCAACGTTTTTCAAAAAATAGATTTTTCATCTTATCCTCCTAATAAAATATAAAGTAAGCGCTTTACTTTTTGATAAAAAGTAACTGTTCTCAGTGCACACCACCAGAACAGGATCATCTTCATTTTATCCTATATGAAAGCGATGTCAATCTATTTAATATAAAAACTATAACTAGGATAATAATCAGTAAAATTTGGACACAATCCTATAAATCATCTCTCTCAAAGGGAATCTATCTCTCATTTTAAAAGAAAGTTCTTGTTTCTTATGAAAATTTCAGCTAAACACTTGTGAGATTTACTTTTATCCTTTAAAATAGAATAGGAGAAATTCCGTTATTATTTTTCGGAGGAAAAAGAAATGTCCATTAATTGGCAGGAAATTTTATTTCACTTTTTAGGTGGTCTGGGACTATTTTTATATAGTATCAAGACCATGGGAGACGGTTTGCAACAAGCTGCTGGAGATCGCCTTCGTTTTTACATTGACAAGTACACTAGCAATCCCTTTTTAGGTGTTCTAGTCGGGATTGTCGTAACTGCCCTGATTCAGTCAAGTACAGGGGTTACAGTTATCACGGTTGGGCTGGTCAGTGCTAGTCTTCTCACTCTTAGACAGGCTATCGGAATTATCATGGGAGCCAACATCGGAACCACCGTTACTTCCTTTATCATCGGTTTCAAGCTTGGCGAGTATGCTTTACCCTTGATTTTCCTTGGAACCATGTTCCTCTTCTTTACAAAAAACAGAACAGCAAACAATATTGGGCGCATCCTGTTTGGTGTCGGAGGGATCTTCTACGCTCTCAACCTCATCAGTGCCGGTATGAGTCCGCTTAAAGATTTACCACAATTCAAGGAATATATGGTAACCTTAGGGCAAAATCCTGTGTTGGGAGTTTTTGCTGGCGCGGTGATTACTGTCCTCATTCAGGCCTCTTCTGCAACTATCGGTATTCTACAAGGTCTCTATGCAGGTGGCTTCCTTGACCTTAAAGGTTCGCTACCAGTTCTCTTCGGGGATAATATCGGGACAACCTTAACCGTTATCCTAGCAGCTGCTGGAGCTAACATCTCTGCGAAACGCGTTGCAGCAACCCACGTTACCTTTAACGTTCTAGGGACTATTCTTTGCTTAATTTTATTAGGCCCCTTCACTTCTATGATTGAGTATTTCCAAGCTTTACTTCATCTCTCACCTGAGATGACCATCGCCTTCTCTCACGGTGCCTTTAACGTAAGTAACACCATTGTACAATTTCCATTCATCGGAGCCTTGGCCTACTTTGTCACCAAGATCATCCCTGGTGAAGACGAAGTTGTTAAGTACGAGCCCCTTTATCTTGATGAACAACTTATCCAGCAATCTCCTTCTATTGCTCTAGGAAATGCCAAAAAAGAACTCTTGCACTTGGGGAACTATGCAGCCAAAGCTTTTGACCTTTCTTATAGCTATATCATCGGTTTGGATGAAAAAGTAGCTGAAAAAGGGCACAAGACAGAGGAAGCCATCAACACCATCGATGAAAAACTCACTCGTTACCTCATCAGACTCTCAAGCGAATCCTTGAGTCAAAAGGAAAGCGAAGTGTTGACCAACATTCTGGATTCATCTCGTGATTTGGAACGGATTGGGGACCATGCAGAAGGCTTGCTCAACCTAACAGACTACCTCCAACGTAAGAATGTTCAATTCTCTGGTGCTGCTTTGCAGGAATTGGCGGATATCTATCAAAAAACTACTGACTTTATCAAGGATGCCCTTGATAGTGTGGAAAACAATGATATTGAAAAAGCTCAAAGTCTGATTGAACGCCATAAAGAAATCAACAATATGGAACGCATTCTCAGAAAGACCCATATCAAACGCCTTAACAAAGGTGAATGTTCAACACAAGCCGGGGTCAACTTTATCGACATTATTTCCCATTACACTCGTGTATCTGACCACGCCATGAACCTTGCTGAAAAGGTCATTGCTGAACAAATCTAAGTACCTAAAAGCTATCCTGAATGGGATGGCTTTTTTCGTCTCCTCATCAAGAATTTCTTTTCTAGCATATAAAAAATGCTTTGATTCATAATGGAATCAAAGCATTTTAAAGAGTTCACCAAACATGATAGCAGAAACTGCAGTGCCCCTGTACTTGGCTTCTTCTCTTTTGATAAAGCGCGCCAAGTTGATCAACTCTGGTGCTGGGTGTTTGGGATTGGTGAGCAATTCACGATTGACAAGTCCTGAAAGTCGGACTGCTAGTAATTGCTCATTTGTAGTGGGTAGTTGTTTAGCAGTCTCTAGGAGAGCAGCAACTAAATCTTCACTCAAGCCCTGACGAGCATGATTGTAGAGATCTCTTATAAGGCTTTCTAGGTTTGGTTCTCCCATCCCGACCACCTTCCCTTATGTTTAATAATGTTTAATCAAGTCAACCGTTGAGCGGTCCAATTTTTTCACCAAGGCTTGCAAGAAAGATTGGGCTTCTAGGAAGTCATCCATAGCATAGAGGGTTTGGTGAGAGTGGATATAACGAGCGCAGACACCGATGGTTGTTGATGGGACACCGCCATTTTTCAGATGAGCTGCTCCAGCGTCCGTTCCACCTTTTCCACAGTAGTATTGGTACTTGATACCAGCCTCTTCAGCCGTTGTTAAAAGGAAATCCTTCATACCTGGGAGGAGCAAGTGACCTGGATCGTAGAAGCGAATCAAGGTTCCGTCCCCAATCTTGCCTTGGCCACCGTAAACATCACCAGCAGGTGAACAGTCAACTGCTAGGAAAACTTCTGGATCAAACTTAGTTGTAGAGGTATGAGCGCCACGGAGACCAACTTCTTCTTGGACATTGGCACCAAGATAGAGTTCATTTCCGAGTTTTTTACCTGACAAGGCTTCTGCTAACTCGCTTACCATGAGGACACCATAGCGGTTATCCCAAGCTTTTGAGATGATATTTTTTTCATTGGCTGTCAAGATAGCAGAACTATCTGGGACAATGGTGTCACCAGGACGGATGCCAAAACTTTCTGCCTCAGCCTTGTCCGCAAACCCACCATCAAAAACGATATCGGCAATGGCTGGCATGGTTGGTCCACCCTTTCCACGTGTCAAATGTGGAGGGACAGAACCTGAGATCACTGGAATTTCACGACCGTCACGAGTAAAGAGTTTAAAGCGTTGGCTGCTGACCACCATAGGATTCCAGCCACCGATTTCAACAACACGGAAGGTACCATCTGGCTTAATTTCGCTGACCATAAAACCAACTTCATCCATGTGAGAAGCGACCAAAACACGCGGCGCATCGGCAGCTTCTGAATGCTTGATACCGAAAATACCACCTAAGCCATCTGTCACTACTTCATCCACGTGCGGTGTTAACTTCTCACGAAGATAAGCACGGACAGGCGCTTCATGGCCAGAGATTGCAGCAAGCTCTGTTACTTCTTTGATTTTTGAAAATAATGTTGTCATTTCAGTTCCTTCTTTCTGTCCTCCATTTTACCACTTTTTATAGGAGAAGGATAGTGGGAAGGTAGATTGGTTTTTACTCAGTTTTCCAATAAAAGAGAGGATCAGATATTATTTCAGGAATTTTTCTTTCTTTTTACATTAAATTGTCAGAAAATTTATTGACAGATTAAAGAAATCGTGCTACATTATCTCCAAGGGTATTTTTATACCAAATCTACATGAAAGGACGGGGTATGAAACTCTCTCATATTTTAACAGGCTTACTTCTACTCCTGGTCTTTCTCTCCATTACCATTGGAACCAGTGATTTTTCTTGGGAAAACTTCTTTGCTTTTGACCAACAGACTTGGCTTCTCTTTCGAGAGTCGCGTCTTCCAAGAACCATCAGTATTCTCCTTGCAGCCTCCAGTATGAGCATGGCAGGACTCCTCATGCAGACCATTACCCAAAATCAGTTTGCTGCTCCGAGTACAGTCGGAACGACAGAAGCCGCCAAACTGGGAATGGTGTTGAGCCTCTTTGTCTTTCCGTCTGCGAGTCTGACCCAAAAGATGTTCTTTGCTTTTGTCTCATCCATCTTATTTACCCTCTTCTTCCTGGCCTTTATGACTATTTTTTCTGTAAAGGAAAGGTGGATGTTGCCCTTGATCGGGATCATCTATAGTGGGATTATCGGTTCCATCACAGAAGTTATCGCCTATCGTTTCAATCTGGTTCAGAGTATGACAGCTTGGACCCAGGGCTCCTTCTCCATGATTCAGACCCATCAGTATGAGTGGCTCTTCTTAGGCCTCATCATCCTGATAGCCGTTTGGAAATTATCCCAAACCTTCACCATCATGAATCTGGGCAAGGAAACCAGTGAGAGTTTGGGGATTTCTTACTCCCTACTTGAAAAACTGGCCCTTTTTCTGGTGGCGCTAACGACAAGTGTCACCATGATTACCGTGGGTGCCTTGCCTTTTCTCGGGGTCATCGTTCCCAATCTTGTCCGCAAGCGCTATGGAGATAATCTGAGTCAAACCAAACTCATCGTCGCTCTGGTCGGAGCCAATATGGTTCTGGCCTGCGACATCCTCTCTCGAGTCTTGATTCGACCCTATGAGCTGTCTGTCAGTCTCCTACTCGGAATCATCGGTAGCCTCGTCTTTATCCTACTTCTATGGAGAGGGGGACAAAAAGATGCAGTTTAAAAGCAAACATACCAAGCTCTTTTGCCTTCTCATTATTCTGGCCATCGGAGCTTATCTCCTCTACTTTTGGCCCATCACTAACCTGTCTGCCTTTGCCTGGAAGCTGCGTTCCCAAAAAATCATCGTTTATCTCTTGGTAGCCATCGCGACAGGGATTTCGACCATTAGTTTTCAAACCCTGACGGAAAATCGCTTTCTGACGCCAAGTATTTTGGGAATCGAATCCTTCTATGTCTTGCTACAGACCCTGCTACTGATATTTGAAAGCAAATTTCTACATCTTGGGAAGTTGCCTGTCTTAGAATTTCTAATCTTGCTTCTGCTTCAATCCCTCTTCTTTCTCGCCTTACAAGGTTACTTGAAGACGCTGATGAAGCAAAATTTGGTTTTCATTCTGCTAATCTGCCTAGCCCTGGGAAGTCTCTTTCGAAATATCAGTACCTTCCTACAAGTTCTGATGGATCCAAATGAATACGATAAACTGCAGAACAGTCTCTTTGCCTCCTTTCAGCATCTCAACACTTCCATCCTAGCCATCGGTTCTCTGATCATCCTCGCCTTGACAATCTTTTTCTTTCGAAAAGCAGTCGTTCTGGATGTCTTGCACCTGCAAAGAGAAACGGCTCAGATACTTGGACTCGATGTTGAAAAAGAACAGAGAGAACTCCTCTGGGGCATCGTGCTCTTGACCTCAACAGCCACTGCCTTGGTAGGGCCTATGGCCTTCTTCGGTTTTATGCTGGCCAATCTTACCTACCTAATCGTCAAAGATTATCGGCACAAGTTGCTCTTTATCGTAGCCATTATGATTGGATTTATCAGTTTAACCTTGGGGCAAGCCCTCATTGAACGAGTCTTTGCACTGGAAATTCGCATCAGTATGATCATCGAGAGCGTGGGTGGTTTCTTATTCTTTATCTTACTTTACAGGAGGGCACGTCGGTGAAACTGGAAAACATTGACAAATCCATTCAAAAACAGGATATTTTGCAAGACATTACCCTTGAAGTCAGTCCTCAGAAACTGACAGCCTTCATTGGTCCAAATGGTGCTGGAAAATCGACTCTTCTTTCCATCATGAGCAGACTGACCAAGAAAGATCAGGGAATCCTCAGTATCAAAGGTCGTGAAATCGAGAGTTGGAATTCGCAAGAACTGGCCAAAGAGCTCACCATCCTAAAGCAGAAGATCAATTACCAAGCCAAATTGACCGTTGAAGAATTAGTCAGTTTTGGACGTTTTCCCTACAGCCGTGGTCGACTGAGAGCAGAAGACTGGGAAAAAATCCGAGAAACTCTGGACTATCTGGAACTGACCAACTTAAAAGATCGCTACATCGATAGTCTGTCTGGCGGACAGTTGCAACGTGTCTTTATCGCTATGGTACTGGCCCAGGATACAGACTTTATCTTGCTGGACGAACCGCTCAACAACCTCGATATCAAGCAAAGTGTCAGCATGATGCAGATCCTTCGGCGACTGGTGGAGGAACTTGGCAAAACCATTATCATCGTCCTCCACGATATCAACATGGCTAGCCAATATGCGGATGAAATTGTTGCCTTCAAGGACGGTCAAGTCTTTTGTAAGGGAACGACTGCTCAAATCATGCAGGCTGACCTGCTCAGTCAACTCTATGAGATTCCCATCATGCTGGCTGATATCAATGGCAAAAAGATCTGTATCTATAGCTAGCTATTCTGAACTCATGTTAGAGAACCCTCTGTCTCTTAGCTAACAAACCTATTTAAGAGACCCCCTACATCGTTATCACATTTTAAAAAGGAGAAATCATGAAAACATCCCTTAAACTTTATCTCACTGCCCTAGTGGCTAGCTTCTTGCTCCTACTTGGTGCATGTAGTACAAATACAAACTCAAGCGCTAGTAAGACAGAGTCAAGTAGCTCTGCTCCAACAGAAGTAACCATTAAAAGTTCACTAGATGAGGTCAAACTTTCAAAGGTTCCTGAAAAGATTGTGACCTTTGACCTCGGTGCTGCGGATACTATTCACGCTTTAGGATTTGAAAAGAATATCGTCGGAATGCCTACAAAAACTGTTCCGACTTACCTAAAAGATCTTGCAGGAAATGTCAACAATGTTGGTTCTATGGTCGAGCCAGACCTAGAAGCCATTGCTGCTCTTGAGCCGGATTTGATCATTGCTTCTCCACGTACCCAAAAATTCGTAGACAAGTTCAAAGAAATCGCCCCAACCGTGCTCTTCCAAGCAAGCAAGGACGACTACTGGACTTCTACCAAGGCCAACATCGAATCCCTAGCAAGTGCCTTCGGCGAAACTGGTACACAGAAAGCCAAAGAAGAATTGGCCAAGCTAGACAAGAGCATCCAAGAAGTCGCAACTAAAAACGAAAGTTCTGACAAAAAAGCCCTTGCTATCCTCCTCAATGAAGGAAAAATGGCTGCCTTTGGTGCCCAATCTCGTTTCTCTTTCTTGTACCAAACCTTAAAATTCAAGCCAACTGATACTCAATTTGAAGACTCACGCCACGGACAGGAAGTCAGCTTTGAAAGTGTCAAAGAAATCAATCCTGACATCCTCTTTGTCATCAACCGTACCCTTGCCATCGGCGGTGACAACTCAAGCAACGACGGCGTCCTAGAAAATGCCCTCATCGCTGAAACTCCTGCTGCTAAAAATGGTAAAATTATCCAACTAACACCAGACCTCTGGTATCTAAGCGGAGGCGGACTTGAATCAACTAAACTCATGATTGAAGACGCTCAAAAAGCTTTGAAATAAGCAAGAAAACCCAACATCAGGTGATGTTGGGTTATTTTTTTTCTTGATTTCGTTTGAGGGAAAAATGGTCTGGAACGGGATCTTTTCCTATCGGAGACCACGGATGGCATCGGAAAATTCGAGCCAAGCCCATCAAGACACCCTTGAAGCCATGTTTTTCAATAGCCTGAATCATGTAGTTAGAACAAGTCGGCTCAAAGCGACAAGAGGGTGGAAAGGCTGGTGAGATAAAACGTTGGTAAAAGCGTACTGGCGCTATTAAGATTCGTTTCATTATTTCTTGGTTACAGCCATAGTGTGTAGTTGGCTGATTTCTTTTTTATTGAGGCGACGGGCTTCGCCTGGACGGAGACCAGTCAAGTCTAGATGGCCAAAACGTGTCCGCGACAACTTATCTACTTGAAGACCGACGGCTTCAAACATCTTTTTAACCTGATGGTTACGCCCTTCGTGGATGGTCAACTGTACCACAGAGCGATTTTTAACTGGATCCACTTTGAGAATCTCATAGACCGCAGGCTTGGTTTTCTTGCCATCAATCTCAAGACCACGGGTCAAGGGGCGGAGATTATCCTTATTGGCCACACCTTTAACACGCGCGACATAGACCTTGTCAATCTCATTACGGGGGTGAATCATCTCATCCGTAAAGTCCCCATCATTGGTCAAAATCAAGACACCTGATGTATCCCAGTCCAAACGTCCCACAGGGTAAATGCGTTCTTTAACATTTGGTAAGAGATCCACAACTGTCTTGCGTCCCTTGTCATCTGTCACACTGGAAATCACTCCACGTGGTTTGTTAAGCAGATAGTAGACCTTTTCTTCGTTGTAGATGGGTTGACCTTCAACTTCGACCTTGTCACCAGACTTGATAGTCGTCGCGAGTTCACGCACCACTTGGCCGTTGACGGTCACCAAGCCTTGCTTGATCAACTCTTCTGCTTTTCTCCTACTGGCCACACCTGCGTGGGCAATATATTTATTGATTCTCATCTTCTTCTATCCTTTCACCAAATAATTGGCTTTCTTGGGCTTGAATCTCAAGCTCATCAATCACTGGTAATTCTTCTAAATGGTTAATCCCCATGTAATCTAGGAAATAATCCGTAGTCACATAGAGGTTTGGTCGCCCAAGAACTTCTTTTTTCCCATCTTCTCTTATCAATTCAAAAGCCTGCAACTTTGCCAAGGCTCCACTCGAGTTAACCCCACGAATAGCATCAATTTCTATCCGCGTGATAGGCTGCTTGTAGGCAATGATGGACAAGGTTTCAAGTGCAGCCCGAGACAAGCTCTGGTTGATGGGAGCTTTGGAATATTCCTTCAAAATCGCTGCAAATTGAGGTTTGGTGACCAATCTGTATGCACCACCTGTCTCGATCAGGGACAAGCTCGAATCTTGGTCTTTTTCATATTTCTGGGCTAATTTTTCTAAACTCTGCTGGATGCCTGTCGGGGGAAGCGATAGGAGTTCAGCCAACTGACGGACTCGAATCCCATCTTCACCTGCTACAAACAAGAGCGCTTCTATTTCTGCTAAAGTACTCATCTTTCCTCTCTATCAAGTCTAGCTTTGTGCCTCTTGACTTTCTTCCTTCTTTTCCATAAGATAGATATCTCCGAAACTCTCCTCTTGCACGAGGATCAGTTCCTGGGTTTTGATTAACTCTAAGGTCGCCAAAAAGAGGGTAATAACCTCTTGGACATTCTGGGCTTCCTTGAACAAATCCTGCAAACGCAACTGGTCTCGTCCTATCAAGGATTCTTTTACGATAACCATCATGTCCTCAATCTTATACTCATCCCGCAAAATGGTCGTGTGATTCTGTGCGAACTCCTCTTTTTTCTTGGCTAGGATATTTGAAAAAGCCAAAAAGAGGTCAATGGTCGTCCTGTCATGCACAAGCTCCGCATCCTCGTAAATCAACTCTGTTGGCGCTTTGGAATAGTACTGGGCCCGATCTTGGTGCTTAGCCTCCAAGTGCTCACCCAGGAGCTTGAACTTGCGGTATTCTTCGATTTGAGAGAGAAGGTCCTGCTCCAGGTCATCCTCCAAGTCTGTCACTTCAGCTACCTTTGGCAAGAGCTTGCGACTCTTGATCAGCATCAGCTGACTAGCCATGACCATATACTCGCCCGTCACTTCCAGACGCATGGCCTGCAGAGTTGAGACATAGGCTAGATACTGTTCGATAACTTCTGTAATGGGCACATCGTAAATATCCATCTGGTACTTTGAGACTAGGTGCAAGAGCAGATCCAGGGGCCCTTCAAAATCTTTTAATTTAATATCCATTATCTATATTTTTCTAAGGTCAGGACTGTTTTTAATCCTAGTTTTTTTGCAATTTCGTACAAATCGACCTTGTTTTCTATCTGTCTTAGAATGAACTGTTCCCGCAAGGCTTGAGCGGATAAGGTTGGGAAACCTTTCTCCTTGACAAAGGACTCCAGCTGACGAAAGGCCCACTGACGAGAATAGGCTTTCCCTCCCCTTTCAAAGAGATAGGTCTGCCCCATCAAGGGTTCTAGCTCTGGAATCAAGATCGTGGGTATGGTGATAATCCTCTGTTGGGAAGCCTTGTTAATTCGCAATACCTGAAATTCCAGATTGATATCTGCAACCTTAAGGGCTAAAATCTCACTTGGCAAGAGCCCTATTTCCAAGATAAGAAGCGCCAGCAAGCGTCCTTCTGGATAATTACTTTCCTGCCAAAAAGAGTCTAAATTTAGAATCTCTGGTTTTTCAGTCTTCTTTTCAGCTTTTTTGGCTAATTCCAGACGGTAAAAGCTGTCCACTTCTCCTTTTCGATAGAGAAAGTAGAGAAATTGGTTACAGGCCGAAAGTTTTCTCTTCTGGGCGCTGATTTTTAGATTGGCTAGCTGGCCTTGGTAAATCTTGAGACTAGTCTCAGAGATCCGCTCACCCACAATGTCTAAAAATTGCTCCAAATCATACTTATAAGACTGCTTGGAATTGGCAGACAAGCCCTGCTTTCCCTCTAAAAAGTCTGAAATCCTATCTCTCATTTGCATCGAATCTCATATTCCTTACTAAAGTCATGCAAAAGGGCATTGACAGCCTTGAGGATGGACTTGCGCGTGATGATTCCTTGAAAAATCCCTTCATCATCTACCACTGGTAAGAAAGGTTCATCCACCAGTTTATGGAGGACTTCTGTGATGTTATAGTCTGGAGCGACAACTGCCACATCTGTCTTTGTCATATTGACGATATCTGTCTTTGCCATCTGTTCATCCGTCAAACCTTGCTCCATTTGATAAGCCAAAATGTCTCTCAGACCAATGGTTCCGACAAAGCGTTTGTCAAAGGTCACAACAGGGATACGAGTATAGGTGATTTGGCTCAGCACCAAAATTGCATGGTCAGCGTTATGGGTATCAATCAAGGCTGCTAGGTTCTCAGCAGGGGTAAGGAAAGTCTCTTCCTGCTCCAATAAAAATGCTTCAAATTCCTTGGCAATCATCGAGCAAACTCCTTGGACAAGCCTGGATAAACCTCATGGTCACGTGTCAAAAAGTCTACTTTAAAATAGCTGTCATCAATCTCCACTCGAGCATAGAGACATTCTCTGATAGTCCCTCGTGGTTGGCTGATGGAGCCTGGATTTAAAAAGAGTGTTTTGCCTTCCATCCAAGCATTTGGCACATGCAAGTGACCATAGAGACAGATATCGGCATCTTCTTCCTGAGCCCAGTAGTCCAACTTTTGAAAGTTGAAATTGATGTCAAACAAGTGCCCATGAGTCTGGATGATCTTGGTTGGACCAAGTTGAGTTACCAAACGTTCTGGGTAGCCAGCATAAAAATCCATGTTGCCTTTGACGACATGGATGCCCTCCCAGAGCGGAGAGTCTGGACGGAGTTCTGAGTCACCATCGTGAAAAATGGCATCAACTTTACCCAGATAGCGGTCACGGATTTCTTCGACAATCAAGCTATCGCCATGGGAGTCACTCATTACAATGATGGTTTGCTTTGCCATGATGGAAATACCTCCAAAAGTTTCTTAACGGCTAAGGCACGGTGGGATTGGCTATTTTTTTCTTCCAGGGTTAATTCAGCTGAGGATTTGCCTGTCTCTCCTACAAGGAAGAGGGGATCATAACCAAAGCCATTTTCACCCTTGGGTTCAAAGTTAATGTATCCTGGCCAGTCAGCTTCAACAACCAAGCTTTCCTTATTTGGACTGGCTACAACTAGGGTTGTGTGGAACTGGGCTGAGCGGTCCTTGAGTTCAAAGACCATGGCCAATTCGTGCAAGAGTTTGGCATTGTTTTCACGATCAGTTGCTCCCACACCTGCAAAACGGGCTGACCAGACTCCTGGCAAACCGCCGAGGACATCGACTTTGAGACCTGAATCATCTGCTAGCACCATCTTGCCTGTTAATTGGGAAATCGTTTCTGCCTTCAGGCGGGCATTTTCTTCAAAGGTCATGCCTGTTTCAGCTACTTCAGGTAGATCTGGATAGTCATTGAGATTTTCCACATCATAACCTAACTTGTCAAAAATAGCTCGGAATTCCTTGGTCTTGCCCTCGTTACGAGTTGCAATCAATAAGGTTTCTCTGACCTTGTTAGTTTCAAAGAAGGCTTCTACATCGACTCCTTCTTTAGGCAATTCGACATGCAAAAGCTGTCCATTTTCAACCAAGAGCAGGGCTCCCTGACGTTGGATGACTCCTAGATTGCGACCTGCTTCAGCATTTAAAATCTCAACGATAAAGGAGAGCAGACGGAAGTTAGAAGACCAGCGCATCACCGTTATCGTAATCGGAAAGCCATTTTCTTCGTCACGAAAAATCCGCGCTAAATCCATAAAATCAAGCTCGAGAGGATCTTTGATAAGGCTATAGATGCCTCCATAGACATCCCAGACACCGACATACCAGTCCTGGTCATCCTTGTATTCATAAATTTTGTTTGTCATAAAGTTACATGCTCCACATGAATCTCTTTTTCCAGCCATTCTGCTCCAATCTGGGCAAAACTTTGGCTATTGGCTGTTGTGTAAAAACGATGTTGAAGAGGTCCCGCATCTCGGCTACGATTGATTTCAAAATAGTTGAGCAAGACCGAGATATCCCGTACACACTCTGCCCCACTATCGATGAGCTGAACCTTTGGTCCCATGACATTTTGGATGATAGGGCGAAGAAGCGGATAATGGGTACAACCCAAAATCAGGCTATCCACCTTTCCAACCAAGGGACGCAGGGTTTCATAGACCACTTTCTTTGTTACACTAGTCGACAGGGCACCAGACTCCACCAAGGGCGCAAACTTGGGACAGGCCAAACTCTCCACCTGTAAATCCGGATCCAGATCATGGATTTTTTGACGATAGATGTCTGATTGGACCGTCATGGGTGTTCCAATTACTCCGATTTTCCCGCCTTGACTGGACTTGATAGCTGCCGAAGCTCCCGGCAAAATCACACCTAGGACAGGAATATCTAGTTGGGCCTTGATTTCTTCCCAGACGACCGCAGTCGCAGTGTTGCAAGCAATGACAATCATCTTGACATCCTTGGTCAAGAGAAAGTTGACCAACTGCCAAGTATATTCACGGATTTGCTCAGCAGGACGGGGACCATAGGGCGCCCGTGCCGAATCTCCAATATAGACGATTTCTTCATGGGGAAGCTGGCGCATGAGCTCACGAACAACGGTCAAGCCCCCGACACCCGAATCCAAAAAACCAATTGGTCGATTATCCATACAGTCTTCTTTCTAGTCTTTTTTCTGATTGATAGTTCATCATAATTACTCGTCCTAAATGAACGGATAGACAGCTTGATAGAATGGCAACTGCCTCTCTCTTAATCATAATCAAATATCAATAGAATGCAAGGAAAAAGTCTTATCCTTGAGAACTATTGAACATAGTGAGAAGTCTGGAACTTTCATCCCAGACTTTTCCTATTTATTTCTTTTTATTGTTAGCAAGGGCTGCTTTTTGTTGGCGGATGATTTGGTGGTAAACTTGTTGTACCTTGGCTTCGCTTGGTTTTTGACCATTTGCGCTCAAAAGAGCACGAACTGCCTCAGCGTTCAAACGTGGGTTGTCCGCAAATTCTTTTTCGATTTGCTTACGAACCAAGTACATCCCTCCAAGAGCTCCTCCTAGAAAAGCTAGCACAATCAAGATAATTGCTAAAAGTAAATCCATTCTTTTTCTCCTGTTTCTTTTTGAGTCTTCTATATTATACCATAAAGTGACTTTCCTGACTAGTTTGTTTTACGCTTTCAAGATGGGGTTAAGCCAATTCTAAGCTAGTCTTAAAATCAGATTGAACTATGAAATTACGAATAATTCCACCCTTTCCTCTCTTTCTTCTACTATTTTAAGAAAAAACAACAGCAAATATGTATCTTGCTAAAAAGCTCTTGACAAATGCTAAGCGACCATTAGAATGGGAGGTGAGGAGATAAATAGAAACAAATTAAACGAAACTGCTTTATGAAATGTAAGCAGTTTCTAATACACAAAGGAGGGTTTTATGAAAAAACACTTTTGGGACAAATCCTGTCGCTATAGCATCCGCAAGCTGACGGTTGGGACTGCTTCTGTTTTACTAGGGGCTGTTTTTCTAGTCAACCACACTGTAGCCGCAGACAGTGTTGAGGTCAAGCAAACTGAACCAACCTCTGTAGAAGCTATCACTAAGCCTGATAGTGAACCCAAAGCAGCTGAAGCGACTGAAACTACAAATCCGTCTCTATCAGAGAGTTCAGTAGTTTCCGAAAGCAAGCCAGCTGAGGAGACTCAAAAGACAAATAGTCAAGCTAGTGAAGAAGCCATTGTAGAAGCTAAAGAAAATAAGGAACCTGAAAAAGCAGATCAGCCGGTGACAAAGCAAGAAAACTATCAACTCAACTACGATCAGCCAACAGCTCCCTCCTATGATGGATGGGAAAAACAAGCCCTCCCTGTCGGAAATGGAGAAATGGGAGCCAAGGTTTTCGGTCTGATTGGGGAAGAGAGAATCCAGTACAACGAAAAGACCCTCTGGTCAGGAGGACCACAACCCGATAGCACCGACTATAACGGTGGAAACTACAAGGACCGCTACAAGGTCTTAGCAGAGATACGTAAAGCCCTCGAAGCTGGTGACCGCCAAAAAGCAAAACAGCTAGCTGAACAAAATCTAGTCGGACCAAACAACGCCCAGTATGGACGTTACCTAGCCTTTGGAGATATCTTCATGGTCTTTAATAACCAGAAGAAAGGGTTAGATACTGTAACAGATTATCATCGTGGTTTGGATATCACTGAAGCCACTACGACAACTTCTTACACCCAAGATGGGACGACCTTCAAACGCGAAACTTTCTCCAGTTATCCTGATGATATCACTGTGACCCACTTGACCAAAAAAGGAAATAAGACACTTGACTTTACCCTTTGGAACAGCTTGACAGAAGACTTGCTTGCTAATGGCAACTACTCTTGGGAGTATTCCAACTATAAGAATGGTCATGTCACTACAGATGCAAACGGAATCCTTCTAAAAGGAACTGTCAAAGATAACGGCCTCAAGTTTGCATCCTATCTAGGAATTAAAACGGACGGAAAGGTGACTGTTCAGGACAAAACTCTGACCGTTACAGGCGCAAGTTATGCAACCCTCTACCTCAGTGCCAAGACTAACTTTGCTCAGAATCCAAAAACCAACTATCAAAAAGACATTGACCTCGAAAAAACAGTTAAAGGGATTGTCGAAGCAGCTAAGGCCAAAGACTACGAGACACTTAAAAAGGCCCATATCAAGGACTATCAAAGTCTCTTTAATCGCGTCAAACTAAATCTAGGTGGAAGCAAGACTGCTCAAACGACAAAAGAAGCCCTTCAAAGCTATAACCCTAGCAAAGGTCAAAAACTGGAAGAACTCTTCTTCCAATACGGACGTTATTTATTGATCAGTTCGTCTCGTGATCGGACGGATGCCCTTCCTGCCAACCTACAGGGAGTCTGGAATGCTGTAGACAATCCACCTTGGAATGCTGACTACCACCTCAATGTCAATTTGCAAATGAACTATTGGCCAGCCTACATGAGCAACCTGGCTGAAACTGCCAAGCCCATGATCAATTACATTGACGACATGCGCTATTATGGCCGTATCGCCGCTAAGGAATACGCTGGTATCGAATCCAAAGACGGACAAGAAAGTGGTTGGCTGGTCCACACCCAGGCAACACCATTTGGCTGGACTACTCCAGGCTGGAATTACTATTGGGGTTGGTCTCCAGCTGCTAACGCTTGGATGATGCAGAACGTCTATGACTACTATAAATTCACCAAGGATGAGACCTATCTCAAAGAAAAGATTTATCCTATGTTGAAGGAAACAGCTAAGTTCTGGAACTCCTTCTTGCACTATGACAAGGCCAGTGACCGTTGGGTGTCTTCTCCATCCTACTCACCAGAACACGGGACCATCACCATCGGAAATACCTTTGACCAATCGCTAGTCTGGCAACTATTCCACGACTACATGGAAGTTGCTAACCATCTGAATGTCGACAAAGACTTAGTCACAGAGGTCAAGGCTAAATTTGACAAACTAAAACCACTTCACATCAACAAAGAGGGACGCATCAAGGAATGGTACGAGGAGGACAGTCCTCAATTCACCAATGAAGGGATTGAAAATCACCACCGCCACGTTTCCCATCTAGTTGGTCTCTTCCCAGGTACGCTCTTTAGCAAGGACCAGGCTGAATACCTAGAGGCTGCGCGTGCTACCCTCAACCACCGTGGAGATGGTGGTACTGGTTGGTCTAAGGCCAATAAAATCAACCTCTGGGCTCGTTTGCTGGACGGTAACCGCGCCCATCGCTTGCTCGCTGAACAGCTCAAGTATTCAACCCTAGAAAACCTTTGGGATACCCACGCGCCTTTCCAAATTGATGGCAACTTTGGAGCAACCAGTGGAATGGCAGAAATGCTTCTCCAATCACACACTGGCTACATTGCACCATTGCCAGCCCTTCCTGATACTTGGAAAGACGGTCAGGTTTCTGGCTTGGTTGCCCGTGGAAACTTTGAAGTCAGCATGAAGTGGAAAGATAAAAACCTGCAAAGCTTGTCCTTCCTTTCAAATGACGGTGGAGACCTGGTTGTAGACTATCCAAACATCGAAGCTAGTCAGATCAAGGTCAATGGCAAACCAGTCAAGGCAACGATTCTCAAAAACAATCGTATCCAACTAGCAACACAAAAAGGTGACGTCATTACCTTTGAACATTTCCCTGGTCGTGTAACCAGTCTGACAGCCGTTCGACAAAATGGAGTCACTGCCGAACTTACCTTTAACCAAGTAGAAGGCGCTACCCACTATGTCATCCAAAGACAAGTGAAAGACGAAAATGGTCAAACCTCTGCGACCAGAGAATTTGTGACCAATCAAACCCACTTTATCGACCGATCACTAGATCCTCAACATGCCTACACCTATACTGTCAAGGCTATGCTGGGCGATCTTGCCACACAAGTTTCTGAACAGGCCACTGTCGAAACCAATCGCAAAGCTGGAAATGCCATTGAAGCTTATACCATTCAAGGAAATACCACAAGTAGCCCTATCGTAGCCGTCTTTACTAAAAAAGATGAAAAGAAAGTTGACGAGAAGCAGCCAACTACAAACAAGGGGGATGAACCAGCTCCTACTGTCGAGAAACCTGAATACACCAAGCCTATCGGGACTGCAGGGCAAGAAGAAGCTCCTATTGTTGAAAAACCTGAATACACCGAACCTATTGGAACCAGTGGAGATCAGGCTGCTCCGACCCTTAGCCTTCCTGACTATCCAGTTCAAGTCTTAAAAGATAAGGAGACTGGAGTAGAAATCATCGGTGGAGCCAGCGACTTAGAAGGAATTTCTCACGTTTCTAGCCGACGTGTCCTAGCTCAAGAACTCTTTGGCAAGACCTATGATGCTTACGATCTACAGCTTAAAAATCCAACCAATAATAGCTTGCAGCCAAAAGGCTCTGTCTTAGTTCGCTTGCCTGTTTCAGCTAGCGTCGAAAATATCTACTACATCACTCCGACCAAGGAGTTGCAAGCCCTTTATTTCACCGTTCGAGAAGGAAAGGTAGAATTCATCACTAATCATTTCAGTACCTATGCCGTCGTCTATCAAGCTACTGGAACAAGCTCTAACACAGAGGATAAACCAAGTGCTTCAGATACAGAAACCTTGGCACACGAGGCTGAACAACTTTCAGCTAGTCCGAGCTTTGCGAGAACTGGAAATCATTCTTCTAAAGAAGAACTTCCAGCAACAGGAGAAGCGTCCAACCCACTCCTCTTCTTAGCAGGCCTCAGCCTAGCCCTTACAGCCACTTTTATGTTAAATGGAAGAAAGGATGAATCCAACTAACTTTTAACATCACAAAAACAGGATGAAGAACAACTTCATCCTGTTTTATTTTGTAATCAAAGGTTATTTACAGCAGGTATAAAAAGGCTAGGGTCAAGAGACTTGCTAGAAGTCCAACTCCCCAAAAGAAGAAGTCAACCTTCCACTCGCTCCAAGGATTGCCCTTGCCTGAAAATCCTCCAAGCTCAAAATGATGATGCACAGGTGTCATACGGAAAATACGCTTTCCACCACTAAGTTTGAAATAGGTAACCTGCATCATAACAGAGCTTGTCTCAAAGACATAGATAATCCCAATCAGTAAAAGGGTCCATTCTTGGTGGAGGGCCATAGAGATTGCAGCCAGCATCCCACCTAGAGCCAAACTTCCCACATCTCCCATGAAAACCTTGGCAGGTTTGTGGTTAAAGACGAAGAAACCTAGCAAACCACCAATCATAGCAAGAATCACAAGAAGGATATCCAGTTGATTTTGCATATAAGCAATCACACCGTAGGCCGATAAGCTAATCACCACGGAAATACTTGCTAAGCCGTCGATCCCGTCCGTCAGATTCACCGCATTTGAAAAACCAACTAGCCAGAAAAGGGCAAAGAAAATATAGAAAATACCCAGGTGCACTTGGTGGCCAAAAACTGAAAGCATATCACCACCACGCTCATAAAAGAGGTAGAAAATCACTCCTCCAAGCAGCTGGAGAGCAAGCTTTTGTTTAGGATTCAATCCTTCGTTGATCTTACGGAAAATTTTGAGGAAATCATCCAAAAAACCTACCAAACCATACAAAACCAAGACAAACAAAATCATGCCTACATTGTTGGTAAATTGTTGGGTAAAGAGAGCGACAAGGAAGCTCACAACAACTGCAACAATAAGGAAGACAAGACCTCCCATGGTTGGAGTCCCAGCTTTAGCTTGGTGTTGCTTGACATCCTCGTGCATCTGCTGTCCTGTAATCTGTGCTTTTCGATAAAATCGGATAAAGGCCGGAATACCTATCAAGGTCAATAGAAAGGCTAGAACTCCAGCACTAATGGAACTAATCATCTTAATCTCCTAAAGTTATTTTCATTTTTTTAATGTCTTTGAGGGCTGTATTGGCACGGACACTTTGTTTCTTGACCGTTTTGCCACTACCTTCCCACTCGACTTCTATATTCAGCCATTTGGCAAATGTTTGCACATTTTCATCTGTCCAGCCATACATATCAGGCATTTCTTCGACCTTATCAGATAGGATCAGGATTTGCTGATTGGCTTCCAAATTATCTCCTTCAGAAACCGAGAGATCCTTGATCTTGGTTCCTGTTCCGATAACAATTGGTTGGACAAGGTTACGGCGCAATTCCTCTGCTAGGTCACCTGAAGTAAAGTCCTTGGTAGCTGGCATAGCATAGCTTGTCGTCTTGCTGACCTGATCCAAGTTCTTGGCAGTTGACTGAAGATTGAGGGATTCTTTCATGGCAGAAGCTCGCTCAAGGATTGGGTTGGCAAACTCTCCAAGCTGAACACCCGAATAATGCTCTGGCTGTTGCACCGTCACATAGAGGATAAAGTCAGGATTTTCTGCAGGATGCATCGACACAACAGAGAAGATATAGTTGGTTTCACCTGTAAGGTACCCGCCATTCTTCTCATCGGCAATCTGAGCAGTCCCTGATTTCAGAGCGACATTCTGACCTGGAACATTGACATTTGCTTTTCCTGTGCTGTGGTTGTACATGGTACCGTAGACAGGATCTGTTCCGACCATGACCATGTGCTCCCGAGTAGAAGACGCTGCTGCTTTTGACACAGGATTTCCGACGATTTCCTTTTGAGACTTACGAACAGACTGGTCATTTGGATCATAGAGGGCACTGATAAATTTCGGCTCCAACATAACCCCATCATTGGCAATGGCTGTAAAGGCACGAAGCATCTGTGTCTGGGTGACAGAGATCCCTTGTCCAAATGCACTCATGGCGATATTGACAATATTATCCGCAGGTAATTGACCTGTGTACTCATCTGTCAGACCAAAACGGGTCGGTACCCCAAACTTAAAGCGATTGAGATAGTCCAGCCAGGTTGCATCTCCCATCTTTTGCTCAAGTAAGGTCATTCCGATATTACTTGAGTGGGCAAATCCTTGAGAGAAAGTCATGGTGCCACCACTGGTCAATCCTTCATTGACGTCCCAGTCTCGAATGGTCGCATCAGCTATTTTCAATTCACTACTGTTAAAGTATTCCCCACCAGGGAAGGTATTGTTATCAATAGCTGAGGCCAACATCATCACCTTCATGGTGGAGCCTGGCTCATAGTTACTTTGATAGAGGATATCACGCCAGACAAAGTCTTTCGTGATGCCATCCTTGGTATCTGCGTTAAAGGTCGGTCGTTGAGTCGTAGCCAGGATTTCCCCTGTTTTAGCGCTGACCAAGGTAGCCGTCATATACTTGCCTTTTACCTTTTCCTGGAAGGCATCCATCTGAGTTTCCATAAAGGATTGCAAGGGACTAGAAAGGGTTGTGTAGACATCCTTTCCATCTACCGTTTGTTGGGAAGCTTGATCTGTACCCGGAACAATATTTCCCAGGCGATCCTTCTCATAGGTGATAATCCCATCTGTACCCGCCAGAATGCTATTTAAAGAACTCTCCAAACCAGATGTTCCAATCAAGCTCTTGGTGCCATCCTCATTTTCATGGAGTTGCGCTAAACCGATAAAGGAAGAAGCAAACTGTCCGTTGGGATAACTACGGTTAGGGCTAGTTGTAAAGTCCACTCCCTCAACACCAGCAGTTTTGAGGTCATTTTTAATAGCCATCATATTGGCATAGGTGATCCCATTTCCCTTGGTACCAAAAGATACCTGTTTCAGATCTGGCTGAGAAAGCTGTTCTTTGACATAGGACTCCTCCATATCCAGATACTTATGGAAAATTTCAGCCACCTTATTAAATTGAGAGTCCTCTACATAGAGAATTTTGCCTGTTGCTGACTTGTAGGTCTTGTCAATAACAGCATAGATATTATAAGATGTCGCATCTTCTGCAATAGGCGTACCATTACGATCGTAGATGGTCCCCCGCTTGGCTGGAATCGTCTTGGTTGTTTGATGGACCTTGTTTGCTTCTTGAACCAAGTCCTTACCAAATTTTTTACCCGTTCCGATAATGACCGCAAAGTTGACTAAAAAGACAGCGAAGAGTATGACAGCCAATAAACTCAGGCTTTTCCCTACTCTTCTGCGGTTTTCTTCTGGGGATTTACGATTACGAACGGCATAACGGATGATTTTTTCTTTCCACTGTTTCATTTCTTACTCCGTTGCTCGGATATTTTCATTATTCAGCTGTAAATTCTTAGAGTTTGCAATTTCTTTCAAACGTTCTGAACGAATCAATTCATTGACCTCCTGCTTGGCATCGTCTAGCTCGGTTTTCTTTTCTTCGATTTGAGCATTGACCTTGGTCAATTCATTCTGAACTTGTAATAGCTTGGTCTGCATAAACACAACGCTAACTGCCAGGATAATCATTGTTGCAGCAATCGAAACATAGAAGGCCTTTTCCACACGTGAAAAACCTTTAAACTTCGTTTGCAATAACTGGCTTGTTTTTTCAATTCTTTCTGCCATGTTTTTCCTCTTACTTGTGAATTTTTCTGGCCACGCGCAACTTGGCTGAATGCGAACGATTGTTGGCTTCTAGCTCTTCAGCACTTGGCAAGATTGGCTTACGGGATACCAATTCCATCTTAGGCTTAAGGTCATCTGGAATGAAGGGCAAGCCCTTGGGAACTTCCACTGTTGAAGCTTCTTTGAATAATTGCTTGGTCAAGCGATCTTCCAACGAATGGAAGGTAATGACCGAGATTCTACCATCCAGAGCCAGCATGTCCATGGCCTGCTGGATGGATTCATCTGCCGCACCCAGCTCATCATTGACTTCGATTCGGATAGCCTGGAAAATCTGCTTGGCAGGGTGCCCCTTTTTCTTGAGCTCCTTGGCAGGCTTGGCAGACTTGATAATCTCTGCCAACTCCGTCGTCGTCTCGATGGGTTTCACCTCACGCGCTTGCTCAATCTTACGAGCTATCTGTTTAGAGAATTTATCCTCACCATACTTGAAAAAAATTCGAACTAAGTCATGATAGTCATAACAATTGACCACCTCATAGGCCGTCAGACTAGCTTCCTGATTCATCCGCATATCCAGTGGCGCATCCTTTTTATAAGAAAAACCACGTTCACGCTGATCCAGCTGAGGACTGGACACTCCCAAGTCATAACAAATTCCATCAATTTCCTGGACACCAGCCTCCTGCAAACGTGCCTGCAAATGACGGAAGTTATCCTTGATAAAGGTTACCATCCCCTTTTCGATATAGGGTGCCAACCGTTTTTGCGCATTGTCAATAGCATTCTGGTCCTGGTCAAAGGCATAGAGATGCCCTTTTTCGCTCAATTTACTTAATAAATATTCGCTATGGCCTGCTCCGCCCAAAGTCGCATCAACGTAGATACCGTCAGGTTTTACGTCAAGCATATCAATCGTTTCATGAAGCAAGACCGTTACATGATGAAATTCTTTTGTCATATCCTATCTATTTTACCACAAATCTGACCAGCTTGCACTTGTCAGACAAGGCTAAGTTTCTTCGAAAAAAATTCTCAAAAATATGTCGTATATACTTGACACCTCATCTCCAAAAGAATATAATATAGTCAAATATACACGACATATCAGAAAGGAAACCCTATGAATCGTGTGAAAGAATTCCGCAAGGAACTGGGCATTTCCCAGCTCGAACTCGCCAAAGATATCGGTGTCTCGAGACAGACCATCAACATGATTGAAAATGACAAGTACAATCCAACCCTGGAACTCTGTCTCAACCTCGCCCGCAGCCTCCAAACTGACCTCAATAGCCTCTTTTGGGAAGACGATTTTTAAAAAAGGAGCAAACAAATGAAAAAAGAAACTCTCACTGAAAAACTCATCAAACGCACATACGGTATTTCTGGCCCCCTTGACGAACACAAACGGCGCGAGGCCGATCGTATCGGGAATCAAGTCTTTATCATTCTCTTTTATCTCATGATATTTGGCAACCTCATCCCCTTTGTCCTTGCTTATAAATACCCTCAAATTGTCGCTATCGGTTATCCTCTCGTAGTGTTTGGCATTTCGATGATGGCTGCCCTCTATGTGGTCTCCCAAACCAAGAAAACGGGCATCACAGCTATTGATCCCGAAATGTTAAGTAAGAAAGAAAGTAAACAACTGCATTTTCCTGGTCTAAAAGCCGGTCTAATCTATGGCATGGGCATGTTCTTTGGAATACCACTTCTGAATGTCCTAACCGATGATAGCAAGGATTATCTTGGTTCTCTTTTAAATACAGGACATTTTGTATCAACTATCCTAGCTACCCTCTTCTTCGGAGTGACCATACAAATTATCGTCTCTCTTCGCATTCGAAAAGCAAAGAAAGACCAAGAAGACGACTAGGAGATTCCTTATGAAATCACTAGCTAGACTACTGATCAGTCATGTTTTTATCAGTATTTTCCTTTCCTTCGCCCTTGTTTCAGGAGCTATTTCTCATACAGTTTTACTACTCCTACTCCTCTTTCTTCCTGCGCTCAATAAAGGACTTGAGAAAATACAATCAAAACGGGTACCTATCCTCAACGCTGCCCTCTTCTTTCTCCTCATATCCTTTCCACAACTTTTAACCAACCCTGTCCAATGGAAATTTTCAATATTCCTAGTCGTATCCATCATTTCAAGTTTAGCCTACTTCTATAACTTTTATCAAGTGGTTAAAGAAGTAGATCAAAAACAGTTGATTTAAGAGATTACTCCCATAATTTCTCATTTTATAGGCAAAGAATCCCACCTAGCATAAGCTAGATGGGATTCTTTTGTTTCTTAACAGAGGTTGCAAGTCATTTCCCTTTCATCTTAGAAAGTCGACTCTTTCCAACTCACACTACAATCCAAGACTTGTTGCCTTTCTTCTTGATTGCGACCTTCAATCTGGTCAATCAAAATCTTTGTAGCCTGTTGTCCTTCTTCAAAGGCGGGCTGAACCAGCGTCGAAACACTTGGAGAAGAAAAGCAAGTCCACTCCGTATTGTCAAAACCAATCAACCCAACTTGTGGCAAGTTATAATTCAACTCTTTGATAACGGTAAAGACTAGAGGTAGGGCCCAACAGTTAGGAACAAATACCAGAGTTTTTTCATCGGGATTGATTTCTTTTTGTAAAAATTCCTTAATTTGTTCCAAATTCGTATGCTTATCTTCAATGGTTAGACTGGCGTGGCGCATATTAGCATCTGTTAAAGCATCCACAAAACCACTTGCCCGCTCAATCCGAGTACTCAAACGACTCGTATCCGCTGTAATCAAGAGAAAATGCTCATAACCTTTTTCGATACAGGACTGGGTCATGTCATAAACGGCATCATAGTTATTGGTTTTGACCCAGCTAGTCCGGTGTTCATAGAGCTGACTATCAAAAAAGACCATTTTCTTCTTTTTCTCATCGATGATACGAGAATATTTTCGGAAATTAGAGGTCGGCTGAATAATAAAGCCGTCTACTCCCAAGAGAAGCATGCTTTCAATATACCGGTCCTCACTCTCTTGGCTGTAATTACTATTTCCTATCATTACCTGGTAGCCATTCTGGCTGGCGATATCCTCAATTCCCTTAACAATTTGGTTTGAAAAACTGTTGGTAATATCACCAATCAAAACACCAATTAATTTTGTTCGTTTGGAGTTTAAGCTACGCGCAACAATGCTCGGTTTATAATTTGTTTCATGAATAACTTTTTCAATCTTTTCACGTGTCTCTCGGGACATTTTTTCATATTTCCCGTTTAGGTAAAATGACACGGTTGTTTTCGAGGTCTGAGCCATTTCTGCAATGTCTTTTATGGTCAGTTTCTTCTCCAATCTAAAACACCTCCTACTAATACTTATTATAACATATTCACCATTCAAAATGCCTATTTCTAGCACTGCAAGCGAATCATTCTCTCATTTATTTTATCATATACTAGACATTTCCCACGCATTTTTGTTCCGTCAACGAGGCACAATTTTTCACCTACACAAATATCCTCGCTTAACAACAGAATCAGCTTGTCTGTTTCGTCATTTTTCACTTCAAAAGCCAGAGCCTTTTCTACTTCACGACCATCTGTCTGGTAGACAGAATGACGGATGATTTCAAAACACTCATGTGCAATAATCGTATAATCAAGCATCTGATTCTCAAAGAATTGGTGTTTGGTGAGTTTGCTACTTTTTTCAAGCTCATTGTATTTAGGAGAAATGATGGTAGCTTCCAAATCAAAATCAACTTCACTCCATAGTTTCAACTGATTGATTTTCCCATCTTGATAGGTCACATCCTTGTCAAGGATAAACTGGGTCAACGCCTCATGCTGACCTTGACACCTGATATCATCTACCAAGAGCCAGACATCCTCTGCCAACATGAGGATTTTTCTCCTGTGAAGATAGGGCAAATCAGGTTCTGCTGACAAATAAGCCCCCTCAATATAATGCACTCCCTCTCTTTCTTTGTGGTGACAAAACAGGGAGTGAGGATAGTATTCATATTCCCAGGATCCCACGATCCTTTCTGGAGCTTTCCCATCTACCATACAGGTCGAATGACTCCAAGCACTCTTTAAGAGATAACGTTCATCTATCTCACGATAAGAATAACGCCCCGCATCTATGAAAATCGGTTGACCTTGATACTGTAAGCAAAAACTATTCTCGTCACTATGGCTATGGGCACTTCCAAGTGGACCGTTTTTGAAAAATAGATAACGATGTTCATCCTTAATGCAGACATGCCCAGAGTCTTCAAAGATTATGGACTTAGGCTGCCAATCTCTCTTTTCAAATTCCTGCAGTCGCTTGACCTTTTCTCGCCCTAGGAACAAGAGGCTAAGCAAATCGATTTTAAGATCCAGACCGTTAAGAAGGTCTTCCTTGTTCAAAACCACAGCAGACAGGCTCAAAATCTCTGCCGTTTCTGTAGAATCACTATCACCAAAAGCCAAAGTCCGTCCATCTAATCCTGTCATCATTTGAATATAGGTCGCCATCTTTTCCAGCAACTCTTGAAAGCTATCTTGCAAGTCTGGAAGCAGCATACACAAGTCCAGCAAGGCTTTATAAACCTCTACATGATAGAGAATCGACTGTTCAAACTGGCTTCCATCCTCTAAAATCTGCGTCTCGATCTGCTTTTTCAACTCCTCTGAAGCAAAACGGTAAACTTCTTCTAGGTCCATCTTATCTGAAAAGAAATGATAGATAGCAAGCATAGGAATTGTTTGTAAAATTCCCCAGTTACTAAGAGTGTACTTGGCACGATAGTGGCTTCTCATAAGGTCAATCTGCTTTTCTAGACTGACCAAAATTTTCTCTAGTTCTTCCTCTTCTAGCAAGTCAAATTTCAAGAGGAGCAAGAGTAATTTTAACCAAGTAAAGGAACGAATACCCGTATCCAAGGTTCTAGTCATCAAAGATTGAGGAGAAAATTCTCTCACCTGCTCAATCCAATCAAATAGAAAGAACTTGCACTTTTGAATATAGCCCTCATCTCCTTCTACCAGATACCCTATCATAAACTGCAAGAGATATTCTTGTCGATTGAGCATATAAGCCCATTCTGGATCATCTTCAAATACTTGATCCCACACCATCGGCTGGATTTGATAGATTTTTGAACAAGGTTCCATATCCCAAGGACTATCAAACATAAAACGATTGTCCATCAAGCGCTCAAGAGAACGCTTGACCTTCTCATAGTCTTTTGAACAGTGAGACAAGATATAGTCACGACATTGGTCCCCATCGACTCTTTCAAAAAATTGTCTTCTTTCTTCTTTCATTATCTATTACCAGAAAAAGAACTACTTAAAAAGCAGTTCTTTTGTCTTTCCCATTACACTTTCCTTTTCTACATAGATGACCACACCTTTTGCAATCTGCAAAGAGATCAAGTCATCTTTGATAGAAATGATTTTTCCATGAATTCCAGACAATAACAACACTTCATCACCAGATGTTAAAGAAGCTAAATACTCTTGTCGTTGCTCCATCTGTTTACGAAGCAACTTTTGCTGACGAATAGAATGAAAGCTTGACAGTAAAAGGGGGCTCACTGCCAAGACAATCACTATTCCATAAAACAATGTCGTATCCATTAAGCTAGAATCTTAAGCCAGCTTCCGATAATTCCGATGATAACTGTTAAAATAACGAGTTTATATGTTGTCCATTTCTTTTCTTTGATCAAGTAGTAAACTAAAAGTGTAAATAGGGCTGGTAGAAGAGCTGGAGCAACCTTATCAAGCATTCCCTGAATACTTACGATACTTTGTTTAGCGTCTGCTTTAACTTCCCCTGCAGCAAAGGTGATCGGCACCATAATCTTAACAGATGTCGCTGCCAAACCAGCAATTACGGTTACACCGATAATATTGGCAATACGAGAAATCGTTGCCATCTGTTCACTTAACTTATCGATAACGGTTGTTCCTAGTTTATAACCATACAGACCAGTTGACAATTTAATCGCAGTCAAAATCGTATTCATCGCAAGGAAGAATAAGATTGGACCGACAACCAATCCTTCTTGGGCAAAAGAAGCTGCGATGGTTGAGAACAAAGGAGCTAAACAGAATTGAGAGAGAGAATCCCCAATACCTGCCAATGGTCCCATCAAGGCCATCTTGATGCTACGTGTTTCTTTTGCTGGGCGACCATTTTCCAACATTACAAGGTGCAAGCTGGTAATAAAAGGTAGGAAGTGTGGGTTAGTATTATAGAATTCACAGTTTTCTTCCAAGGCCTGGTAGAAACCTTCCTGATCCTCTCCATAGTGTTTTTTCAAAGCAGGATACATTACATTGGCATATCCCAGCCCTTGATAGTTACTATAGTTAAATCCATTTTGTAAAAAGAATGCCCGCAAAGACGTTTTAAGATAATCACGTTTTGTTAATTTGTTAGATCCAGTCATCGTGTGCTTCCTCCTCTACCACATGATCCGCTGTTTTTGGCTTGTTATAAAATTCAATCAAAGCAAAGATAGTACCTACAATTGCAATACCAATTGTTGGGATGTTTAGATAAGCTGCACAAACATATCCCAACAAGACAAACGGAATCAACTCTTTCTTAGCCATCACTGACAAGATCATCGCAAAACCGATAGCTGGGAGCATTTTACCAGCAACTGTCAAACCTGTAAGCAATACTGGTGGAATGTAGTCTACGAGTTTCAACAAGGTATCCATTGAAAGGGCACCCAAGCAACCTAAGGTAAATCCAATAAAGGCAAACAACCCAATTGTTGCATTTAGAGTGAACTTGAATTTCTTCAAATTATGGTTTTTCAAGTGCTTCATCGCCGTTTCAGGCGCCCCAGCACGTACAGTGTAGGCGAAAGTTTGTAAGAATTGAATCGCCACAGCAATCGGAGTAGAGAGGGCAAGAGCCGCTTCTGGACTGACTTTACCAGCACTAGTGATAGCCATCAAGGTACCAAAGATACCAGGTCCGATTGGGTTTGGTGGAACAGTACCTCCAGCACCAACACCGAATCCCATATAAGCCAATTCACCAATAGCTCCCATTGCAAGAGCAGTAGGCAAATCACCTAGAATAATTCCGACACCAAATGACAGAACAATACATCTATTGGTGTAAATTCCCAACAGCATTCCACTAAAACAGAAAGCTGTCCATAATCCAATTAAAATCGCTTGAAATACATTAATCGACATAACGATCTCCTCTTTTAAATATAGTCCAGAATATTGACTTCAACAGCTCCATCATTTCCTGTTGGAGTTGTTTTCGTATTAAATGTTACTTGATGCGTTTGACTCAATTCCTTAAGAGCTATCTTGTCCTCTTCACCTAGGAAGATAGAGCGTGTAACCTGCTCTTTACCAGGGGCATTGTGAATGTTCCCAATATTGATTTCTTTAATAGGGACACCACCTTCTACCAAGGTTAAAGCGTCCTTCACATCCTTTACAACGATAAAGATTGTTTGCGCAGGATTAGCCTTGTGAATGATATCAATCACCTTTTGCAAAGGGAAGAAACGCATAGCAACTGAGTCTGGCACAACTGTTTTCATCAGAGTTTGTTGCATCTTGTCCGTGCTCACTTCGTCATTGGCAACAATGACCGTATTACAACCTAAGTATTTTACCCAAAGTTGTCCTTGCCCGTGAATCAACCGTTCATCGATACGGGTCATAATAATATTTGGCGTTGTCATATTTCTCCTCCTACCAATATAGGTTCCAGTCTTTGTAGAAACGGATAAGGGCTTCTAGGTAATAGTAGTCACCCCAGATATTGCCTTCATCCACTCCTTTACCTGAATGCCATGAGTACACACCGTGGAGGAGACTTGTCCCACCAGGGGTAAATTGATCATTTGCATAATGTTCGATCAAGGAACGAAGCATGGCATGCATAGCATGTTTATAAATATCTTTGTCAGCATCCACCTCTGGGAGATGTTTTAGCATTTCATGAATCCCACAGACGGCGATAGCTGTTGCTGAAGAATCTCGTGATTGATCACTACCATCATTAAAAATCAAATCCCAATAAGAAACATGATCTTTTGGCAGACGATTCAAGAAATAATTGGTTACACCCTTAAACAAGTCAAAGCAGGACTCGTCTTTCAGGTGACGATAAGTCAAAGGAATACCATAGACTCCCCATGATTGACCACGTGCCCAGCATGAATCATCACTATACCCTTGTCTCGTTACACCTTTAAGGGGTTGACCTGTCTCAGGATCAAAATAGAAGGTGTGGAAGGACGAAGCGTCATCACGAATTACATTATTAGCTGAAGCATAGAAATGACTTTCTGCAATATCGTAGTATTTTTGATTGCCTGTTTCTTGATAAGCAAAGAACAAGAGTTGAATGTTGAGCAAGCAGTCGATAATCAAACGGTAATGCTCTTTCTTGCCCAAGTCTCCCCAAGCTTGAATAAAGCCACCTTTTTCTTGATAGCGTTCAATCAACTTATCTGCAGCTTTCAAGGCTGCCTCTCTGGCCTCTCCATCTCCATTTATCTTATATTCAGCCATACAAGACGGTGTGTATAAGAAACCGAGATCATGGTGGTCCAATTCTACTCTCTTATTGACACGATCCAGGAAAGAAAGAACATTTTTATGAGCGATGTTTTTAAATGCATCCTGTTGACTGTATTCATAAGCCAACCACAGTTCTCCTGTCCAGAAACCATTGGTCCATTCCGTGTTATCCATGATTGGATAGACATTATTAAAGGTAGCTGGCGTCGGGAAATCTTCCTTGAAATAGTCAAGGTTGAGTTTTAACTGCCGAATAACCTTATCAATTGCCTGGCCGACTTCTTCTTTCGTCAGAAGTGGTACTTCTAAGAAGCGCTCAGGCGATTTTATTTCTTCAATCGTAACCTTTTTTATCATTCTTTTACCCTTTAAATACCCGATTCGAAATCTTCTTCCTCTGCCTCTGCATCCGTTGAAAACAATTCTTTACCATTTACGACTCCGCCCTGGGCCGCCGCTACTGATTTATTAACAACCTCATCAAAGCTATGAGCCATTCTAGCAAAGACTGCTTCCATTAACATGGCTAAGTTCAAACCCGAGAGAACATTCATTGTTTTGGCTGGATTTTCTCCCATTATAGTAGAAGAAACCTTGAATGGCGATCCTCCCAAGAGGTCACTTAGAATTAAAACTTCTTCTTCATTTGAAATTGCAAGTAAGATTTTTTGCTTGAGTTCATCTGCTGACATTCCTTCCACAAAGTCAATCGCCTCCACATTTTCTTGATTGCCTGCAATCAATTGTAAAGAACTATAAATCCCTGTGGCAAAATGTCCATGCCCTACAAGTACAATTTTCATCTTTTCTCCTTTCTTGTTTGAGTTTACCGGTTTACTTTACATTTCCCATTGTAACCCTTTATTTTTATCTTGTCAATAGTTTTTTTAAAAAAATATTAGCGCTTTCATTGCTTATTCAACCATTATAATAGACAGAAATTTCAAAATCTTCCGTTTTTCTAGGAAAAAAAGATTTTTAGAAATAAAAATATTTAATTATTGACAAAACCGGTTTACTAGAATATAATTTGGTTATAGAGAAGTCTTAACAAATTTGAAAGGAAGTATCAAATGACAAATACATCATTCTCAATTGAGCAGTTTTCTTTAAAAGGAAAAGTCGCTCTCATCACCGGCGCTTCTTATGGAATTGGATTTGCTATTGCCAAATCCTACGCTGAGGCCGGCGCTACTATTGTCTTTAACGATATCAATCAAGACCTGGTCAATAAAGGGATTGAAGCTTATCGTGAAGTTGGCATCGAAGCCCATGGATATGTCTGTGACGTGACAGACGAGAACGGTATCCAAGCCATGGTCAAGCAAATCGAACAAGAGGTTGGTGTCATTGACATCCTCGTTAATAACGCTGGTATTATCCGCCGAGTTCCAATGTGCGAAATGAGCGCCGCTGATTTCCGTAAGGTCATCGATATTGACTTAAACGCACCATTTATCGTTTCAAAAGCAGTTATTCCTTCTATGATAAAGAAAGGGCATGGAAAGATTATCAATATTTGTTCGATGATGAGCGAACTGGGACGTGAAACAGTTAGCGCTTATGCTGCCGCTAAAGGGGGCTTAAAAATGTTGACCCGCAACATTGCGTCTGAATACGGTGGAGCCAATATCCAATGTAACGGAATTGGACCAGGTTATATTGCCACTCCTCAAACAGCACCTCTTCGTGAGTTGCAAGAAGATGGTTCTCGCCACCCATTTGACCAGTTCATCATTGCAAAAACACCTGCTGCACGTTGGGGAAATCCTGAAGATTTGATGGGCCCTGCTGTCTTTCTCGCTAGTGATGCCAGCAATTTTGTCAATGGCCACATCCTATATGTAGATGGCGGTATCTTAGCCTACATCGGAAAACAACCTGAGTAAAAATAGAAAGAAGATCTTATGAAAATCGCATTAATCAATGAAAATAGTCAAGCTAGCAAGAATCACATTATTTACGATAGTCTGAAAGAAGCAACAGATAAAAAAGGCTACCAATTATTTAACTATGGTATGCGTGGAGAAGAAGGTGAAAATCCATTAACATACGTACAAAACGGCCTAATGGCTGCCATTCTTTTAAATACAAAAGCAGTCGACTTTGTTGTTACCGGCTGTGGTACAGGTGTAGGGGCTATGCTTGCTTTGAACAGTTTCCCTGGTGTTGTCTGTGGTCTAGCAGTGGACCCAACTGACGCTTACCTTTATTCTCAAATCAATGGTGGTAACGCCTTGTCTATTCCTTATGCCAAAGGATTTGGTTGGGGGGCAGAACTGACCCTCAAATTGATGTTTGAACGCTTATTTGCTGAAGAAATGGGCGGTGGCTACCCAAGAGAACGTGTAATCCCTGAACAACGCAACGCTCGTATCTTAAACGAGGTGAAACAAATCACCCACAATGATTTGATGACCATCCTTAAAGCAATCGACCAAGACTTCCTCAAAGACACCATCTCTGGTAAATACTTCCAAAAATACTTCTTTGAAAACTGCCAAGATGATGAAGTCGCTGCTTATTTGAAAGAAATATTAGCCAAGTAAAGCTATTCTAAACCAGAAAGGAACTAATGGATGACGAAAATATTACTGTTTGGCGAACCATTAATTCGAATCTCACCATTAGATGCCACCAGTATCGGCGATCATGTTGCCAGTTCGACTTATTTTGGCGGATCAGAAATTAATATCGCTTGTAATTTGCAAGCTCTGGGAATCTCAACGAAAGTCTTTACCGCACTCCCTGCCAACGAGATTGGAGATCGTTTTATCACATTCTTGAAACAGCACCAAATCGATACCAGTTCAATCTGTCGGCTTGGCGATCGAATCGGTCTCTACTATTTAGAGAACGGCTTTGGTTGTCGTCAAAGTGAAGTTTTCTACGACCGCAAACATACGAGTATCAGCCAGATTCGGCCAAACATGCTAGATATGGATTCTCTCTTTCAGGGGATTAGCCATTTTCATTTCAGTGGAATCACCGTAGCTATCGGTCAAGAGGTCCGTACGCTCCTTCTCCTACTCTTGGAAGAAGCCAAGCGCCGAGAGATTATCATTTCAATGGATCTCAATCTGAGAACAAAGATGATTTCAGTCCTAGAAGCTAAGTATGAATTTTCTAAGTTTGCTCGTTTCGCTGATTATTGCTTTGGTATTGATCCTCTCATGATTGATGACCAAAATCTAGAGATGTTTCCAAGAGACAGTGCCAGCCTAAAAGAGGTGGAAAATCGCATGCGACTTTTAAAAGAAACCTATGGTTTCAAGGCCATTTTCCATACCCTCCGCTCTAGTGATGAGCAAGACAAAAATGTCTATCAAGCCTATGCTCTGGGAGAACGATTTGAAGAGTCTGTCCAACTAAAAACTGCAGTCTATCAACGAGTTGGTAGTGGGGATGCCTTTATCTCTGGTGCCCTTTACCAACTACTCCATCATTCCTCCCTAAAAACTAGCATTGACTTTGCAGTTGCAAGCGCAACTCTCAAATGTACTCTTCCAGGAGACCATCTCTCCACTTCCGCAACTAGTATTGAAAAATTACTGGCAAATGCACAAGATATCATTCGTTAGGAGAATTACATGACCAAATCAGATACGATTATTGAACTAAAAAAACAAAAAATTGTCGCTGTCATTCGAGGAAATACAAAGGAAGAAGGACTGCAAGCTTCGATTGCTTGTATCAAGGGCGGTATCAAGGCAATTGAAATCGCCTATACCAATCAGTATGCAGGGCAAATCATCAAGGAACTTGTAGACTTGTATCAGGACGATCAGAGTGTTTGTATCGGTGCGGGTACTGTACTTGATGCCGTAACCGCTAGAGATGCCATTCTAGCCGGAGCAAATTACGTTGTTTCTCCATCTTTCCATGCTGAAACTGCAAAAATGTGCAATCTCTACAGCACACCGTACATTCCAGGCTGTATTACCCTCACAGAGATAACGACTGCACTTGAAGCCGGTAGTGAAATCATCAAACTCTTCCCAGGTAGTGCTCTCAGTCCAGCATATATCTCTGCAGTCAAGGCACCGATCCCACAAGTTTCCGTAATGGTAACCGGAGGAGTCGGCCTAAACAATATCCCTCAATGGTTCGCTGCTGGTGCAGACGCCGTTGGAATTGGTGGCGAACTCAATAAACTCGCTTCCCAAGGCGACTTTGACCGCATCAGCGAGATTGCCCAACAGTATGTTACACTCAGATAAAATGAAGTAAAAAAGGATAAGTGTTAACTTATCCTTTTTTAAAAGAAGAATCCGAAGATGTTTGGCCTTCTTCGGATTTTTTCTATTTTCCACAGTTTCATGTGATTCGTCTAGATGATGAACAAATTAGTTGTTCTTTCCTCTACGGAACAGATAAACCGCCCCAAGTAGCAAGAGCCCTAGACTTGACAAGATTGACTGACCTTCTCCTGTCTGAGGGAGATTCTTTTGATCCGAATGGTTCTTTTCTTCTTCAGATTTTTCCTTTTCTTTTGAATCCTGAGTTTGTGTTTGAGCTGCTTGTTCTAACTTTTTAAAAACTTCCTGATCTGGAGCCGATTCCTGAGTTTCAGGATTATAGTAGGCAACCTTATAGTCATCCCCTTCTTTTCGAATGGTATAGACTCCACGTTTCAAGACTTGGAATTGGTTGGAAATAGTAGAGACAGAATCATCATACTTCACAATGCCCCAAACTCCTTGTTTGGCATCATAAACAGACTGAAGGGTTTCGTTATTTTCGATGAGGCTACTTTCTAACTCTTTTACCATTTGATTGAAGGTGGCACGATCCACGTTAGGGATGAGCATATAGCCATAAGAATCTCCATTTTGCTTATGAGCCTGACTAATCGTAAGAAATTCGTTTTCAACTTCCTTGTCTGACTGTCCTTCATTGATATCCTTCCAGGCTCCCTTTTGCAAAGCCTTACTCATACTGATTGAACTCTTCTTAAAGAAAAAGTAACCAATATTCTTTTTCGAATCGGACGATTCTAAAAAGGCACTTTGGGTTTCAGGATAATCCTTTTCTTGTTCTGTAAGGGAGACTTCTTTATCATTGACATAGACTTTATATGGATTACTTGATTCCAGTTTTCTCTGGTCAATTGTAGTTGCAGCAGTATCTGTTGAAGTGTTCTGGATATTGCTTCCTAAAAAGGCAATCTTATCCTTCAGCATAAACCAGCTCTTATGAGCAGTCAATGTTTGATTCCAGTTGGTGAAATCCATGGTTGCTGTCGCATTGGTCTCATCTAGTTTGCTCGTTCCAACGAAAGCAGACGGTAGAACTTTACCTGTATCGCTATCCGATCTCTTAGCGTCCGTCTCTGTCGTACCAGGCATCTTATAGGGATTAACTGTTGGCCAGTAGCCATCGCTATAGTGACTCAAATCACCATTATAGAGATAAAACATCCCATCACTCGTATACCAACCACGTTTGTTTTCCTTGTTCATATGTTCGTAATTCAAGGTACGACTGGAAAAGAGTGACAAGCCAAATCCAAACCCTTTCTCTGCATTGTACATGGCTGTTTTATCCATCTTATTAAAGGCAGATAGGTAACTGGTTCTTGGAGTACTTGCGACTCCAGCATCGCTTAACAAGGATTGCATCAAACTGATATCCTTATAAGTCTTCAAATTCTTAAAGACATCATAATAACTATCCGATTGAACAATGGTCTTCACAAGACTCTGCAACCGTTGTTTGGTTTCTCCTTCAGACATATCCGCTATCCGGTGAATCCCTCTTAGTACTTCTACTGCGGCCACGTGCCCCTCGCTATTTGCACGACTGATAGAGCGTCCTCGACTCATATCCATCAGCTCTCCGTTCACTAACAAAGGAGCAAACGATTTATCAATCCAGTGGTACATGGTTTGCATTTTATCTTTATCGATTGGGCTCTTGGTCTTTTGAATGACTGGCAACAGTTGAGACAGGCCATCAATCAAGACATTTCCATAAGCACCCGTATAGGCAACATTGGTATGGTCGATATAAGATCCATCCTGATAAAAACCTTCGCCTTGGTCTACCAACTTGAACACTTGCCCAATTGAACGAATGGTCGAAGAAATTTCTTGATCATCCTTACGCAGTAAACCAGCTATCACTTTTACCCTTCCCATATCAACTAAGTTTCCACCTAGAGCCTTAAATGGGTTATCAGTCGTCTTTCGGAAATGTTCGGGATCTGGAACAAATTTTTCAATCACATCTGTATATTTTTTTATTTCCTCATCTGAGAAGTATTCTTTCATCAGAGACAAGGTATTGTTGATGGCACGAGGTGTACCGATTTCATAATCCCACCAGTTCCCAACAATGCTTTTTTCACTATTGTAGATATGTTTATGCATCCATTCCATGGAATCCCTAACTGTTCGAATGACGGTTTCATCTTGATAATAACGAGAAGAAGGATTGGTCACTTGCTTGGCCATCTCCTCCAATTTCCGATAAGAGGCAGTTAGATTCGCAGACGTTTTATAATTTGAAAACTTCTCCCACAAATAGGTGCGGTCCGCTTGACTTGAAATACTGGATAGGCTATCAGCCACCTTTCCTTCCAGTTCCTGGTTTAACTTGGCCATCTGTTCATTTTTAGAATCATAGTATTGATTCCCAGCGATGATGCCATTCCAGTCATCCAAACGGTCTGTGTATACATCCTTAACAGAGGCTAGAATCTTCAAAGGAATCTTTTTCACTTCCTTGCCATCTTTACTGACAATGACATTGGTTGTCCCTTCCTTAAGAGGTTCTAAAATTCCATTTTTGACTGAAGCAAAGTCAGGATTTTCTACCTTATAAGTATAGTCCGCAAGAGAAAAAACATGTTTTTTCCCAATTGGTAAATCAATCTTTTCCTCAAGCTGTTTATCTATTTGAGAATCCTCAGAAGGCTGGTCCGCTACCTCTACCAGCTCAATATCCTTAAAGGAAACAGTCCCAGTTCCTGTTTCATAGAATAACTCCAGCTTGATTTTATCAACATCTAAAGTCGGGCTATAGTCTGCTTCAATGGTCTGCCAGTCCTTTGTTCCTAACGTCGTTGCAGAATTCCACAATTGCTTGTCCTTACCACTTTCCTCAATGATGCGAACCTTGGCAATCCCGACTTTATTATCTGTTTTAATCTTGAAACGCAGTTTATACTTTCTCTTAGCTTCAATAGGGACCATACGGTGAACCACTGCCCTTAGTTTCTCAGAACTTGAGATAGTGACAGCCCCATCCTTGGCTTCAATGACTCGAGTTGAGACACCTGAAGAACTATTCTTCTGGTCTACCCAAGCTGACCACCCCTGGGCTTTGCTTCCTGTCCAAGGACTGCTTCCGTTCTCCGTCTGACTAAAATCACCATTTTCAACTAAATTCTTGGCATCCCTTTGCTGATACTGAACTTCCTTCTGACTTTGCTGAATGGTATTCGTAGTCGTTTCTTCCGCTCCAACTGTCAAATAATGGTTTAATAAAAATCCTGATAAAACAAGTGAAGACAAACTCACAATGAGCTTCTTTGTTTTTGTTTGCATGTATACACTCCAATAAACATATTGTAAAATCAATAGGAACTAAATCTCAGATTAGAGATCTATAGCAACTAAGTAAACCGGTTTAATTAAATCATACCATTTTTAAAGTTATTTGTAAACGATTTCTATCATATCAGGGGCCTATTTTTCAACAACTTCTCTCATCCGACTCGACGAAAAAAAGTAAAACGGTTACAATGTAGAAAAGGACTTACCCCTGTACAATACAGAACTAAATCCTTTACTTAAATTTTTTATCTGACTTTTAGGGGGGCAGTACAAGTCCTCTTAAATGCATGGAAAGATTGATGACTCCATCAGCCTTATCAATAGACTAAAAATGATGATATTATGGCCTCGTTATCTCAAATACTGCTGTATGAACCCACTCATTATGAATTTGTAAGTCATTTTCTATGATCCTACTAAAGGTGAAGCCATTTTTTTAAAAGTACTCTCTGAGAGGCCAGGTTATCTGTTTCCGCTCCTGCAATAATTCTATTTAAACCATAAGTCGTGAAGGCTTTTTCTAAAACGAGTTTAACCGCTTCGCTGGCATAGCCTAAGTTAGTAACATTTTCCCCAATCCTATACCCAAGCTCTGCTGTTTTTCGATCACTCTCTAAGACACTTAAATTGATCCTACCGACCATAACACCTTGCGAATCTCTAATAAGATGCATGTAGACATCACGATTCGTTTGTTCCGTTAACAATTCCCTTGTAATTTCTTTAAAACCTTCTAAATCAAAATAGTTAGCTGGTCTAGGAGGTAAATTTCGTTCAAAATAATCCCGATTTTCTTTTTCAAAAGAATAGACGTCTAGACTATTTGCTTTAGACAACAGCTCTAAACTGATCATTGTAAATCATCTCCCGTCATTATCTACATTCAACATTTTCTCATGTTTACACAAAGTGAAATTTACAGAATTTAAAGAGATTATTTTATTTTCTGTATAGTTTCTACATTATAACACAAAATACTATAGATAAGCATAATGTTCAAGCGCCACACCAGAAAAACAAGCTAGAGTTTCGCTTGAAGAAATTTCCGAAGCTCTAACACATAGCGACACAGGTACAACACAGATTTATGTCAATACTTCTAATGTAGTCCCTATGGCAGTCGGTGAATTTGCCTTAAAGTCTTTAAAACAATAAGGTGAAAATAAGGTAAACTTTGAGGGGAACTTTTTCAAAAAACATAAAAAAAGCACCCATGAGGTAAACTCTTGAGTGCTTTAAAACGTTGATATAATCGTATTGATTAACGTTTTGAGAATTGTGATGCTTTACGAGCTTTCTTAAGACCTGGTTTCTTACGTTCAACTTTACGTGAGTCACGTGTAAGAAGGCCTGCGCGTTTCAATGAATCGCGGAAGTCTGGGTCTACTTGAAGAAGGGCACGAGCGACACCGTGACGGATAGCTCCTGATTGACCAGCGTATCCACCACCTACAACGTTAACGAAAACGTCGTATGAACCTACAGTTGAAGTAACTGCGAATGGTTGGTTGATAACGAGACGAAGGTCAGCGTGTGGGATGTACTCTTCAACATCTTTTTTGTTAACAGTGATTTTACCAGTTCCTGGAACAAGGCGAACGCGTGCAACAGCGTTTTTACGACGTCCAGTACCTGCATATTGTGCTTGTGACATACTTTATTGTTCCTTTCCTTAGATAAGTCCTGAAATATCAAGAACTTCTGGTTGTTGTGCAGCGTGAGTGTGCTCAGCTCCAACAAATACTTTCAATTTCATACCTTGAGCGCGACCAAGAGTATTGTGTGGAAGCATACCTTTAACTGATTTTTCGATCAAACGTACTGCATTTTTAGAACGAAGTTCACCAGCAGAGATTGATTTCAATCCACCTGGGTGGTTTGAGTGAGTGTAGTAGATCTTATCAGTTGCTTTTTTACCAGTCAATTTAACTTTTTCAGCATTGATAACGATTACGAAGTCACCTGTATCAGTATGTGGTGTAAATGTTGGTTTGTTTTTTCCGCGAAGTACGCTAGCAACAACTGCTGAAAGGCGTCCAAGAGGTACATCAGTTGCGTCAACAACGTACCATTTGCGTTCTACTTGGCCTGGTTTAGCCATGAATGTAGTTTTGTTCATGATTTCTCCTATATGAATATCGTTTTTGTTTACAGGGCGGATGTTCCGGTCCGCGGGGTATTTGAAAGGTTCCGGGGCCTTACAAATGGGGTAAACAATACCGTCTACTATCATACCAAATTTTACTACTAAAAGTCAATAGATATGAAAAATATTTTTACCGATTTCGGTGTTTAACATCTAGAAAAACCTCGCTTTCGCGAGGCTCTCCTATTTATAAGCTAAGGCACGTTTAAAGGTTTTCCAGATTCCCAAATCATCCGTTTGAAGGACTAGGCTGGCATACATGCGTCCGATAAAGGCTGTTGCAGTGACTGCAAAGACAACCGTTATGGCAAGGGAAATCCAAGCTTCTAGACCACTTGCATACCCATTTATAGCTCTAAATGGCATAAAGAAGGTCGAGATGAAAGGAATATAGGAACCAATTTTCAGAACTAAATTGTCCCCTGCAGCACCTAGAGCAGTCACTCCAACGAATCCTGCCATAATCAAGATCATCAATGGTGACAAGGCCTTTCCTGAATCCTCAGGACGAGAAACCATAGAACCTAGAAAGGCTGCCAAAACAACATACATAAAGAGACTAACCAAGACAAACAATAAGGTATTGAGCGAGAAAGCCTCTCCTAGATGATTTAAAATACCAGATTGGGCCAAGATTGGTAGGTCTTTAAAGAGCAGAATGGCAGCCAGACCACCCACGACGTAAATCCCAATATGGGTCAAAATCACAAGGAGCAAAGCCAGCATACGAGCGTAGAAATAATGACTAGCTCGGATACTAGAGAAGACCACCTCCATGATTTTGGTCCCTTTTTCACTAGCCACTTCCTGAGCAGTGACGCTAGCATAGGTAATCAAGATCATATAAAGGAAAAATCCTAAGCCCAATGCCGCCATGTTCTGCACTGTTTTTTTATTTTCTTTAGCTTCATCAATCTTCTCTGTATAGTCAACAGTTTGACTCAAGTATTTTTCCTGCTCTTGAGACAAATTGGCTGCCGAACGATTCAGTTGATACTGCAGTTCATTTAGCTTATTGGTTACAGCCAGCTTGATGCCACTTTCAAGAGAAGTTTCACCGTGATAGACGGCCTTGAGGACGCTGTCCTCTTGGTCAATGGTTAGGTAACCCTTGAGTTCCTCATCCTTGATAGCAGCCTGGGCACTAGCTTCGTCCTTATAATCAAAGTTGATACCATTGGTACCCTTGAGTTCCTCAGCTACAGATGGCGCTGTTGTTACTACTGCTACCTTGCTATTTTTAGCCATCGAAGAATTTTGGAGATAGCCGATTCCTACAGATAATCCTAAAAAGAGGAACGGCGAAATCACCATAAAGAAGAAACTCCACGACTTGACATGCCGAAGATAGGTTTCCTTCATTACAACCCACATATTTCTCATACTTCCACCCCTGATTCTAGTTTAAAGATTTCATCGATTGTTGGCGCTTGTTGGTCAAAGGTCGCGATGTATTGACCTTGAGTGAGGATGGGGAAGAGTTCCCTTCCAGCGCTCTCGTCCTCCAAGATCAATTTCCAACTGCCTTGCTTAGTCAAGCTCACCTGTTTGACATGAGGAAGACTTTCCAGTTCTTCCTTGCTTCGTTCACTTGAAACAAAGAGACGTGTTTTCCCGTATTGATTACGAACATCCTGAACCGGCCCATGCAAGACCACACGGCCATCTCGAATCATCAGAATATCATCACAAAGTTCCTCGACGTTGGTCATGACATGGTCAGAAAAGATAATGGTTGCTCCACGCTCTTTTTCCTGAAAAATGACTTGTTTGAGCAGTTCAGTATTGACTGGGTCCAATCCACTAAAAGGCTCATCCAAGATAATCAAATCTGGCTCATGAATCAGAGTAATGATGAGCTGAATCTTCTGCTGATTTCCTTTTGACAGACTCTTGATTTTATCTGTCAACTTTCCTTTCACTTCCAACCTCTTCATCCATTGAGGGAGTTTTTCCTTGACCTCCTTAGCATCCATGCCCTTTAGAGTAGCCAAGTAGCGAACTTGCTCAAGGACTGTCAACTTGGGCATGAGGCTGCGTTCCTCAGGCAGATAGCCAATCCGAGCATAGGTTTCCTGACGAATCTCCTGTCCATCCAGACTGATCTCTCCTTGATACTCTAAAAATTTCAACATACTGTGGAAAATAGTTGTTTTCCCAGCACCATTTTTTCCGACCAAACCCAGAATCCTTCCTGGACTTGCCTGAAAATCGACACCAAACAAAACTTGCTTGGATCCAAAACTTTTCTCTAGACTTCTTACTTCTAGCATCTTTCACCTCCGAAATGTCTTGCACTCATTATACTCCTTTTTAATAGCCTTTACAATAATTTCTGTCCATTTTTAGAAGACTATTGCTGTGTAAAATACGGCCTGGAGCACTTTTAGTGATAAATCCATTATACAGTAGCAAACTCAATTTATCACCTCCGCTCCTCAACTATCGATTTTTGATCCTGAGTTGTTATTTGAGCAACTCCTTTTTCCTCACAAAATTTTCTTCCTCCCTAATTTTAAAGTCACTGCTATTCCAAATAGCTTTTACCTAAAAATCATTACATCATATGTTCTCATTTGTCAAAAATAAAAATCTTATCTATTTACTTTGACATAAAACATAATCAAATAGCAACTATTATCAATTAAAACATTACTTAACAACTATCGTCCTCTATATGACTACCATCTTTGAAGAATTACCTATCTCTATATGAATAGTCATTCCTAAACCTAAAAATTTTTTGGCTCTATAATATTTGTAGTGGGTAAATCCCCTATGGATATTATGGAGCCTATTTTGTTGTAGAAAAAAAGTCCCATATGACCTATAATGAAAAGCGATCAAACCATCATTAGAAAGAATCATATGGAACCATTACATTTTATCACAAAACTACTCGATATCAAAGACCCTAATATCCAAATTATGGATGTTGTTAATAGAGACACCCACAAGGAAATCATCGCTAAACTAGATTATGAGGCTCCATCTTGCCCTGATTGCGGAAGTCAAATGAAGAAATATGATTTTCAAAAACCTTCTAAAATTCCTTACCTTGAAACGACTGGTATGCCTACCAGAATTCTTCTGAAAAAACGTCGTTTCAAGTGCTATCATTGTTCGAAAATGATGGTCGCTGAGACTTCTCTCGTCAAGAAAAATCATTAAATTCCTCGTATTATCACCGTTCTTAAAGGCAGGACACAAGCTATCATAAGAAATCACTTTCTGCGCTACGAGCGAGCTGTTCGTTGTCAGGTGAAAATCATTACGATGGATATGTTTAGTCCCTACTATGACTTGGCTAAACAGCTTTTTCCATGTGCTAAAATCGTTCTAGATCATTTTCATATTGTCCAACACTTAAGCCCCGCTATGAGTCGTGTTCGTGTTCAAATCATGAATCAGTTTGAGCGGAAATCTCATGAATATAAGGCTATCAAACGTTACTGGAAGCTCATTCAACAGGATAGCCGTAAATTGAGTGATAAGCGATTTTATCGTCCTACTTTTCGTATGCATCTAACCAACAAAGAAATTCTCAACAAGCTTTTAAGCTATTCAGAAGACTTGAAACACCACTATAAGCTCTATCAGCTCTTGCTTTTCCACTTTCAGAATAAGGAACCTGACAAATTCTTTGGACTCATTGAGGACAATCTAAAGTAGGTTCATCCTCTTTTTCAGACGGTCTTTAAAACCTTCCTCAAGGATAAAGAGAAGATTATCAACGCTCTTCAGTTACCCTATTCTAATGCAAAATTAGAAGCAACTAATAATCTCATTAAACTTATCAAGCGAAATATCTCTGGTTTTCGGAACTTTGAAAACTTCAAAAAACGGATTTTCATCGCTCTAAACATCAAAAAAGAGAGGACAAAATTTGTCCTTTCTCGATCTTAGCCTTTCTTCAACCCACTACAGTTGACAAAGAGCCTCAAAAATCTCCTAGCAGGCTTTTCTGCTAGGAGATTTTCTTACGAGAGGTACTTGCTTAAGCTTTGAAAATCAGATTTATTATCTGATGTTTATCAAACAATCTACCAATTAAGCTTCTTCGTCTTCTTTACGACGACGGCCTGCAAGACCAAGACCAAGTACTGCACTTGCGGCAGCTGCTACCATAGCTACAGTAGAATCTGCTGTACCTGTATTTGGCAATTCTTTAGCTACTTTACGCGCATTTGCTTGTGCTGATGCTGTTTGACTAGCTTTAACTGCTACTGTTGGGCTTACAGCTTCTACTGCTGCTGTTCCTTCGGTTTGAGCTTTAGTTACTCCTGCATTGTCGATTGCTGCGTCAATTGCTTGATCTGCTTTTGTTGCTGCGTCTTGTGCTGCTTGTTTAGCCGCATCTTTTTCTTCTTTCGTTGCGTTTGGAGTACCTTCAATTGCTGTTAATTTTTCTGCTAATTTTTTCGCTACTTCTGCTTTAGCCGCATCTTTAACTGCTACTGTTGGGCTTACAGCTTCTACTGCTGCTGTTCCTTCGGTTTGAGCTTTAGTTACTCCTGCATTGTCGATTGCTGCGTCAATTGCT
>AORU01000008.1 GCA_000344275.1 Streptococcus oralis subsp. tigurinus AZ_3a | reverse complement strand
CAGCTCACAGCTCACAGCTCACAGCTCACAGCTCACAGCTCACAGCTCACAGCTCACAGCTCACAGCTCACAGCTCACAGCTCACAGCTCACAGCTCACAGCTCACGCTGATTATGTAATCAAGCGTATTTTTTGTCAAGCCCTAAAACAGACTTTTTCACATTTTTGTGAGAAGGTCTTTTCTGTTGTGTATGAAAGTGAGGGACTTGTATGAGTCAGGCATTCGAAACAACGATTCAACAAGCCCTACGAGAGGTGGTAGAAAGCTTTGATGAACAGTATGTAGCTGAGGGACTGCTAAAAAAAGATGCTATTATAGTAGATTTAGATAATTATAAACCCGAGTTGGTTAAAAAGATTTTGACAAATGCAATTCTAAATGAAGCATTTACCGAGGATATTGCTGGTGCGACAATTTTGAAAATCAATGATATCATTCAAATGCTTGAAGTTGATGAATATTGGTCAAACTCTTACACGCGTTACACCAACAAAATCGGATTAGCGACAAATAATCACTATTTAGATGAAACAACAGACGTTGTACTAAATTTCCCCTACAAAGATGGTATCTTAAAAGCTGGTATGACTAAAGATGATGTATCGAGGGAAGATGCTGAAGAATCCTTTTTAAATGAGATAGTTGCTAGAGAAGAGATTGATGTCCTTCTAGATAAAAAGATTTTAAAAAATGCTAAGAAATATGACAAAAATGGCTCTTCTCCTGTATCAGAAATCAAGGATACGGATAACCTGATTATCAAGGGAAACAACCTGTTAGCACTCCACAGTTTGAAAAAACGATTTAGTGGAAAAATTAAAAGTATAATTGTTGATCCACCTTACTATTTTAAAAAAACTAAGAGTAGTGATGCATTTAATTATAATTCAAATTTTAAATTATCTACTTGGTTAGTTTTTATGAAAAATAGATTAGATGTTGCCAAGGAGCTGCTATCTGATGAAGGATTATGCATAATTATAGTTGGAGAAGAAGGATGTGCTCAATTAAAATTATTAGCAGATAATATATTTGGAGAGGATAAATATATTGGTACGATTTCGTGGAGAAAATCTGATAATCAAGCAAATATTGGAGAATTTGCAAAAGTAACAGATTATATACTTATTTATAAGAAATCGAGTGGGAAATTAAATAAGTTACCACTAACCGACAAAGCTAGAAAAGAATATCGTTATTCAGATGAGAACGGTTATTTCAGACGACAAATTTTATTTCATAAGACTAGGGGTAAATATAATTATGAACTAACAACTCCTACAGGAAAAAAACTTTATGGCCCCTGGATGAAAGAGAAAGAAGAAATAGAACGGTTAGATAATTTAGGAAAGATATATTGGACACGAGGTGGGCAAGAACAACCATATGGTAAACTATATTTACAAGATTCGGAGGGTCAAATACCAAATGATTTTTGGGATAACTCATTTGGTACGAATCAACGTGGAGCTGAGGAGATTAGAGAGTTATTTAGGGGTGATAGGTTATTTGATTTTCCAAAACCTGAAAGACTTATTTATAATTTGATGAAAATTAGTAGTGAAGAAGGAGATATTGTCCTTGACTTCTTTATGGGTTCGGGAACTACTGCAGCAGTAGCTCACAAGATGAATCGTCAGTACATCGGTATTGAACAAATGGATTATATTGAAACCGTAGCTGTCGAGAGATTAAAGAAAGTTATCAATGGAGAACAAGGTGGCATTTCTCAAGATGTTGCTTGGTCTGGCGGTGGTTCATTCATTTATGCTGAGTTAATGGACAAAAATGCGACCTTTATTGATGCCGTTCTTAACTCTAAACATTCTGATGAATTAAAGGCTATCTTTAATGACATGAAAACCACACTTGATTTTGATTTCAGAGTGGATTTACAAGAAGTTGACCAATCTATCTGGGATGAAGATTTTGAAATGCAGAAAAAAATTCTTGTAAAAATTATTGACAAAAACCAGCTCTATCACAACTATTCTGAAATTGATGATGAAACCATTAAATCGCAATTATCCCAATCAGATTATGATTTCAATAAGAGTTTTTATGGGGAGAAATGATGGTTAGAAAAGCAAAGAAAAAAGAACTGATCTTTGAACTCTTCGATGAATTGAAACAGCTGGATATGGATATTTTGAACGAACAGCATGGTTGGGAATTACCACAGTATATTGTAGAAAATCTCAAGCATGAACCACGTTCTTATCAGAGTGAAGCTATTCGCTATTTTCACTACACTCAAGCATCAGATGCTTTCAAGTTTCGAAAACCAAGACAGCTGATGTTCAATATGGCAACTGGTTCGGGAAAGACTGATTTAATGGCTGGTTTAATCCTCTATCTCTATAAAGAAAAAGGGTATCAAAATTTTCTGTTTACAGTGAATACAAATGGTGTTCTGAGTAAGACCATTGATAATCTAACGAATGCTCAATCTACGAAGTTTCTTTTCAATTTCAACTTAGAAATTGATGGGGAACATATCTTTATCAACCAGATTTCAGGAAGATTTCCAGATTTTCCTAATAAAAATGTAATTAATATTAAGTTTGTTTCAATTCAAACATTAACAAATGACCTCTTCACACAGGCAGAAAATATCATGTCATTAACAGATTACCAGAAGACAAAAATGGTTATTCTGGCGGATGAAGCCCATCACTATTCTGCTTCTACGAAAAAGAAAAATAAAGCAGAATTGGAAAAAGTCTCATGGGAAAAATGCCTACTTTCTCTTCTTCACGCACATGCTGATAATCTCTTGCTAGAATTTACCGCAACACTTGATTTTGACGATGAGACCATTTATCAAAAATATCGAGATAAGATTATTTACCGTTATACCTTGGATTCATACATCAAAGAGCGATATTCAAAAAATGTAAGACGCATTCAGACGGGGAATTCCAATGAAGATAATATGCTTAGTACCGTTCTTCTGAGTGAATATCGTCGCAAATTTGCTCTAGAAAAATTTGGGATTGAGATAAAACCAGTCATTCTTTTCAAATCACATAAAATTGATGCTTCCTATGAAGCAAACAATCTATTCAATGAGATGATTGACAATCTGACCGTAGAAAGCTTAAAGGCGTTCCTTATTTCGCAATTGAGGAGTGTATCAGAAGAGCAAAGCCATACCCTACAGCTAGCTTATCAGTATTATCTCGAGAAGGATGATCTTTCAACTGTTCTTCGAGAAATTAAGCGTGGTTTTTCACCAGCTAGAATTCTAAATGCAAATGATTCAGACAGTAGTTCAAAAGGGTTGCTAGAAACAGGACAGTATCAAGCCCTCAATTCGCTTGAATCGCCCAATAATCTGTATCGTGTAGTCTTTGCAGTAGCAAAATTAACAGAAGGTTGGGATGTCCTCAATCTTTACGATATCGTTCGTATTAGCAACTTGGGAAAAATGAATGATAAAAGAGATGCTAAATCAACCAATTCCGAGGCTCAGTTGATCGGACGCGGGGCGCGATACAATCCTTTCTCCTTAAATCAAAAGATTTCTTACCAAAGACGATTTGATGAATCAGATGAAACAGCAAGTCTTTTGTTGGAAACACTACACTACCATACCCTTAATGAACCGCAATACATCAAGAATTTGATGGCATCACTTGACAAGATGAATCTTGCGACTGGGACTGATGAAAAAAATCCTCCAATTGAAATCAAACTGAAACCCTCTTTCAAGAAAACCCAAATCTTTAAAACAGGTAAGCTTTACTATAATGAAACTGAGGAAATTCCTGACAGTCACTATGTGAATTTACGTGCATATGGTATTGAAATTTCTAAGCTAGCCAATGTAACCTATTTTAAATCCACCTATGAAACAGCTTACCTTTCAGCTGAAGCAATAGAGTTAAAAATATCCCAATTGAGGGGAATTGATATTCGTTATTTTAAAAAATCAATTAGCCGCTCTAACTTTTTCCGATTTGAAAATCTGAAAAGATATCTTCCAAATCTCAAGTCTATGGAAGATTTTTGGGGTGAAAATTGGCTAGATTTGCAAAATTTTACACTCTCTGTCACAACAGAAAAAGAAACCATTGTAGAAGATTTTTCCGCTATGGAAAAGCTGAAAATTGTTGATAACTTTTTTAACCTACTGGCTGCCCAAATAAAGGCAGGTTATCGCAAAGCAAGAGGTACGAACCGCTTTATCGGATATCCAATTACAGAATATCTCGTTGATTATCGCAAACGAATACCTAATTATGATACGGCTAAACAGAGTAGCTCCTTCATCGAACAAAAAGTAGCTAATATTAGTTTTGAAAAATTTGACTTTTTTGCTTACCAATCTGCTATAATCAATAGAAATGAAGAAAATCTAGTTAATGCTATTGCCAATCATATTGATGAACTAAGAGAACAATACGGTGATGTTTTCCTCGTTCGGATGGACGAAAACATGCTTAAAGGAACAGATAAAGTTGAACGATTGAAATTGCACCAATTTGAAGAGAATCCACGGGAAATCAATTTTTCAGGATTTCAACCAGACTTTATCCTACTTCTTCAAAATAAAGATTACTATCTTCAAATCTTCATTGAACCTAAAGGTGAACAATTAACAGAAAAAGATAGATGGAAGGAGGAACTTCTTTCATACATCAACGACCATCAAGAAGATTTGGTTTTCGAGGATGAAGTTGATGGAGTTATCATCAAAGGACTTAAATTCTATAATCAAGAAAATAGTGAGCAAACACTCAATCAATTAGCACAGGTAGCTCTTGAAAAACCACATTTTGGTGGAAATATTAGGCTGGACTTATTCTAAGTATCAAAAAGACGATTTCCGCTTGGATAATCGCCTTTTTTGCTATTTTATCTTGTACTTGGTATAAACTAGTATATATTCCACTAGATAGTATGCTCTATCCCTTGTACCACTTCCACCTGTTGCTGAATCCATGGGTGTTCCTCACCAATCGACTCAGCTGATTGGATTTTTTTATAACCCCTCTTTCATGGCAGAGTAAGCTCGTACTTTGGGTGCCACTTGCGTGCCAAAGAGTTCAATAGCTCTCAAAACTTGATCATGTGGCATAGAACCAAGCGGTAGATGGAGCATGAAACGGTCCAAGTCTAAATCCTCAATCATGCGAATCAATTTTTCTGCCACCTGATCTGGATTGCCCACAAACATGGCACCATTTGGTCCAACCTGTTCAAGATATTGCTCATAACTCAATTCCTGCCAGTGTGGACGGTCCTTGGAAATCGCATCCACCACTTGCTTGGTCGGATGGAAATAATCTTTTACAGCCTGCTCGCCATCTTCAGCAATCCAGCCCCAAGAATGAGCGCCCACTTTCAGGTCTTTATCCGCATGTCCAGTCTCCCTTCCAATCTCACGATAAGCTTGAATCAGCTTTTTAAAATAACGCGGATTGCCACCGATAATGGCATAGACAATCGGCAACCCCGCCCGAGCAATCTTCACTGTTGACTCTACATGACCACCTGTCGCCACCCACAATGGCAATTTCCCCTGAACTGGACGAGGATAGACTTCTTTTCCAGCAATGCTTTGGGTCAATTGTCCCTGCCAGTTCACTTTGGTGCTTTCATTTGCCAGCTGAAGCAGGTCTAACTTTTCATCAAAAAGAGCTTCGTAGTCTTTCAAGTCATAACCAAACAGAGGGAAAGACTCGGTAAATGAACCACGCCCTGCCATAATCTCTGCCCGTCCATTTGACACCGCATCGATGGTAGCATATTGTTGGAACAAGCGAACCGGATCCATACTCGAGAGAATGCTGACTGCACTAGTCAAACGAATTTTCTTGGTATTGACTGCCCCAGTTGCAAGAACAATCTCTGGCGCCGATACCGCAAAATCCTCCCGATGATGCTCCCCAATCCCGTACACATCCAAACCAACCTTATCAGCCAGTTCAATTTCTGCCACCAACTGACGAATGCGTTCATCATGACTGTAAATCTGTCCAGTCGCTTCTAGAGCTGTTGTTTCACCAAATGTTGAAATTCCTAATTCTACCATCCCGTTTCCTCGCTATCTCTTTTAGTTTTTAGGGTATTTTATCACTAATTAGTTATATTTTCAATGAATTTGCTCATTAGAAAAAGTCTAGATGAACTAGACTTTCTTAGTTTATTCTACTGTTACTGACTTAGCAAGGTTACGTGGTTTGTCCACATCAAGGCCACGGTGGAGTGTTGCAAAGTAAGCGACCAATTGTGTTGGCACGACCATTGAGATTGGTGAGAGGTAAGGGTGGACGGTCGTAAGGACGATATCGTCTGTCTCTTTAGCAACATTCTCTTCTGCAATAGTGAGAACCTTGGCACCACGGGCTGCGACCTCTTGGATATTTCCACGAGTATGGTTGGCAAGGACTGGATCTGACAAGAGGGCCAAGACAGGTGTCCCCTCTTCAATCAAGGCAATGGTTCCGTGCTTGAGTTCTCCTGCTGCAAAGCCTTCACATTGGATGTAAGAAATCTCTTTTAGCTTAAGACTGGCTTCCATGGCTACATAGTAGTCTTGACCACGTCCGATGTAAAAGGCGTTGCGAGTTGTTTCAAGAAGGTCACGAACCTTGGCATCAATGGTTTCTTTTTCTGAAAGAGTTGATTCGATAGACTGAGCTACGATTGACAACTCATGAACCAGGTCAAAGGCTTGCGCTTTGGCATTGCCGTTTGCTTCTCCGACTGCTTTTGCAAGGAAGGCAAAAGCTGCGATTTGTGCTGTATAGGCCTTGGTTGATGCTACGGCAATTTCAGGACCTGCATGAAGGTGCATGGTATGATTGGCTTCACGTGAAAGGGTTGAACCTGGGACGTTTGTCACTGTCAAGCTCGGAATCCCCATTTCATTAGCCTTAACCAAAACCTGACGGCTGTCAGCTGTTTCACCAGACTGGCTGATAAAGATAAAGAGTGGTTTTTTGCTGAGAAGTGGCATACCATAGCCCCACTCAGATGAAATTCCAAGTTCAACTGGTGTATCTGTCAGTTCTTCCAACATCTTCTTAGAAGCAAATCCTGCGTGGTACGATGTTCCAGCAGCAAGGATGTAGATACGGTCTGCATCTTGAACAGCCTTGATGATAGCTGGATCTACGACAACTTGACCTGCCTCATCTGTGTAGGCTTGGATGAGTTTACGCATAACCGTTGGTTGCTCATCGATTTCCTTGAGCATATAGTAAGGGTAAGTCCCCTTACCGATATCTGACAAGTCTAGCTCAGCAGTGTAGCTAGCACGTTCACGGCGATTACCATCATAGTCTTGAGCTTCCACACTATCCGCCTTGACGATTACCAACTCTTGGTCATGAATTTCCATGTATTGGTTGGTTTCACGAATCATAGCCATAGCATCTGAGCAGACCATGTTATAGCCTTCCCCAAGACCAATCAAAAGTGGTGATTTGTTCTTAGCGACATAGATGACATCTGGATTTTCAGAGTCAATCAAGGCAAAGGCATATGAACCACGGATGATGTGAAGAGCTTTTTTGAAGGCTTCAAGAACTGAGAGAGCATCTTCTTCTACAAATTTTCCAATCAAGTGAACGGCGATTTCCGTATCGGTTTGCCCCTTGAAGTGGTGACCTGCAAGGTATTCTTCCTTGATTTCAAGGTAGTTTTCAATCACTCCATTGTGCACCAAGACAAAACGTCCAGTCTCAGAGCGGTGTGGGTGAGCATTGTCTTCCGTTGGTTTCCCGTGAGTCGCCCAACGCGTATGACCTATACCAGTTGTTCCCTCAACACCAGCTGTCTTAGCAGACAATTCTGCGATACGACCGACAGCCTTGACTAGATGATTTTCAGCACCACCTAGGACAAAAATCCCCGCAGAATCATAACCACGGTATTCAAGCTTTTCAAGCCCTTGAATCAAAATATCAGTTGCATTTGTGTTTCCAACAACACCAACAATTCCACACATAGTATATACGACACAGACCAGCTGTGCTTTCCCCTTAAATTGGTATAGTCTGATTTCCCCTTTACAGAATCAGCAAAAACAGTATATACTTGTTTTTCTCACTTGTCAAGAATAAAAATTGGTATAGTTTTTCTATCTGGTATTTTATCCAAATTTCACTTGATACCTGACAAGTCAGCATCAATTACTTATAATAAAAAGAGGAGATATTTGCTATGTGGTTTTTCTTCGCACTTTTATCAGCTGTCTTTGCAGCCTTAACGTCAATTTTAGCCAAGATTGGGATTGAGGGAGTTCCATCCAATCTAGCAACCGCTATTCGTACAGTCGTCGTCATTCTTATGGCCTGGGCCATGGTTTTCTTGACCAATAGTCAGACCGAAATTATCAACATCAGTAAAAAAAGTTGGCTCTTTCTCATCTTATCAGGCCTGGCCACTGGCACCTCCTGGCTCTGCTACTACAAGGCCTTGCAGATGGGCAATGCAACTGAGGTATCTGCTGTTGATAAATTCAGTCTCGTCATTACCCTCGTTCTAGCCTTTTTCTTCCTACAGGATGTCCTGACGTTTAAAACAATCATTGGCTGTATCCTGATTACGATCGGGACCTTGGTGATGATATTGTAATAAAAAGTGAGATGAACACCATCTCACTCTTTTTATTCTTAAAATCCATTATGATCGCTGAGTTCTTTGAACCAGTGACCTGATTTCTTCAGGCGGCGTTCCTGTGTTTCCAAGTCAAGCTCAACCAGACCGTAGCGATTTTTATAACTGTTGAGCCATGACCAGCAGTCGATAAAGGTCCAAATCAAGTAGCCCTTACAATTGGCTCCGTCTTCAATAGCACGGTGCAGCTCACGAAGATGACCTTTGACAAAGTCAATACGATAGTCGTCCTGAATCATGCCATTCTCACGGAATTTTTCTTCCCCTTCAACACCCATGCCGTTTTCAGTTAGCATCCACTCAATATTATCATAGTTTTCCTTGATATTTTGGGCGATATCATAAATCCCCTGCTCGTAGATTTCCCAACCGCGGTGAGGATTGATTTTACGGCCCGGCATGATATAAGGCTCATAGAAATGCTCTGGCAAGAGTGGACTGTCTGGATGCTTGGCAAAACGTGGCGCCATAACGCGCAAAGGCTGGTAGTAGTTGACTCCAAGAAAGTCCACAGTATGTTCACGGATAAGCTCCAACTCTTCTGCTGTAGAATCTGGTAGTAAATCATGCTCAGCTAAAATCTCTACTAACTCTTCTGGATAAGCTCCCAAGACAGACGGATCTAGGAAAGATTGGGCTTGGAAGAGTTCGGCAATGCGAGCTGCCTTGACATCAGTAGGATGCTGGCTGCGTGGATAAGCCGGTGTCAAGTTAAGGACAATCCCAATCTTAGAATCAGGCAAAACCTCATGACAGGCCTTAACCGCAAGACTACTAGCCAGTTGCGTATGATAGGCAACCTTAACTGCTGCTTTGGCATCTACCTTATGAGGATAGTGGGCATCGTAAAAATAGCCAAATTCTACAGGTACGATGGGTTCATTGAAGGTAATCCATTGGTCTACCAAGTCACCGTAAGTCTCAAAACAAAAACGAGCATAGTCTTCATAGGCTGAGACAGTTGCCTTATTCTCCCAACCATCGCCGTCTTCTTGAAGGGCAAATGGCAGGTCAAAGTGGTAGAGATTGACTAAAAGACGAATTCCTTTGGCCTTAATGGCTTCAAAGACCTGACGATAAAAAGCCACCCCTTGTGGATTGACCTCTCCACGGCCTTGTGGGAAAATGCGAGACCACTGGATAGAAGTTCGGAAGGCTGTGTGACCAGTCTCTACCAAAAGCTCAATATCCTTTTCCCAGTTCTCATAGAAAGTCGATGTCTTGTCAGGTCCAATCCCATTGTAGTAGCGGTTTGGCTCCACCTGATACCAATAATCCCAGAGATTATCTCCCTTGCCATCACCTGGCATTCGTCCTTCTGTCTGTGGTCCAGAAGTGGAGGAACCCCAGACAAAATCCTTTGGAAATTTTAGCATAGCTTTACCTCTTCATTTACTCATTTCCCCCATTATATAGAAAAAACAAGGTAAAAACTAGTTACATTTTTGCCTTGTTTTTCTTCTGATTATAGTTTTTATTTCTTGCTTAGGATTTCAAGGGTTTCAAGCAAGTTGTCTGCGTGAACTTCGATGGTGTCACCAGTTGCTTTAATCTTAACTTCTACGATGCCATCGGCTGCTTTTTTCCCAACAGTAATACGGATTGGCAGACCAATCAAGTCGCTATCGCTAAACTTCACTCCGACACGTTCGTTACGGTCGTCTGTCAAGACTTCGTAACCAGCTCCCATCAAGTTAGCTTCAAGTTTTTCTGTCAAGGCTTGCGCTTCTTCGTCTTTGACATTGACAGTGATCAAGTGCACATCAAATGGTGCTAATTCTTTAGGGAAATTAACTCCCCAAGCATAACGGTATTCACCTTTAGGCGTTTTGTTGACAAAGAGGCGAGCGTGTTGCTCTATAACAGCTGAGAGGAGACGACTAACACCGATACCGTAACAACCCATGATGATTGGCACAGCACGACCATTTTCATCCAAGACATCTGCACCCATACTTGCTGAGTAGCGAGTTCCGAGTTTGAAAATATGACCGATCTCGATACCACGCGCAAAGTTAAGAACACCTTGTCCGTCTGGTGAAATTTCACCCTCACGAACTTCGCGGATATCTACATATTCTGCAGTGAAATCACGACCTGGGTTCACACCCGTCAAGTGGTAGCCATCTTCGTTAGCACCCACAACTGCATTACGGACATCTTGCACCTTACGGTCTGCAATGATTTTCACATTTTCTGGCAAACCAACTGGACCAAGCGAACCAAAGCCGGCTTGAACAGCACTTGCGACTTCTTCTTCGCTCGCAACATCAAAGAAATCTGCACCCAAATGGTTTTTCAACTTGACTTCGTTGAGTTGGTCATTTCCAACTAGAAGGGCTGCAACAAGTTCTCCATCTGCCATGTAGAAGAGAGTTTTAATCGTTTGCTCTTCTGGCACGTTAAGGAAGGCTGCCACTTCATCGATGGATTTAACACCTGGAGTTTCGACGCGAGTTACTTCTTCTTCCGCAACGACACGGTTGCTTGGTTTGTACTCGTTTGTTGCCATTTCTAAGTTAGCTGCATAGCTAGACTCACTTGAGTAGGCAATGGTGTCTTCACCAGAAACCATCCATTTGAGCAATTCTTCCTTGATTTCTTCTTGTACTTCTGCAGGAATTTCATCAAATGAGACAACTGACTTGTCTAAGACAACCCAGCGGTCGAAGTCTGTACGAGCTGGTGTAATGGCCATAAATTCTTGGCTATCCTTACCCCCCATAGCGCCACCGTCACCGATGATGGCCTTGAAGTCCAAGCCACTACGAGTGAAAATACGTTCGTAGGCCGCCTTGTACTCGTCATAAGTCACATCCAAACTATCGTAATTAGCATGGAAACTATAGCCGTCTTTCATGATAAATTCACGCGTACGGAGAAGGCCGTTACGTGGACGTTTTTCATCACGGTATTTCGGTTGGATTTGGTAAAGGTTGAGTGGCAATTGCTTGTAAGACTTGACAGAGTCACGAACAATAGCTGTAAAAGTTTCTTCGTGAGTTGGACCTAGGATAAAGTCTGACTTTTCACGATTTTTCAGTTTATAAAGGTCTTCACCATAGGTTTCATAACGGCCTGATTCACGCCAAAGATCAGCACTGAGAAGGGCAGGAGCCAACATCTCCACCGCACCAATCTTATCAAACTCTTGGCGCATGATGTTCTTGGCTTTTTCAATCACACGATTAGCAAGTGGTAGGTATGAATAAACACCAGCAGAGACTTGACGAACATAACCAGCACGCAACATAAGGGCGTGGCTGATAACTTGAGCATCGCTTGGCATTTCGCGAAGCGTAGGGATTAGCATTTTACTTTGTTTCATAATATTCCTCGATTATCTAAAAGAAGAGTCGCATAATGTCATTCCAGGTCACAGCTAGCATCAAGACAACCATGATAACTACACCAGCCATGGTGACATAGGTTTCAATTTCTTGTTTAAGGGGTTTCCGGCGGATAGCCTCTAAGATATTGAGCACAATCTTTCCACCATCCAAAGCCGGGATCGGAATCAAGTTAAAAATCCCGATATTAATAGAAATCATAGCTAGGAAGTAGAGAACATTCTCAAGACCATTTTTAGCAGCATCGCTACTTGCCTTAAAAATGGCAACAGGACCACCGAGTTTGTTCAAATCTGGATGGAAAATCAAGTTTTTCAGAGCCGAAAGAATACGGAGCCCTGAGTCAGCAGCGGTTGTAAAGCCACCAACAAACATGGACAGAAAGTCTGACTTGACTCCCGGTTGAACCCCGAGAATGTAACGTCCTTGATTCTCTTCTGGCGTCACAGTTACTTGTTTTTCGCTACCATTTTCAGAAATGGTCACATCCAAGGTCGGAGCGATCTTGTCCTTGGTATCTGCTTCCACGGCCTGGGTTAAGTCTTGCCAATTTTTAACCTCATGCGAGCCGACCTTAGTAATTTGAGCTGTCTCAGCTACACCCACCTTGGCCAAAGCTCCCTCTGGCATGACGTGAAAGAGATTTGTCTGAGTATCTCTAACACCGCCCTGCAAAAAGATCAAGATCCAAAAAACAACAACACCTAAGATAAAGTTATTCATAGGACCTGCAAAGTTGGTGATGAGCTTGCCCCAGATAGAAGCATTTTGATACTGTACATCCAGAGGAGCGATGCGCACTTCGGTTCCATCTTCTTCAACAACCGTTGCATCATGATCCACTGCAAAAGTCTTTTCTTCTTCCAGGACCAACCCCTTGATAAAGAGCTTGTCTTCAAAGTCAAACTGAGTTACCTGCATAGGAAGAGCCGTTTGATCCAGTTTCTTTCCTGAGAGGTTGATCCGTTTGACCTTACCATCGTCGGTAAGTGTTAAACTGACTGGAGTTCCTGTCTTGATTTCTGTCGCATCATCACCCCAGCCTGCCATACGAACATAGCCTCCTAGAGGAAGGATTCGAATGGTATAAGCAGTGCCATCCTTGCCGATATGGGAAAAAATCTTGGGCCCCATACCAATGGCAAATTCACGAACTAGAATGCCTGATTTCTTGGCAAAGTAAAAATGTCCAAACTCATGCACCACCACTATAATCCCAAAAACGAGGATAAAGGTTAGCAATCCAATCATTCAATCTTCCTTTCTTTAAAACAGGCCAAATAAGTGCATCATTGGAAACACAACCAACATGCTGTCAAAGCGATCCAATACACCGCCATGTCCAGGGATAAATTTTCCAGAATCCTTGACACCGAAATGGCGTTTCATGGCACTCTCAATCAAGTCACCAAACTGGCCTGCCACACTGAAGAAGGTGGCAAAAAGACTCATCCTATAAACTCCATAGGGAAGAGCAACTGTACTGTCCACTAGCATGAAGAGTACTGTTATCAGTACCGCACCTAGAATACCCCCAACAAAGCCCTCAATACTCTTATTAGGAGAAACTCTCGGGGCTAACTTATGCTTGCCAAAATTCACCCCCGTCAGATAAGCTGCACTATCTGTCGCCCAAACGATAAAGAGAGCCAGAAGAACCTTATCAAATCCAGCTATACGAGCATCTAGTAAGGCATTGAAACCAAAACCAACATAAAAACTCACAGCAATTGGAAAGGCAGCATCTTCAATCGTATAGTTTTTACTGAAAACAGTCGTTCCTAACATAATTGTAATCAAAACACTGTAGGCAACTACATTGCCATCAACCGGCAAAAAAGTTAGGTAGTTTTCTAAGGGGATTGTGAGAGCAAAGGTTGCAAGGAGGGTCAAGGTGCCCTCAATGGTCATGGTCTTTAGTCCCTTCATGTGCAGGAGCTCATGAACAGCCAGCATAGCTATCAAGCCAATTCCTATCTGCAACAAGAGCCCTCCAACAAACAAGACGGGAAGGAAGATAAGCAGAGCCAGTCCAGCAAACAGTGTTCTCTCTTGTAAATCCTTGGTCATATTTTCTCCTAAACTCCTCCAAATCGGCGATGACGACGATTATAGGCAAGAATTGCTTTCTGTAAGGCTTCCTCGTCAAAATCAGGCCACAGGGTATCCGTAAAATAGAGCTCACTATAGGCTCCCTGCCATGGAAGGAAATTGCTCAAGCGTAATTCTCCACTGGTACGAATAATCAAGTCCGGATCTCGCACATCCTTAGGCAAATGTTGGGTGAAGAGATAGTTGCCAATCAATTCCTCTGTGATATCACCCGGATTGATTTTCGCATCTAAAACATCCTGAGAAATCAGCTTAACAGCCTGTGTAATCTCAGCACGTCCACCATAGTTAAGAGCAAAATTGAGAATCAAACCCGTATTGTTCTTAGTCAATTCCTCTGCTTTTGTCAAAGCTTCAAAAGTCGGCTTAGGCAAACGGTCCGTCTCCCCAATCATCTGAATTTTAACATTATTTGCATGCAATTCAGGAACATAGTTATCATAAAACTCGACTGGTAAGTTCATGATAAACTTGACTTCCTGATCTGGACGAGTCCAATTTTCCGTAGAAAAAGCATAGACCGTAATAACCTTAACGCCCAGTTTGTTGGCCGCCTTAGTCACCTTTTGAAGGGATTCCATCCCTGCCTTGTGTCCGAAAACCCGTGGTTGCATGCGTCTTTTAGCCCAGCGACCATTCCCATCCATGATGATGCCAATATGATTAGGAACCTGTATTGGAACCTCTACTTCTGCAGCTTTATCTTTCTTAAAAAATCCAAACATGATCTTATTCCTATTCAAAAATCTATCGTTTTATTATACCATACTTCCCTATTTTCTTCTATTGCTAAGTTACTATCATTACTTGTAAGTAACAAAAAATAAGCCGCCTGATTGGGCGACTTTATTTTATAGGGAGATTATTATGAAAAAGTTTTAGGAGTTTAAGTTAAGTTTCTCTTAACTTATGGACTTAGTATACCGTTCCTAACTTAAACTTTTCTTAAGTTTTTTGAAAAAGTGAGATTTTCCCATTTTTCTTGCCAATTTTTCTTGGACAGGCGTTCTTGATAGAGCTCCATCCGGTCCTCATTCTCTAAAAAATGAGGAGTTGGGGATACGTGAAAGTTAAAAATATCCTCTAAACCATAAGGCGCAAAGAGCTCTAAAGTTGCATCGGCATGCAAGCGAAGACCTACTGCCGTACAACGCTCAGGATATTTACTCATAGCATCACGAGAACTCGTGTAAGGCGCTGTGTGGGGACTGTGCAGATGCATATAGACCTGATTTTTCAACTCCCACTGATACTGAGGGAAATCTTCTCTCAGCTTGTTCTCTAGGGATACTGTTTCCTCATAAGAAACATCTGGATCAAAGAAAATCACATCCACATCCGTCTCACGGTCAAAAGGCGATTTGTCTGACAAGAGATTCCAGATAAAATTCCTGACAGAACCTGCCGCCAACCACGAGTCTTTCAGACCAAGGTCACGAATGATGGTCAGAATGGTCATCATATCTGGATTTTTTCTAAAAACCTCTAGAATATCTTGTTTATTTTTCACTGTATTCATAGCCTAAATGCTCATATGCCTTAGCTGTCGCCACCCGTCCAGAACGAGTTCGCATGATAAAGCCTTTTTGGATGAGGTAGGGTTCATACATATCCTCTACCGTCTCGCGTTCTTCTGCTATATTAACAGAAAGGGTTCCCAGCCCAACTGGACCACCACCGTACATCTCAATCATGGTACGGAGGATTTTTTGATCCACATAGTCCAAGCCTTCACGGTCAACATCCAGCATGATCAAAGCTTTATCGGTAATCACATCATCAATAACCCCATTCCCCATAATCTGGGCAAAGTCGCGCACGCGCTTGAGGAGACGATTGGCGATACGAGGAGTTCCACGACTACGTAAGGCCAACTCAGCTGCAGCTTCATGAGTGATTTCCATCTCAAAAATATCTGCTGTCCGCTCAACAATTTCCGTCAAATCATCGTGGGCATAGTATTCCATATGACCTGTAATCCCAAAACGTGCTCGTAGCGGATTTGAGAGCATACCGGCTCGGGTTGTCGCACCAATCAAGGTAAAAGGTGGCAAGTCCAAATGAACACTGCGACTGCCTTCACCAGCCCCAATCATAATATCAATGTAAAAGTCCTCCATGGCACTATAGAGCACCTCTTCCACCGACATGGGCAGGCGATGAATCTCGTCAATAAAGAGGACATCTCCAGGTTCCAAATCATTCAAAATCGCTACCAGATCCCCCGCTTTTTCAATGACAGGACCAGATGTTTGCTTGAGATTGACTCCCAGTTCATTGGCAATAACAAAGGCCATGGTCGTTTTCCCCAAACCTGGAGGCCCAAATAAGAGTACATGATCCAGTGCTTCATCCCGCATTTTGGCAGCTTCGATAAAGATTTGCAGCTGGTCCTTGACCTTGTCCTGCCCAATATATTCACGTAAATACTGAGGACGGAGCGTACGTTCTACTAACTCCTCATCCCCCATTATCTCATTGTCTAAAATTCTACTCATGGCTCTATTATATCAAAAATCCAAGCCACAAACAAAAAAGCCACCTGTTTGGGTGGCCTCTTTAGGGAGATTATTATGAAAAAGGTAAAATAAAATCTTATTAAATCAATGCTTTTGGAGGGTGTCCCCTCCAACCCCCCGACCTCTGGACAAGGTCTATTTTTTTTTGAAAAAATTTAAAAAAACTTCATCAAAACACTTGACTTTCTCGGTGTACCGTGATATAATATAATCAAGATAAGGAAAGGAGGTGAGGAAAATGGACAAAGATGATTGGCTCAGATTGGTTGAAAAACTAATTGATAACGGGCCGGCTTACATCACAGCTCTAACTGGTGCATATGCTACATATCACATTTGGAGCAAAGAAAAAAAGCGAAAACCTAGACCTCGCAAGTTTAAGTAATCGCCTTGGGAATAGGGGAGCTACCACTCCCCTCACTCCCTATTATACCATAAAATAGGAACAATACCATGGAAATTTTAATCATAAATATACTGATCGTTTTATTGAGTTATTTTTATTTAAGAGGGCAAAAAGATGAGAAAGCAAATAGAAAAAGTATTAAAAAGCAAAAAGAGCACAAGCGCAATCGCTAAAGGGGCAGATTTGCCTTGGACGACAGTCTCAGATCTTAGAAGTGGAAAAACAAATTTGGACAAAATGTCTTTATTGACAGCAGAAAAATTACAAAAATATGCGGAGGAGCTAGAAATGGAAAACGCAAAACAACTACTCAAAGAGATTAAAAATAACGATGTATCGTACGCTATTGTAAATGAAGATGGAGCAGTTTATTGCAATCTCGGTACAAGTAATATCATGGATATTTACGGTCTTGATGGCGAAGATGGCCATTTCTACGGTGTCTACGGTGACGCAGTTGGTGGACAGCTTGACAGTCGCAACGTCCCTGATGACGTTATTTTGAAAGCTATTAAACTAATGCTAGGGCTTGGCGAGCCTGTAAAACGCTCAGAGCTGTCTATGGGGTCAGATTTCAAACAGACATTTGTAGATGGATATTTTGAGGCAGTCGAATTGTTGAAACAGTCTGGTCTTATTCAGCCTCAGGAAGAAAATGAGAAAGTCAAAGAATGGATTGAGTCTCACAAGGACGTTGTAGGTTCAACAGTTAAACACCCATTGTTTGGAACTGGTAAAGTAGTTAAAATTGAAGACAATGCAATTACTATTGATTTTGAAGATGCTGGAAGCAAATCTTTAGCTCTTGAAGCTGTTGTTAGCAATAACTTACTAGAATTCTAAAATAATTTATAAGGGTAAAGCAGTGATTTCGGTCACTGCTTTATTATTGCAAACAAAAAACCGCAAGCATAAGCCTGCGGTTAAACAATTAGAACAATATTTTAGAAAATTTCCTTTCTATTTTTTAAAAAATTATTTAGTGGTAACAATTAGTCCATCAGGTAATACATCAAGCGCTGGTTTGTCTGAGCGGCTGCCATCTTCGTTGACGTAGTACCAGCCGCCTTCGACTTTGACAAGTTCTTTTGAAGACATTTCGCCATTCTCTTCTTTGAGATGGTATAGTTTGTCCTTGTATTGAACCCAACCAGTGACCATCGCTCCTGAAGCATCAAGATAGTACCATTTGCCATTCACAAACACCCAACCAGTGACCATCGCTCCTGAAGCATCAAGATAGTACCATTTGCCATTCACAAACACCCAACCAATGGCCATTGCGCCATTTTCTTTGAGATAGTACCACTTTCCATCATCCTTCAACCAGCGAGAAGCTATTGAATACCCTCTCTCGTTGAAGTAGTACCAGGTACCATCGATCTTTTCCCATTCTTCTTTTGGGTATGATCCGTCATGGTATTCATACCACCATCCGGTATCATTCTTTTTCCATTTGGGTTTAGCTTCTTCGTCATCTAGTAAAACAATGTTTTTGTCGTACGGATTTGAAGAGTATTGCCACCATCTAATCCCATCCATGCTTGGGAAATATTCAAAATCGGCTTGACCGTTATTCAACCCATACCCAGCAATCCAAAGCGAATTAGGGAATTGTGCAAGGATTTGCTCATAATAGATATTATTGAGCGTGAATGGCTTGTAGCTGTAATAGATTGGCTCATAGCCATTTTCTTTGAGAATTTCCATGAAGCGAATACAAGCATCTGTATTTGCCTGTTTATCTCCGCTAGCGTGATCTTCGTAGTCAAGACACAAGTATTTTACTTTTTGAGGCACATTATCAAGTAAGTAGCGTGCCTCTCGTTCGGCTTCTTCGATGTCATCACCAAACCAAGCAAAATGATAGAAACCAACAGGATTGGATTGTTCTACTTGAGCGGACAAGCAAGGGTTTAGATAATTTGTACTTTCAGAAATTTTGATAATGGTATTCTGTGTACCCATATCCTCCAAAATACCTGTAATATCGTATCCATTGTGGCTAGATACGTCGATGAATAAGTCGTTTTTCTTCATTGTTTTCTCCTAATCCTCGCTTGGTTCGTAGTATTCAAGAGCACGTTTGCTATCCGAGATCCCTGATGTTGTTGGGTCGTTGACAACACCAATCAAGACAAGGATATAAACGAATGTGTTCACACCGTCTTGAATATTTTTGGGGATTTCAAGCCCGAATTGTTGGGCCATAAGGAAGATTGCTCCAAGAAGAGCAATGAGTGTTGTCTTGTTTTGCAAGCGTAATTTCCAGTTAATCATTTTGAGTTTCTCCTTTTATTGTTGTTTGTTTTGAATTAAGCTTTTAAGCTCTCTCACATCCTCACCAAGCGATTTTACTTGCTCAGCTAGGACCAAGATAGCCTTGTTCTGTTCGTCGTGGTTATCGAGCCTTTTATTGGCCGATGTTTTAAATTCATGCAAGTTCTCAATATCTTTTTCTAAAATAGTGAGACGGTTCTCTTGTTTGGTTGCTTTATCTTTCATTGAAAAATAAAGTCCAATCACAGGAATTAGAGAAAGAAAGATTTGCACGATTAGTCGTTCATATCCTGGCATATATCCCCCTTAATCGATACGTGGCATGACCACAGTAAGCACACCTTGCTGAAGCATATCAGATAGTGACTGCTCTTTCCAAGTGTAGCCCTCTGTGGCTTGCATTTGAAACTTGAAAATAGTCTTGGTTCCTTTTGGCCATTTTGGATTCGTATCAAATGGATAAGGCATGGCAATGATGTCACCATTTACATAGCGAGTGCTCTTGACAAGCGACTTGATGAACCCAGCTACCTTGTTGTAAGCATGAGTAGGCATGCCACCATTTTGAGAAATAGCTAGAGCGATGAGAACCTCAGTGATAGCTGAGACTGTGTCCAGGTTTTCCTTATTATCGGTTGCAGCCTGTTCGACCCTTGTCATGCTCTCTTGGTTTTTCTGGATTTGCTCATTTACCTTGTTGAATTTCTCGTTTTCAGCACGGTTTGGGAAATTTTCTTGATAGAGAGCTTCCAGGGCGAGTTCAAAAAGCTCGGTATTAGACAAGCTGATTTTGTCAGCTGGTAGCAAGATAGGTACGATAGCACCGTCTGAGTTTGTCAATACCACTTTTGTAGCGGATGCTGTTCCGCTTACGTCAAATTCTTGGGACTTTGTCCCATATTCTAATTTCATGCTTTCTCCTTTTTAAATTTTGAAAGATATATTGTCAAAGTTAAGCCAAGTAGCATCTACATTAGCCTTTACAACTATGCCACCCTCTTTGAGTACAGCCAATACTGCCCCAGTAAAACTATTATTAATTCCTGTTACATATATTGACTCTGATGGTCTGAACCCTGCTGGAAGAGTTCCGATAACTGTTTCAGGGGTTGTCCTACCTTTAAACGCTGTGCCTCTTAAATACACAATCCCATCAAATGACTTTGAGTATTGAACTCTAGCGAAATCAGGATGATGTTGCCACCCGTTTTGTAGAGTTAGGTTTTGCCAAGTTGTCCCTTGAGTGTATTTTTGAACATCATCTTTAGTAGCAAGATACTTCCATGGGTTCCAGTTTCCATTGGTTTTGGTTCTGACAGATGTGACACCTCCATCAAAATCATAGGCCACTTGCACTACCCAATTATCATTGTGTTTGAATACTTGGACATGTTTCCAGCTACTTCCACCTTGAGGCGCATTTTGCAAGTTACTTCCCATATATAGACCTGAGTTGATGTAGTCATTCCAATCCCTATCAGCATTCAATACTTTCCCATTGTTTTGAGTAAGTTGATATTGTTGAATAGGCTGGTCGTTAGCAAAGATGTCCCCTTTGACATCAAGAGCCCCACGCTCACGGATTTTATTGACCCCAATACCTGACCTGTCATAAGATAAAACCACGCTTTCTGTAGGCACGTTGAACATGAACTCAGTACGAGTGAATTTATCCTCAAGCACTCCAATAACCATCCACGATTGATTAGCTAGATAATTGCCAGCTAGATTAGCCTGAGAATTGACTAGGTTTGAGATACTAGTCCAAGATCCAGTAGCTGGTCCTGTATCCACTTGAAAGTTAGTAGTCCCAAGCCTTGCGGCCTTAAAAGTCAAGGTCATAGTGTTCTTTTGACTACCCGAGACAGTCAGAGGGGCGATTTTGGCATTTCGTGTGACTGTTAGGGTGCTAGAGGTTGAGCCTGTTCTAGCAATGCTAAAGCTAAGAGCAGGAGCAAAATACTCAATAACATTGATTGTAATGTCCCTGGCATCCGACTGCCTACCTCGACTATCAATCACACTAGCTCGAATCGTTGCAGATCCATTGAAATTCATCATGCCGAGCCTACCACCGTTTACAGTTGTAACCTGATTCTTGTTTACGATTTCAGCACGATATCCTGTGATAGTCGAACCATAAGCACCAGACGGATTATTGAAGTTAACTTGAATATCAGAAATAATCTGTAAAAAGTTATTTCCGTTCAACAATTGCCTAGCGACAGTATTCATATCAATCAATGTAAGTCCAGAAAATGTAGGTTTTACGCTTTCCGGGATTTCAAAATACCATCCGTTTGAATAAACGTCATTTCCAATTTGAGTGGTTCCGTTATATGTTCTGACACATATATCCATCGTGCCAGACTTTGCTTTTTTGTTATATCTAGCGAGATCAAGATTAGGTATAAAAGAAACGCTTGTTGCGTGATTTTTTCCTAAGTCAATCCAATCACTACCAAATACCCTGTACCACACTTGGTGGGTAAATGAGTTAGATTTACGGTCAATGGTGAGAGTGTGAAGACTTCCGAGTTGTCTATTCCCTGAAAGGGCGTTATCGCTTACACTACTAGATCGAGGGATACTTGAAAGTGTATAGTTTGCTGATACGGTAATATTTCCATGTACTCCGTTGTTTGGGTCAAACGATGCCCATACTGAGAAAGTCTTTGTCCCGTCACCGTTGTGAGGGATAGTTACTTCTCCACTTGCTAACGTTACTTCTTCCCCTGATGTATCAAAATCTGGATTACTGCTATGCACACTTGACCCATTTAACCATACAGACAAGCTACTAATATTACCATAAGTATACGTTCGGTAAGCACCATCACGGTCAACAGTAGCTTTCCAACTAACTCTCGAGGAGTTATTAGCAATGTCCTGACTAACTTGTTCAATGTAAATATTCAAGTGTAATGAACCGCTGGAATTGATATATTTAGCCATTTCCCTTTTTTAACCTCCTACATATCGTATAACATTCACATCTTTGTTAAGGTGGTACTGTTCTGTTCTAAAACGCCCAATTTGAACTGACGCGGTGAAAATCCCGTTGTCAATATGGATAACACCTTGTGAAATATACATAACTTCCTTACCTGCAGAAAACATAGAGATCCTATCACTTGAAACCTTGATAGTCGAACTTGCATCATTCTTACCAATAATTAACCCCTCATTTGAGGCAGTCATGTAAGTATCAATGAATTTCTTTAGCTCTTTCATCCCGCCAAACTCAGTCGTGAGAAGTTCGAGTCTGCGTCCTGCCTCTACTAAATCAGCCTCAGATTTCTTCTGATTTTCAATATTTGATTTTACAAAGGCATTATATGCTTTTTCTAAATCACTGAACTGATCCATTGTCGCTTTAGCTTTTAGCTCTATGTCATGAAGTTGAGCTTTTTCAGCTAGAGCATTTAATTGCTCTTGAGTCAATGCTTGGTCAGCTTTAGAGTTGATAGTCTCTTGCACGTCTTCATCTGATAATCTGAAATCAGTCATTACATTTCCGATTTCAAGTTGAACATCTGTAACATACAGATTGACAATCTTGTCATATCCGACATAGAGCATGACTCTGAGTTCATCAAATGGTACATCGTGCTTTGCTGAAAGAGAGAAACGCTGGTATTTTTCGGTTATTTGGGAAGCAGGTATATCAAGCCACGATTGTCTAGTGATGACTCCATCTTTTATAAAATGGAGTCCAATATGAGCCTCTTGAGGAGCCCCATCCTTCGCAAACAATGCTGAAACAGTGACCGGAATATCTGCCGGCTGAGACAATGGAATTTTTTGATATATCCCTTTCCAGCGAGGAATAACAGTGTCATTCTCGCTAAACATATGTAAACCTGACTTACCTTTATTAGATGCAGAGTGAGTAAAATTATACGTTAGTCCATTTACAGACGTTTTGCCCCATTTATTCTCCCCAAAGAGAAACGAGGCGTTTCTTATATAGTTTTTACCGCCAACCTGGACATTATCAAAGAGAGCTGTCCACTTGTACAGTTCAGGATTTTGACTATCTGCCTCAGTGAAATCCGTTAGCGTCCCTAAATAGCGCTTATTTGAGCTATCAGTTGTACTGAAACCATCACGACCGTCAGCGGAGTTAGCCCAGGCTCGGTGAAAGTATGGAGTCCGTCCATCTGCTCCAGGCTTACCTGGAATACCTTGAGGGCCGTCCTTACCGTTTAAGCCATCTGGACCTCTCCATCTCGTCCAGCGATAATCAGCAGGATTGACGCTATCAGTTGAGTTGAAATCAACATAAACCCCTATATAGGCCTTGTCAGCGTTAGTCTGGCTAAATCCACTACCTGAGATAGTATCAGCGTAGGCAATGTGAGTGTACTGTGTACGGCCGTCAGCTCCTTTAGTTCCAGGGATACCTTGGTCACCTTTGGGACCTTGCAAACCTTGGAGCCCTTGTAGCCCACGATCCCCCTTTTCGCCTTTTTCTCCTCGGTCACCTTTGGGACCAGGGTCTCCTTTCGGTCCTGTATCCCCTTTTTGACCTTGGAGGCCATCTGATGTATTGATAAGCGTCAACTGCTCAGACGCTACCTCTTTGTTATCAATCCAAGCCGACACCGTCAAAACCATTTTTTGGTTGATATCAGAGGCTCGGACAATGTAACTAGAGCTTGTAGCTTTGATTACACCATCTACAGTCCAGCGCCATCCACTATTGATGACCTTGTTACCTTTCATAAGAGTAGGGGTCACAATGGTCTGGCCTTGGCTGTTCTTAAAGGCTACGCCGTTGTCAGTAGCTAGCTTGATAGTGTAGGGTTTGGATGCTTCGAAAAGTCGCTCAAAGGCAGCCTGAATTCCATCTGATAGCTTACTCTCTAGAGCCTTAAAATTCGCAAAAGTAGTCTTATTACTTGCGGGATTTGTAAAGCTGATTTTTTGTTCAGTAACTCGTGCTTTTACTATTAAAGCTGGACAAAAACCATCATCATAAATCTGGACAGTGTCCCCGATTTCTACGTCCACAAAGCCATCTACTTCATAGGTGATGGCTGGGTAGCAATGTTGCTTTAATTTCAGGTAAGCAAGGCGTCGCAACTCGTTTGGTTCGTCTGTGTCAAAGTCGAAGTCTCGTCTTGTCCACTGGTCCTCAGCTGTTGCTGAAGTGAAAGTCGAGGGATAGAGTTGCATGGATAAAGGGGCGTACAGTTGTTTCCCTCTTTGGTAAAACTCTAATTCTCCTCTCTCGTTTTTGATAGACCAATCTCCCAAGTTTTCAATAGTCAGAACCTCTTTTTCAGGCTCGGTTTCTTTCTCTTTTTTCTTAGGAGGTTTGATGATTCGTTTCTCAGTATTAGATGGTCCGCCTTTCTTACTAGTCGTCACAGTCTGTTCAATAGAGCCATCTGACCGAGTTGTGGTGGTCGTTGTAATGCGTGTTTTATCAGCCAGTTTTGTGACTTTCGTGTGGACAATAGTCTTACTCTTTGTCCCATCAGATGCTGTGCGAATGATCGTTTCGGTTGTCGAACCATCCGCATTTTTCACTCTCTGACTAGATAGATGACGTTCTCCGCTTTCTTCGACTTCCACAGTCGGCATTTTCCCGGTCGGGCGAATTGTATTGAAAATACCCGTTTTATCCACTTTCCGAGTGATAGAGCTAATATTTTTACCATATTTTAAAACCACATCATTTCTGATACGACCAACCCCTTGGTGTGTATCGTCGTGTTCGTGATAAATATTTACAGTAAAGTTCTTAAGCGTGCTATCTGCTTTTAATTGTGTGTCAAATTCAATCTCAGCATTGAATTGTTTCGCAAGATTAAGCAAGCGAGCAAGTTTTGTTTCTTGCGACGTCCACTCAATGATACGTTGCTGGTCTGAAATCTCATTAATTCCAATAGTGAGATGGGCATAGTTCAATAGAGCCATCTCTTTGCAATATTCTGCAAAAGTCATGGCTCTCGTTGCTTTGTAAGGATTTACTAACTCATTGATCAATTCAAGATTGAGATTCTCACAATAGCATTTGATTGTCTGCTCATTTTCCTCCACTGACATCACATTAAAGAGGTAGGTGCGCCCATTGTGTCGGAATGACACCCAAGCACGTTCGTTTAGATACTGGTAGGCCTTTGATGAAGCTGTGTCTGATTGGATTGCTTTCTTAAAGACTGTAAATTCGAAAGTTGAAGCTCCTGTTGGCATATCTCTTGACCAAGTATCGTTATAATAATTAAGCGTGTTCTGCTTACTATTATCAACAAAAGCAACCTTTTGCAAGTTTGCATCGTGAATCGTTAAAAGCATTATAGCCACCTTTCTTCAAATTCAATGGTTACAGTAGGCCTTATTTTGACCCAGCTTGAGCAATAGACCTCAAGTTGGCTTTTTCCCGGAGGAACGCTTAAGAATTTTGAACCCTGGACAACATCTGCAGCCCTCTCAATACCATCCACCGTGACTGAATCATTCTCGCTATCAAGGATGATATTTGACCCCATAGGATAGCGATTAGGAATGTCTCTTGAAACCTGTACAAAATCTTTGCGATACAACAGCTCATCAAGATATAAGTGAGGAATAATTGCCTTCCCGTGAAAAGCACCTATCGTCACATGGACCTTAGCTGATTTTTTACCTTCTATTTCAGGAACGATAAAATTATAGTATGAGCCATTGTAGTAAACTTGAACTTTCTCATCGTTTCTTTTTAGCTCAAACTGTCCTCTTGATAATGCAAAAGGATTTTTATTCCTGTCACTTGAGGAGTCAAAATCGAAACATTTTAAAAAGTTGTATTCGCCTTTGTTATCTGTTGCAAAGACATTGAATCCACAATAAAGCCCTTTATAGCGCTTGTAAGTTTCAACACCATACAAAAACTGCCCATTAGTGTCAGATACAGTCACTTTAATAAACCCACATTGAGTAACTGAATCCAACTGATAAACCAGCTTGCAAAAAATGTAATCATCAAGCGAGCCTTTCTCTCCTGTAGAGTCAGCAGGAATCTCCCATGACAAGCCTGTTGAGTAGCTTTCATTATATGTGCCGCTAGATTGCTCTCTTAGTTTGACACGCTTCTTGCCGTTTGCTGTGACTAGCTCTGATGTCCCGTTTAAATTCTCTGGGCTATTAGTCACTGAACCAATCTTGACCGCTCTAGCAAAGCCATCAACGATTTTGTCGCCTCTAAAGTCAAGCAAGACCTCAGACCGTTTAACTATCTCAGCATCAATCTCCTTAGGATCTCCAACCTCAAGAGCTCCGCTGGTGTTAACTAGACCGATATACCCATTCTCAGCATTGTGTCTGACTTTAACGATTGGAAATGCACTCTCTGTGCCATTATTTGTAAGATTAAACACCATCTTCCCTGCTTCGCTAGTTGCGTTTTTGTCACTATCAAATCGCTTATAGGCTGAACTATGAGCCACACCATCAGGAATGATGAACTTAATAGAGCCGTTTGAACGTCTCCCACTTGCCTCCTGCATAGAGATATCATCAATTACCATGGCCAGATAATACTTGTCTGGCTCATCTGAAAAGGTCAACTCTTTAGGACTATCAACATTAAAAATACCCGCAAGCTTGTGCTTGAGGGTATTTCTGTCTTTGGACCAGATGGAGAAGTCCACCTTAATATATTTTGCATCAATCGTTTGTTGCTGGATATTCACTCCGATTCTTGGTGCATGGTCGATAGAGATAGAGCGATTGTTTCCGACATCACGTTGGATATCATGAATTTCAATAAGCTCTCGTAAATCTGTTTTATTAAAACGCATAGTCACTTCGCTCATTCAATCACCCCTTTCATTCTTAGTAGCATTTTCTCACGCTCTTTCTGAGTTTTAGTAACAATATCCGTAACTTTTGAGCTGTCCAGATAAGCGTTTGTGTCCTTGTTAAGGATAGCGGTAAGCAATTTTTCTAAACTTGCTCTCAGAATTGCCATCTCAGACACGATTTTATCTGTATCTTGCCCGTTCTGAACACTTGTAGTCTGAATAGTGATATTGCGTTGAGCTTGTTCTATTTCACGAAGAAATTTCGCATCACTCGGGATCCCGATACCAGAGGCATATTTAGGAACACCCATCTCACGCATCAAACGTCTAGTCTTGTCAGCTCGCAAGACTTTAGAACCTCTCGGAAGAGGAAGCAAGACATCCCTGTCTTGAGGAATGAAACTCCGGCCGTTTGGTAGGGTGACCATTTCCTTGTAGTTGCTATTTCTTTGATCATTGACGATAGCAAGCCCACCAGGGTGATAGTTAGTCCCGTGTGCATGCTTGCTCGCAAAGATATTCGTAAAGAAATTACCAGTAACGCTATCAATCCAACTCTTGATCCCTGAAAGAACACCAGACGCATTGTCACGAGCACTGATAGTAACAGTTTTGTCCTGAATACCATTGACACCACTTTTGACCTCGCTGACAGTGTCATTGGTGCCATTCTTGGCAAGGATATTCACTGGATCATATTGCTTGATAGCATTGATAGCACCGCTCGTCTCGTTTCGTACACCGCCTGTTTGGTCAGCAGCGAACAAATTGATAGGAGCTTCTTGCTTAGGTGAATTAACACTCAAAATCGCACTTCCGACAGCTGCACTCGTATTATCTACCGCATCCAGAGACTTAGTCTCAGCAGATGTAAAATTCCAAGCCGTAATCTTATCGATAGATAACTGGCCATTGTTTAAAACATTCGTAGGATCAACTTTTAAATCTTTTGTAAATGTAGTAGTAGCATTCCATGTTGTCAGAGTATCAGTCGAACGAGAGACTGCTTTTCGGACGCTCTCATCATTGGCCAGCAACTCCTTCTGTTTTGGTGTGAGCGATTCATAGTTAGACAGAGCCTTTGAGGCTTCCTCCGCCTTGTTCATGACATCAGCATTTTTCATAAGGAGTTCTTTGACTTCGGCTGGCATACTGTTCCATGTTTTAAGATGGGTCTCACTATCAAAGATGGCTTGTAAACCAGCTTGGTTCTTGACGATTACTTGTTTCTCTTCGAGGGTCATGTCTTTCCATTTACCAGATTCGACAAGAGCCTCAGCAATAGTAGCACGAGCATTTGAGTTGATTTCCGCAGTCTTAGCAATGAACTGCAATTGTTCCCAACCTTCCGCAGATTTGGCAGCCTCTCCGATGACTTCCTTGACATTGGATTTTACTTGGAAATTCCCATTCTTATCAATGTTACCGACCAACAACGACCAGGCATCATTAGCCTCTTTTACTTCCTTGCTCATCTCACTGGTATAGTTAGCAAGGATGCTATGCGAATTCCCTACCTTTTGAGAGGCTTCAGCAGCTTTCTTCCCAATTTCTTCATAGGACAGGCCGTACTCTTCCAGAACTTTCTTGGCTTCTTCCCAATAGTTCCAACTTTGCCCGGTTCGAGCTTTCACCTTAGCATCGAGATTTTGCATGACCTGATAATACTTACTTCCAAGAGCTTCCATCGTTTGTTGGTGTTTCGTTTCAAGTTCCTGAATTTTTTTATTGTAAGTTTCTTGATCAATAGCTTTACCATCAAGCAACTCTTTCCACTCGCTCTTTGAGTTCTCGTAGAGTTTCTTTTCCTCATCAAGCGCTTGTTTCAAAACATCTCTAGTATGTTTTAACTGTGTTTCGTTGAGTGAGCTGATTTTACCATTTAAAGCTTGTTGTGCTGCCGTCTGTTGTTCTTCCGACAAACTCATCATCGAGAGTTTGGCCTTAATCATCTCATTCTGATTGTTCAGGATGATTTCTTTCTCCTCTTGAGAGAACTTGCTCGCATCACCATTATGACGTTGATAAATCTCATTAATTTGATTCATCATAGCCTCAGTGTTAGAGACGACCTGACCATTTCTTTCTTTGGCTTTGGCAATATCGTCCTCACTAAGGCCCCACTTGGCGCCCAACTCTTCCATTCGTTTGTTGGTTTTATCGGCAGCAGTAGCTATTTCTTCATAAAGTTTTTTAAAGGCTCCAGAGACCTTGTCGGCATCTCCAGCATGAGTACCGAAGTTTGCGACAGCCGTACTGGTTTCATCAACAGTTTTTTGAAAACTTCGCAATTCTCCACGAGCAGTATCGCTCAATTGAGAGCCAAACTCTTCAGTTTTGATGCGAGCCTTGTCTTTCTCGTTTCCAAGATAAACAAGTGCGGCGGTAGTAAGACCAAGGCCTCCGACTATTAAACCTAGAGGATTCGCAAGCGTACCCATTGATGTTGTTAGAAGTCCCGTTGAAGTAGAAGCTGAGGCGGTTGCATTCCCAAGCGCTACCGCTCCACCTGATGCCAATTTAAAAGCAGAGGATAGATTTCCAGTCGTCCTAAAAGCTTGAAACGTCTTGTGCATCAAGGAGATCCCGCCTACTGCTTTACTAGTTCCTTTAGTAAGCCACCCAATCCCTTTTGTCAAGTTTCCAACAATTCCAATCCCTTTACCAAAAAGTGTTAAAGCCGGTCCTGCCCCAGCAGTCAATGCTGCCCACATGAGAACGTTTCTTTGTTCTTCTTCAGACATAGAACTGAACTGTTTAGCCATTTTAGCGAGTGTATCAATCCAAGGCTTACCAGCCTTTAGACCATCACGCAGAGCCTTCAAAAGAGGTCCACCAAATTCAATAGCCAAGTCAGTTATCTGGTTCTTAAACATCTTCAATTGTGATTCTGTGGTCTCGTAACGCTTATTGGCTTCATTGGTCAGAGCAGTATTCTCTTTCCAGGCCTTGTTTGAACGATCAACAGCATCGCCCATTTTATCAGATGCTAGAGCTAAGGATTTCAGCATGTTACTTTGTCGGATACCCGTCATTCCAAGTTGCGCCAAGATAGCGTTCATGTTCACGCCTTTTTCTTGTGCATCCTTGAGCCCTTTGATAAATGATTGCAAAGCAACGACTGGTTTCTCTTTCCAAGCCTGTTGAAACTCCTCTGAGGTCATTCCAGCAGTTTTAGCGATGAGGTTCAAGTCATCTGCTGCGCCCTTACCTGTCAATGAAACAGCATTACCAATAGCGGTCAGTGTCTGAGTCATAGCGGTACCACCAGCCTCAGCCTCAATACCAACCGAACTCATCGCAGTAGCAAGACCAAGGATATCTGGAGCAGTTAGACCAGCCAGCTTACCACCAGCCGCCAAACGGTTTGTCATCTCAATGATATCACGCTCGGTAGTAGCAAAGTTGTTACCTAAGTCAACAACAGATGATCCAAATCGTTTGTATTCGTCTGATGTCAAACCAAGGATATTCGCAATCTTAGCGATAGCGGTCGCAGCATCCTCAGCACTCAAATTCGTTGATTCTCCCATATCAATCATAGTACGGGAGAATGTAAGAATATCTTCCGCCTTGATACCTAACTGACCAGCAACTTCTGCGACATTTGCGATTTCAACAGCACTAGCTGGCAATTCTTTAGCCATCTGACGAATGCCGTCAGATAAGTTCTTGTAGGATACGGTTGCAGTCTCATCTACTGTCTTCTTCACACCTGCAAAAGCAGATTCATAGTCGACAGCTGCTTTAGTGATTAAACCTACACTTGCAACTAAGGGAGCAGTTAGCCCTGTAGTTAATTCTCTCCCAGTTTTTGAAACTTCTTCGCCAAAAGTTTTTATTTTTTTACCACTTTTGATAAAGCTGTCCCCGTATTTATTGATACGATTCGCAAAGCTATTCTCTTTACCAACAGCAATCAAAGCTTGTTGCACGTTACGGAGTTGACCTTCCATAGCTGCCAACTTAGCATTCTCACGTTCAATTTCAGCAGCAGCCTTGTCGAATTTAGCCGTACCAGGTTCGAGAGTATCAAAACTTTTCTTCATCTGGTCCAAGACTTTTCTTTGCGCTTCAATCGCTTGGCCAAGTGTCTTGTACTTAGCTTGAAGTAAGTCTGTGTTTTTCCCATTGTTTTTAAGGGAGCTGTCTAACGCCTTTACATTGCTTTGAAAGTATTTAACCGCATTCTTAGCGCCATTTAGAGTAGGATTGAACTTCGACACGTCCAGCCCTAGCTCGATATACATTTGACCTAACGGCGTTCCACCTGCCATTCAAATCCTCCTTTTTAAATCGTTTCTAGAAAGTCAGCAAGATCCATGACTTCCTCAGCTTTAGCAGATTCAGTTTCACCAAGAACGCCCATCAGATCCTCCCAGCTAGTATCCATGACATCACGGATACTCATGCCATATGGTCCCTCAGTAGCTTGCTTGACAAATCCATAAAACCGTTTTAGCGCTTCACTTGGCTTTATTTTTTCTCCTTTGGGTCAACATCACCCACCAAATGAGAGTAGATGTCTGCAAATACCGCAAAAATATCCGCCATATCTGTGAATTTCAAAAGTTCTTCCACTTCCAAATCTTCAAACAATGAGGCGATAAATTCCAATTGCTTGTCTAGTTTCTCTACCTCTGACACATCAGATGATAGTGCTTCATTGAGGATCAGGTAGTCACGATAGTCCTTAGTAGTAATTTCCTTACTAGTCTTTTGAACATCTTGACCCTTTTCATTTTTAATTAAAAATTTAACCTTAGCCATATACTTTCCTTTCTAGAAAAAAGATAAGAAGAGAGCTTGCGCCCTCTTCCTACCCTGCAGCAACCATTTTAAATTGACCTTTGAGTTTCTTGATTTTTTCTTCGTCATTACCAATGTACTTACCATAGTAATTACCTTTGGTTTCTTCATCATCACTTGCGATAGCTGAAAAACTCAAGTTATCGTCTGGAAGCTCCTCTTGCTTCTCTTTCTGAGTTTCAAGTTCTTCAGCATCCATTGAGAAGCTACCTTTGAAGAAACCGACTTGCGCTTTCGTGCCGTTTGCTGTTTTAGATTCAAGCATAACTGAACAAAGTGGAGCATCGCTATCCTCACCAATATAAATGATTTCGTCCTTAACTGCATGTCCAAGGATTTTTGCAAGGACCATGTGAGGAATGTCAACTGCTGTCATTTCCATCTTCACATCGCCTACACCACGTTTTGATGTGAAATAAGCGACATCGCTTCCGTAAGTTTTAACAGGTTCACTTGAAAGCCCTGTAATCTTAGCGGTACGAGTCGCACCCTCACCGGTTTTACCTTCTACCACGAAAAGGTTTTTCCCAAGTGTTGGAGTAGCTTCCCCATCCAACACACGAATTGTCATGCGTTTAAAACCAACTAATGCCATTTATAGCACCTCTTTCTTTATTTTAGTATTCTTCGTATAGACCACTCCGACCTTTGTAGGTCCGAGCATCTACATAGCGTTTAATTTCTGGAATCCATTCATCTAAACCACCACTGGTTTGATAAAATCCCTGGTCTTCCATAATCTTTTCAATTTTTCTTTGGAGTACTTTGCACTCCATATAGTCAACAGACTCTACATTGACCTGATAGAGAAATGTCTTAGCCAGACTCGTATTACTACCATGAACCGCCTGCATCGGCGGACCGACTGGCTTGATAACGATACTTGGCTCATTATTTGGTAACGAGTCAGGGCGTTTAAAAGATTTGATACTAATTCCAGCTAAAGACTCATCTTTTTTCAAAGCCTCATAGAGTTCATTGAACTTATCTTTAACCATCTAAAACCCCTCCGTCTTCAAATGACTAGCGATTCTGTATTTGTATGTTTTAGCATGAGTCTCTGAAAACCGTCTGATGACACCGAACCCTCTTGGATGTGGATTCTTGCCATATCCAAACTCATTCAAGTGAACCAAACGCCAGCGAGAACCCTCACCAAAACCAATTTTCACAACAGGAACACCAGCAGCAAGGCCAGTCACACGTCCAGCAGTAGCGCTTTCGATAGTTTCTCCAGTATCTTTGTAGACCTGCAGAGCACCTTTGAACTCTTCTAGAGTCTCGTTTGCGACTGCCTTCAAGGCTCGACTCGTAGCACGTTTGACCTTGTTATTACCAAGATGTAGCTCAATGTTTCTCAAAACATAGTCGAAACCTCTCAATTCTGCTCCACTAGACATCTTGACCACCACCGATAATGACTATCAAAAAATCCCGATTATCGAAATCAGGACGAACATCGATAATTTGCCATTTCTTGCCACCTAGACGAATATCGCCAACTTCGACAAAATGCTCATTCTTAGGCTGATAATCAGACAAAGGATCTCGAATTTTCAAAGTCATCTTAGCTTGCATAGACTTACCAGTTGCAATCTCGATGTCTTTAAAGCTAGGGGAGTAAACTTGGCCCATCGTAAAAAAAGCCTTCTCATGAGACACATCACGACCATGAAGCCCCTCCTCGACTTTAGAAGTATAGAAAGTCAAGGGGGTTCTCAAGTCTCCATTTTGAGCCTCAGGCTTTTTATATCGATAGCTAGGGCGATTAGTCTGATAGGACATCAGACATTGTTACTTCTGATTGTTTGTCTTCCCATTCAACAAAGCCAGGAAGCGCCCCATTGATTTCATCAAAGCGCTCTTTTGTCGCTTCAAATTCTTGGCCAACAGAGCGAAATACCCCTTCTTTGAGGTCATAGAAACCTTTTAAAACCTTAATCATGTTTTTCCTCCAATTTGTAATTTTCTAGTGATAATGCCATCAAATCTCCTTGAAAGTTTCCGTAGAAAAATTCAACTTGGTCATTGTAGACATATCGAGCACGTTCTAGAATAAGCTCTCTCACTCGTGGATCAGTAGAGTCCTTGCTACCGACCAGACTGAGAATGACTGACTCAGAACTTTCCAACATTTTAGAGAGGTTGTTATCCTCTCCAGTATGAAAAATCCTCATCCGCTCCTTAAAAGATTTAAGGAGTGGATGAAGTTGTTCTTCTGGAGTCATGGCTCAACTCCTAGATTAGGCTTGGGGAAGTTGTAGAGTCCAGACTGCTGCAGTCTTTTCATCGTGAGCCTTACCATAAGCAAATTGCTTAGCAGTGTAGAGGTTCAAATCTTCCAAAGCATAGGTTTCTGTATAGCGACCGAATGAAATACCGCCACCGACAAAGGCATCATAACGACCTTTGACAAATGTAGTGACTTTACCAGCTGTCTGCGCCACGGATTCAACCAAGATAAGGTTAAATGGCATCGCAGTGATATAAACTCCTTGAGCATTCAACGAAGTGTATTGTTTCTTCACATCCCAAGCATCAGCTGGGTTAACAACCATCACAAGGTTGCCTTCTACTGCAACTGGAGTTGTTCCGTCCGCTTTTACAGAGTGATGTTTGTAAACATTTGTCAATTCTTTGACTACGGTTGCTGAGTCAGCAAAAGTCAACTTAGTAGCTTGCGCTTCTTTTTCAGCATAGGTTGTCTTTTCGTCTGCAACAGTCCCTTTAAGAGTACGAGAGAGCCCGATAGGTTTATTGTCGCCGTCACCGTTCAAGAAAGCAGCTTCAAGGGCAGCGGCAAAGGCTTCTGTAATTTGTGCAGAAACAAATTTTTGCAACCAAGCTGGACCAAATTTTTCGGCATCTTTTGGAATTACAACGAAAGCAGTCAACTTGTGTTGAATTGCTTCTTCATCGTTGAATTCTTGTTTAAGTTGTCCTTGGATTTCTGAATTGATTTTGCCCCAAACAGCTTGACCAGTTTGCTCTGATTTAAGGAATTTCAAACGGATACCAGCATTTTTAAGGCCGATATGCTGAAGGAGTGGACGTGCCATAACCATATCTTCAAAGATACGGTCGATTGTTTCTTGTGGGAAGAGTTTTTCAACTCCCTTAGGTGCGGATTTTTCAATGTTATTGAAAAACTCACGAGCTTCAGCGGTCAGCTTAGCATCGTATGGATTTAAGGTTGAAACTTCTTCACGGGCAGCATCACGAGCTTGAGCCATCATTTCATTGGTCATGGACTCGATCATGTCATTGTATAGCTTCGCTTGTTCTTCTTGAGGTGCACCATTTGCAACGGCATCCAAAAATGCCTGACGTTGTTTTTCAAATTGGTTAGATAATTGCATTGTCATTCTGTTTTTTCCTTTCTTAAAACATAAAAAGACCGAACCCTTTAGGTACAGCCTTGTCTGTGTTATTTTCTGGACTTTCTGGAAAATTGAATTTCTTCTGTAGAAATTCGCTATTTTCGAAAGCCTCTTTGTCGATTTGTATATCTGGTAGTTTAGCTTCTAGCTTTTCAGCTACCAGTTCTGCGATTTTATCGATATCTGGTGTCATTGCTGACCTCATTTTTTCGATAAAATCACTTGGGATCATAGGAGTTTCACTCGCTACCAGAGTCGGAGCAACTTCATTTGTAAACATAATCTTGTCTACAAATCCATGATTCAAAGCTGACTCAGCGTCAAACCAGGTAGTCTTGTTCATCAAGTCAAGCAAGTCATCAAGAGCCTTTCCAGTCTTATGAACATAAGCGCTAGCAATAGACTTGTTAAACCCTTCTAGCACACCGGCCTCATGAAGCAAGGCATTATGGTCTCCGTTCACTTGCGTTGAGACATTGTGGATCATGATTTGGGCAGTCGGACTGATTTCAACCGTGTCGCCTGCCATTGCAATCACGCTCGCTGCGCTTGCTGCAATACCAACAATCTTCACGGTCACGTCACCAGGATATGAGCGTAGAGCAGTATAGATTTCACTACCAGCATAAACATCCCCTCCTCCAGAATTGATATGAACTTCAATCGGTTCACCACTTTCAGGAAGGACGACATCTTTTGGAGCGGTTGCATCCCACTCAAGCCAGTCGTAAAGCCATCTGTCATTGTTTGATACAATCGTACCCTTAATCGGAATTACTTTCATCTTCTTTCTCACCTCCTTTCTCTAACTGTTCACCAAGTTGATAGTTTTTAGTGATGAGGAATTTATCGCCACCAGGGACAGATTCTAAGCCAAGTTCAGAGCGCACCTCGTTTCGAGTCATTGCCCCAGAAGAAATAAGCTTATCAATGCTTCCAGCAAGTGCAAACTTATCTCTCTGACCTTCGCCGATGATTACAAATAGATTATTGCGCTCGTATTCCCGTCTTGATACCAAGGCGAAATTAAGCCCATCACTCATTTTCTTAACAAGTGATTGGTAGCAATAACTATTAAACATTTTTTGGCTATTTTCCAGATTGGCCATGTCGCCATGGATTAAAGCAGTTGGAATCCCTAAGACGTCAGCGACCTCATCATCAAATTGCCGACGAAGTTTCTTCAACTCATCAACAGAAATATTTGAAGTTCCTGTTGTATTCGTATGCTCAGAATATTCCATTCCATCTTGAGCTGGAACAATGGCAATCGTCTTGGTGCTAAATGATTTAAAGAGACCATCAGCATATGATTGGAGTTTATCACGCATCTGCTCATTAAAACTCCCATTGTTTTTTGTTTTGAGAGTTCCTCTGATTTGATTATTCCTAGCCAAGGCCTCGACCAAACGAGTGTGCAACTTCTCGTAATCAGCAAATAAGTCAGAAATATAATCTTGCAGTCGATTATTGTTGTACTGTAAGAAAATGACTTCACTCATCCGAAAACGCTTCTCAAACGTGAAACCTCTACAAGTTACAAACTCAAACACATCATCATAAACAGCATATTTAGTCCGTGTATAAGAGTCAGCAACAAGCAACTGATCATCAGTTGTAAGAAAGATTAGGACCTCATTCTTAGTAATCAACCTGTATACGACCTTTTGCCAAAACTCTGACGCAGATTCATTCTTGTTCGGCCTTACATTCAGCAAGTAGTCCCAATCAGAAGACTTAGCCTTACCATTTTCTTGATACTTAAATTCTGACTTAGCAAAAATTCGAGCGATGAACTCGGCTGACTTATCAATCGCTAAGCTTTTGAGTTGCAGATTTCCAAACATCCGCTCAAGATCCTCGAACTCAAACCCAACCTCTGGCACTTCACGCTTAAATAAATTCAGTAACCCCAATGCACTTCCTCCTTTCTTTCATTTTCTGCCGACCACCCACCCAAAATTTATGCTTAGATTAAAAATCCCAACTATCAATCATGTCAAGGAATTCCCCGACATTCGACTCTTGCACTATCTCACGCTTGTAGAGAGCAGCTATCAAAGCATGAAATCCATCTGTCTTTCTTCTAACAGGTTCTTTCTTCAAGAAACGCTTATTACCATCCTTGTCCTCTTTGACGTAGGTATTATCCGTATACCAAATCATAGAGTTGTCACCCTCAAAGATAAAACGCTCATTTGCAAATCCATCTTCGATAATTGGCGCAACCTTAGATTGAATCGCCCCAGGATTCCGTAGGAACTCATATTCAAATCCAGCATCTTCTAGCAATGGCTTCAATAAGTCCATTCTGAAACCATCGGCGCATACAAGCTCAATCTGATAAAGATTTCTCCATTCTTCCAGCTTCGCAATCAAAAGTCGTGGATCAATACTAGGACCGTCCACAATCGTAAACAGGCCTCTTTCTGCCCATTCCTGGATAGGAGCTTTTAACTTGAAAGCTTTCAAGAATGCTTTGCGAGCAAATGAATGTTGCTTCCAGATAAACTCATCCCCATTCTTAAATAGCAAACCAACGCTTGCAAAGTCTCGGATGCTTGCATAGTCAAACCCAGCCACACATGACCGACCTTTCAAGTCGATACCAGGAGACCGCAAACAAGCAACTAGCTTTTCTCGAGAGGTTACATCTTTCTCAAGGTCCGCTTCAGGAAGATTCATCCGTTTTGTCATGAACTCCTGACGGCCAGACGGTTCCAGCTCAAGGTCATCATAGTCAGCCTTGGTTCTTGCAAGCAACCTCTTAGCGTAAGGAGTGCTTTCATCCAACATCGGATTCGCCTTTGGCCAGTTCTTCATGTCGTCCACTTCATCCGCATTGTCTAGCTTGCAGATGAAAGGGAATAGCCTAAAATCATCAACCTCTCCATTCAATATTTGCATAGACTTCTCTATCAGCTTGTCGTAAAATCCCTCACGCACATATCCATTCGTACCGTTGTAGAAAGTCCGAGCATGAGCAATCTTACCAAGACCGGACCTTTGGATCTTCACAGCCTTATCATCTTCAAACTGGTGAATCTCATCAAACTCTAGACAGCCATCGCGAGCAGAGTCCATGGTCTTCGGATTATTCGTCCGAAAAGAAAAGACCGAGTTGTTCGCTCGACCTGTGATAGACATTTTAGTTAGATAGAAATGGTCCTCAAGACCACGCCTTTGGATAGTCTCATAGACTTCCTCAAAAGATACCTTCCCTTGTTTCTCAGAGTTAGCAGTGATAGTCACATCATAATCTCTGATAGGGTAGATAGGACTGATAAAAAATGAGGATCTGGCAGACATAAAACCATTCTTACCACCTCCACGAGCAAGAGTGTATAGATACTCGTCAAAGTGTGGCTCCCCATCCTCCTTCCGAAAAAGAAAAATGAACGGAGTCAAAAAAAGCTGGTACTTAGCCAGAGGGAAAAAGTTCTTTTCCGTAAACCGAATGAACTTGTCAATCAAGTCATTATCAAAATATAAATCATCACGAGGATAGATTTTCTCCTTGATGATTTTAAACAGTAACTTTCTTTCTTCGTTGACGGCAATTTCTCCACGATCGGCCATTTTGATATATTCATCAACCAACGGATGAGAAATCATAACAGATCACTTCCAGACGTAGATTTCTCAACAGGAGAATTTTCCACCTCAAAATCAAACGACCGCTCAATCGCCAAGAGCTGATTGCTTGTTGTGTTGATTTCCTTGATGAGAGAATTCGCTTTTTGGAATCTCTGCTGCCCATTGTGAACAGTGATGACCAATCCGTCTTCATGAAGTTTGGCTTTCAGCTCATAGAGCAGTCTGACGAGATAAAGATAACGATTCACTTTTTCGTACTGGATCGCATCCTTTTTTCTAGGACTAAAATATCCGATTTTAGAAAGTAGCTGATTTTCTAATTCTTTTATATTTTTTTCTGAGTATTCTTCCATTACCCCCCACCCCCTTTAATTTTTTGTTAAAAATTTGGACAGTTAACCCCTCCCACCGGTTCCCAAAACCTTAAAAACACTGGATTTTTTTGACCGGGGGGTGTTGTCATCCCCAAAATTCATCTGTTCTGAAATTTTTCTCAATCAATTTTTTTGATTTTCGAAATTGAAAACGGCCGTGACGTTTGTTGTGACATTCCTTGCAAAGAGTTCTTAGGTTGTCGAGATCAAGAGCGAACTCTGGATAGAACTCTAGCTCTTTGATGTGGTCAACTTCTAGGTTGTCTGTTGTAACTTTGCCTTCTTCTCTACACCAAACACATTCGTTGTGATCACGTTCGAGTGCAAGCTTGCGAAGTCCTCTCCATTCACCAGAATTATAAAACTCTGTTCGGTCTGCTCTTGTTGAAACTTCAATCATTTATTATCGATGTTGATGCTTTAAGCTCGAATTTATTTAGTTTGTCAATGCAATTGTTCAAGTGTTCAATCGCTTTACAACATTCTTGAGTTAACTCTTTTAATTCTGAGAGATTTTCAATTTCGACCCCAACTACAATTTTTCCTAATGGTTTTTGTCTATTGGTTGTTTTATTAAATAGTCTTTTAAAAATACCTTTCATAACTATGTAAACTCCTTTGTTTTCACTCTCTCAATTCCTTGTTTTACATATTCTAATGAATTCGCTACATAAGTTTTAACTCAGATTTACCAAGCGTTTATCTCGCATGTATGAAATGAAATCATCATAACCTCAAAACAATGAATTGATATCAAAATAAAAAAATTAAAAGCCTTGAAACTTTGTCATGGCTCTGTCTTGTGAATCTTGGTTTTTGCCTATATATCGTAATGAAATACTCTGACTTGAATGGTTCAGTAGGTCCATTATCAGAGCGACATCCTTTGTTTGCTCGTACATGAATAAGCCAAAGGTCTTTCTCATCGAGTGAGTAGCTATGTTTTCTAGGCCAACTTCTTCAGCAGCTTTCTTTATGATCTTGTAAGCTGTGTTAGGTTTTATATGCTGATGCTTTCCGTTTCGGCTTGGAAAGAGGAAGTCTTCATCTTTCTTATCTTTGATGTACTGCCTCATTGCATTCTTGAATTTCTTTGGCATCTTTCGTTTGGTTGGCTTGTCTGTCTTTTCATCGACGATCTGGACATGCCAACCTTTGACATGTTTTACTTTTAATTTAACGATATCGCCAATACGAAATCCCAGATTAACACCAGAAAGGAAGAGCATGAGGTTACGTTGTCTATCTGACTCTTTGACTGCGCTATGCAACGTCAGCCATTCAATCATAAGCTGAACATCGTCTCTATTTCTGATTGGTTCAACAACTACCACATATCCTCACCTCCTTTTTTAATGCACAAAAAAAGCAGAGGTTCTCTCTGCTATTCTTCATGATACTAATTTACCACATTAAAATCATCATTTGCTATCATTCTTATCATATATTTTAGATAATTTTAGCAACGCTTTGTGTTTTGTACGCTGGATAGTTGCAAGACTGCAATTTAATTTGATTTGAACCTCTTTCCAAGAAAGTCCGTCAATATACAGTAAGCGCATCACGATATTTTCCACTGGATCATCAAGTGACTCAATCGCTTGAACGAGTTCATCACGTTCATGGTACATCTGTTTGATTTCTTCATACAGCTGATCTGACTTGTCAATAATCAACACATTCAGTTCTTCAGTTTGATTCTTATTGCTTTTTGATTTCGGCATGCTGTCGAACTGTTGCCCTCGTAAAATACCTGACTTCAAACTGATGATTTCCTGGTGCTTTGACTTCGCTTTGATATCAATATAAGGCAAAGCCTTCAGTCTTTTTTTGATGTCTATTGCCAAACCTTACCCTCCTTCCTAAAGATTTACTTTGTTAAATTCTTCTAGACAAATGTTCGACCAAATGAAACGATTGATTTCTAAAAGCTTATCGCTCCCCATTTTTTCAATTCTTTGATAAAGCCTGATTTTAAATAATGCTTGCTTTTGTTTCGAAAACCTAGTTTCTTTTACTGGCAATGTTGCTATAAATGATAATGTTTCGCCATAAGCGCGAATTACACATTTTGCTAATATCTCACTATTATCCCCTTCCCTAATTACAATTGATACATTAATTGTTTCGTATTTTATAACCTCAATCAGACCAAGTCTGTCTTGTTTGCTGTTTGTGTTTTGAAAACCCGAATATGGATATTTACAAGGTCTCATTCCATATCCTCCAAAAGTTCTGGATTTTCGTAGATATTTCCTTGAAGGTATACATTACAGTTTTCAATACAGTCAAATAGACTATCCCAGACCTCTTTTTCTGTGTGTATATCTAACAACTTAAACATACCTTTATCAAAGACAATTTTTGCTCTGCCACTATCTTCAAATTCATCCCAATAAGTCCAAAGGATGACATCTCCTTCAAAAATTTCCTTCCCAGAATCATCTTCGAGTCCTGTTGATTGCATAAGTTCGATTTCATCAAATTCAACTGACATTTCTGTATACCTTTCGGTATCTCCCTGGTGACAGATATCTAATAACTTGCTATCGAATAAAATGTTAGTAACATCGCACATCCATTTCAACGACTTCATCCACGCTCTAAATCTTGGTATCATACCAAATCCTCCTTCTGTTCATCCCCCTAAATTGCTAAATGCGACTTCCCATCTATAATTATCATACTTCAATGTAATGTCTTTTAAAATTTTCCCTTTTGAAATTTCGATTTCTTGAGTGAATTCTAAGCCCTGTTCAAATGTAAAGATTTTAATGTCAACATTAAATTTTTCAGAGATTTCTATGTAATTTTCTGGGATAGCGCGCCATGCCTGCATAAAATTATTAAGCTCGATGATAAGAAAATCATCATCAAGATTAATTTCAAAACTTTTACCGTTGATAAAAGCACGTTTTGTGCCATTGATATAAAAATAAGAGTCCGTTGTAGTAAAAGTGATTATCTCACCGTCTGTATCTTCTTCGATTGTGATGTTTTCAACAGCTCCAAACATATATTTCAAAGCCGATTTAATATTTTCTGCACGTCCTCTTAGTTTAATTGTTCCTTCCGCAAAATTTGGCATCTTTATCCTCCATAATCCTCCTCATCTTCTATTCTTATCAAAGCTCTCCCCTTTGGAAAATGTGTTTTGTGATATTTTCTTGAGTAAATCTTTAAGGAGTCTAAGCTAATACCAGTGTATTCACTTATCTCATACAATGTTCCTATTGTGATAAACTTGTCTCCTGAATACAAAGCCCAATCGCGATTCCATTTATCGTCAACTACCATTCAAGCCCCCTTTCTACTCTTTTGACTAAGCATTTACTACAAATACCATTTTGAAATACACAATCATAATCTAACTTTTCTTCCAAAAGAAAAACTTGCTTACAATCTTCACAATCTAGCTTGTTATCCATCTGTTTCTCCTTCCAAAGCTGTTCCAATTTTTTCATTGTAGTAACTCAAAACCTTACCTTCTAACATTTTAATTTGTGTGATATTGCCTATAAAAAATTCCAAACCTGCACTCATTTCGTCTAACAACTTAACAACTTTTAACTGGTATTCCATATCAGGGACGTCAATCTTTATCTTTGACAATCTAGCTATCGATAAGCCCGGCTGATTGTCTCCGTCTGCACAACGCTCTATCTCTTCACGCTTCATCAACAACCAGTGAAATAAATATCGCTTATCTATCATTTCTTTCGGCTCAATTCTGAAACTATCATCGTCCATCCAAAATGGATCTCGATGAAAATAAACAGCACCAACCGTACCCTTACGAGTTAAGCGGATTGTATCGCTTTCACAATTGAATTTATCTGTCGTACCTTTTGTATTTTTTCCGGCTCCATAAATATAATATGCACCTTCGCTAACTTTACCACGCTTACCTGGAATTAAGTCACAAACGTCTAGTAATCCATACTTTGTTATATTGTCTGGCTTCATTCTAATCCTACTGCAAAATTGTACATCAACAAGTAATCGTCTAAAACCTTATGACATTTTGTTATGAAAGATTTTAAATCAATATCCGCATTAAAAAGCTGGATCAAAATCAATTGACTAGCTAGATGTTTTTCAAGGTGATTAATTACCATTTGGTCTAGCTCTGCATTTACCTGGTCGATGTCTATTTCTTCCTTCTCTACTGGTTTGCTGGGTGCTACCCATCTAAAATCTGAATCTAACGTATCAGATTCTTCATATTCGACCTTTTTGGTCTTACAGTCATATATCTCTTTTGAAATTTCAGGGCTATTTTTTTCTTTGTCAATGACTAAGAAAATCACGTTGATAGATGTATCTTCAAATCCATTTTGAATCACATTTAATTCAACAAGGTTATTCCCTATTAGCTCTCTCATTTTCTTCTCAGATTGACGGTAAGCAATCCCAGGGAACATGATATAGAATCCGTAGCGTTTTGTGTAAGTCATTGACTTCAACAGGAAAATATCATCAACAACACCCGACTTTTTCCACGGGTACAATTCTTTAATGGCTTGTTGATCTTCTTCTGGTAAATCTTTCAATTTCATAGAATAAGGCGGATTCATTGCAATTGCATCAACTTGTATATCTGACTGATAAGTGAAAAAACTCTGATTATTCACGATTGCATGAGGAAAATTTGTCTTCAATGCTTCGCAACTTTCATGCTGAATTTCTACCGCATGAAAATCAGTCATACTAATAAACTGCTCCAACTGCCCAGAACCTGCAGCACCATCAAAGACAGATATATTCTCACCGCAATATTGTTTTACTTTGTTTGCTAAGTATTCTCGTAAAGACTTTCCTGTCACATACTCAGCGAATTTATTAGCTTTCTGACGGTTATTGTGTTCAACGAACGTCATAATCTCACCTCATCCCCAACTTTCACTTTATCATCCCCCTTTTCAGATACCTCTGATATCTTTATCTCGAACTTGTGCCCGTCAATAGCGAACATCCCGTTACTTCCTAACAAATTCTCATCTTTAATAATTGACTTTGCTGTGTGCAAAACGAGCTGCCCTACTTGAAAAACAAAAGCAAGTTCTTCTAACTCTTTTTCTTCCATCTAAATTTTCACCTCATCTCCAATTTTTATTTTATCGTACATGTCCTTCGTGACCACGAACACCCCGTAATCACGAATTGTGATTGTGTACAACTTGCCATGTCGGCCTTTTTCAAGGACTTTACCGAATATTTCTGCGCCTGAGTTATCAGCTTTATAGATAACCATAGGCTTCTTCTCTTCTAAATCTCGAATCCTGTCCATCTGCCAGGTGTTCAATCCAGCTGATAGCAGAATCCAGATTACGATGAATCGTTTCAATCTTCGACCTTCCTTCCGTGTTCTTTCAACCATCTATCAAATCCATCTAAAACATTCTCATTTTCTTTGAGTTTAAATATTCCACTGTATCTATCATCACAATACTCGCAATAATCGATATAATCTCCACCGTAAAACGACATCACTCAACCTCCTTGATATCATCTTTTCTGATATCAACAACCTCTTCAAGATATTCCTTTGAATACCAATCATATTCAACGCATTTCCTAATAAATCTTTTATTATGAAAACAACGCTCTATGTACGCAATTGGAAATAACAAAGCAATAAAAGGTGAGCATACGATTAAGAATAAATAAATAGCAATTGCACAAACTCTTGAGTCTGCAATGTATTCATAAAAATCTACTAAATCTTTTATTTTCTTTAGATGTCTGATAAAAATAATATAGTTTTTTCTTGTCATTCTGTTACCTCCTCAAAGCGCCCATCTATTTTTGGGCTTATTTCTTTTGAAAATAGGATTTTTCTTTTCTTTTTTCTTCTGCTTGTGATATTCGCTATCTTTGTTAAAAATAATATCTTCATCTTCAATCAGTTCAGGAATGAAGTATCCAGATGGGTATCGTTCAGGTCGTTCCATGTTACCACCTCACATATAAGTATTTTGTATCGATATCTTGTCTTAAAATACAATCTCTCAATGACCTCAAATCTTCTAACGCACTGCTAACAGTCCCCCATTTGTTCTCAGGTTCATACTGCACATACTTTTCAGGATGCTGTTCCAATTCTGAGATACCACGTTGAATGTTTTCAAAAATCTGAGCAACATTGTAGATAGTACCCTGTTTGAAATCCCAATCCATAGCGATCCTGAACATCCTTCCAAGATTGTAAGTCGGAGAACTATTTTCAGGTTCATCTATGCAAATATAATCTCCGCTTTCTATTCTTCCTAAAATTTCCAAATCATAACTCATTTACCCGACTCCTCAATCTCTTTCAATAACATGTCCATATTGAAGCCACTATCAATAAATCTGTGTGTAAGTTCTTTATTAATTCCATTCCCTAAACAATGATAAACCACATTTACATTAATACTTAACCCTAAATATTTTTCTAAGCGTGTTCTATTAACTACATAGAAGTCAATGTTTCTTTTCTGTTGTTGATAAGGCATAGCTTTAGTAATATCTCTAGTGCAATACATCAAGACATTTGAAATGACATCCTTCTTTGTCAAACAATCTCTTAAAGAAAAGTATGTGTTTGTTTTTGGAATGAGAATGAGTTCTAATTGTCTGTTTATAAATGAGTCAGGAAAATAACTCATAAGCTTTTTCAATTCTTCAAAGACTTCATTATTCATCACTCCACCTCCTGAACTTTCACACCCTCACAATCGAATATCCAACTCATACCATTTTCTTCTAGGTCAGTTTTAGTATGATATCCTGAGTAGAATACTCCATCATAGCTAGAGAAAATATAATCTTCATCTTCCGTGTGATAGTACAACTTTTGTCCGCTTGATTTCAGAGTTACAATATATCTCTTCTCGACCTCGTAGCCTAATATCCAAGCTAGTGCGAAAACTTCGGAATTGTCCCAATACCATTCTGCAACTCTGTCAGACATACTTGCGTCTATTGAGTAGGACAATGTATACCCCAGTTTTTTCTGTTCTGTTATAAAATCCGCCACAAACTGCGGAACTGTGACTTTTTCACGTTCAACCATGCCCTCAACTTTACCTTGTTCATAACCCTCGCGCCATTTTGCATGACTGAAATCCTGTTCAAATTCACTCATGATTGCCTTTAACCAAACTTCACGGTCATGCAATGGCAATTCTCGCAATCGTGCTAGTACGTTCTTGACGTAGCGTGGAGCTTCATCTGCGTGACCTGCTTCTGGTTCGTCTAGTTGTTTCACTAAATCCAAAACATCGTCCAAAGCAACATAAAACTTTTCTCCATACAATTTATCTAAATTTCCAATTTTCTCAATCAATTCCTGCTTATTCATTTTCCAATTCCTCCAACTGCGCTTTCATTTTCTTCAATTTTTTCTTCAAAAATTCAAGATGAGCAGTGCGACCTTGTGCGACTCGTCTATCGCACGGCTTCGAATACTCTTCAATTTCCTTCTCCGTTTTCTCGATTGAGTGTTTCAATCCGTCAATCATTGTTTGTTTACTGTATTTCATGTTTTAACCTGATTACTAAAAATCCAGCTCTTGTCCCTCATGGCTCAAAGGCACAAGAGCTAGCAAATTCTTTATACGCCATTCGTCCAAGTCTGACGCATATTCTAGCTCGCTTTTAACGTGGTTCGCGGCACGTTGATTTTGTCGCTAAGTAATAGCAATCTATCGCACCATAATCAAACCTCACATCGTCTTTACCGATGTGTTTCTTGAATTTTGGTCTGGTAATACCTGAGAAAGCCCACTGATGGTCTTTCATCCGTTCGATAAGTTCATCTACATTGTTGAAACTTCCAAGATAAAACTTGCAGTGTCCATTGTAGACAAAATAGAGCTCAATCATCTTTGCAAAACTCCTTGTAGATTTTTTCAAAAATTTCTGACACCAATTTTTTAGGTATATTAGATCTCTCGTTGTATGATTTTGAGAAATTCTTCCACTCTATGTCTTGCTTGATAATTTTATTTTTTAGATTAAGTTCAATATTGCTTCCAAAAATCGTCCGTTTTTGTAAAGGATAATCATAATTATTGTATCTAGCTAGGTTTTTGTATGGAATTCTGAATCCAATAATATCCTCAATGTAGGGCCACAGTCTGTCAGCAGCTGGATTCTCAATAACCCAAAATTGTGGTCTGTATCTTTTTATGATTTCTATTGTGTTGAAAGCTGTCAGCTCGCCATTGACCCTTTTTAAAAATTGCCTGTCGTACTGATAATTTATATAGGCTGACTCGTAATCCTGATTTGCCCTGATCGTGAACGGTGAAGGTCTTACTTGTGGAGCAAACAAGCTATCAGACACATCATTGCGTTTCCAACACGCATTCCCATTTTCCATTGCAGAAGCATTTGACCATGATTCACATGGCGGACTAGCTATTACAAGGTCAGGTTTTGGTAATTTGTCTAACACGTCAAAGAGCGTGTTATCTCCAAATAAGCGCTTGTAATCTGCAAGGTCCAGATTTATGAAATGATTGTTCTTGTTTTCTATATCCATTCCGATTGAATAGATTTCAATATTCGCCCCCCCGAACTATTCAGAGAGTTAGCGCCATTGAAGTAAGAACCATTCCCGCTATCAAAGAGTGCCCAGACTACCATTTTTTTGATAATCAATACCTCCTATCCTTCATCCCAGCTGGATACACAAAGCATCTACCAGTTGCTCCTTCAAAGATGCGACTTGATAAAGCACCATTCCCGAAATCGTCCGAGTAAAGTTCTTTAATCTCTTCACTAGACAGATTCGTGTTGATAATCGTATCGGTCCGATTATCCAGAATCTTGAACAATATCTGATGCGCCCACTCATTCCGCTTCGTGTCAGCCTTGCGACTCTCTTTCCCAAGGTCATCCAGGAAGAGAAAATCAACTTCAGACAGTAGCTTGACCATCTTCGCTTCTGAAAATCCATTGTCAAACTCAAAGCTTTCTCGAATCTTATCAAACAAAGCCACAACAGACACAAAGAGCACGCTTTTAGGTTCATCATAAGACTTAAATTGCTCATTGAGAAATCTAGCAAAGCCATAGGTCAGATGACTCTTACCAACACCAGAAGGCCCAGTGATGATAGCATTTCCAGTCTCACCTTTCGCATAACAACGCTCCAACCGCTTCACAAAATTCATAGCATTTTCATCAATGTCAACTCGAATCTCATAGTCATGTAGCGACTTGCTTGCCAGCTTGCTTGAAACGATACTATCTCGAGCAAAGACCTCGTAAGTATCTGATAGCTTGCTTTTAACTTCAGATTCCATATTCAGCTGCTTTTCAAAGCGTCGGATATTCTCTTTCTCGCACTCGGGACATTGATTGATTTCCTCAACCTTGCCCTTGACAGGGATTTTAACAGACCAAAGATGGCATCCATGAATTTCACAGACATCATCAAGAACTATCCTAGTTTTGAATTGTTTAAACTGTTTCATCTAAAACCCTAGCCTTTCGTCTGTTTTCTTTTCACGTTTAACAACATTTCCTTGATTCAAATAACCGTCGAACTTCGTTCCAAAGAGGGTTTCTGGTCTCAAGTATTTCGCATACTTCGTACCTGACCAATCTTTAACCATATTATCAATTACCTGTTTAAAGTCATCTAGTCGATATCCTTCAGACCATCTAGCCTTAATAAGAGATCTGTTCTTCTGAACATTATCTCTATATTTCTTTCCGGTCTTTGAATTAAGATAATCGATAATTTCTTTGTAAGGGATATTATCTATACTACCCTCACCTATACTACCCTTACCTATACTACCCTTACCTATACTATGCGGACATTCGTCCGTCACTTGTCCGTCAACTGTCTGACCTTCTTCAGTAAGCTCGAGAACTACCTTTCCAGGCTCAACCAATCTACTTCCATCAACTTCTAATCCAAGTTGTTGAATAGCTAAATTCCTGTGTATACTAGGCTTGTGTCTATCTGGTCTAATTTTATTTTGTTCGTTGAAATCCGTAATGAAATAGACCATGTCTTGATTAAGTGGCTTTATAAACTGCTTGATAACTAATAGGCCTAAACTATCCTCACTGGCACCAATCATTCTAACGACTGGAAATGCTTCGACAATTCCGTCATCATCTGAATTGATGACCAAATGAACATACAGAGCTTGAGTTTCAAGCGGTAGTCTTAAAAATTTTTGTGTTTGCATTATGGTCTTGCTGACCATTCTTCTTTCTGCCATCTACCCCTCCACACTTGAAAATTTTGTGTATTCTTTATGAAAATACAACTTCACTGTCCCTAGGCTACCATGTCGATTCTTTTCCAGGATCAGCTCCGTCACATTATTCGATTCTTGACTGTCTGCTTGTTCTTTTTGATAATAAGCATCACGATACAAGAATGCTACAATATCTGCATCTTGCTCAATCGAACCAGACTCTCGCAAGTCTGCCAGCATCGGACGCTTGTCTTGTCTCTGCTCAACTGCCCGGCTTAGCTGTGACAGGGCAATGACAGGTACTTTCAAATCCTTAGCTAGTATCTTCAATTCCCTAGAAATCTCAGAAACTACCTGCTGTCGATTCTCGCCTTTTGAACCAGTGATCAGTTGCAAGTAGTCAATGATAATGACTCCAAGACCTCCCATTTCCTGGGCAAGTTTTCGAGCCTTTGACCGTATCTCAGAGATACGAATACCAGCCGTATCATCAACGAAAATAGGTGCGTCATAGAGATTCCCTTGTGCATGCACTAGCCTACTCCATTCCTCTACGCTCAGATTCCCAGTTTTTAGATTATAGCCTTCTACCATTCCTTCAGCTGCCAACATCCGCTCAATCAAGCTTTCCGCCCCCATCTCAAGTGAAAAAATAGCAACAGGCTTTTTCTCTTTCACAGCGATGTACTGAGCGATATTCAGAGCTAGCGCCGTCTTCCCCATTGCAGGACGGGCAGCAAGGATAATGAGATTATCCTCATGAAGACCAGTCGTAATCTTGTCCAGTCCAACGAATCCAGTAGATAGACCTGTCACAACTCCATCTGTCTGAGAGCGAGTCTCGACCATCTGCATGTGTGTATCAAGGATATCAGCCACATTACGAAATCCAGTACCCGTATTTTGATTGCTGATATCAAGCATGGACTTTTCAGTCTTTGCAATGATATCATCGATGGACACATCACCCTGATAAGCACTCGAGAGGGAGTCAGATAGGTTTGCTATCATCTTTCTGAGCGTAGCCTTTTCTTTCACAAGCTTTGCATAGTGCTCCACATTCTTCGATGTCGGAGTGGAGTTTACTAGCTCGACAACATAGTTGATGCCCCCAATAGTTGAAATATCCCCCTGATTAGTAAGAGCAGAGACCATAGTTGTCGCATCAATTGGCTCACCTTTTTCAAGCAAGGACAACATGGTTTTAAATACAATCTTGTTTGCAGGCTTGTAAAAATCATCAGGAGTCAAGTCATCTGCTAGAGTAATAAGTGAGTCGGGGGAGATAAATACCGCTCCCAGAACAGATTGTTCAGCCACTAAATCATGCGGTGGTATTTTGAAATCATCCATCACTTCTCCTTGCTAATCCACAAATGTTTCTTTTCGTGTCACGGGATCAATATCCACACGTCGACCTGTTTTAAAGTCGATAAAGCCTTTTTCAACCTGTGGCGCTTGAAATTGAATCTTCTTTTTCGCTCTCATGGCCATTTTAAGCTTGATATTCATCATCAGCGATTCAATCAAGACCACTGAAACTACTGTACATACTGCGATAATTTGTAAATTGTTCATGTTTTTTATCCTCTTTTTGTGCTATAATATAGTCAAATAATTTTGCTAAGACCTTGTCCAGAAGCCTTTTAGTAAAGTTATTATAGTTGATTCGAGAGCCATTCCTTTATGGCTCTTTTTGACCATTTTTTACCAGGGAGTTCTTTTGGAAATCCCTTCATGTAACGATAATTATTTGAAAATGTGTCATAGTTGATTCCTAGAAATTCGCAGGTAGTGCCTACATCCATCAATTCAGGATAGTGGTCACTATCTTTTTCTATTTCAACCAATCTTGTGATTGTGTCCTTGATAATGGATTTGATCCAGTCCGTTAATGAAAGTAGAACATTATCCATCTTTTACCCTTTCTAAATTTCGTCAAATGAGTTCAATTTCATGATTTTCATCTTAGTATTGGTGCTTGGTTCCCAAGTCATCCAATATTTCAATGCTGCTTCTGCGAATTTCTTTGGTAGCAAGTCATAGCGACTGATATTGAAGTGGTCTTTGAAATCAATCTCAGCTTGTCTAAATACCGACTGAGCGAAAATCTTATCCGCATAAGCTGGACTATCAATACCACCCAGGCATGCCACAACCCTAGCCTTGCGCTTCTTCAGTAGCGATTGAGCATAGCTCGGATGAATCGGTTGCTCACTCTTGAGATAGTCAATATCTTCCAGCATGGTCGCCTGTTGCTCACGCAATTTCTTCTGGCCAGTAAACAGAGCGATAAAGGCATCCTCGTCCAAGTCCTCACGAATGAATCCGCCCTTCTTGCGAATAGCTGGCAAGACCTCTGAAGTCACCCAGCGCTTGAACTCCTTAGCCTGAGGTAACTTACTGGATAAAATAAGAGAGTAGAGACCAGATTCGTTGATGATGACAGGGTTTTGATTTCTACCCATGGCGTCACGAATCGTTACCCCATCTGTCTTATCATCATCATCTACATGGTCAAAAATTGCTTTTCTTGAATTCGCATATCCTAAGATATCCGCAACATCCTTCCCAACGAACCACGGCTCGTCATCAATTGTCAAAGTACGGACTTCCTGCCCGTGAAAATTAAAAATTTCGTTCATAGTATTCCTTTCTAAATAAAGACCTCTAAAAAATCATAAATCAAATTTTTTTCTAATTCTTTCCAGCTCATCATCTTGTATTTTTTTAAACCCGTTGATGCGCTTTTTTCTATCTCTTTTGCTAGCGTAGTACGTGGCAAAACCAATGAGTATGTTGATAATGATAGTGAAATAAAACCATACTAGTTCGTTCATCTCCACCCTCCTACTCCAGCACCTTACTGCCGACTACCAATCGTTTAACGACAACGTCCATCTCCTTAAACTCGGCATTTTCTGCACAGTAGCGAACGCTCTCGCTGATGATGTGACAAATGGATACTCCGTATTTGTTCGCCAGCTCTGTAGCAATATCCCAGGCATCTTTATCAATCCGTGTTACTTTTTGCGCTGCGTTGTTCATAATATTCCTTTCCTTACTTTCCCTAGTGTTAAAATAGTTTCCCAAACATCTAGTCCCTCAAGACTGTCGATCATCATTTGACTAAGTTGGTGATTTTTCTTTTGCCAATTCAGTATTATTTTCGCTTGCATATATGGACCTCTCAGTGATTTCTCCAAGGGTTTTCAATACCCAAAATATCTACGACTTTTTCTTTCACATAATCACTTCCTTTTCCATACTTCAGTAGCTCTGAAATAACTGATGATGCTACAGATACTTGTTTTGCCAATTCTACTTGAGTCATATCCAACTCAATCAAACGAGTTTTAATTTTAGCCTTGATTATCTTTAGTTCTTTACTCATATTCTTCCTTTCTAAACTTGATATAATTAAAATAAAAACGACTGGAGGAGAATAATGAAATCTTCATTTTTTCACTATCTAAAGGAAATCATCTTATATGGTGTCCTAGTTCCGATTTTGACAGTTATCGTAGGATTTCACCTTTTTACTACCTTCTATCCTATTTCTGATTCACTGTTAACAGATTTCTTGAAAGCTTTTACAGAACAAAGAATCCTTGCTATTGTATTCGTTCTTATTCTTTGCTTTATATTTTTCGGTTCAATTTATTACTGTATTTCATGTGGACGAAATAGAAAATTGATACCTGATAAAGTTTATACACAAATCACAACTTACATTTCATCTGTAGGTTTAGCGACTGCAGTGATAGCTGTCGCTACCTTGACTCTCACAGAATTACAGTTTTCAATCCTTACAGGTTGGATTGCTTTTATCGCTTTGTTGTTGCCACTTCTGAAGTTTAAAGTCCAATACAGCACCTATCAGAGTAGCGACAATGTAGCACAGAAAACTACCGAAAACAAAGCCAATTAAGAAAGGCTCTACCATTCTCCTCTCCCCCTTTCTTTAAAAAATTATCTAAAAAGTTAGCGAACTGCTTGACAAATTCTAAAACTAGTTTTAGAATATAGACATAGAGAAAAGACCTACTAAAAGTAAGTTTTACCTATATAAAACGGACGCCAATCAGTTTTGTAAGGCTTTATTTTTTAGTTGTCTTGTTCGCTAACTCTTTAGCTTACGAATACTATTTTAAAACTAGTTTTAGGATTTGTCAATAGTTTTTATAACTAATTTTAAAATATTTTTTCGTAATGCTTAGAAAGGTTGAAATATCAATGTTCTTAGCATTCGACAGAATTAAAGAATTGGCTGATAAACAGAAAATTTCTTTAAATATTTTAGAAGAAAAATTAGGATACAGTACAAATTATCTTTATAGTCTAAAAAAAGGTAACCCAAAATCTGACAGACTACAAGAAATAGCCGATTATTTTGGTGTTAGTACAGACTACTTATTAGGTCGTACTGAAAATCCTAATCTTGCAGATGATACCAAGGAGTATACATGGCAAGGGAAAGTTCTAAATGTTGAAGAAATGGCATCTAATGTCATGATGTTTGGCGGTCGAGAATTAACAGATGAAAAGAAAAAAATCATCCAGTCTATCATTGAAGGTTATCTAAAAGAAGCTGGTGATTAGAGGTATTGCTTAGTGACTGAAAAAGAAATTATAAGTCATTTTCAGATTCGTATTATCGATTTTGATGGAGATTTGATGCCTGATGAACTTGGATTTTACGAAAAAGAAACCAATACAGCTTTCCTGTCGAGTAAACTCAGCAAAAAAGAGAGAGTTAAAGTCCTACTGCATGAGCTAGGACACAAGGATCACACACGCTCAGAGTACCAGAACGCTCGCCTACGCTGTGAAAACGAAGCTGATAGGAATATGATCCATCATCTCGTAAAAGATGCGATAGAAAGCTTAGACGACCCTACAGAGTTTGATTACCTCAAATTCATGTCCTACTACAATCTAAAAACCGTGACAAATGAAATTATGGTAAAAGAGGAATATTATAATTTAGCAAATATAATTTAAGGAGATGTTATGAAAAAAGAAAAAGATTCTAAACCTTTTTATAAAAAAGTTTGGTTTTGGATATTGGTAGCTATCTTAGCTATCGGTGGTTCAAATGCTCTTACAAAACAAACGTCAAGCAAAGCAGACGAAGAAAAAGCAAGTGCGCTTAAAACAGCTCAAGAACTTGTCGAAAGTAAAGCATCATTTTCTGAAAAAACACTTCTTTGGTACTTAACAGAAAGTGCGAGTCACAAATATTCAAAGAAAGCTGCTCAATATGCTGTTGAGAATGTTGGTGATGTTTGGGTTAATGAAGCGCTCGATATTGCAAAAGAAGAAAGAAGTGAAGGTAAGACTGACCAAGAAATACTTAAAAGTTTGACAGATAAAGATGCTCAGTTTACTGAAGAACAGGCCCTGAAAGCTATTGAAAAATTAAATGAATAAAAAAGCCTCATAATCGCCCTCGCCAAAGTTTGATTGTGAAGCTCACCCTTATAAAAAATCAGCCATTAAAAAGGCCTCTTTTCTATACCCTATTTTACACCATGAAAGGGGTGATGTCAATATTCTCAATGTTTAGACCTTGTCCAGAAGCCGATAAACAAGGAGAATACAATGAAATATAATAAAACAAAATACCCAAATATCTATTACTACGAGACTGCAAAAGGCAAGCGTTACTATGTCAGACGTTCTTTTTTCTTCCGAGGTAAAAAAAAGAAAAAAGTAAAAGTGGTTTCACAACTCTCCCTCAAGCTCGTGCAGCCTTGGTAGAGCTTGAGCAACAAATCCAAGAACAAGAATTAGGTATCAATACGAATCTGACACTCGATCAGTATTGGGATATCTATTCTGAAAAGAGATTGTCAACAGGGCGCTGGAATGATACTTCTTACTATCTCAATGACAATCTCTATAAGAATCATATCAAACCAAAGTTTGGTTCTATCCTGCTTAAAAATTTGGATAGAAATGAGTATGAACTCTTTATCTCTGAAAAGTTGCAGAACCATACCAGATACACTGTTCAAACCCTCAATTCCAGCTTCATGGCATTGCTGAATGATGCCGTCAAAAATGGAAATCTGCTCTCAAATCGCTTGAAAGGTGTCTTTATTGGCCAGAGTGATATCCCTGCTGCTAACAAGAAAGTGACTCTCAAAGAGTTTAAGACTTGGATAGCGAAGGCAGAAGAGATTATGCCAAAACAATTCTACGCTCTGACCTATCTTACCATTTTTGGATTGAGAAGAGGAGAAGTCTTTGGTTTGCGTCCAATGGACATCACTCAGAACGACAACGGACGGGCTATACTGCATCTTAGAGATAGTCGAAGCAACCAGACCTTAAAAGGGAAAGGAGGGCTTAAAACGAAGGATTCAGAGCGATATGTCTGCCTTGATGATATCGGAACAGACCTTATCTATTATCTAATAGCTGAAGCTTCTAAAATTAAGCGAAAGTTAGGGATTATCAAGGAGCAACAAAAAGATTATATCACCCTTAACGAAAAAGGTGGTCTCATCAATCCAAACCAGCTAAATAGAAACTTCAATCTAGTAAATGAAGCAACAGGTCTACATGTAACACCTCACATGATGCGCCACTTCTTCACGACTCAAAGCATTATTGCAGGGGTTCCGCTTGAACAATTAAGCCAGGCGCTGGGGCATACAAAGGTTTACATGACGGATCGTTATAACCAAGTTGAGGATGAACTCGCTGAAGCGACAACAGACCTATTTCTCAGTCATATTCGCTAAAAGTCCCCGCCAAAACCTCAAAAATTCCCCGCCAATTCCCCGACCAAATTCCAAAAACTACCGAAATTTATCGGAAAACGATGTTTAGGAAATTTCCTAAAAGCTTGAAATAAAGCAAAAAAAACTCCACCTGATTGGGTGGAGTTAAGGGAGATTATTATGAAAAAGAAAAGTTTAGGATTTCATTAAATAAAGTTAGGAGGTCTTTATTTAATAACCATATGATACAAGATGAATCTTAAAGCTAACTTAACTTTTTCTTTGATTTATCATTTTTTAAAAAAATTTTTTCCAAATGGAATTTTCCTCTCCAAGCCATAAAAAAGTCACCTGATTGGGTGACTTCTTTAGGAGATTATGATGAAAAAGAAAAGTTCAGGATTTCATTAAATAAAGTTAGGAGGTCTTTATTTAATGATTATATAATACAGGAAAATACTTAAACTTTACTTAAGAAAAAATAATTTTTTTATCTTTTTCTATCCACCCAAATCATTCCTGTACAATCATAAGTAGATAAGGTTTCAAATCCCAGAGAACGATAGAATCCCAAGGTTTTTTCTGTCTGATCGGTCACTAGTTGGACTTGATAGGCATCTTTGAAGTCACCTAAAGCCTCTTTCATCAAGTCGCTACCAATCCCTTGGCGTTGATAGCTAGGCAAAACGATCAAATCCTGGACAAAAATCGATGAAAAACCATCTCCAACCAAACGAACCAAGCCCACAACAGCATCACCATCAAGTGCCAGATAAATCGCTAATGAGTGAGACAAGGCTTTCTCCAACATCTGAGGTTGATGTGTATAATTTGTCCATCCAACTGCCTGATAGAGATGCAAAACATCCTCTAGCTTGACGATTTCTTGCCTTCTAATAGTAATCATCCCAACACCTCTCAGAATTCTCTTAAGCTCTTGTACTGCCGTCTATTTTTATCAAAATTTTCAGGAGCCAGCCATGCTTCCAAACGAGCTTTAACTTGAGGCCAGTCCTTATCAATCATAGAGAGCCAATCCGTATCCCTCGTACGCTCCTTATATACCACTGCCTGACGGAAGGTTCCTTCATAAACAAAGCCCAAACGCTCCGCGGCTCGTCTGGATGGCAGATTAAGAGCATCACATTTCCACTCATAGCGACGATAGTTAAGCTCCTCAAAAACATAGCGAGCTAGGAGATATTGACCCTCTGTCCCTATCCTCGTACCCTTAAGAGCAGGAGAAAAAGTGACGGCACCCACTTCTATTACTCGGTTATTCTGGTCAATACGCATGAGAGAAAAAGTCCCCAAAGCCTTACCAGTTGCCTTGTCTATAATCACGTAGTAAAAACGGTCCTTACGAGCCAACATCTGATTTAAGACGGTAACCAGTTCCTCCATATCTGCCACTGGTTCCTGAAAGAGGTAGGTCCACATCTCCCGAGGAGTACCTGGACCATAAACAGCTAATAAATCCTCCGCATGCTTTTCCACCGAAAGAGCCTCTATCCGAGCGTAGCGCCCTTCTAAGAAATCAATGGAAGGCAATTCACCTGGCGTATAACCTTCCATTGACTCACCAATTATCTGACCATATTCATTTACTGGCATTGTTTTCTCCTTGTTTTACACTGAAAATACTATATCATAATTTGCTCTATATGGAAACTAGCGCTCTCCTCAAACCTCATCCTCAACACTACATTAGTGATTCGTTTTCTTTCTTTTATCTTCTAAGGCTTGATTAATTCGTTGGGTGAGCTTGTGAGTTTGCCAGATCTGGTACAACCATATCAGTCCATAAATCAACAAGAAAAAGAACCAAAGCAAGGGACTCAACAATGCCGAACCCCAGCCAAAAAATAGGTAGGTCAATACTAAAATAGTAGCTGTCGCTAACAAATGAACTCCTACACGCATACTATAAGCAAGAAACTCTAGCCTTTCAAGGATTAAGGTCAATACCCCCATAATTCCACTCATCAAAAACAAAGCTAGAATATTTTTTGTCGTTGGTGCGGGATAGGTAATACCTGAATAAAACTGAGCCAATAACACCAAACTCAAATAAACAAAGGAGGCCGTACGCATTCCCGATACAAAATAAGCAATCAATCGCTTCATGATTTTCTCCTATAAACCTAGATAATCCATTAAGGACTTAACGTATTTCCGACTCACACTCGATTTGATACCCCGAGTCATCTTAGCCATCATGTTCCCTGAAAAGCTATCCGATAATGACTCTAAATGGTCAATGTTTATAACTGAATGACGTGATATCTGTATGAAGTTACGCCGGTTAATCCGATTCTGAAAGTTTGTCAATGTTTCCTTAGTCTTATAAATCCCGTCTACCGTATAAATGGTCAACAAATTCTTATCGATATCTGCTAGAATAAGATCCTCAATTTTCACCATAACCAGATGATCATCCGTTCGAATAGGAATGACCACCTGATTGGTCGTTGAAAATTGTTCTAAATACTCCATGACTTCTCTCGCTTGGTCGGTTAACTGAGCTGCCTGAATTAAAATGTGTGGGTCTTTTTCTGAAAACTCTGTCTTCATTTCAAAACGAATCTTCATTTTCTCTCCAATACATCTTTATTTTCTCTTGCTAAACACTTTAACAAATAAAAGCCAAAGAAGAATAGCGACGAGACTGATAATAACCACTATAAAGTATGTTTCTTCCTTTGTCAATAGTTCTTGCCAGTTGATTTGGATTCCCATTTTTTCTTGAAATTCCTGTAAAAGACTGTTATTTCCTGAAAATGCGGTCTCTAATCGCTCTTTCATCAAGACTTGTCGATAGAGAGAAGCAATATAAGTTGCAGGGGTACATTTCATGAAAAGCTGTGCAGAATCAGGTAATACTCCAATGGGGATATAAGTTCCTACTAAAAATCCAGAGGCAGTTCCCACTATCGTTGCCAGTTTACCAAGGCTATCTACAGATTGAAAACGGTAAATCAAGAGAACATTTACCAAACTTGAAAGCAGACTGCTTAACAACATAATCAAAGCGATTTCCGGTAAATGGCTGATAACTGGGCTCTCTTTAAAATAAAAACTCATAACAGCATACATAAACACCTGCATGACAAAAGAAATGACAATACTACTGATTAGATAGGACGCCTGTAAACCCCAGTTACCTAAATCTGTCAAGAAGAGATCTTGATCCACTTGATTTTCACGATCCTGTACCATTTGTTTAAGAGCCGTAAAACTGGTTGTCATCCCAGTCACAGCCAAGGTCCCACCCATCAGCCAGTTATTTAAAAGGTTCGTACTATTAGGGAGTTGGGACCAAGAATCCGTCAAATTCTTCTGCAAAAAAATGATATAAAGGAGGAAGGAAATCAATGCCCCCAATAATGAGAAAAATACTCCCGAACGATTACGAAAATATAAGATAAAATTCCGTTTCAATAAAGCTATCATTAGCGAACCTCTCTTCCTGTAAGTGCAATAAAGGCATCATCCATAGTACCTGGGCGAAACTCAAAAGAATCAATTTCTTCTCGAACTTTTGCCAAATATTCAATGGCTTCCTGTGACGTCCTTGGATAAAAAAGATATTCCAGCTCATTTTCTTCCTCTACTGTCATTCCAGTCTGTAGCAGCTTTTCTAAATCCTTTATTTCCTTAAAACGAATTTTTAGGATATTAGATGCATACTGACTTTTAATAGCAGTCGCAGAACCTTGCGCAATCACTTTCCCATGATCAACGATATAGATCTGATCCGCTTCATCTGCTTCATCCAGATAATGAGTCGTTAAGATAATAGTCATCCCTTCATCCTTTTGTAGTCGATACAGTAGATCCCAGATGGATTTGCGAGTCTGAATATCAAGACCTGTCGTTGGTTCATCCAAGAAAAGAATATCTGGTCGCGAAAGAAGAGCACGTGCAATATCAACCCGACGTTTTTGCCCACCTGACAAAGTCCCATATAGTTGTTTCTGGAAAGCAGTCAAACCCAGTTGATGGATCAAATCATCCACACGACTTGCCGCAATCTCCTTATACTGTTGAGCACGAATCGTGAGATTTTCCCTAACCGCCAACATCTCATCCAGTACACTAGCTTGAAAAACAACTCCGATTTTCGTATTTGGCGCATATCGAATCTGACCTTGTGTCGGCTTTTTCAAACCGATTAACATGGAAATAGTGGTTGATTTCCCTGCACCATTGGGACCCAAAATAGCATTGAAACTTCCTGTTTCAAACTCTAACTGAATATCATCGACAGCCATATGATTGCCGTACCGTTTAGTCAAATGTTTAGCTTGTAAAATCATATTTTCCCCTCCTCTTTACCACACTAGTTTAACAAAAAGTATGAAAGAAAAATCGACTTTTGAGATAAGCAGTTAAAATGAAAGGCCAAGTGGTAAAATAATAAGGGCTAAGTTAAAGTGGTGCAGGCTGCAACCGTTTTTCTACTATCGAATCACTAGAGGATGTTGAAAAACACTTACAACCATACATTATATTTTTAAACATGCGCTATAAAAGAGGTATTTTATAGCATCCGGCAGAAAAATCCAAGAGTCGGTAGTATTGTTCTCGCTAAACCAAACAATAAAAAATGAATCAGAAATCATGGCACACACTCCCTTCTAGTAAAATGAAATTGCTGAATGGGGCAGGATTGAATTTGAAGCAAGCAAGTATGGTCCTGAATTTGAAACTGCCATTAACGATAAGTCTATCTATTAGGAAAGAAATCTTCAATACAAGCAAAAACAGCTCTTGTTATCCAAGAAGAGCTGTTCTATTTTATGAAAGAGAGAGTCACTAGTGACCCTTGTGCTTCTCTCTACGTTTTTGCTGTTTGCGTTCAAATTTCTCTTGCTTGAGCAATTGCTTTTGGAGACTAGACTGTTGTTTTGAATGCTTTTTTCGTTCCTCAAACTGCAACTGTAAAAGTTCTTGTGACTTAGAAGAAACTTTCTGCTTCACCTGTTTCTTTACAGCTCGCTGCAGACGCTTCGGATTCTTAATCTTCACATGCTGTTTGACTGTCGCCTCTGGACTAAAAGATAACCGAGCAAACTGAGTCTGTAAAAGTCTCAAAATTTCATCCTCTTTTGGTTCCTGACCAAATGTCACACGACAAACTTGATAAGTTCTCTCATACTCTTGTTCAAACAATCCATGCCAAAATCCATCTTCAAAATAAACTGTCAAGCCAATTGAAACGATTTCCACGACAGCACCTCCTTAAATCTATCCCTAAGAATGGACAACCAAGGAGGAAGGTTACTGATAGGCTTGCCTACGTCTGGACTACCAACCAGAACTGTGTTTTTATCTTAGTTGGGACTATTATAGCACGGTTCAGCACTATCTACAAATTTTTCAAATGTGTATCAAAAAAATTTATCGTGGCAAACCAAGAGTCTACACTTTCTTTCATTAATAAGCGCCAATCTTTTCGATAACGATGATTCGGTTGATAAGCAACCGTCAACATATGCCCCGTTTCATGGTATTTTTTAAACAAAATGGATTTCCCTTTATAATGTGAAATAATATCATCTATCGCGGATGACGCATCCCATATTTCATCAACATCGCTTCCTAGCAATAATAAAGGAGAGGCAATTTTACTCACATCAATCTGAGCCCTACTATCTTCAGGAATATGTTTTCCAAAAAACTTGTTTAACAAATAATTTCCTAGTTGAAATTTTTGATACGGAAGTTCTTTTCGCAAATATGTCCAAGAAGATGAATGAGAGTTGAGTTTTCCCTTTATTCCCTCAAATATTACATTTGAGGGGGAATTGAGTACCAAACATTGCACATCATCCAAAATACTTTGTCCAGCCAGAACAAGCTCTGCTCCTTTAGAACGACCATATATTCCTATTTTTGTATTATCAACTTGAGGATGATGATATAGAAAATCTTTCGCTTCCTCCAGACATTCTATCGGAATTCGTTCTAAGTTTTGGGGTAATCCCTCTAAACCAAAATAAGCTATCGCAAGACAAATATAGCCTCTAGAAGATAAAAGTTGGGCAATGTTCTGAGCTTTTTCAATTCTTCCCTCACTACCACTAACAATAATCACGGCTGGCGCCTTTCTTAACTTTTCATCATAAAATAATCGACCTTGAAAATGCTTATCATAAATATCTTGATACCTTATTCCCAGATTCATATAACGCCTTACAAAACTTTGCTCCGCGACCACATCTTTCCCCAGCCTGATTTTAATTTCAACACCGAAACAATCTCGCAATGGAATTCTATCAAGAGAACTGGGTAATCTCCTTTTCCTATTCTTCAACGGTTTCGCATTAAAGAACAAGCCCATTTCTGAAACCCCTTTATAAGATCCTGAAATAGCTGCTGTCTGAGAGGTATCAATCATACCGCCCTGATCAGATAAAAAAATTGCGGTTGATTTCCACACGACATCATGATCTAAAAGTAAGGGAGCGTTTATACAGTAATAATCAGACAGGTACATTTCTACACAATACCTTGTCCTTGGTTCTAAACCATTGATAGTAATATAAAAAGATTCATCTGCTAAGTCAGTTTGTGAAATCAGTTCAATGTTTACACTCATATCTTCTCCTTTTGTTAATATACTTAACAACTAAATTTAAAATTTACCGTGACTTTCACCACGGTAATCCTCCCCATACATTTTCAATATCATCCATCAATTTCACAACTGTTTGAAGCTCCTCCTCGCTATAGTTGTTTAAAACTGAAAAGACCGATTCTTCAATATATGCTTGTTGCTCCTTATGGATTTTAAAAACTTCGATGCCTTTTTCAGATAATCTCAAATATTTATTTTTCCCATTATTCGGAGCAAAATCAAAAACAACTAAATTTTTTTGAATTAATCTCCTAACACTTTGAGTTATTGCACTTCTCGAAACTTTTAATAATTCGGATAATTTCACTAGATTTAAGGGCTGATTTTTCCCAATCACAACAATCAAATGTACCTCATTCAACGTAATGGATTTGTCAATACTAATTTTATGTTGATTTTTTTTTAACTGTTCAAACGCTAAAATAAATCTATTGAAACGATTATTAAATGTAATAAATTCTTTTTTATCCATAATCTCTCTTTTCTTTGTTAATTATATTAACAAAATAGAAACTTCTTGTCAAATAAAAATCCTCCAGATTCTACTCTGAAGGATTCCTATCTTATTTCACAACAATATTAACGAGTTTAGTTGGCTCAAACAGTTTGGGGAACTGTTTGAGGTTGGAAATCAGCAACTAAATCGGTAATTTTACAGCAATATTAACCAATTTAGTTAGCTTCAATAGTCCAATAGACTATTGAAGGTGGCAGATAGAGCTAATAAACTCGTTATTTAACGACGATATTAACGAGTTTGTTAGGTACCGCAATCACCTTCACGATTTCCTTACCGTCAATCTCCGCTTTGACTTTTTCGTCAGCCAGAGCGATTTCTTGCAATTCTTCGCGTGATAGGTCTTTAGCGACCATGAATTTGGCACGGACTTTACCTTTGATTTGGACGACGATTTCGATTTCGTCTTCAACCAATTTACTCTCGTCCCATGTTGGCCAAGCTACGTAAGAGATGGACTCACCTGTTGCTGCAACAGTTTGCCAGAGTTCTTCTGCCAAGTGAGGTGCAAATGGGGCAATCAATTGGATAAAGCCTTTGGCGTAGTCCACATAGAGTTTATCTTCCTTATTAGCAGCGTTGACAAAGACCATCAGTTGAGCAATGGCTGTGTTAAATTTCATGGACTCGATTTGCTCTGTGACAGATTTAACTGTTTCATTGTAAACCTTGTCAAGAGCGCCATTGTTGTCCGCAACGATTTCTTTACTTGTAATCAAACGGTAAACACGGTCGAGGAATTTACGGCTTCCTTCCAGACCTTCTTCTGACCAAGCGATGGAAGCATCGAGTGGTCCCATGAACATTTCATAGACACGAAGGGTGTCGGCACCGTATTGTTCCACTACGTCATCTGGGTTGACAACGTTCTTAAGAGATTTAGACATCTTGGCTGGTGCTTGCTCCAACTCTTCTCCTGTTTCTACATGGAAGAAGGAACCGTCACGTTTCTCAACCTTGTCAGTTGCCACAAGAGCCCCACGGTGGTCACGGTAGCTTGTTCCCAAAATCATCCCTTGGTTAAAGAGTTTTTGGAATGGCTCTTTTGTTGGAACCACACCGAGGTCATAGAGGAATTTGTGCCAGAAACGAGCATAGAGCAAGTGAAGTACAGCATGCTCTGCACCACCCACATAGATATCTACTGGCAACCATTGTTTGAGAAGATCCTCATCAGCCAATTTCTCTGTGTTGTGCGGATCGATATAGCGGAGGTAGTACCAGCTTGAACCAGCCCATTGTGGCATGGTGTTGGTTTCACGACGACCTTTAACGCCATCTTCACGCGTCACTTCAAGCCAATCTGTCAAGTTAGCCAATGGACTCTCCCCAGTACCTGAAGGGCGAATGTCCTTGGTTACAGGTAAGACAAGTGGCAATTCATTTTCAGGGACAGCTGTTGAAGTTCCATCTTCCCAATGGATGATTGGAATTGGCTCACCCCAGTAACGTTGACGGCTAAAGAGCCAGTCACGGAGACGGTAGGTGACTTTTTCTTGACCGCAGCCTTTTTCTTCCAACCAAGCCACAATTTTAGCAATGGCCTCTTCTTTGTTAAGACCATCTAGGAAGTCTGAATTGACATGAAGACCATCTTCTGTATAAGCAGCTTCTTCAACGTTCCCACCTTCAAGCACTTCTACGATTGGAAGGTCAAATTGTTTGGCAAATTCCCAGTCACGTTGGTCATGGGCAGGCACGGCCATGACAGCACCTGTTCCATAGCTAGCAAGAACATAGTCGGCAATCCAGATTGGAATTTCCTTGCCATTGACAGGGTTGATGGCATAAGCGCCCGTCCAAACCCCTGTTTTTTCCTTGGCAAGGTCTGTACGAGCTAAGTCAGACTTGAGACTAGCTTGGTGTTTGTAGTCCGCTACAGCCTCAGCTTGTTCAGCTGTTGTGATGGCATCTACCAAGTCATGCTCAGGAGCCAAGACTGTGAAGGTCGCACCGAAAAGCGTATCAGGACGAGTAGTAAAGATGGTAAATTCCTTGTCAGTCCCTTTCACTTTAAAAGTGACATTAGCACCAGTTGATTTCCCAATCCAGTTACGTTGCATTTCCTTGATAGACTCTGGCCAATCCAACTCATCCAAGTCAGTCAGCAAGCGCTCTGCATAGGCCGTGATTTTAAGCATCCATTGGCGCATTGGTTTGCGGACAACGGGATAGCCACCACGCTCAGAAGTTCCATCAGGAAGCACTTCTTCATTAGCAATGGCTGTTCCTAGTTCCTCAACCCAGTTTACCGGTACTTCCGCTTCATAGGCCAAACCTTTTTCGTAAAGCTTGGTGAAGATCCACTGAGTCCATTTGTAGTAGTTTGGATCTGTTGTGTTGACTTCACGATCCCAGTCGTAAGAGAATCCAAGCGCATTGATTTGACGTTTGAAGTTAGCAATGTTTTCTGATGTGAATTCCGCTGGGTCATTTCCTGTGTCCATAGCGTACTGCTCAGCTGGCAAACCAAAGGCATCCCATCCCATTGGGTGAAGGACGTTGTATCCTTGCGCACGTTTGTAACGGCTGAGGATATCGGTTGCTGTATAACCTTCTGGGTGTCCTACGTGCAATCCAGCTCCTGAAGGATATGGGAACATATCGAGAGCATAAAACTTCGATTTTGATGCATCTGTTCCTGTCTTAAATGTATGATGTTCTGCCCAGTAGCCCTGCCACTTAGGCTCAATTTCTTTATGATTGTAAAAACTCATGGTCTCTCTCCAATTTTATGATGTTACTATTATACCATTTTTAGAGGGAATTAGCCTCTTTATTCTTAACTCTTTTCTTTTTGACCTTGCCTTCCATTTTTAATACTGCTATACTTACTTTAACAAACTCTTCCCAAAGAGGTGAATTATGCCCCATTCTTTCAAAAATTCTCTCCAAAAAGAAATTCTTCATCGTAGTTCTTTAGCGGCCCTAGCCACTTCTCTCTTACTTCTCATTCTCTTATTTGGTTTTTCCTATTTCCTTCAAAAGCAACAACTAGCTAAGGATACTCAACAAATCGCTCAACATGTTCACAACATGAAACAAGCAAATTATAAATTGTTGGAAACTATGAATAAGAAGATGGTTCCAGAATTTATAGAAGGTAAACACACTGACAGAGAATTATTTAGTCTATTTTATGAAACAAAAGCTCAACTAAAACTCAGTTCTGATTTTGCCATTCTCGATGATGCTGGCGAACTTTTATTTAGTACCAATCGCAATCATAAAGAAACTCTTTTAGCACCCTATTATTTAAAATTATTAATTAAAAATCCTACCCAAGGATCCGTCTTAGAGAAAGTTGCTCTATCCATGGACAAGCAACATTATGCTGTCTTCATTATGCCCATAATTCAAAATCAACGAGCAATAGCTTACAGTATTTCATTTGTTAATGAGAATGACTTCGTATCAAGTATCCCTTTAATTAATTCAAAATACGTCATCACAGATACCTTTGGTAATATATACTCTAGTAATACTAATCAATTTACACAATCAACTCTGGAAAAATTTGATGAGAAATCGTTCCGTTCAAAAACACATTGGCTCGTTGATAATCCACTTTTGATTGAAAAACGTAAAGTTGATTCAATTTTTTCAATTTACACTTTCCAATCATTCTTTCCTATTCCTAGTTTACTTAGCCTTGCTTCCATACTAACACTTTGTATCTTTCTATTATATTTTTGGCAGGCTAGGAGAATCGCCCATAAAATAGCAACTCATAATGCTGGTCCTATTGAAAGTTTAGTCTTTCAATTACGTGCAATTCCTAAGAAAAAAGAAAAGAAACTCAGTCTCCATACTGGGGATGAATTTGAACTGATAGCTGAGAAAATCAACAATATGCTACAGGAGTTGGATGAGCTTCATCAAAAGATGTTGACCATTGAAAAGGAAAAATGGGTTTTTGAAAGAAAAATGCTAGAAGCTCAGTTTAATCCTCACTTCCTATACAATACCTTGGAAACCATTAAAATCACGAGTATGATTGATGCTAGTATTACACAAGACCTTATTCAAAATCTCACGCGCATCCTCCGATATAGTGTGACTGAATTAGAGAAAGAAACGACTCTTGGGAAGGACTTAGAAATTATCGAAGCTTACCTAAAGATTCACCAAATTCGCTTTGAACAATTTTCTTATCATATTAACTGTTCTCAAAAACTATATTCCCAAGCCATTCCAAAACTTTTCCTATTACCCCTTGTAGAAAATGCTCTAAAATACGGAAGGCAGTATCGTATAGATCTTGTCATCTCTATCAAAATCACTCAAGACCAGGAAGAGCTAGCCTTTATCGTTATGGATAATGCCAGTGGTTTGACTAAACAAGAACGCCTACATATCCTAGAATCCCTGAATAGCCCACATACGCAACACGGTATTGTTAATAGTTACAAACGATTGAATAACTTTTTTGATAACGTTGAATTGGATTTAGGAGTGAACCCTAGAGGTGAAACCTGGGTAAAATTTGTCACGAAAGGAAGAGCACATGTTTAAACTAATCATTGTCGAAGACGAACACCTAATTCGAAAATGGCTTGAGATTGCCGTAGACTACTCTACCTTAGGTATTCAAGTCGTAGGAACCGCTAGTCATGGACAAGAAGGAATGGAACTGATTCAAAAACTAAAACCACATATTGTGCTGACGGATATCACCATGCCAATCATGGATGCTTTCATAATGTTTGAAGCTACACAGTCTATTTCCTATGAAAAAGTAATTCTATCTGGCTATGATGATTTCCAAAATGCAAAAAAAGCTATGCAATTTGGAGCTGTAGACTTCCTATCAAAACCCATAAACGTCACTGAATTAACAGAGTGTCTAGAAAAAATAACACTGCGTCTTCAGATGAATCAACATCAAAACAATCCATTTTTGCAAGATTATCAGACCTTTGTCACCTCTCTTCAAAAAATCAATCCTCAAAACCAATTGATTCAACAAATTCTCGAATTTGTACACCAGCACTACTCCGAACACTTTACCATTTCTTCCATTGCAGAAAATTTAGGCTATAGTGAAAGTTATCTATATAAAGTTATCAAAGAAGATTTTCCTATTACCTTGAACGAGTATATCTTGCAGTATCGCTTAAAACAAGCGGTTGAAAAAATGATCCAGCAGCCTGACTATCCACTTAGCCAAATTGCTGAACAAGTGGGGTTCTCAGACTATAAGTATTTTGGAAAAGTTTTTAAGAAATACTTTCATATTTCTCCAAAAGAATTAAAAACTATTGGAAGAATAGTATAGACACTATTCTTCTTTTTTTGTAGAGAATTTTCCCCTATTAGGATAGAATTTTAAGTTTTAAAAACGCTTACATTTTTCTACAATAGATTTAACAAAAACTTTGGAGGTATCCATCATGAAAAAGAAATGGATGTATTATGCTGCTTGTGGGCTAGCCCTTTTGGGTCTTGCTGCTTGTTCTTCTAATGAATCTGCTGATGACAGTTCATCTAATAAAGGAGACGGCGGTTCGCTAGTCGTTTATTCACCAAACTCAGAGGGCTTAATTGGAGCAACTATTCCTGCCTTTGAAGAAAAATATGGTATCAAAGTAGAACTGATTCAAGCTGGTACTGGAGAACTTTTCAAAAAACTAGAGTCAGAAAAAGAAGCCCCTGTAGCCGATGTCATCTTTGGTGGTTCTTATACACAATATGCTACCCATGGAGAACTCTTTGAAAACTATACTTCAAAAGAAAATGATAATGTTATCAAAGAATATCAAAACACGACTGGCTACTCTACTCCTTATACGCTAGATGGTAGTGTTTTAATCGTCAATCCTGATTTAACCAAAGGCATGAATATTGAAGGATATAGCGACCTTCTCAAACCTGAACTAAAAGGAAAAATCGCAACTGCTGACCCAGCAAACTCTTCTAGCGCCTTTGCTCAATTAACAAATATACTACAAGCTCAAGGTGGTTACAAAGATGATAAGGCTTGGTCCTATGTAAAAGATCTCTTCACACTTATTGATGGTAAAATCGGTTCAAGCTCATCTGGTGTCTATAAAGCAGTCGCTGACGGAGAAATGGCTGTTGGTCTCTCTTATGAAGATCCCGCAGTTAAACTCTTAAATGACGGAGCTAACATCAAAGTTGTCTATCCAAAAGAAGGAACAGTCTTCCTACCTGCTAGTGCCGCTATCGTTAAAAAAGCCAAAAACATGGAAAATGCCAAGAAATTTATCGATTTTATTATCTCTCAAGAAGTACAAGATACACTTGGTACAACCACTACTAACCGTCCTGTTCGTAAAAATGCTAAGACAAGCGAAAATATGAAACCAATTGACAAAATCAAAACACTCACTGAAGATTATGATTATGTCATCAAGAATAAATCAGATATCGTTAAGAAATACAACGAAGTCTTTACAGATATCCAATCTAAACAGTAAAAGGGGTTGACTATGAGCGAGATTAAAATTATTAATGCTAAGAAAATCTACAATGATGTACCCGTTATCGAAAATCTAAGTGTTACGATTCCTAAGGGGAGCCTTTTCACTCTCCTCGGGCCTTCAGGATGCGGGAAAACAACTTTGCTTCGAATGATAGCTGGTTTCAACAGTATCGAAGGAGGAGAGTTCTACTTCGACGATACTAAGATTAACAATATGGAACCTAGCAAACGTAACATCGGAATGGTATTCCAAAACTATGCGATTTTCCCACATTTGACAGTACGTGATAACGTAGCGTTCGGTCTCAAGCAAAAGAAAGTTCCAAAAGAGGAACTCATCAAACAAACTAACAAATACCTTGAGTTGATGCAAATTGCCCAGTATGCGGATCGTAGACCAGATAAACTTAGTGGTGGTCAACAACAACGGGTTGCCTTAGCACGTGCTTTAGCTGTTAATCCTAGCGTTCTCCTCATGGATGAACCCCTAAGTAACCTAGATGCCAAACTTCGTTTAGATATGCGTCAAGCTATTCGAGAAATCCAACACGAAGTTGGTATTACAACTGTCTACGTAACTCATGACCAAGAAGAAGCCATGGCAATTTCTGACCAAATTGCCGTTATGAAAGATGGTGTTATTCAACAAATTGGTCGTCCAAAAGAGCTTTACCATAAACCAGCAAATGAATTTGTTGCAACATTTATTGGTAGAACAAATATAATTCCTGCTCGTTTAGAAAAACAAACTGACGGAGCTTATATAGTTTTCGAAGATGGCTATTCTCTTCGTATGCCAGCTCTTGACCAAGTTGACGAACAAAGCATCCGTGTCAGCATTCGTCCTGAAGAGTTTATCCGTGATGAAAATGGTCCAATCGATGGAATAATCACCGATAGTGTTTACCTTGGACTTAACACCGAATACTTCATTGAAACAGGATTTGCTCCAAAACTTCAAGTAAGTGAAGAATCAACATTCGAAGAAGATTTAGAAAAAGGAGATTGTGTTCGTTTACGAATTAATACTCAAAAACTCAATGTCTTCTCTGAAGACGGTTTGCGTAATCTCATAAAAGGAGCCAGCCATGGAGCGTAAAAAACTAAACATCTGGACTGCATCTTCCTTCTTCATTTTCCTTACATACTTGGTTTTCTTGGTCTACCCTATCGTGACTGTATTAAAGCAAGCACTGGTACATGAAGGTAGTTTCTCTTTAGAAAATTTTGTTACATTCTTTAGCAAATCTTATTATTCTGAGACACTCATTAATAGTTTTAAGGTTTCCGTAACTGCCACAATTACTTCTGTCGTTGTTGGTACCTTACTAGCTTATCTCTTTTCAATGTACGACTTCAAAGGTAAGAAGTTTTTGCAAATTTTGATTATCATTGCATCTATGTCAGCTCCTTTTGTCGGTGCATACTCTTGGATTCTACTTCTTGGTAGAAACGGAGTAATCACAAAATTTTTAACCAACACACTTCACCTGCCAAGTTTTGATATTTATGGTTTCCAAGGTATTGTACTTGTCTTTACTCTCCAACTTTTCCCTCTCGTCTTCCTTTATGTAGCTGGAACTATGAAAAGTATCGACAACTCCCTCTTGGAAGCAGCGGAAAGCATGGGGTCTTTCGGCTTTAGACGTATTGTTAAAGTCATTTTACCTCTCTTAGTCCCAACTTTACTAGCAGCAGCTCTCCTAGTATTTATGAGAGCTTTCTCTGACTTTGGTACTCCAATGTTGATTGGAGAGGGATACCGTACCTTTCCAGTATTAATCTACACACAGTTCATCAGTGAAGTTGGAGGCAACTCAGCTTTCGCATCAGCCTTAGCAATCATGGCTATTACAATCGCCCTTGCTATCTTTCTCATCCAAAAATACATTTCAAACCGCTACAGTTTTAGCATGAATTCGCTCCATCCAATTGAGCCTAAGGAGACAACAAAAGGAAAGATGGCTGCTATTTATGTGACTGTTTATGGCATTATTTTATTCTCTGTCTTACCTCAAGTTTACTTGATTTATACATCCTTCCTTAAGACATCAGGTATGGTATTTGTCAAAGGATATTCACTAAACAGCTATAAAACTGCCTTTAACCGTATGGGGTCTGCTATTTTCAATACCATTCGCATCCCTATACTTGCCTTGATTCTCGTTGTTGTCTTTGCAACCTTCATCTCATACCTTGCAGTTCGTAAACGCAACCTATTTACAAATCTAATCGATAGTCTTAGTATGGTACCTTATATCGTACCAGGAACCGTTCTCGGTATTGCCTTTATCTCTTCATTTAATACAGGTATTTTCGGAAGTGGCTTCCTTATGATTACAGGAACAGCCTTCATTTTGATCATGTCCTTATCTGTAAGAAGACTCCCATATACTATTCGATCTTCAGTAGCTAGCTTGCAACAGATTTCTCCGAGCATTGAAGAAGCTGCAGAAAGTTTAGGAAGTAGTCATCTTAATACCTTTACTAAAATCACTACCCCAATGATGCTTTCAGGTATCATCTCAGGTGCAATCTTATCATGGGTAACAATGATTTCAGAACTTTCTACTTCGATTCTCTTGTACAATGTCAAAACAAGAACAATGACTGTAGCCATTTACACAGAGGTTCTCAGAGGAAATTACGGTGTGGCAGCAGCCTTATCGACTATCCTAACTGTTCTAACAGTAGGTTCCTTGCTTCTATTTATGAAAATCTCGAAAAACAATAGTATTACCCTCTAGTTTTTCCCTATCAAAAACAGCCAAAAGGATATCCCTTGGCTGTTTTTTCTTATCTTGATATGGTTATCAAATCTCTATTTTATAGCAAACAGTTCTATTTTGACTGAATAGAGGTTTCTTCCATCTTCTCACGTCCGAGCTCTCGATAGCTACGGTCCCCAACAACTTCGACTGTAAATTGACCGTTCTCATATCCAAGGATCGTTACACTACCATTATCCAGACCATGCGGATGCATGCCATTGATCAGATAAACAATGGTACCAATCGTCATTCCATGGCTCACAACGAGGGCATTACCCCCACCTTGTTCTTCCATTTCTTTGGCAATAGCTTCAAAGCCTTCCTTGATTCGACCACTGAGTTTTTCCCAACCTTCAGCCCAACCAGCTGTATCAACCTCTACCAAACCTTCTGCTAGTTCTGCATAGGACAACTGATGAACATGGTCCACATTAAAAATACGAGGAATCAAGCCCATAAAGAGGTCCCCATCATAGGCTCCATCAAAACTACCAAAACACCACTCACGGATTCGTTTATCCATGCGGTAAGGTATTTCCCCCTGCAAGCCAAGTTCTTCTAGGATAATTCCCATAGTTTGAATGGTGCGCCCTGAATCACTGGAATAAGCGCGGTCAAACTGCAAACCAGACTCTCTCAAGCCAATTCCCAGTTCATGAATTCCTAACTCACCGTCTGCGGTCAGAGGCGTATCACTCCATCCTTGTGCACGCCCAATGGTATTAAACATCGTTTTCCCATGACGGACCAAGTACAATCTTACTTTAGACATTTTCTATCCTCCATTTCTTCTATTATATCATGGATCAAAGAAATATTCGGCTTTCAAAAGCAAAGCCAACATTTGTAAATTATCCAAAAGAAAAGCTACCCTCATGGTAGCTTCCCTAGGAGATTATTATGAAAAAGTTTAGGATTTCTATTAAATAAAGTTAGGAGGTCTTTATTTAATGATTATAGTATACACAGTCATCCTTAAACTCAACTTAAATCTTCTCTCTTTTTTATTAATTTTTAAAACTATGGATTGGAGCTGGGATTTGCCCACCGCGAGAGATGAAATCAACAGACGAAGCTCCGTTAACCTTCATAACTGGAGCTGTCCCTAGCAAGCCACCAAACTCAATCATATCGCCTTCCTTGCCCTTTGGAATAATACGGACAGCCGTTGTTTTCATGTTAATCACACCAATTGCCGCCTCATCCGCAATCATAGCCGCAATGGTTTCAGAAGGCGTATCTTCCGGAATGGCAATCATATCCAGCCCAACAGAACAGATAGCCGTCATGGCCTCTAGTTTCTCTAAATTCAGAGAGCCATCTTGCACCGCAGCAATCATCCCCTCATCCTCAGAAACGGGGATAAAAGCACCTGACAAGCCACCGACTTGGTTACAGGCCATCACTCCGCCCTTCTTAACTTGGTCATTCAAAAGAGCGAGGGCAGCCGTCGTCCCATGCGTACCAACTGTTTCTAGGCCCATTTCCTCAAGTACACGAGCCACAGAATCACCAACCGCAGGAGTAGGTGCCAAGCTTAGGTCGACAATTCCAAAGTCAACACCCAGTCTCTCGCTGGCCATCTGACCAACTAATTGACCGATACGAGTAATCTTGAAGGCCGTTTTCTTGACTGTTTCCGCTACTACATCAAAGCTCTGTCCACGAACTTTTTCCAAGGCACGCTTGACCACACCAGGACCCGAAACCCCGACATTGATGATAACATCTGCTTCCCCAACACCATGAAAGGCCCCCGCCATAAAAGGATTATCCTCAACAGCATTAGCAAATACGACCAACTTGGCTGCACCCATATCTGATAGCGCAGCTGTTTCCTTGATGATACGCCCCATATCAGCGACCGCAGTCATGTTGATACCTGACTTGGTTGAGCCAATGTTAACAGACGAACAAACCTTGTCTGTCTCAGCTAGAGCGCGTGGGATAGAATTGATGAGAATTTCATCTCCTTTTTGGTAGCCTTTTTGTACCAAAGCTGAGAATCCACCGATAAAGTCAACACCAATCTCCTTGGCAGCCTTGTCAAGTGCCTTTGCCAAAACAAGATAGTCTGTCGCATCAGTCGCAGCACCAATTAAAGAAATTGGAGTCACCGATACCCGTTTATTAACAATAGGAATCCCAAGTTCTGCAGCAATTTCGTCTCCTACAGCCACTAGATTTGCAGCTTTAGTGGTGATTTTTTGGTAAATCTTTTCAGCAGCACGATTGATATCTGGATCAATACAGTCCAAAAGGGAAATCCCCATGGTGATGGTTCTGATATCGAAGTTTTGCTCCTCGATCATAGCAATGGTTTCAGTAACTTGTCTAATATCCATGATGACCTCCTAGATATTATACATGGCGTCAAAAATCGCTGCACTTTGAATATTGATTTTAACATTCAAGCTCTGACCGAAAGTTTCAAACTCATTTCGCAGATAAGTGAAATCCTGTTTTTCGTCACTAGAAACGACCGCCATCATGGTAAAGTATTCATCCAACACCGTCTGAGAAATATCGTCAATATTCAAACCCAACTCTGCAATCTTAGTAGATACACCTGCAACAATCCCAGCCTTGTCTTTGCCAACCACTGTAATAATAGCCTTCATCCTTATACCCCATTTCTACGATTATTAAAAAACCTGAACGTTTTTGATTTTCTTTTTACCTAGTATAGCATATTTCCATAGAAAATACTAAAAAACGCCTGCTTACGAAGTTGTTCTTAAGAAAAAAACAATTTCGTAAACAAGCGTCTACCCTATCAAATGATGATGAGTGTTCCCGCTAGGACCGAAGTCCCAGCGGTAGACCAGAGCTAGACTAAGAGCACAAGACTCCATCATCATAACACTCAACAAAATTGATGATTTTATACTAATTCGATGATCGCCATTGGCGCAGCATCACCACGACGTGGTTCAGTTTTAAGGATACGAGTGTATCCACCGTTACGTTCAGCATAACGAGGTGCGATTTCTGAGAACAATTTTTGAAGTGCTGTAGTAGAAGTGTACTTATCAGTTGCTTCATCATAGTTTTCAGATGCGATTTCATTACGTACAAAAGCAGCTGCTTGACGACGTGCATGCAAATCACCACGTTTACCTAGTGTAATCATTTTTTCAACAGTTTTACGGATTTCTTTAGCACGAGCTTCAGTTGTCACGATTGATTCGTTGATCAAAAGGTCAGTTGTCAAATCGCGAAGCATTGCTTTACGTTGTGAGCTAGTGCGTCCTAGTTTACGGTAAGCCATGTATTCCTCCTTTATTTATCTTTTAATCCAAGACCCAAGTCAATGAGTTTGAGTTTCACTTCTTCCAAACTCTTACGTCCAAGATTTCGTACTTTCATCATCTCTGCTTCAGATTTTTCTGTCAAATCATGCACCGTATTGATACCGGCACGTTTCAAACAGTTATATGAACGCACAGACAAGTCCAGTTCCTCAATCGTACGGTCCAAAATACGGTCGTCCGATTCAGTATCAGCTTCTTTCATCACTTCTGCAGATTTAGCAATCTCTGTAAGATTTGTAAACAAATCAAGATGTTCTGTCAAGATACGTGCTGAAAGCCCTAAAGCATCTTCTGGAATAATTGTTCCATTTGTCAAGATTTCAAGGGTTAATTTGTCAAAACCATCGTTACTACCTACACGAGCAGGTTCAACTTGATAGTTGACTTTTGTAACTGGTGTATAAATAGAATCTACAGCAAGTGTTCCAACTGGCGCATTATCTTTTTTGTTTTCATCAGCAGGCACATATCCACGACCACTGTTTACAGTCATTGTCGCCTTTAGAGAAGAACCTTCACCGATTGTAAAGAGATAATGATCTGGATTTACAATCTCAATATCACTGTCAGTCAAAATATCTCCAGCTGTAATTTCAGCAGGACCTTCAACGTCAAGCTCAATGATTTTTTCGTCTTCAACGTATGATTTCACTGCAATCCCTTTAATGTTCAGAATGATTTGCATCACGTCTTCACGAACACCTGGAACTGTGTCAAACTCATGTAACACACCATCAATGTTGATAGATGTCACAGCTGCCCCTGGTAGAGAAGCTAGTAGTACACGACGAAGAGAGTTACCAAGAGTTGTACCGTAGCCACGTTCAAGTGGTTCGATTACAAACTTGCCATAATCTTTATTTTCATCAATTTTTGTTATATTTGGTTTTTCAAACTCAATCATTTAGTTACTCCCTCTTAAACGAAAAGCAGTGTAATGCGATGATTATACACGGCGACGTTTTGGAGGACGAGCACCATTGTGTGGCACTGGAGTCACATCACGAATTGCTGTTACTTCAAGACCAGCGGCAGCAAGCGCACGAATAGCTGACTCACGACCAGAACCTGGACCTTTTACAGTAACTTCAACTGATTTAAGACCGTGTTCTTGTGCAGATTTAGCAGCAGCTTCAGAAGCCATTTGAGCAGCGAATGGTGTAGATTTACGAGAACCTTTGAAACCAAGAGCACCAGCTGATGACCAAGCAATTGCATTACCATGCACATCAGTAATCATAACAATAGTGTTATTAAATGTAGCGTGAATATGAGCAATACCAGATTCGATATTCTTTTTCACACGACGTTTACGTGTTGGTTTAGCCAAGACTTTTACCTCCTATATTATTTTTTCTTACCAGCAATCGCAACAGCTTTACCTTTACGAGTGCGAGCGTTGTTTTTAGTGTTTTGTCCACGGACAGGAAGTCCACGACGGTGACGGATACCACGGTATGAACCGATTTCCATCAAACGTTTGATGTTCAAGTTTACTTCACGACGAAGGTCACCTTCAACTTTGATTGCATCCACTTCACGACGGATAGCATCTTCTTGATCTGATGTAAGATCACGTACACGAACATCTTCTGAGATTCCAGCAGCAGCCAAAATTTTCTTAGATGTTGCAAGTCCGATACCATAAACGTAAGTCAATGAGATTACTACGCGTTTGTCATTTGGAATGTCAACTCCAGCAATACGAGCCATGTTTTCTCCTTTCTATCTTATCCTTGACGTTGTTTGTGTTTTGGATTTGCTGGGCAAATTACCATAACACGACCATTACGACGAATAACTTTACAGTATTCGCAAATTGGTTTGACCGATGGTCTTACTTTCATTTCTTATCCCTCCAAGTTTTTCGATTATTTAAAGCGGTAAGTGATACGTCCACGTGTCAAGTCATATGGACTCATCTCGACAGTAACACGATCTCCCGCTAAAATACGAATATAGTTTTTACGAATTTTACCAGAAACTGTTGCTAAAATCTGATGTCCATTTTCAAGTTCAACCGTAAACATTGCGTTCGGCATTGTATCAACTACTTTGCCTTCAACTTCAATCACATCGTCTTTTGCCACGCAAAAGCACCTCCATAAATTTCGATTCGATGCCTCAAGACACAGAGGCAACAATTATAAGTCAGACTATCTCAGTATAACATTTATCGCGATTTTTTGCAAGTATGAAAAACGCTTTATTTCAAATTTGTCAATACTTTTTCGATGTCTTTGAACACATCATTGATATCTTGATTTCCTTCGATATCATGAACTAAACCTTTAGCACGATAGTGAGCAATGATTGGTTCACCTTGTGCAATATTCACATCCAAACGACGCTTAACTGTCTCAGGTTTATCATCTTCGCGTTGGTAGTAATCCTCTTCTTTGTAGTCAACTGGTGGATTGAAAACTTTGTGGAAAGTTTCACCTGTTTTGCGGTGAATGATACGGCCACTCAAACGTTCCAAGAGACAGTCTGGATTCACTTCGATGTTAATTACTCCTTCAAGTTCAATACCAAGTTCAGCCAATGTCTCATCCAAGGCATGGGCTTGTTCAATCGTACGTGGGTAACCATCTAACAAGAAACCTGTTTCTTTGATATCGTCCTGTGAAAGGCGCTCTTTAACAATACCATTTGTAACTTCGTCTGGAACCAACTCACCTTTGTCAATGTATGACTTGGCAAGTACACCCATTTCAGTTTGATTTGCCATTGCAGCACGGAACATATCGCCTGTTGAGATATGTGCAACATGGAATTTCTCCACAATTTTAGCTGCTTGCGTTCCCTTACCTGCTCCAGGTAAGCCTATAATCAAAAGATTCATGATAGGATCTCCTTATTTTGTATTTAAATAGAAGCAGAAATCTATTTCAACCCCTATTTAAAAACAAAATAGAAGAGAGGAGATAAAAATCTGACAAAGTCTTCGATTTTTACACTCCACTCTCTGAGCAATAGTCAATTTTATTTCCTATTACAATTATTCTGTTGTGTCTAAGAAACCAACATACTTACGTTTCAATAGATATCCTTCCAATTGTTTAATTCCTTCAATACCTGTCGAGATAATGATTAGTAGACTTGTTCCCCCAAAAGCAACAACTTCTGAAAGGCCAAATACATCTTTAGCTACGATAGGTAAGATAGAAATAACACCTAGGAAGAGAGAGCCGACAGTAGCAAGGCGACGAAGAAGTTTCGACATAAACTCTTCAGTACCCTTACCAGGACGGACACCATGAATGTAGGCTCCACTCTTTTGCAAGTTTTCTGCTGCTTTCTCTGGATTGATCTGTACAAATGTATAGAAGAATGTAAAGAGAATGATTAACAAGGCATACATAGCAACACCTGTCGGAGATGTTGTAGATAACATTTCCTGTGCTGTACGTACCCAAGCCCAATCATGACCTGTAGCACTCAAAAATTGAAGGATAGCTGCAGGTGCTGCTGTAATGGAACTTGCAAAGATAACTGGGATAACCCCCGCTGGGTTTACCTTCAATGGAAGGTATGAGCTTGATGGGGCTCCTTGAGCAACTTTTGTATATTGGATTGGAATTTTATATTCTGCCTGTTGAACATAGGTTGTAAAGTAAACAATCAACAAGACAGCGATAATCAAAATAACAACAAAGATAATAGATGAAGTCAATCGGCTACTTGGAATATTGACAAAGTAGTCAACATAGATACCCTTAATCATCTCAGGAATTGAAGCGACAATACCTGCAAAGATGATCATGGAAACACCGTTACCATATCCTTTATCTGTAATTTGTTCCCCAAGCCAAGTTACAATCATACTACCTGCTGTTAGGATGATCCCAATGGTAACAAAGACTTGTGGAGTTAAATCTGTCGTTAATAATTTCGCTCCAGATAGAGTATTAAACCCTGCTGTAATCCCGATAGATTGAACAAAAGCAAGTACCAGTGCAATATAACGAGTAGCCTGGTTTAGTTTTCTCCGTCCTACTTCCCCTTGTTTGCCCCATTCTACAAACTTCGGTAAAATATCCATTTGTAGCAATTGAACAACGATAGAAGCAGTGATGTACGGACTTACACCAAGTGCAAAAACGGAGAAGTTCTTCATGGCATTCCCTGAAACAAGACTAAGCATGTTTAAGAAAGATAAACCACTGAGAGCTTCTAAACTTTTTGCATTCACCCCTGGAACAGTAATACTTGTCCCAATACGGAAAACAAGAATGATAAAAATTGTAAAGAGAATTTTTGATCGAACTTGTTTAACCTTGAGAGCTTCTTTTAATAATTTAAAAAACATGGGTCACCTCTCTTAGATGACTTCTACAGAACCACCTTTAGCAGTGATAGCTTCCTCAGCTGATTTAGAGAATTTAGCTGCTTTAACAGTCAATTTCTTAGTCAATTCACCGTTACCAAGAATTTTAACGCCTGATTTTTCAGCTTTCACAATTCCTGCTTCGATAAGCACAACTGGAGTCACTTCAGCACCATCTTCAAAGACGTTCAATTGGTCAAGGTTTACAATTGCGTATTCTTTAGCGTTGATGTTAGTGAATCCACGTTTTGGAAGACGACGGAACAATGGAGTTTGTCCACCTTCAAAACCAAGGCGAACTCCGCCACCGCTACGAGCTTTTTGACCTTTTTGACCGCGACCAGATGTTTTACCGTTACCTGATGAAGTACCACGACCAACACGGTTACGTACTTTACGAGAACCTTCTGCAGGTTTCAATTCATGAAGTTTCATTATTATTTTCTCCTCTTTTGTAAAATGCTAGCGCCGATAAGAGAGAAAAGGTTGTCCCCCTTATCAACTCGCCTATACATCGTCATCTTAGATGACTATATCTAGTTTTAGGGGATGAGTATTGCCACATCCCCTAAAAATCATTAGTTTACTTCTTCAACTGTTACCAAGTGAGATACTGCAGTGATCATACCACGGATAGCAGCATTGTCTTCTTTAATAACAGAGCTGTTCAATTTGCCAAGTCCAAGTGCTACAACAGTTTTACGTTGTGATGGAATGCGTCCGATTGGAGACTTAGTCAAAGTAATTTTAATTTGAGCCATTTTATCCCCTTTCTTATGCCAAATCAGAAACTGAAATACCACGAAGGGCAGCAACTTCTTCAGCGCGTTTCAATTGTTTCAAACCTTCAACAGTTGCGCGAACAATGTTGATTGGAGTGTTAGAACCAAGTGATTTAGATGTAATATCTGCCACACCTGCCAATTCCACAACGGCACGAACCGCACCACCAGCAGCAACTCCAGAACCTTCTACAGCAGGTTTCAACAATACTTTAGCTCCACCGAATTCTGAAAGAACTTCGTGTGGGATTGTTGTTCCAACCATAGGAACTTCAATCAAGTTTTTCTTAGCATCTTCTACTGCTTTGCGGATTGCTTCTGGAACTTCTTGAGCTTTACCAGTACCAAATCCTACACGACCGTTGTGGTCACCGACAACAACAAGAGCTGCGAAACGAAGACGACGTCCACCTTTAACAACTTTTGTAACACGGTTGACAGCAACTACGCGTTCTTCTAATTCAACTGCATTGTCTTTAAATGCCATTTTCTAGTGTCCTCCTATTAGAATTTCAATCCGTTTTCACGAGCTGCATCAGCCAAAGCTTTCACACGTCCGTGATATAGATATCCACCGCGGTCGAACACCACTTCTGAAATACCTTTAGCGTTTGCACGTTCTGCAACGAGTTTACCGACAGCAACGGCTTGTTCAGTTTTAGTTCCTTTTGAAACTTCTTTGTCAAGAGTTGAAGCACTTGCGAGCGTTACACCCGCTACGTCATCAATCACTTGAGCGTAGATGCCTGTATTAGAACGGAATACGTTCAAACGTGGGCGATCAGCAGTTCCAGAGAGTTTTCCGCGAACGCGACGGTGGCGTTTTTGACGGAGTTTATTTTTATCTGGTTTAGAAATCACAGTTTTCACCTCTTTAGTTTTAAATCGCGTGCTATGCACAAAGTTGGAAAATAGGTTGATGGTTGAAAATCAACCACTCAACATTATTTACCTGTTTTACCTTCTTTAAGACGAACGTACTCTCCAACGTAACGAATACCTTTACCTTTGTAAGGTTCTGGTGAACGAAGGCTACGTACGTAAGCAGCTGTTTGGCCAACCACTTCTTTTGAAATTCCGCTAACAACAATTGTTGTTGGGTTTGGAAGTTCAAAAGTAATCCCTTCTGGAGCTTCAACTTCATCTGGATGAGATTTACCAACAGCCAAAACAAGTTTTGATCCTTGAAGTTGTGCACGGTAACCAACCCCACGCATTTCAAGTTCTTTCTTGAATCCTTCTGATACACCAATTACCATGTTGTTCAAAAGGGCACGAGTAGTTCCGTGGATAGTTTTCATTTCTTTTGAATCGTTTGGACGGTGAAGAGTTACTTCAGTACCTTCCACGCGAATTTCAATATCTTTTGAGAACTTACGAGTAAGTTCTCCTTTAGGTCCTTTTACAGTTACTACGTTGTCATTGTTAGTGACTTCAACACCAGCAGGCAACACGATAACTTTATTACCAATACGTGACATGTTTATTTCTCCTGTTAAATTGTCAGGCCTTGACGGCCAGTTTTCACGGGGTTAAATCGATTTCTCGATTTAAAGGAACATTTAGGTTTCAATTCCAAAGTGAATCTAGGCATCGTCTCGCAGGCATAACTTTGGGTTAGGCAAGAGACGATAACGAAGAGTCACAAAGAAATTGGGAGCTAAATATTACCAAACGTAAGCGATAACTTCTCCACCAACATTCTTTTGGCGTGCTTCTTTATCAGTAAGCAAACCTTCAGAAGTTGAAAGGATAGCAATTCCAAGTCCGTTAAGAACTTTTGGAAGATCTTCACGTTTTTTGTAGACACGAAGTCCTGGTTTAGAAACACGTTTCAAGTTAGTGATAACTTTTTCACCGTTTGGTCCGTATTTAAGGAATACACGGATGATGCCTTGTTTGTCATCCTCGATGATTTCAACGTTTTTTACAAAACCTTCGCGTTTAAGGATTTCAGCAATCCCTTTTTTGATGTTTGATGCAGGTACTTCAAGTACTTCGTGTTTCGCTTGGTTAGCGTTACGAATACGAGTTAGGAAGTCTGCGATTGGGTCAGTCATAACCATTTTGTTTTTCTCCTCTTACTAGTAGTTTGCAAGTTGCACTTGCTAGTTAATACATGATACAAAGAGCGTAACAGCAAGAGCAAAAATAGGCAATTTGATGCAGGAGCGACACTCCAAAGCAAATTGGTCTTTTTTGCCAAAGCTGTAGCTCGTGTTCAAATTGGCAAGCCCAACTGAACCCGGGCTAAACTCTGCGTGAAAAAGATAAACTTTCCTAGAAATTTTAGTTTCTTCGTCAAGTTTCCTATTCTCACTTGGAGTTCGGACGCCCTTGATATCTTAAATTACCAAGATGCTTTTGTTACACCAGGAATTTGTCCCTTGTAAGCTAATTCACGGAAGCAAACACGGCAAAGTTTAAATTTGCGGTAAACTGAATGTGGACGACCACATTTTTCACAACGAGTATAAGCTTGAGTAGAGAACTTCGCTGGACGTTTGTTCTTAGCAATCATTGATTTTTTAGCCATTAGATTTACCTCCTATATTATTTTGCAAAAGGCATTCCAAGGCCTGTAAGCAATGCACGTGACTCTTCGTCAGTGTTAGCAGTTGTTACGATAACGATGTCAAGACCACGAGTTTTGTCAACGTCATCAAAGTTGATTTCTGGGAAGATCAATTGTTCTTTCACACCAAGAGTGTAGTTTCCGCGTCCATCAAATGATTTTGTTGGAACACCGTGGAAGTCACGCACACGTGGAAGTGAAACTGAAACCAATTTATCCAAGAATTCGTACATACGTTCACCACGAAGGGTAACTTTTGCACCGATCGCAACACCTTCACGAAGACGGAAGCCGGCGATTGATTTTTTAGCTTTAGTGATAAGTGGTTTTTGACCTGAGATAAGTGCCAATTCTTCAGCAGCTTTTTCAAGACTTTTAGCGTTTGATACAGCTTCACCAACACCCATGTTCAAAACGATCTTATCTACTTTAGGCACAGCCATCACTGATGAGTAGTTGAATTGTTCTGTCAAAGCAGGAACTACTTCATTAAGATATTTTTCTTTTAAACGATTTGCCATTATACTTCTCCTTTCCTTCGTGATTAATCAAGCACTTCGCCTGATTTTTTGTTGTAGCGAACTTTTTTACCGTCTACAAATTTGTAACCAACACGACCAGCTACACCGTTCTTGTCCAATACTTGAACGTTGGATACGTGAATAGCTGCTTCTTTCTCGATGATACCACCTTGAGGAAGCTCGTTAGTTGGACGTTGGTGTTTCTTAACGATGTTAACACCTTCAACGATAACTTTGTTTACTTTTGGAAGGGCAGTAAGGACAACAGCTTCTGTTCCCTTATCTTTACCAGCGATTACGCGAACTTTGTCGCCTTTTTTTACAAACATTAGATTTCTCCTTGATTTTTCTTACGCCCACAAGGGCACCCTAGCTTGAAGCTAGGGGACTAGTTTGTTTCTAAAAATTAAAGTACTTCTGGAGCAAGTGACACGATCTTCATGAAGCCACCTTCACGCAATTCACGTGCAACTGGGCCAAAGATACGTGTTCCGCGAGGAGTTTTGTCATCACGGATGATAACTGCTGCATTTTCGTCAAACTTGATATATGAACCATCAGCACGACGAGCACCTGATTTAGTACGAACGATAACAGCTTTTACAACGTCACCTTTTTTAACCGCACCACCAGGAGTAGCTTGTTTTACAGATGCCACAATAACATCACCGATGTTCGCAAATTTACGTTTAGAACCACCAAGAACTTTGATAGTCAAGATTTCGCGTGCACCGCTGTTGTCTGCGACTTTCAAACGAGTTTCTGTTTGAATCATTTCAGTTTTCTCCTTTCAGGCTTGATTAGATGATAACCGCTTCTTCAACAACTTCTACAAGACGGAAACGTTTTGTAGCTGAAAGCGGGCGAGTTTCCATGATACGTACGATATCGCCTTCTTTGGCAACATTGTTTTCATCATGTGCTTTGTATTTTTTAGAGTAGTTAATACGTTTACCATAGACTGGGTGGTTACGTTTTGTTTCAACTACAACTGTGATTGTCTTGTCCATTTTGTCAGATACAACACGTCCAACAAGAACTTTACGATTATTGCGTTCCATTGAAATTTCTCCTTCCCTAGTCTATTATTTCGCTTCAGATTGAACTGTTTTGATACGAGCGATTTGTTTTTTAACTTCTTTCAAGCGAGCTGTTTGTTCCAATTGACCAGTAGCAGCTTGGAAACGAAGTTCAAACAATTCTTTTTTCAATTCGTTTTCGCGCTTCGCGAGTTCTTCTTGAGAAAGACCACGAAGTTCTTTAACAAATTCTTTTACTTCATTAAGTTTCATGCCTTCTCCTTATTCTGCTTCACGTTTTACGAATTTAGTTTTAACTGGCAATTTGTGGCTAGCAAGACGAAGCGCTTCACGTGCAATCTCTTCAGATACACCAGCGATTTCGAACATCACTTTACCGCGTTTAACTGGTGCAACCCAACCTTCAGGTGCCCCTTTACCAGATCCCATACGCACACCGATAGCTTTAGCAGTGTATGATTTGTGTGGGAAGATTTTAATCCAAACTTTACCACCACGTTTCATGTAACGAGTCATGGCGATACGAGCAGCTTCGATTTGGCGGTTAGTAATCCAGTGGCTAGTTGTAGCTTGAAGACCGTATTCACCGAATGCTACTTCTTTTCCACCTTTTGCTTCACCGCGCATTTTTCCACGGAATTCACGACGGTGTTTAACACGTTTAGGTACTAACATTGGTTATTTACCTCCTTTAGTGTTTTTACGAGCTGGAAGAACTTCACCACGGTAGATCCATACTTTAACACCAAGTTTACCGTATGTAGTATCCGCTTCTTCCCAAGCGTAATCGATATCTGCACGAAGTGTGTGGAGTGGAACAGTTCCTTCTGAGTATCCTTCAGCACGGGCAATATCTGCACCGTTCAAACGACCTGATACTTGAGTTTTGATTCCTTTAGCTCCAGCACGCATTGCGCGTTGGATTGCTTGTTTTTGTGCACGACGGAAAGCAACACGTTGCTCCAATTGACGAGCAATTCCTTCACCTACAAGGTGAGCATCCAAATCAGGTTGTTTGATTTCGATGATGTTGATGTGTACTTGTTTTCCAGTCAATTTGTTAAGTTTTGTACGGAGTGCATCAACGTTAGCACCACCTTTACCGATAACCATACCTGGTTTAGCAGTGTGAAGTGAAACGTTAACTTTATTCACTGCGCGTTCGATTTCGATAGTTGAAACTGCTGCGTCAGCAAGTTCTTTTTGAACGAATTTACGGATTGCAAGATCTTCATGAAGGTAATCCGCGTATTCTTTTTCAGCATACCATTTGGCATCCCAATCACGGATGATGCCGACACGCATACCAATTGGATGTACTTTTTGACCCACGATGTTACCTCCTTATTTTTCTGCAACAGCTACAGTGATGTGAGCTGTACGTTTGTTGATTGGTGAAGCTGAACCTTTCGCACGTGGACGGAAACGTTTCATAGTTGGTCCTTCGTTTGCGAATGCTTCAGATACTACCAAGTTAGCTTTGTCCAAACCAAAGTTGTTTTCAGCGTTAGCTACAGCTGAATTCAAAACTTTCAAGATGATTTCAGCAGCTTTGTTTGGAGTGAATGTCAAGATTGCAATAGCGTCGGCTACGCTTTTACCACGAATATTGTCAAGAACAAGACGTGATTTACGAGGTGAAACACGTACTGTACGAGCCATTGCTTTAGCTGAAGTAATTTCTGCCATTTATGTTCTCCTTATTTTCTACGTGTTTTCTTGTCGTCTGCAGCGTGACCTTTGTAAGTACGAGTTGGTGCGAATTCACCAAGTTTGTGACCTACCATGTCTTCTTGGATGTAAACAGGTACGTGTTTACGTCCGTCATAAACTGCAATAGTGTAACCAATGAAACTTGGGAAGATCGTTGAACGACGTGACCAAGTTTTGATAACTTTTTTCTTTTCGTCGTTAGCTTGAGCTTCAACTTTTTTCATCAAATGCTCATCGACGAAAGGTCCTTTTTTAAGACTGCGTCCCATTTTTATGTTTTCTCCTTTAAATATTGTACCACAGCGGCTTGCGCTCACATGGAGCGCTACCGAGCTGGCGGATTTCCTAGTTGCTTAAACGACTAGTTTACTATTATTTCTCGTTGCGACGACGAACGATAAGTTTGTCAGATTTCGCTTTCTTGTTACGAGTTTTAAGACCAAGAGCAGGTTTGCCCCATGGAGTAGATGGCGCTTTACGACCAACTGGTGCTTTACCTTCACCACCACCGTGTGGGTGATCGTTAGGGTTCATTACAGAACCACGAACCGTTGGGCGGATACCTTTCCAACGGCTACGTCCTGCTTTACCAAGGTTTACAAGTCCATGTTGTTCGTTTCCGACAACACCAACTGTAGCACGACAAGTTCCAAGAATCATACGAACTTCGCCAGATTGAAGACGAACAAGAACGTATTTACCTTCTTGACCCAATACTTGAGCAGAAGCTCCAGCTGCACGGACCAATTCTCCACCACGACCTGGTTTCAACTCGATGTTGTGGATCAAAGTACCAACTGGGATGTTAGCAAGTGGAAGAGCGTTTCCGACTTTGATATCTGCTTCAGGACCTGAAACGATACGTTGACCAACTTCAAGACCTTTTGGAGCGATGATGTATGCTTTCACACCGTCAGTGTAGTGTACAAGAGCGATGTTTGCAGAACGGTTTGGATCGTACTCGATTGTTTTAACAACTGCTTCAACGTTGTCTTTGTTACGTTTGAAGTCAACCAAACGGTAGAAACGTTTGTGCCCACCACCTTGGTGACGAACAGTGATACGACCGTTGTTGTTACGACCAGCCTTGTTCTTCAAAGCAACAAGCAATGATTTTTCAGGAGCGCTTGTTGTGATTTCAGCGAAATCCAAAGAAGTCATATTACGGCGACCGTTTGTTGTTGGTTTATAAACACGAATTCCCACGATATTTCCTCCTTAGATTATTCAGCTTCAGCAGTAAACAACTCGATTGCTTTTGAATCAGCTGTAAGAGTGATGATAGCTTTTTTAGTTTTGTTAGTAAAACCAGTGTAACGTCCAACACGTTTAGCTTTAGGTTTTACGTTGATTGTGTTGACATTTGCAACTTTAACACCTTCAAAAGCAGCTTCAACAGCTTGCTTAATCAAAAGTTTGTGTGCACGAGTGTCAACTTCAAATACATACTTTCCTGCTTCAAGTTGAGCCATTGAGTTTTCAGTGATAACAGGTTTTTTGATAACATCATACAAATTCATTATGCAAGAACCTCCTCGATTTTAGAGATAGCTGCTTGAGTAACAAGAAGTTTGTCACTATTTGCGATGTCAAGAACACTTGCAGTTGTAGCAGTCGCAACTTTCACGTTTGGAAGGTTACGAGCTGAAAGAGCTGCGAATTCGTTTCCTTCTTCAAGAATAACAAGGACTTTAGAATCGATGCTCAAAGCTGCAAGAACTTTTGCAAATTCAGCAGTTTTTGGAGCTGTAAATTCAAGAGAATCAACGGCTACAAATTTGTTTTCAGCAACTTTTTCTGAGTAAACAGATTTAAGCGCAAGGCGACGAACTTTTTGAGGAAGTTTGTACGCATAGCTACGCGGAGTTGGTCCGAAGACAGTTCCACCACCACGCCATTGTGGAGAGCGGATAGAACCTTGACGAGCACGTCCAGTTCCTTTTTGACGCCATGGTTTGCGTCCGCCACCTGAAACAGCTGAGCGATTTTTAACTGCGTGAGTTCCTTGACGAAGGCTAGCACGTTGGCTGATGATCACATCAAACACAACAGATTGGTTTGGTTCAATACCAAAGATTGCATCGTTAAGAACAACTTCGCCAGCTTGTTTACCAGTTTGGTCGAATAATGTTACATTTGCCATTTTGACTGTATTCCCCTTTCCTTATTATTTACCAGCTTTAACCGCTGTCTTGATAGTGATAAGAGATTTCTTAGCACCTGGTACGTTACCTTTGATAAGGATAACGTTCTTTTCTGGAACAACTTGTACAACCTCAAGGTTTTGAATTGTCACGCGGTCGCCACCCATACGTCCTGCAAGGTTTTTACCTTTGAACACGCGGTTAGGTGCAACAGGTCCCATAGAACCTGGACGACGGTGGTAACGAGAACCGTGAGCCATTGGTCCACGTGATTGTCCGTGGCGTTTGATAACACCTTGGAAACCTTTACCTTTAGAAGTACCAGTTACGTCAACAACGTCTCCAGCTGCGAATGTTTCAACTGTGATTTCAGCACCAACTTCCAAGCCTTCAACGTTTTTGAATTCACGAATGAAGCGCTTAGGAGCCGTGTTAGCTTTCGCTACATGTCCTTTAGCAGGTTTGTTGCTCAATACTTCGCGTTTGTCATCAAAACCAACTTGAATAGCGTTGTAACCATCTGTTTCTACAGTTTTAACTTGAAGAACAACGTTTGGAGTTGCTTCAATAACTGTTACAGGGATCAATTCGCCAGCTTCAGTGAAGATTTGAGTCATTCCCACTTTTTTCCCTAAGATTCCTTTTGTCATGAGAAAATAGTTCCTTTTCTATATTTTTTATTCAAAAAGTTTTTAACGAGCGTTTTTTATGCTCAAGGTATCAAGCTTTAGATTAAAGTTTGATTTCTACGTTTACACCACTTGGAAGATCCAATTTCATCAACGCATCAACTGTTTTTTGAGTTGGGTTAACGATATCGATCAAACGTTTGTGTGTACGCATTTCAAATTGTTCGCGAGAGTCTTTGTATTTGTGAGTCGCACGAATGATTGTGTAGAGGCTACGTTCAGTTGGAAGTGGGATTGGACCCACAACTTGTGCACCTGTACGAGTAGCTGATTCTACGATTTTTGCAGCCGCTGTGTCAAGCGTACGGTGTTCGTAAGCTTTCAAACGGATACGGATTTTTTTGTTTGCCATCTTTTTCTCCTTTTCGTCTATTTAAGATAATAGGCTAGCTCCACAAGAAAACCGACGCGCGTTGCGTGGCAATGCAACCGAGCGTGTCGCAACCTCTTGCATCACAGCTAAAGCTGTAATTTACAGCACCATAATAGAATAACACAAAGCCCCTGCGATTGCAAGGGATTTGTAAGCTTTTTTTCGTTTTTTTAAGATGAAACTGTTTTCTCTTTTTATATTTCCAAAATTACGGATTTATATCTATAAAAAAACTACCTTTTCTTCTATATAGTGTGTGTCATTTTGACCTTGAATGTATCTTCTGATTGATCTACTAAAATGTCCGCTTTCGACTCGGTTTCTCTATAGTATCGCAGATACTGCTCCCGTCTCATCTGATGGCTAGCTAATACAAAAGATGCATCGCGATTTCTCATAGTCGTATCTCGAGCTAAGCGCCTCTTTAATTCGGTCTCCTCATCCGTGTAGAAACAGATGGTTTTGTCAAAGAGGTCCTTGGGTAGAAAGCCCACAGACATCCCTTCAACAATCAGAATTGGTTTGGCTCCAGACAAGACCTCGCTAGCCTTCCACGGTTCATCGATTGTTAAGACATCCATACCTGCCTGCAAGGCGAGAATATCTCTCTGTAAACTTGCCAGTTCATGCGCCACCGGGAGACAAGCTGTCACCTTTTGATCTGGCGCTTGCTTTGGTACTACCAGGTGACGTTCTGAGGTGATATAGGGATCTGTTTCTAGTAAATTTACTTTTGTGGAATCTAAAACTTGGTACAATTCCTGTGCAAAGGTTGATTTACCTGAAGCCCCATGACCGCAAATCCCCAGCGTCCTAACCCTTCCCGTTTCAATCTCTGAAACCAGTTGTTCTATCAAGTCTTTTTTCTTCACTCTCTCTTCACCTGTTCATAGCTTTCTTTTCCGTCATTGAGCTTATCCCAAATCACTACTTGCCCACTTCTGAGAGATTTTTGCACATCGATAATCCGTTGATTGGACGAACCTCGAAACTGGAGCATGAGATTGCGCTTGCTTTTATCATACCGTCCATCGACAAGGATGTCAATCAGAGACAAGAGTTCCAATTTGTCTGGAGTCTCCAGCATCATTTCTTCCCATGTGTAGCCCGTCCAAGACCAGATGTCTTTGTCCGGCAATTCCTTTCGAATGCGTTTAACGAGAGGTAAGAGGATACCTGTATTAAGAAAAGGTTCTCCTCCCAGCAGGGTCAATCCTTGAACATAAGGTTGAGCGAGATCTTCCATGATCTGTTCTTCTAATTCTGCTGTATAGGGAATGCCTGCGTTGAAAGACCAAGTCGCTACGTTGTAACAGCCCTCACAGTGAAACATACAACCTGCTACGTAAAGAGAGTTGCGCACCCCTTCTCCATCCACAAAGTTAAAAGCCTTATAGTCAATGATACGCCCTTTACTAAGTTCCTCACTTTTCCATTCACCTGGTTTTGGTGTATTCCATGTCATCCTTCTACTCCAAATCTATCCAGTAACGTTCTACGCCATTACGAATATCCTCAATAAGACCTCCATTTGCAAGAATGACGGCTCTGCTAGCCGGATTTTCCACACTGCAGGTCACAAGCGCTTTTTTGATATTCTTTTGCTTGGCAATTTGCAGACCTTGTCTGAGGGCTTCTTTGGCATAACCTTTACCTCTTTCAGAAGGGCGGATGGAATAGCCAATATGTCCCCCATTTTCTAGTAAGTAGTCATTTAATCGGAGACGAAGGTTGAGAAAGCCAAGAGCCTGGCCTGCTACGTCAAAACTAACCAGCTGGATAGCAGGAACCCAGTTTTCAGGAATATTGAGTCCCGCTTCCGCTTGAAGATTTTCTTCTAACCACTCTTCATAAACAAAATTCTCAGCATCCCAAAACCCACCATCGTGGGCTGATTGAGTCTGTTCAAACTCTGCCATCATCTCTAAAACTGTTTCTTTATCTGCCAATGTTGGTCTGCGTAGTATCATTTTTACCTCCAATTAAGAGAAAAGCGAGAGCGGACTCTCACTTTTATTTTTTCTTGTTCTTGTTTAAAAATTGTTCTTTGAGGTTGAGCAAGCGTTCTTTTTTGCCTGTTCCACCTTTAGAGTGTTTCTCGTGATAACGGGTCACTTGAGCGCGTCCCTTATCATCTAATTGGTATTTCCCCATTCCGTCTCTTTCTAGTTTGTCACTTTATGTCCAGGTGTCTTAATGGTTGAACCATTCATATGTTTCACACGTGCAGCGATTTCCTTATGGCGCCCATTGACCATCGGACGAGCCTGAGGGTTACCTAGATAGCCACAAGTTCGTTTGACTACATCTACTGTTTTAGGGTCGCTATTCCCACAGTTTGGACAAGCAAAGCCCCTCTCTGTCGGTTCAAAATCCCCTTCAAAGTCACACTTATAACAATGATCAATCGGAGTATTGGTCCCTAGATAGCCTACACGATCATAGGCGTAGTCCCAGACGGCTTCCAGTGCCTTAGGATTTTGTTGGAGAACTGGATACTCACAGTAGTGGATGAAACCACCTGTTGCACCTACTTCTGGATAAGCCTTCTCAAAGTCCAATTTTTCAAACGGCGTTGGATTTTTACGAACATCGTAGTGGAAAGAGTTGGTGTAGTATTCCTTATCTGTGATATCAGGAATAGAACCGAACTTTTCTGTATCCAAGCGGCAGAAGCGATCTGTTAGACTTTCAGACGGTGTTGAGTAGATAGAGAAATGGTAGCCATATTGGTCAGACCACTCTTCTACCCGACGTTTCATATCGCGAATGATATCCAGCGTAAATTCCTTGGCTTCTAGATTGTGTTCCCAGCTATTTCCAAAGAAGACTGTCGCTACCTCGTACAAACCGATGTAGCCAAGCGAAACTGTCGCCCGGCGATTCTTAAAGAGCTGATCAACGCTCTCGTCTTTTCCAAGACGGCGTCCGAAGGCTCCGTACTGATAGAGAATAGGGGCGTTTGCTGGTGTTGCTTCCTTGGTCCGTTCAACACGGTAAACTAGAGCATCTTCTGCGATGTTCATCCGCTCGTTGAAGATTTCCCAGAACTTATTCATGTCGCCCTCAGACTCAAGGGCAATGCGAGGAAGGTTGACCGTCACAACACCTAGATTCATCCGACCAGAATTGACTTCTACACCATTCTCATCCTTCCATCCTTGAAGGAAAGAACGGCAGCCCATAGGTACCTTGAAAGAACCAGTCAACTCGATAATCTTATCATAGGATAAGACATCCGGGTACATCCGTTTGGTTGCACACTCGAGGGCCAACTGTTTGATGTCATAGTTTGGAGTTCCTTCTTCCAAGTTAAGGCCTCTTTTAAGCGTAAAGATGAGTTTAGGGAAGATGGCTGTGCGGTGTTCTGAACCAAGCCCCTTGATACGAATGGTCAAGATAGCTTTTTGAATTTCCCGTTCAAAACGACTAGTTCCCAGACCAAAACCTAGTGAAGTAAAAGGTGTTTGTCCATTTGAAGTGAAGAGGGTGTTGATTTCATACTCAAGAGATTGCATGGCATCATAGATGTCTTTTTGGGTTTTCTTCCAAGCATAATCATCCCGTTTTTCAGGCAAGACCCATTCTTCCGCATCTTTGAGGTGCTTTTGGTAATTCTTCTCTGCATAAGGCGCCAAGACTTCATCGATACGGTCAGCTGAGCAGCCCCCGTACTGGCTAGAAGCAACGTTGGCGATGATTTGTGAAATCTGAGCTGTCGCAGTCTGGATAGACTTGGGACTCTCTACCTCTGCATTACCAATTTTAAAACCATTTTCCAGCATGCCTTTAAAATCAATCAAACAGCAGTTAGTCATCGGAGTGTAGGGGCTGTAGTCCAAGTCATGATAGTGGATATCCCCTTTTTGGTGAGCATTGGCTACGTGCTTAGGAAGCATTTGCAATCCGATTGATTTCCCCACAATCCCTGCTGTCAAATCACGTTGAGTGTTGAAGACATCGCTGTCTTTATTGGCATTTTCATTGACAACTGCTTGATCTTTATTGAGAAGTTTATGAATGCTAAAGTTGATATCTGTCGCTTTTGAGCGCTCAAAATCCCTTTGTGTCCGATAAGTGATATACTCCTCAGCTAGCGCATATTCTTTGGCTTCAAGGAGTTCATGTTCTACGACATTCTGAATTTCGTAAATCTTGACACCTTGAGGGAAGCGACTGTGAATTTCAGTGACGATTCTTTCAACCAGACCGTTTAGGCGTTTTTCTACTAGAGGCGTAAGGTCCATAACTTTTTCTGCCGCCTTGTGGAGAGCCTTGTCAATCTTGTCTACATCAAACACTACACGTCTACCATCTCGTTTTTCAACAAACAAGGTGGGAACGGTTGCAAGCTTTTCTTCTAATACAATCATATCCATGCTCTTTTCTAAAATATTGTTGAATAGTTTATATTCAGTATTATACCACTCTAAAAATAAAAATCAATATCTTGTGTTAAAAATCCTAAATTTTTTAAAATTCCACAAGATATTGATTTTGTTATTTGAATTTATAAAGCTTAAACTCGCTAGTATCTGTCTGAACAAGCTCATAGTTTTCACTGAGCCAGCTCTCTACATCTGACCACAAGGCAACTTTTTGATTGACCATAATCATCTTCGGTTCATTCTCTTTCAGGTCATTCATAAGCTTGGTTTTATTTTCATCGCTTGCGGTATAAAGTGTTGGCGTCACTAGAGAGGTCGGTGCCAAGCGTTCGCTTGTACGATAGAAATCTGGACGATTATCCCATGCATAGACACGATCTTCAGAACTCGTTTGTTGTTTGACTACGCTAGCAAGTCGCTCTCTCTCCTGATAAGTCACCGGGTGCGAAAGGTAGCGACTCGCGATAGGGAGAACGATGAGGTAGACAAGGGCAATCAGTGGTAGATAGAAATTTCCTTTGAGGAAAGAGGCTTTTTTCTCACGTCTTCTTCTACGACGACCGCCTCCCTCAGAAACATTTTCTTTAATCCCTGTCAGAAGGAGTAGGGTCAAGAAAGGAAGGAGAGTAACGAGGTGAGTACCGTTGACAGGTTCTTTTGAGAAAATCAAGAGCCCCAAAGAAAGCAATAAGCCCAAACTAGCAGCAATTGATAGGGAATACTGCTTAGCTGGTTTTGACTGGAACAAACCAGAAAAGAGCAAACTAAGGGAACCTAGCCCAATGGTAAGTAAGCCGTAGAAGGCTGTATTTTCAAGCAAATGCGCATCTAAAAAGAGGCTAAGAGTATTTACCGGATACAAGGTCTGGCTAATGGCATCCCCAAAACTACCTGTTAATACTGTATAGTAGCCCAAAGGATAGAATAAGAGTGAGAACCCTAAGGCTGACGCAAAGAACTGATATAAACCATGAACAAAGCGACCTTTTTCTAAGTTAAAGCCGATGATGCCCAAGGCTAGTGTAGCTGCAAATAAGGCTGTTGGGATTGGCGCAAGGAAGAAAGCAAGTGCAAGGCTCATACCAACACGTAAAAATCCTTTGTCATCGTTTGGATTAGCTAGATAGTTCGTAACAATGCTAAGTGAATAAAATAGGAAAGGCAAGGCTAGCAATAAAGCATAGCCACCACCAAAAGCGAGACCTGCTACCAACAAATTAAACACAAATACAAGCTGCTTGGCTTCTTCTACACGGCCTGTAAGAGTATCCGCAGATTTAAAAAGAAAAACACCTGCTCCAAACAAGGCCAACCACTCAACCAAAGCAATCAGAATACTGCCTTGTGAAAGATAGGTAAGCAGGTAATAGAGCAATCCCTCCGTCCCAAAATAATCGGTATACATTTGACCATTTTGATGCAAGGCCCAACCGGTATAAAGATCCTGAGTTTGTTGTGGGCTTACTAAACCAAAAATAAGGGGGATAACCACAGAAATAGCTGTAGCCACTAAACTCCAAAACAAGATACTAAAAAAGGGAATGGGAGCTCCTTCTCGCTTTTCTGGAACGGACCAGTCTTGGTAATGAGATTCTTCTTGTTTCTCATCTATTTTCCCGTATACATTCATTCAATTTCTCCTCTAAGTTTATCTGTTTTAGTATATCAAAATCTTACAGGAATGTCAGCTTGGGATTGATATTTGCTGAATTTCTTATCCAATATCGCAAAGCGTTCGATTTCACGAAAACGGTGAAATAGACTATTTCTATACTCTCTGATAAAATCATCATCTTCTAGATTAAGCATGGTTTTCTCCTTTACTTATCTATTCGTAAGAAGACAAAAAAGATCCAGCCTTGTGCTAGATCTCGATGGATAGTTAGAGCATAGGCGCAAACAACTGGACAATTTCCTTGATCAGGCTTTGATACCAGCTTGTTTTGATGGTGTGGGGATAATTTTCTTGAGAAACTTTAAAAATCTCTTCGAAATCCCTTTCAATATCGATGATGGACTGCGTCCTATAAAGCAAGACGGCATTTTCATAGTGGTGAAGCAAACTCCGATAGTCAAAATTGATGGTTCCCACAGTAGCTGCCTCTCCATCGACAAGCATTTGCTTGCTATGAAGGAATCCCGGGCTATACTCATAAATTCGAACCCCTGCAGATAACAAGTCTGGATAGGCTCCTCGAGTAACTAACTGAATAACCTTCTTATCTGGGATACAAGGCGTCACAATTCGCACATCTACCCCTCTCAGAGCTGCATTTTTGATACTTTCAGTTAGATCGTAGTCCGCAATCAGATAGGGAGTCGTGATGTAGACGTAATCTGTAGCTTGATTGATAAGATTTTGATAGACCGTTTTTCCAACTTGAGCTCGGTAGATGGGTTTTGGTCCACTACTATAGGGAATACAGAGCCCCATCCCATCTTTTGGTTGATTTTCGAGATGGTATTGGTCAAAGTCGCTAATTTCCCCACGGTTGATATACCAGGTTGATAAAAAGAGTCTAGTAAAAGCCTTAACCGCCGATCCATCTACGCGAATACCGCTATCCTTCCAATAACCAAAGCGCTCGATATGGTTGATATACTCATCTGCCAGATTGACACCACCTGTATAGGCAATTTGACCATCGATAATCATGATTTTACGGTGGTCACGGTTGTTATAGGCAACAGTCAAACGTGGAATCACCTTATTAAATTTATGGGCTTCAATCCCTCGACCGCGAAGATGAATGGTATAATCACCAGGCAAGGTTGCCATACAACCAATATCATCATAAAGGAGCTTCACTTCTACCCCTTGAGCCGCCTTTTCTTCCAAAATTTTCAAAATACTATTCCACATCAAACCTTCTTCGATGATATAGTATTCGAGAAAGATAAACTTCTCCGCTTTCTTGAGATCCTCTAGCATCTGGCGCCACATGCTTTCCCCTGAAGGGAAAAAATGGGTATCCGTTCGATTATAGACATCTGCATTCGTGTCCATGCTGAGGAGCGATTTGATAACCCCATAAGCCGACTTATCCTGCTCTTTTAACTCCAAACGGAGAGCTCTGCTATTGTCCTCTAGATCAACCATTGATTGGAGCTGCTTTAGCTGCTTCATTTCCTTTTTAGATAAACGACGCTCTCCAAACATGATGTAGAGTAAGGGGCCAAACACTGGCACAAAGGCTACTAACAACCATGTCACCTTACTCTCAGGATTCATAGATCGATTAACAATCGATACAATGGTCGCTAAGCTCACTAAAATGACTAGGATAATCCAGATAATCGGTGCCATCTGCCCTAGATAGAGAAATAAACCAAAGACGATAAACAACTCTGCCAACATGATGGTAATGCTAAAACCATATTTGGACATGAGTAGATACATTTTTCTAGCTGTCATACATCCCCTTTCTTTTCTAACATTCTCCTTGACTGCTTGATAAACTAGTGTTTCTACTAGTATACCTCAGTTCAGGGGTAGATGGCAACCTTTTACCTTTGCTCAAGTTCCAGTCGTTCCGTGTTTAGATGATTATTACAATTTCAGAGCCAACATATTGACCGTCATACCAGCTGCAGTCCCCATAAGGTAGACGACATCTCCCTCCTTGATAAGTCCATGCTCCAAAGAATAAGCCAAGCCAAACGGTACAGAGACTGACACCATATTTCCATAGTCAGTGACGAGCTTGAGGTACTGATTCTCAGCCACACCTAGTTTTTCCATGACCAAAGGAAGAGCACGACTTGCTTGGTGAGGAATGATATAGTCCACGTCTGCCAAGGCTAGCTGTGTTTTTTCTTGAAACTCTTCAAACATGACTGGGATTTTACGAGCAGACAAGAGGAGGATTTTCTTCCCCTTCATGTCAAACATATAGTTGGCCTTCGTCTCTTCAGAGTACTCTTTTGGTTGAAAAGAAGTCAGACCTCCACGAATCTCCGTATCGTGAGCTCCTTCTGACCAAGTACGTTGGAGACTAGCAATGATCCCTTTTTCCTGATGACTTTTTTGGAAAATAAAGGCTGCTGCCCCATCACTAAAGAGTTCAAAACTTTCTTTTTGCTTGGGATTGAGCCCTAAACTACCAACCTCACTAGACACAATCAAGACACGATTGTATTCGCCCGCCTCAATCAAGTGGGACATAGTCGATAGAGCAGAAATAAAGCTGGTACAGGTCGTATTGATGTCCATTGCTGGAATTGAGAGTCCTTTTGCCACGCGCTCATGAATCAAGGCAGCCGTACAAGGGATAGGCTGAATACCAACTGCACTAGCTGATACAAGGCAATCGATATCTTGAATACCCAAATTTGCATGTTCAAGTGCACGGTGGATAGCTCCTTCTGCCAAGTCAAGTTGTGTTTCTTCATTTTCAACTACACGATAACGGATCTGGTCTTTAAATTGAACTGTATGCTTTGGAAGGCAAATGCCATAACCTGCGATTTCTACATGTCTTTTTACTTCTGTCATTGTCTTTCTTCCTTTCATAAACGTTGGATACGTTTGAGTTTACGGCTAGTATCCCAGTGATAATCTGAAAATTGGATTTGAGGAACTATGAACTCTTTTTGCTGGGCCAAGAGTTGGAACTGTGCTAAAATTGCTGTCTCTACGTCCTCATCTCGTCGGCTTAGACAAACTTCCACTAATTTCTCGGAATGTTGCTTAACTTGATAATCTCCTACATTCTCCACAAAGAGGATACAACGCCTGATAAAGTCTGGATAGATCGTTACCTGCCCCCCATCCAGTCCTTCAAAATAGAAGATGTCATCAGAACGTCCTTCGACCTTGTCAATCCGTGTATAGTAGGAGCCACAGGGACAAGGCTCCGGATTTTCAACCAAGATATCATTGAGCTGGTAGCGATAAACAGGCTGACTACTTCGCTTAAAATCCGTAATCACTGGATAAAAACGGCGGTCATCTAGATACTGCTTTTCCACAAAGATAATGTCTTCGTTGAGATGTAGATTGCCAGCTGAGCAAGTGCAGGCTAGGAAACCTTCTGTCGCCTGATAAACTTGGTCAATGATGGATAGTGAAAAGGCTTCTGCGATCCGTCCCCTATCACTATCTTCCAAGATTTCCGCCACCGAAACGATTTTTTGTGGGTAAATAGCTAACTCTCCATCCTTGAGACGCTTGCTCAATTCAATCAACATCGAGGCTGGCGCCACAATAATCGTTGGTTGATAGTTGTTGAGTCGCTCGATATGCTCATCTGTATGTTTGAAAATATCAAAATACTCTAGACGAATGAGCGCTGTATTGATGGTCTGATAGAGTTCATTATCAGCTCTCAGGAAAAAGGCGATGCGGTGTCCAAAAAGCTGCCCCTTTGGCAACATCTTTGCCAAGATAGCCGCAGCCCACATACTTCGCTCTTTCTCTGTTGTGATAAAGAGCCCCCGATGTCCAGACGTCCCTGAAGACAGACCGACGGATACCTCCCCTTTAAGTTCAGTGAAGTCACGGGTCTTCTCACTTTCAATAGCTAATCTCAAGGCTTCATCACGATCCACTCCTTGGGTGTTGAGCTCATTGAAATGTTCCATCATAAAAGCCTTGTCCATATGGTCAAAGTTGCTAGGAACCCCATTTTTAAAGTAGGGCGACTCTCGCTTTAAAAAGTCCATATAGTTAGCTAATTGCTTTTTCTGATAGTTTTCTACAGCTTCTCGAGATTTGAAATGATGAAGCCATCGAGTTTGGATAAAGGTTTTAAGAAAGGTTATTTTTTTCATGTAAGATTGACTCTATCCTTTCTACAGGATCATGGCTAACAACTACCTCGATACCGTCCTTTAAGACTTCCTCCAGAAACTCTGTCCCCCTGATATAGTCAGACTTATTATCCTGAACAAAGGAAGGAATCAGGTGCATCTGCTTGGTGTAAGGTAAGAGGTCAATTCCCCAACAGAGGTCCGCTGCAATGAGGAGATTAAGGTCTGGAAAATATAGACAGGCTTGCCCCCTAGCATGCCCGTCAACAGAGGCTACTAGGATACTGCCATCTCCGAAAAGATCACAAATCGGACGATAGGGAAAAGTTGAAACTTGCTGGTGAGCTCTGATAATGGTTAGATTTTTCTCAAAAGAAGCTGGTAAAAACTCCTTGAAAATCAGGTCTTTCAACTTGGGTTTTTGGTAGACTTCATATACTTCTTTTGTCAAGATAAAGGTTGCACGAGGAAAGAAACTAGCTCCTCCCAGATGATCTGGATGTAGGTGTGATAGAAGAACATAGTTAATTTCTTCTGGTTTGATTCCCTTCGCTTCCATCAAACGTGAAATCTGGTCCTTCTCCGTCATTTGAACGGGTGTTCCTAGCCGATAGAAACCATAGCGAAGCCGGGTCTTAATATCGTAATGATAGCCTGTGTCATAGAGGAGATAGCCCTTGTCCCTGTGTTTGATAAGAAAAACACCTGCTGGAAAGGTCATCTTTTGATTCTTAACTCCCTTAAATAGCAAACCTGTGTAGCTGGTACAGTAGCCTGCTGGGAAATAATCAATGCTTTCGATAATCTTGGACATATTGTTCAATTCCTTCCGAAATACTGATTTGAGGGCGATACCCCAAGTCTCGCTCCGCCTTGCTGATGTCCAGTGTCTGACTATAACGGAGCAGATAATAGGTATAGCGTGTCAGAGGCGGTTCACCTTTGAGTTTCAAGACCTTATACAGAAACTCTAAACTAGTAGCAATAACTGAAAGAAGAGGAGCTGGCACTTTTCTGTATGTTATTGGATAGCCCAACCCTCTCAAGGTTTCTTCTATCAAATCCTTAAAGGCTCTTGGTTCCCCATTGGTAATATTATAAACTTCGCCACTAGCTTGAGGGGCCTCTAGTGCCAAGCGAATTGCCAGAGCGACATTTTCCACACAGGTCATATCCATGAGCGGACGACCATCTCCTATCAAGGGAATGCCAATCTTCTGACTGAGTTTGAGAACTCGGGGCAAAATACTGGTATCCCCAATCCCAAAAAGCCCACGAGGTCGTAAAATAATACTCGGAACATCGGGATAATCCTTAAACAGCTTCTCCGAAGCCAGCTTACTACGAATGTAGTTGTTCAGATTATTTTCCTGAGGCGCAGCACTTTCTTTGATAGCTAACTGATCTCGAGGCGCAGCATAGATGCTAGGCGAGGACACATAAACCAAACGCTGAATACCAGCCTCTCGGCAAGCATCCAGAACATACTTGGTCCCTAAGACATTTGTCTGGTAGAAATCCTCCCAAGGCACCCAAACGGTAGAAAGAGCACCCGCATGCACAACCATGTCCATCCCCTGACAAGCCCGAGCCAAATCCTCTTGCTTGGTCAAATCTCCCTGAAAAAATGCCACAGAGGAGTTCTCTAAAGACTGACCCACCTTGCGATTGCGTCCAAAAGCGCGTACCTGATAGCCCTGCTGACTGAGCTCTTCAACAACATACTTGCCTAGAAAGCCCGTAGCACCTGTTACCAATACTTTCTTCATTCTTTACTTCTCCTTGTCCCCTAAGAGCCGATGTATTTCGCTCTTCAGAATCTCTGTTGGCTGATAGATTTGAGCTGCACGACTAAGTCTGTTCAAGTCTGGCCAGTCATCTCTAGCCAACAACTCATCAAAGGCACGTCCAATCGCTTCCGTATCCTCTCGTTTAGCAGTCAAGGCAATCCCTGCCTCTAATCCACGAACTGCATAGTCATACTGAGCATAGTCATGGGGGAGAATCAAGGCAGGCTTACCATATATGATACACTGGTAAAAAATACCCGCACCACCATGATGAATTACATAATCCATCTGAGGAATGTATTCCTTATAGGGAAGATAAGATACCACAGAAACATTGTCCATGAGCTCCTCACATCGGAAGTCTTGTCCACAAAACCCCAGAGTCACAAAGAAGTGACAGTCCGGATGGGCTTTTGCCAATTGTTGGGTCTGGTAGAGGAGGTTGTCTTTGGCCCATGCTAGCTGAGTCCCACAAGATACGAGGACTTTCTTATGATTTGCATAAGGAGCCAAATCGAGAGGATAATTTTCTGCCCTCTCAATCGAAGATCCAAAAGGTCCCACCCAAAGATAGTGCTCTGGAAAACCACTTTTCAGCTCCAACTCTTTCATCCCAATCCCCAAGATGGAATAGGGTGAATAGATGGTTTCCTGATCTTTCTGATTGTAGAGCTTAAAATCGTAACGTTTTAAGCGTTCTCTCAATAAAAAGGTTACGATACGTTTCCCTAAACGAGTCCCTTTTCTTCCTAGCCATTGCTGAGCAGATTGGAAATATGTTTTTGGACTGCCCATTCCTCCAAAGAAACAAGGCGGTCCATCTGTCGTTTCAATGGCAAACTGTGTCGCCATCGTGGTAATCCAGGGAATATTCAACTGTTCCGCTACAAGTCCTCCAGAGAGGGTTATAAAGTCCGCAATCACAATATCCGGTCGATATTCCTGCCACTCTTGCACTAATTGATCTGAAACCACATTGATCAAATCAAGGCTAGCTGACAACTGTCGATAAGCAGAAATAAGGTTTAATTGCCCTTCATTGTTGGCTACACGTTCAAACTCATCTACACAATTTTCTAAAATGGGAATCACCCGGAATCCCATCTCCTCTGCTACAGTTTTTCGTTGCGGCCCTGTAAATAATCGAATCTCATACAAGGGATCCTTCAACAAGGGTGCAAGTAAATTAAGAGTTGGGAAGAGATGCCCACTCAAGGGAACTACAACCACATCAATTTTGATTTTCCTCATATGTCTAGGATAGCAAATTTTTTAAAAAAGAACTACCAAAATGATAGTTCTTTCCAATATTATTTATATTTTGAAGAATAAGTTTCTTCCACTCTACTTGATATTTAGAAGAGTTCTTTGTATAGTGCAATAGTTTCTTCTAAGGTTGGCATAAATGGATTGCCTGGCGCACATGCATCGTTCAAAGCATTCTTAGAAAGGTAGTCAAAATCGAAGTCTTTTTCTTCGATGCCGAGTTCAGTGAGTTTCTTCGGAATACCTACTGTTTCAGACAGTTTCTCAATTTCAGCAATAGCATAGTCAGCACATTCCTGGTCTGTTTTCCCTTCAACATGGAGTCCCAAGGCCTTGGCTACATTGCGAAAAGCTTCTGGTACACGTTTGGCATTTTCACGTTCTACAACTGGGAGAAGCATGGCACAGCAGACACCATGTGGCAAGTTATATACCGCACCGAGTTGGTGAGCCATAGAGTGAACATAGCCCAAACCAGCATTGTTAAAGCTCATACCACCGAGGAAGATGGCATTGACCATCGCCTCACGCGCTTCAATATCGTGGCCATTTGCTACGGCACGAGGGAGGTACTCCTTGATGAGTTCGATAGCTCCGATAGAGAGTTTCTTGGTCACATTATAAGCACCTGGTGTTACCAAGGCTTCGACAGCGTGAGTAAGAGCATCCATACCTGTCGCTGCTGTCAATCCTTTCGGTTTTGAAAGCATGAGTTCTGGATCATTGACAGAGATAAGAGCGAGGCTGTTCTTATCAACCATTACCATCTTGACCTTGCGTTCTTCGTCAGTAATGACATAGTTAATCGTAATTTCTGCAGAAGTTCCAGCTGTTGTATTGATCGCAACCACTGGCAACCCTTTTTTAGCAGACTTGTGAAGGCCTTCGTAGTCCTGTGGTTTTCCACCATTTGTGGCGATGATAGAGATACAGCTAGCCGCATCCTGAGGAGATCCTCCTCCAAGACTGATGATGAAGTCACATCCATGCTCTTTCAGGGCAGCCACTCCATCTGTGACGTTCTTACAAGTCGGATTTGGCTCCACATCGCTAAAGATCACATATTCGATCCCTTCAGCATCTAATGGTTTTAGGACCTTAGGTAAAATATCACTTCCTTCGATGAACTTGTCTGTCACCAAAAGGGCCTTCTTATACCCCAGTTCCTTGATATACGGACCTACTTCATTTACAACACCCTTACCAATAAGGTTAACTGATGGAACGTAAAATGTAGCCATATGCTTTTCCTCCTGCGCCTCTGCGCTATTTGATTACTTACTATAAGTATATGACCTTCTAAGAAGTTTTACAAATGTTTGTAAGCGTTTTAAGTAAAAAAATAGTAAAGAACGGCCAGCTACTTTTCCAAGAAAAAAAGCTCCAAAAAGACAGCTTTCATCTCATTGGAACTTTTACTTAATCATTATTGCTTCGTTAAGACTACTCGGTCAGCTGCCTCTCGGTCCATGTCATCGATAATCATTTGATTACCATTAACCGCATAAATTTTAATATCATCTCCGATAATGACACGTTGATTTTCTGGCTCAAAGGTGACTTGCTTGATTTCCTTATCTCCATCTGCTTCGACCTCAGTCCATGTACCAGTTTTGCCTGTTACAACAAGAGTGATCTGGTCGTTCTCATCTTTTCCAGTATAGGTACCATCAATATTAGTCGGTTGAGCTGCCGCAGTAGTGTCCTGGCTTGAGGACGCCTGTGGTTGACTAGCACTGGTAGCAGCACTAGAAGATGATTCTTGTTGAGTAGATGATTGTTGAGCAGATGGCTGGGTAGATGCTTGTTCCTTAGGTCCACAAGCTACTAAAAGACTAAGAATTGCTAAAGAAGCAATAGAAAGTGTGAATATTTTCGTTTTCATAGTGACTTCCTTTCTTTTGTGCTAATGTATTTCTGAAATCGTTTTTGAATTTTCCTATCCCCAGTATAGCAACTTAAATCTAGAAGGTCAACTAATCTCATGATCTCCCACCAAACCCGCTCGTACTTCCGAGATAAAATAGAGAGAGCCCGTCACAAAAAGCAAGTCCTGATTGTTGGCATTTTCTTCAAATTTGCTGATAAAATCACGATAAGAGTCAACCAGTTTATAACCAGAAACATCGCTTTCTTCTAGAGATCCTTGGTAGTCAAAGCCTGTTACCTTAAGTTCCACCTGAGGTAACTGCTCAGATAGATAGCCCAACATTCCTTGGTAATCCTTGCGTTTAAGAGCACCAAAAAGGACATGAATCTGGTATCCTTGCTGGATTTCCCCCTGGATAAACTCGACCAAACGAGTTAAAGCTGGAAGATTGTGAGCCCCATCTAGGTAAATCTGCGGGCGAATCCGTTCTAATCGACCTGCCCAGTGTGTCTCCTTCAAAGCCTGTCTGACAAGCTCTTCTTCGACACCTTCCTCTCTTGACGCCATAAACAGAAGAAAAGTTTGTAAAGCCAAGGAAGCATTTTCTTGCTGATAAGCACCTTCCAACCCGATTTCAAGCTGTGAAAAACTTGCTAGGCTACTTGAAAAATCCCCCGCATTCAAGGTGAAGTCTCGCCCAGCTTGATAAAGTTCAACAGCTAACTCTCTTGCTCTTTTTTGACAGATAAGCTCAGCTTCTGGAGCGAGCCTAGCAATGACCGCCTTCCTGCCAGCCTTGAAAATACCGGCTTTCTGCTCGGCTATTTCCTCCAGACTATCGCCCAAGGTCTCCTGATGATCTAGACCAATCGAAGTAATAACTGCAATCTCGCCTGTTACGACATTAGTCGTGTCAAGCAAACCACCAATTCCCACCTCTAGCAGGACTAGATCCACTCCCTGCTCTTTAAAGTAAAGCAAAGCAATCAGGGTCAACAACTCAAAGAAAGACAATTGATCATGTGTTTCTAAGAGAGTTTTTTCCATCTCCTTGACTTGGTTAGCTATACGGACAAAGTCTTCACCAGCGATTGGTTGCCCATTAATACAGATTCGATCATGGATACTGATGATATGAGGAGAGGTAAAAGTACCAACTTTTTTACCATGAGCAACAAACAACTCCCTCATAAAGGCAATAGTTGACCCCTTACCGTTAGTCCCTGTTACGTGGATAATGGGATAAGTCTTCTCAGGATTCCCCAACAAATCCACAGCTCGCTGCATTCGTCCAAGACCAGATCTAAAGTTTAAACCAATCCGACTATGAAGCCATTCTTCTACTTCAAACATACATGTCTCCTTAACAAAATTCCAATCAACTACCGTATCAAAGTATGATTACAAATAAAAAACGAGGTCGGGACTAAAATCCCGACCTCTTACCTGGTTAGCTAATCACTAGCTACTATGAATTTCAACGTGGGCTAAAGACGTCCACTAGATGTTCCAACTCTTTCTAGTTTTTAGGAGTTGGGCTAATACAGTCTCCCAGACTTACCAGCTCTCCCTTAATTCAAGGAACTGGGGTAAAAATATCCCCCGGACGTTCCTGCGTTTCTAATTTCTGGCGCAGGGCTAAAAACATCCACTGGATGTTTTTACTCCTCCATAAAGCTGTTGAAGACTTCTTCAATCATGTTCCATTCATCTTCTGAGTCTTCTGGGATTGGTTGCAATTCGCCTTCTGTTCCGTCTTCATTTTCGATGAATGAGTAAGCTTGGATTTCAACTTCACCATTTTCATCTTCTTCTGCGTTAACTGGCACTAGCAGAACATAGTTTTTACCAAATTCTTCTTTCCCATCGATGGTCAAAAGAATTTCAAACAAGGTTTCATTTCCTTGCTCGTCTACTAGTGTAATCAATTCACGTTCTTCGTGGTCATGGTTGTGATCGTGTGACATAGTTTCTCCTCTGTCTTAAAATTTTCTATCTAAATAATTTTGCAAAATCAGCTGAGCAGCCAACTTATCAATAACTTTCTTGCGTTTGTTACGGCTGATATCTGCTTGTTCAATCAACATACGCTCCGCAGCGACCGTTGTCAAGCGCTCATCCTGATAGTCTACTGGCAAACCAAAGAGTTCTTCTAATTTTGCTCCGTAGGCTTGACTAGCTTCTACTCGTGGGCCGCTGGTATTGTTCATGTTTTTTGGCAAACCTACTACAAAGCGTTCTACCTTATAGCTGTCAACCAATTCCTTGATACGGTCAAAACCAAACTGGCCTTGATCCTCATTGATTTGGATGATTTCAAGTCCCTGAGCGGTGAAGCCTAGGGGATCGCTAATAGCCACCCCTACTGTTTTTGAACCGACGTCCAATCCCATAATTCTCATAGATTATAGATCGACTCCTTGTCCTTTAAGGTAGTAGCGTACCAGTTCTTCAACAATTTCATCACGCTCATACTTACGGATTTGATTTCGTGCATTGTTGTAACGAGGAACGTAGGCAGGGTCTCCACTCAATACATAACCGACGATCTGGTTAATCGGATTGTAGCCCTTGTCATTCAAAGAAGCATAAACATCTGTCAACGTTTCGCTAATTTCTTTCTTATTGGAATCATCCAATTTAAACCGTACAGTTTCTTCAGTAAATCCCATTCTAACACCCTCTTTCCTTAGAATAGTACTATTATAGCACATTCCCTGACGTTCTACAAATAAGTCAGTCTATTAATTTGGATTTTCTATTGTTCTGTCGCCCCATTTGCCACTCTGTCTGCAATATATTGGCTAGGTTCGTTTTTTAAGAGATTTTCAAGACCGATATTTTTTAAATATTCGATCTGAGATGCCTTTTTGACATCCAATACTTGAAAATCATAAGTCGTTGTTGTCTGGATTTCGGTCTCGCTGAGTAGCTTGGTTTCCAGTGTAAATCCTGCTAGTTTGCGTGCCTCTTGGATGGTCTCATCCTTCTCTTCAGCTTCTTGAAGCGCTTTTTGCGTCTCCTCTAGGCCATTTTCAGAGATAAAGTTCTTGAGTTCATCCCCGACAGGTCGTTTTTGCTGAATGGTCAAGGTCAAAAATTGATTGCCTTTATAGGTAATAGTCTGAATCTGCTGCGTTCCATTTTCTGACTTCGGCATCAATAAGGTCTTGGTGACAACCGTATTCTTTTCGGCATTGTCCAAAACGGGAAGGTTTGATTGGATGGGGTCAGATGCTGTTGTAGAAGCAGCAGGGGTTTCCTTTTTTTGCCCACATCCCGCAAGCAAAAAGAGGAGGGCAAAACTAGCAATTAGTAACTTTTTCATAATTCCTCACATGATTTTGAAATAAAAGAGAAAACAAGGCCAGGAGTCACTCCCAGCCTTGATGTTTTATAGAGCTGCACGTAGACGTGCTTCTGCATTTTCTACATTACGGACAGAGCGTGGCAAGAAGGCACGGATATCATCTTCTTTATAGCCGACTTGCAGGCGCTTCTCGTCAACGAGAATCGGACTCTTTAAGATCCGTGGTGTTTCCATGATTAAGTTAAGCACTTCATTGACACTCAAATCCTCGATGTCAACTCCAAGTGCCTTAGCGTAGCGGTTTTTTGACGAAACGATACTGGCAATTCCATTATCTGTTTTCGTGAGAATATCTAATAACTCTTCTCTTGTAATTCCTTCTTTACCGAGATTTTGTTCTTTATAACTTAACTGGTGGGCATTGAGCCAGGTTTTCGCTTTTTTACAGCTAGTACAACTTGAGACTGTATAAATTTTGATCATGTACCTACCCCTTTCGCTACATGTTACTATCAGTTTAGTCTATTATACCATAAAAAGCATCCGACTTGCGACCTATTTTTAAAAAAAATTAACTTTTTTCGCGATTTTCGTACTTTTTTCTTGACAAATTCAATTTATAACCAACTTCTAAATTTTTTGATATAGATTCGTTTCACAACTGTAACACTTATCATATAAAGAATAATTATCAAAAGCAAAAAGAGGAAATAAATTGGTTTCAAAGGGGTTAAATGAAGCAGACCAGCAATTGAAGAATAGGGAAGGAAGGTCACAAAACTGGCTGCTAGCAAGGTTGTCCCAAGAACCAACCATGACGGACGGCTTTGTAAGAAAGGAAGTTTTGCTGAACGAAGCATATGGATGACCATGGTTTGGGACCACATGGATTCAATGAACCAACCTGTCTGGAACAGGATGATAAAGCCCGTTGCAGACTCTGCTCCGTGAACATAGGCTTGACCTGTCGTCATTGGGACAATGACAAAATAGAGCAAGATAAAGGTCAAAATATCAAAAGCAGACGAAATCGGACCCATCCAAATCATAAAGCGAGTAATAGACTTGGCTTCCCACTTATGAGGATGTTTCAAAAAGTCTTCATCCACATTATCAAATGGCAAGGCAATGCAAGAAAGGTCGTAGACGAGGTTTAACACAATCAAGTGAATCGGAGCCATAGGGAGGAAAGGTAAAAAGATACCAGACACTAAGAGTGACAGAATATTCCCGAAATTAGAGCTGACCGTCATCTTGATATATTTGGTCATGTTGGCATAGACTTTGCGTCCTTCTACCAGCCCTTTTTCAAGCACCATCAAATCCTTATCTAGCAAAATGACATCAGCCGTTTCTTTGGCAATATCTACTGCTGTATCAACAGAAATCCCCACATCGGCTACTTTCATAGATGGGGCATCATTGATCCCATCTCCCATATAGCCGACACAATGTCCATTAGATTTGATTTGTAAAATGATTCGTGCTTTTTGATCCGGAGAGAGTTTAGCAAAGACAGTCACCTTCTCAACTGTTTGGGACAACTCTTCGTCCGTCATGGCATCAATATCAGAACCCAACAAGATTTGATCAACGTCTAAACCAACTTTTTCGCATACTGCTTGGGTTACCTTCTCATTATCCCCAGTCAAGATCTTGGTTTGAACACCATACTCTAATAAAGCTTGGATAGCAGGGGCTGCAGATGGTTTTGGTGGATCTAGGAAGGCAAGATATCCTGTTAGAATCATCTCCTTTTCATCTTCAACAGAGTAAGCAAAACCTTCCTTTAAGCCTGTTTTATAAGCGACTCCCAAGACTCGTAAGCCCTGTTGATTGAGTTGGTCCACTTCTTTTAAGATTTCCACTCGGATATCATCCGTCAGAGGGCTAATCTGACCTTGATATTCCACATGGGTTGAAATCGCAAGCATCTCCTCTAAGGCACCCTTGGTTACCAAACTAACAGCTTCATTCTCATCCTTGACGATGACACTCATCCGTCTACGTTCAAAATCAAAGGGCAATTCATCTATTTTTTGAAAGCTAGTATCCAAATTTTGTAGAATAGCGTGTTCTTTAGCTTCTTTTTCGGTTCTACTGATAATGGCACGGTCCATCAAGTTTTTCAAACCGGTTTGAAAATAGGAATTGAGGTAGGCTCGTCTCAACACAGATAAATCCAAATCCCCATGTATATCCAAAGGATATTCAAGGACAATTTCGTCTTGGGTGAGGGTTCCCGTTTTATCCGTACACAGGATATCAATAGCACCTAGATCTTGTATGGCATTGAGTTTTTTAATGACGACTTTTTCCTTGGCCATGATAATGGAGCCTTTTGCTAGACTGGCCGTGATGATCATGGGAAGCATCTCAGGTGTAAGCCCGACACCCACGCTCAAAGCAAATACGCCAGCTTCTAACCAATCTCCATCCGTCAAACCATTGGAAAGAAATACGATGGGAACCATGACCAACATCAAACGGATTAAAAGCCAGGAGATACTGTTCATATCCCGTTCGAAAGAGGTGGGCTCGTCATAAGTATTGAGAGTCTGCTCGATCTCTCCCATCATGGTGTCATCACCGACCGCTAGAATCAAAGCCTTGGCACTTCCTGATATCACGTTGGTTCCCATAAAGGCGAGCGCTTCTGCTTCTAGCAGACTATCAAAATTTGACTGACTCATTTTTGACAAAGCCAATTTTTCAACCGAATCACTTTCACCTGTCAAGCCAGACTGTTGAACAAAGAAATCACGTGATTCAATCAAAAGGAGGTCTGCCGGAATCATATCCCCAGCACTCAATTTGACTATATCTCCAACGACCAAATCTTCAATTGCGATCTCTAAACTCTGGCCTTCGCGAATAACCGTGGCTGTATTCACAATCATTTTTGAAAGATTGGTCGCAGCCTTGTCACTCCGCAATTCTTGGACAAAGCGTATGCCACCAGAAATGAGGACTAGGACAACGATGATGATAGAGGTCGTCGGATCTTCTTGTCCAGGCTTCGCCAACCAGACATTGGTCACCATGGAAATCATAGCGATGACCAGGAGAATGATTGTAAATGGATTGATAATAGATTCGTAAATCTTTTTGAGGATACTGTCTTCTTGACCCTTGGTGATGGTATTTTCACCATATAAATCACGATTCTTTTCTATCTGTTCCTCAGTTAAGCCTGTTAGACTTGTCTTGTAAAAAGATAGAGTTTCGTTTAAAGGTGTATGAATAGCTGATGCTAATCTTTCTTTTGTAGTTTTCATTGGTTTCTCCTATCTGTATGAATGATGTGTTTCATACACAGAGACCAATCACTTTATAAGGGCAGAACGACACAAATCAGCGATTGGCTGTGTATGTGCGGTTCTGGGTGGTCGTCAATTTGCATCGTCTGTCTCCTTTCCCTGTTCTAAAACAGTAGAAAATCCTGCCATAAAATGGCAGGATTAAAAAACTAATTATCTGTTTTTTCGTTCAAGCTTTAACTCCATAGGGCAATGAAATGAGCTTAGTCTTGGCCTTCGCGACCAGGACTGTTGACCAACGAGTAGTGTCTCCACTGCTTTGCGGTAGTCATCCGTATCCCTATGGTAGCCTCACCTACCGTTTTCGTCTATCAGTATAAACCTTTAAAATATAAAAGTCAATGATTTATCTCATTTTTTAGATAACAATCAATTCTTTTGGAGCAAGTGTCAATAACTCACAACCATTATCTGTAATCAGGATATCATCTTCAATACGAACCCCGTATTTACCTTCAATATAAATACCTGGTTCATCAGTCAAGACCATACCAGATTTAATGACTTCTTTGGAAGTTTGGCTAAAGTAGGGTTCTTCGTGGATGTCCAGTCCGATACCGTGTCCGATACCATGTGTAAAGTATTCTCCATAGCCTGCTTCCACAATGATATCACGAGGAATTTTGTCAAAGTCACGGAAACCTAGACCTGCCTTGGCTTGGTCAATCAGAGCTTGGTTGGCTTTCAGAACTGTGTTGTAGATTTCTGCTTGCTCGTCACTAACATGGCCTAGATAGATGGTACGTGTCATATCGCTGACATAGTGGTCGTAGAGACAGCCGAAGTCCATGGTAATTGCTTCTCCCAGCTCTACTGGTTTGTGCATCGGATGAGCATGAGGTTTGGAAGAGTTGATACCACTTGCTAGGATTGTATCAAAGGATAAGCCAAATGCTCCTAGCTCCCGCATGCGGAAGTCAAGGAAATTGGCAATTTCAATCTCAGTCTTTCCAGGTTTGATAAAGTCAAGTGCATCGTGGAAAGCTTGGTCTGAGATAGAACATGCCTTACGAATAGTCGCAATCTCCTTCTCATCCTTAATCATTCGAAGACCTTCAACAAACTGAGTCTGAGGAAGCAAATCAATCCCTGCAAAAGTTGCCTGCATACGGTGGTAATAAGAGACCGAAATCTCGTCCTCAAAACCGATGCGAGACAAGCCCATATCCTTAACAATGCCTGCAATAACAGCCAATTCATCGCGGTCAGCCACAATCTCAAAACCTGTTACTTCTTGCTTAGCTGCAATGATATAGCGAGAGTCTGTCACCAAGACCTGACGGTCACGGCTGATGAAGACTGTTCCGTTTGAGCCCCAAAAACCAGTCAAATAGTAGACATTTTTAAGGTTGTTGATGATGATGCCATCTAGTTCTTTTTCTTGCATTTTAGCTAGAAATGCTTGTACACGTTTATTCATGATGTAACTTTCCTTTCAAATAGTGTCCTGTGTAGCTGGCTTCGTTGGCCGCTACTTCTTCTGGGGTTCCTGTTGCGATGATGGTTCCACCACCGACACCGCCCTCAGGTCCCAAATCGATGATATGGTCTGCTGTCTTGATAACATCTAGATTGTGCTCGATAACAAGGACGGTATTGCCATCGTCGACAAAGCGAGCCAAAACTTTAAGCAAGCGAGCGATATCCTCGGTATGAAGCCCTGTCGTCGGCTCATCCAGAATATAGAAGGATTTTCCTGTCGAGCGTTTGTGGAGTTCACTAGCCAACTTCATACGCTGGGCTTCTCCTCCAGAAAGGGTGGTAGCCGGTTGCCCTAGCGTTACATAGCCCAGCCCCACATCCTTGATGGTCTGAAGTTTGCGTTGAATTTTCGGAATATGTTGGAAGAATTCCACCGCATCATTGACGGTCATGTCCAAAACCTGCGAGATATTTTTTTCCTTGTAGTGAACTTCAAGGGTTTCACTGTTGTAGCGAGTCCCGTGGCAGACTTCACAAGCCACGTAAACATCTGGCAAGAAGTGCATCTCGATCTTGATAATCCCGTCACCTGAGCAGGCTTCGCAACGACCGCCCTTGACGTTGAAACTGAAACGGCCCTTCTTGTAGCCTCGAATCTTAGCTTCGTTTGTCTGGGCAAAAAGGTCACGTATATCGTCAAAAACTCCCGTATAGGTGGCAGGGTTAGATCTCGGCGTCCGTCCGATGGGACTCTGGTCAATATCAATCAAGCGGTCTACATGCTCAATCCCTGTAATCGTCTTAAACTTACCAGGTTTGTCTGAATTACGGTTGAGCTTCTGGGCAATGGCTTTTTTGAGGATGCTGTTGATTAAGGTCGATTTCCCTGAACCTGACACACCTGTCACCGCGATGAATTTTCCTAATGGGAAGCGAGCAGTGATATTTTGCAAGTTGTTCTCACGCGCACCTGTCACTTCAATAAAACGACCATTTCCGGCACGGCGCTCTGCTGGCACTGGAATGGCACGTTTTCCTGACAAGTACTGGCCTGTGATAGACTTGCTGTTGCGAGCCACCTGCTTGGGCGTTCCTGCAGCGACAATCTCTCCACCAAAAACACCAGCACCCGGACCAACGTCAATCAGATAATCCGCCTCACGCATGGTATCTTCGTCGTGTTCCACCACGATGAGAGTATTGCCCAAGTCACGCATCTTTTTCAAACTGGCAATCAGGCGGTCATTATCCCTCTGGTGAAGACCGATGGACGGCTCATCCAGAATATAAAGGACACCTGATAGGTTAGACCCAATCTGGGTTGCCAAGCGAATTCGCTGACTCTCACCACCTGAAAGGGTTCCTGCCGAACGTGACAGGGTCAGATAGTTGAGTCCCACGTTATTGAGGAAGGTCAAGCGATCCTTGATTTCCTTGAGGATAGGACGAGCAATGATGGCTTCATTTTCCGACAAGGTCAGCTGGCTCACTAATTCCAAATGGTCTGCGATAGACAGGTCCGAAATTTCTCCGATATGTGGTCCTTGCTCCCCACCCACACGGACAGACAAGGCCTGGTCATTGAGACGATAGCCGTGGCAAGTTCCGCAGGTTAGCTCATTCATGTAGAGGCGCATCTGGGTACGGGTGTAGTCACTGTTAGTCTCATGGTAACGACGCTTGATATTGCCAATCACTCCTTCAAAAGGAATGTCAATATCGCGCATACCGCCAAATTCATTTTCATAGTGGAAATGGAATTCCTTGCCATCCGAGCCGTAGAGAATCAAGTTCTTATCTTCTTCTGACAAGTCCTCAAAGGGCTTATCCATATCCACTCCAAAGGCTGTCATGGCCTGCTCTAGCATATTTGGATAGTAGTTGGATGAGATAGGATTCCAAGGTGCTAGTGCTCCCTCACGCAAAGTTTTGCTGGCGTCTGGCACTACCAAATCAGTATCCACTTCTAGCTTGATACCCAAACCGTCACACTCACTACAAGAGCCGAAAGGAGCATTGAAGGAGAAGAGACGAGGCTCTAGCTCAGGTACGGTAAAACCACAAACTGGACAGGCATAATGCTCAGAAAAGAGCAACTCCGAATCGTCCATAGTGTCGATAATCACATAGCCTTCTGCGATACGAAGGGCAGCCTCGATTGAGTCAAAGAGACGGCTACGGATGCCCTCCTTGATGACAATACGGTCAACCACAACATCAATATTGTGTTGCTTGCTCTTGGACAACTCTGGTACTTCGGTCACATCATAAACTTCCCCATCCACACGAACACGAACATAGCCGTCTTTCTGAACCTTTTCAATGACACTCTTATGTTGCCCTTTTTTCTTACGAATGACAGGAGCTAAAATTTGCAGGCGTTGCCGTTCTGGCAATTCCAAAACCTTATCCACTATTTGCTCTACAGAAGAAGCCTTGATAGCCCCATGCCCGTTGATACAGTAAGGCGTCCCCACACGTGCGTAGAGGAGACGCAGATAATCATTGATTTCAGTCGTGGTTCCAACGGTCGAACGAGGGTTTTTGCTGGTGGTTTTCTGGTCGATGGAAATAGCTGGGCTGAGGCCATCAATGGCATCCACATCTGGTTTTTCCATATTGCCCAAGAACTGACGAGCGTAGGCTGACAAGCTCTCTACATAGCGGCGTTGCCCCTCAGCATAGAGGGTATCAAAGGCCAGACTGGATTTCCCCGAACCCGATAAACCGGTCACGACAACCAGCTTGTCTCGCGGAATCTCCACATCAATATTTTTTAAGTTATGGGCACGTGCCCCATGAATCACAATTTTATCTTGCATCTTTGTTCTTTCTAGTCCATTATTGCTTTCCATTATACCAAAAAATATGAAATTCTATTACCCAAAAAGCTGTTTTTGTAGTATAATAGTACGGTGCAAAAAATGAATCACTGAAATAGTAGGAAAGGATAGGGGATATGAAACAAGTTTTTCTCTCAACAACGACTGAATTTAAAGAGATCGACACGCTTGAACCGGGTACTTGGATCAACCTCGTCAATCCTACACAAAATGAGTCGTTGGAAATTGCTAATGCCTTTGACATTGATATCGCCGACCTTCGAGCACCACTCGATGCGGAAGAAATGTCCCGTATTACCATCGAAGACGAGTATACTTTGATCATCGTGGACGTCCCCATCACAGAGGAGAGAAACAACCGCACCTACTACGTAACGATTCCGCTGGGGATTATCATCACCGAGGAAACCATTATCACTACCTGCTTGGAATCCCTCCCTGTTCTCGATGTCTTCATCAACCGCAAGCTGCGTAACTTCTACACTTTCATGCGGTCACGCTTTATCTTTCAACTCCTTTATCGCAATGCTGAGCTTTACCTGACTGCCCTTCGTTCGATTGACCGTAAGAGTGAACAAATTGAAAGTCAACTTCACAAGTCCACTCGAAACGAAGAGCTGATCGAGCTCATGGAATTGGAAAAGACCATCGTCTATTTCAAGGCCTCACTTAAGACGAACGAGCGCGTGATTAAGAAATTGACCAGCGCAACCAGCAATATCAAGAAATACCTAGAAGACGAAGACCTACTCGAAGACACCCTGATTGAAACCCAACAGGCCATCGAGATGGCAGATATCTATGGAAACGTCCTTCACTCTATGACAGAGACCTTTGCCTCTATCATTTCCAACAACCAGAATAACATCATGAAAACTCTGGCTCTCGTGACCATTGTCATGTCTGTCCCAACCATGATCTTCTCAGCCTACGGGATGAACTTCAAGGATAATGAAATCCCTTTGAACGGTGAGCCACACGCCTTCTGGTTAATCGTCTTTATCGCCTTTGCTATGAGTGTTTCGCTCACTCTCTATCTCATCCATAAAAAATGGTTCTAAGAGGAATCCCTATGTCTCAGATTGATTTACAAAAACTAACCAAAAAAAACCAAGAATTTATCCATATTGCTACCCAACAGTTCATCAAAGATGGTAAAACAGACGCTGAAATCAAGGCTATCTTTGAGGAAATTATTCCTAAAATCCTTGAAGAGCAAGCCAAAGGAACGACCGCTCGTTCCCTCTACGGGGCTCCAACCCACTGGGCTCACAGCTTCACTGTCAAGGAGCAATATGAAAAAGAGCATCCAAAAGAAAATGACGATCCAAAACTCATGATTATGGACTCAGCCCTTTTCATCACCAGCCTCTTTGCATTGATTAGCGCCCTGACTACCTTCTTCTCTACAGATCAAGCTATTGGCTATGGGTTGATTACCCTCTTGTTGGTTGGACTTGTAGGAGGACTTGCCTTCTACTTGATGTACTACTTTGTCTACCAGTATTATGGACCAGACACAGACCGTAGCCAACGTCCTCCATTCTGGAAATCAATCCTCGTCATCCTGGCCTCCATGGTCCTTTGGTTGGTTGTCTTCTTTGCAACAAGCTTCCTACCAGCCAGCCTCAATCCAGTCCTTGCTCCATTGCCTTTGGCTATCCTAGGAGCTGTCCTTCTCGCCCTTCGCTTCTATCTCAAGAAACGTTTCAACATCCGAAGCGCAAGTGCGGGACCATCCCGTTATTAAGAAAAGTGAAAAGCTATGGCATATAGTCAATCCTTAGCTCAGCAGATTCGAAAAATTCTAGCTCTCAAACTTCCTCCCCAAATTTTCGAAGAAGAGTTAGAAGAAAAGAAACTGTTTGGTGGCCTGGCCTTTATGATTCGTGGGAAAATGGTCCTTACAGTCAGTTCCAGAAAAGACGAGCTGGTTATGGTGAGAATTGGCAAAGAAATAGAAAAGCAAGTTCTACCCCGAACAGGGGCTCATACTACATTGATGAGAGGGAGGCCTTATCATGGCTATATAGACCTAGATATCGAAGGTCAAAAAGAACTTCCTTACTGGATTGATTTAGCTCTCTCCTATAATCAAGAGTTGACCAAGTAACTCATATCTAGCGAGATTAGAGATTAGAAAAACGAAAAGCAACTGCACAGGCGGTTGCTTTTTTGTGTATAACATTAAGACAGGGCTAAAATAATAAAGGAAAGGCTGTTGCCTAACATATGAACAACTAGAGGGTAGTAAATATTCTCTTTTCCTTTCACATAGATAATAGAAAAGGCGATGCCTCCACCTAGATAACCGACTGCACTGACCCACTCTGATAAAGCCAAACTGTGCATATGAGTCAGAGCAAAAACAAGTCCTACCAGAAGAATGCTTAACCAACTTGGCAGATTTTTCTGCAAGTGATGCAATAAGAGCTGACGGAAAAAGAGTTCTTCCACCAAAGGTCCAATGATGCAGGCGAAAACGGCTATCAGTATTGGTTGTTCTTGAAAGGTACTTTGAATATTCGACTGGTTTAGACCTTGTCCGTCTAGCCCCAAAAACTGTCTCAATATTCCTGATATAAAGCCAAAGAAAACAGTCATCAGAATGAGAAAGAGCCATCCTATTAAGACGCCAAAGAAGAATTTTCTCTTAGCTTTTCTAATCTCATTCCATTGTTGGATTAATCTATCCTTAAATAAAAAAGAACCATACAGAGCTAATACTACATAAACTAGATAATTCGCAATTGAAGATGACATCAAGGAAGCTAACCATTTAACACCGTCAAAAACAAAGAGAGCCGTGTAGAGAATCGTAAAAATAAGGATTCCCTTATGTTTATTAGACATTATTTATCTCCCCTTCCACTCACAATCATTCTCGTGGTCATCAACCAGGCCTGCAGCCTGTAGAAAAGACAAAACGGCAATTGGGCCTGTGAACTTGAAGCCTCGTTTTTTTAGATCTTGAGATAACTTTTCAGACAAGGCTGTTTTAGCAGGTGCTAGGTGATAGTCAGGAACATCATTTACAATCGTTTTCCCCTCAACAAAGGACCAGAGATAAGTGTCAAAAGAGCCATAGGTTTTCTGGACTTGTAAAAATGCTTGGGCGTTGGCACGCGTCGCAAAGAGCTTGGCACGATTTCGGATGATGTCTGGATTCTCTAACAAGGCTTCCAACTCCCCATCTGCCATCTCCGCGACCGCCTGAATTTGATAGCCATGAAATGCTTCTCGGAAAGCCTGGCGTTTGTTTAGTACCGTTTCCCAAGACAGACCAGCCTGATAAGTCTCCATACAGAGCAGTTCAAAAAGAGCGCGGTCATCATGAAGGGGCTGTCCCCACTCCTGGTCGTGGTAGGCGATGTAGAGCAGATTGGTCATCTTGACCCACGAACAACGTTTTGGTATACTATTCTCCTATTTTACCAACATCTTAAGAGCCGACTTGATATAGTTTTCCGCTGTATCTGTCGTTCCTTCAAAGAATTTCTTGATCTTCTTAAGTTCAGTTGCCTTGTAGCCCAATGCCAACATGGCTTCCATAGCTTCTTCCAGTTCTTGGTTTTCAGCGCTGGTTTGCACTGAGACTTTGGCAAGAAGGTCATCACTAGCCACGACTACCTTGCCTTCCAAGTCCAGCACCATCTGTTGGGCTGTTTTCTTGCCAATTTTGGGGAACTTGGTCAAGTAGGTGATGTTCTTAGTCTCGATCGCCTGAACCAAGCCAGCATTGTCATCGGCAGCGATAATAGCCAAAGCTGATACAGGACCAATCCCTGAGACCGAAATCAGACTAAGAAAAAGTTTTTTCTCATCTTCTGAGCGAAAGCCGTAAAGCAGATGGGCATCCTCACGGACAACTTGGTGCACATAAATTTGGGTTTCTTGATTAACCTGACCTGAGTAGGCATAGGGATTGGCTACATGCAGGATATAACCGATACCATTCGCCTCTAGGACAATGTATTTAGCAGTGATTTTGGTAATGATTCCTTTAAGATATTCGTACATAGTTTTTTCTCCATTATTTTGCCTATCTAGTATATCATATTTCCCCAAGACAGACTGCAACAAAAGGTGCAACCTCTGGTTGACAAATAGTACAGGAGATTGTATTCTCATTATAAGTAAAAATTGTTAGGATAGAGGTAGAAAAAGGAGGATAGAATGATGAAACTCGCAGAAAAACTATTTGAGCTCAGAAAGGAAAAAGGTTGGTCCCAGGAAAAGCTAGCTGAACAAATCAATGTTTCTCGGCAAAGCATCTCAAAATGGGAGTCTGGACAAGTCCTTCCAGAAATCGAAAAAATCATTGAATTAAGCAAGATTTTTCAAGTGACAACTGACTATCTACTACTGGATGAAAACTCTGAAAAAGGTTCCACAGAAGTGATCTTAGAGGAAAACAAGGACAACTACTATAAAGAGGTTAAATCCTTTGGCCTCTGGCAAGTGATTTATATTTTCGTCTTGGCTCTGGCTATCTATCTCTTTTTAGCCGGTTCTAGTTTCCCAGCCGAATTCACCGCCTGGATTTGGCTGACCTTCGTTCTCTTGATTGCTTCAGCGATTGCTATCAATAAGGCTCTCAAAACCAAACAACGTTATCTTGATAAAGTGATTGGTCTTAAGAATCCTTCTGACAAAGATGACTCTAGAAAACCTTGAATCACCTAATTCCGTTTTCGCAATATTTTTTAGAACTGGTCTTGTCAAGCTACCCATGTCCAATCAAGTTCCCACTTTAGAAAAATCATAACCACCCGTCTAACGGGTGGTTTGCACCAGGGCTATAAGCCCAAATCACCAGCCAGCGCCTAAAGACGCTGGCTTTCACGTTGTTCAA
>AORU01000007.1 GCA_000344275.1 Streptococcus oralis subsp. tigurinus AZ_3a | reverse complement strand
TTAGCTAAAGCCAACGTGAAAAGAACATTATTTCTTCCCATCAAGGCTTTTCCACCTTTGATATTTCCCTCTCTCATCAGCAATTGATACCAGGGTTCATCAATCTGTTTTACCCCTTCAGAACCTGAAATAACCGTCAAATTTGGCTTTTTACTTGGGAAGGGAAGGTCTGATTGCTTCATTGACCAATCTAACCACTCCTGGAACGAATAAGTATAGTCAGCATCAAAGAATTCAACATTATCAGTTCGAGGAATCCGAGCAATCCCAAAATGGTTACAAGTTAAGTCTACTGGTAAAGTTTGAGCAAAGTAATTTCTCAAATTTTGAGAAATCGCTTTGGCCACCTTCACCACTCGAAACTGAGAATGAGCTGTAACATAGGCCGATTCTGATAGGACAAAATAGGCTTGAAATCCTTTATCAGATTTTAGAATCAACGTCGGCATAAAACCTAGCTCCAGGGAAGCAGTTAAAATATCTCCTGTCGTCATTTCTTCAGCTGCAGAGGTAATATCAAAGTCAATGTAGAATGTGTTAATCTGTCTAAGATTATCTTCAGAGTGGCCACGTGTAATCCGTCGTCCAGCATCGCTATAGCTTCCATAGCAATATACGTTAGGGGTCCAGTGTGTAAACTGATCCTGATTCTCCAGCAATGATTCGACAGAGGTTAAAACAACACCACGTGCTTTCACCATATTCGCTTTTGAACGATAAGCAAATACAGATCCTCGTCTTCCTTCTTCAGCTGAAGAGATGAGCTGTAAATGGCTATTCTTAAATTTTTGTGTTCTTAATCCGTCTTTTGTGATAATGGATAAGCATTTTAATAAATCAATCTTTTTCATGATTTTTAGGTCTCTCATATCCCTTCACTAGTTATAGTTTGAAGTCAAATCTGACTTGATAAATCAATTCCAGAACGAAAGTAATTCGTTCATGATATTAGAAAATTTTTCAAAGCTCTCTGAAGTTATTTCTATAAACTTTAAGAATCTTTGATAACTATCAGGTTGGAAAGCTATCAAAGCGATAACTATCACCCCTACTATTCCCAGACCCAAAAAAGCAGCATTAAACAATTTAATATCTTCTTCATCCATATCAATCCTCCTTTTTATTGATACAAGATGTTACTCAGTAGCAAGCACATACATTACAAATTCCTTTTTTAGATGGCTTTTCTTTCATATCATTATTCCTTGATTTCAGGAGGTTTTGGGAAACTCATCCAATAAATAACACTACTACAAGTATTTTCAAAACCAATACCATCGTTAAAATCAACCCAGATATCTGTATACACTTCTTCACTTTCACTTGTGTAAACAAGAACCTCTTCGTCTAATTCAGGAGTTTTCCCATCCCACATGAATTCAATTTCATCTCCGTATTCCTTTTTTTCTTCGCTAGTAAGGGGTCTTTGTGTAATTTTTTTCCAGTCTGTATTTTTCATATTTCTTTCCTCTTATGTTCTTCCTCATTTATTCAACAATTCTTCTGATAACAACCTGGTCTCTTTTGCGTGTTCAAAACCAGCAATATAAGCCTCATAATCAACTTCAATTTCGATTTTTAGGCTTCTACTCTCTAATTTCCCCATACGAAGTCGTTGTTCTTCCAAAACTTCTGCTGGGATTTTTACCATCAAACCAAATTCTTCTGATGATTGAACCTGTTCCTGAAAACGTTGATCTACTCCGTTTAAGAAACCGAGTAAGTACGATTTCTTATAGTCTTTCCATCTTGCTCTTGAGACTGTAGGGAAAAGTCGTTTCAGCCGATATTTAAGGTATAAGAGCGCACCTTCGTAAACCTTACTACAAAGTTCAGCATCAGATTGATATCCAAAGAAAATTATCTGTGTGATGCCATCTTCAGGAAGTCGTCTTCTTATCGTTTTACATCTAAAATTTTCACCTAAAATAGCAGCCAACTTTTCTTGCCACCATGGAAGTCTATATTCCCATGTTCCTATTGTTTCACCAATATCTTTATGAGTTGTACTATTCGTTAAATCATTCATAGAAAGATTATGCTTCACCATAAGTCTTTGAGCCATCAGAAGGGCAGTCTGTCCCTCTTCATCGTTTGGTGCATCATAAGCTAACTCTAAAAGATTTTGTATCTTGTCAATAATTTTACTGTTCATTTCAATCCTCATTTTTATACTTTCTAGGCAAACAACTAGCGTAATGTTTTGAATCATTGACCTTTGCATTATAAAAAATCATATTATTCCCAATAATTTCTTGCCATTTAGGAATATCCTCACGATAAATGCGATTAAGTCCATAAAAGTTCCTTACAATAAATCTAACGGCTCCAATATGATCTCCTAAACCAACAACACACAACACATCATGTTCCATATCATATACCCAATAACTTTTTGAATTTGTCAGTATTTCCCAAGCAAATTCCCAATCTCTCTCAAGCCAATCATGCCCTGGTCTGTAATAAACTTTTGTCTGACAAGATTCATCATTAAAACCATAAAAACAGTGACTACACAGCGTTTTGTTTTTATCTACCCACCAGCAAGGACCATACTTTTCATCGATGCAAGGTGTAACCCAGTTGCAAGCACATCGTCTACAAATTCCAGTTTCCATTTTCTATCCCTCGTTTATTCTCATGCTATTAGGTAACTTTTTACTCGGTAAACAATAACCTTCAGATAAGTCCTGTTTACTATAAAATTCAGGAGGATGTGTCATTATGTGATCACTTCTTTTCCATCCTCGACGAAGTTGTTTGTAAGATAAAGAAACACGTTTCTCAATTTCTTTAAAACTAAACCCCAATTTCAAGTAGGTTGTTATAATAGTTGTAGCATGTTCTTTGGACTCTTCGCTTCTTGTTCTTCGCTGAAAGTTAATCTGCTTATCTTCTTCATTTAATGCTATCTGATAGGCAATAAACAACTTCCGCATTTCCATAATTTTATGTTGCCAAGCCAAGCTGTAAGGTTGTCCTGAATATCGATTCACTAGATTCTTTACGGGTTGTTTAAATTTCAGCTGAAGAGGATCAAATTCGCCAAGGTCAGAAAAAGGATCAATGAAACCTAATGGTTCGCTTTGAATTAATTCATTGTATAGCGCTTCTCTGTCCATCCTAATATATCTCCTTCTGTCAAATGCACGTCATTGAGTCAAATAAGCTTAACTGGATGGTTGTAGGTGCTTGTTCGCTGTTTCCATTCTTATCATGATCGATAACGTCAAAGATTTCTAACGTATCTAAATTCATTACAATCTCTAATCCTATCATCATTGAGCTCCTTTCAAGTAGAATTTTAAGCGAACAAAAAAGAGAACAGATTTCTCTGTTCTCCTAAAAATATTGAATTATTTGATTTTCTAAAAACTCTTACCACTTACACGAACATTCTACTTGACTTTACTGGATTATTTTTCACGAATCACTTCGACCTTGTAACCGTCAGGATCCTTTACAAAGTAATAGTTTGGTTGAGTTCCTGGAAGTCCATTAGGGGCTGTCACCTCATAGCCTTTAGCGCTATGTTCTTGATGTAGGGCCTCAAGGTCAGGTGTACTGAGGGCGATATGGGCGAAGCCATCTCCTACCACGTAAGGATCGTGATCATAGTTATAGGTCAACTCCAACTCGTAGTCATCACCATCAAGTCCTAGATAGACAATCGTGAAGGCATGATCTGAAAAATCTCTGCGACGCAATTCTTTAAATCCAAAAGCATCTTGATAAAATGCGATTGATTTTTCAAGGTTTTCTACTCGCAAACAAGTGTGTAACATTTTTGAAGCCATATATTCTCCTTTATTTTAAAAAAGACTGGGACAATCCTGTTCCAGTCTTATCAATTATTATTTACCAAGTTTTGCTTTAGCTGCATCTGCAAGAGCTGTGAAAGCTGCTGCATCGTTAACAGCCAAGTCAGCAAGCATTTTACGGTTAACTTCGATCTCAGCCAATTTCAAACCATGCATCAATTGTGAGTATGAAAGTCCGTTCAAACGAGCTGCCGCATTGATACGAGTGATCCACAATTTACGGAAGTCACGTTTTTTCTGACGACGGTCACGGTATGCATAGTAGTAAGAGTTCATTACTTGTTCTTTTGCAGTACGGAACAAGATGTGTTTAGCTCCATAGTAACCTTTTGCTAATTTAAGAATACGTTTACGACGTTTGCGTGATACAACGCCACCTTTAACACGTGCCATGTTTTATTTCCTCCAAATATTTCCTAGAATTGTTTACTTACTGTTAGGCTATTATTTCAAGCGAGTAAGCATTGCTTTGATACGTTTGAAATCTCCTGAATGCACCATAGATGCTTTACGAAGATGACGACGTTGTTTCTTAGTTTTTCCGTGGAAACGGTGAGAAGTGTAAGCACGGAAACGTTTAAGTCCACCAGAACCTGTACGTTTGAAACGTTTAGCTGATGCGCGGTGTGTTTTTTGTTTTGGCATGATTTTTTCTCCTTTATTTAACTTTCTGACAATTATTTTTTGTCAGTTGCTGGCGCCAACTGCATGAACATTTGGCGTCCATCCATCTTAGCTCGTTGTTCGATGATCGCAATATCTTGTGTTGCTTCAGCAAACTCGGCTAAAACTTTTGCACCAATCTCTTTATGGGTGATCATACGCCCTTTAAAGCGAATGGATACCTTAACTTTATTTCCTTTTTCAAGGAACTTGCGTGCATTGCGAAGTTTTGTGTCAAAGTCACCCTTGTCAATAGTTGGACTCAGACGAACTTCTTTCACAGTAACAACACTTTGTTTTTTACGTTGTTCTTTTTGCTTTTTCTGGTACTCAAATTTGAACTTACCGTAGTCCATAATCTTAGCAACAGGCGGTTTTGCTTGGGGTTGAATCAATACTAAGTCAACATTTGCACTATCAGCCAATGCTTGCGCTTCGCTGAGTGGCTTGATGCCTAGCTGTTCTCCCTCAAGACCGATCAAGCGAACTTCACGTACACGAATTTCATCATTGATGAATAAGTCTTGCTTTGCTATGGTTTTCACCTCTTTTTTATTATTAGAGAAAAACAAGAGCGGGCTCGTAATGATACAAGCCCGCACGTTATGATAGCGTTTCTTAGAAACTTTTCATCCGTAGGGCCAGGCAACTTGATGTCACAAGGCGAGAAGCTCTCACTTCTGCTTTTCTCAACTTCTATATGATACCAAGTTTTCTATCCCTTGTCAAGATAAAAAGTTATTTTTTCGAAAAAGTTTATCTATTTTATCGCACCGTCTCCATTCGCCAACTATTCCATCCTTTAAAGCGAATGGCTCCTTGCTGGTCTGTTCGGTAAATCTTACTCTTGATGGATTCTAGTCGTGTCAAGGTTTCCTGATAAGGTAGTTTGGCACGATTGTTCTTGCCCACTGAAATAAGAGTAATCTCTGGTTTGAGGTTTTCGAGGAAAACTGGATTGGATGAGGTTTTAGCACCATGCTGGCCAGCTTTCAAAACATCCACCTTCAAGTCTGGATAGTGCTTCAGCAAGTCCTTCTCTCCCTTCTCTTTCAAATTTCCTGTGAAGAGAAAGTGCTTATCCAAGAGTTTTCCATAAAGAAGGAGAGAATCATCATGACTTCCATCTCCAATCTTCCTTGGAGATAGGACTTCTAAGTAACTGCCAAAAATCGGCAAGTTTTCCCCTGCTGTCACACTGCGTACCTTGGTTTGGCTTGCTTCTAGTTCTGTTACAAATTCCTTCTGTGTCAAACTTCCTTTTGATACTAAGATCTCCCCGACTTGGAAAGCCTTGGTCACCTCCAGCAAATCGCCAACATGCTCCTTGTCTGTGTTGGTCAAAACCAGCTGGTCAATCTTATCTACTCCTCGACTTTTAAGATAGGGAATCAAGTTTCTCTGGGCATTGCTGGTCGTCGACTTTTCTTGCCAAGCCTCGATTTTCTTGTCAGATTCTGCCTTGCCACCAACATCTATGAGAATGGTTTTCCCAGTTACATCCCGTAGGAAAATACTTTCTCCTTGCCCAACATCTAGCATGGTGATTTCATTTTCAAGTGGATGCTTTGTCAGGAAAAAGAGACCCACAATAAAGAGACTGAACCCTGCTAGTCTTTTGATGTTTTTCCTCATGTCATAGACCAAGGCTAATGAAACTAACAGTAGAATCAAAAGCCATGCGTTGGGTTGACCAAAGACCAGAGGCCTGCTTGCCAGCTGCGATACCAAGCGAATGACGCCCTCCAACCACTCAAAGACAAAGTTAAACTGAGTGACTGGGTAAATAAAAGACAGAATGAATAAGATGGACAAAAGAGGCAAGAATACCAAGTCAAACAGAAAGGAAAATACAAAGGTCAAAAGGATAGACCAAGGCTGAAATTCTGCAAAATAGAAGGATAGAATAGGCAATATTCCCAAGGAAATGACTAGACTTTCTCTGGCAACAGCCTTGAGTCCCTCCCCTTCTTTGCTGGTCATGGTCAAGATAAAAGCATAAGCGCAGGACAAGACCCCTCCAGCTGTCAAGAAAAAGTTGGGCATGATGATAAAGAGGACAAGGACTGTTAAGGCAAAATTGTCCAAGCCCTTAATACCATGTTGGGCCAGTAACTTTTGCAAAAGACTGCGAATAACAGATGCTGAAAATCCTGTCAGACCTGCATAGATAAGAGAAAAGGGATAAGTTAGCCACTTCAACTTTTCTTGGGTCAAGCCCAATCGTAAGAGGAGTTTCTTAAAGGCATCCATAAAGAAGCCCACCTGCATGCCTGATAAGGCAAAGAGATGGATAATACCAAGACTGGAATAGAGCTCATTCATCTCCTCAAAGTCCGTATCCAAATGTCCCAGCAAGAGACCCGTCATATAATTGCGCATAGGGTCTGGAAAGTGAGCCTTAATCCAAACTACAACCTTTCGACGTATACTAGACAGATTTTCTCCTATATCCCAACTGCTAACCTTTTTAACTGACTGGATGTTCTTGATAGTCAGTGTCTGGTAAATCCCTTGAGTCTTTAGATAGACTTGGTAGTCAAATCCACCAAAATTTCTCTGCTCTTCAGGCTCAGAAAGTTTTCCTTCTAGCTCTATCTCGTGAAGGTCTGTTAAGGCCTGAAATTGCTCTTTCTCCTCCTCGGACTGGAGTTTATAGTAAACTTGGAAGGTACGGCCGTCAGCCTTGCCCCGAAAGGACAGACTGTCTCCATTGACCTTGATAGTGTCAGTCAAAATCCGTACCCTTTCAACAGAATTCACTAGGTTTTGACTAGCTTGTGTCTGTTGCCAAGTTTGAAACAGAAACAAAAATCCAAAAACTCCACAAATCGCTAGAACTTTACCAGCCGATTTCCATGGAAATTGGAAAAAGAGACAGACGAGCAGAAAAACAAAACCTAGCAGCGCGAGATAGGACGCTCCTAAAATTGCATAGTAAAGCCAGAGTAACAGAAAGCTCAGATAGATTAGGGGGATAGGAAAATTCTTAATCCACTGTAACATAGTCTTTTAGCTTTTCTATGGTCTTAGCGCCAATACCAGAAACTTTCTTTAATTCATCTACCGACTTGAATTTGCCATTCGCCTCACGATGGTCGATAATATCCTGAGCTCGTTTTCCTCCCAAGCCTTTGACCTGCTTTAGTTCTTCCAGACTAGCTTTATTGAGATTGACCTTCTTTTCTTTACTTGTCGAAGGAGTCGTTCCAGAGGCAGCCTGCTGACTAGCCGCTTCTTCTCCCTTAGTTGGAACATAGACAAGAGCCTCGTCACTGACTTTCTGAGCGAGATTGAGCGACTTGCTATCTGCCTCCTCTGTCAAGCCACCTGCCTTCTGAACGGCATCATGAACTCGACTGCCTACTGGTAAGTCATAAATCCCTGGCGATTTAACAGCACCTTTGACATCCACTGTGATCAGATCTTGTTCAGGAGACTCTTCCTTTTCTTCCTTCTTGACTTCCTTTTCAGACGATGAATCCTTTGAAACGGCCGAAACTTCAGCTTGCAAGTTTGTTTCTTTCACAGGTGTTTGTGAAGTTGGCTTTAGTAGGAAAAATCCGCCCAAGGCCAAACCTAGACCAACACAGATGACAATGATTTTATACTCTTTGATTTTCTCGATAATTGCTTCCATATTTTCTCCTCTCTTAAGTTATTCGCAAGAGAAAGAAAAAACAGTCGAAAATTTCTTTTCAACTGCTTATTTATTTGCAAAATAGTCTTCCTTAGTCAAGACATAATGAACCCTTGTGATAATTCGACCTGGTTCTTTATTATCCATTCTGGCATAGGGTTCTTCGTGGGAAAAACGCATACCTGATTTCTCCATGACCTTTCCTGATGCGGGATTGTCTTTATCGTGAAGAGCGGTCAACTTGTTCATTCCAATCTTCTCAAAAGCCAGTTCAATCACGGCACGATTAGCTTCTGTCGTCAATCCTTGATTCCAATATTTTTTATTGATAATGTAGCCAATGGCTGCCTTCTTAAGAACAGTATCGATCTTGTGCAAGTCAATGGTACCAATAAACTTGCCGTTATTTTTTAATTCGATTCCCCAACGGCCCAAGGGATTAGCCAAGTAAAACTGAGCAATGTTGTTCTTAGTTTCTTCTAAGCTTTGATTTGTTGGAAAAGTGTAGCGTGTATTTTCACTGTCTGAAGCATACTCAAACATAGCTTCTGCATCGTCCAAGGTTACAGGACGGAGCAATAAACGCTTCGTTTCTATAGTTGGATACTGGGCAAATTTCACAAATATTGATTCCATACTTTTCCCTCCATTAGAGTTTGATTCTCACTAGTCTAGCATAAATAAATTTGGATGACAAGTTTTTCTTGATTTTTGAAGCGGTTTCATATACAATAAAACCATCACATTTTTGATTTATGAACTGGAATGTGACAACCAAAACAATCCGACAATTGAAAGGTAGGTTATCTCTATGTTAATCGGAATCCCAAAAGAAATTAAAAATAACGAAAACCGCGTTGCCCTCACTCCTGCTGGCGTCCATAGTTTAGTCAGTCGTGGACATCGTGTCCTCATCGAAACAAATGCTGGTCTCGGTTCAGGATTTACTGATGCGGACTATCAAAAGCAAGGAGCTGAGATTGTCGCTACTGCTGCTGAAGCATGGGCTGCCGAGTTGGTCGTAAAAGTAAAAGAACCACTAGCTTCTGAATATGGTTATTTGCGCGACGATCTTCTCCTCTTCACCTACTTGCACATAGCCGCTGCTCCAGAATTAGCAGAAGCTATGTTAGCAGCAAAAACAACAGGAATTGCCTATGAAACTGTTCGTGACAATCAAGGACAACTACCGCTCCTCGTTCCTATGAGTGAGGTTGCAGGTCGTATGGCTGTTCAAATCGGAGCCCACTTCCTTACTAAGCAAGCTGGTGGTTCTGGTGTCCTACTAGGTGGTGTACCAGGCGTTCCCAAAGGAAAAGTAACCATCATCGGTGGTGGTGTCGTCGGTACACATGCTGCCCGCATCGCCCTTGGACTTGGTGCTCAAGTGACTATTTTAGATATCAGTGCGAAACGTCTCTCTGTGCTAGAGGAAGTCTTTGGTAACCAAATCCAAACTCTTATGTCTAATTCATTCAACATCGAAGCAAGTGTAAGAGATGCTGATGTGGTGATTGGTGCAGTTCTCATCCCTGGTGCCAAAGCACCAAAATTGGTGACAGATGAGATGGTCAAACAAATGCGTCCAGGCTCTGTCATTGTTGACGTAGCCGTTGACCAAGGTGGCGTTATCGAGACAGCTGACCGTGTGACAACACACGATGAACCCGTCTATGAAAAACACGGTGTTCTCCACTATGCCGTTGCCAATATCCCTGGCGCGGTTGCCCGTACTTCAACCATCGCCCTAACCAATGTCACTCTTCCTTATATCGAAGCATTGGCTGACAAAGGTTTTGCACATGCAATCTCTGAAGATGAGGGCTTGCGTCAAGGTGTGACCACTTATAAAGGTTACTTAACTAGCCTCCCAGTTGCTCAAGGCCTCGCTAAAGATCACACTTCTATCGACGAACTTGTTTAAAGCTAGACACTCATTAAAAAAAGCAGTTCACATCTGAACTGCTTTTTTGCTATTCTGTCTCTTCCTTCTTTTCTTCATTTTTAACTGGAGCTGGTTCATAGGCTCGGATAATCTGAGCGACAACTGGATGGCGAACCACATCCTTGGCTGAAAAATGAACAAAGTCGATTTGGTGAATATTCTTAAGCTTTTCTTGAGCATCAATCAAACCGGACTTAACATTACGTGGCAGGTCAATCTGGCTGATATCTCCATTGACAATCATCTTCGAATTAAATCCTAAACGAGTCAGGAACATCTTCATCTGCATGATGGTCGTATTTTGTGCTTCATCGAGAATGACAAAGGCATCATCCAAGGTTCTCCCACGCATGTAGGCAAGGGGCGCGATTTCGATAATTTCACGCTCCATGAGACGGGTCGTTTGGTCTTTCCCTAGAATCTGATACAAGGCATCATAAACTGGTCGAAGATAAGGATCGACCTTCTCCTTAAGATCACCCGGAAGAAATCCTAGACTCTCACCTGCTTCCACTGCTGGACGAGTCAGGATAATCCGCTTGACTTGCCCACGTTTAAGGGCAGTTACTGCCAAAGTCACTGCAAGAAAGGTCTTCCCTGTCCCTGCTGGTCCGATTCCAAAGGTCACATCATGCTGTTTGACACTGTCCACATAAAGTTTTTGACCCAAGGTTTTGACACGGATCGGTTTCCCAGTATTGTCTTTGATAATTTCTTCTTCGTAAAGGGCGACAAACTTGTCAATTTCATCGTTTTTGACCATGCTAATCGCAGTCACCACATCTGGCGTGCCAATGGTCATTCCACGATTTACCAAGACCATCAAAGCCTGAATAACCTGACGTGCTTCCTCACAGGCAGACTCTTCTCCCAAAACCTGGACAATTTCCGTACGGGCATGAATCACCACATCGAGCTCTTCTTCCATCAAACGAAGATGGCGCTCGTTGGATCCAAAAAGATGAAACAAGTCATCTGGATGACTTAGTTGAATGTCTATTGAATGTTCCTTCAAATAAAGAACCTCTCTAATCCATTTATTTCTTTTTATTATAGCAAAGAGAACAATAAAATACTAGCCTCATCTCATTGTCTCTAGTGTTCTAAGTATTCTTGCCAGATGGCGTCAAAGTCTCCTAGGTTAAAAGAGAAGCTGGCATGCTCCTCCAAAAAGCGACTCACCTCATCAAAATCATCCGTGTGTTTTGGAAAAGCTGACTCCTCAAAAGCGAGATCTGCCAAGATGGCTTTTGGGCTATTACTTTTAGGATTGCGCTCGGTCATGAGCCAAGTGTAAAATGATTTTCTCAATTCTTTCTCCTATCAAGAGTTTTTTGATGACACTTTTCTGATTCTTGAAAATTACTGGACTTAGCCTCTGAAACGTAATGGTTTATAAAATCTGTTTTAGCATCTGTATAGGCGTCTCGATTGTGTTCAAATTGTTTCCACAAACTTAGTTTTAATTCCTGATACGCTTGGGCAATATCTGGATGTTGGCAGAGATAATCTCTAAAATAAATCTCGTCATGATCTCCCGACATTCGCAAATGTAAATGAAAAACTTTCTCAACAAATCCCTGCTCTGTATATCCTTTATTTAGCGAAATCCTGTTATGACTCTCCGACATCACTAGCCACCCATTCTTCACCAATAAATCCCTAACTCTTGCTAAATCCTCTATTCTACCTACTTCTAACAGAATATCAACGATATTTTTGGCCCAAATATTAGGGATAGCAGTGCTACCGATATGTTCTATTCTTTGAATAACATTTGCACCCAATATTGTTTTCAAATTTGTTTTTTCCAATTCATACCAGTCTTTCCACTCTGACTTGTGCTCTACTAGAAAAATAGGAAAAAGTTGCCAGAGTTCCTCTAAACTCATTTCTTCAAGTTTCTTTATCATGTCTATAAGACCTAAATCAACTCTGTACCAAACTGGTCTTGCTTGATTTTGCCAGCCTTCATCAAGCCACCGAGCGCTTTCTTGAACTGACCTTTAGAAATGCCAAAGGTTGCCTTGATGTCCTCAGGAGATGACTTATCATTTAAAGTCATGAAACCGCCATTGCTTTCCAAGTAGGTCAAAATCATCTGAGCATCATTTTCCAACATTTCAAAGGAACGTGGTTTGAGGGAGAGGTTCAAGGTACGGTCCACTTCACGGAAACCGATAACACGCGCATCTAACATTTGACCCAAACGTGGCTCTGCATAGCGCTCACTAGGATGGATAAAACCAAGCATGTTATTCTCTGGCAGATAGACAAAGGTTCCTGATAGCTTGAGGCGGTAAACAATGGCTGCCCAGTTTTGATTCTGCATATTATTGTAGGCAGGACGAGCCAAACGTTGGAAGTCTTCCTGATAAGCCAAAACACCCCAGATTCGGTCTTTCTTGTCCACTTCAAGGCGGATGTAAAGTTTATCACCCTTCTTAGGCCAGAGTTCCTTGAGCTCAGGGAGGATATCGAGTGACACAACGATTTCCTTGTCAGGTAGACCGGTCTCGACAAAGACACCCAAGTCCTTACGAACTTCTGTTACGGTTCCCCAGCCAAATTGGTCCTGAGTCGCAGTAACTTCTTGAGTGGTCAAGCGGAGTTTTTGCTTCATATCCGTATAGGCAAAACCTTTGACCGTATCCCCTACTGTATGTTGACCTTCTTCCTTAGCAAGAGCATAGGTCTGACCATCCTTTTGCACAAAGTAAAAACGGTCATTTTCATCGATGATGAGTCCAACGATAAAACTTGCAAGATTTGTATTCATATTTCCTTCTTTCGAATAAAACTCAGCCAGCAATGCCAACTGAGTTTTTCTGTTTATTTTTAGACTTCCAAGATTTCTTTTTCTTTATTGGCAATCATGTCGTCGATGTGTTTCACAGCATCGTCTGTTACTTTTTGAATATCTTTTTCAAGAGTCTTCAATTCGTCTTCAGTGATTTCTTTTGCTTTTTCTTGTTTTTTAGCTTCATCCATAGCATCACGGCGGATGTTTCGGACAGCTACTTTAGCATTTTCACCGACCTTCTTCACTTCTTTGGCAAGGTCACGACGGGTTTCTTCTGTAAGAGCAGGGATAACCAAGCGAATCACAGAACCATCATTAGCTGGTGTGATACCAAGATCAGAAGCGTTCAAGGCACGTTCGATGTCTTTCAATGAAGACTTGTCAAATGGTGTTACCAACAAGACACGCGCTTCTGGAATGGTAATTGAAGCGATTTGGTTAAGAGGAGTTTCGACTCCATAGTATTCTACGTGGATACGGTCTAGCAAGCTTGCGTTGGCACGACCGGCACGGATACCACCAAATTCACGAGCAAGTGATTGGTGAGACTGGGTCATTCTCTCTTTAGCTTTTTCTACAATTGCGTTAGCCATAATTTTCTTATTCCTTTTCTTCGATATTGTTTGAAACTGTTGTTCCGATATTTTCACCAAATACGACACGTTTGATGTTGCCTGGTTGGTTCATGTTAAAGACAACCAAGTCAATGTCGTTGTCCATAGAGAGGGTTGAGGCTGTTGAGTCCATGATACGAAGACCTTTATTGATAACATCACGGTGGGTCAATTCTTCAAACTTAACAGCTGTCTTGTCTTTCTTAGGATCGGCATTGTAAACACCGTCTACGCCATTTTTAGCCATAAGAATGGCATCCGCTTCGATTTCAGCTGCACGAAGGGCTGCTGTTGTATCTGTTGAGAAGTAAGGTGAACCAATTCCAGCACCAAAGATAACAATACGGCCTTTTTCAAGGTGGCGAAGAGCACGTCCACGTACGTAAGGTTCTGCCACTTGTTGCATGGCAATGGCTGTTTGCACACGCGTATCGACACCAACTTGTTGCAATGAATCTGCCATCACAAGAGCATTCATCACGGTCCCAAGCATTCCAGTGTAATCTGCCTGAACACGGTCCATTCCTGCTTCTGCAGCAGGTTCCCCACGCCAGAGATTTCCTCCACCAATAACAAGGGCAATTTCGATACCTAAGCTATGAACTTCTTGAATCTCTTTTGCGATTGTTTGAACTGTTTGGATATCAATCCCTACGCCACGTTCACCGGCAAGGGCTTCACCTGATAACTTGATTAAAATACGTTTATACTTGGGATTCGCCATTTTTACTCTCCTTTTTTTATCCTACCTATTTTATCACAATTTCTAAGATTTTTATAGTGCCATGAGCAATTCTTTCAAAAAAATTAGACCGTTAAAAATTCCTCTAAGTCAGTAAGGGCACGCTCTGCAATTTTTTCATAACGAGCTTTTTTATCACGGATACGCTCGCCATCCAATTCCTTGATAATCCCAAAATTGACATTCATCGGTTGGAAATGTTTGCTGTCTGCATGAGTGATGTAATGAGCTAGACTTCCGATCGCTGTGGTCTCTGGGAAGATGGCCTCACTTTCACCCTTGAAGAGGCGAGCTGCGTTAATACCCGCAACTAAGCCTGACGCTGCTGACTCAACATAGCCTTCCACACCCGTCATTTGACCAGCAAAGAAGAGGTTGGGCTGTTTCTTAGAACGGTAAGTCTGCTCCAGAAGATTTGGTGAATCCATATAAGAATTGCGGTGCATGACCCCATAACGGACAAACTCAGCATTTTCAAGACCTGGAATCATTTGGAAAACACGCTTTTGCTCTCCCCATTTGAGGTGGGTCTGGAAACCGACGATATTGTAGAGGCTACCAGCCGCATTGTCCTGACGAAGTTGAACAACTGCATAAGGGGTTTTAAATTCTCCGTCACGAGGCCCCGTATAGTCGTCTGGGTACTCCAGACCAACTGGTTTCATAGGACCATAGAGCATGGTTTTAATGCCACGCTTGGCCATGACTTCGATAGGCATACAACCTTCAAAGTACTTTTCTTTTTCAAACGAATTGAGCGGTGCTTCTTCCGCATTTACCAAGGCTTCATGAAAATCCATAAACTCTTGCTTGGTCATTGGAGCATTGAGGTAGGCCGCCTCTCCCTTGTCATAACGAGACTTGAGATAGACCTTGCTCATATCGATGGTGTTAACATCGATAATCGGCGCCGCCGCGTCGTAGAAATAGAAACCATCACCGTCATTAAGGGCATGAATCTTTTCAGCTAGGGCATCGCTGGTCAAAGGACCGGTAGCGACAACTGTAATAACATCCGTTGGCAATTCTGTAATTTCATCACGAACAACCTCAATCAAGGGGTGGTTAGCCACTTTCTCAGTCACCATCTGGGAGAAACCATCGCGGTCCACCGCAAGGGCACCACCAGCAGGAACACGTGTAGCTTCAGCAGATTCCAATATGACAGAACCCAAGCGACGCATTTCTTCCTTGAGAAGCCCAACTGCATTGGTCAAAGCATCCCCACGTAAGGAATTGGAACAAACCAACTCAGCAAAATTGTCTGTTTTGTGTTGGGGTGTTGACTTGACACCACGCATTTCATAAAGTTTAACTGGAATACCACGTTCTGCGATTTGGTAAGCTGCTTCAGAACCTGCCAAACCTGCTCCGATAACATTGATATAAGATTGAGACACGACACTAATACCTCTTTGGGAGTGTGAAGACAAGATTCACATTGAAAAAGCCAACTAAACTTACGAGATTAAGAGTTTCTAGGCTCAGACTGAAAAAGTCCACAGGACTTACTTCGCTCTCGAATTTCTTGGCTCAGGCTGAAAAAGTCCCCCGGACTTTTTCACTCCCACAAATCTTTCTAAATTTTCTTCTACTAGTATAACAAAAAAAGGGAAGAAGGCAAACTTCCCTGTTTAGTCATTTTCTTGATTTTCTTCCCAATCGTGGTAGGCGGCGTAGAGCTGGCTTTTATTCCACTGGTAAATCTTAGCAACTTCCTTAATGGCTTGATTTTTCTTCATGCCTTGCTGGATACGAGATTGGATTTCTAAGAACAAGTCCTCCTCGTCCTTTTCCTCCACATCCTGATTGGCACCTTCAACGATGAGAAGGCATTCACCCTTGAGTGGTGTTTCAGCAATACTTTCTAGTAGCTCTGAAATCTTTCCTCGTTGGTATTCTTCATAGATTTTGGTCAATTCTCTGACCAAGACCACCGAGCGGTCGCCGTAGACTTCTAGCATATTTTCTAACGTATCCGCTACACGGTGGGGCGATTCATAGAAAATCTGAGTTTCAGGATAGTCTTTTTTTGAGTCGAAAAATTGCTTTTGCTGGCCTGATTTTCTTGGTAAGAAACCGTAAAAGATATGTGGTTGTGGTGCTAGGCCACTGGCAATCAAGGCAGAAATCCCTGCAGAGGCACCCGGAACTGTCACTACTGCAATTTCTTCTTCAATAGCTGCCTTAACCAAATCATGCCCAGGGTCCGAGATACTAGGCAGACCCGCATCAGAAACCTGAGCGATACTTTGTCCCGCCTTCAGAAAACCAATCAAATCAGGAATTTTTTCCTTGGCATTGTGCTCGTGAAAACTGATCTGTTTGGTTGAAATATCAAAATGCTTGAGCAAAAGCCCCGTATTACGGGTGTCCTCAGCCGCAATCCAGTCCACTTCTTTTAGAGTCTGGATGGCACGAAAGGTCATATCGTCTAGATTGCCAATCGGCGTTGCTACTAGGTAAAGCTTGCCATAGGGAGTTTGCCCCTTAAAACTTTTTTGAATCTGCATGCTTACTCCCTGTATAACAACTCGTCACAGAACATACATTCTTCGTCCTGCTCTCGGCGTTGTCCATAAAAATCATTACATACGTGAAACCCATCTTTATAGATTCGGCGGACGCTTTCGCGAACGTGCTTGGCCTTAACGGGGGTATCTGCTTCCACATCGCCCAAGCGTTCGCGCAACTTACTATTTTCCAAGCGAAGAGCTGTATTTTCCTCTACCAGGCTCTTGAGATTTTTCTTGATGGCTTCCACATCGGCCAAGGTCACTAGTAACTGTTGGGAAAAATCGTCTAGCGCATCAAATAATTCTTTTTTGTCCATAAAACAGCCCTTTCCTTTCTTTATCCTTCATTTTGAGTTTATATTTCTTTCAAGACCAGGTATTCCATGGCGTTTTGAAAGCTGACATTAGCTTGCCACATTTTTCTAGCTTCTAGCAAATCTTGCAGAATCTGTCGAATCCTTTCTTGCAAGAGGTCCTGTCCACAGAGAACTTCGAGGATTCGCAAGACCTGATCTTGTTTTTCCTTGTCATCTGCCAAGTTGGCTAATTTAGCAACTTGGAGATAACTTTCTTTTTTCTTGGCTAATAACCAAGTCAGCATGCGCTCACTTTCATCCACCAAGGTCCAAAAACTTGCCTGATTAGCCAACTTTTCTGCTTCAGCACGTGATTGACAAAACTGGGCTAAAAGAGTCGCTTTTTTCTTGACAAGTCCCATTTGTTCTAAGAGCAAGATGAGTTTTTCTTCTTGCTTTTTAAAGTGGAAAATCTGCGTCCGACTTCGGATGGTCGGTAATATCTTTTCCTCATCGCTGGTCAAGAAGAAAATGTAAACTTCACTCTGGGGTTCTTCGATGACCTTGAGCAGAGAATTGGCCGCGTTAGGATGCATTTTATCCGCCTGCTCGATAATAAAAACCTGTTGTTGACTTTCAATCCCTGCTTGGGAAAACTGACCCACCAATTCCCGAATGCGTTCCGTCTTGATGACCTGATTGACTGGCTTAATCAAGGTAACATCGGGAAATTCTTCCTGTTCAATCAGCTTACAGTTTCGGCATTTCTCACACGGCAAAACGCCTACTTTATCCGTACAAAAGAGGCTCTTAGCCAAAAACTGCGCCATTTCCAAGCTTCCAAAGAAACCCGAAAAGAGATAGGCGTGATTGAGCTGGTCTTGTTCTAGAATACGGACAAAGCGGTCAAACTGGTCTGGCTGCCAAGCCTTTAGTTGATCTTGTTTCATTTATCCAAGCCCATTCTGTCAAATAAGACAGCCTTGGTAGCATCCACAACTTGCTCCAAAGGAAGACTCGCATCAATCTTGACAATGCGATTTCCTTCTTTTTCCAGAAGAGAAAGGTAACCTTGACGAACTTTCTTGTGCAAGTCTAAGCCTTCCAAGTCCAAACGATTGACCTCGCGATCACTATTTGCAGCAATGCGAGCCAGCCCCTCTTCCACCTCAATATCAAAATAAAATGTCAAGTCTGGTTTAAGGCCATCTGTCGCAAAGTGATTGAGCCAATCAATGGCATCAATATCCAAGCTACGGCCAAATCCCTGATAAGCAAGGGAACTATCAATGAAGCGGTCCATTATGACCAACTTACCAGCTTCAAGGGCTGGGAGAACTTTTTCCACCAAGTGCTGTCTGCGACTGGCGATATAGAGAAGGAGTTCCGTTTTAGGATCCATCTGAGTATGACTTGGGTCCAAAATTACTTCCCGAATTTTCTCCCCAATCAAGACTCCGCCAGGTTCACGGGTCGTCAACACTTCTACTCCTTTTTCCTCTAAAATTGGGAGTAGAGCCTCTAAAACACTGGTCTTTCCTGCTCCCTCTGGTCCCTCAAGAGAGACTAAAAATCCTTTTGACATGTCTAACTCATTTCTTTTTTACTACTTCTATTCTATCAAAAAAATAGGGGTTTGTGACAATCTTTTTGTCTTCTTATTCCATGCACCATAAAAGAGGCAGTCAAAGCCACCTCTTATTTACCTAATTCTTGTGTTCGTTTATAGGCTTGATGAACTGCTTCCATGACCGTTCCTCGAAAAGTATGCTCTTCTAAGCTCGCTACACCAGCGATAGTCGAACCTCCTGGGCTACAAACTTGGTCTTTCAAAACTCCAGGATGTTGCTGACTTTCGAGAACCATTTGCCCAGCGCCTACTACTGTTTGGGCTGCCATTTTCAAGGCCTTTTCTCGGGGCAATCCTGTCTGAACACCTGCATCTGCCAAAGACTCGATAAAGAGGTAGACAAAGGCAGGCCCACAACCAGCAAGCCCTGTCGCAGCATCAATTAAGCCATCCCCAAGTTCAACCAAGAGACCAGCCTTGGCTAAAAGCTGACAAAGGAGTTCCCTGTCCTCAGCACGACAGTTTGCTGACATGGCATAACTAATCACTCCTTGGCCGATAGCCACTGGTGTATTGGGCATGATGCGAATAATCCGGTGTTGACTTGGCAGAAGACTTGCCAGTTTTTCCAAAGTCAATCCAGCCGCCATAGAAATCAAAAGAAGACTCTCTCTTTTTTCAAGGATGGTCTGGTATTGAGCAAGCAGTTCAGAAAACTGAGCAGGCTTTACTCCTAGAAAAATCACATCTGCTTCTGCGAAGGTTTCGTCATTGCTGGAAGCCTGACCTCCAAAGTTGGCAATGAAAGCATCTACTTTCGCTTGACTACGATTGGCAAGAAGAATCTGAGTACCCGTCTTGGCCTGCAAGACAGCCTTGGCCAAGCTAGAACCCATATTCCCCAAACCGATAAATCCAATCTTCATCTCTTACTCCCTTATCTGTCCGTCACCAGTAACCACATACTTGTAGCTGGTCAACTCTTTCAAGCCCATTGGACCACGCGCATGCAGTTTCTGAGTAGAAATCCCCATCTCACATCCAAGACCAAATTGCCCACCGTCAGTGAAACGCGTTGAGGCATTGACATAAACCGCTGCTGAATCTACTTGATCTGTAAAGTAAGCTGCAGCTTCAGCATTTTCTGTCACAATGGCATCTGAATGATGGGTACTGTGGGCTTCAATATGCGCAACCGCTTCTTCTAAACTACTCACAACCTTAACCGCTAGGACATAGTCTAAAAACTCGGTATCAAAGTCTTGGGCCTCGGCTGCTCGACCTGAAACAAACTGACTTGCTTTGCTATCCAGACGGAATTGAATTGGTTCCAGTCCAGCTTCTTTTCGATCTGCAACCAGCACTTGCTCCAAGCGAGGAAGGAAGCTTGTTGCCTTGTCTTCATGAACCAGCAAGACCTCCATGGCATTGCAGACAGAAGGACGACTGGTTTTAGCATTGTTGATAATCGATAGAGCCTTGTCTTCATCTGCATCCTTATCTACATAGACATGGACAATTCCAGTTCCTGTCTCGATAACTGGCACAATGGCATTCTCAACCACGGCATTGATCAAGCCAGCACCTCCACGAGGAATGAGAAGATCTAGATAGCCCTTGGCCTTCATCATGGCATAGCTACTTTCACGACTGGTATCTTCCACTAGTTGAATCACCTCTGGATGTATGGTAGTCGTCTCCAAACCCTTCTTCAAGGCTGTGACAATAGCATGAGCTGTTTGATAGGCGTCCTTCCCACTACGAAGAACGACCGCATTCCCACTCTTGAGAGCCAAAGCAGCCGCATCAGATGTCACATTTGGACGACTTTCATAGATAATACCGATGACCCCCATAGCCACACGCTTCTTAGTAATAACCAAGCCATTTTCAAGCTGACTTGTTTCTAGGACTTCACCAATAGGATCTGGTAAAGCAACCACTTCACGAATACCAGTTGCCATCGCTTCTATACGTCCCGCATCCAAATAAAGACGGTCTAGCATAACATCTGAGATTTTTCCCTTGGCCGCTGCCATATCGAGGGTATTGGCCGCTAAAATCTCCTCAGTAGCTGCCAATAAATGATCAGCCATAGCTAGCAAGGCTTGGTTTTTCACTGCTTCGCTGGCAGTATTGATTGATTTCTTAACAGCCTGTACCTGTTCAAATTGTTCTTGTGTACTTACCATCGTTCACCTCTAAAATTCTGTAAAGAGCAGCTGGATTTCAGGAGTTATGGAAATCCAGTCATCACGGTGAATCAAGACTCCCTTAGCTTTTTGAGAACGGAGCATATCTTCTAGAGCTGAGACGCCAAATTGGACACGTCCCTTTCCAAGAGATTGACCTGTTTCTTTATCTGCTACTGTTACAATATCGTGGTAAGAGAAGTTTCCTTCCACTTCTACCACACCCGATAAAAGGAGACTTTTCCCGTTTTTTGAAAGTGCCTCTGCAGCTCCACCATCTACCCAAATCGTTCCCTGACTTTGAGCATAAAAGGCTAGCCATTGTTTCTGGGTACGAAGTCCCTTCTCTTGCGCAACAAAGTAAGAACCATCCTTAGTCTCTTCAGCTGCCTCAATCAAGGCATCTGATTTCAAGGAAGAGCAGATATAGACTGGCACACCCGACTCCGTCGCAATCGTAGCCGCCTTGATTTTTGTCAGCATACCCCCAGTTCCATTTGAAGAACCTGCTCCACCAGCCATATCAATAATCTCATGATTGATGGTCTCGATTTTCTCCAAACGTTTGGCTGTTGGATCTGAGTTAGGATTGCCAGTATAGAGACCGTCCACATCGGTCAAGAGAACTAAAAGGTCTGCTTGAACCATCGCCGCTACCTGGGCACTCAGAGTGTCATTATCACCCACCTTAAGTTCGTCAATGACGACACTGTCATTCTCATTGATGATGGGAATTGCACCACGATGAAGCAATACAGACAAGGCCTGGTGGGCATTCTTATAGCGACGTTTATCTACAAAATCATCCTGTGTCAGCAAGATTTGTGCAGAAACGATCTGGCGCATGAGGAGGTTGGTTGTATATTCCTCCAACAAAAGTCCCTGACCAACTGCAGCCGAAGCTTGTTTATCTGCAATCTTGGTCGGACGTTTTTTAAAACCCAAAGCTCCAAATCCAGCGGCAACTGCCCCAGATGACACTAAAATCAACTCATGTCCAGCTTCATGCAGCATAGCCAATTGCTGGGTAATTGCCTTTACTTTACTTCTTGATAAACTCCCGTCTTCATTTGTCAAGGAGGAGGTCCCCACCTTAAAGACGATTCGTTTGTACTTCATATTCTCACTCCGATTCTTCATATTTATCCATTATAACATGAATACTTTAAAATAGAAAAGACTTGAAATGAAAAAGGTTGAGGCAAGGCATCTCAACTCTTTTATCTATTCTCAGTTTCACGCAATCTTTCCAGAGTTTCTTTAAAAATCTCTGGAATATCTGCTGTGAACTCCAAGGTTTCACCTGTTCTCGGATGAGTAAAACCTAGAGTCTTAGCATGGAGAAACTGTCCATGTCCTTTCAAAGTCTTACGAGGACCATAGACTTCATCACCAGCGACTGGATGGCCAATATAAGCCATATGAACACGGATTTGGTGGGTACGTCCTGTTTCCAGTTGCAACTCCACTAAGCTATAATCACCAAAACGTTCCAAGACGTGAAAACGTGTTACGGCTGGCTTCCCTTTAGCAGTCACTGCCTGTTTTTTACGGTCTTTTTCGCTTCGTCCAATCGGTGCTTCAATGACACCACGATCATTGGGAAGATTGCCATGAACAATCGCCCAGTATTTACGGAGAGACTTTTTATCCTTGAGTTCTTGAGCGAGTGCCAAGTGGGCCTCATCATTCTTAGCAATCATGAGGAGACCAGATGTGTCCTTGTCAATGCGGTGAACGATACCCGGTCGGAGAACCCCATTGATACCTGACAAGTCTTTGATATGGTACATGAGGGCATTGACCAAGGTTCCACTGGTATGACCGGCGCTGGGATGAACTACCATCCCTTGAGGTTTGTTAACAACGGCTACATCCTCATCTTGGTAGATGATATCTAGCGGAATATCTTCAGCCACATACTCTAAAACCTCTGGTTCTGGCACATGGTAGGTGACGATATCCCCCTCTTGGACAGTGTATTTTGCTTTCTTGGCTTGCCCATTGACCAAAACTTGTCCAGCCTTGATTTGTTCATTCGCGAGACTGCGTGATAATTCTGTCAGGTCCGACAGAGCCTTGTCTAGACGTTGCCCACCAGTTTCAATTTTTATTTCCATTTACTTCCTCTTTAAGCATTGCAATCAATAGAATAATCACACCAACTGTCAAATAGCTATCAGCAACATTGAAAATCGCAAAGTTGATAAAGTCTAGGTGAAACATATCCACCACAAAACCTTGACTCATTCGGTCGATAAAGTTGCCCAGACCTCCCGCGATTATCAAAGTCAGTCCAAAAACCAACCAGAGAGAATCCTCCATGTGTTTATGTAAATACCAAATGGCACCCACCATGACGACCAGTGTAATGACAGCAAATAACCACTGCTGATCTTGCAGCATGGAGAAGGCTGCTCCTCTATTTTGCAGATAGGTCAAGCTAACGAGATTAGGTATCCACGAACGAACTTCACCCAGTGGAATCTGCTGGACAATATAGGCTTTAACCCACTGATCCAGCCCAATCAAAAGCAGTACAATGACTGCTACTATTCCTCTTTTTTTCATGATTTCCTCTTTTGATCAAAATATTCTTGCATGACTTCTACAAAAAGAGTCCCAGCTTGACTAAGCTCCACTTCTTCCCGTTTGACATAGACCATGCGGTTATCTAGATTATCCTTGAGACGAATGACTGTGATCCCATTAACACTGTCACTATCTAAAAATCCAGATCCAGTCGCATAAGCATCCGTCCGCTCCAAAATACCGTTCAAAGTAGCACGGTCGGTCACATTGAACATCTGGGAGCTCGCGCTAGTGTCGACAAAGTTCTCTGAATAGTAAAGGTACTCGTCCTTTTCTTGAGTAAAACGAACCGTTGGCAGATCCGCTAGGTCCTCCATGACCAATTCCTCTTTCTGTGCTAAAGGATGCCCTTCACGAAGATAAATGTGAGTCTGGAAAGGAATTAGTTCAATAACTTCTAAACCAAGCTTTTCAACCCGTTGCATGATGCCCTTTTTATTTTGATTGTTGAGGTAGATAATCCCAATCTCACTATGTCCTTGGGCCACTTCGTCTAATATTTGAACTGTAGTAGACTCAAAAATACGAAAGTTCTTATAATCAGGATAACGTTCTGAAAAGGCCGTAATGGTCGGTGGCAAGAAGTCATAGTGCTGACTGGCAATGGAAAATTCATCCTTTTCTTCCTCAGGATTGGCATACTGATTTTGAAAAACATCAAAGCCTTTGACCAACTCCTGCGCTTTTTCATAAAATTCCATACCACGACGGGTCAAAAATGTTCCCGAACTTGTTCGACGGAAAATCTTAAAACCCAGCTCTTTTTCCAAATCGCGCACAGAAATAGACAGACTCGGCTGACTAACATACATCTTTTCAGCAGCTTCACGGAAAGTACCACTATTGGCAATGGCCACAACATAGCGTAATTGTTGAATGTTCATCTTTTACCCCCAACTTCTCTATCTGTTCATTATACCATATTTTAGAAGTTTTCCACCTAGGAAAAATAATGTCGCTCACAAAATTCATCTACACTAATAACAAAAAATTGTGGGTATCAAAACAAAAAAATAGGCTCTCCGAAAACTCGGAAAGCCTTATTTTATGCTAGTTCTAGCTTCCTCGCCTTTTCATTTTAAGGCTCGGGATAAAAAGGTTCACTGGACCTTTTTATTTTGCGATTGGGTAAACAGAAACCTGCTTTTTATCGCGTCCTTTACGTTCAAAGCGTACTACGCCTTCAACTTTAGCGAACAAAGTATCGTCCCCACCACGTCCAACGTTTACACCTGGATAGATGTGTGTACCACGTTGACGGTAAAGGATTGATCCACCTGTTACAGTTTGTCCGTCAGCTGCTTTAGCTCCAAGACGTTTCGCTTGTGAATCACGTCCGTTTGATGTAGAACCTCCACCTTTTTTGTGGGCGAAAAGTTGCAAGTTGTTAAGAGTCATTTTTAACATAATGTTTTCCTCCGTGTTAGTTTTCTGTGATAACTCTGGTTTGGACGAACTCAGAAGAGTTCTCCGATAAGTTTGCCATACCTAAGAAAAATGATTCGAAGAATAACTGCGTCATTTCTCTCTGGTGTGAAGGAAGATCCGCTGGTATTTCAACCTTTAGATAGCCACCTTCATCTTCGTTTAATTCTAAGATTGGTTCATAGCCTGCAAATTTCTCAATGGAATTGACAAAGTTAATGGCAAGCGTAGAAACCGATGCACACACGACATCTAAGCCGTATTCGCCACTTTCGGCGTGTCCAGTAATTTCCGCACTCCTCAGCTCGCCATCTTCGGCTCTCTCAAAGACTGCTTGTATCATGTGTTCTCCTTAAAATTAAGCGTTGATCGCGTTGATGACAACTTTTGTATATGGTTGACGGTGACCTTGTTTACGGTGGCTACCTTTTTTAGGTTTGTACTTGTAAGTAACAACTTTCTTTTGTTTTCCTTGTTTTTCAACAGTTCCAACTACAGTAGCTCCAGCAACAAGTGGAGTTCCGACAACAGTGTTTTCACCACCAACAAGAACAACTTCGTTAAAAGTAACTTCTTGACCAGCTTCAACGTTCAATTTTTCAACGTAAACTGCTTGACCAACTTCAACTTTAACTTGTTTTCCGCCAGTTTTGATAATTGCGTATGTGCTCATTATGCACCTCCTATGATTTTTAGGGTTTCCCCGTATTTTTGTGAAGACTCGCCTAGCATCGTGGGACGAACCACTTTTTACTCACTATGTGAGCAACGATGTTCGTGCGGTTGCACAGGATTGTGCATAGTCAACTCTTCAAGTATAGCATATCTTCTTTTTTCTTACAAGCGAAATCAATCAAATTTAAGCTTTTTCTTTCCCTTTTTTTCTCCAAGAAGCAAAAAGCATACTGAAGTAAAAGATACTCATCATAAGAGGAACACCTAGAATTGTCTTCTCCTGATAGTAAATCGTCAAATAAGCTGAAAAAACAACTCCGAAGACAAAACTGCTAAGCAAGCTAACAAAAATCAAGCCCTCTCGTAGAAAAGGCGTATGCTTGGTCCGGAAATAATCTCCAAAGGCCAACATGGTACGTTTGATATTCCCTGTCATAAAAGCATTATTATAGGCAATACCTGACACTTCTCCAAAAGCAGTTGTCACCAGTCCCATACAAAAGGCCAAGGGCGGTACGAGATAGATATTCTCAACCGTTTGCGGCACAAAACCTATAATTAGGGACAGGACTGCAAGAGGAATCAAGGACAAAATCGGTTTTTTAACAATTCGAAATTTTTCCTTATACAATGTCAGAAAAAAGACACCCATCATAAAGGAAAACAAGGTCATTACTTTGGCACTAGCATCCGAGACATTCTGCTGAATGAGTCCTACAGAAAGAAAAACCACATTCCCAGTTTGTCCAGCCACAAGGGTGTTTCCTCGCACGATAAAGGTATAGGCATCGACATATCCTGCACAAAAAGTCAAAAAAAGCGCTAGTCGCTTAGACTGACGTGATATTTTTCTTATTGGTAATAATCTCATTTTCTCCCCCTTTTCATTTCATCTACCTATCTAAATATTGTACCACTTTCTCCAAGAAATGCGTAGTCCATTTGAAAATTTTTACCATCTGTTGGATAGTCCTTCTTTTCTGTGTTATAATGAAGGAAGGATTTAAAATCGGAAAAGGAGTATCTATGCTTAAATTAGGTGTCATCGGAACAGGCGCTATCAGCCATCATTTCATAGAAGCAGCCCATGCTAGCGGAGAATACCAACTGGTCGCAGTCTATTCTAGAAAACGAGAAACTGCCGCAACCTTTGCTTCCCGCTATCAAAATGTCCAACTCTTTGATCAATTAGAAGACTTCTTTAAGTCTTCCTTTGATGTAGTCTATATCGCCAGTCCAAACTCCTTGCATTTTGCTCAGGCAAAAGCTGCCTTGTCTGCTGGTAAGCACGTCATTCTTGAAAAGCCAGCTGTCACTCAGCCACAAGAATGGCTAGATTTGAGGCAATTGGCTGAGAAAAATCACTGTTTTATCTTTGAAGCAGCTCGTAATTACCACGAGGAAGCTTTTACTACTATTAAGGATTTTTTGGCAGACAAGCAAGTATTGGGAGCTGATTTCAATTATGCCAAGTATTCTTCCAAGATGCCTGACTTACTCGCTGGAAACACTCCAAATGTTTTTTCAGATCGTTTTGCTGGTGGAGCCCTTATGGATTTAGGGATTTATCCCCTCTACGCTGCCGTTCGTCTCTTTGGAAAAGCTCAGGACGCAACCTACCAAGCTCAACAGCTTAACAATAGCATTGACCTAAATGGTGATGGTATCCTCTTCTACCCTAACTTTCAAGTTCATATCAAGGCCGGGAAAAACATCACTTCCAATCTCCCTTGCGAGATTTATACGACAGATGGCACCTTGACTCTTAACACCATCGAACATGTCAGCTCAGCTATTTTTACCGACCACCAAGGAAATCAAGTCCAGCTCCCTATTCAACAGACTCCTCATACGATGACTGAGGAAGTCGCTGCATTTGCACACATGATCCAGCAACCAGATCTGAATCTCTACCAAACTTGGCTGGAAGATGCAAGTTCAGTTCATGGGCTACTATATACTATGCGCCAGACTGCTGGCATTAGATTTGAGGCAGAAAAATGAAAACCAAACTACCAACTGAATGTCAAGAACTGAGTGACCAGCTCGGTTTCCAAGAATTCACTCCCATTCAAACTCAACTATTTGAGCCCATTCTTGCAGGAGAAAATCTTCTAGGAGTAAGCCCAACAGGAACAGGCAAGACCCTCGCTTACCTCCTACCAAGCCTTCTCAGACTACAAAAGAAAAAAGCCCAACAGCTCTTGATCCTAGCACCAAATACAGAACTAGCTGGACAGATTTTTGACGTGTGTAAAACATGGGCAGAAGCCATTGGTTTGACTGCTCAGCTCTTCTTATCAGGTTCCAGTCAGAAACGCCAGATTGAACGCCTCAAAAAAGGACCAGAAATTCTGATTGGAACCCCTGGCCGTATCTTTGAGTTGATTAAATTGAAAAAAATCAAGATGATGAATGTGGAAACCATCATTCTAGATGAATTTGACCAATTGCTCGATGATTCTCAGATACACTTTGTCGAGAAAATCACTCATTACGCACCTCGTGACCACCAACTCATCTATATGAGTGCGACGACCAAGTTTGACCAAGAAAAGATTGCTCCAAACACGCGCACCATTGATCTCTCTGATCAAAAGTTAGACAACATTCAACATTTCTACATGCAGGTAGACCAACGTCACCGAGTTGATATGCTGCGAAAACTGGCTCATGTAGAGGATTTCCGCAGTCTAGTCTTCTTTAATAGCCTATCAGATCTTGGAAGTGCGGAGGAAAAACTACAGTATCGCGATATCTTGGCTGTCTCCCTCGCTAGTGATGTCAATGTTAAGTTTAGAAAAGTTATCTTAGAAAAGTTTAAGGACAAGCAGCTAACCTTGCTCCTTGCAACTGACCTTCTGGCTCGTGGAATTGATATCGATAGTCTAGAATGTGTCGTAAACTTTGATATTCCTAGAGATATCGAAACTTACACTCACCGCGCTGGCCGTACAGGTCGCATGGGTAAAGAAGGCTATGTTATCACTCTGGTAACCCATCCTGAAGAACTTAAAAAACTCAAGAAATTCGCAAGTGTGCGTGAAATTGTCCTAAAAAATCAAGAACTCTATATCAAATAAGGTTGGCATTCGCCAACCTTTTTCTTATCCCCAAGTAATTTCTAATTGATAGCTAGCAAAAGGATGTCCCTCTTGATTTTGCAGTTGATAGGCTAGCTCAATCTTTTGCTCATCCAATTTGTAGTGATTCGTTTGGATGATAAACTCCTGCATCCCCATTGGAGTAGGAATATAGGCTAAACTATCACTCTCCTTTAGAAAACGCATGGTGGTATTGGGCTTTGAGAAACGGGTCATCACCAGTTCTTGACTATGAAACTTGAGAACCACTTTTTCCTTTTCCTCATTATAAAAGAGTAAATAGCTATAATCCCCTTTTTCACGCACTTCAACGTCATAAAGCTGGTCAATGACTTCCAACTGTTCATCAAACTGAATCCTATTTCGCATCCGAATCTTCACATCAGGTCCTCTTTCTTCTCTCTTGTCCTACTATTTTACCAAAAAGAGCAGGATTTTGCTATAATGGTCATATGAACGAAAAAGTATTCCGTGACCCAGTTCACAACTACATCCATGTTAATAATCAAGTCATCTATGACTTGATCAATACAAAAGAATTTCAACGCTTGCGTCGTATCAAACAGCTAGGGACTTCCAGCTATACCTTCCATGGTGGCGAACACAGTCGCTTTTCCCACTGTTTGGGGGTCTATGAGATTGCACGACGCATCACAGAGATTTTTGAAGAAAAATATCCTGAAGAATGGGATCCTGCTGAGTCTCTCTTGACCATGACCGCTGCGCTCCTTCATGACCTCGGGCATGGTGCCTACTCCCATACTTTTGAACATCTCTTTGATACAGATCATGAGGCCATTACTCAGGAAATCATCCAAAGTCCTGAGACAGAGATTCACCAAGTTCTGCTACAAGTGGCACCCGATTTTCCGGAAAAGGTAGCCAGTGTCATTGACCATACCTATCCTAACAAGCAGGTCGTACAGCTCATTTCCAGTCAGATCGATGCAGACCGTATGGACTATCTATTGCGCGACTCCTATTTTACAGGAGCATCTTATGGGGAATTTGACCTGACTCGAATTCTCCGGGTCATTCGACCTATCGAAAATGGCATCGCCTTTCAGCGCAACGGTATGCATGCCATTGAAGACTATGTCCTCAGTCGTTACCAGATGTATATGCAGGTTTATTTCCACCCAGCAACACGGGCCATGGAAGTTCTCCTACAAAATCTCCTCAAACGCGCCAAGGAACTCTATCCGGAGGACAAAGACTTCTTTGCACGCACTTCTCCACATCTCCTACCTTTCTTTGAAAAAAATGTGACCTTATCTGACTATCTAGCTCTGGATGATGGCGTGATGAATACCTACTTCCAGCTCTGGATGACCAGTCCTGACAAGATTCTCGCAGACTTGTCGCAACGCTTTGTCAACCGTAAAGTCTTTAAATCTATCACCTTTTCACAAGAAGACCAAGACCAACTCGCAACCATGAGACAACTGGTTGAAGAAATCGGTTTTGATCCCGACTACTATACAGCCATTCATAAGAATTTTGACCTCCCTTATGATATCTATCGTCCCGAATCTGAAAATCCACGGACTCAGATTGAAATTTTACAAAAAAATGGTGAACTAGCCGAACTCTCTAGCCTGTCTCCTATCGTCCAATCCCTTGCTGGCAGTCGCCATGGAGACAATCGTTTCTATTTTCCAAAAGAAATGTTGGACCAAAACAGTATCTTCGCAAGCATTACCCAGCAATTTTTACACTTGATTGAGAACGATCATTTTACCCCAAATAAGAACGAATAGAGGAAATTTATGAGTATTAAACTAATCGCCGTCGATATTGACGGAACCCTTGTTAACAGCCAAAAGGAAATCACTCCTGAAGTCTTTTCTGCCATCCAAGATGCCAAAAAAGCTGGTGTCAAAGTCGTGATTGCAACGGGTCGTCCTATCGCAGGTGTTGCCAAACTTCTGGACGACTTGCAGTTGAGAGACGAGGGTGACTATGTCGTGACCTTCAACGGTGCTCTTGTCCAAGAGACTGCTACTGGCCATGAGATTATCAGCGAATCCTTGACCTATGAGGATTATCTGGATATGGAATTTCTCAGTCGCAAACTTGGTGTCCATATGCACGCTATTACCAAGGACGGTATCTATACTGCCAATCGCAATATCGGAAAATACACGGTGCACGAATCAACCCTCGTCAGCATGCCTATCTTCTACCGCACCCCTGAAGAAATAGCTGACAAGGAAATCGTCAAGTGTATGTTTATCGATGAACCAGAGATTCTCGATGCTGCGATTGAAAAGATACCAGCAGAATTTTACGAGCGCTACTCCATCAACAAATCTGCTCCTTTCTACCTCGAACTCCTTAAAAAGAATGTAGACAAGGGTTCAGCCATCACTCACCTAGCTGAAAAACTCGGATTGACCAAAGATGAAACCATGGCGATCGGTGACGAAGAAAATGACCGCGCCATGCTCGAAGTCGTTGGAAACCCCGTTGTTATGGAAAATGGAAATCCAGAACTCAAAAAAATCGCCAAATACATCACCAAAACAAATGATGAATCCGGCGTTGCCCATGCTATTCGTACGTGGGTACTGTAAAACTATCATTTTTCAATAAGAATTGATTAGCAATAAAATCCAATGAATTTTTTTAGCAAACTATTTAATTTAAAACAAAATAATCATACTAGAGATACAAATTCTGTTTGTAACAATTTTTACCTAAACAAATTAGAGTGTGGCCTTACTCCTGGGCAACTCATACTCATAGATTGGACTCAAAAAACAGGGAGAAATTATAATTTCCCAAGATATTTTAAATACTCTCTTCAAATTGACCCTGAATCTACACACAATCAATTATACAAATTAGGATACTTCACTAAAAATAAGACTTTATCATATCTTAAAGTAGTAGAATTAAAAACTATATTATCTAAACATAATTTACCTACTTCTGGAAAAAAAGCAGAATTAATTACAAGAATAATTAATAATGTTAACGTTGAAAAATTAGATATTCCGTTCGAATTTAAACTAACAAAAGAAGCACAAAATCTTATTATCGAATATAATGACTATATCAAAGCATACTATGATAAAGACATAACTATGGAAGATTATTGTAAAGAAAAAAACAATATCTCTTTTAGAGCAAGTTTTGGTGATGTAAAATGGAGTCTCTTAAATAAACAAGCTCATAGGAATACTATATCTGGAGATTTTGGATGCTTATCTAACACACGAAATGCTCAGGGAAGACATTTGGAACAAGAAGGTAATATTAGACATTCTTTAATATATTACATAGAATCTTTGATAATTACTATTTCAGGATTAGAAAACAATTTTTCAGCCACTGATTATCCAGTATATTATCCCGATTTGATATCTGACTACTCACTAAAACATATTCAAACATTAATAGAATCATTATCTGATGACGATTATGATTTTGCCTTTGATGAGGCATTATTTCTCTTCTCAATTTTGAATGCAAATCATTTTTTATCTAAGGAAGATATTGACTATTTAAGATTTAATTTACCATGTTCCACTACTGAAGAAATTAATAACTACTTAAAGAAATATGAATGTTATAGTCCTTTAAATAATTTAGAACTTGACGATTTTGAATAAATTGATTATACAAACATTTATATACTTGATACAGTCTCAATTTTATCAGAAGATTACCCAAATTTTTCAATAATAAAACGCATAATATTATGGAGATAAATCCCCTATATTATGCGTTTTTTGAATTTAAAGACTTTTTACGCAGCCTATGTGATGTCTAATTAATGCCCCCTGCAAGAACCAAATCCCACCTCTAAAAGCCTATTAAATCAACACTTTTGTTTATTTGAGGTCAATTTTTGGTCAAAGTTTTTGTTTTCTTTTTTATTCTTTATCAAGCATAAATTGTCTAATCAATTCATACTCCTTATCAATCACCTCTTGCAATACGTGACCATAAGTTTTTATAATCTGCTGTATATCTTTATGCCCCAGCAATCTTGCTACTACCCAAATATCAACCCCTTTAGCTAATAGATAAGAACCGTAAGTATGCCTTCCTGCTGTTGCTGTCATTTCCTGATTCCCAATTCCAAGTTCTAATAAACATACTCTTAAACTCTTATTCAACCCTGAATTTGTCGGTATTTTATACCTTCTATCATAGAACACTAAATCATGTTTCTTCAATTCTTTACGATCAAATAGTATTTTATCTTGCTCAATCTGCAAGGTTTTCAGAACAGCCGCCAAATCATCATCAATCGGAATTTCTCTTATAGAAGTCTTCGTTTTCGGAGGCACAAACTCTTGTCGATCTCCTACAAATCGTCTATATGTTTTAATTGTTTTATTGTCAAAATCAATATCAGACCAACAAACTGCCATAGCTTCACCCACCCTGAATCCTGTCTTAAACAAGAAATATAATAAATATGGTATCACGGATTCTCTATAGTTAAACTTCGACTGTAAATGTGATAAGAGATCTTTATATTCAGAAATACTATGAATATACTTATCATCAACATTGCCAGCTTCCAAACCAAATATTTTAACATCTTCTGTAATATCTGTTATCTGCAATCCACTACGCTGACTAAATTTTATAGCCGACCTTATATCTGCATTGATTCTACGCAAATGATCCTTCGTTACTTTTTCTCCAAATTCATTTAACCTTGATTGATATTCCTGATGGTTAAGACTCATTGCTGGTATCGCAGAAAATATTCTCTCTATAGACTGACCTCTTGCATAATACCCTTCCTTCGTCGCCTTCGCTTTTTCTGATGGAAGAATCACTAAGTTATACCAATCTTTCCACAACTCATATAAGGTAGATTTACTGTCAAATCGTGCTGTATAGTTTGACTGAAATAATTTCCTCTCCTTCTCTTGTGCTTCATTCATAGCTTCACGCTTCGTTTTAAAGCCTGAATTTGTCGCAATAACTTTACCTTGTTTATCAAAGATTCGATAATCCCACAGTTTATTTTTTCCACGTTGTCTGTAACTTGCCACTATAACTCCTTCCTGAATGGCAATCATCACCATTCTATTATAACATCAATGATATTTTTTGATAATTTTTATCGAAATATTCTCTTGTCTTTCTAGCTAAAAACCTATACGGTGAACCTTTACTTTTTGGATATAAAACAAAACCTTCTTCATTCTGCTCAATATCAACTTCTCTTTTTATAGTCGGATTCAATAAAATATCATTTACTAATTTTGTCTTACTAATAGACAACAAGTCCTCTACTTTATCAATCGTCCACCATTGACCAATTTCTTCTTTTTGAATTAAATCTAAATACTCAGACCGACTAATCAACACCATATCAGATGGAATCGGAACTTCAATATTAAATACTTGTTTTGATTCTTTCATTTATGATTCCTCTATTTTCCCTATCAATTCCCGAACAAATCTCGAATACCTGGTTGAACTTTTTGACCTAAAATACGAATTTTATATCCTATCCTGGTTTCTTTATGTTCACTTTTTCTCCACAAAACGACAAAAAAAACAAGCCATTTCTGACTTGTATCTGATTATCATTTCAACTAGTAACTACCGTAAATGCAGCAGACCCTCCAAAAATAACAATTATTGCCATTCTTAAAATAGGATTATTTATATCCTTGATAATCAAACCTATAAACAAAACTAAAATAAGAATAAATAGAAACAATGTAGCCATTGAATAACCACTGAGCCTAGAAAATACCTGAACATGATACCACAACAACAAACCAGCAATAACGGTCAGAATTAAAGCAAACGCTAATAGCCACCATGCTTTCCCATCGTCTTTAAACATAACTGCAACCGGATTTGTTATATTCTTTACTGAATCATTAAATGTACCCAATTCATGTAAATAGTACATTGTACCCACAACATAAAAAAACTGAGCAATAACATTTAATAAAATCTCTTCAAAAATAGTATCCAAGTATTCTCTCATCCTACTACAATAATCCTCTTTCTTTCATAAGAACTTCGACATAATAAAATTTCTTTTTCTTGTCAGAAACTCTAAACAAATAAAATACAATGAAAAATAAAACAATGACGAATATGACCACACTTAAAATAAACAAGCCATTTACCAAAACATAAGATTCATTACTTACTCCATAAGCCTTAGTAACTTCACCAGCAAAATCTACAAATACCTTATACAATCCCCCTAAAAAAGCGAGAAACATTACTAAAATTAAAGAATTAGCTATTGTACCCTTCCTTTCAGAAATAGATTTTAACTCACTATACTCTACCTTCAATTCTTCATCAGAAAAAGAATTAATTTTATTTCTATATACTTCACTTAAACCACTATGATTCCTAAGAATAGTGTCTAAAAAAAATTGTTTTATCTTATCACTGTTATTACTCATAGTTATTCTCCTATTTTACATCATTATACCACAAAAAACAAAACAAGCCATTTCTGACTTGTCCTTTAATATGCACTATTTTGGTATTCATTCCACAAAGCCTGAAGTTCATCTGCATTTTCTAAAACATACTGTCTTACTATTTTCATATCTTTTGACTTTAACTTTCCATCTCGAAGTTCACCATTCAAAAACATTGAACCAACTTCTTCCCCATGAATATAAATATGAATATGAGCCATCTGACCTTTATGGTTATGTTCATTCGGACGAATTTCAATACCATACTTTAAAAAAGAATACTTAGGCATGTAGCAACCCCACGTAGTCTCTCCACGTTTCAAGGTAGTTATCACGATTCAACTCAATTTGTTTTTGGGCAAATCGAACATCATAGTCTGCTAAATCAAAATCCTCTAAGACTTCACCTGTAAGAATGCTAAATGTTCCAATCAATTCATCATCATCATACATACGCAGAATAGGATTATTAGGATTTTTACAAATATCATCTTTTGTAACTTCCAAATTTGTCACACCAAACTCTTTTATCATGATTCCTTCTCCTTTCACTTTCTTTTATTATACCACAAAAAACAAAACAAGCCATTTCTGACTTATTCTTGACCTTTTCTTCCTAGTATCCGCTATTTTGGTATCCGTTCATTAAGTTTTACAAATAAATGATGATATTCAAATAAAACATTTACTATCTTATCACACTTTCTTGATAAACGTTCTATCTCCATACTATCATTCTCCGATGAACTTTCTAATGCTTTATTATTTGTTCCAAAAAGACAATCATTCTCTCTAACTAAATCATCAAAATTCCTTAATACCTTTTTTAATTCTAACTCAAGTGAATTAATCCTAAAATATATAAATACTAATAAAAAAAATATACCACAAGCCAAAACAAATATAAAACAAGCTAAACCTAAATAAATATTTTCCTTTTTTTCTCCTTTCTATCTTACCATATTTTAAGCTGTTTCATAACTGTTCTAACAATTTCTCTATATCAGGAAAATAAGTATAAGCTCCTCCTCTTGTAAAATCAAAAGAGCAGCATTGCTCAACTAACACAGATACACTAGCATAATGTTTTTTTGGTAATTTTTGGTTGGCATGACAACCTTCATAATGATAAGCAACACGAACATACTGATTATAACTTTTAACCTCAACGAACATCGTTTCAATCCCATAACCAGTATCACGACTAGCTGTAAACTCTAAATAATTTTGACCTTCACGCAATCTTTGAGCCAATTTTACAGCATACATTTCCAACAATTTTACTTGATCCATTTTCTACTCCTTAACATAAAAAAGGCAGGGTTTCCCCTACCTTAATTATTTACCACTTTTACACTAACACCTTTCACTGTAAAAGCCTTTCTTCGACTTAAATCTAATCGGATTAATTTGAAATAAAAATCTAATTCTTTTCCAAAAGGATATACTCTAAACACTAAATGATACACTTTATCTAAATCTGAAAATTTCTCTTTCAAAGGAGCCTTAAAACCACTCAATGGTTCTCTAAAATAAGTAATACCAGTAAATCTTTCAACATTCAAAAAACTTAATTCTACAATCCCTTGATAAGCCTCTTTTACTACACGTTGATTAATCATAACCATTCGCTGGCTTGCATCACTTTCACCTTCATCGACATAGAAATTGATTTCAGGAGGAAAAGGATCCGTCATTTTCTTAATACCAAGATATTCCTTATTCAGGATATTCTTAAATAAATATCGCTGAAACAATTTTGTCTGAAACCACTTCATAAACTGATAAATACCAACGCTAATAAGAGCCATTAAAATCCATAATGAAAATTCATTCTCTTGAAATGGAAAATCCACTGCTGTTAAAAAAATCGAAACTAACACAAAGCTTCCAAAAAATGAATAAATGAATCTCTCAACACCAAAACGCAATTTTGAAAAAGAATCAGATAAGATAAAAATAATCATTAAAAGTCCTAAATAATTTGGACTAATTTCAAGTATTGCTGAAATTTCTTTAATCAAAACGGCACACGCTATCATTTCAAACACTAAAGATTGCCATTTAAACAACTGACCAACCAGCCAATTTACTCCACAAATCGCAGATAGTTTATATCCCAACTTATCTGATTCTTTCAAAATTCTAAACAACTCTTTCATACTATCTCCTTTAATTCAATTTGATTCGTCCATAAATTGTCGCAACTAGTCCAATCAAGCCCCAAATAGTCGCAAAGATTGTACTTGCTGTTCCAGTATTCGGAAGAACTTTTAGCTGTCCTTCTTTATCCTTCAAAGCGATTGTACCGTCTTTTTGTTTTACAGCACCAATTTCATAAGGTTCTTTTTCTTGATAATAGCCTTCTTCTGTTTCTACTACTACTTTCCCTTGATTCGTAGATACAACTGTATGACCTGTATTTGTTTCAATAGGCTGCTCTTTGATTTCTTCTTTGGTAACATTCAATGGTTTAGGTTCGTCAGTTTCCTTCACACCAACATTTTCTTCTGCTTTTTGTTTCGCTTCCTTAACTTCAGGAGTATCTTCTACAGTAGGCTTCTTATCTTCTTTTGGCGTTTCTTCTTTCGGTTTTTCTTCCTTCGGCTGTTCTGATGGAGTTTTAGGTTCTACAACAACTCCTGTATTATCCTTTTCCTGCTCTTTCTCAGAATCTTTTCCAAGATTTTCAGAAGGTTTATCTTCTTTCGGTTTTTCTGCCTTAGGTTTTTCTGACGGAGTGGTAGGTTCTACAACAACCCCTGTATTATCTTTGTCTTGCACTTTATCAGCACTTCCACCCAAATCCAAATTTTCATTTACTTTTGGTGCTGGTTTCTCAACAGATGATTCTGTCGGCTTTTCAGCAACCACTAACCCTGTATTATCTGTTGAAGATGGAGCATTTCCACCCAAATTAACTTCATCAGCATATACTCCACTAGTAACTGCGCTCAATACAGCTACAGACAACAATGTTACAAATTTCTTATTCATTTCTTTTTTCCTCATTTTTCTATTTTCCAATAACATAATAAAAATTCTTCGCTTCCTCAGCACTAAATACACGATAATCTGTAATTCCAGTACCTTGACCACTTTTGACATAATTACATTCAGAAATCAATATTGACCCATCATCTTTGACATCTTCGACGAAGGCTACGTGACCGTAAGTAGGATGACCTCCAGCCTGCCTGCCTTGAAAGCTAACTGCTGAATGTTTTGTAGGAGTATTCGTTACTTCATACCCTGACTTGTGCGCCCAATCTTGACCATTACCCATATATGGATCAAACTGTATTCCAAACTCTTTAGCACGATTGAAAACATACCAAGTACACTCGCCGTAAGGATAGGATTCAGTTATATAACCTTCCTTGGTAATTTCCTTATCAATGGAATACCCGTTTGGTATATCCATTGCAACTTCTCCAGGAGCAATATCTAAACTACCAGCTATTGCATTTCCACTTGACGAACCATCCGATTCAATCGTACCCTTAAAGACTTCATACCACTTCTTACTATCCTTCTCCAATTTTTCTAGCTTGGTTTGCCCATCTGACAAGGAAACACCTTCATAATGTTCAGACCAATACTTAGCACTTTCAAAAGGATCAGTTGCCTTTTGCATGTAGTCTTTTACTCTTTTTTTGTCATGGTTCAACTCATGGGACATTAATTCTAGTTCTACCGTACTATCTAAAGTACGTGAACTTGCATTTGCCCATCTATCACCATTGATAGTATTATCCCAGCCTGACCATTGAAAATAACCAGCTACACCTCCTGACGGATTCGTCAGTTTAGGGTCAAAGCCACTTTCTCTTTCTGCATTGGCAAGAGAACCACTAGCACCCTCTAAAGTGAATTTCTCTTTAGAAAGTTGCCAGTTTAGAATCTTAATCGCATCTTCTGCACGTTCGACAGATATATTGACTTTTTGAGCCACTTCTTGCGCTGTTAAACGTGTTCTCTTTCCAGTTGTACTACTTGATGAACCACTAGCAGAAACAACCCCAATAACACTTGCAATCAGTAAGAGAACTATCAAAAGAATAGGTAAAAGACTTCCAACTAATAACCCTAACCGTTTAGCTGTTTTTTTACCCATTAAATATCAACCTTTCTTCTTTTTGCTTCCAACCTCTTTTCTTTCTTACTCTTATATTGTTCAGAGTTTTCTATATCATTTCTAGCACTCTTAACATCCGATTTTATTCTACCAACTGCCCTCGTATTAATAGTCTTTGTAGTCTGCATTTTCTGTTTTACAGAACGTTGCTGTTCTTCTTTAAAACGTTGTTCTCGTTTTTTAGCTCGTTCTTCTTTCAAACGTTGAACTGCTTCACGAGAAGCATTTTTCTGACCAGCATATTTTTCAGCATTATCAGTTTTTATTCTCTTCTTCTCATTCAACAGCTTTCTACCATCACTACCTTCTCTAAAGGCATTGGCTCGTACTCCATAGAGTTTAGCTAAAGCCTTACTTCCTTTTTCTTTCAAAGAATTGACAGAAGCATTTTTCTGTTCTTTCATCAAAGTAAAGCGATTTTTAACCGACCCAGCTTTATCAGCTAAGCTATCTACCAATGGACTTTCTTTTCGTAAAGATTTGAGATTTTCACTCAACTTGTCTTTACCCATCTTCAAGCCACCTTTAGCAAACTGACTACCAACTTTCAAACCGTCCTTCACTGATTTTAAACCAATCTTATCTGATTTCAAACCAACCATACCTGATCTTGATAATCTTCCTTCAAGATTCCGAATAACACGAGAATTGCTGATCTCTCTACCAATCTTACCAACAGGACTATCAGTAACTCTTGAAAATGTAGATAAAAGAGAATATCTATATTTCCACATCAAAAACAATAACAATGCTTTCAAAAATACCGTTACCAGTAAATCTCCACCAACAGCAGTAGAAACAAACTTAGTCAACGTATTGTAGAAAAAAGAAAACAATGTAGTTGCTAAAAGCATGATAGAAGACAAAGCAAGCATTGAAATAGCTTTCTTATTAAATCCTACTAGTAAATGTTCCATTTTAGGAAATAAGCTCAAAATAAGAATAAATGGCAACAATACAATCAATAAGATAAATACAATCAAGAAGAAAAATCGTGACAATCCAAGCAATAGATAAATCGTTCCCATCACTATAATATCGACATCAGAAGCGAAGGCATACATGAATTTTGAACCCCACTCATTCTTCAACATCTTATTCTCAGGATCTTTATCTTTTGCAATATCTTTGATTTTCTTCTCACCAACTAAGTGATCTCCGTCACCTTGCTTATAGCTAGCTAAATCTTCAAACTCTTTCTCAGAAAGAACGAACTCCCCTTTATCATTCACAGGAGAATTCATATACTTATACCCCTTCAACAAGGTTTCTGAAAAGTATGTTTCTACTCCATCTTTACTTTCGCCAGTTAAAGTTTTGGTGATTTCACCATTCAGAGTTATTGTGGTTGTTCTGAAAGCGTCGTAAACATGAGTTAACAAATACTTATTCTGTCCATCAACAGAAAACTGAATAAAGTACACTCCAATACAAGTATAAATCAATAACATCTTTATCAATGTTTTGATGAAACTTCCTTTTCCAGTCGCAAATATATACAATAAATAGGCTGCCATACTTGCACCAACCATATAGATTATTTCTTGACTAAATAAGGAAGAAAATACCTTACTAGAATTCTTTACTACTTCATTCAATAATGAGGAAACATCACTCATCGATTCAACAGCACTATACAATTCTGCAATCACATAGAAAACCAATTTTCCAACCCAAAATACAGCCTGAACTAGCGAATTAAAAAAGTAGTTGATATTAGAATCAAATCCAAAAAACTTTTTATCAAAATAAACTTTACTCGTCAGATCAGACATTTTAGACTTGTAATTCTCATAAGTTAGCTTACTTTTACTTTCATTCTGTTTTTTAATCTCAGCTTCTTTATCTTTAGCTTTTTTCGCATTATATAAGAGTTCCTTGGTAGATTCAGAACTTTCTTTGAGTTTTGGTTTATTCGTGTTCTTATCAAATTCAATAATATTAAAATTATTATTAGGAAGAAAATCTGACGCTGTATTCGCCTTGACAAATGCAGGAAAAAGGAAGAAGGAACAAATAAACACTAGTAAAATATTTTTTCTCATATTTCCTCCTTTAAACTGCAACCAATTCTGTTTCTACTGTTTCAAACAACTCCATCAATTCAGGATAAATTGTACCATCTACTGTAATTCGCTCCTTACGTCCGAAAGTGTCATAATAGATACATTGCCCCATTGTTTGATTTTCAAGCCAAGCACGTGACAATTCATCATCTTCTACTCGTAGGTGTTCCAAGATAGCCCCTGTTTCAGAATGTTCAGGGAAAGCAAATACCGTACCAAAACCAGTTCCATCTTCACTTGTTTTCAAATCTTTTACAGACTGAGTAACCAGCACTAGGAAGTTATTGAAACTTCGACCTGTACGCTTAATTCGATTCACGACTTGTCGTCCTGCAGGAGTTGACATAATCTGCCATGCTTCATCAAGGTATAGCATGGTTTCCTTATCTTTTTCACGTTCACCAAAAATTGCACAGAAGTAAGTCAAAGCATACATAACTGTCAAACTACGTAATTGTGTTTCAGTCATTTCATCTTTATCCGTACCTTTTGGCATATCTAAACCTGTAATTTCAACGATTGTAATTTTATTATCAACCTTGAGAACATCTTGCACACCATCAGAGAAACAAAGAGACAACAAAGAATTTCTCGAAATCCGTTTGAGGAAATAACCAGCAGTTGCAACATCTTCTTTTTCATTTTTTTCTAATTCATCAAAGACTTGTAACATACCGACCTTCTCACCAGCACTTCTACGTTCAAGTACCTTATCAATCGAATCCAACAGATAAGGTTGAACCTTGATATAAGTATCTTTATCCAATACAGAACCAACAAGTACAGTTGCTAACTCAGTCAATTCAGATTCATCTTGTAAGAATGAGAATGGATCAAGCACACCTTGATTCTTCTTATCTTTCATATCCAAAGTAACAAAGTTGATTGACTTAATATAGTCCTGCAATTCCTCAAATTTACCTTCTGCTTCTAATTTTGAAAGCACAGCTTGATATTGTCTTTTCATTTCTGCCTTTGGATCAATATACAACACTTTTGTTTTCAACAAAGAATGATAGGTAAATAGTAACTTAGTCAAGAATGACTTCCCATTCCCTGTAGAACCAGTTATAGCTGTATGAGGATTGCTTGTTTCTTTCCCCCTAACTCCAATTTTGTTAGCTTGCAACAAGTTTGAAAATACAACATTGGTACTTGAATCAAGAGCCTTCTGAAAATCTCCATACCATGAGGAAATCTCGTTATCCACTCGACCAATAGGAAAACCAATTTCTGTACCAACTTTCTTAGTTGTAAACATCAGATTCTCACACAATCCACGCAGGCTTCCATATTGAAGGAATGATTCCCTTCCATTATCAAGAATTTCTGTCAACCTACTCTTATAAAATAGATATACTCGATCTGCAACAGCCTTAACAACTTCTACTTCCAACTCTTTCAAACGTGCAAACAAAATATCAAATTTAAGATTCAATTCTTCTAAACTATCTGCTGTAATCGTCAAGGTATGAAGATAAGTAATCATCAATTCTTTATTATCATGTTTCTCCTGAAAATCTTCTAACAACTGATGGCTTTCCAAGACTTCAATCTTTTGAACATCATCATTTTCTGCTGTTTCCTCTACCGTATTGCTAAGATTCTTACGTTTATTTCTAGCCCTTGAAAATAAAGAGAAAAAACCTCTTTTAGTTGAAAATCGAATCTTATAAACACTATCTACAGGAAACTCAAGATTTTGGAGTTCTTCTTGTAAATGAAGATAGGAAACATTCTTTGGATAAGAAACAACAGGAATTGTCGCCACATAGCTAGTTTCCTGACCATTGGTTAACTTCAAAGCATTTCCGTCCACTACCTCAATAATCGTTTCATCTACATTCTCAATAGAGTTTTCAAGTGCAATCAATTCACTTTCTTTATCATAAAATTGACCACCACGAAAATGAAGCCGATTCAACAATTCCAAGTCAGCCTTCACAACTTCCTTCACATTTAAAGCATGAAGTTTCGTTTGAATCATATCTTTCTGATTCTGCCATGTTTTCCACCAATCAATTTTTGGCATTTCCTCAAAACCAGCCATCTTCAAGATATTTTTACGATAGGTTGCAATCGTCTGCTCAACCGTCAACTTGAAATCAGAAGTCACATTAACAGATTTCAAAGGAACTACAAGATAATGCTTATACTCAAAGAGATAGCTTACTTCTTCTTCCAATCGTGACTTCATTGTAGAAATCACATAATTTCCTAAAGGGCTTGTTCCTTGACCTTGCTCAATATCTTGCGCCAATAAAGAAATCTTCTTAGCCAGTTCTAAATCAATATGTAAGCTATGAATACTGACATCATTGTACTCATACAAACTAGCTAAACAATTATAGACTAAATCTTTACTTGTCTCTTTCTTATTATCTTCAATCGTATTGACAATTTGCGATTCAACTTCAAATACGGACAAGACCGTTCCATCCTTTAGCAGAATCAAACCATCAGCGATTGACCAAATACTATTCGTTAATTCCACGCTTAATTATTCTCACTTTCTCATGTTTAATTCCTTTACAAATATACATTTCCCTTCTTTGACTATCGTATTCCTTCCAAAATTTCAGATACTCATAAATGAATCGAAATAGGGTTTTACCATCTAACTTATAATCAGCCAGCAAGTTTCCGAATCGCCAGCCAGCAAAAACAGAACCCATAAATCGCCAACCCCAATCCAAGGAAGGAATAAAGCCTAGTATAAACCACGTTAAAACTAGAATCACTAGGCAATAGACAATCGCTGACATTTTAACAGCAAAAGGTAAACTGTAATCATCATTCAGTTTATGAACCCATATAGGCTGCCTAAACGCTGTCGTATAGACATATAACTTTTTGTCTTTTCTTTCCATCTAATCTCCTTAATTAAAGAGCGTTGACAAATACTTCCAAATTGGTGCTGTAGCTTTCAAAACTGCTTCAGGACTTTCCATGAAGTAGTACAGGAATCCACCGACCAAGGCAATCACAAACAGCTTACCAAGTTTTTGATCCTTCCATGCTTCCAAACCTTTTGTAATTGCAAAGTAAGCCAAAATTGGAAGTCCGAGCTTTTGTACTAAAAATTGAAATAACGCCATCTATATTATTCTCCTTCATCATCTTTCTTGTTATAATCTAATGGAATTGTATGATCCATTTTTTCTACGAAATAGCTATCTTTATCTTCTCGTAATTCAAAGCTAAAGTTCTCACTATGAGTTGTACCTGCAACTTCAAAAGTTACTTGCACATAAGCAAGAATCTTCCCATCTTTTTCTTTAAAGTAGGAGTAATCTAAACTCTTGAACGTTGCACCGCCAATAGACTTAATATCTTTTGAAATCAAGTCCAAATTTGCTTGACTTGTTGTATAGTTCTTAAAAAATAGTTCTAAGAATGAGACTAATTTCTTGCGTTTTCCTTCTTCCATATCATCTTTAGCAACCAAAGAAACCATACTACTCTTTTCTACTCCATCAGCTTTAAAATCGCTCACAGGAGAGAACCAAGGCAAACCGGACACATAATATTTACCATCTTTTTCACCGTATGGAATCGAAAACTCAATTCCTACACGCTGGCTTTTGTCATCTTTCTTCGTATCATAAACAACACGATAAACAGCCACACCATCTTTCGCCGTCAGCAGTCTTGCACTAACTACTGACATTTCTTGTTTCAACTGACCTTGATTCTTCACATCAGGAACACTACCATAATAGTTATTCAGTTTTGAAACATCATCATCAGACGAACCAGCTTGTGAATTGTAAGTAAAATATCGACTTACATAACCATCTAAAAACTGTTCCAATTTACGGTCAGTTTCTTTTTTCGTTTCAACAACTGCTGTATTCGATAATCTTTCATTTACCTTAACAGCAGTCTTCATTGAAATAAATATTGTCAAACCACACAGAAAAACAAAAAAAGCTAAGCAAAATAAAAAAATCTGATTCGATCTTTTTTGACTTATCTTCTTCATCTTGATTTGCTTTTGTTTTACTTTTCGTGGTTTCTTTAATTCAAAATTCCTCAATATTCTTCCTTCCTTTTTTTAAAATTAAAGAACAACCTTTCTATAAAATCCTTGGGGAGTATTCAAAACTTCTCCTTGATCTATGAATCCCTGAAATACAGTCACCCAGCTTCCACATCTAAAAAAGTAATTGATAACTGATTCATAATCTAACTCTTTTGTCAACTCAACCATTGTCTTAACTTCATCTTTAGAACAAAATCTATAATATGTAGTCACAATTTGAATTACAGGCACATAACGCTGCAACTGAAATTTCACAATGAACTCGTCGCCATCATACAACTCCAATACAGCTTTTTTCAGTAAGTAAACTTCGTCCAAAGACATCACCTTATCTACTTCCCAATCAGATATACCACAGACAAAAAAGTTACCTTTATCAATCCCTCTTTCATTCATTCTTTCAAGAATCTGCTCTTGAGTAAATTTCATAATATCCAGCTCACAGAGAAATTCAAAATTCCCTTCTCTTAAAACTCTTATATTCGCTATCATCCTGATACAAAGTAACCTTCTACTTGTCTATTTAACTGTTCCAAATCAGCAACAGTAAACAAACCATATCCAATAAAACCTAAACCCTCATAATCAACTATTTCAATAGTTTCATCATAAGAGCCAGTCAAATCAATCACAGAAAACTTTCCAAAATATAAAGGCAAGCTAAACCAAGCCTGCCTTCCATTCTTTGGATTCTTAATCAACACTCTTGAAGCCATATTCAGCACCAGCCACTCCCTATTGCAAAAAGTACCAACTATCTCCTTCATGACCTAGAAAAACATAGGAATCCTCTAGCCGACTAGTAATTTCTTCTTCATGTTCTTCCACATAAGCTGATAAACGTTCTTCATTGACTAATTGCTCATATTCTCCATGATTCAGAATACCAGCAAAATCAATCAATGCTTCCTGCGTGTCAACTTCTGTAAATGAATTGATATACACATTGTCAGGATTGCAACCATCAAATTGCTCAAATTCAACACCATCAAAATGCTCATCTAATCTTTCAATAATCTTATCAGGCAAATCAAGGAAACTTTTTCCATAAGCATAATCTTTACAAACATCAGAATAGCTATCATAAATAACTTTAATACTCATTTTCTTACTCCTTATTAAAAATCATTTAAAATCATTGAATAATTTTCAATATCTCTTTCTAAAACTTTTATACCTTCAAAATAAACATATTTTTTCGTCAACAGACTAAGAATATCAGAAAGCATATAAAACATATCATTGACTTCTTTAGATTGTTCACTTTCATTTTTATTCTAAACTTTTTAAGACTGGTCTGATCTCTAGCAATTCTAGAAGATTGATTTTTCCAGATTCGAGATTTGCATTAATCTGCAATTCGACTTGTCTGATGAGATTGCGACGGTTGCTCATTTCTTCAATAAATACATGAAATTTATAGAGATCGCATGTAAACGAGCAAGTTCTGCTTGAAACGTCAATATCGTTTAAGTGAATTTTCATTCTACACGGAACGTCGATCAGCACTTCGTCTATTTCTTCTTCAAGATCGTCCGATATGACAATCAAGTTCGATAAGGTCATGCTATGCAAGCAATAGACATTTAGAATCTTGCCATCTTCTGAAGTTTCTCTAATCTCAGCACATTTGAGCGAACCTTTATCATCTGATACGTATTCGACATGATCGATTAAGTCTGATAATTTCATGATATTTCCTACTTTCTATACAAAAAAGGAAGCCAAACTTGACTTCCTTCACCATTTTAACTAAATTGAAGCACTACGCTCCAAATTGCTTCCAATCGCAAAAGCACGATTTGCAACTTTATTGTATGCCTTATTCATATCATAATAACTCGTCAAATCGTTTTTAATACACTGAATTACTTGATAAGATAAAGTCAATTCTTCTTCATTCTTAAGAAGCCCATTCAACTCCCCTGCAAGTGACCAAGATTGCGAAAAATCTTTTTCCTTCAATTTTTTAGCAAGTTCATTCGACAATTCAATAACTTGTTTATCTTTTCCTTGTAACGCCATTTTTTTATACCTCATTTTTTTCTCTATATTTTTTTCATTATCCAGCAACTAAGCTGGTGAACGTTTTTTAACCTTCATCTATCTCTCCCAAATAACCAATCTAACGAAACATCAAGTAAATCAGCTAACTTAACAAGATTTTCAAAGCTAGGCTCTCTTTTACCTTTTTCCCAGTTTGAATATGAACCACGATTTACGCCTATTTCATCAGCAATTTGTTGTTGTGTTAATTTCTTACTCTTTCTAACCTCTCTTAATCTTTTACCAAATATTTTCATCTTGCATTACTTCCATACTCATAACATATATCGCTTTCTCCTAGTAGATAACTAGTTGTAGTGTTAAGTATTGAAGCCAATTTTAAAAGTGTTTCAAAGTTAGGTTCTCTTTTTCCGTTTTCCCAGTTTGTGAAGGTGTTTTGTTTTACTCCTACTCTTTCACCTAGTTCTGTTTGTGTTAACCCTTTTTTTAGGCGTAATTCCTTGAGCCTTTGGGGAAATATATTTGAAGTTATCATTAAATCAAACCCATCTTTCTAAATGATATTTCTTAACCAGCAACGAATACACACTTTGTCTTTCTTTCTGATCACGTTTCATCAACCCAAACAGCAGCAACTTTCTCTTAATATCTACTTCGTTTGCTAGAAATTCCTCATACTCTCTAGTAAGTCTTTTTACCTCTTGCCAGTCTTTACGATTTTTAGTTTTTCTATAGGTTTGACATTGAAAGTCTATATAATCTTGATAATTTCTAGCTTTCTCACTTGTCACAACTCCTTCATAGAAATACCGAGCAGGAATCAAAAAAACTAACTTTCTCAATTTTTCATCAGTGATTTTTTTCTTACTCATAACTAAACCTCTACTTTAAAACATCACTTCTTAATACCTAATATTTAATAACACCCACAAACCAGTAACAATGCTATAAACAATGTAAAATATAAATCCTGCAATAATTAAATCAACAATGAAATCTATCTTTTTAGCTTTTACATATTCCTGTATTTTTCTAGTTAATGAACTACCAACAGGATCTTTATCCTTACCTTTCATACACTTACCCTCTCATTCTCCCTTCTTCTTCATATCAAGAATTGCATTCACTTCATCAGGCATTCTTGACCAGTCAATCACATAATCTCTAAAATGAGACAAAAACATTCGCTCAGGTTCTACAGGTATCACCGTTAAATTTTCATTTCCCTCAAAGGTAGGTAAATAATGACTAATTGATTTTAAGCCACAATCAGTTGAACATACCAAGTTACTGTTATTTACTACTACAGAATCAGTACCTACTTTCTTGTAGATTTTTCTCATAAGCTACCCTCGCTTGCTCCAATTTTTTCCAGTTTTTATCACTTATTTCTCCATCAAAAAGAATCTTCTTTAGCTTATTATCACCAGTGATATTCTCCCACTTTTTTATCAATGCAGTCACACCTGAAACATTTTCATTCAACCATCTATACTGTTTATCAAAAAAACCAGTTTCTACAGGTGAGGTCGAAAAACCAATCTTATCAACTTCGCCTAAAAGCGAATACCACTCACGATTCAAAACCTTATCGCCATTCCTCCTTTCAAAGACTTTTATCTTACTGTTTATCACCCAAACAGCAAGTCTCGCCATATCAATTTTTTCATTCAAGGATTTTCTAACAAATTCCAAAGCGACATCATCACACATTCTTACTTCATAACGATTTTTGAATTTCAATGACGAATGAATCAAATCTATATCAAGACCAAGTTTCTTTGCCTGCTCAATATCTTTTTGATAAAAACAGAAATGATAAGCAGACTGACGAGAACCAAAGTAAATCGTTTTTGCTTTTCCATAGTGACCATTATCTTCAATCTGCTTCATTGTCAATCGACTTTCAACCAAGCCACTATCCCAAAGGTCAACCAGCTTACCAAGTTCAAAATTGCCATTTTCGTTATACTTCTCATCTAGCGCTATATCAAGCCGAGGAATATTCATGAATTTCCCTTCACCTTGTGAAATAGTACGCTCATACTCAAAGCAACGAATAAAGAAATCCCTCCAGCTTGACTTCTGCTCATTTTCAAAATACCACTCATACTGTCTGCATGCTTGACCTTTTAACTCAATCATACAGCCCATATCTTCCCTTTTCTTTGAAATGAAAACATTGATATTTTGAAAAGTATATTTTGTATCATATCCTGAACCACCTTTTTCCTCTTCAAGAAATGGTTTATTTTGAAGGCATAGCACTTTCGCTATCACATCTATATAATCTTGTGTTTTAAACGTAACCTTCACATAGTCAACTTTTCCTTCCAAAGAAAATCCACTATCTCGCACACCTTCCTTAAAAACTATCAACGCATTCACTTTCGAGTCATAAGACTCAGGAATCTCACCAGCTTCTTTCCATCTATAAAATGTTGCTCTATCTATTTCTAAATAGTTAGACATTTCCTGATCTGAAAAAGCGTACATCTTTTGTACCTTGTTTAGATTCTCAAATTCCATATTTCTCCTTACTTTTCAATAGTGTTGCATTTTTCAAGACCAAAAAGTCAGTATTATCAAGGCTTTATGCTTCTACGCACATCTTCTACCCCCCTATTAGTCATAGGGGGTTAATTCGCACAATCCAGCCTGCTAGTACACGCTAGTACACGCAGTCGCTCGTCGCACTCGCTTCCTCGCTCCTGCTACTAGCTACTAGCAAGCTGGATTGCACCAACTAGCACAGTAACCAAAAAAAGAGGGGAAATCCCCTCACAACTAACTAGAACTGTATTCATCAAAAGGAAAATCTTCCAAAATCTCACTCCAATTTTGAGTTGTATTCTGCTTCAATTCAAACAAATCCTTTATGATATTTCTTTGAATCTCATTCAGGTATACTACATTATCTTCCTTTTCAAATTCTAAAATACCATCTAACTTATCTACCAAATTCTTCATCGAACCAGCAGACACACCAATTTCTTTTGAAAACGCAAACGTTCTTACTAAATCATTTCCACTCTCTTTTTGTTTACTAGACATCAACTCCTGAACCAATTCAGAACTAGCTTTTTTAACTTCTCCTTTTTGCAATTCCTCTTGTGCTTCCATTTCAGCTTGAAGATTTTCTTTTTCTTCTTCTGATAATTGAGCATCAGGATTTTCCAAAGGATTGAAAGGATTTTCTCGTCGTTCAATCTTCTCATATTCATCAGTAAAGGAGAATCCCTTTTCTAACAAAGGTGAATAAAACTCTCTTGCGACTTCTCCATATACACTAGCATACCCACGACCATAAACACGCTTACCGCCCAGGTACTTAACATACTTAAATTCTTTATTCCTATTGACTTCTCCAAAAGCTAAATCATATCCAACCTCGTCCAATCGACCAACAGAAATTCGGAAATTAATATTCGCTTGTAATTTTGAGCCTAAATCTTCTCTTGAAGGCTTCTGCATAGCTATAACTGCAAAGCAGCCAGCTTGCCTTCCAAGTAGTAAGAATTGACCCATAGCATTATCCAAGCGCTGTCTAGTTTGAAAATCAAGCATAGCACACAAAGCATTGTATTCATCACAAACCAAAAAATAAGGTTCAAGACCATACTCATAGAATTTCTTCAAATCCTTATCGCAATTTTCTTCACGTTTTTGTCGCATATAAGCATAGCGAGCAAACATGATACCAACAGCCCTTTCAATCATTTCAACAATCTCATCAACCTGATAAGAAATACGACCTTCAAAGGCTTTCTGTTCTGCCATAGTCACAAAGTCTGCTTGTTTTGGATCACATATATCCGTCACCCCTACTTTAGCCATGGCACGAATCAATGTTCTTAGTAATACTGTTTTACCACCACCAGTACCACCACAAACAAGCAAATGAGGATCATCAATAGGATTCCAATACAAGTTCTTCATCAGCTGAATACCCTTTTCAGAATACTCTACATCAGTTACCTTAATTCGATTTTGAAAAGCCGAATACGCCAGTTTAAATGTTTTAAACTTTACATCATCTTGAACTTCCATAAAGTCCATAAAGAACGTTGTTTCAAGTTCACTACCAATCTTCTTAAACTTATCCTGAAACTTGTTTCCAGCCATTTTAAAAGCAATTTCCAAATCATAACGATTTTGCTTCATGTAAACAACAGGAAAAACAACTTTATCTCTAGTCCCTGAATCCGTCTTAACCTTTTTAGTATAGGTATATCCATTTTCCCGCAAAAAGAAAGCTAACCTAGATTCCCTTTCCCTCTTTTGAAAATAGAATATTCGCTCCTGTGACAACCAAGTCAAATAGATACTTACACCAATTATCAGAATCAACATAACTACTGAAACGACAATAGAGAAAATATCTACATTCTTGATTTTCTCAAAATTTGAATAGACAAAAAAAGCTAGTATAGGACTAAACAACAAAAAGAAAAAAGAAAAGATATAGTACCTCAATTTTTCCATAAAAGGAAATATTCTAACCCCTCTATAAGCCGGAAGTAAACTCATACCTTTTCTCCTTTAGAAATTATCCTTTATGTTCCTGTTTTTGCTCAGGTTTTTGATCCTGCTTCTGTTCTTGTTTAGGTTGACCTGCACCTACACGCTTAACATTTTCAGCACGCAAAGCAAAAGCATGACCTTTGACCTCAGAAACATTGTTTCCACGTGAAATTGTATATGGATCTTCATAAATCCAAATTGTAGCATCACCAACAAGCTCAACTTCAGACATCATAGGAATATCATCTACAGAGATACCTTCTTCCAACTTAATCGGAATAATTTCTTGCATTTTATCCGAGAAAACTTCTGCATGCGTTGGATAATCAACAGGTGAACCATCTACCATTTTGAAATTTTCAATAAAACTGATAAATTGCAATTTACCAAGCAATTCTTTTGCATTTACAGGGATTTCTGCATTATTAAATTTACGAATACTAAAAGCCATTATTTTTTTCTCCTATTTTCTATAATTTATTTCTCAAAACGCAATTCAGTTGCTTCAAATTGAATCTCTTCTTTTGTACCAACCAAACGTGTCACCATATTAAGTCCTGAAACTGACTTAACAAATGTAAGACCTCTTGTTTTCGGAACATCAGAATTAGCCAATCCATATACACGAATAGTTACCGTACTTTGATGATCACCTGAAATCTCAAATTCTCGGAAAGGTACAAAATCATCATACGAACCATTTACAACTTCACGAAATTTTGGACTCACAACAACTTTAGTACCAATCACATTCAATCCCACAGGGAGTTTTTTAATTTTTGCCATTTTATTAATTTCCTTTTCTATTTACATTTTTTCTTTTTTTAAAAAAACAAAAGGACGATAATTCCTGTTTATTTACCGTCCTATAAACAACATTCTTAATCTTTCTTACGCTTCACGCCCACTAGACCTAGCATTGACAAGATACCAGTACCAACAAATCCAAGCATACTAGAAGCTGTTCCAGTCGAAGGCAATGATGGCTTGTTAGGTTCTTGTGGTTTATGTGGTTCTTCTGGAGCTGGTGGCTCAGGAGTATGAGTTGTTACCTTCGCTTCCATTTCCTGACCGTTGACAATATTCACAAATGTATTCTCAACTTCTCCACTTGCAATACGCTCAACTTCGATATAAAAATCAGCGTCAAACGTACCACGTACTCCTAGAGAGTTCAAGAACTCTTTATCGATAGTGTATGACCACTTACCTTCTTTTTCATCCCATGAAACCCTAACAATCTTCTTAATGAATTCAGAATTTGTACTTTGGTCAAACTCAAATTGGAAAGCATAAGCAGAGCCTTTAGCAATCTTTTCTCCTGCCTTAACAACTTTACCGTCTTTAAGCACTACATCATAAGGAAGAACCAAATCTTTTTCAGCAACATATTCTGTACCACGAATGATACCCTTCCAATTACCAGTATAACGATCATGCTTCAAATCAAGCATATCAATACCATCATACTGATGAAGAGTATCATGTTTTGCAGGAACAGTCACACCATTCAAAAGATAACGAATATACTCACCAATTTGAATTTCTTGACCATCACGAATCTTAGAATCATCTTTTTGATCCAAAGCATGTTTTTCCGGTTTCAAATCAGGAACTTGAACAGTTACCAAGTTAGAAACATATCCATTTCCAAAATCAATCTGATGGAAGTCATTCTTCACAACAGTTATAGGCGATACGATAATTTACACTGTTTCACAATACGTTGAAATTTAGAGCTTTAAAGCGAGGGCAAAGTTGATTTTTTGCATCATTTTACAGAGGTTTACGACATTTTTGCCCCTTTTTTGCCCCTTTTTGCAAACAAAAAAACCGCAAGCCTTAGCCTGCGGTCTAGTGTAATCTATTTTGAAATTCTTTCTGTTTTTTTATTTTTCTTCTTTTGGTTTGTCAATTATAGTGATAAGCCCGTCTGGTTCGGTTTTGAAAGCTGGATCTGTGTGAAGTTCACCGTTGGCTTTCAAATAGTACCAGCCATCACCAGATTTTATGAATTGCTTAGATAGCATATAGCCATCTTTTTCTTCCATGAAATACCAGGTTTCACGGTATTTCACCCAACCAGTGGCCATGCGCCCGTCTGATTTGAAGAAGTACCAGCGATGGTTGAGGAACATCCAGCCTGTGACCATTGCCCCACGCTTATCAAGATAGAACCAGTCTTTACCATCGTTGAACCAACGGTTGATTAGGCAGTATCCACGTTCATCAAAGTAGAACCACTCATTATTGATTTTCTTCCAGCGTTTTGTCGGATAAGAGCCATCTGACTCTTCCCACCACCAGCCGGTTTCATTACGTTTCCAGCCAGCTTCAGATAGACCACCTTCAATATCTTTCTTGAATTGCTCACGGCTAATGCCCCATTTTGCCAAGTAAGGGTATGGATCCACATGGTCAGAGTAGTTTCGAGGTTGATTGTATGTACAATACTGATGTGTCTTGATGCCTGCAAGGCTATCAGAGTCAAGAGTTTTAGGGATGCCTGCTTCATCAGCAAGGTTGCGCAGTAGTTCAACATAGAGCTTGTAATCGCGCATAAACTCTTCTTTTGTGCTATGACTTTCAATCAATTCTACTTGTCCATAGCCTTCAACGTTCCAGCCACCTCCTACATCGTAGGCTCCCATATCTGTGTACCAGGTCTGCATCACACGGCCGTTGCCGACAACGTGCGAGAAAAAGCCTGAATCAACAGGACGACGCATGTGGTAGTCTGCTTCATTTTGGGCAGTTGAATTTGGATTACCCGTTGAATGGGCGTGAATCTGACGATAGGGTTGTTCTCCAACTTGCGGTAAGTCAGTTCTTAGTCTACTTGTATCAATATCCATTATTATTCCCCTTTCCACGCATCATTCATCTGTTTGACTGCTGACTCAACGAATGTATCCAAGTCCTTATCAGTCATGCTGATATTGTACTTATTGAGTTCAGCACGGATTTTCGTACGGGCTTGTTCCAGCTTTTCCTCGCCCTTGAAGCCTGTCTCTTGAGCTACTTGCTCCACAGCGTTGACCGCGTTCTTAGCAAGGATTTCGACAATCTTGATGGTCTTTTCACCGCCTTTTTTAATCAAAAAATCCTTAATCGATTTGACCGCGATACCAGCCAAAACAGTCAAGATTCCAGTAGCTGAAGCGATAATGATTTCAGTAATTTGTTGCATGTGTTATTCTCCTTTTTCGATTTCTTCCATGCGATCGTTCATGCGGACCATTTCTTTTTGAATATCTCCGACCGCGTGAGTGATTGTGGTTAATTCTGTAGTAGTTTTTTCCAGGTGAGTCATCAAACGCTCTTCTCGTCTGTTAGAGTCGGCCTTTGATTGCTCGTGCAAATCCATAATCTTCTTCTCTCGCTTGTCCGAAGTCTTGATAAGATATCGAATGATAATAAAGAAAAGTAAGATAAACAAAATCGCCCAAGCTACCTGACTTTGAGCGATTTTTTCAGCTTCTTCAATTGGCATATAACCTCCTTTTACTCAATACGTGGCATGACCACGGTCAGCACACCTTGCTGAAGCATCTCAGCAAGAGCCTGTTCTTTCCAAGTGTAGCCCTCTGTGGCTTGCATTTGGAACTTGAAAATAGTCTTGGTTCCTTTTGGCCATTTCGGATTGGTGTCAAACGGATATGGCATAGCGACGATATCGCCGTTTCCATACCGTGTACTTTTAACAAGCGGTTTGATGAACTCAGCCACTTTGTTGTAAGCATAAGTAGGCATACCTCCGTTTTGAGAGATGGCTAAAGCGATGAGAACTTCAGTGATAGCTGATACTGCATCCAGATTTTCCTTGTTATCAGTTGCAGCCTGTTCTACCTTTGCCACATTCTCTTGGCTTTTCTGGATTTGCTCATTTACCTTGTTGAATTTTTCATTTTCAGCACGGTTTGGGAAATTCTCTTGATAAAGGGCCTCCAGAGCTAACTCAAAAAGCTCAGTATTGGACAAGCTGATTTTATCAGCCGGTAGCATGATAGGTACGATAGCACCATCTGAATTAACAAGTGTGACCTTTGTAGCGAATTCTTTGCCGCTTGCGTCAAATTCTTGGGACTTTGTCCCGTACTCTAATTTCATAGTTCCTCCTTAAATTTTGAAAGATACATTATCAAAGTTGAGCCAAGTGGCGTCAACGTTACCCTTGACGACTACGTTACCTCCTGGATAAATCCCGACAACGGCAGGGCCATAGTCATTGTTTAAAGCGGTTTTGAATAGCGTTGTGGATGGTCTGAAATTTTCAGGCAAAGTAAAGATAATTGACTCACGGGTAGTCTTTCCGCCTTTACAAGTCCCTTTTAAATAAACAATCCCGTCGAATGTTTTCGAAAACTGCACTTTTTCATACTCAGGATGATGGTTCCATCCATTTTGTAAAACGGCATTTTGCCAAGGTAGGCTCTGAATGTCATCTTTGGTAGCAATCTCTTTCCATTGCGTTGGAGACCATTTATTGGCATTGTTATAGGTTCTAAAGAAAAACCTATTCGATGTTATCCCTGTGAAAAATTGCACGCCTTTCCAACTGTCAAGCCAATAGTTTTGAAATAGTCCCCAATCGTTGCCAGTAGGGTTATCTGCGTACTTTCCATTTCTCCAACCAAACTCAGTTCCTTGCTTACTCCAAATATCATCCCATTGAGCGCTACCTCTACTTAAGCCACCATAAGCATTAGTCAGCTGATACTGCTGAATTGGCTTGTTATTCGAGTAGATATCGCCTAGAACATCTAATGATCCTGGTTTCCCAAATTCTGAAACCTTACCGATGCCTACACGTCCGTTCTTATCATAGGACATTACTACGCTTTCAGTTGCTACTGTTGTAGAAAATTCAACGTTTGTAAACTTGTCCTCAAGCTTACCAATAATCACAAAGGATTTATTCGATGGATAATTCCCCGCCATGTTAGCAGCTGAATTAGTCAATGTATGAACACTTGTAAAATTACCAGATGCACTCCCATTATCATCCGTGAAATTCTCATTACCTATCTGAGCAACTTTGAAAGTTAAGGACATTACATTCCTTTGCTTTCCTGACTGCATTATAGGGGCTATTCGGGCATTTCTTAACACTTGCAATGTATTTGGATTACCTCTAGTTCTAAGTGCGGAGAAGCTAAAGGAGGGAGCATAATACTCAATCACGTTGATAGTAATATCTTTAGTATCTGATTGTTTGCCCCGACTATCGACAACATAAGCTCGAATGGTCGCCAAACCGCTAAAGTTCATGATACCAAAACTACTACCGTTTTTAGTTACGACCATTTTTTTATTAACGATTTCAGCTCGATATCCTGTAATAGTAGATCCATAGGCGCCAGACGCATTGTTAAAGTTTACTTGGATATCTGAAATGATTTGTAAGAAGTCATTTCCACTCAAAAGCTGTCTTGCGACCGTATTCATGTCAGTTAATGAAAGACCTGTGAAGGTAGGCTTTACACTGTCTGGGATTTTAAAGTACCATCCATTAGAATACACGTCACTACCGATTTGAGTAGTACCGTTATATGTTCGAACACAGATGTCCATAACCCCAGAACTAGATTTAGGTAGATATCGTGCTAAGTCTAGTGATGGAGTAAAGGAAACGCTAGTAGTATGGTTCTTACCTAAATCTATCCAGTCACTTCCAAAAACTCGGTACCAAACTTGGTGAGTGAATGCACTTGCTTTTCTATCGATTCGTATAGTATGACGAGAGCCTAGATTTCTATCTCCGTCTAGACCAGCAACCGCACTAGAACGAGGCAAGCTGGATAACGTATACTTAGTCGAGATAGTAATATTTCCGTGAACTCCGTTATTCGGGTCAAAGGAAGCCCAAACTGAAAAAGTCTTAGTCCCGTCACTATTATGAGGAACAGTGACTTCTCCACTTGCGAGCGTTACCTCTTCTCCGGACGTATCGTAATCCGGGTGACTGCTATGAACACTTGAACCGTTTAACCATACTGACAGGTTACTAATATTCCCATAAGTCCATGTTCTATAAGCTCCATCGCGGTCGATAGTAGCCCGCCACCTTACTTTCGAAGAGTTATTAGTAATGTCCTGACTAACTTGTTCGACGTAAAGGTTCAAATGCAATGGCCCACTAGAATTGATAAATTTAGTCATTTTCCTCTTTTTAACCTCCTACATATCGAATAACATTCACATCTTTGTCAAGATAATACTGTTCTGTTCTAAAGCGTCCGATTTGAACTGACGCGGTGAAAATACCGTTGTCGATATGAATCACACCTTGCGAAATATACATGACTTCCTTACCTGCAGAAAACATAGAAATCCTATCATGACTGACTTTGATTGATGAACTAGCATCGTTCTTTCCAATAATTAATCCCTCATTAGAACTTGTCATATAGGTATCGATGAACTTTTTCATCTCTTTCAAGCCACCAAATTCTATTGATAAAAACTCAATTCTTCTGCCCGCTTCGATTAAATCAGATTCAGATTTTTTTTGGCTTTCTACATTTGATTTTACAAAAGCATTATAGGTTTTTTCTAAATCACTGAACTGATCCATTGTCGCTTTAGCTTTTAATTCTACATCATGAAGTTGAGCTTTTTCAGCTAGAGCATTTAATTGCTCTTGAGTCAGTGATTGGTCAGCCTTGGAGTTGATGTCATTCTGGATATCTTCAGTAGCTTCTGAAAAGTCTGTAGAGACTGTTCCTACCTCTACTTTTGGAAAGGCAATCCAAACAGTAGCAGCGGTAAATATGTGTAAAATCAGCTCATTAGTTGCATTTGAGTTTTCTTTTTTCGTCAACTCAATGTCATAAAATTTCCAATCGGTGGTCAACGAGACACCTTCCACGGCGTTCCGATATCCTGCCCTAGCTTGAAAATTCGTATTATTGACAGTAGATTTTGCCCAAAAACTAAACCTAACAGCTTTATTTTTCATCTCGTCAACGGTACCCAAACGTGTATCCCCACCGGTTCTAAACGTAACTTTTTGATTAGTCGCCTTACCGTTATAAGTAGATACAATTTTCAACGTATTAGCTCCTCTGAATTTCGTATTCGCGTCTATACTCAAAGCAAGCTGTCCTTGCGTTTGCTCAACACTGTCATCTACATGATATGTTGAATAACGTTGATGAAGATCACGCTTAAACAATGAATTAAGAAATAGATTCCTTCCACCAACCTCAACTTTAGCCCAACGATCAGCCCATTTGTACTTGGTTTTATCTGAGCTATCGGGTTTTTCATAGTCTGAATAATGGCCGAAATAACGCTGTCCGTTATCTGTCATTGTCAAGTCTGAGCCATCGGCATTTTCAGAGTAGGCAAAGTGAACATACGGTGTTCTTCCATCTGCTCCTGGTTTACCTGGTAGCCCATCAGCGCCATCACGACCACGCCATCTCGTCCAGCGATAGTCAGCAGGGTTGACGCTGTCAGTTGAGTTGAAATCAAAGTACACCCCAATATATGCCTTGTCAGCGTTAGTCTGGCTAAATCCACTGCCTGAGATAGTATCAGCGTAGGCAATGTGAGTATACTGTGTTCGGCCGTCAGCTCCTTTAAGTCCTGGGATACCTTGGTCGCCCTTGACACCTTGCAAACCTTGGATTCCTTGTAAGCCACGCTCACCTTTCTCCCCTCGATCTCCTTTAGGACCTATTGCTCCCTGTGGTCCAGGGTCGCCTTTCGGTCCTTGCAAACCTTGGATACCAGGCACCCCCTGTTGCCCACGTTCCCCTTTTGGTCCAGGAGTCAGTTCAATTTTTTTTAGATCTTCTTTCGTAGCTACATCTTTAGAGTTTATTGTGAGCTTATCAATGTTCATCACAACTTTTCCGTCACGTACGGAAACAATCTCTTGCAAACCATTCATGATTCGCAAACGTGCTAAATCCAGATCTCCAGCAGTTATATTTTTGGCATTTAACGTAATGTAATTACCAATTGCTGCAGAAACTTTTTTTGCTAGCAATTCATCAGTGGTTATTGTATTGACAATTTCTCCGACATTAGCGCTGTCTGCCTTTTTAACCCATGAACCTTCTACACGTTCCCACATTTCAACATAGCCACCATTAGGTTTAAACCATATATCTCCATTTTTTGGTTTGGTAGGGCTTGATGTATCAAGGTACATACTACCTTGTTTAGTGATAAGTTCGTCCAAATACTCTATTTGACGTTGCATGGACCCCTTATATTTATAAGTACCTTGTGCAACTCCAGCAGCATTTCCACTACTATGGGCAGATAAACCACCATCAAACGAAAGTTTGTAGGACAGCATTGGAATATCAAAATAGATATTTTCATCCCAGTGTACTGTAACCCAGTCACCGGATTCCATGGCCATATCACCACGCCAGGACAATGTATATGGATAAAAGTTAAAATCACGGTATTCATTGAAGACACGATCCAGAATTTCTTGTGTAACCCATGGATTTTTTAACTTCATGATATTACCTGTGGACAATCCTGATTTATACACAACCTTATCAGCAGACTTACACTCAATACCTTTCAACCTGTAAGGTATCTCGTCACGTTCTAATCCACCTGGCTTATACATATCTTTTGTGATATGTCTTGATGTTGTCTTTAGCTTGATAAAATCAAGCTTCCCATTACGATTAAATCTGACGAAGCTTCCTGATAATTGCGCTAAATAAACTAACGCCTCACGATAACTTGTTTTTTCTAGTTTCTTCGCAACTTGATCATTTACTAATTGGATATTAGTATCTGTCGTGATACCTGTCAATCTCACGATTTCTGATAAAATATCCCTTGTATAAGCTGGATAAGTAAGCTGACTATCATAAGCACCAGACAATCTAACAAACTCGTCCTGTAGCTTAATTTTGGTCTTTTTATCATTACGATCTAGCTTGACCTCGGTAACAAAAAACTTGCCAAGTGGGACGGTTTTACCCGCAATTGCTACCGACATTGTTGCCGGCATCATTTCTTGCAGACCTTCAATAATCTCTTTAATTTCAATTTCTAGACTATTGATGTACCCACCACCAATTGTAAAATCATGACTATTACCGATGGAACTGTCGTAAGTAGCTGATGCAATTTTGGTTTTTGTGTATCTCTTACCATTTAAGTCAAAGTTAGCCTCAAACACGCGCAGATGGTTCTCTATTGCTTTGATATAATCTGATGTTACTTCTAGCATAATTCCTCCTACTGCTCGATAATAGATACAGATAAGCCGTTGTAATAGGTCACACCGTCACTCAGACGCCCCATTACTGTCTCTGTGATAGTTCCGCGATAACCAGTGATAGACTGTCCTAAAATGTTTGCAGTAAAAAATCCGGCTACCAATTTAGACTTGATAAGATTTCTTTCTGCTTCCGTGATAATTCCCCATTTGATGGAGAATGTACATTTTTCTGCAATGACGTCACCCGTCATCAATCCACTAGCACTACGACCCGTAGAAGATGACCAGATAATCTCATTATTGATGCTGATTTCAACTGGAGAAGCAAGAGCTACTCCACCTACTGATATTTCACTCATGCATACCTCCTAAATCATGAGGGGGGATTCCCCTGTTTTAATTGCAATTTCATTGATTTTATCTACAATCTTCTTGGTGATTTTATCACCATCAATTGTCAAATCAAGAGCACGAACCGCTTGTAACAACTGTGTCAGTAAGGCTAGAACTTCTGGTCCACCGCCATTATTTGACAATTCCGCTGCACGACGTGCCATTTCAAGCATTTTATTTTCCGGAGCAACAATCTCACCGTAATGCTTGTTGTCACCAATCATGGCAATTTGTGGTGTATTGGCCTTAACAAAGCCACCTTGAGCAAGTCGAGGTAGTCCAATGTAACTAAATCCACCGATATTTACACCAGGTAATTTATTAATCACGCTAATAGCGCCATTGAGTAAGCTGATACCACTATTGATTGTGCTTTCTACCGTGCCAAGCACCCCGTTAATAACGCTACGTACAGCACCACCAATGGCACTTCCAACCATGGTTCCAACGTGAGTAAACGTTGAGCGTATTTGCCCCCAAAGTCCGCTAAAGAACCCGATAATGCCCGAAAATGCATTCTTGACATTGTTATATGCTTCGCGGAATTTTGAAGAAAACCACCCTGGTATGCTAGCAAGAGCAGATTGAATATTACTCCACTTCCCTGCAAACCAACTTGCAATAGGATTGAAGATACCTGTTAAACCTGCCCACGCGCTGCGGAATTTGTCTTTGAACCAATCAGGAATAGAAGCAAGATTGCTTTTTAACTCATTGTAGCGTTGAGAAAACCAAGAACCAATACCGGTAAAGATAGCAACAATGGCATCCCAAGCTTGTTTAAACTTATCCTTGAACCATTGAACAACAGGTGCAAAAATGGTCTTTACAGATTCCCACCAACGGGTGAACTCTGCAATCATCGAATCGATGTCAATTCCAAGCGCGGCCAAGAGAGATTTGATAATGCCGGAAAATAGATTTTTAATTCCGTTCCAAGCTAAATCCCAATCACCTGTAAAAACACCCGTTACAAAATCAATCAAACCAGATAGAGCTTGAGCAAGACCACTGATAATATCAGAGAGTGCCGCAATAGCATTGATCAACGTTGTACCGACAACTTCTACTAATCCACTAAGAATCTCCATGAATTTTTCGACATCTACATTCGAAACAAAGTCTTCCCAAGCAGCTTTGAAAAAATCAAAAAAACTACCTAAAAGCATAGAGAGATTATCGATAGCTGGTTTTACATGAGCGTCATAAACTTCCGAAAACTTTTCACCTAATTTTGATAGAACTGGATTGAGGTAAGTATTCCACCCATCCAAAAAGCTTTTCAGCAACTGACCAAAACCACTTGTCAAAGAGTCAATAAATGGTTTTGCTTTGTCATCGTACACACGTTTCAACGCATCACCAACATCATCTACCAGTGATTCTAAACTTTCAAAAACAGGAGCGATGCCATCTAATAATCCTGTCCAGGCTTTTACTAACTGTGGAACATTCGGAACTATTGCTTTTTCAATTCCTTTAGCAAAATCTCCTGCTATCTTACTGCCTAATTCGATTACTGTGCTACCAGCACTTAAAAACGCAGATACAATCGCACTGCCAATTCTAACAGCGCCAGAAGATGTGATGACATCGTAAAAACCATTTGAGAAAGCTTGAACGATATTACCAGCAACCTCAGCTACATTTCCTATGTTGGTGAATAGAGACACGAGAGCACCTTTAATACGCTCTTTTTGGCGCTGTAGTCCGTTGGCTATACTTTCGGCTATAAAGACTCCTATCCCGAGAGCAACAGTCCCCATCGAGCCAGTAAACTGCCCTAGAGCATAAGCTATCTTATCAAGCATAGTTTGAAAAGAAGCAACAACTTTTGGATCTGTAAAAATCTCTTGTAGTAATTCACCAATTCGCTTTAAAGCACTCTGAAGGCGTTCAACACCATCGAATCTAAATGATGCATTGAATCCGTCCTGGAACAATTTGACGAGTTCAAGCAATCGTTTAAACAATCCATCAAATAGACCGTCTAATTGATTCCCGCCTTCAGCAATTTTCCCCATATCGACTTCAGCGCCTTTAGGTGTTCCACCACCTCCGCCGCCTGAACCACCAGGACTGCCTCCAGAATCTCCACCACCATCTCCGCTATCGGATGAGTCAGATAGTTTATTGATTTGGTCAAATCCCATGAGAGATTTCATTTCTTGAGCAGCTTTCTTAGCTGCTTTACCAGCTCCATCCGCAGCCTTTCCGGCTCCTTTGGCGGCTTTTCCTAAGTTGCCAGCTCCTCCTGCTGCACCATCAGAAGCCTCTCCTAAACTACCAACTGCATCAGCTGTCTCTTGGATACCGGAGCCTTTCATAGACTTCTTGCCAGTAAATAGCTCCGTCAATGCTTTAAAAGCATTACCTACTGTCAGCAATTTGCTGAGCAAAAAGTTAATAACTTTGATAACAGGGGTAAAAATGTTAATCAAGCCAACTCCGACGCTTGCCATAAAGCTTTCGAACTGTAGCTTCATAATCCTAACTTGGTTAGCCCAACTATCCGATGTCCTAGCGAAGTCGCCACTAGCCAATGAAAGCTTGTCTGTTACAAATGCGAACCGCAAAGCAACCTTTTCAGCCTCAGACATTTCTTGTGTCGTCTTTCCAAAACCGTTAGCCATTGCATACGCATCAAGTGCCGATTGAGTCATGACCACACCTAAATCTTTAAGTGTCTCTGTTTCACCAGTAAAGACTGATTTCAGCTTTGTGTAGGCTTCATCTTGACTAATATTATAAAAAGATGCCACATCGCCCGCTAAACTAGTTAAGGCTGTTGACATCTCATAAGCTTTTTGTTCGTTAAAACCAAAAGCTTTAGTCATCGCACCGAATGTACCGATGTATCGTTTTGCCATGGTCTCTGATAACCCAGAGGTATACATAGCTTGTTTTGCAAAGTCATCGACTTGCTTGCTCATGCGTGGGAAAGCAACGTCAACAACGTTTTGTACTTCGTTGAGATCTGAGCCGAGCTTGATAGCTTGAGCTCCGAAATCAACAAGTTTCTTGATTGCAAATGCTCCTGCAAGCATCTTGGCAGCTTTCGTTGCCATCCCTTGCAAGCCACTCATCTGGCCTTTAAATTGTTTGTCGTTGACGACAAGGTCAAGACCAATTTGACCAACTGTCTGTGCCAATAGCTATCACCTCCTACTTAGCCATCTCAACAAAGGCTTGTTTTAATTCTTCAAGAACTTGAGTCAGATCTTGTTCAGTTTTCTCCTTGGCAAGTCTCAATCTCCATTCGTTTCGAATACGGTGCTGACCTTCTGAAAATACTTCTAGCATTTTAGGGTCATCTTCGCTTCGAATTTGGACGATTCTACCAAGCGGTGTTTCTCCGGACAAACCAGCTAAGAGAGCCTTGAACTCTTTCCACTTCATATTCTTAAATTCATTAGAGTATACAGATAAGCCATACTGTGTCCTAAGAGAACTGACGATTAAATCGAAATCCTCAAATAGGTCATAGTATGGCTCACTGTTCTCCCATTTCTTCTTCTCCCGTGACCAACGTCATCGCTGCTTCAATAACTTTAGTTAAGTCAGCAAAATTCAAACGCATTTCATTAAGTGTTTTTCGACTATTCTCAGGGAAGATTAGCTCAAACATTTCCATCATTTTTTTGGCAGATGGAGTTCCTTCTTCATCACCGACGGTCTGCATTAGAGTCAGTACAGTTGTTGCATCTGTATTGACTTCAATTTCAGCATCTTTAATTTTCAATTTTGGATTTTCTTCAAAATTGAGTTTTTCTGTGATATCAATTACTTTTGACATTATTCAGTTTCCTTTTCTTCAGATAAAATGTTGATCAGTATTTGACCAGTTCGATTTTCTTTGCTTGCCATAGCTTCGATTCGCTCTTTGGATTTACCGCTTAAATCAACGGTATCTCCAGCCTTATATTCGATACCTGTATCGATATCAATAAAAGCTATGGTTGCTGTTGCGTTGGTTTCTTCAGCTTCAACCATATTTCCTCCTTAAAAATAAAAAGAGGGTCGAAACCCTCTAAATTAACCTGCTGGCACCACTTCTGGTTTACCATTTGACATGACATCAAATGACAATGGTGCAACACCAGTTGAATCCCCCGAAATAAAGTCCTTAAGATTGATAACCGCGTCTTTAAATTTGATTTTTGTTCCATCTGGGAAAGTCCATTGAAAGTCCGCTTCAGAATCGCGACCATTTTTAAACGCAAGACCTGCGATGTAGTCGTTACCTGCATCACCTACATTTCGTTTACCAGAAACAGAAATTGTAACTGACTTCGCAGTCATCAAACGACGTGTCCAACCTTTTTGGTCAAATGGTTTCCATTCTTCAACACCATTGTCAAATGATACTGAGAATGATTCCATGTCTGCAATATCAACAAGTGATTCAACTCCTGCAGTTCCTTTATTTACTTGGAACTGGTTTTCATATACGGGGAATACCCCAGTTTTCTGAGCCATTAGTTGCCCTCTCTTTCTCTTTCGTAATATAAATCAAGCTCGATAACACGCTCATACACGTTATTATCATCTGTTCCTACATCCACAGGCTCGTTCTGTAATAAGGCAATCATCTTAATAGGTGTTCCACCGATAACAACCGATTCAGCCTCAAATAGACGATTGTAGATGTACTGAGCACGCTTCTCGGTCTCATTCGCATTCTTGTTCCAGTGAATTAAAATGCTGATTGATTTGACTTCATAGCTTGCCAATGCCCTGCCTCCGATAGCTACCCGAGGACCATCGATTGTCTTTCGTTGATAGATGCCTATACTGTTTTCTTGCTTGTTATCGATCTTACCAATGTAGTAGTTGTTAGCTGCATTAAATGTTTTAATCCAGTCACGGACTTCAGCTAATGTAATCATGCTTAAACCCCCGTGATTTGTTTGTAAAGTCGCCCGTAGGCTTGTTTTATTTTGTGTGACTTCTTGCCACCATCAACCCAATCCTCAAACCACTTTCCTTTTGCATGAGGATTTTCTTTCGTTTGGAATTGATATTCAGGATGAAAGTACAATCGTCTTGCGTAAGGAGTGGAATGTACCAGGCTTACTACACCTTGGGATGAATGTGAGTAGTCTGGAGCCATTGCTTCGCCTTGCAACACACCTTTATCAAATGGTACGACTTGTGCCTGCACAACTTCTGTATGCAGGTATTCAGCAGTCTGTTCCAGTGCTATGATTTGAGCCCTTTCCAGTTTGCGGATAGTGCCAAAATCTAGCTTTACTGTAGAATTCACAAACATAGCATCACTCCAAACCGATGTAGGTATAGTTAACAGTCCCATCTGGATTTCTAGCTTTCCGGCTGTCCACAATCCTCCTGACAATACCAAATACAATTGCAGTCCCACCGCTCAATGTAGGCAAATACGGTGCAATATCACCAACGAAATAAGCTGACCCAGTAATTTGGACCAGCTTCTTCTGTTCAGTTAGGACTGTTTTGACACTGTCCTGATAATTGCACTTTAGATTAGCTCTGAACGCCTCTAAAGGTTCGCCGTCTTCAGAAACTCCTTCTTGGTTGACTATGACTGTGATTTGCGTCTGGCAAAATTGAGGTAAGACAAGTTGTGGAAATTTCATCAAATAACCCTCCTTGTCAATCCTGTTTGCTTCAAAAGTTCATAGGTTTTGCGATAAATAACAATACCTTGTTCTGTAGCAATATTCCAATTTGATCCAAATTGCATTGACACACCATTAATGCTGTAGTTTGAAACTGTAGTAGCTATCAAATCAGCATTAACCTCCTCAAAGTCAACAATCTGACAACAAGCCTTTCGGATAACTTCCTGCTGAAATGGTGTCAGATTGTCGAATCCAATGCCACGGATTCGGTTGAACGTAAGTATATCAATCTTGTCAGAAGCTGATTTAAGTTTGCTAGCCAGTTCTTCTGAATCAGCAGAAATCACACCAACAAACGTCTTTTTGTAATAATCTGGACTAGCATACATGACTGTTACTCCTTAGCTCCTTTGAGCTTCTTGATTTCATCCTTAGCATTTTTCAAGTCAGCCAAAACTTTTTCGTACTCCTCTTTTGAAACCTTGTCGACAGATTCACCATATTTTAATTCACCATCTTCGTAGACTTCAAAGCCACGACCAACAAAATCATTGATCGCTGACTCATCGATATCATAGACTCGAGCGCCTTTAATTGCTTTTAATGCCATATACTACACCATCCTTTCTTACGCTGTCGCGTTGATAAAGATACCCGCTGCTTTATTCTTAATCAAGAATGCATCCATGTAGAAGCGAGATTGGAGCAAGTAGTTGTCAGCTGTACGTGAGTCATGTCCTGGTGTAAATACTTTGATGTAAGAGTATTTTTCACGAGCAACTTCACAAGATGGATGGATTAAGATGAAGTTCATTTGTTTCGCTTCATCTGTTGCGACACAACCATTTGTAAAGTTGTATTGTGATTTCATGCGAGCTGATTGCACTTGTTTGATTTTAACGTCATCAAGGCTATAGATAGAGCGTTTGACGTCGCCATTTGAACCATTCACTCCTAGCACACGTTGGATGTCTTTAGCCTGTTTGAAGAGCTTGTTGACAGCTGGAGTGACGTACAAAATGCGACCTTCAGATGGGACGCCTGCTTCGTCCATTTTTTCCATGGCATCATCAAATTTTTGCAAGATATTTTCTGCAGTCAATGTTGTAGTGTCGATAGTAGCACCGTTAGCAGTATACTTGCCTGCTTCTGTGTAGAGTTTTGAGAACACGTAGCAATCTTTTTCAGGAATACCTTGTTCAGTTTCCAGAGTATTTTGGACATTGGCAATAGAGACGACTAGGTTTGTTTCATCAACATCCATAGGATCAATTGCAAATTCGATGTCGCGGTCATGTTCGAGTTTCTTTGGTTCCCAATCGTTTGAGATTGTTCCAGAATTAAAACCGATAGTTTGACGATTGTGGTCTTTGTAACCAGATACTGTGATGTTTGGTAGCTTGATTGTTTGAGCGTTGATAAATTTCACTTGTGGATTTGAGTTAAACAAATCTACAGACGCAAGTTCTTTTGCATATTTTTGATGCAAGGCTTGTTCGAATTGTTCTGCGTAGTTATAAACTGTCATAATTTAATTCTCCTTTTTCTTATAGACCAAACGCTGCAGCAATGGCATCAGTTTGGTTAGTTTGTTGTGCTTTACCGGTAGATCCGATTTGTTGAAACCCAGTTGATTCTTCTTTGTTTGGCTTCAGTGCAGGAACGTCTTCCAAAACTTTTGCGACAATAGCTTTGAAATCTTCTGGTTTCGATTCAAGTGTGAGAGTTGATATATCAGCCAATTTCATCACATAAGGTAGTACACCAACAGGCAATCCTTCCTCGATTGCTGCTAATTGTAGATTTCGCTCTAAATTAGCTTGCAATGCACTTGCTTGCGCCTGCGTTAACTGTTGCTGTAGTGATGTGACGTCTGGTGTTGCATCAGCTTTCTGAGACTTAAAAGCAGTAATAGCTTGAGCCATTTCTTCACCACTCAATCCTTGCTGCTTAAAGTAATTTTTTAGCACAGTGTCTTCAGCAACCTTTTGCTTGCCTTCGACAATGCTAGCGATTTTGTCATAGTCAATCTCAGGAGTGCTAGCTGATTGAGTTTGGCTTGACGTGTCTTGTCCACCTGCAGAACCAGAGCCGGTTCCTGTATCTGCATTATGGAAAAATAGTTTGCGTTTGAACATAGCGTTCTCCTTTCAGTTTTAAGGGTGTCTCCCTATTTCAGTTATTGTCACTGGTGTCTCCACGTAGTTTTTAGTCTTCGGACAAAAATTAGAGTATAAGAAAAACCGCGTCGAATTCGAGGCGGTTTATAGCAATTTACAGTGATTTATAGCAGTCTATTCCTGCAAGTCAAGATGTTGGATCACCTCCTAATCTTTAATGGCACGGTTTGAAACCTTTGCGTAAACATCCACATAAGTCTCTTTCTTGTCTCCGTTATGCGTGATTTCTGCATAATCTCCACAAGGTTCGCTTGATGTAATTGCGTTCGTACTAACAAGAGCTTTCCAGTTTTGCAGGGTCTTGCTAAACCAAACTACAAAGCAGTCTTCTGCTTTGATTTCACGATCTGATAAGCGCGAAAATTCTTGTGATGCCAATTGTTTTGCTTTCTCTAACATTTCATTCCTCCGTTTTTTCATATGTTTCTGCAAAAATATCAGGCTTACATGGATAAAATTCACCTTGCACGCCTTTGATAATGTAATCGTCTTTTGATGCTTCCATGATGCCCTCTAAGGTCACAATAGATAGTTTTCGAGTGTTTAAATCGTAGGGTACAGATTCAATACCCATAAAAGTAGCGATTTCTTTTACATTTTCGCCCGTCCACTGCACCGCCTCAATGACTACTGGTTTCTTTCTGTATTTCATTTTTTCAATCCTTTCTGAGTACAAAAAAAGCACCTTATCGGTGCTCTGTGATATTAACAATCGTAAAATACATACTTCTCACGTTGCAGTCTACGTCTTTTCTCTTCTGAATCATAGCCGTACTCATCTGCAAAATAATCGTATTGATCTTTGATACATTTGTCTAATTTTGCTTCAAAGATATCACTCTCTTCTTGTGGTCCATAGATAGCCGCTACAGGAAAAATCGGGGCTACTAAACGATATCCAAAGATGTCGCTGAATGTATCTGCTTTTTCTGCTACACGTTGATAGCTTTCGATAATCCGCATGACTACCTCTCCTTTAGTTTATTTATAACATAATTATAACTCTCAGGAAAGGTTTTTTCAAGTATTTCTCTTCGTTCACTATCAAATTGTGCCTCAAAGACATGCGCAAAAAACTCGCTCTCTATATTTCCTTTTTTCTCCCAGTAAACGAGCGAGTGCGAATACTTACCTTGTATTCTACCTTCACTCAACGCTCCTAATATATCAGATGCCGAAGAAGCTTTATCGTTGATGTGGATTGCTTCGAAAATAGTATCGTCAGATAAATTGATAAAGTCTTTACGTAGAAGTTGCAGTATTTTTTTATCCTTTGTGAATTCCCAACCCAGCTTCTCATCTATTTGGTGACCAAATTCATGGAAATAACCAGTACCAGGTCCGCGAGGGTCGTCTACGTCCTTATACATGTTCAGGAAGAGTTTTCCAGATTCATATCTCACAACTCCTGTTTCTGCAATAGTTGCAATCGCCGACTGGTCGGCTAATCTTGCAAACAAGGCTTGTCCAAGCTCTGTACCATCCTTGAATTTTTTTCGAGTCGCCTCGATATACATGTGTCGTGTCTCTGCAGAAATCTTCTTCGAAGCTACGCCACTAGTATCTCTAGGCAATCTCTGACGATTGATGAATTTCTTGTAATCACTATCACTCTCGAGTGAAAACTCTTGGTATAATTTGTATCCTTTTTCCGCTTCAAAGTATTTCAGATTTTCTTCTGCATTAGACTTAAATTTAGACCATTCTTCCGCCCTTAATGTGTACTTCTGAACATTGTCTTTATCGAGACTGAACTGCGATAATCTGCTAAAGCGTTTCTCCTGTCGCTTAGCATGCTGAACTTTGTTGTCCAGTAACTGTCTTTCCTTGATGTCGTCCAATTCCTGATTTGTAAATATTTTCTCTGGCTCGCTACTGACCCCAGGAAAATAAGTTGTATGCTTATCTTTGCAGTTAGGGTGATACAAACCAGCTGCCATTGCAGAACTTAACAATGGATATGGACCATCATCCGCACTGCCTCCTGACCAGACATCATCAATCAATACTTTACCTTCAAAAGGCATACACAGAGGACATGCATTCGATCGCTTGTTTAAGATAACAGTATGAATCCCCCACTCCTGACGCTTGACTCCCTCACCCATTAGGTAGGCTCTTTTGGTTGCTGTCCGAATGGCCATGTCAGCGTACGATACGATATTGACCATGGCCCCGTTACTGTATTGGATGCATGTGATTCCCCGACTTAGAAAATCTTTGGTGGCCATATCCACTGATTGCTCATATGTCTTAGCTCCCGTGTTAGCTGCTACCTGAGCATCAAATATTGTGCGCCTGTACTGGTCGTCTGTATACCTCAATACAGCATGCTCTGCCGTCTTCATATCATGCTCGATCGAGTTAAGTAACGCATTCAACTTTCGTTCATTGATAGCGAAAAATGAAGCCCCCAGATTATCTGTTCCACTGTTAAATTCAAAACCGTTCTTGATAGCTTCCAGGATAGACATTTCCTCATCATCCATGCCTTGCTTATAGGCTTCTTGGATAGCTGTAGAAATCTTGCTATTGATATTGGCAAACTCTTTGCTATATTTTTTGGCATTGGATCGCTTAAATCGTTCAAGCTCTTTCAATTGAGCGACCTGCCATTGTTCCCATTCAAAACCTTCAGCAGTTTCCTCTGCCTTATGCCTTCCGAGATTTCTAATCATAGAATCAAGCAGATCGTTTTCGATTCGCTCAAATGCTTTAGATACATCATAAGCCATTGCAGTACACCTTAAAACCTTGCGCCTTAAAACTTCTCAATTGTCGTTTCAAAGCTGTTTTACTAGGCATTTTGAGGTTGAGCATATCCAACTTGTTGTTCTTCTCAACAGCATAGATACCAAACTCTACATTATCACTCGCTATCTGTAGAAGTCCCTGCGCTTCCTTCTGACTCATGTGATAGATCCTCTGTCCTATCGTCACTGTCTTCAGCATCTTCAGCCTCCTTCTCTATCTCAAAATCGTTAGCAGCTTCATTCAATGATGGTACGTCGACTTCTGTCACACCTTGCTCCGCTTTGATTCTTGCCACTTCATGGTCTTTCCAGTCCTGGTCTTTTGAGTCACCGTACAATTCCTCAACGCTCGCTTCAATCGACATGATACCGCCTGTCTTGGCCTTAGAAACTGTCTCAACCTGTGATTCGAAACTAGGATTAGCATACTCGCCAAACGGCACGTCGACCTTGACTTTCTGTAGTGGGTTTTTCTTCAGCACGCTATCAGCATTCAAAACCATACTGATTAACTTTGGCAGGTAATCTTGCAGAGCTGTCACAATAGCATTGCGAGTATAGAGAGTTGCCTTTTCTTTCTCACGTTGTGCCTCGGCATTATCTAGTTTCTTGACATCAATACCGAGTGTTGATGGGCTAATGATACCTTGTAAAGCTAAATCAAGCGCAGTCACGTATGTACTCAAATAACTTTCATGTGGGATATTAGCTTGTTGCAATGTGATTGTGTTCTTTGCATCCTCGCCCATCGCTGTCTCAACCTTAATAAATCGATGGTCAAAAGGATTGCCCTTACTAATTTCTCCTGTGTAAGGATCTCTAGGAAGTAAGTTCTCAGGAATATACTCTCGTGATCGTCCAGAACGAAGAGCATCCATCCACTGACTCCAAGACTCATCCAAGCTATCAAAAGCATCTGTCTTACGATCATAGATAGATTGACCACGGCCTTTTACTTTAGGTGACGTGTAAATCTTAAACGGCAAGCACAAGATAACGGATTTATCGAACTCCACATCGACAAGGTTAGCAGTGTACTCTGTTGCGCTCATATCTAGCTCAGTTTCGCCTCTGTAGAGCTTATAAGTTAATGAGCCATAGCCGTAGATTTCCTCGAGCAAATAGTTCCGTCTGCGTTCTGTGAAGTGTGTGCGGAAAATAACTTCTTTCAATCTTCCACGGTTGTAGATGATTTCAATTCTATCTCCACCAACCCATTCAACAATAGGCAATGCTGTAAGTTCCGGATCAAATGAAATACGAAAAGCACCATCACCCATCACAAGACTATCTTTAATCGCCTCCTGCAGTTGATCGTGGAAGTTGCTATCTTCAGCAATCTCTTCCCACAAAGTCCCTTGCATTTCCTCGGCAAAATCTAAATCATTCATATCGTGCAGCGTGATATCTACCAACCTATCAACGATAAGACCAGGGATTCCTGTGTGAATCTTTCTAATTTCTTGCCCAGGAGTACTTGTCGCTCCCCAAAAGTTGATGTTGCTATGTGATAATTGCTTGTAGAGCTGGTCCAGTTCGTATGAGTCACCGCGATACCAAATTTGGTTCTTTGCTGCATTATCTTCAAACGTCATTGCCTCTGTAATTGTGATGACATTTGGCTGTGCCTGTTCCAGTTTGAGAAAGCTTCTCATACTCTTTCTGATCATGTCCATTATTCCCACTTTAGTTTTCCTTTCTTCCGATTATCTTCCTGTATGGCAACCATGCATACTGATTCGCATTGATTGTGTGATCATTTGCATCTTCCGGCTCATCTTTTCCTTCTTTCCATGAGTAAGTGTTTAGCTCTTTGATATGATTCATACAATGACTTAACACATAGTAACAACCTTGAGCTAACCAACCAATTTGAAAGTTGATCCGGTCAATAATCTTGGTTTTCTTATAAGCATTGTTAAAGATATACAGACAGCCGTATTGTCGCTTGTATTTGTTTAATTCTGTAATTGTTGCTTGGTCCGCACTATCAACAAAGACATCACGCGCCAATCCCCATTCACTACGATTGCGTTCTAGGAAATTGATAAACTTGACCACAGTATCAGATGGAGCAATCGGCACATCAAGCTCAGCGTTGTTATAAACTTCCTCATCCAGCGTATATAACTTCCCGTCATCTGATATCCCTTGGAAAATCATTGCAATTGTATCCGGACTACTTGCTGAGTAAGCTGTATCTAGTCCAGCTGTGAACCGTTGGAACGTGACCGTATTCTTTACAAAAGACTTACTCAATACGTGTTTTTTGCTATCAAAATTAACGAAGACAATTCCTGTTGCTCGTCCACGTAGGCCAAGGATTTTATTTTTGTAGAGCTTAGTCCCAACTGGTGCCGCATCCTTTTTCTTCTGGATGGCTTCTGGTGTCAGTGACAGGTTGTCATTAAACGTAAAAAACCAGTAACGCCATTTAGGGTTAGCTGGTTCTGATAGGTCTCGCATAATTTCTTCCGGCACATCGCCTGCGTATTTTTTGTACGGTCTTGCCTTGTTGATGAACTCTTTGTAGACTGGTAAATCAGGATTATCCGGATTGAGCGTTGCCATCAAATAATCATTACGTGTGGACAACTCACGAACAAACTCAATGTCAGCCGTGTTGACCTCATCAATATAGACACATCCATACTGTCCACCAAGAACCAGCTTCCATTTTTCCTTGTTGTCATACCCCAATACATAAATGATTTTACCCTCAAACTTGATGTGAGGAATCTTCGAATCTTTGTCACCATTACCACAGTAGACGGCTGTTTTATGGATGTCTAAAATTCCGTTATCCTGATTAATGATATTCTTTTCAGCTACACCAACTGTCTTTGCTGCAATGATGTGGAACTTCTTCGTGCTCCTGCTGACTGCTCGCATAAACTTGACACCAACACCAACCGTTGTTTTTCCAGCTGCCGTTGTACCTTCCAAAAAGTCCGCATCAACATTATTAAAGCTATTGCAAAAATCAATGTACTTTTGAGATAAAGGGAAGCTATTCGTCAAGTCCATCACCGCCTAGCTGACTAACGATATCGTCAAACTTCTTAGTCTCGGTAACTATAGCATTGATGTCTACTTTATCAGTCCACATTTGATGTCGTTTCCCTAGTAACTCCAAAGCTTTGTTCCTATCGCTGTTCTTTGTTGGATATTCGACAAGTTGAGGGATTTCGTTGTATACTTTTACAGACTTACCAGTCACAGGATCAGTCATCAACTCAGCTACTTTTGTCGTGACCACAATTGTCTCTTTTGCCTGACCTGATGCAATCTCTGACAACATCACAAGAATTTGTTTTTGAGTCAGGATTTTTTCGTCCTGAATTTCATCCATTCTTTTTTTGATATATTCAGAAATGTCAACTTTTGTCAACAATCTTTGTCCTTGACTTCTAGCAGTCTTTTCACTATACCCTGCCTTAATAGCTGCATCTGTTGCATTCCCGCTGATGATGTACTCATCTGCGAATCGTCTTTGTCTTTCATTCAATTTTCCATCACCACCTTTTTAATAATTAAAAAAGCCACTCGATGAGTGACTTAATGCAAGGCGACTACTACCTTTTGTGTTAATTAGAAATCAATTTGAAAGTTTTCCTTTTTTTTTATTTTTTGTAGTCATTTAAAACCTCTGAGGGAATCAAACCCTCTAGCTTATAACTTACCTAGGATATAAGTAGCTACGCAATCATGCGAGGTCCAGTCGCTCCGCAACCATTTGTAAGTTAATGAGTGATATATGAATCCCCACCCAGAAGATTTAACTCATTCTGGGACACAAACACTCAAAGGAGAGTGTGGGATTCGAACCCACGGAACGCACATAGGCGACCACCCGTCTAGCAAACGGGCGCATTCAACCGGACTCTGCCAACTCTCCATGTTAGGGAAGGCTTACTGCCTTACCCTTAATTCTTGATGATACTATAATAGCACGATTGTTAGACCAGTGCGCTTCAACCTAGTTCACATTAGTTCGCATTAGTTCGCTTTTATCAACTACAACACCCAATTCACGGATTGCATCTTTCTTCTTTTTGTAGAAAGTAGTCTTGCTGCATTGTAAAAATTCAATCATATCATACACGCTTGCTTTCTGAATATACACCATCCTTAAAATTGTTCGACTTGCAGGCTTAGGTATTTTATCAATCAATTTACTGAGCTCAATTCTTCGCTGGATAGCTTCAGCAGTTGCTTGCTTCATGTACTCTTTCAAGGAATCTTGCATGCTAAAAATATCGATGTAACGTTCATCTAATCGAACCTTCTGACCACCTTGAATCTTATCCATGTTCATTTTAGGACTAGAAAGTAAACTAGCTTCAAGATTAGCAAGTTCGTCTATTCGATTCTGTATCTCTTCATCCAAATTCTGTAGTTCATCAAGTAACTCTTTAGCCTTGTTCACTCTCTATCTCCTTTTGTGGTATAATAATATTATTGAGATTATAGCTGAGGCAGAGAGCGCCTTGGCTTTTTTGTTTATCATCGGTTTAAAATCTTGACGACCTCACCGATTTTGAGAGGTACCCGTACATACTTCTCCTCGTGCGAAAGGAATTTAGGGATTTTAAAATAGACGATCGTTTGATTTGGTGCCACTTGTTTTATTGTATCAATGTATTTCACCAAATTGCTGTTAAAGGCGGCATTTCCTAGTAAGACGAACCTTGGCAATGTCTGTCTAATCAGCTTTAGTTTTCCTGAATACGGATATTTTTTAGGTTTCATTGTCTGTCCTTTCAAATGATTTTTCCTTCAAATAGCAGTAAATCCTATTGACAACATGTAATTTTGATTCGGTATCATCCCAAATCCTCCTTAAATAAACAAACTAGCTAACCATATCAATAATGCACATGTAATGATTTTTGAAATACTGCTTTTTACAGCATATGAATAATCCTCTTCAGATTCTTTTTTGCTAGATAACACAGGCCAGATGAAAGATAGTAGTGCATCCATCCCTAATGCTTGCCAGACTGTAATTTTACTGACAGGAACAATCGTTGTGATAATTTCATTCCATCCGTACTGAACAACAAACGGAGATACAACGATTACAAATACCGCCCCTAATACAACTCCTAGTCTTTTCATTTTATAAATCCTCCTCTTTCACAAACACCCCGTCAATCCATTTACCCTTACGGTCTTTAATTTCCTGGTATGCCAGTTCAAAACATTCTTCAAAGTTATAACCAAGAGCGTTGCTGATTGATTTTAACCAATAAATTGAACGAGATAAATCGACTATATATATATCTTTATTTGTAAATCCATTTGATAACTGAATATTACTGATGGCTCTGTTCAAAAAGACCAGACATTCTATGACATAGTATTCGTCGCTAAAAACTTCATTAAAAATCTTATGAACATCCTCTTTAATCAGTAAGGCCAGACCAACAATCACGACTGCACAGTCTCCGATGCTGTCCTTTGTCAGCTTCTCATTCTTCTTGAGATACCCAGCGCATAACTCTCCGAACTCTTCACTGAGTTTAAGTGACTGCTTGTCTAACCGTCCACCGTTTTCAAGGTCACGATCAATAAACCATTGCTTTACATTTTCTAGTGTGTTCATAATTCGATATTATCTCCGATTTCTATATGATTGTATTTCTGTTCACTCACCACAAACACATTCCCGTTTACCGTGATAGTGAATAGATTTCCGATTTTACGTTTTTCCGTAACCTTGCCAGTAATCTGATACTTACTATCAGCGTGATAGACAAGTAAGGGTTTCTGTTGCATGAATAACAAGCAAGTAGCGATAAGCGACCATGCGAGCAAGAAGCGAATTAGTGTGTTTTTCATTCTGTGATTTCCTTACCTTTTAGGCTTATTTCTTTTAAAAATGGGATTTTTCTTTTCTTTTTTCTTCTGCTTGTGATATTCGCTATCTTTGTTAAAGATAATATCTTCATCTTCAATAAGTTCAGGAATGAAGTATCTAGATGGGTGTCGTTTAGTTCGTTTCATCTCGTGACCTCATTTCTCAATTCAAAACCAATTCCATATAAGAGCAAATCATTTTGAAAGTCAACGAATGCTTCAATCATCTCAGCTTCTTGAAAGTCGTATTCCTCAACCGTACTTAAGAAATCATCAATATCATTTCTTTGTACACTTCCGTATTCTGTCTTTGTGTGTTCCATGGCTTTTTCATAGCCATCAACATCAATTGTGTAGCAGATTCTGCCACTTGAATAATCATATTTATAATTATTGATAATCATCACTCCACCTCCTCAAGTTCTACTTTATACAATCGTTCCCCTCGATACTTATTCTCTAGTTGAGCCTTACATTTAGCAGCATCACCCACTTTCTTAAAGAAGTGAGTTTCATCTACCATATTGTCAAAATATAGTGTTACTGTGTATGACATTTCTTCTCCTATACTTATTAAAAAATATGCTTATTTTGTGAATACTTTTTACACGGTTACAGGTTACATCACTTTTCGCAAAACATATTTTATAAAAAACAAGAATGCTGTTATATCAACGTTTATAGCACTTGCTATTTTTACTTATTAAATATTTTATATAAATGATGTAACCTTACTAATAGACACCCTAAAACATCAGTATTATCAAGGCTTTAGGAGGGTTACATCACTTTTTTTAAAATTTTATCAAAAACAGCACTCAAATCGTTGATATAATTGACTTTTCCTGTGGTTACATCAATGATGTAACCTGATGTAACCGAAACATGATTTTTGACCGTTTTTTGACTAAAAGGTTACATCATTTTCACTAAGGTTACATCACTTCTGTTTGTATATTTTTTCTAAAATATGCACGTATTGTCTTACCTTTAACCTTCTTTATTTTGTATTCCCAATCCTGATTATTGTCCATAATCAACTTGATCTTCCTAGCAATCTTTTCACCTCTCGCGCTATCGATATCAAAGACATTCTTTAATATCTGTTTGGCAGACACACTCGATTGAAGCTTCACACCTTCATATAGCAGACCGGACTCATTGCGATAGCTACCATCATTGAAGTAGCACCAGGTATATTGATGTTGCTGAGTGACTGAGAAATCTTCCCATTCTTCTGGAACCAACATTTCAAGATAGTCGTATACTTGCGATTCGGCTTCATCTTTATAAGTGAAGCGCTCCTTATAGACCGCAAGCTCATTTTCGAACTCATCATCAAAGGTAAGGATAAATCCTTTTTTGTAAATAGCGACTGCTTCACCCCAAAGCTGGAGCACATCATGATCGGTCATATCAAATGGCTTGACAAACTGCTGGCCTGCATCCACCAGCACAGGCAGAAAGCGCCGCTCGCCAGTCTTGTCTCCCAGGTACTCAATTTTATTGCTGGTCCTTGCGATCACAAAGTTTTTAGGGAATTTTTCGGCCCTTCGACCGTAGGATCTACGGAAAGAAAGTTCTGTTTTAGTCACGAAAGCTTTTAACTCATCAAAAGTGGTCTTCCTGGAAGCAACCATCTCATCGTCGTTGACAATCAGTGATTTCAGCATAATCTCATAGTTGTCCTTGTCCATAAAATCTTTAGCCGAATCCGTGTACCAATCAACAGCTATCTTTTGCAAGAAAGTGGTCTTACCAGCACCTTGGCCACCGACCAAATCGAGCGTGTAGTCAAATTTAACCCATGGATTAAAAACCTTGGAGACGGCCCCAACAAAGAACATGACGGCTATTTTTTGAACGAAAATACTGTCCTCGGCACCTAACCAAGTTTGAAATACCTGGGCAAGTCGTTCTTTATGATCCCATGACTCATAAGCATTTTCCATATATTCTTTAACCGGATTGTAGGTTTTTTCTGCAAAAAATGCTTCAATACCATCCCTTAATGCTCCAGCCTTGAAAACTGTCTTGAAGTGATTCTCCAAATATACGCTTAGGTAGGATTCAAAGGCTGAAGGTAGCTGCCCCTTCCTTAACTGGATAGCATCCAGTTTTACGTCCTCTACGATTTCGTGTTCACCAGTAAATTCATTGTGTCTGAGAAAGTCGTTGAGCTTGTTATCGCTCTTCATTGCAAGAAGAACATTTCTAGGACTGTCAGCCACAATAGATTCAATTTCAATCTGTTCACCTTCTTCATCTAAGATTTTTTTCTTTCTGCGCGAAAATTGCTTGATTGAAATATTCGTAACATCACCTATTATGGCCACCCCCCCTCATGTGTTTCTTGATCATCGATTCGACAGTCCTACTTAATTCTTTGTGACTAAGAGGTTCTACTGAATTGTTATTGGCTGTTTCTGCTAGTTGCAGTATACAGTTCGGCTCCACTGACCTGCTCAAGAGTCCGCCTACAAATTTTGCAAGTGTATCATTTCTGCTGCCTTCATCTCCGAAGCCTAGAACAACCATTTCAAATAATTCGGTTGTTCTGTTTCGTTTGCCAGCACCTTTGCTGATTTGATAGTAGATATTATCCAGGTCACTACCAGAGTTCTTTTTGTTGTATTCCTTCTTGATGGCCATTACAAGAGATCGACTAGCCGTGACCATAGTGCCACCCTCTTTGGACTTTTTCTTGTCCCAAGCATAGACACCTTTGGAAGTTTTAGACGGAGCAACCAGTACGTAATTATTTGGATGTGCTTTGATATCCACACCAGGCAGAAATCCAATCATCTGGGTCATGGACACATCAGGATGTTTAAAATAAAAAATATGTTTACCGCCACTAGCTGTCTTTGCCTGCAGTGTTGGAGTTATCAAGTTCAGATGCTCCCAATTAGCCAGACTCTCATAGCCATTAGCCTTTCCGTGCAGGTCCACATCGATAACGAAGAATTTATCAGTCCGAACAGCAATGTTGCTATCCGGATACTGACTCCAAAAATCCTCAATTTCTTGCGCAGTCATAGCTGGTTTATCAGCAAATTTGATCATCGGTTGCTTATTTGAAGGACTAATAGGAATAACCGAAAATCCTTTTTTTTGATAAGCCAAGGCATGTTCTTTCATTCCCATTTAGTAACTCCTTAGAATGGTAAATCGTCGTCTTGAATATCCATCGGGTTGTCATTCCCAAATGTATCATTCGAACTTTGTTGATTACGACTTTCCAACATTTGGAAATTCTCAGCCACGACTTCTGTCACGTAGACACGTTGTCCTTGCTGGTTATCGTAACTACGAGTCTGAATACGGCCTGTCACCCCGATAAGTGAGCCTTTTTTAGCCCAGTTTGCAAGATTTTCGGCTTGTTGGCGCCACATAACGCAGTTGATAAAGTCAGCCTCGCGTTCGCCATTTTGACTCTTGAATGTACGGTTTACTGCAAGAGTAAAAGTCGCAACTGCTACATTTTGCGGTGTATAGCGGAGTTCAGCATCACGGGTCATGCGCCCTACAAGTACAGCATTGTTAATCATTATTTTATTACCTCCAAAATTCTACTGAACGTACTCTCATGAAATGAGTATAATCCAGGGTTATTTCTCTTCAAAGGCTTGATAATTTTAGTAACAATTTCTTTTAAGGACATATCTGAAATTTCAAGCCAAAAGAAATCGTTCTTAGTGTAGTTGTAAACACAATCAATTTCTCCGTGCTTATAACATACACCCCAAATCTCACCTTGATGCTGATAGACTAGGATCTTATCATAATAATCAATCTGTAATTCAATCGGACGTTTGCGCCCCAGTTCCGTATATCCCATTACTCAATACCTCTTGCTTTCTTCGCATCTGCTATAATCTTCTGAGCTTCCTTCAATCGATCAGCTGGAATGCTTTCAGGTTTATCAACACCCATTTTATCGATGAACCATTTTCCAATTGTTGCAGCAGGACTCCCTGTAGCTTCAGCCATATTTTTGAGTTCTGTCCGAATGGTTTTAGCCTGTGCTCCTGTAATTGTTTTGGCTCCGTTACTTTTAGCTGGAGCATTAGCCGGTTGCTTTTGCTGGCTATTTGTTTTTTGAGCTGGTTTTTGCGACGTACGGCCTGCTTGGCTATTCTGATTATGATATTCATCCGTGTCAGGATCCTTATTGTCATCGATCATAAAAAGTCCGTTTAGGGCGTATTTTCGGGCGTAGCTGGATGCAGCACCTGTAACTTGACTACCATCCATCCCTTTTTTGCTATCATCTTCTCTAGCATAGGCTGTAGTCCCAATAGTTTCACCAACTGCATATAGAGTTGCTGTTGCTTCGACATAGTACCTGTCACCGATTTGTACAATTCCATCTTGTAAAATCAATACTGCATCGTGTTCCTGCAAGATTGGCTTCAGCGCTTCTAGGATGTCCTCTGCGCTTCGATAGCTATATTTCCCAAAACTGTTATACTGTCCTTTTGGAGCAACCAAACTCTGCTGGATACTCTGTAAAGTGACAAAGATTGGGGATTGTTGTTTTGTTACCATACATCTCCCCCTTTATAAGTTTCTCAATAGATCAAGCAAACCAGGCTTAGTATTTTCACGCTCGATTTTTGAAACATCGCTACCATTTGGATAAGTAAGTTCAAATGTGGCTTTAACCCGAATAATCTCCATTCCGTGTACCTTAGCCAATGATTTTAGAGCTGTTTTCTGTTCAAGATAACAATCATATGGCATTGTAAGAGCACCTCGAATATCATCCACAAAACCGGCCTGAGTAGCTAATGAAGAACGTTTGTTCTTGAGTTCATTTAAAAAATGTCCGCTTTGTTTGTCACGCATTACAATATAATCACTTGAAAGTTTCATTTTGATTCTCCTTAAAAATAAAATTCAATGACACGCACGTCATGTTGTTGACGGCTGCCTGTTACTCGCCATAAAAGTTGGCGATAATCGTCATAATCTCCATCAGATGGATTAACAGGGTCTAAGACCACAATAGTTTTAAATTTATGCTGAAGGCCATCAACTCCTACACCTAAAACCTGACTTGTAGCAACCACATTTGTCTGTTCTAAGGAGTCCTTCTTGTCTCCAGTCCAAATACCAATTTCTGGGTGACGCTCTCTGATGACCTCTACAATCTGCTTGGATTTGCTCACTATCAGCATTTCTGTCCTGCTTGCTAGTAGAAGATCCAATTGAAGTAGCATTGGAGTATCTGCATTAACTGCTTTCAATTTTGGAAAGTCAACCTCAAAACCAGTCTGGATTAAGTATCGTTCGAAAGTTTTTCGGCCAAATGTCTGTTTTGCCATGGCATACTTACCATCTTTTCCAACAATATTCAATTTTCTAAATTGTTCTAATTCCTCCGGATTAGCAGTTAGACACCAGATAGGTTCAAATACAACCTCAAATCCGTTGTTCTCTTCCGCTTCTTCAATGGCTTCTACTTCCTCCCAGCGGAAGAAGTTAGGCAGATTGCTTACATAGTTTTCATAGTCTCGGAAATCATCCCATTCTTGCTTAGAATAGCTGAACTTGGAATATTTCATTTTTCCATGAGCCAGTTGCCAGTTTTCTCTTTGATTAGGATCAGCCATCCCAAAAAATGTTTTTTCCAGAGGGTAGAAGTTTTGCCCCTTCTTCCTGATCGGGGTTGCTGATAGTCCAACTGTATAGCCACGTTTGACCTTGCGATAAGCCTTCACGTTGGCATCACTAGACATGTTCTGCCACTCGTCAATAATGAATACATCACACTCAATAGACTCACCGCTTGCAAGTCTGTTCTGCAATCTACGGTCCGTCATCGTTTCTAATTCAAAATCAGTGTCGTATCCTAGATTTTGATAAGTGCTATTCCATCCGTTCAGGATAGCTAAACGATTATTGATAACCAGGACTTTTTTTGCTGACTTGTGCTTTGCTATTTCAAAAGCACAGATGGTCTTACCACGGCCGCCGTATGCCTCAAGAAAGATCCCAGGACAATTACGGTCGCTACGTTTAACTGCTTCAGCTTGCCATTTGCGTAATTCGATTGCCAATGTCCACAATCACCTCCTCGATGTCATTCCGTTGGGCATAGAAGAGCCCGAGCCTTGCTGCTGCCCTCACATCATTGTGATGGCTCTTGTCAAAGTTCCACAGCCCAAGAGCTTTCAGCAAGTCATTTGGTATATCTGTCTGATAACCTGCGTTACGCTGCAGAACCAAGTCCGGATAGCAAAGTTCAATGGCTGCAATAGTTTCTACAACCGAGTTGTCCCTGGAATAATCATTGTCCCTAACTTCGAATTTTTCAACGACCACTATGTCGAATTCAAGACTACGACCAATCTCTTTGAACCAGGCTTTGAAGTTTTGGGCACCATAAGGGACCACCCAATAATCAACCAGCTTTGCATTATCCAAGAGTACAATCCCTGTTGTACTGGTTTCAATTTTGTTGCTTGATGGATCAATTGCTAAAATTTTCATCAAACACCAACTTTCTCAGTCAGCACTCCTGGATAAAGGGCCGTGTTAAACCAATTTTGTTTATTTACCTTTGCGAAGGCAAATAGCGCCTTAATTTCTTTTGCTTGTTTTTCGAATCTTCGAATATCTTCCTCGGATTCAAAAATAGGTTTTTCCTTGTATTTAGCGACTGTGACCAGTTTGTACTCCGGAGTAAATACCGGTTTTTCATTTCCTTGATCAAGATTTGTTTCGTCTACTTTCACAAAACGAATCGCAACATCGAATAGAAATCCTTCTGTAACAAGCACTTCAATTGATTCTGGTCCAATAACAACTGCTAGCGAATCTGTTACTCGTGTTTTGTTCATCAATTCCATTACTTAATCACCAACTTTTCCGTCCTAATGAGCTCGGCTCCTTTGACTTTCTTGCCAGATTTAAGTAACTCTTTGAGTGTTTTTTTGTCCGGCGCAAGCGTCACTTTTTTTGTAAAATATTTTTTCGGAAGGTCATCTTCGTTGACCTTGACTGATTCTGGATTCTTAGCAATTTTTATAATCAGGGCACCACTCTTGACTTCGGTTTGACCTGTGACATTCATAGCTGCCATAATGTTATCCTTGACATAATCCAGCTTTTTCTGTGCCGCCTGTTTCTTGGCTTTGAAGCTCTCTTCCTCAGCCTTGTACATGTCCACGTCAGCTTCTAGATTCTTGATAACATGGGCATATCCTTCTGCTTTCTGTTCGAATTGTTCTTGCCAATCGATGGCCTCAAGCGTGTCTGCTTTTGTTTCGTCATCAATATCCATTTGATAAATTGTCAGGAACTGACCTGTTAGTTCGTATAAACTAGCCATTTTTTTCTACCTCTCTAATTTTATTTATAAGTTTTGTTAGTCCAATACCAGATTTGGTCAAATCAGCGTTGGACGTAAATAGATGATTTTGATTCATTCTAGCAATTTCGTTCTTAGATAAACATGCCAGGTTAGAAATATCATAGTTTGTTTTATCACCGTCCAGAAAAACGATTGAGTACCCTTTTGGTATTGGTCCGTGATGGTCCTCCCAGACTTTACGATGTTTCAAGACCCATTGATTAGGTTCTCCAATCTTTTCTTTCGGATAACCGTCTGTTGTGTAGTTGATAGTGCCGACAGGCACATAATTCGGAGGTCGATTACCTTTTTTGAACTGCCCGCTGTTTTTTGGCATATTTGGGTATTTCTTCCCCTTATTGTGGGGAGTCTGACCTTTCTCGAATCTTCCTGTCAAACCACTATGTAGATTATTATTTCTCCGATAACTCTTAATCTGTTTCTCAGTCAGTGATAATCCGAATTTTCGGTTCATTTCATTTGCGACATCACGAGAAATCTTATTTTTTTGGATGGACACAAGGTAGTCATGTTGCTCCTTAGTCAGCAATTTACCTTGATAAGCTTCGCCGACAAGCAATCCTAGACGTTTGCGTACGCCACCGATTTGACTCTTGTTATAATTCGTACCAAATTTTTCATTCAGCAACCTGGTTACTTCAGGAGTTAAACGACCAGGGCATATTTCATGCATGTATTTGGTGTACTCATCCTTCCAGCAAAGCGATTGGGGCATTATCCTCACCTACCTTATCTTTGAACTTCTCGGCATCTAGCGCCAACTGGCCAGCTTGTAGGATTTGACCTGAGATAGCGACCATCTGTTTTGATCGTTGGAGCTCGGTCTTTAATTCATCAGCAGTAAGATCCCTGTCGTCCAATGTTTCCAACTGAGCAAAAAGAGTATTGGTTAAATCTGTCAATTTATTTCGGACCATTTTAAACTCCTTCTTCTACACATTTTGCGAGTCCTACAGGCGGTTGCACGTCGTACGTAAATTGTTTATCTGAATTTCTCAGATTCATACGAGCGATGTTGTTGAACTGATTCCACCCCTGTTGGTAAACCTCAATGATCGCTTTGTCTAGAATTTCTTGTTCTTCCACTTGCCTTTTTCTTTTCTGCTCGTTGTTTTCAATGACCATCAATGCTACAAAAAAGCAAATAAAGGTTGTTGCAAATCCGAGTAGTTGGCTCATTAAAGTTGGTTCTGTCATATTATTCTCCTTAAAACACACTTAAACCTTGTTTTTCCCAATAAGAAATATATTCTTGTTGTGCTTGTCCGTTATATCCACACGCATGGAATGCCAAGCCGTGATTACTATCACTTTCTTTTTTGTCTAACAAAACTTCTAGTTCTGATTTGACGAATTTTTTTAACGCTTTAAAATCGCCACATGGATAAAAAAACTCGTACCCATCAATTACCAACTGCCACACCCAACCAAGGGGCGTTTGATTATAGATGTATTTGATTTCCATTTTTCTATACCTCTAAAAGTTTTTCCAAGTCAGCAATGCGCTGATAAAGTATTTGTTTTTCTTCTTGTGCTGCAATCAATTCTCGGTTTAAGTCCAACGCAACCAATCGCCAGTCGGTGTTGACTTCGATTTTTGTTGTGTTGAAAAACCATTTTGTGATTTTGTCTAGTAATTTCATCCGACTGACCTCATTTTCTTGCTTTTCACCATTTCTTTTTCCCAAGCTTGAGTCCCACGATATTGCAGATAAGCATCAAAACCTTTAATCGTGACAAGCTGGCCATCATTCCTAAGATGCTTCTGTTGGCTAGGTAGCTTCTTCATCTCGCGTCTCATGTCTCCCGCTTGTCGCTTTGAGCATCCAAAGATGTGTTCCAATTCTTCATCATTAGCAGAGACTTTTTCAATGATCACATCTTTAATTCTTACAATTTCAACTGCTTCCATTTTTGCTCCTTTCGTGTTATAATTCAGTTAGTTATTTTGATTAGCGCCTGACTTCTGTTAGGTGCTTTTTTGTGCTACTCAATCCCGTAATCTTCAATCACCTGAAGAATAAAACTGTTCGCTCGTGGACCTTTTGTTGTTCCACTTAGAATGTTTGTCACTTCCTGTCGCTTAAAGCCGTAAGCAACCGCTAGAGTTGCTTTTTTGATCCCTTTCTCTTTCAAGAAAGCATTAACTCTTTCACGACCATTTGCGATATCTGGCATATACGTCCCTCCCTCTTTACTAATTTGTAAATAAGAAACAACTAAAATTTTAACTATTTTTCTGCATTACACTTGACAACTCACACCAAATCGGCTAAAATGAAAGCATAATAAAAACAATGATAAATCTATAAATACCGTTCGCCAAAACATTTTTTATGATTTATTTTCTTAGTTGTTTTTTTAGTTGTAACTTACTTACAAAAAACATTTTACACCTTTTGGGATAATTAGTCAACCTTTTTACACCAAATTTGTTAAATTTTTTTGTAATGTCTTAGAAAGGTTGATTTAACAATGTTTGAGACATTTGAAAAAATTAAAGAATTAGCAAAAAAGCGTGGAAAAGCTCTTGGACAAGTCGAAGAAGACTTGGGTTATGGCAGAAATACACTGTATAAGATAAAAAACTCTACGCCAAATGCTGAACGTATCGCAGAAATTGCTAACTACTTCAACGTATCTACCGACTACCTGCTCGGACGTACGGATAATCCGACTATTGCAAAAGATGACAAGGCAAATGAATATCTTGGTCCAGCTGAGACTGAACTTGTCGCAGCGTTCAGAAATCAGACCCAGAACATGACCGAGGAAGAAAAGGTTCGTTTTAACAAGGCGATTGAAAGCTTGATGGTAACTGCTAAAACCCTGATGGACGATGACAGTAAGTGGAGGTAATTATGGCTAGAGAAATTATTTCCCGTAGACAGTACATCCAACACTGGGATTACGCTGTCCCGGTGATCGAAGCAGCGTCTCGACAGAATAATATTTCACTTGAACAAGTTACTTTTCAGCACATCATCCGTTACTTTGAACAGACTTACAACCTTCATTTTATCTTCTTTGAAAAGGACCCGTTTCCTATGCTCCCTTCAGCCGGTCTACTTAGTTCTGAATACATTAAATATCGAGGGCTTGTCAATAATCCAGATGTTACTTACTTGGATGATATCATCTGTAAACACAATGACGGCTTTACCATTTATAGCAAAGAAAAAGAAAAGTACCTTGTTTATATCAATCAAACACATATCAAAAGACGGATTATCTTTACCATTTTGCATGAATTAGCCCACATCGCTGCCCATTTTAGCACGGGTCGTTCTGATGAGGTCGCCCTGGCTTGCGCTAACAACTATCAGAGCAATCCGCTAGAGATAGAAGCTAACACTATGGCCTCTCTCTTTTATATCAATAATGAGCGCATGGTCTGGCACCTCAAAAACAAGCACTCGTACGAGCAAATTAAACAAGCAAATACAATCAGTGATAACGCTCTTTTTAATCGATTAGTTGATTTTGTTCATTATCGGATATTGAGCTATGATGAACACTTATTAGACGACCAACAGCAACGACGAGTAGCTATTGAACTCGTTACAAAATACAAACAAGGGAACAATATCTTACAACAATATTATGATATTGATGTATAATGCTAAAAGCAGATGTGATAGCTGGTACATTGTAGCGAGGTATTGAAAAAAATAAAAACCCATAACCTCGTCGGCTATGGGTAAGAAAAAAGAGTATAAAAGATTTTTAAATAGTTATTGTTTTGGAGGTTATTATGAAATTTTGTCCTGAATGTGGCAATCCAGTAGAGGGTTACAAGTTCTGTTCAAATTGCGGTTATTCTATTGCTAACCAAGAATCAACCGAACAAGCTCAGCCAGTCGATAAACCGGCTTCTCCATCTCCTGCTCCACGAAGTAGAAAAACGGACAAAGTTGGACCGCTTGAAATTGATAGGTACAATCGCACTTATCGCATCCACGGTGCCCAAAAAGCAAAAGGCTCATCTGGTCTAGTTGGTGGAGCAATTAAAGGCTCGGTAAAAGCTACACTTGCGGTTAGTACAATGGGGTTATCGTTAATACCGTCATTGGTAAAGAAAGATAAGAATGACACTGATTGGTATTCATTCGAGGATTTAGTATCCTATGAATTGATTGTAAATAATCAGACTGTTGTTTCGGGTGGTGTTGGTCAAGCTTTGGTTGCAGGCGCTATGTTTGGAGCGATTGGTGCTGTAGCAGGCGGTATCGTATCTAAACGAAAATCAACTACAAAAATTTTGAACATGACAGTCCGTGTGACCTCAAACGACTTCACCAAACCAGTCATATTCATTGACTTGATAAAAAAACCAGTAAAGAACACTTCGAAAGAGTACAAAGAAGCAGTTGAAAACGCTCAACGGATCATGGGAGCCTTGGACGTTATCGTTCATAATTCGTAAATAAAGAATCCCCACACTCGTCATCGCCAAATTTTGAGTGTGAGGATATCCTGTATAAGAAACAACCATTCAAAAGGTCGTTTTCTTATACCCATTTTATCAAAAAAGTGAGGTAAAATCAATGTGGATGGAAGAACTTCCCAACGGGAAATACAAATTTTTTGAGCGATACAAAGATCCATATACTGAGAAATTAAAAAAAGTTTCAGTAACCATGGAGAAGAAAACTCCCCAGGCAAGAAATCAAGCTGCCATCTTGTTACAAGAGAAAATAAATCAAAAATTAGGAGAAAAACAACATTTTGTTTCTGATATAACTTTTGAAAAACTATATGAGGAATTTGAGGAAAATTGGAAACACGGTGTTAAAAACTCAACCGTCTACGCTTCAAAGAATGTTAAAAAAGAGATTTTAAAGCAGATAGAGGGCGACTATTTAGTTAGAAACATTGATAGACGATTATTGCAAAAAGTGATAGATCAGCTATTACAAGATGGAAGGTCTCATAACTATGTTTCTAAAATCAAGTTCAAGCTTAATCAGATAATGAAATTCGCTGTCAGAATGAATTATATTGATACAAATGAAATGCTATTTGTTGAAATGCCTAGAAAGGTAATTACAACTGAAGATCTCAGAAAGAAAAATACAAAATACTTAGATCAGAAAGAGTTTAAGTTGTTCATCCAAAATTTAAAAGAAGAGGCCCTATGTGATTATCGAATTACAAAGTATATCCGAATAGCCAAAGTTCTTTTTCTTACTGGCATGCGATATGGAGAGCTGGCTGCCTTAAATTACAAGGAGGATATAGATTTTTCTAAAAAGACCATTCACATCAAGCATACATACGATTTCAGACAAAAAGAGAGAACTACACCAAAGACAATCAAGTCTGATAGGGTTATAACAGCACCTCAAAAAGTGTTAGACATCATCAAAGAGCAGATAATAGAGAATGCGACAAATGGATTTGATACAGATTTTATTTTTATAAATACTTTAGGAGAGCCAATAACAAATGCTCGGGTTATTGGTGCATTGAAAAGACATGGCCAGAAAATTGGCATAGATAAGAACATCACTACACATATGTTCAGACACTCTCATATATCCCTACTTGCTGAATTAGGTATCCCCTTGACTGCTATCATGGACAGAGTAGGGCATAGCGACTCAAAGACCACACTAGAGATTTATTCTCACGTTACCCAAAAAATGGTATCAGACATATCTAGCAAGTTAGACAAGATAAAATTTTAAATTGTGCCCCTCGTCTGCCCCTTTTTCTTATACAAGACAAACAAAAACCCCTTAAAGTGTTGATTTTTAAAGGGTTTTTAAAGTGCACGAAAAAAGAGCACACAACTTTTCCTTTTTCAACCAAAAGACGAGCAGGAAGATCAATCGTGATATTTTTAGCTTGTTTCACATAATTCTTATAGAATGAAGCAGAATCCTTCGCTACAAACATATAGAACTCACCTTTTGGATTCAAGCCAGCCTCCTTCAAAATGTTTTGAATTTCTTGTGTACGTTCTTTATCAGAAAGAACATGATACATCTTGAATAAATTCTTGACATCTTTACCAGTAGAATCCTTCATAGTGATTTTACTATCATCTACTTGATAAGCACCATCTTGAACATCATCAACCATTGCCCACGTTTTAGCTACATTTTTTGAATCAGCAGTAAACGTTGAATATGGCTTATAATCAGTTGTTAAACTGAACTTCACATTCTTATCAAACGTGTTTGCACCATCAATGTTGTTTGTGTAATTATCAGTAATAGCCTTCACAGGTTTTGGAGTTGAAGGATTTACTCGCAAACGTGAATAATTTACTTTTACAGTAGGAACTACAGGACGTTCAGGCAATTCTTTGGGTTTTTCCAATTTTGGTTTTGGAATTTCCTTAGTATCCTTTTCTTTCAAAGTAGGTTTAACAGGTGGCTTTCTCAAAATATTGATTGGTACAGTTGCACTTGCTTTACCAAAAATACCTACAGCCCAGTCAACAGATGAAAAGATTTCTTCATCAGACGGACGTGGTTTGCCTTCTGAATCTGCTTTATCATAATACCATTTACGAAGATTATCAATTTCAGCTTGTGTACGCAAACCAAATCCATTATGATAAGAAAAATTCAATTTTGAACCATATCCAGCAGATAGAAGTGAACCTAAAGGAATATCACTTTCGTCACCTACGTTAGCATAATATAAATCACCTTTTTTAACCCCCATCGAAGGATGATCACTTTCATAAGCTAACTTATACTCGCCCTTATAATAATTCTTACCATTACGAGAAACTTTTTCAACCTTTGAACCATTCGGATTCAAAATCAATCCATCAGAACCATCTTCATAGCTCAAATGAAACTCTTGACCCCAGTCAACATCATTAAACATATTAACCATTGCCAATCTAACAGGTTTCTTACCTGATTCATAGAAAAATTCAATAGTTGAATTAAATTCAACTAAATTCCAAAATCCAAAGTTAAGAGAACCGCTTCCATTGTATTTATAAATTGAAATCTTAGTCTTAGACAAGCTTTTCCCATTCTCTACCCATTCAGGATCAACTTGCTTCAAAGTAAACTTAGCAGAAACCTTCTTACCATCTTTGGTTTCAGCTATATTATGAATCGTAAATGAATCGCCCGCTTTCGGATCAATCAATTCTCCAAAAACTTTATCATTCTTAGTAACTAACCCTTCACGAGAACCTTCAATAGTAGAATCTGAATGCAGACCAATATAGTCCTTAACAGCATTCAAACCTTCAATACCTTCAAATGAAACAGTTAATTTACGATAATAGTTAACACTTCCACGTTGACTTTCGTCATAGTCCCCATAGAACTTGATATTAGGCTTTTCAGCTTTCAAACCTTTCTTAGCAAGTTCTTCTTTCTGCTTGTTGTAAACAGCCAATTCCTTATTGTAACTAGCTAACTTCTTATCATAATCAGCTTTTAGCTCAGCATTCTCCTTTTCAACTTTTTCATTATAGGTTTTTTGGTCAGCTAAGTTTTTCTCGTAATCTGCTTCCTTCTTAGCATTATCCTTAGCGATACGCTCATTTTCTGCTTGAACCGCCTTGCGTTCAGCTTCATTGTTGGCTTTAGCAGCCTTATAGTCCTCAGTTGTTTTCTTAACAACTGCTTCTTGCTTCGCATAATCAGCTTCAATTTCTTTTTGCTTTTCTGCAACTGTATCAGTTGTTGCTACACCTTTGTCCTGAACAGCCCCTGTTTCAACTTTTACACCTGCATCTTTAGCTTCTGTTACAGCTTTATCAAGATTGTCATGAGAAATAGGAACTTCCATTTCTGCTTTCTTCTCTACTGCAACAGGTTTACCAGTTGAAACTTCGTTAGCTGATACAGTACCATTAAATACCATTCCCAACATAGCAAGCGCAAGAATAACTCCACACGCTCCACCAACCTTCATCTTACGGATTGAACCGAAAGTCTTAAACTCTTGTGATTTTAACATTTACTTACTTTTACTCCTTTTTTATTTTAGTTTTAATTTATTACTGTCTCGTTTTTTCTAAGAAGGCGAACGAGAGCGTTTAAACACGACTACAGTCATAACTTCCCCTTTTTCTACAAACAAAAAAAGCCAGTTAAAACTGACTTTAAAAACTATACCCATTTACCTGAAGAATCTACCCAATAGCTACCTTGAACCCATTCAGAACGAGCATAAGAACCACTAGACTTCAAATAATACCATGCTTTATATGATGTATCATACACCCATTCACTTTTTGCCATAGCCCCATTTGACTTCAAATAATATGAACCTTGCCACATATTTTTAGCCATATAGCCACCTGACTTAAAGTAATACCATGAACCATAATATGAATCATAATACCATTCACTATTAGCATAATCACCACCAGACTTCAGATAAAACCATGAACCATAATATGAATCATAAACCCATTCTTTATCCGCCATCTTTCCATCTGACTTCAAATAATATGAACCTTGCCATGTATTTTTAACATAAGCACCATTTCCATTCAAATAATACCATGCCTTATACGATGGATCATACACCCACTCATTCTCAGCCATTCTACCATCTGACTTCAAATAATATGAACCTTGCCATGTATTAGTCAAACGTTTTCCAGCATTATAAAAATACCATGAACCATTCTCCTTTAACCAACCATTCTTACTAACAGTAGAACTTCCCTGTTTCGATGATGAAGCATTCGTTTTTGGTTTATCCTGTTTTTGTGTCGATTGAGAAGGTTTCGTAGTAGCAGAATTCTTCTTATTCTGTTCCTCTTTTCTTATTCTCTCCTTTTCTTTTTCTTCCTCTTCATTTAACTTATCAATTTCCTTAGAAATCTTTTCATACTCTTTATAAGAAAGTTGTAATTTTTCCAGCTTACCTTTTTCAGATTCCAATTCTTTTTCTTTCTTTCCAAGAACTGCCTTTCTGTTACTTTCTGTAGTATTCCCAGGAGTTTTTGTACTAAAATTCTTCTTAGTTGATTTTGAAAGTTGATCATCAGAAACCGTAATAAAACTCATTTCTGTACCATCTTTCAATAAATTCATTGAAAATCCAAAATATTCAGCCTTACTAGGTTCACCCCAATTTAAACCTGAAATAGAATTAGCATGAAGAAATTCATCTCCATCATACAAAAATCTTAAAATCGCATCATAGATAGCACGTTTTAATTCTGCTTTAGTAGATTGTTTTGAAACAGAAAAAGAACCTGCACTATTCTCATAGTATTGATACCCATACTCTTTTTCTTCATCTTCTTTACTAGAAGTAGGCAAACCATACTCTCTAGCTACTTCATTAATTCCTTTCACATAGTGCCAATCCCAAACTCCTCTATTAGCTTCCTTCACCTTAGCAGAAAGTTTACTAGCAAAATCAATAGACGATTGAGCAAGAGTTACTTCAGGAGTTCCCATTTGCCTTCTTACTTGATTAATCATATCAAGAGCAAAATAATTCAACTCGATCACTACATCTTTAGGAAGTTTATCTACATCATAAACTTCTATTTCATCAGAAGCAGCAGTTACAAAGTTATTCTTCTGCAATACTAACTTTGCACTTTCAGATTTTAGTATTTCTTCTGCTCGTTCTCGTTCACCTTCACTCTTCTTTAAATTAAAATTATCTTTCAAAGCCTTAGCATACTCCGAGCTTACCTTAATAGTATTCTTTTCACTATAAGGCACTTTCAAAACTTCAACTTGTTTCTTTAAGCTATCAACCTTATTTTCACCTTCAATAAGTGAATACCAACGACCATCAGCTAAATAACCAGTAACACCGTTCTTCTTAGCAAGTTCACTTCTTTGACCATCCAACTCTTTAATCTTAGACTGTCTTGCAGAATCAGCATGAACAACACTACAACTAAACGCAAGCAAAGTTGCAGTTGAAATCAACGCAAACGACCTTTTGAAATTCATTATAAAATCCCCTTTTAACAATATTATTTATTTCATTATACCATATCTTCCAATTCAATCATTTTTGAACCACAATTTTCACATCTATATTTTTTCCAACAATCCTTAACATCTAAACCATCATACATATCACTATTATCTTCATCACTTCCATCAATATTAACCCTAAAATACGAAAAACCGGACATCTTTTGCTTCATAACCGCAACAGTTCCACCACATTTTTTACAAGGATAAAATTCCATACATGCACTCCTTTTTTTAATACTCAATAATCACTCCATCTTCTCTAAAACGATTATAGGTTCTTTCAATCTTAGACATAATTTTACTGTAATAACTTCGTGTAAGTTGACCTACAGCATACAACTGATAATACAAATCATCACAACATTTTTTTGAAGATACATAAACATCAGCACCATTTTTTACATGAGCATAGATTTTCAAATTCCAGCAGAATCGACTATAAATTCGGTTATACTCTTTTATGATCCATTCTTCGGAATAAGTTCTTAAACCTTGACCCTCTTTATAACCATACTCTTCGATTTTAATACACCTCTTTCCTACTACTCAATCCTTTCTGCTAGGTCAAGTAAGAATTGCTTCACTTCACTCTTATGAACATATTTAGTCTTATCATCAACACTAAAGCGAATAGTCTCTTCATAACTTTTTCCTTTAGTCAACATTGTTACCAACCCATGAGAAAATTGATGGTGACAACCTAGATTATCTAAATCTTTGGTAGACAGAACATCATCTCGATCAACACTAAAACTTTCTTCAACATTGATAAAATCATCAATCTTACAGTTATAAAGGTAAGCTAACTTATACAGCTTATCAAGACTAGGTTCACGTTCTCCACTTTCATATCGAGCATACGCTTTCGGTTGAATCTCTAAATACTTCGCTAAGTCCTCTTTCGACTTATTATACATTTCTCGATACAAACGAAGTCCCATTGACACATTCAACATAAATCCTTTTCCTTTCTACTTCCTACTCACCTGTGATAATCGAAAAGAAAACCACAAACCATAAAAATAAAAACAAAATTACTGGATAAATAAATATCCAGTAAATCAAAAATAGCAACAAAACAAACATAGACAATAGCATTCCAACTCTTACTAAGTAGATCCAAATATCCATCTTTCCTCTTTTCTATTCTCTACTCATATTGCTAGTTTACATAAAGGAACTTAATGGATTCCCTTGTGAAAACTAACAATACTTTCAATCTTTATCAGGACAAAACCTGTTTTATAAAAATCTAGTTATTGTTAATTTTTCGTAAAATAAAAAGGCTTATTTTCAAAGCCTCTTTACATTTTTTCAATAGAATATAGCAATATAAAATGTATGCTCCTATCTTCGCATACTTTCAGCTTCTCAGCCTACTACCTCCGCCAAGGTCACAAATTTAAGGATAACTCAATATCCCCTCTTTCTTACCCAAAGGCATTAGCAAGTTTTTACTCTCACACACCGACCATACAACACATAGACCTCACTATCTCACTCTAGCTACCTTCTAAGAAGTATCATTGACCGTTCTCAGCCGTCAGTTTCCTTTTCTTATCTACTAAGGCGAAAGGACGAAACACCCAACATGAACCTTATAAACTCTAAACTCCTTGCCAACCACATTTACTTATGGTATAATAATACCAACTAACCAAAACAAAATATCGTAAACAGCTTAGTAAGATGGAAACACACTTTGCTGGATTTTTGTTTTCAAAAAGCTTTATCCAGATATGACAACCTCTTGCACAATCTTTAGAATTGTACGTTATCCGTGCTTTCCTTAGTCCTACTAAGAAAAGTCAGCAAAGAGTTTAGAATCTATAAAGTTTTGTAGACACATATCTACAACCAAACAAAACTTGACATTTTCCCAAAATTCACATATAATTAAATTGCTACATTTAATCGTGTTAGTCAATGCTCGTTGTTGTCTGACACGTTTTTTATTAAATTTTCAAAGTTCACTTAACTTTTATATTGAATTAAAAAATCTTACTACTTAAAGTTACAAGTTCTACTTTCTTGAAACAACATTCAATATTTAAAATTAAAATTTGTCTTTTAAGTTGTATTCAGGATTTTTAAATTCCTATAAAATGTTATCATTAAGTAAAGTTTTTTTTACTTAAATTTTATAAGCTATTGCTTATGCATCTATTATATAACCTATAGCTTATTTTGTCAACACTTTTTTAAAATTTTTTTAAAAAATTTTTGAAAGGAATAAATTATGATTATTGAAAGACTAAAAAAGCTACGAAAAGAAGGAAAACTGACTCAAAAAGATATTGCTACATTCCTAAATATTTCTCAACCAGCTTATCAACAATTTGAAAGTGGTAAAAAGAAAATGAATCTCGAAACAATGGAAAAACTAGCAGACTACTTCAATGTATCTACTGATTATCTTTTAGGTAAAACAGATATTCCTGATCCTGACTTAGAGGTTGACATAGATAACGCTATTGATAACTCAGTTGCCTATGATGGCACACCCATCACAGATAACGACAGAGAAATCATCAAGAACTTTCTAAAAGACTACTTCTCTAATAAAAAATAAGTATGAATCTAAACAAAGTTATAAAAGAGATTGAACAATTAAACTGCCAAGTTATCACTCTTAACAACTTATCAGGTAAAGGTAGATATGTTCTTGCAAACAATAAGCACTTTATCTTCCTACGATCTGACACAACAGAGATCGAAAAAATCAACATACTCTTACACGAAAAACATCATCTAATCAATGACGACTGCAACAATTCACTTTCACACATAGAAACCTATAAAAATCATATAGAGAATGATAGTGAAAAAGCAAGAATTCTAGACTTTATGAGTTTAGTCAACAATGAATATCCTATAGATGATAGTTTCAACTTCCAAAACTATCTTGTAAATGCAGATATTCCTGCAAAATACGAAAACTACGTCAAAGAAATAGCTACCCATTTCTACAACGAAAACAAAAAAAATAACATTATCTAAGATAGTGTTATTTTTTATATTTCCGAACAAATTTTGAGTACCTGGTTAAACTTTTCAACCCAAAAAGCGAATTAAATATCCAAGAATGCTTCATTTTCCTTCGCTTTTTATTCTAAAATAATATTTCCCCAAAACTCATCATTACAAGTTACTTCTATTTCATTGTTTAAATAACCTGTAAAAAATCCTCCACCTTTTCTATAAAATCTAAACTTCACAAAATAAACTTCCAAATCACCTTCATATTCTTTGTTAACTGTCATACTTTTACCAGCTTCCATTTCATCTAGCTGATCCGAATACTCCTTCAAAAAATCTTTCACGAAATAATTAAACTTTGAAATCATGTTTTTAGGAACTCTATCCTGATAACTTATTTCTTTGATTTCCATATTCTATCTCCTTAAAACAAATCCGAATGTGTACCTACACGCTCAAATACAACATGAGTACCTCGTTCTAGGTAATAATAAATCATAAGCAAATCTGATTTCCTACCCCCAATATGAATTTCCCACAGTTTTGGTATTCTTTTTCTAGGTTCTAAAACATGCTTTTTATATTCATAACCCAATTCTTCATCATTTATTATCTTCTTAACCGCTTCTTTGATAGGAGTTACATCTATTCCACGCTTAATTATTTTAGCTAAATCTTTATTATATCTATTCGAGAACTCATAACTAAGCATTTTCTCTTACCATTCTTTCAAAATAATCATCTACACTTTCGGTACTTTTTGTTATCCCCTCATTTTTATATTTACTAATACTCTCTTTAAAAGCCTTCTGAGTAACTTCATTATATTCATCTATATTTCTTGTACGAATATAATCACCATCTTCTAACTCAATTTCATAATCTGAATCAAGTTTTAACTCAAACGGAATACTTCTCGTCAACACACTTTGCTTCAAAAACAACTTCACAGCAGTTGTCATATCTAAACCCAATTCACTAAAAACTTCAGTCGCTTCTTTTTTTAATTTATCATCTACTCTTACAGCAATTTGTGACATAGCATTTCCCCTTAACTTATTTTGTATATCTATTGTATCACTTTTATCAATACATATCAAATTTACTCCCTAATAAATACGGGCTTTAAATTTAAACTTGCAACTTCTTCTCTAATGCTTGTGCCAAAACTTCTGAATAGTTAATCTTTTCTCGATCAGCAAGACGAACTAACCATTCAGGAACGGTCACATTCTTCCTAATCGCCTTGTTACTTCTCACAAAAGGCGCAGGATCGACTTGAATCATTGATACAAAACCATCTGAAACTTCAATCTTTAAAATATCACTTGGAGTAGGTAACGCCATCCCTTCATCGATATAAGAAGCTAAAACATTTTCAAGCATTTCTCGAGCATTTTTCATCGCTTCTTCGATATTTTTTCCTTCTGTACCACCACCAAATTCTGGAAATTCTACCCAATATCCTGTTCCTTCTTTATGAAAAATAGCTGGATACGTTTTTAACATTCTACTACCTCCGATATGAAAAGACTTAGGAATGTAAGACTTACAATCCTAAATCTTTGAGAATCTTTCTCTCCAATCCTCTTCCTAAATCTTCATTTCCATGAACTGGAATCGTGACAAGATAAGAAAAACCCTCTTTCTTAAAATGATGATGACTTCCCCTTTGACGAACTTCAACCCATCCATTCTCAAGAGCTAATTTCACCATTTCTTTACCTGTAAGTGGCATATATTATAGTTACCTCCTTACACTCACTATTATACACATTATGTGCATAATTGTCGAGCTAAAACAGATATTTTTTCAATAACTACAAAATAAGTATGGATTTAACAAAAGTCATAAAAGAAATCGAGTCATTAGATTGTAAGGTCGTCTTTTTGGAGAACTTAGAAACGAAGGGTCGTTATCTTTTTGTAAATAATGAACACTTCATCTTTCTACGTTCTGATACTACTGATCTGATATAGAGAAAATCAATATCCTGTTACACGAGAAACACCATTTACTGAATGATGATTCTCAAAACTCCCTTGCTCATGTTGATACCTTTTCGCAACATATGAAACTAGGACTGAAAACGGAAGAATCCTGAATTCCATGAGCTTAATCAACAGCGAATATCCAATTGGTGAACAATTCAACTATCATGAGTATATCAAAAATTCAGGCATACCAGGCACTTACGAAGGCTACGTACAAAAAATAGCAACTCATTTCTACAATGAAAACAAAAAAATAACATTATCATTAGATAATATTATTTTTTGCTATGTAATATTTGTAGGAAGTCAATCCATCACATAGATTATACAACTTTTCAAATGCAGACAAAAAGTTTCATAAATAATCTAGATTTTGCCTATTCCAACACCCAAGTTTAATAAACTAACCAGATCACCCTGGATATTAAACATCAAACAGTAAACTTTAGAATCTGCAAAACTATCAAACTAGAATTCTCATCAGTCTGATTCTCTCTTTTACTATGTTAAGTATCAACTACAGTTTAACATTAGCCTTCATTACTTAACCCATTCACCGTTGTAGTTTACGTAATAACCACCTACTGTGGTATTAACAGCTAGAGCACCTGAACCATAGGCATAGTACCAGTTACCATTGACTTGGAACCAGCCTGTCTTCATATCTCCATTACTTGCATTTAGGTAGTACCAAGTTGAACCATCTTTCATCCAACCAGTAGACATTGCACCTGATGAACGAAGGTAGTACCAACTGTTGCCAACATAAGCCCAACCTGTCTTCATATCACCATTTTGACCATCTAGATAATACCAAGTTGAACCATCTTTCATCCAACCTGTTGCCATGTCACCTGATGAACGAAGATAGTACCAGTTATTACCTAGATATTGCCAACCTGTTTGCATCGTAGCAGTTGTTGGATCGAGATAGTACCAAGCTGAACCATCATTTATCCAACCTGTACGTCTTTCACCACCAATATAGTTTTCTCCATTAATTTCTGTTTTAGCTAGATAATACCAGTTAGACTGATCATAAAGCCAACCTGTCTCTAAAGAATGATTCTGATTAAAGTAATAGTTCGTGTAATAACGCTTCTCTTCTTTATCTTCTGAATCTTCACGTTTTTCCCCGTACTCTTTTCCAACACTGTCTTTTGTTTTAATCTCTAATGCTTTCCAGCCAACATATTCTTGGAGACTTCCATCTTGTCCAAAATAGTACCACTTGTGTTGAAGGCCTATTTCATTAACTGGTTGGTTATCTAATAAATCATCACGATAACCTGTTCCAGGAATATCTAAGTATTGCCATCCAACTACCATTTCTCCTTTATCACCAAAATAGTAAGTTTTGCCATCTATTTTATGCCAATAGATTGCTTTATGATCATCTTTTACATAATATTTTCTATTATCCTTATCAACAAACTGTCCACCTGTGGTATCCGCAAAAACAGTATTTGTAGCTAGCAAACCAAAGAAAAATGCTGTCAGTCCAACTTGCATAGTTTTTTTCAAAAGTTTCATTTATTTACTCCTCCAACATTAAATCCACTCACCAGATGAAGCGAAATTATAAACTTTACCATCGATAGTTTGGCTACCTGTTACCATTGCTCCACTTGAATTGAGATAATACCAGTTTCCTCCTACTGTTATCCAACCTGTTTTCATGTCTCCATTAGTAGGATCTAGATAGTACCATGTTGAACCATCTTTATACCAACCAGTCTTCATATCACCATTTTTATTATCTAAGTAATACCATCTGCCTCGTATATATTTCCAACCTGTTGCCATTGAACCAGAGGTCTCTAGATAATACCATTTCCCATTTACTTTTTGCCAATCTGTAAGCAACTTACCAGAAGCATCTAGATAGTACCAAGTATCATCTATTTTCTGCCAACCCGTTTGTTTATCATGTTGTTTATAATAGTACCAACTGCCACTTAATTTTTTCCATCCTTCAAGAGAATATCCTTTAAGTACTGAATAAATAAATGATAAATTCTGTTCATTTAATTTTACTGCGCTATTAACTTGGTTAGCTTCATCACCCAAAGTATGTACTCCAACTACACGGTGACTAGCATCATAAACAGCAGATCCACTTGATCCCTCCAAAGTATCAACTTGATAATCCAAAAAAGTACCATCATCACTTAAAACTTGTTTTTTATCTGTATACATTTGATGAATTCCAAAATCATATGATGGATATCCTGTAATCGTTACTGGTGTTCCAGCCAAATTTTTCTGACTATTTGGAAGCCCCAGTGTTCCCAATTTTGCGCCAATAGGCTCTTCTAGAATTAATAGAGCCAAGTCATATTTCGATGCATCTCTAGAATTTAAAGTTCTAAATTCTTTCAAATAACGAACTTCCTTAACCTTGATCTTTCCAAATGGTTCCTGATCTGGACTAGCTGCTGGAAGTACATAAATAGCATCCGCTTCTTTTCCATATTTATGACTGTAGAAGTTATGAGCTGCTGTAATTAAAACATTATCTTTAATAAAATTCGCGCTTCCTCTTCCTTCTATATTTATTCCATTGGCTACACCATTGTACTCAGACAAAACCATAGCTGAAGTTGAATACGGATATTGTAGAGTATTATCAATTTTAACCAAATCATCATTACCGATAATTACTTCTGATTGTTTTTGGTAGTATGAACCATATGTTGGCGAAATCTCAGGAAGTGAAAAATTATTAGTTTCTGGACTTTCCTGTAATGTTTCACTTACCTCATATTCTTCACCAGTACTAGAAATAACAGTCAAAGCAGATGCTGTCGATAGCTGGCTAGCCAATAAAGTACTCGCAATAATTGAAATACCCAATTTTTTATAAAAAGTTTTCTTCATTAATTTCATCCTCCTAGGAGGATTATAGCATACTATCCCATACTTTTCAATGATGTTAAATAGAAATTAAAGTATCTTTCTAAGTAATCTTATACTATTACTCTTCCACTAAGCCCAATATAATAGTTATCGTTAAAAGACTATGTTTCAAAAATAACTTTATAGTAGTTGACGTATGAACTTAATTCATTAAAAAGGACAGTTGCTTCTTTTTTTAATTCATCATCTACCCTAACAGCAATTTGTGGCATAGCAGTTCCCCTTAACTCATTCTGTATATCTATTGTATTACTTCTATCAATATATATCAAATTTATTCCCTAATAAATACAAAATAAAATAGACCAGTTTCCTGATCCACTTTATTCTATATTCATTAATTCAAATCTATTCTTTTGGTCAAATTTTGGTCACACTTTGGTCAAAGATTCCAAAAATACTAACCTATTTTAAAAAGCTAACTTGTGATGATTGCCTTTAAACTAACACTTTGAATATTCTTTGTCTTTCTTTACATTTCCCAGAATGCCCCCTGCAGGAATCGAACCTGCAACTACTCCTTAGGAGGGAGTTGTTATATCCATTGAACTAAGGGAGCTAGAGAAAAACCCTGCTGGGTAAGCAGAGTTTTTTAGTCGAATTAACGACGGATTTCTTTAATACGAGCTGCTTTACCTTGAAGAGCACGCAAGTAGTACAATTTCGCACGACGTACTTTACCGTAACGAACAACTTCGATCTTTTCAACACGTGGAGTGTGGATTGGGAAGATACGCTCAACACCTACACCGTTAGAGATTTTACGAACTGTGTAGTTTTCTGAGATGCCAGCACCTTTACGTGCGATAACAACACCTTCAAAAATCTGGATACGTTCACGGTTACCTTCGACAACTTTCGCGTGTACACGAACAGTGTCACCAGGACGGAATGATGGGATATCTGTACGAAGTTGACCTTCAGTCAAGCTTTGGATTAATGGATTCATTTTATTCTCCTATCTTTGTCAATCTTGAGGAACCTTCCTCAGCGGATAAACTGTATTTTTGTGCGTCCATTACACACAGGATATAGTTTACCAAATTTCTACCTAAAAGTAAAGAAATTTATAGCAGAATTCCTAAAAAAATCGCCACTAAGCCGCCTATGTAAGTTATGACTAAATAGCTATAAAATACCTTCTTGTCACTCAATAGTCTTTGCAGCTCGTCATTCAAGGTTGAAAAGGTCGTTAACCCTCCACAAAAACCTGTCGCAAGGATGGCATAGATTTCCTTGGATTCCACATGATTGTAGAGTAGGCCAATCAAAAAACAACCGAGAAGATTGGCTATGAGAGTTCCTAGAGGTACTTTTGAAGTTTGATTATAGCGGGAAAAGATATACCTTACTAGGGCTCCGAACCCGCAGGCGATTGCAAGATAAACGATTACCATTTCTTCCTCCCTAGAAAACAAGCCAAGAGTAGACCTCCACCAATGCTCAAAAGTAAGTAGATGCCTAAACTAAGATAACGCCCGGCATCAAGCAGTTTTACTGCATCAAGCATTAGACTAGAGAAGGTTGTTAAACCTCCGCAAAAACCTGTCCCCAGCACCAAAACCAAGCCTTTACTAGTTCCCTTATAGACCAGATAGCCTTTCACCAGATAGACCAAGCAGAAAATGCCCAGATAGTTGACAAGGAGGGTGCCCCAAGGAAAGTCGGGACTGGCTGGTAACCAAGTGGAAACCAGGTAGCGGACAAGGCCTCCCACCATTGCAGCTAGAAAAATTCCTAGCGGATAAAATTGTTCTTTTTTCATTTGATATTTTGATCCTGATAATCACGCGAATGTTTGAGTATGTCTGAAAAAGTCGCAACAATAGTCTCCTGATAGCGCTTATCCTCTACACGACTTCTAACCTTTTCAAAAATAACTGCTTCTCTCTTAGTATCTAAAACAGATTTCCCTGAGGATTTCTTATAAGCGACAACCCCCTCAACTAAGTGCATTCGTTCTTCCAAGAGCTTGACGATTTGGTCATCGATTTGATCAATTTCTTGCCGAATAATATCTAAATTCATACAGTCTCCTCCTTTATTTGAATTATTGTATCAAAAAGCGTATAAATAGGCTAGTAAAATCCCAAAATAACTAATAAAAAACTACACCGACTTATTCCAGCCAGCGCAGTTCGCTTCTTATCCTACTTTTGCAGCCAATTCTTCTGCGAATTGTTCCAAACGTTCGATGTCTTCTTCTTCGGCAGAAAGGTCTACTTTAACACACTCTGAACCTTTTTCTGCTCCTGTCGCTACAAAAACGCGATCAAAGTCATCGACAGCCTTACAGAATTCGTCGTAGAAGGTATCTCCTGAACCGACCACTCCGTAGATTTTGCCATTCAAGTTGAGATCTGCTAGGTCTTCGTAAAAGTCCATCATCTCATCTGGCAATTCTCCGTCTCCATAAGTATAAGTCGCAACGATCGCGATGTCCGCTTCCAAGAAGTCTGAAGCGTCAACAGTTGTACATTCATCAACATCGACAGCCAAGCCCAAGTCACGTAATTTGTCTGCTACAATATCTGCAATTTCTTCGGTATTACCGGTCATACTGGCAAATACAATTTTTGCTAATGCCATATCGTCCTCCTCAATTTATCTTTCTCCATTATATCATATCTTTTTCATTTTAAAAATAAAAATTCTTGTGCTACAATGAAATGAGAAAGAATTGAGGTTATTTATGGAAATTTGCCAGCAAATATTAGAGAAAATCAAAGAATACGATACCATTATCATTCATCGTCATATGAAACCAGACCCTGATGCCTTGGGAAGTCAGGTGGGCTTGAAAACTCTTCTTACACACCATTTTCCAGAAAAGACTATCAAAGCAGTCGGTTTTAACGAACCAACTCTAACTTGGATGGCGGAAATGGATACTGTCCAAGACAGTGACTACCAAGGAGCTCTTGCTATTATTTGTGATACAGCGAATCGTCCTCGTATCGATGATAAACGATACGAACAAGCTGCTTTCACCATCAAAATCGATCACCATCCAAATGATGATATTTATGGTGACCTATCTTGGGTCGATACAAGTTCAAGCAGTGCCAGTGAAATGATTGCCCTATTTGCTCAAGAAAATCAGCTGGTCTTGTCTAGCGAAGCAGCACGACTTCTCTATGCAGGAATTGTCGGGGACACGGGGCGTTTTCTCTACCCATCAACTAGTGCCCGTACCTTTAGAATAGCTAGCCAGCTCCGAGAAATTGATTTTGACTTTGCTGGATTGTCTCGTCAAATGGATACCATGAGCTTCAAGATTGCAAAACTGCAAGGCTTTGTCTATGATCATTTAGAAGTTGATGAGAATGGAGCCGCACGCGTTCTGCTTACTCAAGACATCTTGAAACAATACAAGGTTACGGATGCTGAAACGGCTGCGATTGTCGGAGCACCTGGTCGAATTGATACTGTTAAGGCTTGGGCTATCTTTGTTGAGCAAGCTGATGGTCACTTCCGTGTGCGAATGCGTAGTAAAATCACCCCTATCAATGAAATTGCCAAAGAACATGATGGTGGAGGCCACCCTCTAGCAAGTGGTGCCAATTCCTATAGCTTAGAGGAAAACGAAATCATCTATCAAAAGTTAAAAAACTTGCTTAAAAACTAATAAAATACTTGCCAAACTTTTCAGAATCTGATAGACTAGTATGGTAACAATCTATGGCTCGCAAAGAGACCATGGCAGAAAGGAAATATTGCAAAATGAAAAAAGATATCCATCCAGAATATCGCCCAGTTGTCTTCATGGACACAACTACTGGTTACAAATTCCTTAGCGGTTCAACAAAACGCTCTAACGAAACTGTTGAGTTCGAAGGCGAAACTTACCCATTGATCCGTGTGGAAATTTCATCAGACTCACACCCATTCTACACTGGACGTCAAAAGTTCACTCAAGCAGATGGACGTGTGGATCGTTTCAACAAAAAATACGGTCTCAAATAATCATAAAAAGAACAGTTTCAACTGTTCCTTTTTTGTACTTATTTTTATGAACCAACCACTACTACTTTCTCTTTATCAAGCTTCACGCTGACACTATAATTGATGTCAAACGAGGTTAAAAAATATCGAAAAGAAGCTTGATATTGAGAATGGTCAAGATGATTGAAACTGCGTAACCTAGGATTGTGTTCCACTTGGCATTAGTGAATTCTCCCATCAGTGACTTCTTAGATGTCAGATAAATTAAGGGGAAAATTGAAAACGGAAGAGCGATTGACAGAAAGACCTGTGAATAGACCAATAACTGATCCAAGGTTTTTTCTTGATGTCCAAACAAAACGGCGACTATAATCACAGGGAGCAAGGCAAAAATACGTGTACCGATACGGATAATCCACTGAGGCAATCTTAGATGTAAGAAACCTTCCATGACAATCTGTCCTGTCAAGGTACCTGTAATGGTCGAATTTTGACCACTTGCTAGGAGGGCCAGAGCAAATAAAGTTGACAAGGTTGAGCTGGCTATTGCTCCTGCTATCTTCGAATCCTGTAAAGCATTGTACATTTGAGAAAAAGCTGAAATTTCAGATGCATGACCAAAAAAGAGGGATGCCCCTAAAATAAGAAGCAAGGAATTGACAATAAAGGCTAGGGACAACTGAAGATTTGAATCCCAGGTCATAAAACGCACGGCTTTTCGAACATCCTTCTTATCTTTGTGATTGATTTTCCTTGTTTGGGATAGAGAGGAATGGAGATAGAGATTATGGGGCATGACTGTCGCACCTACAATCCCTAGAGCCAAGGTCAATTGACTTTCATGACCTGGTAACGGTGTTTCAAATAAAGTTGAAGTTGGTAAATAACCACCAATAATCCCCTGGATACTTGGATTGGATAAGGCCACAAGATAGGTAAAGATGGCTAATATGGTTAAAATAAGAGTCGTAACAATGGCTTCAATTTTTTTGAAACCAAATTTCATCAATAAAAGTAACAAAAATACATCTAAAACGGTTAGAAGAATAGCAATCATAATCGGTATTTTAAACAAAAGATTTAAGGCAATTGCTGAACCTAGAACCTCAGCCAAATCTGTCGCCATTAAAGCTAATTCTAAAATCACCCACAAACTATAGCGAAGCCACTTGGGAGCATGATGAGCTGTTGCCTGCGCTAGGTCCATCCTAGTCACGATACCGAGCTTTCCAGCCATCTGTTGTAACTGCATAGCAATGATGGAAGAAATCAAAATAACAAATAAGAGACTATATTTGTAGGAGGCACCACCAACCACGCTGGTGATCCAGTTTCCTGGATCCATGTAGCCAACTGCCACAAGTGCACCAGGTCCTAAGAATGCTTTTAGATTTTGCCAAAAATGATTGTTATTTGGAGTCTCAATAGATTGATTGATCTCAGAAAGAGAGACTTTTTTGTAAGAAGACATCGGAATTTTACACTTTCTAATCTGTCTTTACCTATTTTCTTAATGGGATTTTTAAAAATATAATGAAAATAGTTTCCCATTTCCAATTCTCCCTTATTATATCACATTTTAGAATGATTCTTAAGGAAAGAATGATAGTTGAAATAAGCAATATCAGTATTATAAAAGCCAGCGTTTTCTGACGCTGGCTTTAAAACTGTGAAAAATCTTTCTCAACTAGATCGCTTCTGTGACAAAACTACGGCTTTCTAGCACCTTGAGCATGGCATCTGCTGTGTCTAGGGCTGTAAAGAGTGGCACACCGTGTTCAATAGCCGAACGGCGAATTTGCTCACCATCTTCGTCAGCAGTTCGTTTGGTTCCAACAGTATTGATGATCGCTTGGATTTTTCCTTTACGGACATAGCTTGGGATATCCTGTTCATCGTCACCAATCTTACCAACAGGTTGGGCTTGAAGTCCATGACTGGCAAAGAAGGTTGCTGTCCCTTCTGTCGCGAGGATACCGTAGCCGATACTTTGGAAACGACGAGCCAAGGCCAAGGCTTCATCTTTGGCATCATCAGCGATGGTGAATACAACATTCCCAAAGGTTGGCAAGTGCAGGTAAGAAGCTTCAAAGGCTTTATAGAGAGCTTTTTCCAAAGTCGTATCAGAGCCCATAACTTCCCCTGTTGACTTCATTTCAGGCCCGAGCAAGCTATCTACCTTAGCTAGTTTCGTAAAGGAGAAGACAGGCGCCTTGATATGAACGCGAATGCTTTCTGGATAAAGACCATCTTGGTAGCCAAGTTCTTCAAGACTTTGCCCAAGAATGAGCTTAGTCGCCACCTGAGCCATAGGAATATTAGTTACCTTAGAAAGGAATGGAACCGTACGGCTGGCACGTGGATTGACCTCAATAACATAGACTTTTTCATCCTTGATGACAAACTGAATGTTCATCATTCCGAGACAGTTAAGGCCGATTGCTAGGCGTTTGGTGTAGTCTGCGATGGTTTCCTGAACCTTTTGCGACAAGGTTTGTGGTGGATAAACAGCCATTGAGTCACCTGAGTGGACACCGGCACGTTCGATATGCTCCATGATACCAGGGATGAGAACATTTTCTCCATCTGAGATGGCATCAACTTCGCACTCTTGTCCAACAATGTAAGAGTCAACAAGAACTGGGTGGTCTGGACTTGCTTTAACGGCTGTACGCATGTAAGAACGAAGATCTTCTTCGTTTTCTACGATTTCCATAGCACGTCCACCCAAGACATAAGATGGGCGAACGAGGACTGGGAAACCAATCTTGCGAGCTGCAAGCACCGCCTCTTCTTCATTTGTTGCCGTTTGTCCTGGTGGCTGTGGAATATCCAAGTCTTTAAGGGCTTGCTCGAAGAGGTCACGGTCTTCGGCCCGGTCCAGGTCAGCGACTTGTGTACCAAGAATGGTCACACCTGCTTTTGCCAAAGGCTCCGCAAGGTTGATGGCTGTTTGACCACCGAACTGCACGATAACGCCTTTTGGTTGCTCCAAGTCAATAACATTCATGACATCTTCGAATGTTAATGGCTCAAAGTAAAGTTTGTCTGATACCGAGAAGTCGGTTGAAACGGTCTCTGGATTTGAGTTCATGATGATCGCTTCATAACCAGCAGCCTGAATCGCCTTAACAGAGTGAACGGTTGCGTAGTCAAACTCAACCCCTTGTCCGATACGGATTGGACCTGAACCTAGGACTAGGACGGATTCCTTATCAGACTTGATAGACTCATTTTCCCATCCATAGGTTGAATAGAAATATGGTGTTTCAGAGTCAAATTCTGCCGCACAGGTATCGACCATCTTATAGACTGGAACAATCTTGTTTTCCAAACGTAGTTGGCGAACTTGGTCAGCTGTTGTTTCCCAAAGCTCCGCAATCTTACGGTCTGAAAATCCATTGAGTTTGGCAGTTTTCAAGACTTCTAGATCTTGTGGATGGGCACCTAACTCTTGCTCAATTTCAAAGATGTGCAAGAGTTTATCAAGGTAAAAGATATCAATCTTGGTCAATTCAGCAATTTCTTCTGGTGTGTAACCACGGCGAATGGCTTCTGAAACGTAGAAGAGACGATCATCTTGGGCCTTCACAACCTTTTCAATCAAAGCATCATCTGAAACCGCTGCAAGCTCAGGCATTTCATTGTGGTGAACTCCAATTTCAAGAGAGCGACATGCTTTAAGAAGAGACTCCTCGATGTTCCGACCGATGGCCATAACTTCCCCAGTCGCTTTCATCTGAGTTCCAAGACGACGCTCCCCTTTTTCAAACTTGTCAAATGGGAAACGTGGAATCTTGGCAACCACGTAGTCAAGGGCTGGCTCAAACATAGCATAAGTTGAACCTGTAACTGGGTTGATGACCTCATCCAAAGTCAAACCAACGGCAATCTTAGCAGCCAATTTGGCAATCGGATAACCCGTCGCCTTAGAAGCAAGGGCTGACGAACGCGATACACGAGGGTTTACTTCGATAACATAGTACTTGAAGCTATGCGGATCAAGGGCCAGCTGAACGTTACACCCACCTTCAATCTTGAGAGCGCGGATAATGCTCAAGCTTGCGTCACGTAGCATTTGGTTTTCATAGTCTGACATGGTTTGCGCAGGAGCAAATACGATAGAATCCCCTGTATGAATCCCAACTGGGTCAAAGTTTTCCATGTTACAAACAACGAGGGCATTGTCAGCTGAATCGCGCATGACTTCGTACTCGATTTCCTTGAAACCAGCGATTGAACGTTCAATCAAACATTGGGTAACAGGTGACAATTTCAAGCCATTTTCAGCGATTTCACGCAATTCTTCTTCGTTGGCACACATACCACCACCAGTACCACCAAGGGTAAAGGCTGGACGAACGATAACTGGGTAGCCGATTGACGTTGCGAAGGCAACTGCTTCTTCTACTGTGTTGACAATTTCAGATTCTGGAATTGGTTGCTCAAGCTCTTCCATCAATTGTTTAAAGAGGTCACGGTCCTCTGCTTGGTCGATGGCAGACAATTTAGTTCCCAGAAGTTCGACACCAAGCTCATCTAGAATACCATTTTTAGATAATTCCATGGCCATATTGAGACCTGTTTGCCCACCAAGGGTTGGAAGCAAAGCATCTGGACGTTCCTTACGGAGAATACGCGTCACAAACTCGAGTGTAATCGGTTCGATGTAGACCTTGTCTGCAATCTCCTTGTCCGTCATGATGGTGGCAGGATTTGAGTTCACCAAGACAACTTCATAACCTTCCTCTTTCAAAGACAAGCAGGCTTGGGTCCCCGCGTAGTCAAACTCAGCAGCCTGACCAATAATAATCGGACCAGAACCAATCACCATAATTTTTTGAATATCAGTACGTTTAGGCATTTATAAGATATTAAGGGCGTCAAGCAGACAAAGCTAAAATAGGAGTTATGACGAAGAACTATCAGTTCTAGGAATAACTATCTTTTTAGCACCGTCCGTAGCCCGTATTCAGTTCAGCAAATACGGACCACCCTTCTCCTTTCTATTCGGCAACTCTCAGGTTGCCATTAAATAAATTCTCCGACGATTTTTTAGAGAAACGATATTTTTCGATAAAAAATCTAGTGCAGGGAGTTTTTAGTTCGCCTGATAGCGACTAAAAGAAACGACCTGCCTTTCTATTCGTCGCCCCACAGAGCGACATTAAATAAGATACAAAGGACGAATAGAGAGCGATTGAATTTTAGGAAACCAAGGAAGGATTGACAATCCAAGTTGGTTTCTCTAAATTCCGGGCTTTCCGTCCGTGTTCAGTTACATAAATTCTCCGACGAGCTTTTACTCGTTCTTAGTTTGATTGTTTAAAAGCTTCCATCATCTCAATAAACTCGTCAAATAGATAGCTGGCGTCGTGTGGACCAGGAGCTGCATCTGGGTGGAATTGTACAGAAAAACCTGGTTGGTATCTGTGACGAACTCCTTCAACTGATTTGTCATTGATTTCTTCGTGGGTAATGATCAAGTGCTCTGGCAAGTCCTCACGGCTGACTGCATAACCGTGGTTCTGGCTGGTGAAGTCTATACGGCCTGTAGCAATCTCACGTACAGCGTGGTTAAATCCTCGGTGACCAAACTTCATCTTGTAGGTCTTAGCCCCGTTTGCCATGGCAAAGAGTTGGTGTCCCATACAAATACCGAAAATTGGAATTTTCCCTTGCACACCACGGATCATGTCCAGTGCTTCTGGAACGTCTTCTGGGTTACCTGGACCATTTGACAACATAACTCCGTCAGGATTGAGGTGGAGAATTTCTTCTGCTGTTGTTGAATACGGAACAACCGTCACGTTACAGTTGCGCTTAGAAAGTTCACGTAGGATTGAGTGCTTGAGACCAAAGTCTACTAAGACCACACTCAAACCAACTCCAGGAGCTGGATATGAAGTTTTAGTAGAAACCTGTTTGATATTGTCTGTCGGCAAGACTGTTGCTTGGAGCTGGGCTGTGATATGGTCCATGGTATCGCCAACATGTGTAAGGGTTGCACGCATAGTACCATGCTTGCGGATAATTTTTGTCAGAGCACGGGTGTCAATTCCTGAAATACCAGGGATTTTCTTGGCTTTCAAAAATTCATCCAAGGTCATTTGGTTGCGCCAGTTACTTGCTCTACGCGCTTCTTCGAAAACGACAACTCCCTTACAAGTCGGAATAATGGATTCATAATCATCACGGTTAATTCCATAATTTCCCACCAAAGGATAGGTAAAGGTCAAGATTTGTCCATTATAAGACTGGTCTGTAATGGACTCTTGATAGCCGGTCATCCCTGTATTAAAGACGATTTCGCCTGTTACATCAATATCTGCTCCGAAGGCCTTGCCTTCAAAAACTGTGCCATCTTCTAATACTAGAAGTCTTTTTGTCATATTTTCACCTCTCGTGGACGCTCACTGGCGTCTTTTAACGTCTTGTGTTTTAGTTGGCGTTTCTACTCGCCAATACGGATTCTAAAATTGCCATTCGAACAAAGACACCGTTGGTCATTTGTTGGACAATGCGTGATTTTGGCGCTTCAACCAAGTGGTCCGCAATTTCCACATCCCGATTCACTGGAGCCGGATGCATAATGATTGCTGTTTCTTTTAAGCGATTATAGCGTTCTTGGTTCAAGCCGTGTTGAGCATGGTAGTCTTCTTTTGAAAAAACAGTTCCACTATCATGGCGTTCATGTTGAACTCGGAGTAACATCAAAACATCCACCTGATCAACAATCTCATCAATAGTTACAAACTGTCCATAGTCCGCAAACTCTTGACTTCTCCATTCCTCAGGCCCTGCAAAGAAAAGTTCAGCTCCCAAGCGTTTTAAAATCTGCATATTGGATTTGGCAACACGTGAATGATCCAAGTCGCCTGCAATAGCAACCTTAAGGCCCTCAAAGTGACCAAATTCCTCATAAATGGTCATCAAATCAAGCAAGCTCTGGCTAGGATGTTGTCCCGAACCATCACCACCATTGATAATGGAAGTCGTAATGGTTGGACTCGCAATCAGTTCTTTATAATAATCGACCTCTGGGTGGCGAATCACGCAGACATCTACACCAAGCGCAGACAAGGTTAAGATGGTATCATAAAGTGTCTCACCCTTATTGACCGAGCTGGTCTTCACATCAAAGTCAAGCCGCTCCAGCCCTAGCTTAATCTCTGCCACTTCAAAGGACTTATGTGTCCGTGTAGAATCCTCAAAGAAAAGATTTGAAACAATCGGATGGTCTTCATAAGGAAGCTGGGCTCCATTTTTAAACTCAATTCCTCGCTTAATCAATTTCATCACTTGATCGACAGTGAGGTCTTCCATAGAAAACATATGGTTCAATGCTTGTTGATTTTCTGACATAGCTACTCCTTCAGCTTTCTAGGCTTCTTCAGTAATCAGAACTCTGTCTTGGCCATCAAGTTCTGTCATCTCTACGATGATTTCTTCAGAACGGCTGGTTGGGATATTTTTCCCAACGTAATCTGGACGGATTGGCAATTCTCTATGTCCACGATCGACTAGCACCGCAAGACTCACGCGCGCAGGACGACCATGTCCAACAATATTATCGATAGCAGCACGGATGGTACGGCCTGTATAGAGCACATCATCCACCAAAATGACTTCGCGGTCTGTCACATCAACAGAAATCAAAGAAGTATCTTCTCCGCTTTTAACATCATCACGGAAAGGCTTAGTGTCCAATTCCACAACAGGAACTGTGATGTTTTCCAACTGCTCCAAGCGTTCTTTGATACGATGAGCGATGAAAACACCACGCGTTTTTATCCCTGCTAGGATAATCTTATTCAAATCTTTATTGCGCTCAATAATCTCATAAGTAATTCGCGTAATCGCTCGTTTGACAGTCAATTCGTCTACAACTTCTTTTGTCTTCATGACAAACCTCCAAAAAGAAAAGTCTCCTTCTACAAGGAGACTTGAAATGTATAGCCAAGCGAGCCCTACTGTATACAGTATAGACTTCACCCTTCTACTTTATCGCGCTCCTTGCCTGCCTCACGGGACAGGTTTAAAGGACTATTTAGTTATCATTTACTATAGCACAAAGCACCCTTAAAATCAAGCAAAAACTTTTTTCAGAGTCCTCTTAAACATTACTAAAATCATACAGTTGGGGATAGTGGTCGCATTCTGGATTTTTGGGATGGCAGATAGCTCGTCCGAAGTAAATCATAGCCTGGTGGGCTGCTAACCACTCTTCTGGTGGCAAGACATCCATAACACGTTTTTCTACTTCAAGTGGCGTAGCTGATTTTTTAACGATATCGTGATGCTTGCAGATACGCTCCACATGAGTATCCACTGCAAAAGCAGGAATCCCAAACCCCACACTCATGACGACATTTGCTGTTTTACGACCAACACCAGCTAGACTTTCTAATTCCTCTCGAGTCTGAGGCACTTGACCGTCAAAATCGTCTAGTAACTGTTGGGCACATTTTTTAAGAAATTTAGCTTTATTTCGATACAGTCCCAGGCGAGAAATGTGTGAAGCAATTTCACTTTCAGTCGCGACAGACATGGCTTGTGGTGTCGGAAAAGCAGCAAAGAGCCCTGGTGTGGCCTTATTTACCGCTGCATCTGTGGTCTGAGCTGACAACATCACTGCAACCAAGAGTTCAAAATGATTGGTAAAATCAAGACTAGGCTTAGCATCTGGAAAAAGGGCAATAATTTCCTCTATGACATGACGGGCACGTTTCTTGGATAAAACCATCTACTCGTCTCCATCAAATAGTCCTTGCAAGCCAGCAAATGGACTGTTTTCTTCTTTCTTGACTGCTTGTTGGGCCTGGTATTCATCTTCAGTCATGATTTGCCAGTCATTTCCTGACACAAAACCTTGGCCCGCCTCTTCTTCTGCCGTCAAGACCTTGATAGGGATATTGAGCAGAATATTATCTGCTACGCTCTCAGCAAGGTCAATTTCCCCATTTTCGATAGGCAAGACCAAGTCATCATCTAGAACTTCCTGGTCCAGTTGGTTGGTCGCTCCTTCCATGAAAACTTCTGTAACTGGATAAGACTCAGCCAACTCAACTGGCTCCATACTACGGCTGGAAGCAAGAACAATGGTATATGATAACTGATAGTCTAAGAAATACAGACGGTCTTCATACTGCACCTTTCCCACTGCAAGGATATCTCTCACATCTAAAATTTCTTGATTCCGTTTACGCAAGTCTACTGCTAGATCTAAAGCTTGTTCAAAGTGTAGACCTTCAGGTTGCTTACGAATTTCTTGAATATTTAATTTCATATTTCCTCCATAAAGATGTACTCACTTGATTATACCATGAAAAGGCTATAAGTCAGCCTCCCAAACTTTGATATTAAAATCTCATTTTTTAACATATTTACTATGACATATTTTCTGATTAGTGCTATACTATAGGCAAGAATACATCAGAGCAAGGAGGATACTCATATGGAAGACAAAGCACTCATCACTGAAGATTACCAACTCCTTTCCGAGTTAAATAAAAGCTACCAAAGCTGCAAACAAGGAACAGCCGATGATATTCGACTGCAAGAGCTGCTGAACACCACTCTTAAGGAACTAAAAAAAGAAGAAAAGCTGGACAACAGTATCTTAATCAATCTTGAGAAATTTTACCAACGTACCAGTCTTCTGATTGGACTAGGGAGCCTAAAACTAAATGATCAAGCTCGTACTGCTTGGCGCAACTATGACAAGTTCCACTACGAACATGTCAAACACGTATTGACTCTCCATGGACCTGTTTTCGGATTTTAGAGCTTGAAATTACTTGTTTTCTATTGACAAAATTTCCTTAAAGGTATAGGATAGAGGTACTAGTACTCGGAGGTAAGGGAGACATGAACAACTAAGTCTATCAAATAAAGAACCTTTATTTAGTAGATCTTGTTTTTGTCTCTTTTTGTGTGCTCTTTTTATACTAGATTTTCTAGTATCTTGTCCTCATTGAAAATCAAAAAACTAGAAAGCCTAACCATCTGCTCCTTTTGGGTTGGGGTAGGTAGCTCCAAGCTAGTTTGACGAGTTTTTCAACGAGGATAATAGAGTTTTGACAGTGACTTTGGGCTCTACTAGATAAAGTAGAGCTTTTTGTTATGCACTATCGACATTCTAGAAAGGGCAACAATATGATAAAAATCAACCATCTAACTATCACGCAAAACAAAGATCTACGAGATCTTGTATCTGACCTAAGCATGACCATCCAAGACGGGGAAAAGGTTGCTATTATTGGTGAAGAAGGAAATGGCAAATCGACTTTACTACGAGCTTTAATAGGGGAAGCATTACCTGATTTTACTATCAAGGGCGACATACAGTCTGATCTTCAATCACTGGCCTACATTCCTCAAAAACTCCCCGAGTTTCTGAAAAGTAGGACTCTCCATGACTACTTCTTTTTGGATTCTGCTGATTTAGACTACAGCATTCTTTATCGTTTGGCGGAGGAATTGCACTTTGATAGCGACCGTTTTGCTAGCGACCAAGAAATTGGCAGTCTATCAGGGGGCGAAGCTTTGAAAATTCAGCTCATTCACGAGTTAGCAAAACCTTTTGAGATTCTATTTTTAGATGAACCTTCAAATGACCTAGACCTTGAGACGGTTGATTGGCTAAAAAGGCAGATTCGAAAGATTGGGCAAACTGTTATTTTCATTTCCCATGATGAAGACTTTCTTTCTCATACGGCTGATACTATTGTCCACTTGCGACTGGTCAAGCATCGGAAAGAAGCGGAAACGCTAGTCGAGCATTTAGACTATGATCGCTATAGTGAGCAGAGAAAGGCTAATTTTGCCAGACAAAGTCAGCAAGCTGCTAACGACCAGAGAGCCTATGACAAAACCATGGAAAAGCATCGTCGCGTCAAGCAAAATGTAGAAACCGCCTTACGTAACACTAAAAATGATGTTGCTGGGCGCCTATTGGCTAAAAAGATGAAAAATGTTCTTTCTCAAGAAAAACGCTACGAAAAGGCAGCTCAGACCATGATACAAAAGCCACTTGAAGAGGAACAAATCCAACTCTTCTTCTCAGATATCCAACCATTAGCAGCTTCTAAAGTCTTAATTCAACTGGAAAAGGAAAAGTTGTCCATTGGAGAGCGTGTTTTGGCTCAAGAGTTGCAACTGACTGTCCGTGTCCAAGAAAAAATCGGTATCATCGGGCCTAATGGTATTGGAAAATCGACCCTGTTAGACAAGTTACAGCAACTACTAGGTGATAAAAGAGAGATTTCTCTGGGTTATATGCCACAAGATTACCACAAAAAACTACAATTAGATTTATCTCCAGTAGCATATCTCAGCAAAACTGGGGAAAAAGAGGAACTACAGAAAATCCAATCTCACCTAGCCAGTCTCAATTTTAGCTATCCAGAGATGCACCACCAAATCCGCTCCTTATCTGGTGGTCAACAAGGCAAACTCCTTCTTTTGGAACTCGTTCTCCAAAAACCAAACTTTCTTATTCTCGATGAGCCTACCCGAAACTTTTCTCCCACTTCTCAACCCGAAATCAGAAAACTCTTTGCCTCTTATCCTGGCGGTCTGATTACTGTTTCACATGATCGACGTTTCTTAAAAGAGGTCTGTACGAGTATCTATCGTTTAACAGAAGAGGGTTTGGAAGTCGTTGATTTACAAGATTTATAAATGTTGAACATAGCAAAAATCCAGAGACGACCTCTGGATTTTTTTACATGTGTTTCAAGCGTTCGATTCGTTCTGTGATAGGTGGGTGGGTATAAAAGAGTTTTTGAAGCCCGCCACCTTTCTTAGGATTATTGATATAAAGAGCGCTGCTGGCATCGTCAACATGGTGATGCATCGGCTCGCTATTGTCCAATTTACGCAAGGCATTGATCATCCCTTGAGGATTGCGAGTCAGCTCCACACTGGATGCATCCGCCAGAAATTCCCTCTGACGGGAAATGGCTAATTGCACCAAGGTTGCTGCGAGAGGTGCTAGAACAATGGCTAAGAGAGAGAGAACAAGCATGATAATATCCAAACCATTTCCATCACGATCATTATCACTCCGTCTGCGACCTGCGCCACCCCACCACATCATCCGCCCTGCCATACTAGACAGAAGGGTAATGGCACTGGCAAGGGCAACAGCAATGGTCGAAATGCGGATATCGTAGTTTCGGATATGACTGACTTCATGCCCCATAACAGCTTCTAGCTCCTCACGATTCATGATAGCTAAGAGACCCGACGTTGCTGCTACTGCGGCATTCTGCGGATTCGAACCTGTTGCAAAGGCATTTAAAGAAGAATCCTCAATGATGAAAACACGCGGCATGGGAATCTGAGCGACCATGGCCATATCTTCTACTACATGGTAGAGGTCTGGCGCCGTTTGCTCATCAACCTCACGCGCCCCATTCATAGACATGACAATCTCTGTCGATTGAAAGATCATAGTCAGAGCGTAGATAAGACCAATAATCAAGGCAATAATCATGCCACCAAGACCTGAGCGCATGAAGAGATAGCCAACTGCATAACCAACCAAGGCCAAGAGTAGGAAGAAAACCAGCAACAAAATCCAGGTTTTTCGTTTATTGCTCGCAATTTGATCAAACAACATCTTAGTCACCTAAACCGCTAAAGTCAACTTTAGGAACTGCCTTTTCCTCTTCTGGTGTTTGAAGGAAGTCTGCAGCTTTAAAGCCAAATAGTCCTGCGATAATATTGCTTGGGAAAGTTTCTAATTTTACATTGTAGTTGCTGACAACACTGTTGTAGAGTTGGCGAGAGTAAGAAATTTTATTTTCTGTATTGGTCAACTCTTCTTGCAATTTGATAAAGTTAGCACTAGCTTTCAAGTCTGGGTAATTCTCTGCTACTGCAAAGATACCAGAAATCTGGCGGCTAAGGGCATCACTGGCCTTCATAGCTTCTGCCGGTGAAGTTGCTGTGGCTACTTGTCTACGAAGTTCTGTTACTTTTTCCAAGGTAGAACCTTCATATTTCGCATAGCCTTTGACTGTTTCAATCAAGTTTGGGAGGAGATCATTACGACGCTTCAACTGAACATCTATCTGGCTCCAAGCCTCCTTGGTCTGCATACGATTTTTAACCAAACCGTTATAGCTAACAATCACAAAAATAACAATCAGAGCCAAAACTCCAAGAATAATCCAAGTCATAATCTTATTCCTTTCTGCTTTTAGATTACTACCAGTATATCAAAATTTTAACGAATATGGTAAAATAAGATGATACTAGAGAAGGAAACTACTATGAAACCAGAAACATTTTACAGCCTACTAGCTGAGCAAAATCTTCCACTTTCGGACCAGCAAAAGAACCAATTTGAACGCTACTTTGAGCTCTTGGTCGAGTGGAATGAAAAGATTAACCTGACCGCTATTACAGATAAAGAGGAAGTTTATCTCAAACATTTTTATGATTCGATTGCACCCATCCTGCAAGGCTTGATTTCAAATGAAACTATTAAACTACTTGATATCGGGGCTGGGGCAGGATTTCCTAGTCTGCCCATGAAAATCCTCTATCCTCAGTTAGATGTGACCATCATTGATTCGCTCAATAAGCGCATCAACTTCCTTCAGCTTTTGGCTCAGGAGTTGGATTTGGATGGTGTTCACTTCTACCATGGACGGGCAGAAGACTTTGCCCAAGACAAGAACTTCCGTGCCCAGTTTGATATGGTGACGGCTCGTGCGGTTGCCCGTATGCAGATCTTGTCTGAGCTGACCATTCCCTATCTTAAAGTTAGCGGCAAACTATTGGCACTCAAGGCCAGCAATGCTCCTGAGGAATTGCTAGAAGCCAAGAATGCCCTCAACCTCCTCTTCAGCAAGGTCGAAGACAATCTCAGCTACGCCCTACCAAATGGAGATCCGCGCTACATCACTGTGGTTGAAAAGAAAAAGGAAACCCCAAACAAATATCCACGTAAGGCTGGCATGCCCAACAAACGCCCACTTTAAACAATAGTGCACCCTTGTTTAAAGTTCAGAAAACAATTTACAAAATCAGCCTCGCTCTTACATTTCTAGACTCGAGAAAAAATGATTTACAAAATCAGCCTCGCTTTATTATTTCTAGACTCGGGAAAAATTCGTTTACAAAACGAACCTCGCTCTCGCATTTCCGGGCTCGGGAAAAAATGATTTACAAAATCATTTTTTTCTGCTATACTATCACAAGCAAAGGTTTTTAATGTCATCCTGTGAGGTGACGAAGGCGCAGATTTATATAAATTTTTAAAAGATAGCTATCTTTTAAAAAGTCTTACTCTGAGGGCCTATTGCTGCAAAATAATGGGCTCTTTTTTGGTGCCCAAAAGTGAGGTTTTTATGAAACAGGAATCAACTGTTGACTTGTTACTAGACGTTGATCAACGTCCTTCTGCTGGTAAAGGCATTCTTCTAAGCTTCCAGCACGTGTTTGCTATGTTTGGTGCAACCATTCTCGTTCCCTTAATTTTGGGAATGCCCGTATCGGTTGCTCTCTTCGCATCCGGTATTGGAACACTTATCTACATGATTTCTACTGGCTTTAAGGTTCCAGTTTACCTAGGTTCTTCATTCGCCTTTATCACGGCTATGTCTTTAGCCATGAAAGAAATGGGGGGCGATGTATCTGCCGCTCAAACTGGGGTCATCTTGACTGGTTTGGTCTATGTCCTTGTAGCAGCAAGTGTTCGTTTTGCAGGTACGAAATGGATTGACAAACTCTTGCCACCAATCATTATCGGACCTATGATCATCGTTATCGGTCTTGGTCTTGCCGGTTCTGCTGTAACGAATGCTGGACTTGTAGCAGACGGAAACTGGAAAAATGCTCTTGTAGCCGTTGTTACATTCTTGATTGCCGCCTTTATCAATACAAAAGGAAAAGGGTTCCTCCGTATCATTCCTTTCCTCTTTGCCATCATCGGTGGGTATATCTTCGCTATGATGCTTGATTTGGTTGACTTTACCCCAGTCCTTCAAGCTAACTGGTTTGAAGTCCCTGGTTTCTACTTGCCATTTAGCACTGGTGGTGCCTTTAAAGAGTACAACTTGTACTTTGGCCCTGAAACAATCGCAATCTTGCCTATCGCTATTGTAACAATTTCAGAGCACATCGGAGACCACACAGTTTTGAGCCAAATCTGTGGCCGTCAATTCTTGAAAGATCCAGGTCTTCACCGTACGCTTCTCGGTGACGGTATCGCGACATCTGTATCGGCTTTTCTCGGTGGACCAGCTAATACGACTTACGGCGAAAATACAGGGGTCATCGGGATGACTCGTATCGCTTCTGTCTCTGTTATCCGTAACGCAGCCTTTATCGCCATTGCTCTTAGCTTCCTAGGTAAATTCACTGCCTTGATTTCAACCATTCCAAATGCTGTGCTCGGTGGCATGTCCATCCTTCTCTACGGAGTTATCGCCAGCAATGGTTTGAAAGTTTTGATTAAGGAACGCGTTGACTTCAGTCAAATGCGTAACCTCATCATCGCAAGTGCCATGTTAGTACTTGGACTTGGTGGGGCTATTCTCAAACTTGGCCCAGTTACACTTTCAGGTACTGCTCTATCAGCCATGACAGGAATTATCTTAAACTTGATTTTGCCACACGAAAATAAAGACTAAATATCTTGACACAAAAAATCTACTCAGATAACTGAGTGGTTTTTTCTAATTATGTGACTATTAGTCCGTCTCGCTCCGTCAGGTGCGAGACAAATAAACTACCCGCTACGCGGGTGCGCGTCAAAGGTTATACCAAAAAAACTCCAGACGTGATACAATAAAGGTGTTCAAGTCAATTGTAATGCGAAAGGAGAAAAATATGGCACAAAAGGCTCATAGTTTATCACACACAAAGTGGCACTATAAGTATCACATTGTGTTCACCCCTAAGTATAGACGAAAAGTGATCTATAATCAATATCGAAGTAGTTTAGGCGAAATATTTCATCGTTTATGCAGTTATAAAGGTGTTGAAATTATTGAGGGTCACTTGATGCCTGATCATGTACATATGTTAGTATGTCAGTATGTTAGCAAGTATTCCACCGAGGATAAGTGTTTCAAGTTTCATGGGTTATTTAAAAGGCTTGAATTGTCAAATTAAGTGCACATTTTCTTTATAGAAAACTTCATAAGGTGTTTTCCAATTAAGACATTTTCGTGGCCTGTTATTAAGTTTGTTTTCCCACAGCTGAATGGTTTGATCATCAACCAATGTTAGATCACTTCCTGTTGGGAAATATTCTCTTAGTAGTCCATTCGCATTTTCATTAGTCCCTCGTTGCCATGGAGCATGAGGGTC
>AORU01000006.1 GCA_000344275.1 Streptococcus oralis subsp. tigurinus AZ_3a | reverse complement strand
TGTGAGCTGTGAGCTGTGAGCTGTGAGCTGTGAGCTGTGAGCTGTGAGCTGTGAGCTGTGAGCTGTGAGCTGTGATTGCTTTCATACCAATCGTTCCTTTACTTTTTGATAGTTCTATTATATCAAAATTTCTAAATTTTGCATATTTGCTTTCCCTGACGGACAGTCATGTATAAACCACTTAGAAAATATGATTTATGGCTACACCTATACTAAATGAAGTACATTTTGAATTGGAGAAGTCTGTCCTTATTAAAAGACGATTTCCGCTTGGAAATCGTCTTTTTTTTGATATTCTCGCAAATACGATATCTTGTAGTTGGTGTAAACTGGTATATAGCTCTCTTATTTTATTTATCAAAACCTTGTAAGTTTTTTTGGCGCTCTTCAGTTTGACCCTTGGCATCCAATTTATTACCATTGTAAACAGTGCTTTCCCATGATCCGTACATTGGGTTAGGGAAAATGATGAATTTCTCACCAAACTCTTTTTGTAATTCCTCTAATTTTTGGTCGCGCTCAGTTTCAGAGGTCTTTGAAAACTCTGCAAAGTCCACAAGATTGTCTCCTAGTAGCATGACTAAGTTGGTTTTTTCTTGGACTGCTTGTCTACGACCTTCTTTAGATTTGACGCCTTTTTCTAAGAACATGAGATGATCGCGGCTTTGTACAGGAATTCCTTCGTTTTCTAGGTTTTTGATCGTATCATCTACCTGATCTATCGTGCGGTCAGATACATAGTAAATTTGGACACCGTTTTTGTCTGCAAATTGGAGGAAGTCTTTAGCACCTGGTACAGCCTTGGCTGCGGCTTTTTTTACCCAGACATCCCAGTTTTCTGGGGTAAATGCTGTTCCGTCTTTGACATTTTGCGCTTGATAAGGGCTATTGTCTAATACGGTTTCGTCCAAGTCCAAAACGATAGAGTAGGGTTTATCTGTCTGTGTTTTTAGTAGTTCTTTTAAACGATCAGTAGCGACATTGTAACCTTGTAGATAGAGTGCCTTGGTTTCAGCTGCTTTTTGATACCAAAGAGTTGACATAGTGTTTTCTCTTGAACGCAACTGATCATAGGTCATGGTAACCTGATTATCAGATGTACTACTTTGTGTTGTCTGTGAATTTGCCGAATTTGTGCCACAGCCAGTCAGTAAAATGACGGAAGTAAGTGTAGAAGCAATTGTAATAGTAACTTTGGATAATTTCATAATCCTATCCTCCTAATAATAGTCTATTAACATTGTAGCGTTTTCATGGGATTTGTGCAAGGAAATATCGAGAGAAAATAAATTTTTCAGTAGTAATTTTGTATTAGGATAAAATTATGTACTTAATTTGGGAATGAAGATGGATATAAAAAAATTCAATCGGCTTGATAGAAAATCTATATCAGTTCCTTTTTGAAAAATAGATGAAAATAAAGTGAATCTTTGAGAGGCTAGTAACATCAAGCTTTTCAGGGATTTTTTTCTTTATAGATATAAAAATTTCTAATCGAGTTGATAGTCAATATATATTGGGAAAAGGGGAAAAGGAGTGGTAAGATGGTTTCAATCCAAATGGAAGGAGAAAGGTATGGCAAGCAAAAGAGATTTAGTCTTTAGAGCGATTCGAGGCGATGAAGTGGAAAGAGTTCCTGTCGGATTTTGGTTTCATTTTGTAACACTCGAAAAAAAGGGGCAGGGATTAAATAATCCACGTATCTTTCAAAAAAGTGTTGACGGGCATCGCAACTATGTGGAAAGGATTCGCCCTGATTTTGTCAAAATTATGAGCGACGGTTTTTTCCTTTATCCAAGTAATGTCTATAGTCCTAAGATTGCAAGCATTCAGGAGCTGACTTCTATTGAGTCGATTGGTGAGGAACACCCATGGATTCAGCAACAGGTGGAAGTAGTACAAGCGATTCGAGAGACCTTTACCGAAGAGATTGCGTCTTTCTGCAATATCTTTTCGCCTATCTCCTACCTCAAGCGCTGGTTCCGCACAGAAACATCTCGAGGAGATAGGGAAGTGGCTGATCTGTTGCTTGAAAATCCTGAGCAATTCAGATCTATTCTGGATGTGATTGCAGGAGATATTGCTATCCTAACTCAGAAAATCATCCAGCAAGGCGGTGTCGACGGGATTTACCTCAGCACCCAGGAAATTCAAGATGAGCGCATCACACCAGCACTCTACCAAACCTATATCGAACCGAGCAATATAGCGATTTTGGAAGCAGCCAATCAGGTTGGTGGGATCAATATCCTCCATATTTGTGGTTTTGAAGGTGCGAGCAATGATGTGACGATATTTAAGGACTATCCAGCTCAAGTGGTCAACTGGGCGACCCACCATGAGGGTGTTAGTTTGACACAGGGGCAAGAGTTGTTTCCAGGAAAGGCCGTTTTAGGTGGATTCGAAAATGGCAAGAAAAGCTTGCTTTATCAAGGTTCCAAGGCGGAATTGCAAGATGAAACAAGGCGGTTGTTGGCTGAAGCGGGTAGTAAAGGCGTTCTTCTGGGAGCTGACTGTACTGTTCCAGATGACTTTGACTTAGAGAGGTTGGACTGGATTCGGCAGGCAGCTGTTCTCTAAAAGGAGGAGCTATGAAAAGTAAAAGATGGGGCATCATCATTGCAGTTGTCGGTTTGCTGGCTTTGGTTGCCATAAGCGTCGTAAAAAATGGGCACTGCAAAAATGGAGAGAGATGTCGTGGAGTTCAGGATTTTTCCAAGTCCAGTCTCCCCTTTCTACGCTCGAATGATATCGCAAGCAGTTTATTAGTTGAAAAAGTAAGAAATGGAGAATAAGGATGTCAGAAAAAAAGAATGGGTTTTAAAAGCATTTAGAGGAGAAAAAGTTGATCATGTGCCAGTTGGTTTTTGGCATCATTTCACTTCAGAAGACGAATGGCTACACGGTTTCTCAAATCCAGCCATTATCGAGAAGAATATCGAGGGCCATAAGCGCTTTATCCGAGAAGTTTAGCCAGACTTTATCAAACTCATGAGTGATGGCTACTTTGCTTATCCAAATCCAGCGATTGCCAAAGGCAAATCACTTCAAGAATTGGCAACCATTCAACCACTCGGACTAGAGCACGCTTGGATAAAAGAGCAGGTTGACTTGGTTAAGAAAATCAAGCAAGAATTTACAGAAGATATCGTTGCGATTTACAATATTTTTGCTCCTGTGATCTATCTCAAGTGGCTACTGGGGGAAGTATCTGGTGGTGATGACCTTATCGCGGACTTCCTGATGGAAGATCCTGAAGCCCTTAAGAAGGTGTTGGATGTGATTGCAGAAGATATGGCGAGTCTCAGTCGAGCGGTCATCGAAGAGGCTGGTGCTGATGGAATCTACCTCAGCGTGCAAAGTATCCAAGATCAACGAGTGTCGGCAGCAGATTATCAAGCCGTCATTGAACCTAGCGAGATAACTGTTCTGGAAGCAGCTAGTGCTGTTGATGGTGTTACTGTTCTTCATATCTGTGGCTACGAGGGGGCGCGAAATGACATTCACCTTTTTGCAGACTATCCAGCCCAAGTCTTTAACTGGGCTGTAGGACCAGAGGGAATCACTCTCAAGGAAGGTCGTGAGATTTTCAAGGGACGTACGGTTCTTGGAGGATTCGAAAATGGCAAGACGGGCTTGCTATATACTGGTAGCAAGGATGCCATTCAGGCTGAGGCAAAGAAACTAGTTGCAGAAGCTGGGGAACAGGGCTTGGTACTTGGGGCAGATTGTACCATTCCAAGTGATATCGCAGTTGAACGTATCCAGTGGGTGAGAGAAGCGCTTGAAAACTAAAGGAGAAAAAGATGAGTAAAAAAGCATGGATTATCGGTGGTGTAGCAATTGTTGCAGTAATTGGGGCAACGATTATCGGGAGAAGTTTAGCTGGTGCTCCAGCCAAGGATGGAGAAACGGCTTCGTCTGCTGAAGTCATAACCTTGAAGGTTGCCCATACACAAAACTATGTACCTTATGACTTTGTCAATGAAAAAGGGGAATCAGATGGTTATGAAGTAGCTGTTTTGAAGGCTGTTGATGAGAAGTTGGCAAACTATCAATTCGAATATACGGGTACCAGTGATGATGACCTCTTGATTGGTCTGGAATCAGGCAAGTATGACATCGGAACCAAGGGAGCTTGGTACACAGATGAACGAGCTAAAAAGTTTGTCATTCCATCTGAACCAGTGGGAGCGAGCATCATCGGATTTACTGTCAGAAAAGAAGATGAACAGAAATACAAAACCATTGATGACTTTGCTAAGAATAAAGGAAAATTGGTTCCTATCTCTCCACAGAATGCTCAATGGAATGTCATCACCAGCTACAATGAAAAACATCAGGATTCACCGATTGAGCTGACAGCAGCTGAATCCTTTAAAGTGGCAGATGCCTATGCATGGGTCTTGGAAGGACGTTATGACGCCTTCTTTGATATCAAACTGTCCTTTGAAAAAGCAGTTACCGCAGAAGATGGCCCTTACCACCAATATGCGGACAAACTCAGCTGGTTCCCATATAAAGGCATTCCAACTTATCCCTTGATTCACCGTGATGAAAAGGGTGAGAAATTCGCTAAAGAATACGAAAAAGCAATCAAAGAGTTGAAAGAAGATGGCACGCTTGCTAAGCTATCTCAGCAATACTTTAAAGAAGATGTCTTTAGTTAGACCAGAAATTCCAAGACTAGAAAGGGTTTTGCATGGTTTCTTATGATTTTTCCAAGGTCTTTCAGTTTTTGCCAACCTTATGGCAGGCACTTCCTATGACCTTGTCCATTCTCTTTTTTACCACTCTTCTTGGTTCCCTTTTTGGAGGTTTCTTGGCCTGGGCACAAGTAGGAGAAGACAAGAGTTTTGCAGCGATTTCCAAAGGCTATATCTTTACCCTTCGTTGTACACCGCCGATTGTCTTGCTTTTTCTAGTCTTTTATGGCTTGCCAGAATTTCTGAAATGGTGGCTTGGTTTGGATATCAACAACTGGTCTAAAACTATTTTTGTTCTCCTGACGATGATTCTCTTGTTTGCGGCTATCGTTGCCGAGATTTTTAAGGCGGCCTATCAAGCTATTCCAAAGGGGCAGACAGAGGCTGGGCTTAGTATTGGTTTGACTCCAAGTCAGACTTTTTGGAGAATCATTTTTCCCCAAGCTTTTCAAGTTGCTCTTCCCAATATAACGACTGCTATTCTCAATCTCATGCGGGATGCTGCCTTGGCTTATACGATTGGTTTCGTTGATGTTATGGGGACAGGCAATCTCGTGATCAGTCGCAATTTAGGGAACTACTCTCTGGAAACCTATACGGCAGTTGCACTTCTTTATTGGGGGATTGCCTTGGTTATTTCTAGCTTGAGTCGTTTGCTTGAGAAGTCTTTGGAAACAAAAGGGAGGTAAGAAATGGATATAGACTATATTGTAAAGACCTTTCTGGAGACCTTGAAGGGCGTGCCAATCACCTTGATTATCATGATTGTGGCTATGGTCTTAAGCTTTTTACCAGCTCTATTTTTAGCCTTAGGGCAGATCTATAAGGTTCGAGGTGTGAGGAGTTTTTCTCTGGTCTACCTGGCTTTTATCCGAGCGACTCCTCCGATTTTATTGATTCTCTTCTTTTATAGTTTATTTCCAAGTTTGCTGAATCAATTTCTCAAAAGCATAGGAAGTGACTTTGATATTTTCAAGCTTGATCCTCTCTATTATGCCTTTATCATTTATAGTTTGATGACAGTCGGGAGTTTATCGGAGATTTTGCGTTCAGCCATCTTGACGGTGGACAAGGGACAACTAGAGGCAGCGCATGCGATTGGGCTGACTACGACCCAGGCTTATCTAAGGATTGTTTTTCCTCAAGCCTTGCGCTCAGCCTTGCCTAACTTGGTCAATCTGGTGATCAATATCGTCAAGGGAACCTCCCTGGTCTTTGTTATGACCATCAAGGATATCACCGCTATTGCTCGTGTGGAAGCGTCCTACGGTTACCAGTATTTTGAGTCATATTTTGTGATCTTTTTGCAGTATATTTTGATCTGTGGTTTGATTCAGTGGGGCTTCTCTCTACTGGAGAAAGGCTATGTGAAAAAAGAAAAGAGAGCAAAAACATCTAGCGCGCGTTTTGTATAGGAGGACAGGATGTTACAAGTAGAACATATCGCAAAAACATTTGGTGAGAGGCAGGTGCTGGAGGATGTCAATCTCCAGGTCAATCAAGGGGATGTCGTTGTTATTTTAGGACCATCAGGTTCGGGGAAAACGACCTTTCTCCGTTGTCTCAACCACTTAGAAAAAGCTGATAGCGGCCGTTTGACCTTGGCAGGAAAGACCTATGACTTAGCCAAATTAAGCAAGAAAGACATTCTAGAAATTCGCCAAAAAACAGCCTTTGTTTTCCAACACTACAATCTCTTTGCAAATAAAACTGCTCTGGAAAATATTCTAGAAGGTCTAATCGTAGCTCGTAAAGTTCCCAAGGAAGAAGCGCTCAAACGTGCAGAATCTGCCTTAGAAAAAGTTGGTTTACTTGCTTATAAGGACTACTACCCTTCACAACTATCTGGAGGACAACAACAACGAATAGGAATTGCGCGTGCCATTGCCGTCAAGCCCGAGGTCATTTTGCTAGATGAACCAACATCTGCACTAGACCCTGAGTTGGTTGGAGATGTTTTGGATGTTCTGAAACAGTTGGCGGGAGAGGGTGTGACCATGGTGGTCGTCACGCATGAGATGGGATTTGCTAGAGATGTCGCCAACCACGTTATTTTCATGGATGGAGGCCGTATCGTAGAGGAGAACAATCCCCACGATTTCTTTAGTCGTCCACAAGAAGAACGAACCAAGCAGTTCCTGGCTCGTATCTTATCAGATGCCACCTATAGTGTAGAATATATGATTTGATAGATAAGTGTACCATAAAAACAACACCCCATGACTAGAAGATTCTTCTGACCATGGGGTGTTTTTCTATAGGAGGGCTAGTTTATACTCTTCGAAAATCTCTTTAAACCTCGTCAGCTTCGCCTTATCTACAAGCTCAAAGCTATGCTTTGAGCAGCATGAGGCTAACTTCCTAGTTTACTCTTTGATTTTCATTGAGTATTAGTTCTTTTTCTTGTTTTTTATCAACCATCCAAGTCCGAGAAGGGCAAGGATGCTGAATCCAGCAAGGGCAAGGAGGGATTTGCTCTCAGTTCCTGTGTTAGGAAGGACTTTCTGAGAAAGAGCCTCTGCAGCAGTTTCTTGAGTTTCAGGATTGGCTGCTAGGTTTTGAGCTTGGCCTTGTTCTGGTTCAACTTCCAAGCTAGAAAGATCAAATTCTGGCTTTTCTTCCACAGCTGGGGCGACAATAGCACCACCTTGAGACAAGCGGAGAACAACGGCAGTGAGAGCGTTCAATTTCAAGCCTTTCTCAGTCCATTTAAGGCCTTGAGGGTTGGTAATTCCTACTGGTCCTGCTTGGTTTTCATCTGCGAGGACTTCAGCCTTTCTCAAGTGAGCAAAGGCAGTTCCCAAGTTGAATTCGCGAGCCTTATCATCTGCATTTACAAAGACTGCGTAGATATCTCCATTTGGAGCAGTGATTTGGTAGCCGATGACCACGTCCTCTTTTTCCACACCATTTTGTCCTGGGACAGTGATGAGGTGGACACGTTCTTTAATATCTTGTAGGCTCTTGAGTCGGAAGGCGTCTGTAGATTGACGAAGAGCGATCAATCCTTTCATGTAGTCACGGCTCTTGACATTTTCAGGATAAGCTTTGCTATCGGTAGCCTTGGTCCAGTCAAACTTGTTGACAGCATCACTAGAGTCGTAAGAGTCATGGATAAAGTAAGGATAGACAAATGGTTTGCCGTCCTTGTCACGTAACAAGTGAGACTTGTTTGGAACTTTATCGTCTGGAACAGGAGTCTTGTAGGCTGGGGCTAGGAATTGTTTGGTACGTCCGTATTCCTGACCAGAGTGGATAAACGGAGTTCCTTGAGCAGTCAAGACCATGAGGTTTCCAAGTCGCAAACGGCGATGGATTTCAGCATAGTTCTCAGCCTTGCTTGGGTCTTTTTTGATAGACTGGGCGATGATATCAAAGAGGGTCAAGTTATCATGGGCTGCGATATACTGGATAACATCTCCAGGGCTGTCTGCTTCAAAGTTGGTTGGTTGGGCAATGAGATTTTTAAAGATAGTGTTGATATCGCGTTTTCCACCTGTGATAAAGGCTGGCTGACCTTCGTTTGGATAGCCAGACTTGAGGTTGTTACGGATGTCGTCCGAAAAGACTGCGACAGTATCTGTTTTCTTCATCCAAGACTGATCAGCAGGTTGTACGGGCGTATTTTCATCACCAGTATAGGTTTTCCAGCCTTCACCTAACATGATAAGGTTTGGATTGAGGGCGCGTGCAGCCTTGTACGCCTCTTCGATTGAAGCCGCATCGTGGTCACCCATCATATCGAAACGGAAGCCATCCACTTTGTAGGTTCCAACCAGATACTTGATAGAGTCTACCAAGACACGTTTAGACATGTAGTGAGTTGTTCCCAAACGGCCGCCTCCAAAGTTAGTACGGGGTGTTCCGTCTGCATCCATAAAGTGATAGTAGTTTGGCTCAATATCCTCAAAAATGTCAACATTTGCAGTATGGTTGTAGACCACGTCCAAGATAGCCCCCATGCCACGTTTGTGGATTTCGTTGATGAGGTTTTTGAATTCAGCGATACGTTTTTCTGGATCCTTAGGATCGCTTGAGTACATACCAGTCAAGGAGAAGTAGTTTTGAGGGTCATATCCCCAGTTGTAGTTGCTGTTGCTTGAAGCGTAGGCAGACAAACGTTCATGGTTTTTCAATTCATTGACAAAGTAGTAAGACAAGACTGGAAGGAGCTGGATGTGGGTCACACCCAAGTCTTTGAGATAGTCCAGTTTTTCGATAAAGGCTTCAAAGGTACCAAATGGCTTGGTCAAGTCTTTTGCGATCGCAGGATCCGAAGTGAAGTCACGCACATGAGCTTCATAGATAACGGCATCTTCACGCGATTTGAAGTTGCGAATCTTCCCATAGGTCAAGTCTTGCGGACCTAGTTTGGATGGATCAACAAAGGCAGCTTTAGCGACCTTATGAGCGGCATCTGTTTTTGCTAGGTCACTATTCCAAGCCGCTAATGATTTGGCATAAGGGTCAAGAACGAGGACAGTTTTACCTTGGCGCTCGATTTGGTAGTGGTAGTAGTAGCCAGTGTAGTTGTTGATACCGAGACCAGAGTTTGCATCCAGGGTTTGTTTCCAGGTTCCTTTTTCTCCTTTTTCAAGGGCGACAGTTCCAACTACTTTTTCAGGGTCTTTCTTGTCATAGACAACAACGGAAACCTTATCAGCACTTGGAGACCAGAGGGTGAGGTCAACACGCTTGCCATCTTCTTTTAGAGTTGCGCCGAGTGGACCATCGTAACTGTAGGACTCATCCTTGAGGCGCCAGCTTGAACGTGTGGTAAATCGGTCTGAATTGTAGCTGACAGTGTAAGGGTGTTGAGTGTCAGAGAAGTCGCCGATATAGGTCACTTTTTTACCTGCCTCATCCACTTCCACGTCTGTGATAGCTACTTTATTCCCTTGGTAATCAGTGATGCTGGAGTGTTTGAGGATGTCGTCTTTCTTAGCTCCAACTAGGGTAGAAAAACTGCTTTCGATACGAGATTTAGCCACGTGTTGGGCACCAGTCATGCGGATATCGTGCACATAGTAGGGGTTAGTGTAGATGGTTTCGTCATCATCCTTGAGGAAAATCTGACTGTGATTTTTTAGATCAGTGAATTTATAATCCTCTTTTCTGATTTTCACATCATCGCCTTTCTTGCTTTCGTCTAGTAATAAAAATCCAAATTCTCTCGCAGCTTCATTGAGTGGGATATCAATGTAACGGCCATATTTTCCAGTTGCGGTAAAGTCAGTACCGTCAGGCCATTCTCCGCTACTTGGGTTCTTGACATCGCCCCAATACCAAAGAGATTTTTTGTCATAGTTGCCATCGGTGCGGTAGTAGTTGACACGAATAGTTCCTGCTGGTTGAGGGCGGTAGTTGTATACCTTGTAGTTTTCATCTAGCCAGGCCTCATTCATTTTTGGAGAGAGGCGCTCTACCGAACGGTCCCCTGTCAGGTTATCCCCCTTGGTATTGTTGATAAGGAAGCTGACTTTCTTGGCTTGCTCATTTTTGAGTTTGACATCTAGGTAATAGCCGTAGTCATCTTGCTTGGCATCCTTGAAGGACTTGGCTCCATTGGGCCAGTTTTCAGACGGCTTTTCGACATCATCCCAAGTCCAAAGACCTTGAGAATCTTTGTTTTCTTCAGGGAGTTTTTTTACATGGATGCGGAAGTGGTTGTCTGCGATGGGTTCTTCAGAAGATGTGTCTGCTTGTGGTTTTTGATCTGAAGTTGGCGTCGAAGTGCTGGCATCTACTTTCTCTTTCTTGCTGTTAGTCTGGCTTGTAGTAGCATCTTCTGTTTTAGATGTTTCGGGTGCTGTAGTAGTTTCCACAGCCGTAGTAGTTTCCGCAGCTGTAGCTTCCTTTTTAGAATCAAGGGAAGCGTTTGCATTCTTTTGTTCAGAAATAGGCGTTTCCTTTTGAGTTTGACTCGTTTCAGTCTCAGTAGGGGCCTTGGTCACAGCGCTGGTATTTTCCTGAGTTTGAGGCAGGTTTTCGTTAGCCGAAATAGTTGGCATTGCAGCAGAAAGCAAGATAATGCTAGCACCAATAAGGACAGAACCAGTTCCGTTCTTCAAGGAACGGATACCATAAATCATTTTTTTCTCAGTTTGAGATGGGATCTTTTTCATCACAATTCTCCTTGTGTAGTTGTTCCCTATCAGTATAGCACGAGGTAAACATTAATGCAAGCGTTTTCCTAATTTTTAAGAGAAAATATAATGCTTCATTTTCTTGAAATTTTAAAATAATATATAGGAAAAGATTGTTTAAAAAATAGTAAAAAAACCTTGAAAAATCTAGCTAAATAAGGTATAATATGAATAATCATTTGTCGTAGGTTTTGTCTGAAATATTGTCCAGACAAGGCTCACAGCAGTTAAATCTTCTGAAAAAGTCAGATTTAGCTGCTCTTTTTGTGCTTTTTTTCAGGATTTTGAGTACTTGTAACAAAGACTTAAAGATTCTGAAAATTTATCAAGAGGACACGGTGATAGGGGTTTTTAAAACCATATGACGATTAGAAAAGCCTGATTGACAGGGCTTGGAACTTATTTACAAAGGAGAATCATCTTGGCAGGACATGACGTTCAATACGGGAAACATCGTACCCGTCGTAGTTTTTCAAGAATCAAAGAAGTTCTTGATTTACCAAATTTGATTGAAATTCAAACGGATTCATTCAAAGATTTCCTAGACCACGGACTTAAGGAAGTATTTGAAGATGTATTGCCAATTTCAAACTTCACAGACACAATGGAGTTGGAATTTGTTGGCTATGAAATCAAGGAACCAAAATACACGCTCGAAGAAGCTCGTATCCACGATGCTAGCTACTCAGCACCAATTTTTGTAACCTTCCGCTTGATCAATAAAGAAACAGGCGAAATCAAGACCCAAGAAGTCTTCTTTGGTGATTTCCCAATTATGACCGAAATGGGTACTTTCATCATCAATGGTGGTGAACGTATTATCGTTTCTCAGTTGGTCCGCTCACCAGGTGTTTACTTTAATGATAAAGTAGATAAGAACGGTAAAGTAGGCTACGGCTCAACTGTTATCCCTAATCGTGGAGCTTGGTTGGAACTTGAAAGCGACTCAAAAGACATCGCTTATACTCGTATTGATCGTACTCGTAAGATTCCATTTACGACCTTAGTTCGTGCGCTTGGTTTCTCAGGTGATGATGAAATCTTTGATATCTTTGGTGATAGCGAATTGGTTCGCAACACCGTTGAAAAAGATATTCACAAGAATCCAATGGACTCTCGTACAGACGAAGCCTTGAAAGAAATCTACGAACGCCTTCGTCCAGGTGAGCCTAAGACTGCTGAAAGCTCACGTAGTTTGCTTGTAGCACGTTTCTTTGACCCACGCCGCTACGATTTGGCAGCCGTTGGTCGTTACAAGATTAATAAAAAATTGAACATCAAGACACGCTTGCTCAACCAAACTATTGCGGAGCCATTGGTAGATCCTGAAACGGGTGAAATTTTGGTAGAAGCTGGTACCGTTATGACTCGTAGCGTGATCGAAAGTATCGAGAATCACTTGGATGGCGACTTGAACAAGATCGTTTATATTCCAAACGATGCAGCTGTTCTGACAGAACCAGTTGTCCTTCAAAAATTCAAGGTTGTTGCCCCAACGGACCCAGACCGTGTTGTAACCATCATCGGAAATGCTAATCCAGACGACAAGGTTCGTGTTGTAACTCCTGCGGATATCCTTGCAGAGATGAGCTACTTCCTCAACTTGGCGGAAGGTATCGGACGTGTGGATGATATCGACCACCTTGGAAACCGTCGTATCCGTGCAGTTGGTGAATTGCTTGCAAACCAAGTACGTCTTGGACTTTCTCGTATGGAACGTAATGTCCGTGAACGTATGTCTGTTCAGGGCAATGAAGTTTTGACACCGCAACAAATTATCAACATCCGCCCTGTGACAGCTGCGATCAAAGAATTCTTTGGTTCCTCACAGTTGTCACAATTCATGGACCAACACAACCCGCTTTCTGAGTTGTCACACAAACGTCGTTTGTCTGCCTTAGGGCCTGGCGGTTTGACACGTGATCGCGCCGGATATGAAGTGCGCGACGTGCACTACACTCACTATGGTCGTATGTGTCCAATTGAAACACCTGAAGGACCAAACATCGGTTTGATTAACAACTTGTCATCTTATGGACACTTGAACAAGTATGGATTTGTTCAAACACCATATCGTAAGGTTGACCGTGAAACTGGTGTAGTCACAAACGAAATCGTTTGGTTGACAGCCGATGAAGAAGATGAATTTACTGTAGCGCAGGCTAACTCTCGCCTCAACGAAGATGGTACTTTTGCTGAGAAAGTTGTCATGGGACGTCACCAAGGGGTCAACCAGGAGTATCCAGCAGAAGTGGTTGACTACATGGACGTGTCACCAAAACAGGTAGTTGCCGTTGCGACTGCATGTATTCCTTTCTTGGAAAACGATGACTCCAACCGTGCCCTCATGGGTGCCAACATGCAACGTCAGGCTGTGCCATTGATTGATCCAAAAGCACCTTACGTTGGTACAGGTATGGAATACCAAGCAGCCCATGACTCTGGAGCTGCGGTTATTGCTCAGCATGACGGTAAAGTTACCTACGCAGATGCGGACAAGGTAGAAGTTCGCCGTGAAGATGGTTCCCTAGATGTTTACCACGTCCAAAAATTCCGTCGTTCAAACTCAGGTACTGCCTACAACCAACGTACCCTCGTTAAAGTTGGGGATGCCGTTGAAAAAGGCGACTTTATCGCTGACGGACCTTCTATGGAAAATGGAGAAATGGCGCTTGGACAAAACCCAATCGTTGCCTACATGACTTGGGAAGGTTACAACTTCGAGGATGCCGTTATCATGAGCGAACGCTTGGTCAAAGACGATGTCTACACATCTGTCCACCTCGAAGAATACGAATCAGAAACACGTGATACAAAGCTTGGGCCTGAAGAAATTACTCGTGAAATTCCAAACGTTGGGGAAGATGCCCTTAAAAACCTTGACGAAATGGGAATTATCCGTATTGGTGCCGAAGTTAAAGAAGGGGACATCCTTGTAGGGAAAGTCACACCTAAGGGTGAAAAAGACCTCTCAGCTGAAGAACGTCTCTTGCATGCTATCTTCGGAGACAAGTCTCGTGAAGTGCGTGATACTTCTCTTCGTGTACCACACGGTGCCGATGGTGTCGTTCGTGATGTTAAGATCTTTACACGTGCAAATGGAGATGAGTTGCAATCAGGCGTTAACATGCTGGTTCGCGTCTACATCGCTCAAAAACGGAAGATCAAGGTCGGAGATAAGATGGCCGGGCGTCACGGAAACAAAGGGGTTGTCTCTCGTATCGTTCCTGTAGAAGACATGCCTTACCTTCCAGACGGAACTCCAGTCGACATCATGTTGAACCCACTTGGGGTGCCATCACGTATGAATATCGGTCAGGTTATGGAGCTCCACCTTGGTATGGCAGCTCGTACTCTTGGTATCCACATTGCAACACCAGTCTTTGACGGAGCAAGTTCTGAAGATCTTTGGTCAACCGTTAAAGAAGCAGGTATGGATAGCGATGCCAAGACGATCCTTTACGATGGACGTACTGGTGAACCGTTTGATAACCGTGTTTCTGTCGGAGTCATGTACATGATCAAACTCCACCACATGGTTGACGATAAATTGCACGCTCGTTCTGTCGGACCATACTCAACTGTTACTCAACAACCACTCGGAGGTAAAGCTCAGTTTGGTGGACAACGTTTCGGTGAGATGGAGGTTTGGGCTCTTGAAGCCTACGGTGCATCAAATGTCCTTCAAGAAATCTTGACTTACAAATCTGACGATATCAACGGCCGTTTGAGAGCTTATGAAGCTATTACAAAAGGAAAACCAATTCCAAAACCAGGTGTTCCAGAATCCTTCCGAGTTCTTGTGAAAGAATTGCAATCTCTTGGTCTTGACATGCGTGTCCTTGACGAAGATGATCAAGAGGTGGAACTTCGTGACTTGGATGAAGGAATGGACGAAGATGTCATCCACGTAGATGACCTTGAAAAAGCCCGCGAAAAAGCAGCCCAAGAGGCTAAAGCAGCCTTTGAAGCTGAAGAAGATGAGAAAGCAACAAAAGCGGAAGCAACAGAAGAAACTGCTGAACAAGAATAAGCAGTTCACTTAGAATAGAAAGGGAAGAAATAGTGGTTGATGTAAATCGTTTTAAAAGTATGCAAATCACCCTAGCTTCTCCAAGCAAAGTCCGTTCATGGTCTTATGGAGAAGTCAAAAAACCTGAAACAATCAATTACCGTACATTGAAACCAGAACGTGAAGGACTCTTTGATGAAGTCATCTTTGGTCCTACAAAAGACTGGGAATGTGCTTGTGGTAAATACAAACGCATTCGTTACAGAGGGATTGTTTGTGACCGTTGTGGGGTTGAAGTAACGCGTACAAAAGTTCGTCGTGAGCGTATGGGGCACATCGAGTTGAAAGCTCCTGTATCTCACATCTGGTATTTCAAGGGGATTCCAAGCCGTATGGGCTTGACCCTTGATATGAGCCCTCGTGCCCTCGAGGAAGTTATCTACTTTGCGGCTTATGTGGTTATTGATCCTAAGGATACACCACTTGAGCACAAGTCTATCATGACAGAGCGCGAATACCGTGAGCGCTTGCGTGAGTATGGCTATGGATCATTCGTTGCCAAGATGGGTGCAGAAGCCATCCAAGACCTGTTGAAACAAGTAGATCTTGAAAAAGAAATTGCTGAACTCAAAGAAGAGTTAAAAACAGCTACTGGACAAAAACGTGTTAAAGCTATCCGTCGTTTGGATGTTTTGGATGCCTTTTACAAGTCTGGGAACAAACCTGAATGGATGGTTCTCAACATCCTTCCAGTTATTCCACCAGATCTCCGTCCAATGTTGCAGTTGGATGGTGGCCGTTTTGCCTCATCTGACTTGAACGACCTTTACCGCCGTGTTATCAACCGTAACAACCGTTTGGCTCGTTTGCTTGAGTTGAATGCACCAGGTATCATCGTTCAAAATGAGAAGCGTATGCTTCAAGAAGCAGTTGACGCTTTGATTGATAATGGCCGTCGTGGCCGTCCAATCACAGGACCAGGTAGCCGTCCACTGAAATCATTGAGCCACATGCTCAAAGGGAAACAAGGACGCTTCCGTCAGAACTTGCTCGGTAAACGTGTTGACTTCTCAGGACGTTCCGTTATCGCCGTTGGTCCAACTCTTAAGATGTACCAATGTGGTGTGCCACGCGAAATGGCGATCGAGCTCTTTAAACCATTTGTTATGCGTGAAATCGTTGCCCGTGACATCGTGCAAAACGTTAAGGCAGCTAAACGCTTGGTGGAACGCGGAGACGAACGTATCTGGGATATCCTTGAAGAAGTAATCAAAGAACACCCAGTACTTTTGAACCGCGCACCGACCCTTCACCGTTTGGGGATCCAAGCCTTCGAGCCAGTCTTGATCGATGGTAAGGCCCTTCGTTTGCACCCACTTGTCTGTGAAGCCTACAATGCCGACTTTGACGGGGACCAAATGGCCATCCACGTACCGCTTTCAGAAGAAGCTCAAGCAGAAGCTCGTATCTTGATGTTGGCTGCTGAGCACATCTTGAATCCGAAAGATGGTAAACCAGTTGTTACCCCATCTCAGGATATGGTTTTGGGTAACTACTACTTGACTATGGAAGAAGCTGGTCGTGAAGGTGAAGGAATGGTCTTCAAAGACCGTGATGAAGCTGTTATGGCTTACCGTAATGGTTATGTTCACCTCCACTCGCGTGTTGGTATCGCAACAGATAGTCTCAACAAACCTTGGACTGAAGAGCAAAAACACAAGGTCTTGCTGACAACGGTTGGTAAAATCCTCTTCAATGACATCATGCCAGAGGGTCTACCTTACTTGCAAGAACCAAATAATGCGAACTTGACAGAAGGGCTTCCAGCTAAATACTTCTTGCCACTAGGTGGCGATATCAAGGAAGCCATTCGCAACCTTGAACTCAATCCTCCATTCAAGAAGAAAAACCTTGGAAATATCATCGCTGAGATTTTCAAACGTTTCCGTACAACAGAAACCTCTGCATTCTTGGACCGATTGAAAGACTTAGGTTACCATCATTCAACACTTGCTGGATTGACAGTGGGGATTGCTGATATCCCAGTGGTTGAAGACAAGGCTGAAATTATTGAAGAATCTCATAAGCGTGTAGAACAAATCACAAAACAGTTCCGTCGTGGTTTGATCACTGATGATGAACGTTACAATGCTGTTACAGCTGAATGGCGTGCAGCTCGTGAGAAATTGGAAAAACGCTTGGTCGATAACCAAGATCCGAAGAACCCAATCGTTATGATGATGGACTCAGGAGCTCGTGGTAACATCTCGAACTTCTCACAACTTGCCGGTATGCGTGGTCTGATGGCTGCTCCGAACGGACGTATCATGGAATTGCCAATCCTTTCAAACTTCCGCGAAGGTTTGTCAGTACTCGAAATGTTCTTCTCAACTCACGGTGCCCGTAAAGGTATGACCGATACGGCCCTTAAGACAGCCGACTCAGGTTACTTGACTCGTCGTTTGGTTGACGTCGCCCAAGACGTTATCATCCGTGAGGACGACTGTGGAACAGACCGTGGTCTCTTGATCCGCTCTATCGCGGAAGGAAAAGAGATGATCGAGTCTCTCGAAGAACGTCTCAATGGTCGTTACACTAAGAAAACTGTTAAACACCCAGAAACTGGTGCAGTGATCATTGGTCCAAATGAGTTAATCACAGAAGACAAGGCGCGCGAGATTGTCAATGCTGGTGTGGAAGAAGTGACTATCCGTTCCGTATTTACATGTAACACTCGTCATGGTGTTTGCCGTCACTGTTACGGTATCAACTTGGCGACTGGTGATGCGGTTGAAGTTGGTGAAGCAGTTGGTACAATCGCTGCCCAATCTATCGGGGAACCTGGTACACAGCTTACAATGCGTACCTTCCACACGGGTGGGGTTGCCTCAAATACCGATATCACTCAGGGTCTTCCTCGTGTCCAAGAAATCTTTGAAGCCCGCAATCCTAAAGGGGAAGCGGTCATCACAGAGGTCAAAGGACAAGTTACAGCTATCGAAGAAGACGCGTCAACTCGTACTAAGAAAGTCTTTGTTAAGGGTGAAACTGGCGAAGGTGAGTACGTGGTTCCATTTACAGCACGTATGCGTGTCGAAGTTGGAGACCAAGTCTCTCGCGGTGCAGCATTGACAGAAGGTTCTATCCAACCAAAACGTCTCCTTGCTGTTCGTGATGTCTTGTCAGTTGAAACTTACCTTCTCGGTGAAGTCCAAAAAGTTTACCGTAGCCAAGGGGTAGAAATCGGTGACAAACACATTGAGGTCATGGTTCGTCAAATGATCCGTAAAGTCCGTGTCATGGATCCAGGTGATACAGATCTTCTCATGGGTACCCTTTTAGACATCAACGATTTTACAGATGCGAACAAAGATGTCCTTATCGCCGGTGGAGTTCCAGCGACAGGTCGCCCAGTCCTTATGGGAATCACCAAAGCCTCACTTGAAACAAACAGTTTCTTGTCAGCGGCTTCCTTCCAGGAAACAACTCGTGTCCTCACAGATGCAGCCATCCGTGGTAAGAAAGACCATCTCCTTGGACTCAAGGAAAATGTCATCATCGGTAAGATCATCCCAGCAGGTACTGGTATGGCTCGCTACCGTAACCTTGAACCACAGGCAATCAATGACGCAGAATATCTGGCTCCTGAACAAGAAGAGACAGAACTTGCTCCAGTAGATGAAACTGTGGAAATCCAAGCTGAAGAAACTGCAGAATAAAAGCAAATAAGAGAACCTTCGGGTTCTCTTTGCTTTGTTTCAGAAAATTTTCCCACTTTTCCATAAAGTGTGGTAGAATAGAAGAACTAAAATGACAAGGGGATTTATATGGAGCAAACATTCTTTATCATTAAGCCAGATGGTGTAAAGAGAGGTCTAGTTGGCGAAGTTTTGAAAAGAATTGAGCGACGTGGTTTCAAACTCGAAAAATTAGAGTTACGTTCAACAGTTTCAGAAGATTTGATTGACCAACACTATCGCGACTTAGTCGGAAAAAGTTTTTATCCTCCTATCCGCCAATTTATGACCTCAGGTCCAATAATTGTTGGAATCATTTCAGGTCCCAAGGTAATTGAAAGCTGGCGTGACATGATGGGGGCTACTCGTCCAGAAGAGGCTCTACCAGGAACTATCCGGGGGGATTTTGCTAAGGCGGCAGGAGAAAATCAAGCCATTCAAAACGTCGTACATGGATCAGATTCAGAAGAGTCAGCTAAACGAGAAATCGCCCTCTGGTTTAAGGATTAGATTAGAAGAGAACAGTTCTGTGAATGACAGAACTGTTTTTTGTACTGTTCAGCGTCCTAATGTGACATTTTGGAAGTCATTTATCATTTTCTAATCCTGTCAGAGTATAATTTCTTATACGGAGGAAGAAAAGGAAATGATGAAATCAATTCGTGTTTTATTATTATTAGCTGTCGCTCAAATTTTATTTGGAAGTTGTTTATTGTGGAAGGAATCATTTTTATCCTTAAGAGAAGGAAATGTCTATTTTTTAATTCTCATAGTGGGAGTTTCAGGCTGTTGTGCTGGGATTAATTACTTCCATACCTTGGGTCAGAAAAGTCATAGTATTTTGCGTGTTCAAAAGAAAGTAAGTCTTGTTTATAGCCTTCTTTTAGTAGTCAATCTTCTGGCAACCTGTCTGGTTCTCACAGAAAGCATCCAAACTACTAGCAAATTGCAGCAGGATCTGGTTGACCTCTTTTTGCCTTCATTCTTTTTCTTGCTGGGAGTAGATTTATGGATTTTCTTACCTTTTGATAAATATATTCGGGATATGGACAACCATCTCAACAAGAAGAGAACGGTTGTGATTTCCGTTTTAGGCACGATTATTTTCTTGAGAAATCCCGTAACAATCTCCTCCATTCTCCTTTATATTGGTCTCGGTTTTTTATGTGCGCGTTTCCTCTTTCCCAAATCCGTGCAAAGGGAAATTTCATTTTACGGACATGTGATTCGCGATGTTTTATTTGTTATTTGTATTTTTACCTTTTTCTAAGAAAGGGAAGGAGAACTGTAAATTTAGCATAGTAAGTCTATAAAGAAAATTCACACAAAAGGAAACTTTTTGGTATAATAGTAACATGTACACAAAAAATGAAGAAGAGCTTCTAGCTCTCGGAGAAAGATTGGGTCATTTGCTTCAAAAAGACGATGTTCTGATCTTGACTGGAGAGTTGGGTGCGGGTAAAACAACCTTTACAAAAGGCCTTGCCAAGGGTTTGGATATCCGTCAGATGATTAAAAGTCCAACTTATACTATTGTCAGAGAGTATGAAGGGCGTCTGCCGCTTTACCACTTGGATGTCTACCGTATCGAAGGAGATGCTGATTCTATTGACTTGGATGAGTTTCTCTTTGGTGGCGGTGTGACTGTTATTGAGTGGGGGCATCTTTTGGGTGAGGCTTTACCAGATTCTTACTTGGAGTTGGAAATTTTGAAAGAAGCTGAGGGTCGTTGCCTTCATTTTACAGCTCATGGCCCTCGGGCTGAACAACTCATCAAGGAGCTTCAGGATGGAGTATGAGTTGTGCATTCGTGAGGCAGAGACTTCAGATGCTATAGCTTTGATTGCATTTTTAGATTGTGTTGGTCAAGAGACAGACTTCACTAGCCTAGATGAAAATGGTATCATGATGACAGCGCCTGAAATGGCTCTTTTTATCGAAAAGCAAGCTGCATCGGAGAATCAAATTACTCTCCTCGCCTTACTGAATGATGAGATTGCGGGTATCTTAAATATCACAGCGGATCAACATTTAAGGGTTCGGCATATTGGAGATGTTTTTTTAGCGGTTCGAAAGAAATTCTGGAACCAAGGATTGGCTACAATACTTCTAGAAGAAGGCATCGAGTGGGCTAAAGCTAGTGGTATCTTGTGCCGCTTGCAACTCAGTGTACAAAAACGAAATGAGGCTGCTATCCACCTCTATTCAAAAATGGGATTTATCACAGAAGGCTTGCAAGAAAGAGGAGCCTATTTAGCAGAAGGGATATTTTTAGATGTTTGTCTGATGGGCAAATTGATAGATGAATAACGAGATGATCAAAAAATTAATTGGAATGGTGCTAGGTTTCCTGGCCGTAACAGTTGTAGGTGTAGGAATTTATGCCTACACAATCTATCAGCAGGGGACTGCAACCCTGAGTCAAAAAACTTACAAAAAAATCGGTGAAGAAACCAACGTTATCGAAGCAACTGAGCCTTTAACGATTCTCCTGATGGGGGTGGATACGGGAAATTCGGAACGTACAGATCCGTGGGCAGGGAATAGTGATTCCATGATTCTCTTGACGGTTAATCCAAAAACAAAGAAAACCACTATGATGAGTTTGGAACGGGATATTCTGACCAAGATCGAGAGTGGAAATGGCCAAGTTCAGGAAGCCAAACTCAATGCGGCCTATGCCAATGGCGGTGCGGAGCTTGCAATTTCTACTATTCAAAAGATGATGAATATCCACATTGACCGTTATGTAATGGTTAACATGCAAGGTCTTCAACAATTGGTGGATGCAGTTGGTGGAATCACTGTCAACAATACACTTGGTTTCCCAATTTCCATCACTGACCAAGAAGAGTTTAATAAGATTTCCATTGGTGTTGGGGAACAAAACTTGAATGGTGAGGAAGCCTTGGTGTATTCACGGATGCGTTACCAAGATCCTGAAGGAGACTATGGACGTCAAAAACGTCAACGTGAAGTCATTCAAAAAATCGTAGAGAAGGTTTTGAGTCTGAACAGTGTGAGTCATTATCAAGGGATTTTAAAAGCTTTGAGTGACAACATGCAGACCAATGTGGACTTATCAGCTAAGAGCATTCCACAATTGCTTGGCTATCAAGATTCCTTTAAGAATATCGAAACGCATCAATTGCGTGGGGAAGATGCTGAGCTACAGGGAATTTCTTATCAGATTGTCACTTCAGAACATATGCTCGAGATGCAAAATCTCTTGCGTAGTTCACTAGGTAAAGAGCCAGTGACAGAATTGGAAACCAATGCTGTTCTGTACGAAACAGCCTTTAGCCGGACAGCACCTTCAACCAGTACTAGTGTTTCAAACGAAGAGGTAGAATAAAACAAAGAATCAAATCGTGGGAAATTTCCTGCGATTTTTTCAAAAAGAATTCGAATAGATAAGTAGGAGGAAACATGAAAGCAGAAATTATTGCTGTTGGAACAGAAATTTTAACAGGGCAGATCGTCAATACCAATGCTCAGTTTTTATCAGAGAAGCTAGCCGAAATCGGGGTAGATGTCTATTTCCAAACAGCTGTCGGAGACAATGAAGCTCGTCTTTTGTCCTTGCTGGAGATTGCGAGTCAACGTAGTAATCTTGTGATTTTGACAGGGGGCTTAGGACCAACCGAGGATGATTTGACCAAACAAACTCTGGCAAAATTTTTAGGAAAAAATCTAGTGTTTGACCCTCAAGCACAAGAGAAACTGGATATCTTTTTTGCTCATAGACCTGACTATGCGCGGACACCGAATAATGAGCGCCAAGCCCAAATTATAGAAGGGGCAACTCCACTGCCAAATGAGACAGGTTTAGCAGTAGGAGGGGTGTCGGAAGTGGATGGAGTGACCTACGTGGTCCTTCCAGGACCGCCAAGTGAGTTGAAACCCATGGTCTTAAATCAACTCTTACCCAAGCTGATGACAGGCACCAAACTATATTCCCGAGTGCTCCGTTTCTTTGGAATTGGGGAGAGTCAGTTGGTGACCATTTTGGCGGATTTGATTGACCATCAAACCGATCCGACTTTGGCACCGTATGCCAAAACGGGAGAAGTGACCTTGCGCTTGTCTACAAAAGCAGTTAGTCAAGAAAAGGCTGATCAAGCACTGGACATCCTAGAAAATCAAATCTTGGCTCGCCAGACTTTCGAGGGAATTTCTCTACGAGACATCTTTTACGGATATGGGGAAGAAACCAGCCTCGCGAGTGTCGTTGTAGAAGAGCTAAAGAAGAGACAGAAAAGCATTACTGCGGCAGAAAGCTTGACGGCAGGTCTCTTTCAAGCTACTTTAGCAGACTTTTCAGGTGTTTCAGCTATCTTTAATGGCGGTTTTGTCACTTACAGCCTAGAAGAAAAGTCCAAGATGTTGGATATTTCCGAGCAAGAGCTAAAAGAACACGGGGTCGTTTCTGAGTTTACGGCTCGAAAAATGGCAGAGCAGGCACGGCTCAAGACTCAGTCTGATTATGGAGTCAGTCTGACAGGTGTGGCAGGTCCAGATAGCCTAGAGGGGCATCCAGCTGGCACAGTTTTTATTGGACTGGCACATGCAAAAGGGACAGAGGTGATCAAGGCTAATATCGCAGGACGGAGTCGAGCAGATGTACGTCACATCGCGGTTATGCATGCCTTTAACCTAGTTCGCAAGGCTTTATTAAGTGACTAAATTTTGATATAATAGTAAATAGGTCTAAGGACCAGTAGAATATAGGAGAACAGAATGGCGAAAAAACCAAAAAAATTAGATGAGATTTCAAAAAAGTTTGGAGCGGATCGTGAAAAAGCCTTGAACGATGCTCTTAAATTGATTGAGAAAGACTTTGGTAAAGGCTCAATCATGCGTTTAGGCGAGCGCGCGGAGCAAAAAGTGCAAGTCATGAGTTCAGGGTCCTTGGCTCTTGACATTGCTCTTGGTTCAGGTGGTTATCCTAAGGGACGTATCATCGAAATCTATGGACCAGAATCATCTGGTAAGACAACGGTTGCCCTTCACGCTGTTGCGCAAGCACAGAAAGAAGGTGGTATTGCAGCCTTTATCGATGCGGAACATGCTCTTGACCCAGCCTATGCTGCAGCCCTTGGTGTAAACATTGACGAATTGCTCTTGTCACAACCAGACTCAGGAGAGCAAGGTCTTGAAATTGCTGGAAAATTGATTGACTCAGGTGCAGTTGACCTTGTTGTTATTGACTCAGTTGCGGCCCTTGTACCTCGTGCAGAAATTGATGGAGATATTGGAGACAGCCACGTTGGTTTGCAGGCTCGTATGATGAGCCAGGCCATGCGTAAACTCGGAGCTTCTATCAATAAAACCAAAACAATTGCCATCTTTATCAACCAATTGCGTGAAAAAGTTGGGGTCATGTTTGGAAATCCAGAAACAACACCTGGTGGACGTGCTTTGAAATTCTACGCTTCAGTCCGTTTGGATGTTCGTGGAAGCACACAAATCAAGGGAACTGGTGACCAAAAAGATACCAATGTCGGTAAGGAAACCAAGATCAAGGTCGTGAAAAACAAGGTGGCTCCACCATTTAAGGAAGCCTTTGTTGAAATCATGTACGGAGAAGGAATTTCTAAGACTGGTGAGCTCTTGAAGATTGCAAGTGATCTCGATATCATCCAAAAAGCAGGAGCGTGGTATTCTTACAAGGGTGAAAAAATCGGGCAAGGATCTGAAAATGCTAAGAAATACTTGGCGGATCACCCAGAGATTTTTGATGAGATCGACCATCAGGTTCGTGTTCAATACGGTTTGATTGAAGATGAAGAAGGAACCGCTTCTACTTCTGTCGCTGAAGATTTGGCACCTAACCAAGAAGTGACGCTTGACCTAGGCGATGGACTTGAAATCGAAATTGAAGATTAAAGATAAAACTAGGGAAAGCTTTCAAAATCATAAAAACGCATAATATCAGGTATTCATAACCTCGATATTATGCGTTTTATTGTGAGAAAGTTCGTTAGACTTCTCTTCCTTGAAACAACTAATGATCACTAAAGCGCCTGTATTTGATGTGAAAGTCAAAATAATGTTCATCTTGTAATTTTTGGAAGATGTCGCGATAGGCTTCCTCGTCGAAATGGTCACCGCGGTAGAGAATTTCAAAACTCAATCCATCATACTCTAGAAAAGCGTTAGCTGTTTTGAAGCCATTTTGTTGATAGAAGCTCATACGAGCTTTTCTTTGTTCCAAGTTATCGCATTCTTCATCCAATCGCTCTACTTCAAGCAACATGGTTCGCTGATAAAAATCAGTTAGTTTGTCGATAATTTCCTTCCCATATCCGTGACTTCTTAAGTGGGGCATGATGGCAAAAAAGCTAATATAGAAAGCCTTTTGGTTGGAGATGGCAAAAGCAAAGCCAACAAATTCTTCTTCGTTATAAAAAGCAAAAAAGTGGGCGTCATCTCGGTCCTGATAGCGCAAAAACTCAGAAAGAGGGACCCGTTCTTCCTCGGGGAAAGCTTCGTTATTTAGCTTTTCAACTTTATCAAGATCTGGAAACACATCGGTTATTAATTGACTGGTCAAACTCATAAATGACCTCCTTTTCTTGATTATAGCAAATTGTCTCTCTGTAAGCAATTGATTTCAGGCTTCGTTAAAGAATCTTGTCGGTCCTCAGGAAAGCTGATATAATATCTTTATGAATAAAAAACGAACAGTGGACCTGATTCATGGCCCCATTCTCCCCTCACTTTTGAGCTTTGCCCTTCCAATTCTGTTGTCCAATATTTTCCAACAACTGTATAATACAGCTGACGTCTTGATTGTAGGGCGGTTCCTTGGACAAGAATCCCTAGCAGCAGTAGGAGCAACGACGGCTATTTTTGATCTGATTATCGGCTTTGCCCTCGGAGTTGGAAATGGGATGGGAGTTGTCATCGCTCGCCTCTACGGTGCTCGTAATTTTGCTAAGATTAAAGAAGCTGTTGCAGCAACTTGGATTCTGGGTGCCATCCTGAGTGCTCTTGTCATGCTGATGGGTTTCTTCGGTCTTTATCCACTCTTGCAGTACCTAGAAACACCTGTAGAAATCCTTCCTCAATCCTACGAGTACATCTCCATGATTGTTACCTGTGTAGGGGTTAGTTTTGCTTACAATCTTTTTGCAGGCTTACTGCGCTCGATTGGTGATAGCCTTGCGGCTCTTGCTTTTCTTATCTTCTCAGCTATCGTTAATGTGATCTTGGATTTGTATTTTATTACGCAACTGCATCTGGGTGTTCAGTCTGCTGGTCTTGTGACTATTATCTCGCAAGGTCTGTCAGCTATTCTCTGTTATTTTTATATTCGTAAGAGTGTTCCAGAGCTTCTTCCAGGCTTGAAACATTTCAAATGGAATAAGGCTCTCTATGTTGATCTCTTGGAGCAGGGACTAGCCATGGGTCTGATGGGGTCAATCGTCTCTATCGGAAGTGTCATTTTGCAATCCTCTGTCAATAGTTTTGGTGCAGTCATTATCAGTGCTCAAACGGCAGCGCGCAGAATCATGGCCTTTGCCTTGCTGCCAATGACGGCTATTTCAGCATCGATGACGACTTTTATCTCTCAAAACTTTGGGGCGAAACGTCCCGAACGTATTGTCCAAGGCCTTCGTTTAGGGAGTTATTTGAGTATGTCTTGGGCAGCCTTTGCCTGTATTTTCCTATTTTTTGCCAGTCCTAGCCTAGTCTCTTTCTTGGCGAGTTCGACAGACAGCTATTTGGTAGAAAACGGGACCTTGTACTTACGTATCAGTTCGGTATTCTATCCATTTTTAAGTCTTTTATTGATTTATAGAAATAGCTTGCAGGGACTAGGCCAAAAACTTTTGCCACTTATATCTAGCTTTATCGAGTTGTTTGGGAAAATTATTTTCGTAGCTTGGATTATTCCTTGGACAGGCTATACAGGTGTTATTCTCTGTGAACCGCTACTCTGGGTTGTGATGACTGTCCAACTTTACTTCTCCCTTTCCCGACACCCTTGGATAAAAGAAGGCAAGAAAATCGTGGCAGTCGGAGGGAAATTCTAGCTTGCTTTGCAAAAGAAAATCCATTTCCTCTAGTGAAAATCAGCTAGACTTGTGTTATAATAAGAAAGATTAAAATGTGAAAAAAGGAGATTCCTAATGGGACGTAAATGGGCCAATATCGTAGCTAAGAAAACAGCTAAAGATGGAGCTAACTCTAAAGTATATGCAAAATTTGGTGTAGAAATCTATGTAGCAGCTAAAAAAGGGGAACCAGATCCAGAATCAAACACTGCTTTGAAATTCGTTATCGATCGTGCTAAACAAGCGCAGGTGCCAAAACACGTTATTGATAAGGCTATCGATAAGGCAAAAGGAAACACAGACGAAACCTTTACAGAAGGACGTTATGAAGGGTTTGGACCAAATGGTTCTATGTTGATTGTGGATACTTTGACTTCTAACGTCAACCGTACCGCAGCTAATGTCCGTGCAGCTTTTGGTAAAAACGGCGGAAACATGGGTGCTTCAGGTTCAGTTTCATACCTCTTTGATAACAAGGGTGTAATCGTATTTGCTGGTGATGATGCGGATGCTATCTTTGAATTGTTGCTTGAAGCAGATATTGATGTGGATGATGTAGAAGCGGAAGAAGGAACAATCACTGTTTACACAGCTCCAACAGACCTTCATAAGGCTATCATTGCCCTTCGTGAGTCTGGCGTCGAAGAATTCCAAGTGACTGAATTGGAAATGATTCCTCAGTCAGAAGTAGAATTGTCAGGCGAAGACCTTGAAATTTTTGAAAAACTTTACAGCGTTCTTGAAGATGATGAGGACGTCCAAAAGATTTATACGAACGTCGATGGATTCTAATAAAAAAGCGAACAGCTAGCAAGTCTGTTCGCTTTTTATATTTGAGATTAGATTCTGGAACCAGAATCTCTTTGCTGCTGGCTTTCTCCTAGGCCTACAGCTATTTTATGAACTAGTAAGAGTTGACCATTGTCCTGTTTTGCAAAAGTTAAGGTAACAGTCTTGATATTGTCACCAATAGAGATATAGGTGACTTTTCTCGTATCGTATCCCCCAATAGTGGAATCAAACTCGGAGTCTGGCAGTCCGTGTTTTTTGATAATATCCTTGTAATTGGTACCACCTTTTCCTTTGTTATCAAGGTCACCTTCGATTAAAGCGTCGAACTGTTCTTGGGTCCAAGTGAAGGTATCGTCTTCTTCCTCCTCTTCAGGGAGTGAATCAATGGTATCATCTGTCAAGTCGCGTTCCATTGAGGAGCTAGCTTCTCTATAGGAACGGTTAAACTCTCTGACAAACTCTTTGTAGACATTAGCATACAACATTTGGGTCGTAAGGAAGAGTATAATAGAAGCAATTGACAAGGATGTTCCGATAATGGCCATTGTTTTCCGTTTTTTGAGATTGGCAATAAGTCCGATAATACCTAAGATCAACGCGACAATAGCGATGAAAAACGATAGATAGTTAATAAACGGGATCCAAGATCCTAAAAGTGCGATGGCTCCAAAAATGGTTGCTAAAATCCCTAAAACTCTTTGTTCTTCTGGTTTCATTTGAAAGTTTTCTCCCTTCATCGAGTGAATGGATTTCTATCCACAGTAGTTAGTGCTTATTATAGAAAAAATATTGCCTAATGTCAATTTAAACTAAAATAGTTCTCTTGGAAACTTTTTTCTTGACATCTTTTCTGAAAATGATAAAATAGTTCTCATGGAAACTTAAGTAGTTCTCCTGGGAACTATATTTATCGTGAGAAAGGAGCAATCATGGACAAGCCGATGTTAATGTTCAAACGTTTTGGACACCAGGTTCATCTGATGGTACAGAAAGAAGCTAAGCGATGTGGCATTGAATTTATGGGTGGACCGCAAGGGCAGGTTCTGCGTTTTTTAGATTGCCAAGAACAGTCTGAAAATCTGGTCTTAATTAAGGATATCGAGCAGGAACTCAATATTACTAAATCTGTTGCGAGTAATCTAGTCAAGCGCATGGTACAAAATGGTTTGGTTGAGCTAGAGGCCAGCCCGAGTGATAAGCGGGCAAAGTTTGTTCGCTTGACGGATAAATCGCGTTCGCAGATGCAAGAAGTTAAGGCTTTTTTTGATCGGATTGATCAGAGTCTGCTAGAGGGTGTTTCAAAGTCCGACTTGGCAATCTTTGAAAAGGTCCTCAGTCAGTTGCAAGAAAATGTTGAGAAGATAGGAGGAGAGAATGAAAAAACTCGCTAAACGTATTACAGGAAAAGAGTGGGGGATGATTGTCCTTACGATTCTTTTCACTTGTTTCTCGGTCTATCTCGAGTTAGAGGTACCGACCTACATTTCGCAAATTACAGAATTACTCGGAACGTCAGGGACACAGATGGATGCACTCTGGTCACCAGCTGCGAAGATGATTGGTTTGTCTTTATTGGCTTTCTTTTCATCTGTTATGGTTGGTTTCTTTGCTGCTCGCGTTGCAGCATCCTATACAACCCATCTACGCACTGACGTATTTCATCGCGTTTTGGATTTTTCACAGACGGAGATCAAACGTTTTTCAATCCCAAGTCTCTTGACTCGGACGACTAATGATATTACCCAAATACAGATGCTCTTTACCATGGGCTTGCAAGTGGTTACTCGTGGGCCAATTATGGCTATTTGGGCCATTGGGAAAATTCTTGGAAAATCGGAATACTGGCTCTGGGCAGTCGTTGTAGCTGTTATTGTGAATGTTTTGATGACCACCGTTCTCATGACTCTGGCCTTTCCAAAACAATCGGTCATCCAAAAATTGACAGATAAACTCAATAGTATCACTCGTGAAAGTTTGACTGGGATTCGAGTTGTTCGTGCATACAATGCCGAGGATTACCAAGATAAGAAATTTGAAGCAGCCAACGATGAGGTAACACGTCTCAATCTCTTTGTCAATCGATTGATGGCGATTATGAACCCGATCATGATGGCAATTTCCAGTGGATTGAGTTTAGCCATTTACTGGATTGGTGCCTATATCATCAACGATGCAAGTTTGACAGAACGTCTGCCACTCTTTAGTGATATGGTGGTCTTCATGTCTTATGCTATGCAGGTCGTGATGGGCTTCCTTCTCATGGGAGCACTCTTTATCGTTCTTCCTCGTACCTTGGTTTCGGCAGGACGTATCAATCAAGTATTGGATTTGCATTCTTCTATTGAAAATCCTAGTCAAGCACAGACAGCGGACCCCTCAGTTCAAGGGCAAGTGGAATTTCGTGATGTGACTTTCCGCTACTCTAAAAACTCTGAAGCAGTCGTGGAACATGTCACTTTCAAAGCAGAAGCGGGTCAAACCGTGGCCTTCATCGGATCGACTGGTTCTGGTAAATCTACGCTTGTCAACCTCTTGCCTCGTTTTTACGACGTTTCAGATGGAGAAATCCTAGTGGACGGAGTTAATGTGCAAGATTATGACTTGGAAGATTTGCGCAATAAGGTCGGCTATATTCCACAAAAAGCTGTGCTCTTCTCTGGAGATGTCAAGGGGAACTTAGACTTTGGTAAGAGCAAAGAAACTCCTCTAAGCGAAGCTGCTATGTGGCAAGCTCTAGAATTGGCCCAGTCTAAAACCTTTATCGAGGATAAGGAAGCAGGTCTTGCATCAGAAGTAGCCCAAGGTGGAACCAACTTCTCAGGAGGTCAAAGACAGCGTTTGGCCATTGCGCGTGCCTTGGCTCGTAAACCAGAGATTCTCATCTTTGATGACTCTTTCTCAGCCTTGGACTACAAGACAGATCGTGTCCTTCGCCAAGAGCTAGCTGAGAAAACAAAATCCATGACCAAGCTCATCGTAGCGCAACGGATTTCTACCATTATGGACGCCGACCTGATCTTAGTTTTGGATCAAGGTAAAGTCGTGGGACAAGGCACCCACAAGGAACTTCTTGCAACCAACGAAGTCTACCAAGAAATTGCCTACTCACAACTATCGAAGGAGGAATTGGAACATGGAAAATAAAAAAGTTTCGGTCTGGAAACAGTGCAAACCTTATATGGCAGGCCTCCAACTCCCTCTCCTACTAGCAGTTGTGGCTGCAATCATTTCAAGCATCATTACCGTTTATGGTCCAACTAAGATTAAAGAAATTACTAACTTGATTTCAGATGGCTTGGCTACAGAAATCGACTTGGTAGCTGTGTCAAGTATTGCTAGCTTTTTAGTGATTCTCTATGTATTTGGCGCCATCCTTAACTATACACAGGCCTATATCTTTTCAACGAGTATCCAACATTTTTCAAAACGCTTGCGGACGGCTATCGCTGAAAAGATTAATCGTTTGCCACTTGGCTATTTTGACCGTCATTCACAAGGAGATACCCTTTCGCGCGTGACCAATGATGTGGATACAGCAGCGCAATCTCTCAACCAAAGTCTAGGGACAGTTCTTTCAGCTAGTTTCTTGTTGATTGCTGTCTTGGTGACCATGTTTGGGATGAACTGGATTTTGGCATTGGTAACCGTTGTATCAACCCTTGTTGGTTTTGCGGCGGTTTCCGTAATCATGGCCAAGTCACAGGGTTATTTTAAAGCCCAACAAAATAATCTAGCGGCCGTCAATGGTTATGTGGAAGAGATGTACTCTGGCCATAATGTAGTGACCAGCTACAACGCAGTGGACACCTCCAAAGCGAAATTTGCAGGTTTAAACCAAAACTTGCACGACAGCATCTGGAAATCTCAGTTTATCTCTGGTATCATGATGCCAGCCATGTTCTTTGTTGGGAATTTTAGCTATGTTTTGGTCATCATCGTTGGTGCCGCGCTGGCGTTAGAAGGGCATATCACTATCGGGGTTATTGTAGCCTTTATGGTTTACGTACGGACCTTCTCCCAACCCCTGTCACAGATTGCCCAAGGGATTACCAGCTTACAACAAGCGAGTGCAGCCATGGGACGTGTCTTTGAATTTCTAGGTGAAGCTGAGATGCAGGATGAATCCCATAAGGAAAGACAATTGACTGGCATGAGAGGAGAAGTGGTCTTTGATCATGTGTCCTTTGGTTATACACCAGAACGCACCATCATCCATGACTTTTCTGCGACAGCTCATGCAGGTCAGAAGGTCGCTATCGTTGGACCTACTGGAGCTGGTAAGACAACCATTGTCAATCTTTTGATGAAGTTCTATGAGATTGATAAGGGAAGTATCCGTATCGATGGTGTCGATACCAAGGATATGAAGCGCTCAGAAGTACATGATGCCTTTTCAATGGTTTTGCAAGATACTTGGCTCTTTGAAGGAACCATTCGAGATAATCTCATCTACAATCAAACGGGCATCAGTGATGAACGAATGATGGAAGCCAGCAAGGCTGTGGGAATCCACCACTTTATCATGACTTTGCCAGATGGTTACGATACTATTTTGGATGATACCGTAACCTTGTCTGTTGGACAAAAACAGCTCTTGACCATTGCTCGTGCGCTTCTCAAGGATGCACCGCTCTTGATTTTGGATGAAGCGACATCCTCAGTTGACACACGTACAGAGGAGTTGATTCAAAAAGCCATGGACCGTTTGATGGAAGGCAGAACTTCCTTTGTCATCGCCCACCGCTTGTCAACTATTCGTAATGCCGATTTGATTCTTGTCATGAAAGATGGCAATATCATCGAGCAAGGCAATCACGAGGAGTTGATGGCGCAAGGTGGCTTCTACGCCGACTTGTACAATAGTCAATTTACAGAAGACGAAGCAGAAGAATAAATCAAAAGAAGGCTTGACGGCCTTCTTTTTCTGCACTATACTAGAAGACAAACGTCTCACCAGTAGACGAAAACAAGGTAATGAATGAGAATTATAAATGAAAAATTATCAAGAATGGTATCAAAATATCAGCTCCAGGCTCACCAGCCATCCCACCCTTCTATTTCTGTTACGCAGTTTTAATCGCTTGATGACAGTCGCCATGCCCTTGGTCTATCTGATCTTGCTAGTCACCACTTACCTGCAACTAGGATTGGGTCAGCAAGTTGGGGTTTATGTGCTTATTCCTGCATCAGGTTTTGTGATTTTGTCCCTGTTTCGTAAGAAAATCAATCACCCACGCCCTTATGAAACTTGGGACATCAGTCCCCTGCTTGACAAGGATAGTTCGGGACAGTCTATGCCCAGTCGTCATGTCTTTTCGGCAACTATCATCTCCATGGCCTATTTCCATGCTTGGACTTTGATCGGAATGATCTTGCTTATTTGCTCAGGAGTCTTAGCCTTGGTCCGAGTATTAGGTGGTGTGCATTATCCAAAGGACGTCTTGGTTGGCTATGTCTGCGGTCTGTTGTGGGGGTTCCTTTTCTTCCTATTCTAACATGTAAGTTAGGCTGGTCCTACAACCACTTACTGCTTCATATAGACCACTTGCTTTTTTACCCTTGTATTCCTAACTTAGCTTTGATATAGTAGAGTCAGAAAGGAGATGTGATGAAGTTACGAATTGAGATTGACGACAATTTAGAGGAGACTGAAATTGTCATCAAGACCCCCACTTTGACAGATGAAATTGCAGACTTGCAACGGCTTTTGCAAGAGTCAAAGGCTCCGAGGTTGACTTTTTACAAGGGGACAGGTGAATATTATCTAGACCTATCGGAAATCCTCTTCTTTGAAACAGAAGGGAGCAAGATTTACGCTCATACCCAGAAGGAAGCCTATGAGGTTCGCCTCAAGCTCTATGAGTTGGAGTCCATCTTACCTCGTTATTTTAGTCGAGTGTCCAAGTCAACGATCGCAAACATCCGTCAGATTTACTCAGTGGACAAGTCCTTTTCAGGAACGGGCACCATTTCCTTTTATCAGACGCACAAGGAGGTTCATGTCTCACGGCATTACCAATCCCTCCTAAAAGAAAATCTAAGAAACATGAGGTAAAAAACATGAAAAAGAAAGCATTTGGTATTGTTTTATTGGTTTTAGCAGCTTGGATCTTGCTGCAAGGAAATTTTGGCATTCCTTCTTTGGATGGTAAGATATGGCCTTTGCTAGGAATTGTTTTTTTTGCTTATAAGTCCATTGAGTCCATCCTTAGACGCCATCTAACTGCGGCAGTTTTTACAGGTTTACTGGCGCTCATCATTGCAAATTACGCTTATGACTTGTTGCCGGTGCCTAATCATTCTCTCATCTGGGCTAGCATCTTAGTGGTACTCGGTGTTGGTTATCTGACACATTCAAGTAAGTTCTGGCATGAAAAAAAGTGGTGGTACAATGGAGAAAAAACAGTCATTACAGATAAGGAAGTCGTATTTGGAAGCGGGACTTTCTATAAGCAAGATCAAGATATTGTAGACGACCAAGTGGAAGTTGCTTTTGGAGATGCTAAAATCTACTATGACAATGCAGAGATGTTAGGCGATTTTGCGACTTTAAATATTGAAGTTGCCTTCGGAAATGCAACAGTCTATGTCCCACAACACTGGCGTGTAGACTTGAAAGTAGAAACATCCTTTGGTGCAGCTAAGGCAGATGCTCCTGTAGCCCCAACAAACAAAACCTTGATTATTCGTGGGGAAGTTGCTTTTGGTAAACTTGGAGTTGTTTACGTTAAATAAAAAAAGTCTCCTAATTTCCTTGCCAAAATAGAGAAAGTGTGATAACATAGTACGGTATGTGGTGCTAGCACATCCGCTATATTAGATCTAATAGGAGGAAAACACAATGGCTAAAGTATGTTACTTTACAGGTCGTAAGACTGTATCAGGAAACAACCGTTCACACGCGATGAACCAAACAAAACGTGCCGTAAAACCAAACCTTCAAAAAGTTACTGTTCTTATCGATGGTAAACCTAAAAAAGTTTGGGCTTCAGCTCGTGCTTTGAAATCAGGTAAAGTTGAACGCGTTTAATAAAAATGAAAAGACCGTTTAGGTCTTTTTCTTTTGCTCTAAGGATAAAATCATTTGAAAAATAGAGTAAATATCCGCCGATACAGCATTCTGCTTTTACACTTGGGCTGAAATATGATAAAATAGAGTATCAACTAGTTGAGGTAAAAAAAATGACTGTAAAAATTAATACAAAAGATGGTCAAATCGAACTGACAGATGAAGTGATTGCAACCGTAGTAGGTGGTGCCGCAACTGAGATTTTTGGAGTGGTCGGTATGGCTAGTAAAAATGCCCTCAAGGACAATTTTCAAGCCCTCCTTGGTAAGGAAAATTATTCTAAGGGTGTTGTCGTGAAGGCAGCCGAAGATGGTAGCATCGCAGTTGATGTTTATACCGTGTTGAGCTACGGAGTAAAGATAAGCGAAGTGTCAAAAAACATTCAGGAGCGTGTTCGTTTTAGTTTAGAAAATCAACTAGGAATTACTGCTCAGACTGTGAATGTCTACATTCAAAATATCAAAGTTGTAGGAGAATAATCGTGTCAAAAATTACTACCAGTTTATTCCAAGAGATGGTGCAAGCTGCATCAACTCGTTTGAATAAGCAAGCAGAATATGTCAATTCATTGAACGTCTTTCCAGTTCCAGATGGAGATACTGGGACAAACATGGGAATGACCATTGAAAATGGTGCGAAAGAAGTAGCAGACAAGCCTGCTTCTACAGTTGGAGAAGTAGCGAGCATTCTTGCTAAAGGTCTCTTGATGGGTGCGCGTGGGAACTCAGGGGTTATCACATCTCAGCTCTTCCGTGGCTTCTCCCAAGCTATCAAGGAAAAGGATGAATTAACAGGTCAAGACTTGGCTCTTGCCTTCCAATCCGGTGTCGAAGTAGCTTATAAAGCGGTTATGAAACCAGTTGAAGGAACTATTTTGACTGTTTCTCGTGGAGCAGCTATTGGGGCTAAGAAAAAAGCCGAGGAGACAGATGATGCTGTTGAGGTCATGCGTGCAGCCTTGGAAGGCGCAAAAGCAGCTTTGGCTAAGACACCAGAAATGCTTCCAGTCCTTAAGGAAGTTGGTGTGGTAGACTCAGGTGGTCAAGGTTTGGTCTTCATCTACGAAGGATTCCTTTCAGCTCTTACTGGTGAATACAGTGCTTCTGAAGACTTTGTAGCTACTCCTGCCAACATGAGTGAAATGATCAATGCAGAGCACCACAAGTCTGTAGCAGGTCATGTGGCAACTGAGGATATTACCTTCGGTTACTGTACGGAGATCATGGTAGCTCTCAAACAAGGTCCAACTTATTCTAAGGACTTTGACTACGATGAATTTCGTAACTACTTGAATGAACTCGGTGACTCGCTCCTTGTTGTCAATGATGATGAAATCGTCAAAGTTCACGTCCATACAGAAGATCCAGGTCTTGTCATGCAAGAAGGTCTCAAATATGGTAGCTTGATCAAAGTAAAAGTGGACAACATGCGTAATCAACACGAAGCGCAAGTTGAAAAAGAAGCAACTCAAGGCAACAAGCCTGTTAAAACAAAAGAGTATGCCCTTATCGCAGTAGTAGCTGGTCAAGGTTTAGCAGATATCTTCCGTGCCCAAGGTGTGGATTATGTTATCGAAGGCGGGCAGACGATGAACCCTTCAACAGAAGACTTTATCAAGGCTGTTGAACAGGTTAATGCTCGCAACATCATCTTCTTGCCGAACAACAAAAATATCTTTATGGCAGCTCAGTCTGCGGCTGAAGTGCTTGAACAACCAGCTGTTGTAGTAGAAGCACGTACAATTCCTCAAGGTTTGACAAGTCTTCTTGCCTTTGATCCTAGTAAGTCTATCGAAGAAAACCAAGAACGTATGACTGCAGCCCTTGGCGACGTCGTTAGCGGAAGCGTCACAACAGCTGTGCGTGATACAACGATTGATGGCTTAGAGATCCATGAAAATGACAATCTTGGTATGGTCGATGGAAAAATCCTTGTGTCAAATCCTGACATGCACCAAACCTTGACAGAAACCTTGAAACATATGTTGGACGAAGATAGTGAAATCGTGACTTTCTATGTCGGTGAAGATGGAAGCGAAGAACTTGCCAATGAAATTGCCCAAGAAATCGCAGAAGAATTTGAAGATATTGAAGTAGAAATTCACCAAGGTCAACAACCTGTATATCCATATCTTTTCAGTGTGGAATAAAAATTTAATTGATTAAAAAGAAAGTTGATTTTGCAACTTTCTTTTTTTTATGACATTTGTCATATTTCCTAGTGACAGAAGCATCTAGCTCCGCCAACTTCAAAAGACTATAATTGAAGTATGAAATGGAGGAAGAAAAAATGAAAAATAAAATGATTGTCGCAGTGAGTTTAGTAGCAGCAGGAGTTATGACCTATCTCATGTTTTCAGGATTGGACGAGGGTTTCTATCATTTTCCTTGGGAGCTATTTGCTGGCTTTGGAATGATGTCTTGGCTTGTCAGAGAGGGTTTGAAATTAGTCAAAGATGTGAAAAAGGAGTTTGAGGAATGAAAAAAGCAATCATCTATTTCTTTATCGGCCTGTCACTCTTGGTATGGTTAGTGGAAATGTGTACTGGTTGGTTTGACCAAACCTTGCTTCGCCAATTCATTCGTGGTGCTTGGGGTTTTGGGTTTATGATTTTTGTCGTTTTCCCTATGGGAATGAAGTGGTTGAAAGGAGAATCTCATGACTGTGATTAAAGTTGAGAAATTGAGTAAGAAAATAAAAGACAGGGAGATCTTGCGGAACATCTCCTTTGAAATCAACGATGGTGAATGTGTCGCCTTGATCGGGCCTAACGGAGCAGGAAAAACAACCTTGATTGATTGCCTCTTGGGCGACAAGTTCATGAGCTCAGGTCAGGTCGCCATTCAAGGCTTTGCACCAACAGATCCTCGATTAAAGCAGCTTATTTCTGTCTTACCCCAAGAAAATGCAGTTGTTCAAAGCTTGAAAGTGAAAGAACTTCTATCATTTTTCAAGTCACTTTATCCCGACAGTCTTTCAGACAAAGAAATTGATGACTTGCTGAGATTCTCAGACAAGCAGAAAAATCAGCTAGCGGGCAAGTTATCTGGTGGGCAAAAACGTTTGTTCTCTTTTGTGTTGTCTTTAATAGGTCGTCCGAAAATTCTATTTTTAGATGAGCCGACTGCTGCAATGGATACCTCGACACGTCAGCATTTTTGGGAAATTGTCAATCAGTTAAAGAAAAATGGTGTCACCATTGTCTATTCTTCTCACTATATCGAAGAGGTAGAGCATACGGCTGACCGCATTTTGGTTCTCCACAAGGGAGAATTGATTCGCGATACGACTCCTTATGCCATGCGTGGTGAAGAACAAGAAAAACATTTTACGGTACCTCTAACTTATCATGAAGTTATCAGAACTTTAGACCAAGTTCAAGAGATTGAAATCAAGCAAAATGCCCTTTCCTTCACCACCAAAGAAGCTAGCCAGGTATGGAAAGCCTTGCAAGAACAGGGCTGCACGATCGAAGAAATTGAAGTTCGGAATCGAACTCTCTTAGACAGTATCTTCGAAACGACTCAAGATTAAAGGAGATTGACGATGAAAAATATGATAAGTCTCATGAAAGTGGAAATTATTCAGATGAAACGGCAAGCCGTCTACTACTTGCTATCCATCGGACTTCCAAGTGTGTTTTACCTTATATTTTCTGGTATGATGTCAGGATCAGATGTTCCAGAAATTGTTCTTAAAGCCTATCTTTTTGCCATGACGCTCTTTAGTATCATGTCAAGCGCCTTTTTCAGTATCCCTAGCACACTCGAGTCTGATAAGACGAATAACTGGCAAAAATTGCTTCAACATTCTCCTGTATCTATGGTAGAATATTATGTATCAAAATTGTTCAGTACTCTGCTGACTTTCTTGTTATCAATTATAGTTGTCTTTTCGGTTGGTCACTTTGTTCGAGGAGTTACTCTGCCTTGGCTTGATTGGTTGGTGATTGGAGTTGTTTTGCTGGTCGGAAGCGTGGTCTTTATCAGCATGGGGGTATTGGTGAGCTTGCTTCCCAGCGCCCAACTGATGACGGTTATTGGAAATATTGCCTACATTGCTTTGGCTGTCCTCGGTGGACTCTGGTTCCCTTTGAGTTCCTTCCCAGAATGGCTCCAATCCATTGGAAAACTGACCCCAACCTATCAACTGATGCAGGTTGTCTCTACTTATTTGGAGCACCACGAGTTTAACATTCTTGCTGCCTTGGTTGTACTAGGTTATACAGTTTTCTTTGGTGTCTTGGTCATTCAACTGAAAAAACGGATCGAGGTAAAATAAATCTATGTTGGAAAAATTAAAAAACACTCATTATATGTTTCATATTTCAACAGTGTTTATCATCTTTCCTATAGCGGGTGTCATCGTTGGAGAGTACCCGCTTTTAACCTTGTTATGGACTCTACTTTTTGTCCTAGCTTTCTATTCGGTTTTAGTCAGTCAGAATCGCACCGTGCAGTGGCTGGCTTGGTGGATCATGCTTGCCTACATTTTTTACAGTTCCGTCTGGCTGAATGGGAGCTTCGCTTGGTTTATCTTTTATTTATCAAACCTCCTCATTTACCAACTGGATGAGATATCTTTTCACTCTTGGCGTTTTGTCAGTTTTATTGTCTTGCAACCGTTGATTTTGACAGGGATTTATATGGTCGATCAAGTTAGTCCCTGGCAACTGCTCTTTTTCTTGGTGACTTTTGTCTTTTCTGATGCCTTGACTTTTGGTCTCTATCGAATTCGGATAGCAGAAGAGTTAAAAGAAGAAAAGATGAAACAAAATGCCAAGCTTAATCTTTTCTTGGCTGAAAATGAACGCAGTCGTATCGGTCAGGACCTCCATGACAGCCTAGGCCATACTTTTGCCATGTTGAGTGTGAAGACGGACCTTGCCCTCCAGCTTCTCCAAATGCAGGCCTATCCTCAAGTGGAAAAAGAATTAAAAGAAATTCATCAGATCAGTAAAGAATCCATGAATGAAGTTCGTACAATTATCGAAAATCTTAAAACAAGAACCCTTGCTTCCGAATTTGCGACTGTTAAAAAAATGCTGGAAATTGCAGGAATTGAAACGGAAATCAATCACCAACTAGATACAGCTAGCCTAACTCAGGAGTTAGAATCAACGGCCTCCATGATTTTACTTGAGTTAGTGACCAACATCATCAAACATGCCAAAGCATCGAAAGCCTACTTAAAATTAGAACGAACAGAGAAAGAACTCATTCTAACAGTGAGAGATAATGGCTGTGGATTTGCTTCTCTAAAAGGAGATGAACTTCATACCGTTAGAGACCGTGTCCTTCCTTTTTCAGGAGAAGTAAAAGTGATCAGTCAGAAACATCCGACTGAAGTGCATGTTCGACTACCTTATAAGGAGAGAAACTAAGATGAAACTACTTGTTGCAGAAGATCAAAGTATGTTGCGAGATGCTATGTGCCAGTTGCTTACCTTTCAACCAGATGTAGAGACTGTCATACAAGCCAAGAATGGGCAAGAAGCAATTCAACTCCTAGAAAAAGAGTCTGTGGATATCGCCATTCTTGACGTAGAAATGCCTGTTAAGACTGGCCTCGAAGTCTTGGAGTGGATTCGAGCAGAAAAGTTAGAAACAAAGATAGTTGTGGTGACGACCTTCAAGCGCCCCGGATATTTTGAACGCGCGGTCAAGGCTGGAGTAGATGCTTATGTCTTGAAAGAAAGAAGCATTGCAGACCTCATGCAAACCTTGCACACTGTTCTTGAAGGACGTAAGGAATATTCGCCTGAATTGATGGAAGTGGTGATGGCGCACCCCAATCCGTTAACAGAGCAAGAAATCGCTGTTTTAAAGGGAATCGCTCGGGGCTTGTCTAATCAAGAAATCGCAGACCAACTCTATCTATCAAATGGAACCGTCCGAAACTATGTCACCAATATTCTTTCGAAACTAGATGCTGGTAATCGAACAGAGGCGGCCAACATCGCAAAAGAATCTGGTTGGCTTTGATAACAACTCAAATGATTGCTAAATTGAAGGAAATCTATACTAGAAAGGAGGAGGCAAAATTGCCTCCTTTTTTTGTTTAGAAAAGCGGCGAAAGCCAGTGTCAAAGAGTTAAAAGATCAGAATAAAAATGAAAAATATCTTGACAACGAAGGGAAAATTGTGTTATAATAATAGACGGTACTTTTTACTTTTGGTCTCTCAAAAGTGTACAGGGACGTGCTGACAAATGTTGCAAAAGTACACACAGATGGTAGCTGTCACCAAGTGTATCATCACCAAAAATAAAAAAACACAGGAGAATGTAGATGCCTACAATTAACCAATTGGTTCGCAAACCGCGTAAATCAAAAGTAGAAAAATCTAAATCACCAGCTTTGAACGTTGGTTACAACAGTCATAAAAAAGTTCAAACAAACGTTTCTTCACCACAAAAACGTGGTGTTGCAACTCGTGTTGGAACAATGACACCTAAAAAACCTAACTCTGCCCTTCGTAAATTCGCTCGTGTACGTTTGAGTAACCTTATCGAAGTTACTGCCTACATCCCAGGTATCGGACACAACTTGCAAGAACACAGCGTGGTGCTTCTTCGTGGTGGACGTGTAAAAGACCTTCCAGGGGTACGTTACCATATCGTCCGTGGTGCACTTGATACTGCAGGTGTTAACGATCGTAAACAAGGCCGTTCTAAATACGGTACTAAACGTCCAAAAGCATAAGGAAAGGGGATAAAGAGAAATGAGTCGTAAAAATAGAGCTCCAAAACGTGACGTATTGCCAGATCCGCTTTACAATTCACAACTAGTTACTCGTCTTATCAACCGCGTTATGCTTGATGGTAAACGTGGTACAGCTGCTTCAATCGTTTACGGTGCTTTTGAGCAAATCAAAGAAGCTACTGGCAACGATGCACTTGAAGTATTTGAAACAGCTATGGAAAACATCATGCCTGTACTTGAAGTACGTGCACGTCGTGTTGGTGGATCTAACTACCAAGTCCCAGTTGAAGTTCGCCCAGAACGTCGTACAACACTTGGACTTCGTTGGTTGGTAACCATTGCTCGCCTTCGTGGTGAACACACAATGCAAGACCGTCTTGCGAAAGAAATCTTGGACGCTGCGAACAACACTGGTGCAGCAGTTAAGAAACGTGAAGACACTCACCGTATGGCTGAAGCTAACCGTGCCTTCGCACACTTCCGTTGGTAAGAATAAGATACTGAGGGTGTTAAAAAAGCGACTGAAAATTAGGAAGCTTGACGCAGAATCAAAGATTCTAGGAAAGCTTATCTATTTTCCGAGCTTTCAGCCCGAGTTCAATTATGATGCTAGGAACGGTAAGAATGCAAGGTGAAAATAGGAAACTGACGCAGTATTCGACGAATACAAAGAAGTTTATCTTTTTCACACAGCATCCCGTTCCGGCTCAACTCGGCTAATTAACTTTAGCTCGAGTTCAACTCAACTTACCAGCTCGTAAGTTGAAACCAACAATAACATGAAAACATTGAGAACGGGTAGGTCCTGCCTATCCGTTTTTATTAAAATCGTGTTATAATAGAATAGAAATTAAAATAAATAGGAGAAACAAACCTCATGGCACGCGAATTTTCACTTGAAAAAACTCGTAATATCGGTATCATGGCTCACGTCGATGCCGGTAAAACAACAACTACTGAGCGTATTCTTTACTACACTGGTAAAATCCACAAAATCGGTGAAACTCACGAAGGTGCGTCACAAATGGACTGGATGGAGCAAGAGCAAGAACGTGGTATCACTATCACATCTGCTGCGACAACAGCTCAATGGAATAACCACCGCGTAAACATCATCGACACACCAGGACACGTGGACTTCACAATCGAAGTACAACGTTCTCTTCGTGTATTGGACGGTGCGGTTACCGTTCTTGACTCACAATCAGGTGTTGAGCCTCAAACTGAAACAGTTTGGCGTCAAGCAACTGAGTACGGAGTTCCACGTATCGTATTTGCCAACAAAATGGACAAAATCGGTGCTGACTTCCTTTACTCAGTAAGCACACTTCACGACCGTCTTCAAGCAAATGCACACCCAATCCAATTGCCAATCGGTGCTGAAGATGATTTCCGTGGTATCATCGACTTGATCAAGATGAAAGCTGAAATCTATACAAACGACCTTGGTACAGATATCCTTGAAGAGGATATTCCAGCTGAATATCTTGAACAAGCACAAGAATACCGTGAAAAATTGATCGAAGCAGTTGCTGAAACTGATGAAGATTTGATGATGAAATACCTCGAAGGTGAAGAAATCACTAACGAAGAATTGAAAGCGGGTATCCGTAAAGCTACTATCAATGTTGAATTCTTCCCAGTATTGTGTGGTTCTGCCTTCAAAAACAAAGGTGTTCAATTGATGCTTGATGCGGTTATCGACTACCTTCCAAGCCCACTTGACATCCCAGCAATCAAAGGTGTTAACCCAGATACAGATGAAGAAGAAACTCGTCCAGCATCTGATGAAGAGCCATTTGCAGCTCTTGCCTTCAAGATCATGACAGACCCATTCGTAGGTCGTTTGACATTCTTCCGTGTTTACTCAGGTGTTCTTCAATCAGGTTCATACGTATTGAATACTTCTAAAGGTAAACGTGAACGTATCGGACGTATCCTTCAAATGCACGCTAACAGCCGTAAAGAAATCGACACTGTTTACTCAGGTGATATCGCTGCTGCCGTTGGTTTGAAAGATACGACAACTGGTGACTCATTGACTGATGAAAAAGCTAAAATCATCCTTGAATCAATCGACGTTCCAGAACCAGTTATCCAATTGATGGTTGAGCCAAAATCTAAAGCAGACCAAGACAAGATGGGTATCGCTCTTCAAAAATTGGCTGAAGAAGATCCAACATTCCGCGTTGAAACAAACGTTGAAACTGGTGAAACAGTTATCTCTGGTATGGGTGAGCTTCACCTTGACGTCCTTGTTGACCGTATGCGTCGTGAGTTTAAAGTTGAAGCGAACGTAGGTGCTCCTCAAGTATCTTACCGTGAAACATTCCGCGCTTCTACTCAAGCACGTGGATTCTTCAAACGTCAGTCTGGTGGTAAAGGTCAATTCGGTGATGTATGGATTGAATTTACTCCAAACGAAGAAGGTAAAGGATTCGAATTTGAAAACGCAATCGTCGGTGGTGTGGTTCCTCGTGAATTTATCCCAGCGGTTGAAAAAGGTCTTGTAGAAGCAATGGCTAACGGTGTTCTTGCAGGTTACCCAATTGTTGACGTTAAAGCTAAACTTTACGATGGTTCATACCACGATGTCGACTCATCTGAAACTGCCTTCAAGATTGCTGCATCTCTTGCACTTAAAGAAGCTACTAAGACTGCACAACCAGCTATCCTTGAACCAATGATGCTTGTAACAATCACTGTTCCAGAAGAAAACCTTGGTGATGTTATGGGTCACGTAACTGCTCGTCGTGGACGTGTAGATGGTATGGAAGCACACGGTAACAGCCAAATCGTTCGTGCTTACGTTCCACTTGCTGAAATGTTCGGTTATGCAACAGTTCTTCGTTCTGCATCTCAAGGACGTGGTACATTCATGATGGTATTTGACCACTATGAAGATGTACCTAAGTCAGTACAAGAAGAAATCATTAAGAAAAACAAAGGTGAAGAATAATCTGTCTTCGCAATAGAAGGAAGTCACTTGGTGGCTTCCTTTTTTATTACCTTTATTGCACGCATATCTGCTGAATATATTATGGAAATTTAGGAATTAAATGAAAATCTTGCCAACTTACATCCCATGTACGAAGAAATTAGACTGATTTAATAAATGAAAGTAAGGAAAAGTTCCTTATTTTGATGATATGTTAATAAAAATGATAAAAAAGTTCATAAATACACCTTTAGATAGAAAATTCAGAAAATTGCTTCTTTTATCTTGAAAATTTTTGAAAAAATGGTATGATAGTAACAAGCTATTTTTAAGAGAAGAGAAAGGGGAACAATGGAGAAAATCAGTTTAGAATCTCCTAAGACGGGGTCGGATCTAGTTTTGGAAACACTTCGTGATTTAGGAATTGATACCATATTTGGCTATCCTGGTGGTGCAGTCTTACCTTTGTATGATGCGATATACAATTTTAAAGGTATTCGTCACATTTTAGGACGCCATGAGCAAGGTTGTTTGCACGAAGCTGAAGGATATGCCAAATCAACTGGAAAGTTGGGTGTTGCTGTCGTCACGAGTGGACCGGGAGCTACAAATGCCATTACAGGGATTGCAGATGCCATGAGCGATAGCGTTCCCCTTTTGGTCTTTACGGGTCAGGTGGCGCGAGCAGGGATTGGGAAGGATGCCTTTCAGGAGGCGGATATCGTGGGAATTACCATGCCAATCACTAAGTACAATTACCAAGTTCGTGAGACGGCAGATATTCCTCGCATCATTACGGAAGCTGTTCATATCGCAACGACAGGTCGTCCAGGGCCTGTCGTGATTGACCTACCAAAAGACGTATCTGCCTTAGAGACAGATTTCATCTATTCACCCGAAGTGAATTTGCCAAGCTATCAGCCGACTCTGGAGCCAAATGACATGCAAATCAAGAAAATCTTGAAGCAATTGTCAAAAGCCAAGAAACCTGTTTTATTAGCAGGTGGTGGAGTTAGTTATGCAGAAGCAGCTACAGAACTCAATGAGTTTGCAGAACGCTACCAAATTCCAGTCGTGACCAGTCTTTTAGGACAAGGTACGATTGCAACGAATCATCCGCTCTTTCTTGGAATGGGAGGCATGCACGGGTCTTTCGCAGCTAATATTGCCATGACGGAAGCCGACTTTATGATTAGTATTGGTTGCCGTTTCGATGACCGCTTGACTGGAAATCCTAAGACCTTTGCGAAGAATGCTAAGGTTGCCCACATTGATATTGACCCAGCTGAGATTGGCAAGATTATCAGAGCAGATATTCCTGTGGTGGGCGATGCTAAGAAAGCCTTGCAGATGCTTTTAGCAGAACCAACTGTTCATAACAATACTGAGAAATGGATTGAAAAAGTCACCAAGGACAAGAATCGAGTTCGTTCTTATGATAAGAAAGAACGTGTGGTTCAACCGCAGGCCGTTATTGAACGCATCGGTGAGTTGACGAATGGGGATGCCATTGTTGTAACTGACGTTGGTCAACACCAAATGTGGACGGCTCAGTATTATCCTTACCAAAATGAGCGCCAGTTAGTCACTTCAGGTGGTTTAGGTACCATGGGATTTGGAGTTCCTGCAGCAATCGGTGCTAAGATTGCCAATCCGGAAAAAGAAGTCATCCTTTTTGTCGGTGATGGTGGCTTCCAGATGACCAATCAGGAACTAGCTATTTTGAACATTTACAAGGTACCGATTAAGGTTGTCATGTTGAATAACCACTCACTAGGAATGGTTCGTCAGTGGCAGGAATCCTTCTATGAGGGTAGAACTTCCGAGTCAGTCTTTGATACACTTCCTGATTTCCAGTTGATGGCACAGGCTTACGGCATCAAAAACTATAAATTTGATAATCCGGAGACGCTAGAGAAGGATCTAGAAGTCATTCTGGAGGATGTGCCCATGTTTATCGAGGTGGATATTTCTCGTAAGGAACAGGTTTTACCGATGGTACCAGCTGGTAAGAGCAATCATGAGATGTTGGGGGTGAAGTTCCATGCGTAGAATGTTAACAGCAAAACTACAAAATCGTTCAGGAGTCCTCAATCGTTTTACAGGTGTCCTTTCAAGTCGTCAAGTCAATATTGAGAGTATCTCAGTTGGTGCGACAGAGAATCCTGATGTATCACGGATTACCATCATTATCGATGTAGCTTCACACGATGAAGTAGAGCAAATCATTAAACAACTGAATCGTCAGATTGATGTGATTCGCATTCGAGATATCACAGATAAACCACACTTGGAAAGAGAAGTTATCTTGGTAAAAGTATCTGCTCCTGCTGAAAAGCGTGCAGAAATCTTGGCCATTATCCAACCTTTCCGTGCAACGGTAGTAGATGTGGCTCCAAGCTCAATCACCATCCAGATGACGGGAAATGCTGAAAAGAGTGAAGCTTTATTACGAGTGATTCGACCATATGGTATTAAAAATATCGCTCGTACGGGTGCAACTGGATTTACCCGCGACTAATACTCTTAGATTTTCAATGAGTATAAAATCCAGCATAAATTTGTTAAACCAGCCTATAAGGCAATAAAAATAGAAAAGAGAGAAAAACTATGGCAGTTCAAATGGAATACGAAAAAGATGTTAAAGTAGCAGCACTTGACGGTAAAAAAATCGCCGTAATCGGTTATGGTTCACAAGGACATGCGCATGCGCAAAACTTGCGTGATTCAGGTCGTGATGTCATCATCGGTGTGCGTCCAGGTAAATCTTTTGACAAAGCAAAAGAAGATGGATTTGACACTTACACAGTAGCAGAAGCAACTAAATTGGCTGACGTTATTATGATCTTGGCACCAGACGAAATCCAACAAGAATTGTACGAAGCAGAAATCGCTCCAAACTTGGAAGCTGGAAATGCAGTTGGATTTGCTCATGGTTTCAATATCCACTTTGAATTTATCAAAGTTCCTGCAGATGTAGATGTCTTCATGTGTGCTCCTAAAGGACCAGGACACTTGGTACGTCGTACTTACGAAGAAGGATTTGGTGTTCCAGCTCTTTATGCAGTATACCAAGACGCTACAGGAAATGCGAAAAATATTGCTATGGACTGGTGTAAAGGTGTTGGAGCAGCTCGTGTTGGTTTGCTTGAAACAACTTACAAAGAAGAAACTGAAGAAGATTTGTTTGGTGAACAAGCTGTACTTTGTGGTGGTTTGACTGCCCTTATCGAAGCAGGTTTTGAAGTCTTGACAGAAGCAGGATACGCCCCAGAATTGGCTTACTTTGAAGTTCTTCACGAAATGAAATTGATCGTTGACTTGATCTATGAAGGTGGATTCAAGAAAATGCGTCAATCAATTTCTAACACTGCTGAATACGGTGACTATGTATCAGGTCCACGTGTGATTACTGAGCAAGTTAAAGAAAACATGAAAGCTGTCTTGGCAGATATCCAAAATGGTAAATTTGCAAATGACTTTGTAAATGACTACAAGGCTGGACGTCCAAAATTGACTGCTTACCGTGAACAAGCAGCTAACCTTGAAATTGAAAAAGTTGGTGCTGAATTGCGTAAAGCAATGCCATTCGTTGGTAAAAATGACGACGACGCATTCAAAATCTACAACTAATTCTTGTGAAGAAAACAGAAGGCGAGTTGGGGGTACCTAACTCGCTTTTTATCTTAAACAGTATTTGAGGAGGAGACAATGCTAAGTGCAAAAGACGTGGTGAAAGCCCACAAAGTATTGAGTGGTGTAGTAGTCAATACTCCGCTTGATTATGATCATTATTTATCGGAGAAGTATGGTGCTAAGATTTATTTGAAGAAGGAAAATGCCCAGCGTGTTCGTTCCTTTAAGATTCGCGGAGCCTATTATGCCATTTCTCAACTATCAAAAGAAGAACGTGAGCGTGGTGTAGTCTGTGCCTCTGCAGGAAATCACGCCCAAGGTGTCGCCTATACTTGTAATGAGATGAAGATTCCTGCAACCATCTTTATGCCCATCACAACACCGCAACAAAAGATTGGACAGGTTCGCTTTTTTGGTGGTGATTTTGTGACAATCAAGTTAGTTGGAGATACCTTTGATGCCTCAGCTAAAGCAGCTCAAGAATTTACACTGTCGGAAAACCGTACCTTCATTGATCCTTTTGATGATACTCATGTCCAAGCAGGTCAAGGGACTGTCGCTTATGAAATTCTTGAAGAAGCCCGTAAAGAGTCTATTGATTTTGATACAGTACTCGTGCCAGTAGGCGGTGGTGGATTGATTGCCGGTGTTTCGACCTATATCAAAGAAACCAATCCCGCTATCGAAGTAATTGGTGTAGAAGCCAATGGTGCTCGCTCTATGAAGGCTGCCTTTGAGGCGGGAGGTCCAGTTAAACTCAAAGAGATTGATAAGTTTGCTGATGGGATAGCTGTACAGAAGGTTGGACAGTTGACCTATGAAGCGACCCGTCAGAATGTTGAAACGCTGATTGGGGTGGACGAGGGATTGATTTCTGAAACCTTGATTGATCTTTATTCCAAGCAAGGAATTGTAGCAGAACCAGCTGGGGCTGCTAGTGTTGCAGCCTTGGAAGTTTTATCAGACTATATCAAAGGAAAGACGATTTGTTGTATCATTTCTGGGGGAAATAACGATATCAACCGTATGCCAGAGATGGAAGAACGTGCCTTGATTTACGATGGAATCAAGCATTACTTTGTAGTGAATTTCCCACAGCGTCCTGGAGCTCTACGAGAGTTTGTAAATGACATTTTGGGGCCAAATGATGACATCACTCGTTTTGAATATATCAAACGAGCAAGTAAGGGGACGGGTCCTGTATTGATTGGGATTGCTCTTGCCAATAAGCATGATTATGCTGGATTGATTCATCGAATGGAAAAGTTTGACCCGTCTTATATTAATTTGAATGGAAATGAAACACTGTATAATATGCTAGTTTAAACTAAAATAAAATTATTATCATATTATTTGCGTAATGATAACGATGGTGTTATAATGAGGGTGATGAAAGGGGGAGATTCCCATGGTTTTACAAATTTTACTTGTTGTATTGATTTTAGTGGTGATTGCATCAGTGATTACGATTAGTTCTGTATATGTGGTACGACAACAATCTGTCGCTATTATAGAACGCTTTGGTAAATACCAAAAGTTGAGCAATAGTGGTATTCATTTGCGGGCTCCCTTTGGGATTGATAGAATTGCGGCAAGAGTACAACTACGCTTGTTGCAGAGTGAAATCGTTGTAGAGACAAAGACGCAAGATAATGTATTTGTAACGATGAATGTGGCAACTCAGTATCGAGTGAATGAAAACAATGTCACAGATGCCTATTATAAATTGATGCGTCCAGAAGCCCAAATCAAATCCTATATTGAAGATGCTTTGCGCTCATCTGTACCAAAGTTAACCCTAGATGAGTTGTTTGAGAAGAAGGATGAAATCGCCTTAGAAGTTCAAAAACAAGTGGCAGAAGAAATGTCTACGTATGGGTATATCATTGTCAAAACGCTGATTACTAAGGTTGAACCTGATGCTGAAGTAAAACAATCAATGAATGAAATCAATGCAGCTCAACGTAAGAGAGTTGCAGCGCAAGAACTTGCTGAAGCAGATAAGATTAAGATCGTGACCGCAGCAGAAGCAGAAGCAGAAAAAGATCGCCTACATGGTGTAGGGATTGCAGAACAGCGTAAAGCGATTGTTGACGGACTGGCTGATTCTATCAAAGAGTTAAAGGGAGCTAATGTTGAGCTGACTGAAGAACAAATCATGTCTATCCTATTAACGAACCAGTATTTAGATACATTGAATAATTTTGCAGAAAAAGAAGGTAATAATACAATCTTCCTACCGGCAAATCCTAATGGAGTTGAGGATATAAGAACTCATATATTATCGGCTTTAAAAGCTAAATGAAAATATGCAGAATAATATAGTTGTGACGAATATATGTTTTTTTATTGACAGATGAAATAAAAACGTATACAATTAAGAATTGTAAAGAATAATTCAGGAGAAGAACATGGTTAAGTCAAACTTTGAAAAGGTAGAAGCAGTTGTTGGCTGGGTTCGTGATAAGAAGATCACAGGTTACCGTATCTCTAAAGAAACGAATGCGCGTGAAATGTCTATCATTGCTCTAGCACAAGGACGCGCAAAAGTTAAAAATATTTCATTTGAAACAGCTCTTAGTTTAATCGATTTCTATGAAAAAAATCATGAAAAATTTGCAGATTGAACTGTGGTTACAGGCAGATTCCTGAATCGAGTCTGCCTTTTCTTTACAATTACAAACTAAAAAGACTGCATTCTGTATGCAGTCTTTATTTATTAACTGAGATAACGCTGAAGGAATTCTTTTGTCCGTTCTTCTTTAGGGTTCGTGAAGAGGTCTTCTGGCTTGCCTTCTTCAGCAACGATTCCCTTGTCCATGAAGATGACACGATGGGAGACGTCGCGAGCAAATTCCATTTCGTGGGTTACAACAATCATGGTCAAGCCTTCTTGAGCCAAATCCTGCATAATTTTGAGGACTTCTCCGACCATTTCGGGGTCAAGGGCAGATGTTGGTTCGTCGAAGAGAATGGCTTCAGGATTCATAGAGAGTGCACGAGCGATAGCTACACGTTGCTTTTGTCCACCTGAAAGTTGCTTCGGCTTGGCTTGCCAGTAACGTTCTCCCATACCAACTTTTTCAAGATTCTCTTTGGCAATTTTTTCAGCTTCAGAGTGGTCACGTTTGAGTACTGTCGTTTGGGCGACGATGGTATTTTCGAGGACATTCAGATTTTCAAAGAGATTGAAAGATTGGAAAACCATACCGAGCTTTTCACGATAATGGGTGAGGTTATAGCCTTTTTCCAGGACATTTTCTCCGCGATAGAGAATCTCTCCTCCTGTAGGTGTTTCTAGTAAATTAATCGAACGAAGGAAGGTTGATTTTCCGCTTCCCGAGCTTCCGATGATGGAAATAACCTCTCCTTTATGGACGGTGAGAGAAATGTCTTTTAGCACTTCATTTTGTCCATAGGATTTTTTTAGGTGTTTGATTTCAAGGATTGGTTGTGTCATTTTTTCAAATCCCCCGTTTGCATTTGGTTAGCACCTGTAGTGTAAGTGTCCATGTCCATATAGCGTTCGATAAAACGTAGGACACGGGTCACAGTGAAGGTGAGGACAAAGTAAATCACTGCAATGATGGTAAAGGTCTGGAAGTATTGATAGGTTTGAGTCGCTACAGTATTTCCTGAGAAATAAAGCTCGACAACTGAAATAACGTTCAATACAGAGGTATCTTTGATATTGATGACAAACTCATTACCAGTAGCAGGTAGAATATTACGGACAACCTGAGGAAGGACAATCTTACGCATGGTTTGATTGTGGGTCATACCAAGAGCGGTTGCAGCTTCGAACTGTCCCTTGTCGACTGCTAGAATACCACCACGAACGATTTCTGTCATATAGGCACCCGTGTTGATTGAGACGATAAAGATAGCAGCCAGTGTACGGTCTAGATTGATACCGAAAGCTTGAGCAGTCCCATAGTAGATAACCATGGATTGAACAATCATCGGTGTACCACGGAAGATTTCAATATAGACATTGAGAATCCAACCGACTAGTTTTTGTAGGCTGTAAATGGCTTTGTTTTCCGAGAGAGGAGCCGTACGGAAGACACCAATGGCAAGACCGATAATGAGACCTACGATAGTTCCGATGATTGAGATTAAGAGTGTGATACCAGCACCACGCAATAGCTGTTGCCAGTTTTCAGAAAGAATTTTAGCAACTTGGTTGAAGAAATTACTGCTACTTTCTTCAGTTGTTGTGGCTTCGGCAGGTTGCTCCTGAATCATACGATCCATGAGGGCTACTTGCTCATCCTTAGAGATGGTTTCAATACTAGCATTGATTTGGCTGATACGGCCGTCATCTTTACGAAGTCCAATGGCGATAGCTGTATCTTCTTCTCCAGTTTTGAAACCAGGTTCTACTTGGACCATCTTGAACTTAGAGTTAGCGGCTTCAGCAGTTAGTGCTTCAGGGCGTTCCGAAACATAGGAATCTATAACACCGGCCTCCAGAGCTTGACGCATTTGGGCGAAGTCACCCATAGCTGTTTCTTTTTTGGCACCTGGAATTTGAGAAATCAAATCATAAAGGTAAACACCTTGTTGAGACGTGATTTTTGCTCCGCTAAAGTCTTCCAAAGAGTTGGCATTCGCATAGGCAGAGTCCTTTTTTACCAATAGAACCGGTTCGCTAGTATAGTAACTGCTTGAAAAAGCAATTTCTTGTTTGCGTTCAGCAGTTGGGCTCATACCGGCAATGATCATATCAATTTTGCCAGAAGTAAGGGCTGGAACAAGTCCTTCCCATTTGGTTTTTACGACCAAAGGTTCCTTGCCTAAGTCTTTGGCAATCTTTTTAGCAATTTGAACATCGTAGCCGTTGGCATATTGGTTGGTACCGTCGATTTTGACGGCGCCGTTACTATCGTCGTCTTGAGTCCAGTTGAAGGGAGCGTAAGCTGCCTCCATCCCGATGCGTAAATATTCGTCGGCTTGGACTTGGCTAACTAGTCCTAAGGTAAGGGCTAGGCTAGCAAGGATAGATAAGCATAATTTTTTCATGTTTTCTCCTATTTCTAGTCTAAAAATGACTTCTCTCTATTGTATCTAAAAATGGTGAGATTTTCAATACAAGTAAGCCTTTACTTATAAAAAATGATATAATGGTGAAAAGATTGAAAGGGAATTAATTATGAAAAAAAGATGGCTGGTGACTTTGGTATTTGCTTGTTTATTATTTGTACCGAGCTTAGTTTTTGCAGTAGACTTTGATATCTTATCCTATCAGGGTGATTTGAATATTCATGCAGATAATACTGCAATTTTTAAGGAAACAATCACCTACCGTTTTGGAGATGATTATAATGGTCAGCTAGTTGGACTGGGAAAAGCTGGGAAAATGCCAGAAGGATTTGACATTGATCCCGACCCGACCGTTCAGGTGTCGAAAAATGGGCAAATTATTCAAAATGTTTCCTTTTATACTATGGAGGAAGAGGATGGCTATAAGGTAAAAATTTACAATGCTGGATATGCTGGAGATACTGTTCGGGTGACGGTTACCTGGAAACTATCAAATCTTCTCTTCTTATACAGGGATATAGCGGAGTTAAATTGGCAACCCTTGACAGATAGTTCTGGAGATATTAAAGAGTTTGAGTTCAAGGTCAGCTCTGAAAATCCAGCAGAAAAACTCTATTTCCATACAGGAAAACTCTTTAAGGAAGCTAGTGTCAAAAAGGTAAATGATTTCTACCAGGTCAAGATGAAAGATCTTCCGAGAAATCGTCAGGTGGAACTACATGCTTACTGGCCGAGAAGTGCTTTCTCAGAAGCTCCAGATCAAGGCTTGGTATCTGATAACCTCATTTGGTTTAAAAGAGCTGAGCTTGAAATAGCAAGTGAAAAAGCTTCGGACAAGATCGTGATGATGTGGTTTATTCCAATTGTTTTGACGGCTCTTCTGTTTGTCGGTTTAATCTTTTATAAACGTTTCAAAAAAGAAATTAGTCCTAAGAAGAAATTTGCTAAGAACCATCGTCTCTATGAGCCACCTATGGATTGGCCACCAATGGTTTTAGCAGAGAGTGTATATTCATTATCACTGAGCGAAATGAAACCGGGAGCAAAAGGATTTGGTCGTTTTACATTTGAACGAGTCATTCAGGCTACTTTGCTGGATCTAGTAGATAGAGGGCATTTGGCTATTAAGAAAGGGGAAAAAGAACCAATTCTTAAAATCATAAATGAAAGTGGATTGGCAAATTTTGAGAAGGAATGTCTGACACTTTGCTTTTCAGATAAGAAAGAGTTAGCAATTTCGGATCTGTTTTCAGATTATCAGGTTTCACCAAGTATTTATCGTGGAGTTTCTAAAAAGGATGCAAAGCAGGTTCAGGAGATAGGAAAGCAGCTGAAACGTTCGTTTGATAGACGCATCTCTAACATTGAAAAGCGCGTCAAAGACAAGGTGCATGCGTTGCGTATTCCAAATTATTACCGTCCTTTGAGTACGGGTGAGAAGAAACTATCTCTGGCTATGTGGATTGGATTAATTTGTTCAGCCGTAGGGAGCTGGCTATTCTTCTACTGTAGTTGGAATACGTATGGTTTTGTTTCGTTCTACCTCCTCTTTTTGGGATTACTTGCTTCCATTATTTTAGTGCTAATTTATGTTGTAACATACGGGTATTATGATAATGGCGTCTTGACAGATGAAGGGGCAGAGGTTTACTATCACTGGAAGAGTTTTGAAAACATGCTTCGCAATATCGCCCGTCTAGACAAGGCTGAGTTGGAGAGTATCGTCCTTTGGAATCGCCTTCTGGTCTATGCGACTATTTTTGGTTATGCCAAGAAGGTCAGCCAATTAATGAAAGTTCGGCAAATCCATCTTGAGAATCCAGACTTGGACAGTTACATTGTCTATGGCTGGTATGCGCAACTTCATACCTATACTGGACAGATGAAATACTATGCAGCGGTCGCAAATACAGCAAGCAATTACTCCGTCTCTTCTGGAAGTGGTTCTTCAGGTGGAGGATTCTCAGGAGGCGGAGGCGGTGGTAGCATCGGTGCTTTCTAAAAAATCTATCGCAGAATCCGAAATTATGCTATAATAGAGGACAGAAAAAGGAGTAATACATGTATCTTATTGAAATTTTGAAGTCGATCTTTTTTGGGATTGTTGAAGGAATTACAGAATGGTTGCCCATTTCAAGTACTGGTCACTTGATCTTGGTTGAAGAATTTGTACAATACAAGGACCAAAATGAAGCCTTCATGTCCATGTTTAATGTTGTCATTCAGCTCGGCGCTATCTTAGCGGTTATGGTCATTTACTTTAACAAGCTTAATCCTTTCAAACCTGGTAAAACTAAGGTTGAGGTTCGTAGAACCTGGCAATTGTGGTCAAAAGTCTTGGTTGCGACCTTGCCTTTGCTATTGGTTTTTAAACTAGATGATTGGTTTGATGCCAACTTCCATAACATGGTTTCAGTTGCGATTATGTTGATTATCTATGGTGTTGCCTTTATCTATCTTGAAAAACGAAATAAGGCGCAAGCCATTGAACCAACAGTAACAGAGCTAGACAAGTTACCTTATAAAACAGCCCTTTACATTGGGCTCTTCCAAGTTCTCGCCCTCTTTCCTGGAACGAGCCGTTCAGGTGCGACGATTGTTGGTGGTTTGTTGAATGGAACAAGTCGCTCTGTCGTAACAGAGTTTACCTTCTACCTCGGAATTCCTGTTATGTTTGGGGCTAGTGCTTTAAAGATTTTTAAATTTATAAAAGCAGGTCAACTTTTGAGTTTTGGACAACTATTCCTGCTTTTGGTTGCTATGGGTGTTGCCTTCGCGGTCAGCATGGTTGCTATTCGCTTCTTGACTGGCTATGTGAAGAAGCACGACTTTACCCTCTTTGGTAAATACCGTATCGTACTCGGTAGTGTCTTGTTGCTCTATAGTTTTGTGCGTTTATTTGTATAAGAAAAAGCTTGAGGGAATCTTCCTTCAAGCTTTTTAAAATCCTGTTACTGTGACTCCTAGTAAACGGATGCCTTTTTCTTTTTCAGCTAGTTCTTCGTAGAGTTGAAGGGCAGTTTGAGAAATCTGAATAGCGTCCTGTGTCGCTTGTGGGAGGCTTTTTCGTCTAGTTAGAGTAGAGAAGTCAGCATATCGTATTTTAAGGATAATGATTTTTCCAGCTTTGTCCTGCGTGCTGAGATTGTGAGCTACCTTTTCTGAGAGAAGAGTCAGCTCTTTTTTGATGTCTTCTTCTACTTGCAGGATTTTTCCGTAGGTTTTTTCCTTGCCAATGGACTTGCGAATGCGATCGGACTTGACCGGTGAGTTATGAATGCCCCTTGCCTTTCGATAAAGGTCAAAACCGAGTCTGCCGAACCGATCGATTAAAGTGACTTCTGAGACGGCCAATAAGTCTTCACCAGTATAAATGCTCATTTCATGAAGCCGTTCAACTGTTTTTTTGCCCACACCGTGAAATTTAGCAATGTCCATTTGTTTGAGAAAGTCTTGAGCCTGATCTGGGAGGATAACTGTCAAACCATGTGGCTTTTGATAGTCACTAGCCATTTTAGCTAAAAATTTGTTATAAGAAACACCAGCAGAAGCTGTCAGGTGTAGCTCCTGCCAGATATCTTGTTGGATGAGGCGGGCTATTTTGACGGCTGACTTGATACCGAGTTTATTTTCCGTCACATCCAAGTAAGCCTCGTCAATACTCATAGGTTCAATCAAATCAGTGTAGCGTTTAAAAATAGCTCGAATCTCAAGTCCCACAGTCTTGTATTTTTCATAATTTCCTGAGATAAAAACAGCTTGAGGACAACGTTCATAAGCTTCCTTAGAACTCATGGCTGAATGAACACCAAAAGCTCGTGCCTCATAGCTACAGGTAGAAACGACTCCTCGACCACCTGTTTGTCTGGGATCGCTCCCAATGATGACAGGTTTACCCTTTAACTTAGGATTATCTCTGATTTCCACAGAAGCAAAAAAGGCATCCATGTCAATATGGATGATTTTTCGCGATGTGTCATTGATAAGCGGAAAAATTAACATGCCGTCTCCTAGAATTTTTTAAAGCATAAATAAGCAAGTAACAATAACGAGAGTCTTCTTGTAATCTTTATTCACTAGGAGATAAACACTTCCGAATAGAAAACCAGCCAAACAAGTTAATATTCCTGTCAAGACACTTCCCTTTGACAAGATATGCATCAAGCCCCATGTCAAACCTAAGAGAATACCGCCATAGGGAATTTTATCATTTTTAAACCAAGTCTCAAAAGCTTTTTGTCCGAAAACCAGTACCAGAGAGATCAGGAAACTTTCAGCAGTATAGTAGATATATTGAAATAGAAACTTCATCCAACCTAAATGCTGAAATTCAATCAAAATTTTGAAACCCTTCCAATCCCAGTATTGGACAAGTGTAACAAGGATAAAACTCAAGACAATCGTCAACCATTGCCAAACAGATACAGTTTTTTTCTCCGTTTTCAAAAGGTCAAAGCCAGTTTGTTTTTTAGCCAGAGCAATAATACCGAAACCGAAACCAAACCAGCCCAAGCTAGTCACTATCCAGTGAGCAATCATCTGGAACTTTGTTGCGTGATAAAGTGAAATCCCCCAAAATCCTTCCACTGTCACCAGTAATAATTCAAATAAAAAGGCAGCAGTAGTATACAAGGCTAGCCACAGAAAATCAAAGCCCGTAATATTTTTACTTTTTTTCATGATAAGTCCCCCTTAACTTTATAAACTATCTAAGTTTATTAGACCCCTTTTCCTGTTTTCATTTAACTTTTCAAAATTATAACACAGATAACCCTGTTTGTCAAACTGTATTATAAAAGAAAGCGCTAAAAAGGCTGTTTTCTTCTTGTTGAAATCGGTTACTGTGTGGTATACTTGATTTATGAATGTAACAGATGGTTGTTGCTAGAAAGAAAAATGAGGACATTAACATGGTTGTTAAGACAGTTGTTGAAGCACAAGATATTTTTGATAAAGCTTGGGAAGGCTTCAAAGGCGTAGATTGGAAAGAAAAAGCAAGTATTTCTCGCTTCGTTCAAGCTAACTACACACCTTACGATGGAGATGAAAGTTTCCTTGCTGGACCAACAGAACGTTCGCTTCACATCAAAAAAATCGTAGAAGAAACAAAAGCACATTACGAAGAAACTCGTTTCCCAATGGATACTCGTCCAACATCTATTGCTGATATTCCTGCTGGATTTATCGACAAAGAAAACGAATTGATTTTTGGTATCCAAAACGATGAACTCTTCAAATTGAACTTCATGCCAAAAGGTGGTATCCGTATGGCTGAAACGACTTTGAAAGAAAATGGATACGAACCAGATCCAGCTGTTCACGAAATCTTCACTAAATACGTAACAACAGTTAACGACGGTATCTTCCGTGCTTACACTTCAAATATCCGTCGAGCTCGTCACGCTCACACTGTAACTGGTCTTCCAGATGCTTACTCACGTGGACGTATCATTGGTGTTTACGCACGTCTTGCTCTTTACGGTGCAGACTACTTGATGCAAGAAAAAGTAAACGACTGGAATGCAATTAAAGAGATTGATGAAGAAACAATCCGTCTTCGCGAAGAAGTAAACCTTCAATACCAAGCATTGCAACAAGTTGTTCGCTTGGGTGACCTTTACGGTGTTGACGTTCGCAAACCAGCGATGAACGTCAAAGAAGCTATCCAATGGGTGAACATCGCCTTCATGGCTGTCTGCCGTGTTATCAACGGTGCTGCAACATCTCTAGGACGTGTGCCAATCGTGCTTGACATCTTTGCAGAACGTGACCTTGCTCGTGGTACATTTACTGAATCAGAAATCCAAGAATTCGTTGATGATTTCGTTATGAAACTTCGTACAGTTAAATTTGCTCGTACAAAAGCTTATGACCAATTGTACTCTGGTGACCCAACCTTCATCACAACTTCTATGGCTGGTATGGGTAACGACGGTCGTCACCGTGTTACTAAGATGGACTACCGTTTCTTGAACACTCTTGACAACATCGGTAACTCTCCAGAACCAAACTTGACAGTTCTTTGGACTGACAAATTGCCATACAACTTCCGTCGCTACTGTATGCACATGAGCCACAAACACTCTTCTATCCAATACGAAGGTGTAACAACAATGGCTAAAGACGGATATGGAGAAATGAGCTGTATCTCATGCTGTGTGTCACCACTTGACCCAGAAAACGAAGAACAACGCCACAACATCCAGTACTTCGGTGCTCGTGTAAACGTTTTGAAAGCCCTTCTTACTGGTTTGAACGGTGGTTACGACGATGTTCACAAAGACTACAAGGTATTTGATATCGATCCTATCCGTGACGAAGTTCTTGAATTCGAATCAGTTAAAGCGAACTTTGAAAAATCTCTTGACTGGTTGACTGACACTTACGTAGATGCTTTGAACATCATCCACTACATGACTGATAAGTACAACTACGAAGCGGTTCAAATGGCCTTCTTGCCAACTAAACAACGTGCTAACATGGGATTCGGTATCTGTGGATTTGCCAATACTGTTGACACATTGTCAGCAATCAAGTACGCTACAGTTAAACCAATCCGTGACGAGGATGGCTACATCTACGATTACGAAACAATCGGTGAATACCCACGTTGGGGTGAAGATGACCCACGTTCAAACGAATTGGCAGAATGGTTGATCGAAGCTTACACAACTCGTCTACGTAGCCACAAACTCTACAAGAACGCAGAAGCCACAGTATCACTTTTGACCATCACATCTAACGTTGCTTACTCTAAACAAACTGGTAACTCACCAGTCCACAAAGGCGTATACCTCAACGAAGATGGTTCTGTGAACTTGTCTAAACTTGAATTCTTCTCACCAGGTGCTAACCCATCTAACAAAGCTAAAGGTGGATGGTTGCAAAACTTGAACTCACTTGCTAGCCTAGACTTTGGTTACGCAGCTGACGGTATCTCATTGACAACTCAAGTTTCTCCACGTGCTCTTGGTAAAACTCGTGACGAACAAGTGGACAACTTGGTAACAATCCTTGATGGTTACTTCGAAAACGGTGGACAACACTGTAACTTGAACGTAATGGACTTGAAAGATGTTTATGACAAGATTATGAATGGCGAAGATGTCATCGTTCGTATCTCAGGATACTGTGTAAACACTAAATACCTCACTCCAGAACAAAAAACTGAATTGACACAACGTGTCTTCCACGAAGTTCTTTCAATGGATGATGCATTGAGCTAATATTCAATTAGAATAGAAAGAAAGCCAGTTAATCTAACTGGTTTTCTTGTGTTTTAAAAACTTTTTAAAACATAGTCAAAATTGGTCAAAAAGTTATTGACTTTTACTGACCAAAGTGGTATAGTAGAAACATAAGGGAAATGACTTCCTTAGAAAACTTCATTTTCAATGATTTTATTTCTTGAAAATGTACGATAGATACCCTAGAAAGGGGTGAGGTCTATGTTAAATCTAACAGACTTTGAAAAGAAGATTATAGAAGGCTTATTTAAGAAAGAAAAACCAGAAATTATACGTAGGGTAGCTAGTTAGCTAGTCTAAAATTTTTAAAACAAAGGTCAAAGATAGTCAATATCAGAGATCGCAAATAATTAAGAATAAACGAGGTAAAGAATATGAACAACAACTTTAATAACTTTAACAACATGGATGATTTATTTAACCAATTGATGGGTGGCATGCGAGGATATAGTTCTGAAAACCGTCGCTACTTAATTAATGGACGAGAAGTGACACCTGAGGAATTTGCTCATTATCGTGCAACTGGTCAATTGCCAAGAAATGCAGAATCTGATGCGCAAATGCAACAACAGGCTTCAGGTATGAAACAAGACGGTGTCCTTGCTAAACTAGGTCGTAACTTGACCGCAGAAGCTCGTGAGGGCAAGTTGGATCCTGTTATCGGACGAAACAAGGAAATTCAAGAAACATCTGAAATCCTCTCACGTCGTACGAAAAATAATCCTGTTTTGGTCGGAGATGCAGGTGTTGGTAAGACAGCTGTCGTCGAAGGCCTAGCACAGGCCATTGTGAATGGAGATGTTCCAGCTGCTATTAAGAACAAGGAAATCATTTCCATTGATATTTCAGGTCTTGAGGCTGGTACTCAATACCGTGGTAGCTTTGAAGAAAACGTTCAAAACCTAGTCAACGAGGTGAAAGAAGCAGGGAATATTATTCTCTTCTTTGACGAAATTCATCAAATTCTTGGTGCTGGTAGCACGGGTGGTGACAGTGGTTCTAAAGGTCTAGCGGACATTCTCAAGCCAGCTCTCTCTCGTGGTGAGTTGACCGTTATTGGGGCAACGACTCAAGACGAATACCGTAACACCATCTTGAAGAATGCAGCACTTGCTCGCCGTTTCAACGAAGTCAAGGTCAATGCTCCTTCAGCAGAGGATACCTTTAAAATTCTTCAAGGAATTCGTAATCTCTATCAACAACACCACAATGTTATCTTGCCAGACGAGGTCTTGAAGGCAGCAGTGGATTATTCGATTCAATACATTCCTCAACGCAGCTTGCCAGATAAGGCTATTGACCTTGTTGATGTAACGGCAGCTCACTTGGCAGCTCAACATCCTGTAACAGATGTGCACGCTGTTGAACGGGAAATTGAGGCAGAAAAAGACAAGCAAGAAAAAGCAGTTGAGGCAGAAGACTTTGAAGCAGCTCTTAATGCCAAAACACGTATTGCAGAATTAGAGAAAAAAATCGAAAACCACACAGAAGATATGAAGGTGACTGCGAGTGTCAACGATGTGGCTGAATCTGTAGAACGTATGACTGGTATTCCGGTATCACAAATGGGAGCGTCAGATATTGAACGTTTGAAAGATATGGCTCATCGCTTGGAACACAAGGTTATCGGCCAAGATAAGGCGGTAGAAGCAGTGGCTCGTGCTATCCGTCGTAACCGTGCTGGTTTTGATGAAGGCAATCGCCCAATCGGTAGCTTCCTCTTTGTAGGGCCTACTGGGGTTGGTAAGACAGAACTTGCTAAGCAATTGGCGCTCGATATGTTTGGGACCAAGGATGCGATTATCCGCTTGGATATGTCTGAATACAGTGACCGCACAGCCGTTTCTAAATTGATCGGTACAACAGCAGGTTATGTGGGTTATGATGACAATAGCAATACCTTGACAGAACGTGTTCGTCGAAATCCATACTCTATCATTCTCTTGGACGAAATTGAAAAGGCTGATCCTCAAGTCATTACCCTTCTCCTCCAAGTATTGGATGATGGTCGTTTGACAGATGGTCAAGGAAATACCGTTAACTTTAAAAACACTGTCATTATCGCAACATCAAATGCTGGATTTGGCTATGAAGCCAACTTGACAGAAGATGCAGATAAACCAGAATTAATGGACCGTTTGAAACCATACTTCCGTCCAGAATTCCTCAACCGCTTTAATGCAGTTATCGAGTTCTCACACTTAAATAAGGAAGATCTTTCTAAGATTGTGGACTTGATGTTGGCTGAAGTCAACCAAACCTTGGCTAAGAAAGACATTGATTTGGAAGTCAGCCAAGCGGCTAAGGACTTTATCACAGAAGAAGGCTATGACGAAGTCATGGGTGTTCGTCCTCTCCGTCGCGTGGTTGAACAACAAATCCGTGATAAGGTGACGGACTTCCACTTGGATCACCTAGATGCCAAACATCTGGAAGCAGACATGGAAGACGGAGTCTTGGTCATTCGCGAGAAAGCCTAAATCAAGATTTTGAGAATAAAAAAAGAAGGAACTAGCTAAAAAAGCTGGTTCCTTTTTGTGTTTAGATGACATGGCGCTCAAAGGCATCATCTGAGATTCCTTGTTCCAGGATGAGTTTCGCCCATTCTTTAGCTGAAAAGAGGCTGTGGTCCTTGTAGTTTCCACAAGATTCGATGGTAGTTCCAGGGACATCTTCCCAAGTAGTGGTTTCAGCAATTTCCTTGAGCGAATCCTTGATAACAGCCGCGATTTCAGCACTGGTATGGCGCCCCCACATAATCATGTGAAAACCTGTACGGCAGCCAAATGGGGAACAGTCAATCATACCGTCAATGCGGGTACGGATGAGTTTGGCCAAGAGGTGTTCGATAGTGTGAAGCCCAGCAGTAGGGATTGAGTCTTCGTTTGGTTGTACTAAGCGAATATCAAAGTTAGAGATGACATCTCCCTTTGGCCCTGTTTCTTCCCCAATCAAGCGAACATAGGGTGCTTTAACGATAGTGTGGTCAAGCTCAAAACTTTCAACAATAACTTCTTTTGACATGGTAGTTCCTTTCAGTTTTCTTTTTTCATTATATCATAAAGGGTGCTGTTGATGGAGTTTGATAAATAACTTTTTGAGAATAGAATGATAATAAAGTCTCTATACATAAACCTCAGAATTATAAAAAAAGAATGGAGTAAAGGAAAAGAAAAACTGAGTTCTTTCTAATGAAGCTAGAGCGACTTTTGAAAAGTGGATCAACTTTTTCTGAAATTTCTGTTTAATCTCTGAACTAATTCTGAACTAGATTGGGTATACTGGAGAAAATAAAGATAAAGGAGTTCAGTATGGAACATATGGTGAAAATAGAAGGCGTCTGCAAAAAGCATGGCAGCAAGCAGATTTTAGAAGATATTTCTTTTACAGCTAGAAGCGGTCGGATTACAGCTTTTCTAGGCCCAAATGGTGCAGGGAAAAGTTCGAACTTGAGGATTCTCTTGGGATTAGATCGGGCGACAGCAGGGACTGCAACTTTTGATGGGCAAACCTATCAATCAATGACCTATCCGCTCAGAACGGTAGGTGCAGCCTTTGATGGCATTGGCGGTCTGCCAAATCGAAAGGTCTATGACCACTTGAGGATTATTGCGGCGAGTAATGCTATTTCCAAGTCTCGGATCGATGAGGTTTTGGAGATGACTGGAATCGCTCATAAGAGGAAGGACCTCTTGTCAAGCCTGTCTCTGGGGGAAGGTCAACGCTTGGGTTTGGCAGCAGCTTTGCTGGGTGATCCTCAGTTTCTTATATTAGACGAGCCGACTAATGGGCTGGATCCAAGTGGGATTAAGTGGTTTAGAAAGTTTATCCGTCAGCAGGCTGATTTAGGGAAAACGGTACTTCTATCTTCCTATATCCTATCAGAGGTGCAAATGGTGACAGATGATGTGGTCTTGATTCATCATGGGCGAATTATTGAGCAAGGACGATTGGAAGAGGTGCTGCAAGATTCAGACAGTCTAGAAGATCTCTTCTTTGATTTGACAGAGGAGGTTTAAGATGAAAGAAACGATGTCCTTATTGCATTCAGAATGGTTGAAAATCCGATCAATCAAGGCTTTCAAAGTGAGTATGGCCCTCATGCTGCTATTGGTGCCTGTCGTATCCTGGTTGGAGGGCCGACAGTATCTGTCTATCGGCTTGGATGCTACGCCTGAGACGGTTCCTAATCTGATAAACGCCATTGATCCGCTGGAATATCTAGGTCTCAACGGGGCTTCTATGGCGGTCATGGTTTTGGTCATTTTAGCTGGAATTTTGGGAGCTATGGAATTTCAGTCTCATAGCTTGAGAACCAGTCTTTTATCCTGTAATAACCGCCTGAAGCTGCTTGTGGGGAAACTCATGACCTTTACTTGCTTTTCTCTTGCCACTAGCTTTTTATCAATCTACTTTAGTTATATGGTCATGCATTTCGCTTTAGGAAAGGAAGGGCTTGATCCGATTCTGCTCAATCAAGCAGCTTGGAGTCTGATTTTGTGGAAAACCTTATCTCTAACCTTATTGGGAATCCTTTCATTTTTGTTAGGTTTATTGGCTCGGACCATGCTAGTTCCTCTGCTTTTTCTCATACCCCAGATCTATAATCTGGGAAACTACCTGGCAGCTCATACGAGTTGGGGGACTTATTTGCCACAGCCAGCAGGAGAGTTGTTTGCTGCAACGCCAACTTCCCAATATGCTAACAATCCCTTGCAAGGGCTGTTGATACTTGGTGCATGGTTGCTAGTCATCGGCGGTATGGCTTCTCTGCGCTTTTTGAAGACGGATTTAGGAGGGCGATACTGATGATAAAAGCTCTGCTTAGAAGTGAATGGATTAAGTTCCGTTCTTACTATCTCGCTCTTGGTACAGCCTTAGTGGCTATGGTAGCTGTTCCATTTTTTCTGATGAATCTTGACTACAGTCAGACAGCAGTTGGTCAGACGAAGGCTCTGAGCGAGGTTTTGCATGCTCTCTATCTGGCGCAGCCTGTCATCGTCATCTTTACTTCTCTCTATTTTGCCCAGGAGTTTGTCAAGTCTGGGATGCGAACGAATTTTCTAACTGTATCAAATAGAAAGGCTTGGTTGGCTGGGAAATTCCTTTTTCTGGCCGTTCTGCTCTTGGTTCTCTACAGTGTCATGATAGGCAGCTGTTTCTTTGTTATGCTGGCTCGTTTTGACCTAGACTTTAGCTGGTCCTTACTAGGGAAATTCCTCTATTACAGCTCTTTTGGTCTTCTTAGTAATCTTTTTCTGGCTTTTTTAACTGCCGGCCTCGCTTTGCTCTTTCAATCTTGGGTTGTGCCGGTGTCGGTGCTCTTTCCCCTTTTGATTGGTCTCAGCCGTTTATTGGCAACGTTCATCAAGGAAGCAAAATACCTGCCCGATCTAGCTACGCTAAATCTTTTTGAGTATGAAGGGCTTCAGCATTCAATAGATTTATCAGGGCTGGGAATACAGCTGTTATGGTTAGCTTTGGTTTGGAGCTCTGCTATATTCTTAACCTTGAAACGAGATGTTCGCTAGAGGTATGCTATAATGGAAATCATGAGACAGTATCGTATTTTGGTGGTTGATGACGACCAGAGCATTTTGAAGCTGGTGAAAAACGTCCTAGAGCTAGATGCTTATGATGTGACGACGCTTGATCGGATAGAAGACCTAGAGCTGACGCATTTTGTCGGATATGACTTGATTCTGCTGGATGTGATGATGGAGCCTGTTAACGGTTTTGAGCTGTGTTCCTACATTCGTCCTCATCTTTCGTGTCCGATTATCTTTTTGACGGCTAAGGAGTTAGAGACGGACAAGGTGGAAGGGCTCTTTCGCGGAGCAGATGACTATATTGTTAAGCCTTTTGGGACCAAAGAATTGCTGGCGCGTGTCAGAGCTCATCTTCGGCGGGAGGAAAGACGTGAGGAGCGATACTCTGAAATTGCTTCTTGTCAATTTTATCCAGAGCGCTATGAAGTTGCCTGTTTTGGTAAAGTCTTGAAATTTTCAGAGCGTGAGTTTAAGTTACTGCATTTACTTGCTAGCAATCCCAAGCAGACCTTCTCAGCTGAACGCCTGCATACCTTGCTTTACCCAGAAAGCTCAGAAACACAGCTTCGCTCCATCTCAGAATACGTGTATCAGATTCGTCAAAAATGCAAACAAGAAGGGCTGCAAGCAATCGCAACAGTGAGAGGAGTAGGCTATAGATGGCAATTAGAACCCGAAATTTCAAAAGCCTAGTCTGGACAACCAGTTTAAAGATCGTCTTTTTCCATGTTTTGATTTTTGTACTTATAGGTTATGAATTTACGCAAGGAAGTGATCACGTTCTTTTCGCCTTGTTCTTCTGGGCAGGGAGCTTGCTGCTGATTACTTTTTATCATATTTTGAAATTGCTCCGAAAAATCGACAGGGAAATAAAAATGCTAACGAGCGAGAAGCTTTTAGAAGAAAATCAAAGCCAGCTTTTTCGGATTGAGGAAATGCTAGAAGTCTATAGCGATTTACGGAGCAGCCACCAAGAAAATGCTCGTCTTCTAGAAAAAGAGCAGCAGCATAATCAGGAGTTGATTTTACAGTTATCAGCGACATCGCACGATTTGAAAACGCCCCTAACTGTGATTAAGGGGAATGCTGAGCTCTTGGAGTTGGCGCAGTTGGGCCAGCCACAGGCAGACTATGCTGCTGAGATTTTGCAGGCTAGTCACAAGATGGAAGAGTATTGTGGATCTTTGATTGATTACGCTAAGACTTTTCAGATTGATTCTAATCAGTTCAGTCAGCTTTCCTTAGGGGACTTTTTGGCTGATCTACAGGACGACTGGGCACTGTTCAGCAAACAGGAAAGCTATCATTTTTCTCTCCAAGAAGATTGTGAGCTTAGTCTGATTTTGTCCATTCATTTGGACTATCTCAAGCGAGCTTTGCTCAATATTTTACTGAATGCGCTTGAACATGCTAATCAGGACCAAAAGGAAGTGAAGCTGATTGTATCAGTGAAGCAGGACCAGTTGGTTTTTGCTATCTGGAACAATGGCCCTGCATTTTCAGAGGAGATGCTGCTGGGAGCGGAACAGCTCTTTTATCAGAGTGACCAAAGCCGCAATTCAGCTAATCCCCATCATGGTATCGGCTTAGCCTTTTCTAAGCAGGTAGCTCTCTTGCATGGTGGCCGTCTGACCCTGCTCAATCCAGACCAAGTAGGAGCCTGTGTCGAGTTGACAATTTCATTGAAATAAATGAGAATGGAAAATCATAAAAACGCATAATACCAAGTGTCCAAAAGACTTGATATTATGCGTTTGATTTTTTTATTATGTAAAGATTTACTGGATTTTTATCTCGAATTGAGTTTTTGTCCAGCCTTGTTTATTTATTTGCGATACAAGCGATCGTATTGGTAGAATGGATCAAAGGTTACGTTGATGTCTAGTTTGCGAAGGACATTCTTGTCTTCATCGGTCAAAATGATGGTTGAGTGAGCTTCGCTTCCTTTGAGGTTGCCAAGTTCTTCCATGGCACGCGCAGCATCTGGATTTTCCATAGCTGTGATTGCAAGTGCAATCAAAATTTCATTTGAGTGGAGGCGAGGATTGCGGCTGCCGAGATGATCGATTTTAAGACCTTGAATTGGTTTGACGACTTCAGGCTCGATTAGTTTCACTTCCTTAGCGAGGTCAGCTGATTTTTTGATAGCATTGATCAAGGCAGCAGCTGTAGGACCAAAGAGTTCAGAGTTTTTACCAGTCACGATTTCCCCATTTGGCAATTCAAGGGCTAGGGCAGGGCCACCAGTTTCTTCTGCTTTTTGGCGTGCAGCGACAGCAACCTTACGGTCTGCAGGTGTGATGCCGAGGTCGTTCATGAGCAGTTCAATCTTCTTGACAGCAGTTTCTCCGACTTTTTCAGCTTTAAAATCAAGAACAGTTTGATAGTAGCGACGGATGATTTCTTGTTTAGAAGCTTCGATAGCAGCCCCATTATCTGTAATAGCGAAGCCAACCATGTTGACACCCATGTCTGTTGGTGAAGCGTATGGAGATTCACCGAGAATGCGTTCCAACATACGTTTGAGCACTGGGAAAATTTCGATATCACGGTTGTAGTTGACAGTGGTTTCTCCATAGGTTTGGAGATGGAAAGGATCTATCATGTTGACATCGTCTAGGTCAGCTGTGGCTGCCTCATAAGCCAAGTTAACAGGATGATGAAGGGGCAGGTTCCAAACTGGGAAGGTTTCAAATTTAGCGTAACCAGACTTGATGCCATTGAGTTGGTCATGGTACATATTGGACATACAAGTTGCCAATTTTCCAGAACCAGGTCCAGGAGCGGTTACGACAATCAAGTTGCGACTTGTTTTGATGTAGTCGTTTTTCCCCATGCCTTCTGGGGAAATGATGTGATCCATATCCGTCGGATATCCTTTGATTGGATAATGAAGATAAGAATCAATGCCGTTTTTCTCAAGTTGGTTACGGAAGGCATCTGCAGCTGGTTGGCCAGCGTACTGTGTGATGACAACGGAACCAACAAAAATCCCTAATTCATTGAATTTGTCAATCAAGCGAAGAACTTCTTGGTCATAAGAAATACCTAGGTCACCACGTGCTTTGGAATGCTCGATATTGCTAGCGTTAATAGCAATCACAACCTCAACCTGTTCTTTCAATTCTTGTAAGAGCTTGATTTTGTTGTCAGGCTCATAACCAGGAAGAACTCGAGCAGCGTGGAAATCTTCTAACATTTTACCACCAAACTCCAAGTAGAGCTTGCCGTCAAATTGGTTAATGCGCTCCAAAATGTGGTCGCGCTGTAGATTCAAATATTGTTCAGAACTAAAAGCTTGTTTTTTCATTTTTTTACCTCTGACCTCTATTATAATAAAAAATTGGAAGTTAGGAAACTGCGGAGTCAAAAAAGAAATTAAAAAGATTGAGCAAACGCTTGCACAAAATTTTAAAAAGCGCTATCATAGAGTATAGATTATTAAGATAATGAGGTAAGAAGATGCAAGAAAAATGGTGGCATAATGCCGTAGTCTATCAAGTCTATCCAAAGAGTTTTATGGACAGCAACGGAGATGGAATTGGTGATTTGCCAGGAATTACTAGTAAGTTGGACTATCTAGCTAAGTTAGGAATTACAGCGATTTGGCTTTCTCCCGTTTATGACAGTCCTATGGATGATAATGGCTATGATATTGCTGATTATCAAGCGATTGCAGCTATTTTTGGAACCATGGAGGACATGGATGAACTGATCGTAGAAGCTAAGAAGCGTGATATTCGAATTATCATGGACTTGGTGGTCAATCATACCTCAGATGAACACGCCTGGTTTATCGAGGCTTGTGAGAATCCTGATAGCCCCGAGCGTGACTACTATATCTGGCGGGATGAGCCTAATGATTTGGAGTCTATCTTTAGTGGGTCTGCTTGGGAATACGATGAAAAGTCGGGTCAATACTATCTCCACTTTTTCAGCAAGAAACAGCCAGATCTCAACTGGGAAAATGAAAAACTGCGCCAGAAAATTTACGAGATGATGAACTTCTGGATTGATAAGGGAATTGGTGGTTTCCGTATGGATGTCATTGACATGATTGGGAAAATTCCTGACGAGAAGGTAGTCAATAATGGTCCCATGCTCCATCCCTATCTCAAGGAAATGAATCGGGCGACCTTTGGCGACAAAGATCTCTTGACAGTAGGGGAGACCTGGGGAGCAACGCCAGAGATTGCTAAGCTCTACTCGGATCCAAAGGGACAAGAATTGTCTATGGTCTTCCAGTTTGAGCACATCTGTCTTCAGTATCAGGAAGGGCAACCTAAGTGGCATTACCAAAAAGAGTTAAATGTAGGGAAGTTAAAAGAGATTTTTAACAAATGGCAGACAGAGTTAGGAGTTGAGGATGGCTGGAATTCCCTCTTCTGGAACAACCATGACCTTCCTCGTATCGTCTCTATCTGGGGAAATGACCAAGAATACCGTGAAAAATCTGCCAAAGCCTTTGCAATCTTGCTTCATCTCATGAGAGGAACACCTTATATTTACCAAGGTGAGGAGATTGGGATGACCAACTATCCGTTTGAAACACTGGACCAAGTAGAAGATATTGAATCTCTCAACTATGCGCGTGAAGCTCTTGAAAAAGGTGTTTCTATGGAAGAAATCATGGACAGCATCCGTGTCATCGGTCGTGATAATGCCCGTACTCCGATGCAGTGGGATGAAAGCAAAAATGCTGGTTTCTCAACAGGTCAACCTTGGTTGGCGGTTAATCCAAACTATCAAGAAATCAACGTTCAAGAAGCACTGGCAAATCCAGATTCTATTTTCTATACTTATCAAAAACTCGTTCAAATCCGAAAGGAAAACAGCTGGCTGATCCGAGCTGACTTTGAGTTACTTGATACAGCTGACAAGGTTTTTACCTATATCCGTAAAGATGGCGACCGTTGTTTCCTAGTTGTGGCCAACTTGTCCAATGAAGAACAAGACTTGGCAGTAGAAGGAAAAGTTAAATCTGTCTTGATTGAAAATACTTCTGCTAAAGAAGCAGTTGGAAAACAGGTCTTGGCTCCATGGGATGCTTTCTGTGTGGAAATGACTAACTAAAATGAGCGAACCTCAAGCTTTTGAAGCCTGAGGTTTTTTACTAAAAATTGTGTAGAGAAATCTTTAAAAAATATTTGTTAGAATTTTCTAAAAAAATCTGGCGAAAGTCCTTGTATTTATAAAAAATAAGGTATAATGGTGAAAATACTATCTTGAAGGAGATACTTATGAGATCAGGAAAGTAGCTTTTAGGAGCGGGAGTGACCTTGAGTGCAGCCCTTCTGTTAATAGCTTGTGGGCACAGCGAAAAGAAGGCTGATGCACCCAAGATATTCTCTTATGTCTATGCTTTGGATTATAGTGTAACGAGTAAGAGTTCAACTTCTGATGTCATAGCGAACGTTATCGATGGTCTTTTGGAAAATGATAAGTATGGAAATTTGATTCCGTCGCTTGCAGAAGACTGGTCTGTTTCTAAAGATGGTTTGACTTACACCTACAAATTTCGTAAGTGTGTAAAATGGTATACTTCTGAGGGAGAAGAGTACGCTGAAGTCAAGGCACAGGACTGAAACACGCAGCTGATGGGAAATCAGACGGCCTCTCTCTTTCAGGATTCTATCGAAGATTTGGTTGCCTACATCAGTGGATAAAACAATGACTTTTCTACTGTAGGAGTCAAGGCGGTTGACGATTACACGGTAGAATACACGCTCAACAATCGAGAAAGCTTCTGAAACTCTAAAGTCACAACGGCAACCATGCTTCCAGTAAATGAAGAATTTTTGAATTCTAAAGGAAACGATTATGGTGCGTCAACAATATCAAGTATCCTTATCGGTCATTGAGTATGAAAAGAATCCAAACTACTGGGATAAGGGCAACGTTAAGATTGACAATGTCAAACTAACTTCCTACGATGGATCAGACAAAGAATCTTTGATTCGTAGCTTTACACACGGAGCTTATACAACAGCCCGTCTCTTCCCAACAAGCTCAAACTTTGAGTCAACTAAACAAGAGTACGGCGATAAGATTGTTTACAGTCCACAAGAAGCGACAAGCTACTACCTCACCGTTAACGTAAACCGCCAGTCTTACAATAAAACAGCCAAAACAGACGAAGCTCAAGTATGGATGGTTGACAATTCTCTAATCATGTCTGCTATGTCAAACGGGTGGTACAGTCTCTGTAGCCAAAGCAACTCCATTTACACATGCTTACTCCCTAAAGGGAATCAAGGGTGACGGAAATAATTATAAGTACATGAGATTGCAAAAAGATCCTGTTACCAAGAAACAATTCGACGAAGCCAAGGCCAAGTGGGAAGCAGAAAGTAAAAAGGCTATTGAAAAGAGCCAAAAAGAGTTTGAAAATCATATCAAATAAAAACAGAAATGGGGCCTCATAATAAGGGGCCTTGTTTTTGTTTTATCAAGGATTCCGTTAATGGAAGTCATAAATTCAAAATATAGCTAAGAAAAAATGAATGAAAACGCTGATAATAGCAGGAATTGATGGAATTCCTTTCATGATTGTGATATAATAATCATAATTATTAACGTGTATAGGGGATTGTCATGAGTAGACGTTCAAAGAGAAATCGTTCAAGAAATGTGAAACGAAGTATTAATATAGCCTTATTAGCCATTTATTTATTATTGAGTGGCTCTTTGTTATTCTTAATTTTTAGACATAATATCCTAGCCTTTAGGCATCTCAATATCTTAGCTACAGTTCTAGTTTTACTATCTGCTATCGCAGCTCTACTTTTAATAATATATAAGAAAGCCGAAAAGTTCACGATTTTCTTTTTGGTACTTGCGGTGTTGACTAGTTCGGTTTCGCTATTTGCTCTGCACCAATTTGTAGGCTTGACTAATCACATTAATGCGACATCAAACTACTCAGAGTATTCGATGAGTGTTGTGGTTTTAAAAGATAGTGAAATCAACAACGTTACCCAGTTAGAGAGTGTAACAGGTCCGACTGAAACGGATAATGACAATATCCAAAAATTGATAGCGGATATTAAGACGACTCAGAGCAAAGACTTGGCGGTTGAACAAAGTGCATCTTACCTAGCAGCCTACAAGAGCTTGATTTCAGGTGATGCGAAAGCGATTGTCTTGAACAGTGTCTTTGAAAATATCATTGAAGCAGAGTATCCAGATTATGCTTCGAAAATTAAGAAAATCTATACGAAAAAACTAACCAAGGATGTTGCGGCACCAAAGGTATCTAAGAATCAATCCTTTAATATTTATATCAGTGGTATTGACACCTACGGACCTATCAGTTCAGTTTCTCGTTCAGACGTCAACATCTTGATGACTGTAAATCGAGATACTAAGAAAATCCTTCTCACCACAACACCTCGAGATTCTTATGTTCCGATCGCGGACGGAGGAAATAATCAAAAGGATAAATTGACTCACGCGGGAATTTATGGAGTAGACTCATCAATTCATACCTTGGAAAACCTATATGGAGTTGATATTAACTACTATGTTCGTTTGAATTTCACCTCTTTCTTGAAATTGATTGATCTTCTAGGTGGTGTGGATGTTTATAATGACCAGGAGTTTACTGCTCACACTAATGGGAAATATTATCCCGTTGGGAATGTTCATCTAGACTCGGAACAAGCCCTCGGTTTTGTCCGCGAACGCTACTCTCTAGCAGATGGAGACCGCGACCGTGGTAGGAACCAGCAAAAAGTCATTGTTGCCATCATTCAGAAGTTAACGTCAGCAGAGGCTTTAAAGAATTATGACAACATTATTCAAGGATTGCAAGATTCTCTTCAAACCAATATGCCTTTGGAAACCATGATGGACTTGGTTAATACACAGTTGGATAGTGGTGGTCAGTATAAGGTCAATTCCCAAGACTTAAAAGGAACTGGTAGAACGGATCTTCCGTCCTACGCTATGCCAGATAGCAACCTCTATATGATGGAAATTGATGAAAGTAGCTTGGCTGCAGCCAAGGCAGCTATCAAAGATGTGATGGAGGGCAAGTAGCATGATAGACATCCATTCACACATTGTTTTTGATGTGGATGATGGTCCAAAGTCGATAGAGGAGAGTAAAAACCTTTTAAGAGAAGCCTATAGTCAAGGGGTCAGGACCATTGTTTCCACGTCTCATCGTCGAAAAGGGATGTTTGAGACACCAGAAGAGAAGATAGCAACTAACTTTTTGAAAGTTCGTGAAATAGCCAAGGAAGTGGCAGATGACCTTGTCATCGCTTATGGTGCAGAAATATACTATACGCCAGATGTTGTCGAAAAATTGGAAAAGAAATTGATTCCAACCCTCAATGATAGTCACTATGCTTTGATTGAGTTTAGTATGAATACACCCTATCGGGATATACATAAAGGACTGAGTGATATTCTCATGTTAGGGATCACACCAGTAATTGCCCATATTGAGCGCTATGATGCTCTAGAAAATAATGAAAAGCGAGTTCGGGAACTGATTGATATGGGGTGCTATACCCAGGTCAATAGTTCTCATGTCTTGAAACCAAAACTCTTTGGAGAAACCTACAAATTCATGAAAAAGAGAGCTCAGTATTTCTTGGAACGTGATCTAGTTCATGTCATTGCTAGCGATATGCATAACTTGGATCGTAGACCACCTCATATGGAAGAAGCCTATGATATCATTGCTAAAAAGTATAGCGAAGATAAGGCGAGGGAACTCTTCAAAGATAACCCACGAAAAATAATAATGGATCAATTGATTTAGGAGAAACAATGAAAGAACAAAATATGATGGAAATCGATGTATTTCACTTGCTTAAAATCCTATGGAAACGGAAAGTTCTAATTGCATTGGTAGCAATCGTAACTGGGGTAGTAGCCTTTGCCTATAGTAGCTTTATCGTAAAGCCTGAATATACCAGTACGACACGTATCTATGTAGTTAATCGTAATCAGGGAGATAAGTCAGGGCCAACAAACCAAGATTTGCAAGCAGGATCTTACTTGGTTAAAGACTATCGCGAAATTATTCTTTCGCAAGACGTTTTGGAGAAGGTTGCAACGGATTTGAAACTGGATCTTTCTCCAAAGGATTTGACTAAGAAAGTTAAGGTAACAGTTCCGGTTGATACACGTATCGTATCGATCTCTGTTACAGATCGTGCACCTGAAGAAGCAAGTCGTATTGCAAACTCGTTGAGGGAGGTTGCAGCTCAAAAGATTATTAGTGTTACACGGGTTTCGGATGTGACGACACTCGAAGAGGCTCGCCCAGCAACCTCACCATCTTCACCAAACATTCGTCGTAATATCATGATTGGATTTCTTGCTGGAGCGGTTGTGATGATTGCTACTGTTATCCTTATCGAACTCCTAGACACACGGGTTAAACGACCAGAAGACGTTGAGGATGTTATGCAAATTGCATTATTAGGAGTTGTTCCAAATTTGGATAAATTGAAATAGGAGAGAAGAATGCCAACATTAGAAATCGCACACAAAAAATTGAATCAGGCAAGAAAAGCAGAGGAATATTACAATGCGCTTCGTACCAATATACAATTGAGCGGAAATAACTTAAAAGTTATTTCCATTACATCAGTAAAACCGGGGGAAGGGAAGTCAACTACTTCTACCAATATTGCTTGGGCCTTTGCGCGTGCTGGATATAAGACGCTTTTAATTGACGCCGATATTCGTAATTCTGTCATGTCAGGTATTTTTAAATCGCGTGAAAGGATCACGGGACTAACAGAATTTTTATCAGGGACAACAGATTTATCACAAGGATTATGTGATTCGAATATTGAAAATTTGTTTGTCATTCAAGCTGGTTCCGTTTCCCCAAATCCAACGGCTTTGTTGCAAAGTGAGAATTTTAAGACTATGCTTGATACTTTGCGCAAGTACTTTGATTACATTATTGTGGACACTGCTCCTATCGGAGTCGTGATTGATGCAGCTATCATCACTCAGAAATGTGATGCTTCAATCTTGGTGACTGCAGCTGGTGAAACAAACCAACGTGATATCCAAAAGGCCAAAGAACAATTGGAACAAACAAGCAAACCGTTCTTAGGGCTTGTATTAAATAAATTGAATATCTTGGCTGAGAAATATGGATCATATGGAGCTTATGGTTCTTACGGGAAAAAATAAGAGATGGCTTAGGAAGATATTATGGAAGAAAAGGGATTGAAGATTACTTTGGCGGTAATCCAGAGTTTTCTTGTCATTTTTTTAGCTTATTTACTTAGTTTTGTTAGAGAAACAGAGATTGTGAATACCTCTGTTATTATCTTGTTTATTCTGCATTTTGTTGTTTTTAACATCAGTGATTATGAGCGTGATTTTTTTAAAAGGGGTTATTTAGCTGAGTTTATCAGCACTATAAAATATATCGTTTTCTTTGCTTTAGCTATCAGTATTTCAAACTTCTTTTTAGAAGATCGTTTTAGTATCTCTAGACGTGGCATGATTTATTTTTTGACAATACATTCTATTTTGTTGTATTTGTTGAATCTGTGCATTAAACGCTATAGGAGACGTATCTTTCCAAATTTCAAGGGGAGTAAAAAAATATTCTTGATAACAGCTACTTCCAGAGTTGAGAAAGTTGTAGATAGACTGATAGAGTCGGGAGATATTTTTTGGGAATTGGTGGCGGTCAGTGTTTTAGATCAGCCTAATTTTCAGCATGCATCCGTAACTGTTGTACCTGCAGAGAACATCTTAGACTTTGCTACCCATGAAGTGGTTGATGAAGTTTTTATCAATTTACCAAGTGAAGAGTATGACATTGGGGAGTTTATCTCTCTTTTTGAAACAATGGGAATTGACGTGACAGTTAACCTGAATGCCTTCAATAACTATCTAGGTAGCGATAAAAAGATTCGCGGAATGGCAGGCTTGAATGTCATTACGTTTTCTACAAAATTTTATAAGACAAGCCACGTTATTGCTAAACGTTTCATTGATATCATAGGCTCGATTATCGGACTACTTATTTGTGGATTGGTGAGTATTGTTTTGGTTCCGGTGATTCGAAAAGATGGCGGACACGCTATTTTTTCTCAAACTCGTATCGGAAAAAATGGTCGACATTTCACTTTTTATAAATTTAGATCTATGTGCGTGGATGCTGAGAAAAGGAAGCAAGAACTCCTTGCACAAAATACCATGCAAGGTGGTATGTTTAAAGTCGATGATGATCCTCGTATAACAAAGATAGGGAGATTTATTCGTAAGACCAGTCTAGATGAACTCCCTCAGTTTTGGAATGTTTTAATGGGAGATATGAGTTTGGTTGGGACACGTCCCCCAACAGTTGATGAGTATGAAAAATATACTCCTGAACAGAAACGTCGTCTTAGTTTTAAGCCTGGAATTACTGGTCTATGGCAGGTGAGTGGTCGTAGTAAAATCACGGACTTTGATGATGTTGTTAAGTTGGACGTGGCTTATATTGATGATTGGACCATCTGGAAAGATATTGAAATATTGTTAAAGACCGTCAAAGTGGTATTTATGAGAGAAGGGGCGAAGTAGGTTGATAGATGTAAAAATCATAGTGGCAACACACAAAGAGGCTGAAATGCCTCAAGATAATACTCTTTATCTTCCAATACATGTTGGGAGAGAGGGGAAATCAGATATCGGTTTTATTGGAGATAATACTGGTGATAATATTTCATCTTTAAATCCATATTATTGTGAATTGACAGGACTTTACTGGGCATGGAAGAATTTGAACTGTGATTATCTAGGTTTAGTACACTATCGTCGTTATTTTACAAAAATATCTCAGTCGTATAATGAATCAATAAACATGAATGATGTTATCTTATCTCGATCAGACATTGAAGAATTATTGAAAAAGTCAGATATACTTACTCCTAAAAAAAGAAAATACTATATTGAAACATTGTATTCTCATTATGCACATACTCTTGATGGAAGCCATCTAGATTTAACTAGGGAAATCATAAAAAAACAAAGTCCAGATTATTTATCGCCTTTTGATAGAGTAATGAAGCAAAGAAGTGGCTATATGTTTAATATGTTTATTATGAAAAAAGAGTTAGTAGATGCTTATTTTTCCTGGCTATTCCCTATTTTAGATAACCTCTATGAACAGATAGATTTATCAGAATTAACTACTTTTGAATCTCGCTTGTTTGGTCGAATTAGTGAGTTACTTTTTAACGTTTGGCTAGAAAAGAATGCATTAATTCCTACAGAAATACCGTTTATGTATATGGAAAAGGTAAATCTGCAAAAAAAGGGGATAGCATTCTTACAAGCTAAGTTTTTTGGAAAGAAGTATGGACAGAGTTTTTAGGATATGAAAGTAACTATTATTGGACAGATAAAAAATAAGAGAACAGGTCTTGGGAAGGCGATTAATGATTTTAGGGATTATTGTTGCAATCGAGCTACAAGAGTAACGGAAATAGATATAACAAATAATTTTAAATTTTTAAGCTCTCTTTTTCAAATTTTAATATCTGATACTGATGTTTATTATTTTACTCCAGCTGGTTCAGTAGCTGGTAATATTAGGGACTCACTATTTTTGTTCTTTATGATAATGAAAAGGAAAAAAATAGTGACCCATTTTCATAATAGTGCTTTTGGAAATGTGATGAGACAACATCCAACTCTAATGATAATAAATAGAATATTGTATTCTAAAGTTGATTTGATTATATTATTGGGAGAGAAATCGAAAATAATGTTTCAACAACTAAGAATTTCAGACGAAAAATTTAAAATAATTAGGAATGGTGTGGATAGATATTTATTTATTGAAAAAAATGAATTAAATAAAAAAATGAGCGAGCTACCCATAAATATTATTTTTTTTAGTAATATGATTAGAGAAAAAGGTTACGAAATTTTATTAGAAGTTGCTAAAAAGATGAGGGGAAATGAGAAGTATCACTTTTATTTTTCTGGAAAATTTCAGGATAATAATTTAAAGACCAGGTTTATTAATGAAATTTATAGTATGAATAATGTAACATATTTAGATGGTGTATATGGTAGTGATAAGAAAAAGTTATTGCAAAAAATGCATTACTTTGTTTTACCATCGTATTATAAAGATGAAACTTTACCTATCAGTATGTTAGAAGCAATGGCAAATGGTCTCTATATTATTGTAAGCGATGTGGGAGTTGTGTCTGAGGTGATTAATAAAGAAACTGCTAGTCTTATTGAAATGATAAACGAAGAAACAGCAGACAGTATTATAGAAATTATTGATCAGACTTCAAATAAACTTAATGAGTTAGATTTTAATGTATCAAAATATAAGCAAGAGTTGTTAAATGAAAATATACAAGCATCAATTTATCAGCAATTAGAGAGGATAGCAAAGTGACGGAGAAAAAAAATACTGGAAAAATATTAACAGTAGTTGTACCATCATATAATGCAGAAAATTATTTACAAGAGACGATGCCGACGATACTTTCTGCTAAGAATATAGAGAGGGTAGAATTACTGATTGTAAACGATGGTTCTACAGACAAAACCGAAGAAATAGCAAGACAATTCGAGAGAGAATATGAGGGAATTGTCAGAGTTATAAGTAAGGAAAACGGAGGTCACGGTTCGGCAGTAAATGCGGGGATTGAAAATGCTGTTGGTAATTACTTTAAAGTGGTAGATGCAGATGATTGGGTGAACACCAATAATTTAGAAGATTTGATAGTGTTTCTATCTGAGGTGGATGTGGATCAAGTTTTATCACCATATGATAAAATTTTTGTGAATTATCGAGGTGATATAGAGCGTGAAGAAGAGTGTAACGAGTTTTCGCAAGTTGAGAACGAGGTGATCTATTCTGCAGAAGAATTCTATGCACGAATTAAACAAACAGTAGGAATGCATTCCATTACTGTGAAAACGAGTCTGTTGCGAGAGAACAATATTCGGTTGTCTGAAAAAATGTTCTATGTAGATATGGAATATATTGTTTATATGCTTCCATATGTAAAAAGGGTTGTTTTATTTGATAAAAGTATCTATAGATATCGTCTAGGAACAGAGACACAAAGCGTTAGTATGGCGAGTTATATTAAAAATCGTGATATGCATAAACAAGTGATCTATCATTTGGTTGATTTTTATAATCAAATGATATCTAGCGCTGTTTTAAAGAGAATAACATGGAAATTGATTTTAAATTTAATAAGACAGCAATGGATAATTTATTTTAATTTATCTAAAAAAGAGGGGAAAAACAGCGAGTGTTTTGAATTTGATAATTGGCTAATAAAAGAAGGACGGATAAAAAAAATACCACTATACTTTTTTAAAGCTGTGAAATATATCAGATTTAAGGTGAAATATTTTCTGGGGATAAGAAAATAATATGAGGAAAATAGGAAAAGTAATAAACGAGTATTTTGTATTAAGAAAATCATTTACTCCTGCTATTGCTCGGAATAAATTATTTGAAAAGTTTTGGGGACGGATAGGGAATTATAAAATTTTCAATAATATAGCTAGTGATTTTTATCAATACAAACATGAAACAATCATAAATTTTTTGGAAAAAGATTTTAGCCAATTTTTAAAATCCTATAACTTTAAAGAGGTATCGCACAAGGAGATAGAACAAAGAAAAATCTTCTCTATGTGGATGCAAGGATACGAAAGTGCTCCTAAGTTGGTTCAGAAGACGATTGATAGCCAAAGGAAATATGCAGAAAAATACGGATATAAATTTGTTTTTTTTGGATAAAAATAATATCCGTGAATATGTGACACTTCCATCAGAGATCGTAGAAAAATATGAGAATGGAACTATAGATTTTATAAAATACTCGGATGTTGTAAGGGGAACATTGCTTTCAAAATATGGAGGAGTGTGGTTAGATTCGACTATTTATGTTGATTCTTCACGAGAACTAGATTATTTTAAAAAAGATTTTTATACTATTCGAGCAAAGACACATGAGAGAGTGCCCAAATATATCGCAAATGGTAGGTGGTCTGCATTTTGTTTGTCAGGGGAAAAGCAAAACATAGTATTTGATTTTTTAGAGAAATTTCATGTAGCATATTTTATGAAATACGATATAGTGCTAGATTATTTTTTGATTGACTATATTATAGAATTAGGTTATAGGACAAATGACTTGATTAGAAACTATATTGATAAAGTCGAAGAAAATAATCAGGAGTTGTTCTTTTTGGCAGACAATTTTTCTAATCAGTATGATGAAAAAGAGTGGGCAGGAGTTTTATCAACAACTGCATTGTTTAAGTGTAGTTATAAGTGTCCGATAAATGAAGCGACAGGAACCTATTTTGATAGATTGGTGAAGGGTGAACTGTAGCATAAAGAGAGGGAAAGGTATGATTTCAGTTATTGTTCCAGTATACAATGTCGCGGATTATTTGCGTTTTGCATTGGATAGTCTTTTGGAACAGACGTATAAAGATTTTGAGATTATTCTAGTAAATGATGGATCCACTGATAATTCTGGAGAAATATGTGATGAATATGGGAAACTATATGATAATATTTATGTTTTCCATAAGAAGAATGGTGGACTTTCGGATGCTAGAAATTTTGGTTTGGAAAAGAGTCGAGGAGAGTTTATAACCTTTCTTGATTCAGATGATTATTTTGAACCGTATGCATTAGAATTGTTAATTACTATTCAAAAAAAATATGATGTAGATATCGTATCAACTAAAGGGGTAATAACCTATTCTCATGATATTTATAGCAAAAAACTGATGGATGAGGACTACCTAACTGTAAAAATATTGACAAATAAAGAATTTTTGGCAGCTGCATATTATAACGATGAAATGACGGTATCTGCTTGGGGAAAATTGTATAAAAGAGATTTATTTAAAACGATTTTTCCGAAAGGAAAGATCTACGAGGATTTGTATGTTGTTGCAGAGCGTTTGTTGAATATTAAAACAGTTGCTCATACCGATTTGCCTATATATCATTACTATCAGAGACAGGGGAGTATTGTTAATTCAACATTTTCGGATAGACAGTATGATTTTTTTGATGCGATTGATCATAATGAAGCCATAATAAAAAAATTCTATTGTGGAGATAAGAAATTGCTAGCAGCCTTAAATGCTAAAAGAGTAATTGGCTCCTTTATTTTAAGTAATAGCGCATTTTATAGTAGTGAAAACGATATCACAAAAATAAGAAGAATAATTAAACCGTATTATTGGGAAGTGATAAAAAATAAAAAAATTTCAATGAAGAGGAAAGTTCAGTGTGTTTTGTTTCTGCTTTCCCCAAATTACTACTATAAAATAAAAGATAAGATGTTACAGAGAGGCAGGATATAGATGCATGTTAGATTAGATGGTTTGCTGGACTATATATTTCTGTTTAGTGTGATTATTACTTGTAACACTATGTATTCAACTAGTCAGGGATTTGCTGGACTAGGGAAATGGGCGACTCTGTTGCTTGTGGTATCAGTTTTTCTGAGATTACTTGTCTCTAGAATATCGATGAAGGCAATCCATATGATTATGTCGCGTTCCTTAATATTTATATTAATTATCCTACTTATAGTATCATTAAATGGTTTTAAGATTTCTGAGACAAGTTTCGTCTATTATTTTGTATTATTTCCGATTTTTATGATGATTTTGCAGATGTACTATGATGTTAATGAAATCGCAAATCTGATACGGAAATTTGTTCGTATAATATTTCTTTTAGCAATTTGCTCTCTCCTATTTTGGCTTATTGGTAGTGTATTTCATATTATATCCCCAACGGTTTATGTGTTGAATTATTGGAATGGTGGGGGAATAGTAGAAGGGTACTATAATCTTCATTTTGAAGCACAAAAAATAGAGATTTTTGGGGCGATACTGGTAAGAAATACGGGGATTTTTGCTGAAGCACCTATGTGGAGTTTGGTATTGAGCCTTGCATTGATATTTCAAACGCTTCATATAAAAAAATGGAATTTCACAACTTGGACTCTTATTATTACAATTATGACAACTACGTCAACAACAGGGGTTTATATAATAGGTTTGATTTTCCTATATGTTTTATTTTCAAAAACAAGTGGTGTGAAGAGATGTGTTTCTAGTTTAGTTATTTTAGCGATTATATATTGTTTTTCAATATTATGGGATAATAAATCTGGAACTGGCTCAGCAACTATACGCTTTGATGATTATAAGGCTGGTTTTTTGGCATGGCAGGAAAGTCCTATTTGGGGATTAGGTATTTCAGACGGTCTTAGAGCCATTGAACAGCATATGGATAGAACTGTTAGATATAATCTTGGGTATAGCAATAGCTTTTTTGTTGTTTTAGCTCAAGGAGGGATAATGTTGGTTTCGTATTACTTTTATCCAGTAATTAAAATTATTTTGAATAAATTTAGTTCGAATGATTTGAAGTTTTCTGCACTATTAATAATTTTCCTTATGCTAACTACTATATTTACAGAGACCTATATGTTTTTATTTGTCATTTCTTTATACTATTCTCTTGCTTTTGGGGACGATAGAGATTGTCAGGAGAAACAGTACATTACTAATTAATAATAAAGGTGTGAATAGAAATAAGAAGAAATGAAAATACTAAAAAACTATGCCTACAATCTTTCTTATCAATTGTTGGTGATTATACTCCCTATCATTACGACTCCCTATATAACAAGGATTTTTAGTTCTGATGATTTAGGAACGTATGGCTATTTTTACTCTATTGTTACCTATTTTCTCTTACTTGCAACTCTTGGGGTTGCTAACTATGGTACAAAAGAAATTTCAGCTCATCGTAAGGAAATTGAGAAGAATTTTTGGGGGATTTATTCTCTCCAGTTTGCTGCAACATGGTTGTCCATTTTGCTTTATCTTGTTCTTTGTTTCTTATTACCTTCAATGCAAAATCCAGTAGCTTATATTTTAGGATTGAGTTTAGTATCAAAAGGTTTGGATATTTCGTGGTTGTTTCAAGGTTTGGAGGATTTTAGAAAGATCACAGTTCGGAATATCACTGTTAAGTTAGTTGGTGTAATCTCTATTTTCCTATTTGTAAAATCAGCTAATGATTTATACTTGTATGTATTTCTTCTTACCATTTTTGAATTGTTGGGACAATTAAGTATGTGGCTACCAGCAAGACAATTTATTGGGAGACCACATTTTGATTTGAAGTACGCTAAGAAACATTTGAAACCGGTCATCTTGTTATTCTTGCCTCAGATTGCCATATCTCTTTATGTGACATTAGATAGCACTATGCTTGGAACTCTTGCCTCAACAAGAGATGTAGGTATTTATGATCAAGCTTTGAAACTTGTTAATATTTTACTAACACTAGTGACTTCGTTAGGAAGTGTCATGTTGCCACGAGTTTCAAATCTTTTATCCTCAGGAGATCACAAAGCAGTTAACAAAATGCATGAGATGTCATTTCTGATTTATAATTTAGTTATTTTTCCTATTATGGCAGGAATGTTAATTGTAAATGATGATTTTGTGAATTTTTTCCTGGGGCAAGATTTTCAAGAGGCACGCTATGCGATAGCAATTATGATTTTTAGAATGTTCTTTATTGGTTGGACCAATATTATGGGCATTCAAATATTAATACCTCATAATAAAAATAAAGAGTTTATGCTGTCAACAACAATTCCTGCTATTGTTAGTGTGGGATTAAATCTTCTCTTGCTTCCAAAGCTGGGTTATATAGGAGCAGCCATTGTCTCTGTATTGACCGAAGCACTTGTATGGTCAATTCAATTGTTCTTTACTCGTAAATACTTAAAAGAAGTTCCTATTATTGGATCTATGACAAAAATTGTACTCGGCTCTGCTATCATGTATGGCATTTTGCTGGCTTCAAAAACATTCATACATTTTTCACCGGTCATAAATGTTTTAGTGTTTGTGGTGCTTGGTGGAATCATTTACCTTTTTTTGATTCTATCTCTGAAAGTGGTAGATGTGACAGAATTAAAACAAATGATTAGGAAAAATTAGAATGCGCAAATATCGAAATATTAATTTAGATCTATTAAAAGTACTTGCATGTGTTGGAGTTGTTCTACTTCATACAACGATGGGTGGGTTTAAAGAGACAGGTTCTTGGAATCTTTTGACATATTTATATTATTTAGGAACCTATTCTATCCCTCTATTTTTTATGGTCAATGGTTATTTATTGTTAGGAAAGAGAGAGATTACCTATTCTTACATATTGCAGAAAGTAAAATGGATTCTAATAACAGTGTCGTCATGGACCTTTATCGTCTGGCTGTTTAAAAGAGACTTTACAGAGAACTTAATTAAAAAAATTGTAGGTTCTTTGATGCAAAAAGGTTATTTTTTTCAGTTTTGGTTTTTCGGAGCCTTAATACTTATTTATATATGTTTACCGATTTTGAAAAAATTTCTAAATTCAAAAAGAAGTTATTTATATAGTATATCTTTATTGGTAGTTATTGGTCTGATTTTTGAGCTAACAAATATTGTACTTCAAATGCCAATACAAACATATGTTATACAAACCTTTAGATTATGGACTTGGTTTTTCTATTATCTTTTAGGTGGTTTTATAGCGCAATTTAACAAGGATATTATTAAAAATAGGTTTAAGATATGGATGAAAGCAGTTGTGGTACTGTTGTTATTGATTTCACCAGTAATATTATTTTTCATAGCGAAGACTACTTATCATAATCTTTTTGCTGAATATTTTTATGATATTTTATTTGTAAAAGTTGTAAGCTTGGGAATTTTTCTAACTATACTCACACTTACTTTAAATGAAAAACGGAGCGGATGTATTGTTTCCCTTTCCAATCAAACTATGGGAGTTTTTATAATACACACATATATTATGAAGGTATGGGAAAAACTATTTGATTTTAGTTTCGTAGGATCATATTTACTTTTCGTTATATTTACTTTAAGTGTTAGTTTTATTATTGTTGGAATGTTAATGAAAATTCCTTATTTCAATCGAATCGTTAAATTATAAAAAGGAGATTTAATATGTACGATTATCTTATCGTCGGAGCTGGTTTATCTGGAGCTATTTTTGCTCACGAAGCTACAAAACGTGGAAAAAAAGTAAAAGTGATTGATAAGCGTGACCACATTGGTGGTAATATCTACTGTGAGAACGTTGAAGGTATCAACGTTCACAAGTACGGTGCACATATCTTCCATACTTCTAATAAGAAAGTATGGGATTATGTTAATCAATTTGCTGAATTTAACAACTACATCAATTCGCCTGTAGCTAATTATAAGGGTAGCCTTTATAATCTACCTTTCAATATGAATACTTTCTATGCCATGTGGGGGACAAAAACTCCTCAAGAAGTGAAAGATAAGATTGCTGAACAAACAGCACATATGCAGGACGTTGAACCTAAAAACCTGGAAGAACAGGCTATCAAGTTGATTGGTCCAGATATTTATGAAAAGTTGATTAAAGGATATACTGAAAAGCAATGGGGACGTTCTGCGACTGATCTTCCACCATTTATCATCAAACGCTTGCCAGTTCGTTTAACCTTTGATAATAACTACTTCAATGACCGTTACCAAGGTATTCCAATTGGGGGTTACAACGTTATCATTGAAAATATGCTGAAGGATGTAGAAGTAGAACTTGGAGTTGACTTTTTTGCCAATCGTCAAGAATTGGAAGCTTCTGCTAAAAAAGTTGTCTTTACAGGGATGATTGACCAATACTTTGATTATAAACATGGTGAGTTAGAATACCGTAGTCTTCGTTTTGAGCATGAAGTTCTAGATGAGGAAAATTATCAAGGGAATGCAGTTGTTAACTATACAGAGCGTGAAATTCCTTATACTCGCATCATTGAACACAAGCACTTCGAATACGGAACGCAACCAAAGACAGTTATTACGCGTGAATATCCTGCTGACTGGAAGCAAGGTGATGAGCCTTATTATCCAATCAATGATGAGAGAAATAATGCCATGTTTGCTGAGTACCAAGAGGAGGCTTCAAAGAATGATAAGGTTATCTTCTGTGGGCGTTTAGCAGACTATAAATATTATGATATGCATGTGGTTATTGAACGGACACTAGAGATTGCGCTAGGTGAGCTGAGAGAATAGTTAATTACTCGAAAAACAGATTTATTAGCCTATTCCTTTTTGAACGATAGAAATCGAAATAAGAATAATTTTAAATAACAAGGATTAGCATGAAAAAGATAAAAGAATATGATATTTTAAAAGTAATGGCCATTATCCTGGTTGTGATAGGACACAGTACCTACTATGATATTTTTAGTGGTTATGGTGGAATAGCTTATCAACAATACATAGACAACCATTTCTCTTTAACTGTATATAAATTATTAAGTAAATTGACAGAGATTATTTATTATTTTCACATGCCTTTATTCATGGCTATATCTGGTATGCTTTTCTCTATTCAGGTTAAAAATAATCGATGGCAAGGGATTGAGTCATTGTTAATTAATAAGTTTAGAAGGTTAATGATACCATTTTTTGTCTTTACTCTATTATATACGGTGCCAATAAAATACGTATCAAATTATTTTGACGGTATTTCTTTCTGGAAAGCGGTATCGGGTCAATTATTTCTATTTGGGAATTCTCACTTGTGGTATTTGTATGCCTTGTTTATTGTTTTTATAGCTAGTTTTTATGTTTTGAAAAAAAATACATCATTAGATATTTATCTACTGTTATACATTTTACACATTTTGAGTTACTCAGTTCATTTAACATTAGTAAGTGCACCTTTGCAATATCTCTTTTGGTTTTCTATGGGCTTCTTTTTTGAATCTAAGAGAGATCAGTATAATCATTATTTAAAAAATAATAAGTGGTTAAGTTTTTTATTGGTACTACTTTTCATAACATATGTGGCTCTAAACTTTGTGTTTAAAGGTAATCATAAAGTTTTGAGTAGGATTATATTGGACCTGACAGCTGTTCTAGGCTCACTTATTTGCTACAATATCTCATATTATCTAAGCAATAAAATAGAAACAATAGGGAATAGACTATTTAATGTTATCTTGATTAACGGATTAGGAATTTACATCTTTTCTGATACTTTAAATTACTTCATATTAAAAATTTCTTATTCTATTAGTGATCGATTTATGTTCACATCATTTGGTATTTTTGCATTATTTATGATTAGAATTTTTGTTACTTTAATTGTAGGATTAGGTTTAACACTGTTATTTAAAAAAGTATTCAAGAAGCATTCTTGGTTAGTGAACTAGGAAATATTGGTTTGTTACAGATGTTTTTGAGATTTTTCTATTATGAAAATAGATGTAATAAAATCATAGTATTTTGCTTCTTCGCTAATTTTATTGGAATATTAGAGCTGAGAAAGAGAGTGTGCCATGCTCTCTCTTTTTGTAGGCTCTTTGTCAACTGTAGTGGGTTGAAGAAAAGCTAAGATCTAGAAAGGACACATTTCGTCCTTTCTTTTTTGATGTTTAGAGCGATGAAAATCTGTTTTTTGAAGTTTTCAAAGTTCCGAAATTCAAATGCATTTCGTTTGATGGCCTTGTATTCATGGGATTTTCGATCGAATTGGTTCATAATTTGAACACGACTCATAGCACGGCTGAGATGTTGAACAATGTGAAAGCGATCCAATACAATTTTTGCATTGGGAAAAAGCTGTTTAGCTAAGGCATAGTAGGGACTAAACATATCCATCGTAATGATTTTCACCTGACAACGAACAGCTCGGTCGTAGCGCAGAAAGTAATTTCGGATGATAGTTTGTGTCCTGCCTTCAAGGACAGTGATGATATTGAGCTTTTCAAAATCCTGAGCAATAAAGCTCATCTTTCCCTTAGTGAATGCATACTCGTCCCAAGACATAATCTCTGGAAGACGAGAAAAATCATGTTTAAAACAGAAGTCATTGAGCTTGCGAATGACAGTTGAGGTTGAAATAGATAGCTGATGAGCAATATCGGTCACAGAAGTCTTTTCAATCAACTTTTGAGCAATTTTTTGTTAATAATACGAGGGATTTGGTGATTTTTCTTGACGAGAGAAGTCTCAGCGACCATCATTTTCAAACAATGATAGCACTTGAAACGACGCTTTCTAATGAGTTGTTTAGTCGCTTTTCATTATAGATTATACAGGACTTCTTTTCTACAACAAAATAGGCTCCATAATATCTATAGGGGATTTACCCACTACAAATATTATAGAACTGTTTTGTATAATCAAGTAAATATTATATTTCAAAATTTTAGAATTTCATAGGGATATTTTTCAGAAAATGCTAAAATCATTCAAAAATTCTGAAAATTCTGTTGACAACTTTCTGAAAAGAGTCTATAATGGGATGTAAATTTTAAAGGAGAAAATGATGAAAAGTTCAAAATTACTTGCCCTTGCGGGTGTGACATTATTGGCAGCTGGTACTCTGGCTGCGTGCTCTGGATCAAGTTCAAGTGCTAAAGGTGAGAAGACATTCTCATACATTTATGAAACGGATCCTGATAACCTAAACTATTTGACAACTGGTAAGGCAGCTACAGCAAATATTACGAGCAATGTTATTGATGGTTTGCTCGAAAATGACCGCTATGGTAACTTTGTACCATCTATGGCTGAGGATTGGTCTGTATCTAAGGACGGCTTGACTTACACATATACGCTTCGTAAGGATGCAAAATGGTATACCTCTGAAGGTGAGGAATACGCAGAAGTCAAAGCTCAAGACTTTGTAACAGGACTTAAATATGCTGCTGATAAAAAATCTGATGGTCTTTATTTAGTTCAAGAATCAATCAAAGGATTGGACGCCTATGTTAAAGGAGAAATTACAGACTTCTCTCAAGTAGGAATCAAGGCCCTTGATGATTATACAGTTCAGTACACATTGAACAAGCCAGAAAGTTTCTGGAATTCTAAGACAACGATGGGAGTTTTGGCCCCAGTAAATGAAGAGTTCTTGAACTCCAAAGGGGATGACTTCGCTAAGGGAACTGATTCAAGCAGTATTCTCTACAATGGTCCGTTCTTACTCAAATCAATTGTAGCTAAATCTTCTGTCGAATTTGCGAAAAATCCTAACTACTGGGATAAGGACAATGTCCATATCGATAAGGTTAAATTATCATTCTGGGATGGACAAGATACCAACAAACCAACTGAAGCTTTCAAAGACGGCAGCTTTACAATGGCTCGTCTCTTCCCAACAAGCGCTAGCTACACAGAGACTGAAAAAGCATTTAAAGACAATATTGTTTATACACAACAAGACTCTACTACTTATTTAGTCGGTACGAATATTGATCGTCAGTCTTATAAGTACACTTCTAAGACAACCGATGAAGAAAAAACATCAACCAAGAAAGCTCTTCTAAACAAGGACTTCCGTCAAGCTCTTGCTTTTGGTTTCGATAGAACGGCTTATGCTTCTCAAGTAAATGGTGCAAGCGGGGCAACTAAACTGCTTCGTAACTTGTTTGTTCCTCCTACATTTGTACAGGCAGATGGAAAGAACTTTGGCGAAATGGTCAAAGACAAATTGGTGACTTATGGTGACGAGTGGAGCAACGTGAACTTGGATGATGCCCAAGATGGACTCTACAATCCTGACAAAGCCAAAGCAGAGTTCGCTAAAGCTAAGGCAGCTCTTCAAGCGGAAGGTGTGAAATTCCCAATCCACTTGGATATGCCTGTAGATCAAACCAATACAACAAAAGTTCAACGTGTCCAATCTTTTAAACAGTCAGTTGAAGAAAACTTAGGATCTGATAATGTGGTTGTCGATATCCAACAACTTCAAAAAGACGATGTCTTGAACATCACTTACTTTGCTGAAACTGCGGCTGGAGAAGACTGGGATATCTCAGATAACGTTGGTTGGTCTCCAGACTTTGCAGACCCTTCTACCTACCTTGATATTATCAAACCATCTGTAGGGGAAAATACAAAGACTTACCTAGGATTTGACTCAGGAACAAACAACGCTGCGGCCAAGCAAGTTGGTTTGGAAGACTACGAAAAAATGGTTGTGGAAGCCGGGGAAGAAACTACTGATGTTTCAAAACGTTATGAAAAATATGCTGCTGCCCAAGCTTGGTTGACAGACAGTGCCTTGCTCATCCCAACAACTTCTCAAACTGGTCGTCCAATGTTGTCTAAGATGGTACCATTTACACTTCCGTTTGCATACTCTGGTAACAAGGGTATGAGCGAAGCCCTCTTGTATAAATACTTAGATGTACAAGACAAGGCGGTAACAACAGAAGAGTACCAAAAAGCTCAAGAAAACTGGTTGAAAGAAAAAGAAGAGTCTAATAAGAAGGCTCAAGAAGACCTCGCAAACCATGTGAAATAAATTTTGCAGGATATGAGAAAGGATTTAGTATTCCTCTTGGATGCTAAGTCCTTTTTATATCTTTAAAGCGAGCTTTTAAATTTGAGGTGTCTTGAGAAATTTTTGCGAATTTTCCTTTTTCCTATTGCTTTCTTAGATATTATTTATTATATTAAAAGTATATTTTTTTTATTTATGACAGTTAAGCACGGCACTTTCAGAGAAAGGAGTATTTTTTAAAAAAGAAATGTAAACGCTTACTGTAAAGTGAAAGGATTAAGGAGTTTATGGATAAACAATTTTTTGAAAAACGCTGTAAGTTCAGTATTCGTAAGTTTACGCTTGGGGTAGCTTCGGTGATGATTGGAGCGACTTTCTTTGCTGCTGCCCCAGTATTGGCTGATCAAGCAAGGGTTGGTTCAACAGATAATTTGCCAAGTGAATTGGCTGATTTGGATAAGAAGGCTAGTGATGAGGGGCACGATTTTGACAGGGAAGCTGCCGCTCAGAATCCTGGTTCAGCTGAAACTACTGAAGGCCCACAAACAGAAGAAGAGTTGTTGGCTCAAGAAAAAGAAAAGTCTGAAAAGCCAAGCAATCTGCCAAAAGAATTAGAAGATAAGTTGGAGAAAGCTGAAGACAATTGGCTCAAGATACTGGGAAGCTCATTCCAGAAGATGTGGCTAAGACTACCAATGGGGAATTAAACTACGGCGCGACTGTTAAGATCAAGACGCCATCAGGAGAAGGGAGCGGTATTGTCGTTGCTAAAGATCTTGTCTTGACGGTTTCTCATAACTTTATCAAGGACAGCCAAGACGGCAATATCCGTAAGGTTGTGGACAATGATCAAGGGGATGGAGATATCTATAGCATCTCATATCCAGGACTGCCAGATGTCAAGTTTAGCAAGAAAGATATTATTCATTGGGATCGCGAAGGCTACCTGAAGGGCTTCAAGAATGATTTGGCTCTTGTGAGATTGCGTACAGTTCTCGAAAATACGCCTGTTGAAGTAACTAAAAAGCAGTAGTTAAGAAAATTGGAGATAAGCTCCATGTCTTTGGTTATCCAGAAGGGAAATTGAATCCGATTGTCAATACTACAGTTGATTTTGCGGAACCATACGGAGAAGGTGTCCAAGGGATTGGTTACCAAGGAGGAAAACCAGGTGCTAGTGGTGGCGGTATCTTTGATACAGAAGGCAAGCTAGTCGGTGTTCACCAAAATGGTGTAGTTGGAAAACGTAGCGGAGGCATTCTCTTCTCACCAGCTCAACTAAAATGGATCCAAGACCACATGCAGGGAATTTCAAGTGTGAAACCAGCAGACTTGGAAGAGAAAGAAAAAACGGCTGAAGAAAAACCAAAAGAGGATAAACCTGCAGCTGCCAAATCTGAAACCCCTAAGACAGTAACCCCTGAATGGCAAACGGTAGCAAAAAAAGAACAGCAGGGAACAGTTACTGTTCGTGAAGAAAAGGGTGTCCGCTACAATCAATTGTCTTCAACTGCACAGAACGACAATGGCGATAAACCAGCCTTGTTTGAAAAACAAGGATTGACAGTTGATGCTAATGGAAATGCGACGGTTGATTTAACCTTCAAAGATGATTCTGAAAAGGGCAAATCACGCTTTGGTGTCTTCTTGAAATTTAAAGATACCAAGAACAATGTTTTTGTTGGTTATGATAAAGATGGCTGGTTCTGGGAGTATAAATCTCCAACCGATAGCACCTGGTATAAGGGGGGACGTGTAGCAGCGCCTGAGACAGGAATAATTAACCGCCTATCAATTACCCTCAAGTCAGATGGACAACTCAATGCAACGAATAATGATGAGAAACTCTTTGATACGGTCACTTTGCCAGCAGCTGTTAATGAAACTCTCAAAAATGAGAAGAAAATCGTTCTAAAAGCTGGTTCCTATGGCAATGAGCGAACAGTTGTCAGTGTTAAAACGGACAATCAAGAAGGTGTAAAAGCAGATGATACTCCTGCCCAGAAAGAAACAGGTCCGGCCGTTGACGATAGCAAGGTGACTTATGATACGATCCAGTCTAAGGTCCTCAAAGCAGTAATCGACCAAGCCTTCTCACGTATTAAAGAATATAGTTTGAACGGGCATACCTTGCCAGGACAAGTCCAACAATTCAATAAAGTATTTATCAACAAACACGAAGTCACCCCTGAAGTTACCTACAAAAAAATCAATGAGACAACAGCAGAGTACTTGATGAAGCTTCGCGATAATGCTCACTTAATCAATGCGGAAATGACAGTTCGTCTGCAAGTTGTGGACAATCAATTGCATTTTGATGTAACTAAGATTGTCAACCACAATCAAGTCACTCCAGGTCAAAAGATTGACGATGAGCGAAAACTAATCTCGACAATTAGTTTCCTTGGTAATGCTTTAGTTTCTGTTTCAAGTGACCAAGCTGGTGCTAAGTTTGATGGGGCAACCATGTCAAACAATACCCATGTCAGTGGAGATGATCATATCGATGTAACTAACCCAATGAAGGACTTGGCTAAGGGTTACATGTATGGATTCGTTTCTACAGATAAGCTTGCTGCAGGTGTTTGGAGTAACTCTCAAAACAGCTACGGTGGAGGTTCTTATGACTGGACCCGCTTGACAGCCTACAAAGAAACAGTTGGGAATGCCAACTATGTCGGAATTCACAGCTCTGAATGGCAATGGGAAAAAGCTTATAAGGGCATTGTCTTCCCAGAATACACGAAGGAACTTCCAAGTGCCAAGGTTGTGATCACTGAAGATGCCAATGCTGACAACAAAGTCGACTGGCAAGATGGTGCCATTGCTTATCGTAGCATTATGAACAACCCTCAAGGTTGGGAAAAAGTCAAGGATATCACTGCTTACCGTATCGCGATGAACTTTGGTTCTCAAGCACAAAACCCATTCCTCATGACTCTAGATGGTATCAAGAAAATCAATCTCCATACAGATGGTCTTGGCCAAGGTGTTCTCCTTAAAGGATATGGTAGCGAAGGCCATGACTCTGGTCACTTGAACTATGCTGATATTGGTAAACGTATTGGTGGTGTTGAAGACTTCAAGGCTTTGATTGAGAAGGCGAAGAAATATGGAGCTCATCTAGGTATCCACGTTAACGCTTCTGAAACTTATCCTGAGTCTAAATACTTTAACGAAAATATTCTTCGTAAGAATCCAGATGGCAGCTACAGCTACGGCTGGAACTGGCTAGACCAAGGTATCAACATTGATGCTGCTTATGACTTGGCGCATGGACGCTTAGCTCGCTGGGAAGAGTTGAAGAAAAAACTGGGTGAAGGTCTCGACTTTATCTATGTGGACGTTTGGGGCAATGGGCAATCAGGTGATAATGGTGCCTGGGCTACCCACGTTCTTGCTAAAGAAATTAACAAACAAGGCTGGCGCTTTGCGATCGAGTGGGGTCATGGTGGTGAATATGACTCTACCTTCCAACACTGGGCAGCTGATTTGACCTATGGTGGCTACACTAATAAAGGTATCAACAGTGCCATCACGCGCTTTATCCGCAACCACCAAAAAGATTCTTGGGTCGGTGACTACAGAAGTTATGGTGGTGCAGCCAACTACCCACTTCTAGGTGGTTATAGCATGAAAGACTTTGAAGGCTGGCAAGGAAGAAGTGACTACAATGGCTACGTAACCAACTTATTTGCCCATGATGTCATGACCAAGTATTTCCAACACTTCACTGTAAGTAAATGGGAAAATGGTACACCAGTTACCATGTCTGACAACGGTAGCACCTATAAATGGACCCCAGAAATGAAGGTTGAGCTAGTCGATGCGGCAGGTAACAAGGTTGTTGTGACTCGTAAGTCAAATGATGTCAATAGCCCACAATACCGTGAACGTACAGTAACGCTCAACGGACGTGTCATCCAAGATGGTTCAGCTTACTTGACTCCTTGGAACTGGGATGCGAATGGTAAGAAACTTCCTACTGATAAGGAAAAGATGTACTACTTTAATACGCAGACCGGTGCAACAACTTGGACACTTCCGAGCGATTGGGCAAATAGAAAGGTCTACCTTTACAAGCTAACTGACCAAGGTAAGACAGAAGAGCAAGAACTAATTGTAAAAGATGGCAAGATTACCCTAGACCTTCTAGCAAATCAACCATACGTTCTCTACCGTTCAAAACGAACCAATCCTGAAATGTCATGGAGCGAAGGCATGCATATCTATGACCAAGGATTTAACAGTGGAACCTTGAAACATTGGACCATTTCTGGTGATGCTTCTAAGGCGGAAATTGTCAAATCACAGGGTGCAAATGAAATGCTTCGTATCCAAGGCAATAAGAGCAAGGTCAGCCTCACTCAGAAACTGACTGGCTTGAAACCAAATACCAAGTATGCCGTTTATGTTGGTGTCGATAACCGTAGTAATGCCAAGGCAAGTATCACTGTAAATACTGGCGAGAAAGAAGTGACTACTTATACTAATAAGTCACTCGCTCTCAACTATATCAAAGCATATGCTCATAACAATCGTCGTGACAATGCTACAGTTGACGATACAAGTTACTTCCAAAATATGTACGCCTTCTTTACAACTGGATCGGACGTATCAAATGTTACTCTTACTTTGAGTCGTGAAGCTGGTGATGAGGCAACTTACTTTGATGAAATTCGTACCTTTGAAAACAATTCAAGTATGTACGGAGATAATCATGATACAGGTAAAGGAACATTTAAACAAGACTTTGAAAATGTTGCTCAAGGGATTTTCCCATTCGTAGTGGGCGGTGTCGAAGGTGTTGAAGATAACCGCACTCACTTGTCTGAAAAACACGATCCATATACACAGCGTGGTTGGAACGGTAAGAAAGTCGATGATGTTATCGAAGGAAATTGGTCATTGAAGACAAATGGGCTAGTGAGTCGTCGTAACTTGGTTTACCAAACAATCCCTCAAAACTTCCGTTTTGAAGCTGGTAAGACTTATCGTGTAACCTTTGAATACGAAGCAGGCTCTGACAATACCTATGCCTTTGTAGTTGGTAAGGGAGAATTCCAGTCAGGTCGTCGTAGTACTCAAGCAAGCAACTTGGAAATGCATGAATTGCCAAATACTTGGACAGATTCTAAGAAAGCTAAGAAGGCAACCTTCCTCGTGACAGGTGCAGAAACAGGCGATACTTGGGTAGGTATCTACTCAACTGGAAACGCAAGCAATACTCGTGGTGATTCTGGTGGAAATACCAACTTCCGTGGTTACAACGACTTCATGATGGACAATCTTCACATCGAAGAAATTACACTAACAGGTAAGATGTTGACAGAAAATGCTCTGAAGAACTACTTGCCAACGGTTGCCATGACCAACTATACGAAAGAGTCTATGGATGCTTTGAAGGAGGCGGTCTTTAACCTCAGTCAGGCAGATGATGATATTAGCGTGGAAGAGGCGCGTGCAGAGATTGCCAAGATTGAAGCTTTGAAGAATGCTTTGGTTCAGAAGAAGACAGCTTTGGTAGCAGAAGACTTTGAAAGTTTGGATGCGCCAGCTCAACCAGGTGAAGGTCTAGAGAATGCCTTTGATGGTAATGTGTCTAGTCTATGGCATACATCTTGGAATGGTGGAGATGTAGGCAAGCCTGCAACCATGGTCTTGAAAGAACCAACTGAAATCACAGGACTTCGCTATGTTCCACGTGCCTCTGATTCAAATGGAAACTTGCGAGATGTGAAACTGGTTGTCACAGATGAGTCTGGCAAGGAGCATACCTTCACCGTGACAGATTGGCCAGATAACAATAAGCCAAAAGACATTGACTTTGGCAAGACAATCAAGGCTAAGAAAATTGTCCTTACTGGTACCAAGACTTACGGAGATGGTGGCGATAAATACCAATCTGCAGCAGAACTCATCTTTACCCGTCCGCAAGTAGCAGAAATACCTCTTGACATGTCTGGTTATGAAGCAGCTTTGGCTAAGGCGCAGAAATTAACAGACAAAGACAATCAAGAGGAAGTAGCTAGCGTTCAGGCAAGCATGAAATATGCGACGGATAACCATCTCTTGACGGAAAGAATGGTGGCCTACTTCGCAGACTATCTCAACCAATTAAAAGATTCTGCTACGAAACCAGATGCTCCAACAAGTAGCAAGGGAGAAGAACAACCACCAGTTCTTGATGTACCTGAGTTCAAAGGCGGCGTTAATGCGGTCCAAGCCTTGGTTCACGAATTACCAGAATACAAAGGTGGAGCCAATGCGGTCCTAGCGGCTGCAAATGAAGTCCCTGAGTTTAATGGAGAAGTTAATGCGGCAGAAGCAGCTGTTCATGACCTACCTGAGTTCAAGGGCGGAGTCAATGCAGTTCAAGCCTTGGTAAACGAATTGCCAGAATACAAAGGTGGAGCCAATGCAGTTCTAGCAGCTGCAAATGAAGTTCCAGAGTATAGAGGTGGAGTCAATGCAGTTGAGGCCTTGGTAAATGAAAAGCCAGCCTACACAGGTGTATTGACTACTGCTGGAGATCAAGCAGCTCCAACAGTTGAAAAACCTGAGTACCCGCTCACTCCAAGTCCAGTAGCTGAGACCAAAACTCCGGGAGCTAAAGATGAAGAAAAACTACCTGCTACAGGGGAGCACAGCTCAGAAGTAGCCCTCTTCCTAGCAAGTGTGAGCATCGCTTTATCTGCTGCTGTTCTTACGACAAAACGAAAAGAAGACTAAACAGATTTGGTTTTAGAAGTCCAAAAGATCTCGAATCAAATAGGATCAAACAGCCGGAGAGGACCTCTAGGTTCTCTCTTTTTTTCAAAGGAGAAATGATACCGCTTACTCATGTATGCGGATGAAAGGAATAGGAGAAAGATGGATAGACATTTTTTTGAGAAACGCTGTCACTTTAGTATAAGAAAATTTGCAATAGGTGCAGCCTCCGTTATGATTGGTGCTAGTATCTTTGGAGCCAATATGGTTCAGGCAGCAGAAACAGCAGCGCCTTCAGAAACAGAGGGAAGCATCACCCATGTTGAAGCACTGGATAAGTTACCCGATGATTTAGCTGATGCGCTTAAAAAGGCGGATGCAGAAGCTGCAACAGAAGCAAGTCATGAAGAAACTCCAGCGACTGACGAAGGAAACAATCCTACATCAAGTGAAGAGGTAAAACCAGAGACAAGTCCTACAAGTCCCAAGCTAGCAGAAACGCCGAAACCGGTTGAAACACCAAAGGCAGACAATAAACCAGCTGAAACTGCTACGCCAGCAGCAAAACCAGCTGAAAAGCAAATCGAAGATAGAGAAGATGTCAACCATCTCGAAGGTGCTACTGCTCAGGCGAGCAACCATGAGACTGGTACCAACTTTACTGCAGATAAGGCTATTGACGGAGATGATAATACTCGTTGGGCTACAGACAAAGATGTACCAAAACCAACTTTTGAACTAACTCTGCCAAAGACAACCTTGATCAAACATGTAGAAATTGATTGGGATCGTCGTCTTCGTAATGGGCAAAATGACCCCAATATCAAATCTTGGAGTCTCTACTATGCAGGTCAAGAAGACGTGGGCGCTAATGGAGAAAAACAATGGAAACTAGCTCATACCAAGACTGGAGATCCAGTTTTAGACGAGAAAGTAGACCTAGCTGAAAGTATCAAAGCTAAGTATCTCAAATTGGAGATCAATGATTACCAAGCGGGAACAATGGGCTGGAGAAACGTTGGAATCCAAGAAATTCGAGCTTATTCTAACGTTCCGGATCATAGTAAGGTAACGGATATCCGCCAAGTAACAGAACTAACAGTAGCAGAAGACGGACAATCTCTTGTCTTGCCAACTTTACCAGGAAAAGTCAGTCTCATCGGAAGCAATAAACAAGGTGTAATTGACCTTCAAAATCGTATCCATAAACCTTTGACAGATCAACGCGTTAAGGTTATGGTGCAGCAAATCAAAGACAGCCATACTTTCACTAAGGAATTTGAAGTAGTCATCAAGGGGCTACATCAGGACGAGGGTGTGGGTGTGAAACCAAAAGTAGCACCAGCTGTTCAACAATGGTATGGAAAAGAAGGTCAATCTTCTATCACTTCAGATACAGTTCTTGCGACTGGAGATTCAGGATTTGATCAGGCAGCAACCTTCTACCAGTCAGACCTTGCAAGCCGAGGATTGGAACTTGCAACAGGTGACAAACAGGCTCAAAAACGAATCGAGTTTAAAAAGGTTGAAAACAAAGGTTATGGTAAGGAAGGCTACGGCATCATGATCCAAGATGATGTGATTACCATCGAAGCTGCAACGAACACAGGAGCCTTCTACGCAACTCGTACTCTTCTTCAAATGGGAGAAACAGACCTACAAAATGGCGAAATTCGTGATTTCCCAAGTTTCAGCCACCGTGGCTTTATGCTGGATACAGGTCGTAAATTTATCCCTTATGACACCCTTGTAGACATCATGCTAAACATGGCCTACTACAAGATGAACGACTTGCAGTTGCACCTTAATGATAACTATATCTTCCTCAAGGAACACTTGGCAGGTAAGAGCTTAACACCAGAAGAACAACTCAAGTATGTCCTTGAACATGCCAAGACTGGTTTCCGTGTGGAAACAGACATTGTCGGTCAGAATGGTCAAAAATTGACATCAGATGAGCATTATACCAAGGAAGAAATGCAAAATCTGATTAAACTTGCCAAGGCCTTGCATATCAATCTAGTGCCAGAAATTGACACACCAGGTCACGCCTTGTCCTTTGTCAAAGTTCGCCCAGACCTCATGTATCAAGGTAGTCTGAGAGATTATGCAGGCAAGCACAATGTTGAGCGTGTAGCTATGCTGGACTTGGATACTAAGTATGAAGAAACTCTTAAATTTGTCAAATCCGTTTATGACAAACTCCTCGATGGTCCAGATGCACCACTTCATGGCGTATCTACTGTTCATATCGGAACGGATGAATACTATGGCAGCAGAGAAAGCTATCGTCGCTATGTCAATGACCTTATCAAATACATTAAAGGAAAAGGTTATACCCCTCGTATCTGGGGCTCACTCAGCGCGAAACGAGGGAGCACTCCTGTTGATTGGAACGGAGTAGAGGTCGATATCTGGAGTATCGGATGGCAACGACCAAATGAAGCCATTGCTCAGGGAGCTAAGATTATCAACATCACAGATGTACCGACCTATAGTGTGCCAAGTGGAAGCAATAGTCAAGCAGCCTACGGGGACTATGCTAACTACGAACGTCAGTACAATAGCTGGACACCGAATGATTTTAGAACAGGTGGAGGTCCACTTCTACCAGCTTCTCATCCAAGTATCCTTGGTGGTGGGCACGCAGTTTGGAATGACAATATCGACCTTCATGAGACCGGTTTGACCTCTTATGATATCTTCAAACGCTTCTTCAAGAGCATGCAAACCACTGCGGAGCGTACCTGGGGATCTGACCGTGCAGCTGCGACCTTTGCAGAACGCACCCTACCAACGAGTCCTTATGCGCCACAGTCAAATCCTGATAAAGAGATTGATCAAAGCGACCTGTTTACCATCAATCCTGAAACAGTGAAGAGCTATGCAAGTAAGAAGGTGAAGACAAGCGAGCAAGGATTGGCTTTTGAGAAAGATAGCAGTATTGAAGGCCTGGCAGGTGATGTTGGTCCAAGTCATGTCTTGAAGTTTGATGTAACTGTCACTGGAGACGGTGAACAAACCTTCTCAACAAGTGGAGACAACCGTATCTATCTAGCTGATAAAGACGGCTATCTTGCTTATCAATTTGAACAGTTCCATATCCAATTCAAGAAAAAACTTGAAAAGAACAAACGTTATCAAATCTCTATTGTGACCAAACCACAATCAACGGAATTCTATGTGGATGGTGAGAAGATTGAACGTATCGCAAATCCAGCTCACCCTCTCTTTGCTCACAATAGCTTGGTTCTACCGCTTGAAAGCATCGGTGGGTTCAAAGGAATTTTACATAGTGCAGAGTTGTCAGATAAACCATTTGTAAATCCTCGTTTGATTCCAACAGATCATTTCACAGTTTCTGCAACTAGTCAAGAAACACCAGGAACAGCGACTGAAGGCGCTGTTGAAAAATCCTTTGACAATGATCCAAACACCTTCTGGCATACTAAATGGACTGGTGATACTGCTCCGTACACTCTTTCTATGACTTTGAAAGAAGCAGAAAAAGTCAATGGTTTGACTTATCTCCCACGTCCAGGTGGTGGAAATGGAGTCGTTACTCGCTACGAAATCTACGCACAAAAAGATGGCCAAATGATCAAGGTTTCAGAAGGAAGCTGGGACAACAACGCTCAAGAAAAAACAGTCAACTTTGCTCCTGTTCAGACTAACAAGGTTGAGTTGAAAGTTCTAGCAGGTGTTGGGGGCTTTGCAAGTGCAGCTGAAGTTCATCTATTGAAACCTATCAAAGAGGGACAAGAAACACCAGAACCGGAACAACCATCTACACCTGAAACTCCAAAAGTCGAGCAAACAGGTGATGGAACAGTTGAACTAGCGGATCAATTCACAGCAAGCAAGCCAGCTAGCGAAGATAGTATTGCAGCTGCCAGCAAGAGCGCAGATTATCTCAAGAAAGAGTACAAGGTCTTCCCAACTCCACAAAAAGTGACTTATGGATAAGGAGTCACAGCTCTTCGTAAGCAAGTCAATCTGGTAATGGGAGATCAACTTGATATCTATACTCGCAATCGCTTGAAGAGTGTCTTGCAGGACAATCAAGTATCCTATACTACTAGTCAATCAGCAGTTGCTGGCGCAACTAATATCTATCTTGGAGTGCATGGACGAGGCTCACAAGCAGAACAAAACTTGTCCAAGGTTTCAGCAGGTCTCTTTGATAAGATTGATGCCTATGCTTTGACCATTAAGGACAACTCAATTTCCATCGTCGGAAAAGACACAGATGCGGTCTTCTATGGTTTGACAACTTTGAAACACATGCTCAAGGAAAGTCAAGTTCCAGTTCTTCGCAATGTGACAGTGGAAGATTACGCTGAAATCAAGAACCGTGGTTTCATCGAAGGATACTATGGAAATCCATGGTCTAATGCCGATCGTGCAGAGCTCATGCGTTATGGTGGCGATTTGAAATTGAATCAATACTTCTTTGCACCAAAAGATGATCCATACCACAACAAGAAATGGCGTGAACTCTATCCAGAAGAAAAACTAGCTGAAATTCGTGAACTTGCTCGTGTCGGAAATCAAAGTAAAACCCGCTATGTCTGGACTATCCATCCATTCATGAACAACCGCATCCGCTTTGGCAATGAAGCACATTACCAAGAAGATTTGGCAACCATCAAGGCTAAATTTACCCAGTTGATGAAAGTGGGTGTCCGCGAATTTGGTATCCTTGCAGATGATGCTCCAAGTCCAGTCGGAGGCTACAATAGCTACAACCGCTTGATGCAAGATATGACCAAGTGGTTGACTGAAATGCAGGGAACTTACAGTGGTCTTCGTAAAGAAATGATCTTTGTTCCTGGACAGTATTGGGGTAATGGACGTGAGGATGAGTTGAAATCCCTCAATGAAAATCTCCCAAGTTCAACAACCATGACCTTGACGGGTGGTAAGATTTGGGGTGAAGTATCTGAAAGCTTCCTTTCAACTCTCAAGAACAATCTATCCGCAGGTGGCAAGACCTATCGCCCAGTTTCACTTTGGATTAACTGGCCTGTAACAGATAACTCTAAACAACACTTGATTCTAGGTGGTGGTGAGAAATTCCTTCATCCAAATGTGGATCCAAGCTTACTATCTGGTATCATGTTGAACCCAATGCAACAGTCTGAGCCATCTAAGATTGCCCTCTTTGCAGGAGCTCAATACTCGTGGAAACAGTGGAAATCAGAAGAAGAAGCTAAGAAAATCAATGATATTGCCTTCAACTTTGTAGAAAATGGTCATTTTGAAGATAGCAAGGTATCAGCAGCCTTCCGCGAACTTGGTAAACACATGATCAACCAAAACATGGATAATCGTGTCGTCAAACTAGAAGAATCTGTAGACTTGGCTCCAAAATTAACAGACTTCATGACCAAGCTTAAAGCAGGTCAGGATGTGACTACAGAACGTGTAGCCTTGCGTGCAGAATTTGCCAAGATTAAAGAAGCAGCCGAACTCTATAAAGCATCAGGCGATAAAAAAATGGTTGCCCAAATCCACTATTGGTTGGATAATGCAATCGACCAAATGAATGCTCTCGATGCCTTCCTTACAGGAACTGAAGCCATGGCTACAAACGATGCAGCCAAACTCTGGGATAGCTACTATAAAGGCTTGAAGTTCTACGAACAGTCTCAAACTCACACCTTCCATTATGTAGACCATATGGAAAAAGCTGAATTGGGTGTTCAACATATTCGTCCATTTATCCTATCCTTGAAAGAAGTTCTAGCGTCTGAAGTTCAAAAAGTCTTGCATCCAGACCAAATCATCAGTACCTTTATTACCAATCGAACAGGTGTAGAGGGTGGTTTGGCAGAAGTAACGGATGGCGATTTGGCAACTCATGCGATTATTAAATCACCAAATAGCATCAAGACAGGTGATTATATTGGTATGAAGTTCAACAAACCGATAGCGATTCAAACCTTGACCTTTGCAATGGGAACGCAGGCAAATCCACGTGATACCTTTAGTAAGGCAGAAGTGCAGTATCAAGATGAAAATGACAACTGGGTAACCTTGAAAGAGCCAAGCTATGTCGGAAATGAATCCCTACTTAAGTTTGAAAATCTCAATATCAAGGCCAAGGCAGTTCGCATGATTGCGACAGCAGATCGCGAGAATACTTGGTTTGCAGTTCAGGAAATTGCGGTTAACCGTCCAGTCGAAAAAGCACGTAGCCAACAAGCAACGACAGTTAGTCTTAGTACAAACTTAGTTTACAAGCTAAATACCTCAGCCCGTCAAATCACTGATGGCAAGGACAATACAGAAGCTATGATGGCAAATGCTGACGGCAGTAATACGACTCCAGTAGATGCCTGGGCACAACTGGACCTCGGTGAAGTCAAGTCAGTCACTAAAGTACGACTTCGCCAAGGAACGGGTGATAAGCTTGTTGCAGGTGTACTTGAGTATTCTACAGATGGAACTGCGTGGCAAGAGTTGGATCGCCTATCAGGAGAACAAACCAAGGAAGTGACCAGAGCGATCAATGCTCGTTACATCCGAGTACGCAATACCAAGGCCCTCGACCTCTGGTGGCGTATTCAGGACTTCTCTGTTGAGACACGCTCTGGAAACAGTGAGTTAACAGACACCAACGTCGACGCCTTGAAGGAAACACCAGTAGTGGATAGCTTGGGCAGTTACGAGCTTCAAATTCCAGCTGGAACCAAACTCCCTGCTCATAGCTATCTAGGAATGAAGCTTGAACGTATCCATCAGATCAAGAGCATCCAGCTCCAAGGCCAAGCCAACCCTGCTCTTACTCTAGAGTACTCTGCAAATGCGCAAGAGTGGACGTCAGCTAGCCAGTTGACAGACAGATCTGTAGTGAGTCACTTGGTACGTTATGTTCGTCTGGTCAATAAAACAGATCAGGAACAAACTGTGACAGCCACTTCTCTCCTTGTGACAACCAAAGAAGTGCAACCAACCAAACTAGAATCTACAACTATGGGCATTCATCCAACATACGGAAGCAATGATGTTCGTAAACTAAACAACCTAGATCAACTATTTGACGGTGTTTACAATAACTTCGTTGAGTTTTCAGACTATGCTCGTAAAGATGGTCATGTGACCTTGAAACTTGGCAGCGAACGCACCATCAAGAAGATCAGAGCCTACATCCAAGACGGAACTCAAAACTATCTTCGTGATGGTAAAATCCAAGTCAGCCAAGACGGTAAAACTTGGACAGATGTTGTGACAGTAGGAGATGGTGTGGCTAATAGCCAACACGATGATTCATTGACAGATGGTTGGACACATGATTCTAAGATGCCAGGAAATCGTTATATCGAGGGTGAATTGACAACACCAGTCAAAGCAAACTATCTTCGTGTCCTCTATACAGCTGATTATGATGCTCGTTTTGTAGGCTTTACAGAATTGGTGATCAATGATGGCGAATTTGTCAAACCAATCAATGATCCAACTGTAGAAGGAAATGGTGGCGAAAGCCGAGGCAACTTCTATACTAATCTCGTAGATGGAAAAGTCTTGACTAGCTACAAGGCGGAAAATGATAAGGGTGAAATGGTTTACCACTTGTCAGAACCAACCAATGCCAACCATCTACGCCTTGTTTCAAGCCTTCCTGAAGGAGCGAAAGCACGAGTTCAAGCTAGAACACTCAAGGATGGTCAAGAAAGCTGGACAGACCTCGGTGCCATTACATCAAGTCTCCAAACATTTGCTATCCGAAATGGTGGTTCTCTTCTAGATGTTAAACTGGTATGGGAAGGTGGCAAGGGTGAGTTTTATGAATTGGCAAGCTTTTACCAAGAATTAACAGAAGAAGCTGTTCAATCAAGCAAGGGCGAAGAACCAGCACCCGTTCTTGAGGTTCCTGAATTCACGGGTGGTGTCAATGCAACTGAGGCCTTGGTACATGAGCTTCCAGAGTACACAGGCCCATTAGCAACAGTAGGTGACCAAACTGCTCCAACAGTAGAGAAACCTGAGTTTCAAGGTGGTGTCAATGCAGCTGAGGCCTTGGTACATGAAGTACCAGCCTACACAGGCCCAGTAGCAACAGTGGGTGACCAAGCCGCTCCAACAGTAGAGGAACCTGAGTTTAAACTTAGCTCTTTAGCTTCCAATCAAGGTAAGACGCCAGATTATAAGCAAGAAATAGCTAGACCAGAAACAGCTGAACAAAGCTTGCCAGCAACTGGTGAGAGTCAATCTGACACAGCCCTCTTCCTAGCAGGTGTAAGTCTAGCCCTATCTGCTCTCTTTGTAGCAAAAACAAAGAAAGACTAGTATTTAGTAAAACCTCTTAACAAGATTACGAACTCAGTTTCTTATCTTTTCCAATGAGGTTTATAGTACGTAGAAAGCCTGAGAAGAAATCTTCTCAGGCTTTTGCTAAGCACACAAATATGATACTGCTATGAAAAAATCACCCAGAGTATTCTGGGTGATAAATGTTATGGTTGTGCTGGTTGCGGATTCTGGTTTTGTTGGCCAGGGGTTGTATTTGATTGTTGCGTATTATTGTTAGGATTGGTAGTCGTACTATTATTTGTGCTTGGAGTAGTTGTGCTAGACTGTGAAGTTGAGCTTTCTGATGATGAGCTTGAACTTTCAGTTGATGGTGCTTGCTGTGGAGCAGGTGTAGTCCATGTAGAACGAGCACCATTTTTGAATACGAATTCTCCACTTCTGTAGAGACCCTCAGGCATAGTCCAGTCACCAGGATGATCATCTTCAGAGAGATAAGTCATCATTGAACGGTAGACCTTCGCAGCAACATAGAAGCCATCACCAACGATAGGAGTAAGACGATTTGAGTAACCTGTCCAAACTGCCATTGAATATTTACGAGTATAGCCAACGAACATTTCGTCCGGAGCTACATAACCCGTATTTTTAATGTAGTTTTCAATCTCATCATCTGTATAGTTTGACGTACCAGTTTTACCAGCTTGTGGTAGCCAAGGGAGGTAGGCTCCTCGACCAGTTCCGTATGCCAAGACGGTTTTCATCATGTCTGTCATCATATAGGCTGTCGTTTCTTTCATAGCACGTGTACCAGAATCAGAGAATTCTTTTGAACTGCCATCACTAAAGACAATCTTGTTGATATACATAGGTTTACGGTAGATACCGCCATTGGCAAAAGCAGCGTAAGCCGCAGCCATCTTCTCGCTGCTTGCTCCATACTTTTTGTCAGATTCGGTTGTATTACTTGAAATAGCATTAGCATAGTGTATGCTTGGGTAGTCAATACCTAGTCCATTTAGAAACGTCTTGGCACGATCAAGTCCTACTTTCTCTAGCGTTTCTACAGCCGGCACATTCCGTGATTGCTGGAGAGCATACTGGAGTGTTATGTTTCCAAAGTAACTCTTATCCCAGTTATAGACAGGGGTAGAGGTTCCAGGGTAATTATAAGGACTATCGTGAACAATCGCAGCAGTTGAATCATAAACGCCGTATTCCAAAGCAGGAGCATAGTCTGTAATAGGTTTCATGGTAGAACCCCAGTCACGGTTAGTTTCTACAGCTTGGTTCATTCCAAAGGAAACATTGCTTGATTGGTGGCGAGCACCTAATTGGGCAATGACTTTCCCGTTTGTGACATCAACGATAGTAGAGGCTACCTGTAACTCATCATCTGGATAGTTGACATACTCGTCCGTATTGTAAATATCCCAGAGACGTTGTTGGACCTTAGAATCAACGTTGGTGTAGACTTCCATACCCGTAGTTAAAAGGTTGTAACCTGTTTCCTGTTCAACTTGGTCAATCACCTCTTTGAGATAGTTGTCCATGTATGGAGGATAACTATTAGTCGATTTTAAGCTTTGAAGTCCATCTGTAATCGGAGTATTAATCGCTTTTTCATATTGCTCAGCTGTAATATAACCTTGTCCTTTCATCTCAGAGAGGACGAGATTACGACGTTCTTGGGCGGCTTCCGGATGCGAGTATGGATCATATTGGTTTGGAGCCTGAGGCATTCCGGCAAGGAGGGCCAATTGAGGGATGCTCAAATCTTTAAGGTCTTTGCCATAGTAACTTTGAGCAGCCGTCTGCATTCCGTAGTTTCCGTTTGACATGTAAACCTTGTTGATGTAGTAGGTCAAGATCTCTTGTTTAGTCGCTTTTTGTTCTAGCTGAACGGCGAGCCATGCTTCCTGAGCCTTACGAGAAAGGGTTTGGTCAGAAGTTGACGTAGAGAAATAGGTTAACTTGATCAACTGCTGCGTCAAAGTTGAAGCCCCTTGAAGGCCTCCGCCACCACGAAGATTTCGTAGGGTGGCACCTAGGATACGGATAGTATCAATTCCTCGGTGATTAAAGAAGCGATGGTCTTCAATCGAAACAATAGCGTTGACCAAATCGGTCGGTATTTCGTTTGCTTGTGCATTGACCCGACGTTCTGAACCAAGATCAGCGATGAGTTCATCGTTATTGTCATAAATTTTACTAGACGTTGTAGCGACTAGTTTACTTTCAGATAGGGCTGGAGTCCTGCTAACATAGTAGAGAAAGAGACCTCCGCCCAGCATAATAGCTGCGATAAATACAGTTAAGAAGCAGATACTGATATATTTAGTTATTCGCAGGATAGTTTGTTTGTTCATCTTGTTTTACCACCTAGTAAATGTTCTTTGATAATATCGAGATAGGGAATCTGGGGAAAGGCACCCAGCTCAATCCTATATCCATTTTCTCGAATATATCCAAGTGGCATTGACTTTTGTCCCTTATCTTGATGATAGAAACGAATCAGGTCAACAGCCGGCAATAAATAAGTTTCTTGCTGAGAAGCAAAGTGAAGAAGGACAAAGCAGATTCCTCGCTGGGCAAGGACCTGTTCCATATGCTGAATCTGATGGTGATGGAAATTCTTCATCGGAATCGCATGTTTTTGCCTAGTTTCCTTTGCTTCAAAGTCGATGTAATATCCATCATAAACCCCTGAATAGTCTGTGGTTGAGGCTTGTCTAAAGTAGGCTTCAACGATCTTGGCTCGACTTCGTTGGGGATAGTCGACACGTACGATTTGGATGGGAGTTGGTTTCTTGTGAATCACTGCCAACCCATGCGACAAGTAATAATCGTTCGTAGCGTTGATCATCTTTTCAAAAGACATTCCCCGATTTGCGAAATTTTTAGTTTGTGACGGGGGAGCTTGTCTCTTCTGTGCTGAAATTTTATGTGGATAGTTGACCATAATTCTCCTTATTGGTACAATAACATCACTCTATTATATCATAAATTTACAAAGAAAGGGTTAAAAATGACTACAGCTTTGGTTTTGGGCTATTCTGCTTTTGATTTGGGTTTGTTTTCTGACAAGGATCCTCGTCTTAAATTGATTAAAAAAGCGATACGTAGGGATTTAGAAGCTATGGCAGAAGATGGGGTGACTTGGCTTGTATTTACAGGGGCTTTGGGCTTTGAATATTGGGTTTTAGAGGTTGCTCAGGAGATGAAGACAGAGTACGATTTCCAGTTGGCCACCATTTTTGCTTTTGAAACCCATGGGGAAAATTGGAATGAAGGCAATCAGATGAAACTGAGTCGCTTTAAGCAGGTAGACTTTGTCAAATATGCCTATCCACAATATGAACACAAGGGACAACTACGTGATTATCAGAAATTTTTACTGGAGAACACAGATATTTGCTATCTTTTTTATGATGAAGAAAACAAAACTAAATTACAATATTTTTACCAAATGATGAAAAATCAAGCGGACTATGTTACAAGGCAATTAACATTTGATGAGTTAAATGAACTAGCAGAAAATTTTTCTGAAAAGTAACCCTTTGACCTTGATTTTTACTTGTCTTTTTTTATATAATAATACTAGTAACCCAGAATGGAGAGAGACATGGCAAGTATTATATTTTCAGCGAAAGATATTTTTGAACAAGAATTTGGACGTGAAGTACGTGGATACAGCAAAGCAGAGGTCGATGAATTCCTAGACGATGTGATTAAGGATTATGAAACTTACGCAGCTTTGGTTAAATCCCTTCGCCAAGAAATTGCTGATTTGAAGGAGGAGTTGTCTCGTAAACCACAGGTAGCTCCAACTCAACCAGACTCTATTGAAGTAACAGCTTCTACTTCAATGACAAACTTTGATATTTTGAAACGCTTAAATCGTCTCGAAAAAGAAGTATTTGGTAAGCAAATCTTAGACAACCAAGATTTATAATTGACTAAGGAATGAGTGCAATTTTTGGATAATCGCGTGAAGAGGTTCTCTTTTCATGAGGAAAGTCCATGCTAGCACAGGCTGTGATGCCTGTAGTGTTTGTGCTAGGCGAATCCATAAGCCTAGGGACGAGAAATCGTTACGGCAGTCGAAATGGCTAAGTCTTCGGATAGGTCAGAATAGGCTTGAAAGTGCCACAGTGACGGAGTCTTTCTGGAAACAGAGAGAGTGGAACGCGGTAAACCCCTCAAGCTAGCAACCCAAATTTTGGTCGGGGCATGGAGTGCACGGAAACGAACGTAGTACTCTGACTGCTAGCAGATTTATGCTGTTAGCGGTAGACAGATGATTATCGAAGGAAGTGGTCCTAGTCACTTCTGGAACAAAACATGGCTTATAGAAAATTGCATATAGGTTGGGGCTGAGAAATCTTTCTCAACCTCATTTTTTAAAGTGAACAAGAGAAAGGTCTTGCAAGACTAGAAATGAAAGAACAATTTAATTTAATCGCAACTGCTGCGGCGGGTCTTGAGGCTGTCGTTGGACGTGAGGTGCGAGACCTTGGTTATGATTGCCAGGTTGAAAATGGGCGTGTCCGCTTTCAAGGAGATGTGAAGGCAATCATCGAGACCAACCTTTGGCTTCGCGCGGCGGATCGCATCAAGATTGTAGTCGGAAGTTTTCCAGCTAAGACTTTTGAAGAGCTTTTTCAAGGTGTTTTTGCTCTAGATTGGGAAAACTATCTCCCGTTAGGAGCACGTTTCCCGATATCAAAGGCAAAATGTGTGAAGTCTAAACTCCACAACGAACCCAGTGTTCAGGCTATTTCTAAGAAGGCTGTTGTGAAGAAATTACAAAAACACTATGCCCGTCCAGAAGGAGTTCCCTTGATGGAAACTGGTCCCGAGTTTAAGATTGAGGTATCTATCCTGAAAGATGTGGCAACGGTCATGATTGACACGACAGGATCCAGTCTCTTTAAACGTGGTTATCGTACGGAAAAGGGTGGAGCGCCAATCAAGGAAAATATGGCGGCGGCCATTTTACAACTATCTAATTGGTATCCAGACAAGCCCTTGATTGATCCGACCTGTGGTTCAGGAACTTTCTGTATTGAGGCGGCTATGATTGCTAGAAAGATGGCTCCAGGACTTCGCCGTTCCTTTGCTTTTGAAGAATGGAACTGGGTCAGCGATCGGTTAATCCAGGAGGTTCGCACAGAGGCGGCTAAGAAAATGGATCGTGAACTTGAGCTGGACATTATGGGCTGTGATATCGATGCTCGCATGGTGGAAATTGCTAAGGCAAATGCTCAAGCAGCAGGCGTCGCAGGTGATATCACCTTTAAGCAAATGCGGGTACAGGATTTGCGCACAGATAAGATTAATGGCGTTATCATTTCCAATCCACCATATGGGGAACGCTTGTCTGATGATGCAGGAGTTACCAAGCTCTATGCTGAGATGGGACAAGTCTTTGCACCACTGAAAACGTGGAGTAAGTTTATCCTGACGAGTGACGAAGCTTTTGAAAGTAAGTACGGAAGTCCAGCTGATAAAAAGCGAAAACTCTATAACGGGACCTTAAAAGTGGATTTGTATCAATACTTTGGTCAGCGTGTCAAACGCCAAGAGGTAAAATAGAAAGGTGAACTCATGAGTAAGAAAAGACGTGATCGTCATAAAAAAGGACATCAAGAACCACAATTCGACTTTGACGAAGCAAAAGACTTGACTGTTGGTCAAGCAATTCGTAAGAATGAGGAGGTTGAGGCTGGAGTATTGCCTGAAGACAACATCTTGGACAAATACATCAAACAGCATCGCGAAGAGATCGAGGCAGATAAGTTTGAAACTCGTCAGCTTGAAAAAGAAGAGTTGGCTTCTACTCAAAACTTAGAGAAATTGATCCAAGAAGTTCGTGAATCAAGTGAACTTTCTGGAGAGGTAGAAGGTTCAGATGTGGTTTCCGAGGAATCTATTGAAGAGATAGACAATGAAGAAACTACTCAGTTTGTTCCACCACTTCAAGATGAGGAAAGTACTGAAATAGAGCCTCTCGTTTTAACAGAAACAGCATCCAAGGAAATGAATGAGGAAAATGAGGAACAAGAAGAAACCTATACTTCCCTATCACGATCAGTACAGACGGAACCTGAAACAGGCTCTAAAAAGAAACGTGTGATTACCATCGTTTCTGTGGTAGCTGCGATTCTTGTTCTTGCTGGGACGTATTATGTTTACCGTCAGGTATCCCGTTCGAACCAAGAAATACAGTCTTCTCAATCATCTTCAGGAAATCAAGAATCGCAAACCGACTTGCAAGAGTTCAATACGCTTTATGATTCCTTCTATACGGATGCCAATAAGACTGCTTTAAAAAATAGCCAGTTCGATAAGTTGAGCCAGCTAAAAACCTTACTGGATAAGTTAGAAGGTAGCCGTGATTATACACTAGCTAAGTCAAAATACGATAGCCTAGCAACTCAAATCAAGGCCATTCAAGATGTCAATGCCCTCTTTGAAAGTCCAGCTATTACTGATGGTGTCTTGAATACCAATGCTAAAGCCAAATCAGATGCTAAGTTCACGGAAGTTAAAACGGGAAATACAGAGCTTGATAAACTGTTAGATCAGGCGATTAGTTTTGGTAAGAGTCAACAAACCAGTGCTTCCAGCTCAAGTTCTAGCACGAGTCAAGCAAGCTCAAGTTCAGCTACAGAAAGCAGTGCAAGTAGTACGACACCTTCAACAAGTACCACAGCACCGGCTAGAGATACAAATGGTGGTTTATCTGGCGATGGGGTTAATCTTCAAAGAAGTGTTAGTCGTGTACCCTACAACCAATCAGCTGTAGACGATAGCAATAACCCTGCTTGGACGTTTGCAGATGGTGTATTGGAACAAATCCTAGCAACCTCACGTGCTCGTGGCTATATCACTGGCAACCAATACATTCTCGAACGTGTCAATATTGTAAACGGAAACGGCTATTACAACCTCTACAAACCAGATGGAACCTACCTTTTCACCCTCAACTGTAAGACTGGTTACTTTGTAGGGAATGGTTCTGGCCATGCAGATGACTTGGACTATTAGGAGTCCGTTACAAAATTCTTTCCTTTCATAGGTAAAAATGATAAAATAAAACAAATTAAATAAGAGGAGTGTCACATGACAAAAGCTAACTTTGGTGTCGTTGGTATGGCCGTAATGGGTCGTAACCTTGCCCTAAATATCGAATCTCGTGGTTATACAGTTGCCATTTACAACCGTAGTAAAGAAAAAACAGAAGATGTAATTGCTTGCCATCCTGAAAAGAACTTTGTACCAAGCTATGACGTTGAAAGCTTTGTAAACTCAATCGAAAAACCTCGTCGTATCATGCTGATGGTTCAAGCTGGACCTGGTACAGATGCAACTATCCAAGCTCTTCTTCCCCACCTCGACAAGGGTGATATCTTGATCGACGGAGGAAACACTTTCTATAAAGATACCATCCGTCGTAATGAAGAATTGGCAAACTCAGGTATCAACTTTATCGGTACTGGAGTTTCTGGTGGTGAAAAAGGTGCTCTTGAAGGTCCTTCTATCATGCCTGGTGGACAAAAAGAAGCCTACGAATTGGTTGCTGATGTTCTCGAAGAAATCTCAGCTAAAGCACCAGAAGATGGCAAACCATGTGTGACTTACATCGGTCCTGATGGAGCTGGTCACTATGTGAAAATGGTCCACAACGGTATCGAGTATGGTGACATGCAATTGATCGCAGAAAGCTATGACTTGATGCAACACTTGCTTGGCCTTTCTGCAGAAGACATGGCTGAAATCTTTACTGAGTGGAACAAGGGTGAATTGGACAGCTACTTGATTGAAATTACAGCTGATATCTTGAGCCGTAAAGATGATGAAGGTCAAGATGGACCAATCGTAGACTACATCCTTGATGCTGCAGGTAACAAGGGAACTGGTAAATGGACTAGCCAATCAGCACTTGACCTTGGTGTGCCATTGTCACTTATCACTGAGTCAGTATTTGCCCGCTACATCTCTACATACAAAGAAGAGCGTGTACATGCTAGCAAGGTCCTTCCAAAACCAGCTGCCTTCAAATTTGAAGGTGACAAGGCTGAGTTGATCGAAAAGATTCGTCAAGCTCTTTACTTCTCAAAAATCATTTCATACGCACAAGGTTTCGCTCAATTGCGTGTGGCTTCTAAAGAAAATAACTGGAACTTGCCATTTGCGGATATCGCATCTATCTGGCGTGATGGCTGTATCATCCGTTCACGTTTCTTGCAAAAGATCACAGATGCTTACAACCGCGATGCTGATCTTGCAAACCTTCTCTTGGATGAATACTTCTTGGATGTCACTGCCAAGTACCAACAAGCAGTGCGTGATATCGTAGCTCTTGCTGTTCAAGCTGGTGTACCAGTGCCAACTTTCTCAGCTGCCATCACTTACTTTGATAGCTACCGTTCAGCTGACCTTCCTGCGAACTTGATCCAAGCACAACGTGACTACTTTGGTGCCCACACTTACCAACGTAAAGACAAAGAAGGAATCTTCCACTACTCTTGGTATGACGAAAAATAAGTAGGTCTGCCATGGGGAAACGGATTTTATTACTTGAGAAAGAAAGAAATCTCGCTCATTTTTTAAGTCTGGAACTCCAAAAAGAGCAATACCGAGTTGATCAGGTTGAGGAGGGGCAAAAAGCCCTTTCCATGGCTCTCCAGACAGATTATGACTTGATTTTACTGAATGCTCGTCTGGGGGATATGACGGCCCAGGATTTTGCAGAGAGGCTGAGTCGGACAAAACCTGCCTCAGTGATCATGGTCTTGGACCATCGCGAAGAATTGCAAGACCAGATTGAGACAATCCAGCGCTTCGCCGTTTCTTACATCTATAAGCCAGTGATTATTGATAATCTAGTAGCTCGTATTTCAGCGATTTTCCGAGGTCGGGACTTCATTGACCAACACTGTAGTCAAATGAAGGTTCCAACGTCTTACCGCAATTTGCGTATGGATGTAGAACATCATACCGTTTATCGTGGCGAGGAGATGATTGCTCTGACGCGTCGTGAGTATGACCTTCTGGCTACTCTCATGGGAAGCAAGAAAGTCTTGACTCGTGAGCAGTTGTTGGAAAGTGTTTGGAAGTACGAAAGTGCGACAGAGACCAATATCGTGGATGTTTATATCCGTTATCTACGTAGCAAGCTTGATGTAAAAGGTCAAAAAAGCTACATTAAAACCGTGCGTGGTGTTGGGTACACCATGCAAGAATAGAAAAGCAGTTGCAGTTGTGTAACTGCTTTTTTTGAGGGGTTCCTATATATTGACATACAGTAAAGTCTTTGCTACAATCAGTTATGGAGGAAAGATATAATGAAAAAATTTAAAATAATGATGCAAGTTGGACTAGCCGTCTTTTTCTTTGCTTTGCTGGCGACAAGCACAGTATTGGCGGATGATGCTTATTCAGAAGGCTGGCAATTTGTCCAAGAAAATGGTAGAACCTACTACAAGAAGGGGGAACTCAAAGAAACCTACTGGCGAGTGATTGATGGTAAGACCTATTATTTCGATCATGTATCAGGAGAGATGGTTGTCGGCTGGCAATATATCCCGTTTCCATCTAAAGGTAGTACAATTGGTCCTTACCCAAATGGTTTAAGATTAGAATATATGCCAATGCCAAAATGGTATTACTTTGGTCAAGATGGGGTACTACAAGAATTTGTTGGCAAGCAAGTTTTAGAAGCAAAAACTGCTACAAATACCAACAAACATCATGGGGAACAATATGATAGTCCAGCAGAGAAACGAGTCTATTATTTTGAAGATCAGCGTAGCTATCACACTTTAAAAACCGGTTGGATTTATGACGAGGGTCATTGGTATTATTTACAGAAGAGTGGTGGCTTTGATGCTCGTATCAACAGTTTAACGGTTGGGGAGCCAGTGCGTGGTTGGGCCAAGGATTATTCTCTTCTATATGATGAAGAGGAAATAAAAGCGGCTCCATGGTACTACCTAGACCCAGAAACTGGCATTATGCAAACGGGTTGGAAACAACTTGGCAATAAGTGGTACTATCTCCGTTCATCAGGAGTCATGGCAACTGGTTGGTATCAGGAAGGCTCCACTTGGTATTATTTAGACGAGCCAAATGGCGATATGAAAACGGGCTGGCAATACCTTGGGAACAAGTGGTACTACCTCCGTTCATCAGGAGCTATGGCAACTGGTTGGTATCAGGAAGGTTCGATGTGGTATTATCTAAACGCAAGTAATGGTGACATGAAGACAGGCTGGTTCCAGGTCGGAGGGAAATGGTACTATGCTTATAGTTCAGGTGCTTTAGCAGTGAATACGACTGTAGAAGGCTATTACGTCAATTATAATGGCGAATGGATCCAATAATGAAAGGGGCGATTGTGAAGGAAAAAATCGCTTTTTTTGTGAAAATATAATAAAATAGATAGGAGGAAATACTACTGTATGAAAAGCAAGACGGTCTTTCCGTCTGGATAAAGGAAAACATGACAAAAAAAGTTGGTGTCGGTCAGGCACATAGTAAGATTATTTTAATAGGGGAGCACGCTGTTGTATACGGCTATCCTGCCATTTCTCTGCCTCTCTTAGAGGTGGAGGTGACTTGTAAGGTAGTTCCTGCTGAAAGTCCTTGGCGCCTCTATGAGGAGGACACCTTGTCCATGGCTGTGTATGCTTCGTTAGAATATTTAGAGATTAAAGAGGCCTGCATTCGCTGTGTGATTGACTCGGCTATCCCTGAAAAACGGGGAATGGGTTCGTCAGCAGCTATCAGCATAGCAGCCATTCGAGCTGTTTTTGACTACTATCAAGCCGACCTGCCTCATGATATATTAGAAATCTTGGTCAATCGGGCTGAGATGATTGCCCATATGAATCCGAGTGGTTTGGATGCCAAGACCTGTCTCAGTGATCGACCTATTCGCTTTATTAAAAACGTTGGATTTACAGAGCTTGAGATGGATCTATCTGCCTATTTGGTGATTGCTGACACGGGCGTGTATGGTCACACTCGTGAAGCCATCCAAGTGGTTCAAAGCAAGGGTAAGGATGCTCTACCGTTTTTGCATGCCTTGGGAGAATTGACCCAGCAGGCAGAAGATGCGATTAGACAAAAAGATGCTGAAGGACTGGGAAAAATCCTCAGTCAAGCGCATTTACATTTAAAAGAAATTGGTGTCAGCAGCCCTGAAGCAGACTCCTTCGTTGAAACAGCTCTGAGCGACGGTGCTCTAGGTGCCAAGATGAGTGGTGGTGGGCTAGGAGGCTGTATCATAGCCTTGGCAACCAATTTGACACACGCTCAAGAACTAACAAAACGATTAGAAGAGAAAGGAGCTGTTCAGACATGGATCGAGAGCCTGTAACAGTACGTTCCTACGCAAATATTGCCATTATCAAATATTGGGGAAAGAAAAAAGAAAAAGAGATGGTTCCTGCTACTAGTAGCATCTCTCTGACGTTGGAAAACATGTACACAGAGACGACCTTGTCGCCTCTACCGAAGGATGCGACGGCTGATGCATTTTATATCAATGGTCAGCTCCAGAGTGAGGCTGAGCATGCTAAGATGAGCAAAATCATTGATCGTTACCGTCCAGTAGGTGAGGGCTTTGTCCGTATCGATACTCAAAACAATATGCCGACTGCGGCGGGCTTGTCCTCTAGTTCTAGTGGTTTGTCCGCCTTGGTCAAGGCTTGTAATGCTTATTTCAAGCTTGGTTTGAATCGGAGTCAGTTGGCGCAGGAGGCTAAGTTTGCCTCAGGTTCTTCCTCTCGCAGTTTTTATGGACCGCTAGGTGCTTGGGATAAGGATAGTGGAGAGATTTACCCTGTAGAGACAGACTTGAAACTAGCTATGATTATGTTGGTGCTAGAGGACAAGAAAAAACCAATTTCTAGCCGTGATGGGATGAAACTCTGTGTGGAAACCTCGACGACCTTTGATGACTGGGTGCGTCAGTCTGAGCAGGATTATCAGGATATGTTGGTCTATCTCAAGGAAAATGACTTTGCCAAGGTTGGTGAATTAACGGAGAAAAATGCCCTTGCTATGCACGCTACGACCAAAACAGCATCGCCAGCCTTTTCATATCTGACGGATGCGTCCTATGAAGCGATGGACTTTGTCCGCCAACTTCGTGAGCAAGGAGAAGCCTGCTACTTTACCATGGATGCCGGTCCCAATGTCAAAGTCCTCTGTCAGGAGAAAGACTTGGAGCATTTATCAGAAATTTTCGGTCAACGTTACCGCTTGATTGTGTCAAAAACAAAGGATTTGAGCCAAGATGATTGCTGTTAAAACTTGCGGGAAACTCTATTGGGCAGGTGAATATGCTATTTTAGAGCCAGGACAGTTAGCCTTGATAAAGGCTATCCCCATCTATATGAAGGCTGAGATCGCTTTTTCTGATAGTTACCGTATCTACTCAGACATGTTTGACTTTGCAGTGGACTTGACGCCCAATTCTGACTACAGCTTGATTCAAGAAACGATTGCTTTAGTGGGAGATTTCCTGACTTATCGAGGTCAGGAGCTAAGACCTTTTTCCGTGGAAATCCGTGGCAAAATGGAACGGGAAGGCAAAAAGTTTGGTCTGGGTTCGAGTGGCAGCGTCGTTGTCTTGGTGATCAAGGCCCTGCTGGCTCTATATGATATTACGGTTGATCAGGAACTCTTGTTCAAGCTGGCTAGCGCGGTCTTACTCAAGCGAGGAGACAATGGTTCTATGGGAGACCTTGCCTGTATCGTGGCAGAGGATTTGGTTCTCTACCAGTCTTTTGATCGTCAGAAGATAGCTGCTTGGTTGAAAGACGAAAGCTTGGCAACAGTTGTGGAGCGTGATTGGGGCTTTTCTATCTCACAAGTAAAACCAGGTCTAGAATGTGATTTCCTAGTGGGATGGACTAAGGAAGTGGCCGTATCGAGTCAAATGGTTCAGCAAATCAAGCAAAACATCAATCAGAATTTTTTAAGTTCCTCAAAAGCAACGGTGTCTGCTTTGGTAGAAACCTTGGAGTTGGGGCATGCAGAAAAAATTATCGAGCAGCTGGAAACAGCCAGTCAACTTTTAGAAGGTTTGAGCCCAGATATTTACACGCCTTCGCTGAGACAGTTGAAAGAAGCCAGTCAAGATTTACGGGCTGTTGCCAAGAGTAGTGGCGCTGGTGGTGGTGACTGTGGAATTGCCTTGAGTTTTGATGAGAAATCAACTGAAACCTTAAAAAATCGCTGGGCCGATCTGGGGATTGAGCTCTTATACCAAGAAAGGATAGGACATGACGACAAATCGTAAGGACGAGCACATCCGCTATGCCCTTGAGCAGAAAAGTTCCTATAATAGCTTTGATGAGGTGGAGTTGATTCATTCTTCCCTGCCTCTTTATGACCTGGATGAGATTGATCTGTCGACAGAATTTGCAGGTCGAAAGTGGAACTTTCCTTTTTATATCAATGCCATGACAGGTGGGAGCGACAAAGGTAAAGAAATCAATCAAAAACTGGCTCAAGTGGCAGAAACCTGTGGGATTTTGTTTGTAACGGGCTCTTATAGTGCAGCCCTAAAAAATCCTACAGATGATTCTTTTTCTGTCGAATCTAGCCATCCAAAGCTCCTCCTTGGAACCAATATTGGCTTGGACAAGCCTGTTGAGTTAGGCCTTCAGACTGTGCAAGCGATGAATCCACTTCTCCTGCAGGTGCATGTTAATGTCATGCAGGAATTACTCATGCCTGAGGGAGAAAGGAAGTTCAGAAGCTGGCAATCGCATCTAGCAGATTATAACAAGCGGATCCCTGTTCCAATCGTTTTAAAGGAAGTGGGCTTTGGGATGGATGTGAAGACTATCGAAAGAGCCTATGAACTGGGTGTTCGAACGGTTGACCTGTCAGGTCGTGGTGGCACCAGCTTTGCCTATATCGAAAACCGTCGCAGTGGTCAACGTGATTACCTTAATCAATGGGGGCAGTCCACCATGCAAGCCCTCCTCAATGCCCAAAACTGGAAAGACGAGGTCGAACTCTTGGTTAGTGGAGGGGTTCGGAACCCGCTGGATATGATTAAATGCTTGGTCTTTGGTGCCAAGGCTGTGGGACTGTCTCGAACCGTTCTTGAGTTGGTTGAAAGCTACACCGTCGAAGAAGTGATTGGCATTGTTCAAGGCTGGAAAGAAGATCTGCGTTTGATCATGTGTGCCCTTAATTGTGCCACCATAGCAGATCTGCAAAAAGTAGACTATATTCTTTATGGCAAACTCAAAGAAGCTAAAGATCAGATGTAGAGAGGGCGGGACAAGAATCCTGTCCTTTTTTGTAGCCTTTTGCCAACTGTGGTGAGTTGATGAAACCAAGCTTGTACGAGCGATTTCTGTCCTATCTCTTTTTTCCATCCTCAGACCGAGGTGACTTTTTTGAATTGTGATAAAATAGAAGGGAGAGGATGCATCTATGAAAAAATTTCAAATCTTTTTATTTATTGAAGCCTGTCTATTGACGGGAGCTCTGATTTTGATGGTATCAGAGCATTTTTCGCGTTTTCTGCTGATTCTATTCCTCTTTTTGCTCTTGCTCCGCTATTATACAGGCAAAGAGGGCAACAACGTTTTCCTCCTTGTGGCGACTATTCTTTTCTTTTTTATCGTCATGCTCAATCCCTTTGTGATTTTAGCCATCTTTGTAGCGGTGATCTATAGTCTCTTTCTACTCTATCCGATGATGAATCAAGAAAAAGAGGAGACCGACTTGGTCTTTGAAGAGGTGGTGACGGTAAAAAATGAACGCAATCCTTGGTTTGGCAATCTCCATCATTTCTCTAGTCACCAGACCTGCCAGTTTGACGATATCAATCTCTTTCGCCTCATGGGCAAGGACACCATTCATCTAGAAAGAGTCATCCTAACCAATCATGACAATGTCATTATCCTTAGAAAGATGGTCGGAACGACTAAGATTATCATACCTGTAGATGTGGAAATCAGTCTCAGTGTCAACTGCCTCTATGGAGATCTTACTTTCCTCCATCAACCTAAGCGAGCCCTTCGAAATGAACACTATCATCAGGAAACCAGAGACTATCTCGAGAGTAACAAGAGCGTCAAGATTTTCCTAACTACTATGGTTGGCGATGTGGAGGTGGTCAGAGGATGAAAAAGCAATCGTATCTGTTAATCGGCCTGACTTCTTTCCTCTTTATCCTCTTTTTGGCCAATAGTCTACTTGATATTTTTGAACTGGATTTGTCCTATTTGCTACAAGATATTGAGAAAACAGAGAAGTTCATCTTCTTAGTCTTGGTCTTTAGCCTTTCCATGACCTTCTTTTTTGTCCTCTTTTGGCGTGTGATAGAAGAAGTCTCTCGCAGAAAAATGCAGGTCAACCTCAAGCGACTGCTGGCAGGAAAAGAGGTGATTTCTTTTGCAGATCCAGACTTGGACGCCAGTTTTAAGTCCTTGTCTGGCAAGCTCAACCTCTTGACAGAAGCTGTTCAAAAGGCTGAAAATCAAAGTCTGGTCAAGGAAGAAACAATCATCGAGAAAGAACGGAAGCGGATAGCACGTGACTTACATGATACGGTTAGTCAGGAGTTGTTTGCGGCCCATATGATTTTATCAGGTGTCAGTCAGCAGGCTTTGAAGCTGGATAGAGAAAAGATGCAGACCCAGTTGCAAAGTGTCGCAGCCATCCTAGAGACAGCCCAGAAAGATTTGCGGGTCTTGCTCTTGCATTTGCGCCCAGTGGAGTTGGAAGAGAAGAGTCTAGTTGAGGGGATTCAAATCCTCTTAAAAGAGCTTGAGGACAAGAGTGATCTCAAGGTTAGTCTCAAGCAGAATGTGTCTAAATTGCCTAAGAAAATCGAAGAACATATCTTCCGTATTTTGCAGGAGTTGATCAGCAATACCCTTCGCCATGCTCAGGCATCTTGCCTAGATGTCTACCTCTATCAGACGGATGTTGAATTGCAGCTGAAGGTGGTGGATAATGGGATTGGTTTCCAGTTGGGGAGTTTAGACGACTTGAGTTATGGACTGCGAAATATCAAGGAGCGAGTCGAAGATATGGCAGGAACGGTTCAACTTTTGACAGCTCCAAAGCAAGGACTGGCGGTTGATATCCGTATTCCCCTGCTAGACAAGGAATCATAAAGGAGTAGAGATGAAAATTTTACTGGTAGATGACCATGAAATGGTCCGATTGGGCTTGAAAAGCTATTTTGACCTCCAAGACGATGTAGAAGTTGTGGGCGAGGCTGCCAATGGGGCTCAAGGTATTGACTTGGCCTTGGAACTGCGCCCAGATGTCATTGTCATGGATATTGTCATGCCTGAGATGAATGGGATTGATGCGACCTTAGCCATCCTCAAAGAATGGCCTGAAGCCAAGATATTAATTGTCACCTCTTACTTGGACAATGAAAAAATCATGCCAGTCTTGAATGCGGGTGCAAAAGGCTATATGCTCAAGACTTCTAGTGCAGACGAACTGCTCCATGCCGTTCGTAAGGTGGCTGCTGGCGAGCTTGCTATTGAGCAAGAGGTCAGTAAGAAAGTCGAATACCACCGCAATCATATGGAACTTCATGAAGAATTGACTGCACGTGAGCGAGATGTACTTCAGCTGATCGCCAAGGGCTACGAAAATCAACGTATCGCAGATGAACTCTTTATCTCTCTCAAGACGGTCAAGACCCATGTGTCCAACATTCTTGCCAAACTTGAGGTCAGCGATCGCACTCAGGCGGCGGTCTATGCCTTTCAGCACCACTTGGTTGGGCAGGAGGACTTTTAGATGAGTCTTGCAGATTTACTTGAGGAGCTAGAAGCAGCAAAAGTTCCTGAGAAAGCAGGCTCCATGGAAGCCTATATGCGCCATCAATTTCCCTTTTTAGGTATTGCAGGTCCTGCAAGAAACGCCCTCTATAAAAAGTATTTTCCAAGCGCGAAAAAAACAAAGATGATCGATTGGGATTTTGTAGACACTTGCTGGGAAAAAGAGTCTAGAGAATACCAGTATGTGGGCGCCAACTATTTGAAAGCCATGCAGTCTTATCTAACGAAGGATGATTTGCCTAAGCTTGAGCGCCTGGTCTGGTGGGACACGGTAGATATCCTAGATCGAGTAGTAGGGAGTTTGGTGTATGACCACCCTGAACTAGAAGAAATAATCTTAAAATGGAACCTGTCAGACAATATCTGGTTGAGACGAGTCGCTATTGACCACCAGTTGTTAAGGAAAGAGAAAACAAATGTCCAACTGATGGAAAAGATCCTGGTCAACAATCTGGACCAGACAGAATTTTTTATCAACAAAGCCATCGGCTGGGCTCTAAGAGACTACTCTAAAACCAATCCCGAATGGGTAGCACGTTTTATTGAAAAAAATAAGAAGAGAATGGCTGAACTTAGTATCAGAGAAGCGAGCAAGTACCTCTAGCACTATTGAAAAGCGCATGTAAGTGGTAAGAGTTTTTAGAAAATCGAATACTTTTATATTTTAGGAGAACAGAGGGATCTGTTCTCTTTTTTGTTCGCTTAAAAATCTATTTGAGAGGAGTTCAACGATGGTAGGATTAGAGATTGTAATGAATATAGACACGTTAGAAATCTTTGACGTTATCGATCATGATAAGAATGGAAACAGCGAACAAGCGCCTACAACCATCCAATTAAGCTTATTTGACTCAATGACGTGCATTTGACATAAGGAGATAAATTAGGATGGACAGAGAAGCGCTATACAATGAATTAATTCAAAGCGAACCATTAGGTTTCATTGATCCGTTTTCTGACCTTGGCGAATTCGATCCTCTTCAGATGAAATTTAAACAACCCGTAAAGGACTTGGTGAATCGATATTCAGGACAACCTTACAGCTTAGCATGGCAACATAAAATTATGGAAATGCGGAAGTTGTTTATTGCCTATCAGATAGCATTAAATGAAGAAGATAAGCAGATTAACTTTCAGAGAAGAACAAGAAGCGAAGAGTCCAAAGAACATGCTAATGCTATTGTCACAACCTATTTGAAACTGGGCTTTAGTTTTAAAGAGATTGAGAAGCGTGTTTCTTTATCTTACAAACAACTTCGTAGAGGCTGGAGAAGAAGTGACCATGTAATGACAAGTAGTCCTGAATTTTATAGCAAAGGGGACTTATCTGAAGGTTGCTGTTTACCGAGTAAAAAGCTACCTAAAAGTATGAGAATCAATGAGGAGTAATTATCGTGAAAGAAGCAGTATTAACGAAAGGTATTTGTCAAAAATGCGGATGCACGTGGGAAACACCCTGTATTGATGAAAAATGGGGTTGCTGCTGGTGGATGGACCATGATGAGACTATCTGTAGTCATTGTTTTTGGAACTTAAATGAAGAGATGAAATGATGGGGAAACTAGAAAATTCAATCAGTATGATTTTGATTATGGGAATACTTTTAATCAGGTTAAATAGAATTAGAAACCATAAAGCGGACTACCTATCAGGTAAACGAGTTGGATATTTTCAGTCTCCAAAATTAGATTATTGGAATGATTTAGTCACGACAATTTTTGGCATAATTCTATCAGCCATTCTACTTGGAATTTCGCTATTCCTTCAGCTATCCAATTAGTCTGTAAAGTAAACGAAATTGCTATAAAAACAAAAATAGTTATAATTTCCCAAATATTAGGAGAAGTATGAAGTTACAAGAATGCTTTAGCTTAATCACAAAAGACGGATTAAGAACACAAAAATTTAAGAATAGCCATCTACAGCTCATCTCTTCAGCTGAAGAAGGAAGACGAGGCTCTGTATTTGCTTATCGTTCAAAAGCGAATATGGTGAAGGCACGTGGGGTTGTTTTAACCTCTGTCGAATCATTACTGGAGAATCAGGATCAGTTTACACACTGGACTCCTAACGTATATTGCTATGGAAGCTATAGCGATGCTGGACGACGGATTACACGTGGCCACTCTGAAGGTAATCTAAGACAGATTAACACATTTTATATCGACTTTGATATCACCTCTGCAACTGAAGAAATGACGACAGGAGATATTTTAACTGCTTCCCTGGAACTAGGTTTTATGCCGACGTTGATTCTAAAATCTGATAAAGGATTTCAAGCCTATTTTGTTCTCTCAGAATCAGCCTATGTTACAGCTCATTCCCAATTTCGAGTGGTGAAGGTGGCCAAAGCGATTTCTCAAAATTTGAGAAATTACTTTGCTCAAACTTTACCAGTAGACTTGACTTGTAACCATTTTGGGATTGCTCGGATTCCTCGAACTGATAATGTCGAATTCTTTGATGCTGACTATACCTATTCGTTCCAGGAGTGGTTAGATTGGTCGATGAAGCAATCAGATCTTCCCTTCCCAAGTAAAAAGCCCAATTTGACGGTTATTTCAGGTTCTGAAGGGGTGAAACAGATTGATGAACCTTGGTATCAATTGCTGATGAGAGAGGGAAATATCAAAGGTGGAAAAGCCTTGATGGGAAGAAATAATGTTCTTTTCACGTTGGCTTTAGCTAACTTCTCTTCAGGAATCGATCAAGGAGAGTGTGAGGAAGTTCTTTCTAACTTTAATGCAAATCTAGACGAACCACTCTCTTCAGCTGAATTTCATAAGATTATCACAAGCGCCTACTCAGGAAAATATGAAGCTGCTAGTCGTGACTATGTGATGACTTTATGTAAAGCATGGGTTAACCAGGAACTCAAGGCTTCAGATCTCTTTGTGAAGCAACGTTGGTACAAGTTTAAGAAGAAACGTGCAGACAGAAAGAATAGTCATCTCTATGAATGGAAAACAGATGTCATGGCCTATTTAGAAGGCTTCTATCAATCTGAGGATCCATTTATCCAGACGACGAAAAAAGAGATACGAGAGAAGTTGAACATCCCTGAGCGCTCATTGGATAAAGTATTGAAAGTTCTCAAAGCAGAACAAAAAATCTTCTTCACAGTCAAACATGGCCGTGGAGGAGGCATCAGATTAGCCTCTATCAAAGCAATCTTGCTTTCCCTTATCCAGGTGAAGAAAGAACGTCAGGAGGCTTATATGGCCAATATTGCTGCTTTCTTTGAAGAAAGTATAGAGTTTACTCAGAGAGTGATAGAAAGGGTTAAAGATGGCTTTAAACAAACACAACAACTATCTCTATTTGAGCTTGATATTGGATAATCAAAAAAACCCGTCAACTGCCTTACATTTATATCTACGATTATTACAAGGATATACATGTACATAAAATAACCTATGGAGGAATGATATGATTTTGATTTTAGTTGGATTCTTTAGCCTTATATTTGTAGGAGGATTTTTCTTAGTTCTCTCACTTATAGGGAGGGATTCGTCAACAAGTTCGTTTTGAAAACGGATATGATGATGAGTTAGAGACAGATCAGCTGGCAATGATTGGCCAAAATAGAAAGTGAGAAGAAGAATGAAGTACGTAATTTTCAGTTTTGAATTAGGTGATTATATTTGTAATGGGGAGAATAAAGTTTTAGTTTTTGATACTTTGGGACTAGCTTTTCAGTATCTTCAAAAACATTATCGTAAACCACTTCCTGAACAAAGAAAAAAGAGATTGATTCACTATCCTGATGTGTATCAAGCTCCGTTTAGACTTCTAAAAGTTTGTTAGGAAGGAGACAGGTCGATGTCAGAGTTATTCAAAATTATTCGAGGCTATTACCTAACAGGGGTTGGTCAGGAACCATTGGCTTATTATTTTAAACTTTCATCGGATAACTTAAAATTTGAGTCTATTTCTGCAGGGGATGTAGCTTTAACTTTTTATCAAAACGAGGAGAGTATTACTAGCATTCCAGCGATTATTAGAGTAGATAGTGTTATCTCGAATGATAAAATGATTTCAGATTATCTGCAGGAGCAGTTGAGAGATCATTATCCAATGTTACCAATTGTCCGTGTATTGGATTCCGAGGAATTTGATCCTTTACTTTTTCAAGAAGTGATGACAACGTTTACTGATTTGAAGTCAGAAATGAGAGAACTGTCTAAAGTCAATTGTACCCAAGGATTTATTTTTGATTTTGTGGATGAGGAGGAAATAGGATGAGAGAACTTTTTAGCCACGTTAAGTTAGCTCTAGGGGCTATTCTTGCCATTTTACTTGTGAGCCTTGCAGTTCTAGGAGGATATGGGGTGTATAAAGATCATTTTATCTTAGATTATGATCCTCACCTTACTCAGAAAGAGTACCAGAATACTGTACTTGATCAAAATGTAAACCTAGTATTTTATAAAAAAGATTGTCCTTACTGTCAGGTTGGAAAGAGTGTAGTTGTAGATGCAGCCAATAAAGGTTCTTATCCTACATTTTACATTGACACTCAGACAGAAGAAGGTCAAAAGTTGGTAGAAAAATACCAGGTTGAAAAAGCTGCAACTATCATCAAAATTCGTAAGGGAAAAATAAAGAAATATCTATATGCTTCGAGGGATTCAGAGGAAAAGATTGTAGCAGATGAGAAAGCAATCCAGGAGGCCATAAATGACTAAAAGGGTAAAGCTGAGTAAGTGGGCCGAGACAGCTTTTCAAAGATTGAAGTATGTCTAAGGAGGTAGTATGTATCAATTTTTAAATGCTATTGCGCATGGCGTGGTTGGAACTATCTTGATTGCAATCTGGTTCGTACCGCTCTTCAGGATAACTATATGTGATAAATTTGGAAATGAAATCAAAACGAAAAGGTTGCCATTAGCCTTCTTAATGTTACTAAAAAGTGTTTGGCCGAAAAGTAAGGTTTCATTTATTTGGAAAGAATATAAGAGGAATGGGCATCAGAGATAAGCCATTATTATAAAACCATAAATAGATACTATTTAGAATTAGAAAGGTAAAAATAAGAATATGGAACAAAAATATTACGCTGTCCTTATGATAATAAATGTTGGGAAAAGTGTCTGGTTAGTCCCACAAAAAAGTGGGAAACTAGCTTGGTCAGATGAAATTAGTGGGACAAAAGCTTTTAATAGTTATGAGGAAGCTAAGCAAACCGTTGAAAATCATTTCCTAGAAATTTTTGGCTTTATTGGTTTATATAAAATTATAGAGTTTACTCATCAAGAACTGTCGGATTTTGAAATGTTAACTGATAACTAAATAGTCCA
>AORU01000005.1 GCA_000344275.1 Streptococcus oralis subsp. tigurinus AZ_3a | reverse complement strand
TAGCTCATAAGATTTCCTTTCGTAACTAGTTTGTTCAATTCTATTTTACTAGAAAATCTTATGAGTTTTTATTGTGCACTTATATTGTATATTCAAGGCAACAAAAGAGGCTTCATAATATCCATAGGGGTTTTACCCACTACAGAAATTATAGAGCCGAGATTTATTTTGTTTAATAGTGTTGATATTGCATCAATTATGCCTGTTTTCGTGTTTCTGGTAGTTGTTCAAGTTTATTACTACTATTTTTGATGGTATGAATGTGCTTATAATGTATCCCGGTTAACGAAAGTTTTGGACTCTATAATTTTAACATATGTTAAAAAATAAATTAATGCATGTTAATTTTTATTGACTTAAATTTTTTAAATGATATACTATTTTTATGGAGAGATAACAATTATATATAAATGTACTACTCTATTTCCTAGATAATACTTAGTAAAACTTTTTATAACAAAGGCTAGCAAAGTTAAAGTTTTCTATCTATTGGAATCTAAATAAATATGTAAGGAATTAAAATGAAGAAAAGTACAGTATTGTCATTAACTACAGCTGCAGTTATTTTAGCAGCCTATGTCCCTAATGAGGTAGTCTTAGCAGACACATCTAACTCTGAAGATGCTGTAACTATCTCTGATAAAGAAAAAGTAGCAGGAGATAAGGAAACAGAAAATAAAGAGAAACATGAAGATATCCATAGTGCTATGGAAACTTCACAGGATTTTAAAGAGAAGAAAACAGCAGTCATTGAGGAAAAAGAAGTTGTTAGTAAAAATCCTACGATAGACAATAAAACTAGCAATGAAGAAGAAAAAAACAAAGAAGATGATTCCAATCAATCCAAAGGAGAACGTGCGGACTCATTTGTAAATCAAAACAAAGAAAATCCGAAAAAAGAGGATAAAGTTATCTATATTGCTGAATTTAAAGATAAAGAATCTGGAGAAAAAGCAATCAAGCAACTATCCAATCTTAAGGATACAAAAGTTTTATATACTTATGATACGGTTTTTAATGGTAGTGCTATTGAAACAACCCAAGATAATCTGGACAAAATTAAACTAATAGAAGGTATTTTATCGGTTGAAAGGTCACAAAAAGTCCAACCAATGATGAATCATGCTAGAAAGGAAATTGGAGTTGAAGAGGCTATCGATTACCTAAAGGCCATTAATGCTCAATTTGGGAAAAACTTTGATGGCAGAGGTATGGTCATTTCAAATATTGATACGGGGACAGATTATAGACATAAGGCTATGAGGATTGATGATGATGCTAAGGACTCAATGAGATTTAAAAAAGAAGACTTAAAAGGTACTGATAAAAATTTCTGGTTGAGTGATAAAATTCCTCATGCTTTCAATTATTATAATGGTGGTAAAATTACTGTAGAAAAAGCTGATGATGGAAGCGATTATTTTGATCCACATGGAATGCATATTGCAGGGATTCTTGCGGGAAATGATACTGAAAAAGATATCAAAAACTTTAACGGAATAGATGGGATTGCCCCTAATGCACAAATTTTCTCTTATAAAATGTACTCTGATGCTGGATCTGGGTTTGCAGGGGATGAAACAATGTTTCATGCTATTGAAGATTCGATAAAACACAATGTCGATGTTGTTTCGGTATCATCTGGCTTTACGGGAACAGGCCTTGTAGGTGAGAAATATTGGCAAGCTATTAGGGCATTAAGAAAAGCAGGCATTCCAATGGTTGTAGCTACGGGTAACTATGCAACTTCTGCTTCAAGTTCTTCATGGGATTTGGTGGCAAATAATAATCTGAAAATGACCGACACTGGAAATGTAACACGAACTGCAGCACATGAAGATGCGATAGCAGTTGCTTCTGCTAAAAATCAAACAGTTGAGTTTGATAAAGTTAAGATTGGAGGAGAAAGTTTTAAATACAGAAATATAGGGGCCTTTTTCGATAAGAATAAAATCATAACAAACGAAGATGGTTCAAAAGCTCCTAGTAAATTAAAATTTGTATATATAGGCAAAGGTCAAGATCAAGATTTGATAGGATTGGATCTTAAGGGCAAAATTGCAGTAATGGATAGAATTTATACAAAGGATTTAAAAAATGCTTTTAAACGAGCAACGGATAAGGGCGCACGCGCCATTATGGTTGTAAATACTGTAAATTACTACAATAGAGATAATTGGACAGAGCTTCCAGCTATGGGATATGAGGAGGATGAAGGAACTACTAGTCAAGTTTTCTCAATTTCAGGAGATGATGGTGTAAAGTTATGGAACATGATTAACCCTGATAAAAAAACTAAAGTCAAAAGAAATAATAAAGAAGATTTTAAAGATAAGTTGGAGCAATATTATCCAATTGATATGGCAAGCTATAATTCTAATAAACCGAATGTAGGTGATGAAAAAGAGATTGACTTTAAGTTTGCACCTGATACCGACAAAGAATTGTATAAAGAAGATATTATAGTCCCAGCGGGCTCCACATCTTGGGGACCGAGAACAGATTTACTTTTAAAGCCTGATGTCTCAGCACCTGGTAAAAACATTAAATCTACTCTTAATGTCATTAATGGGAAATCAACTTATGGCTATATGTCAGGGACTAGTATGGCAACTCCAATCGTGGCAGCTTCTACTGTTTTGATCAGACCTAAGTTAAAGGAAATGATTGAAAGACCTGTATTGAAAAATCTTAAGGGAGATGACAAAATAGATCTTACAAGTCTTACAAAAATAGCCCTACAAAATACTGCACGCCCTATGATGGATGCGACTTCTTGGAAAGAAAAAAGTCAATACTTTGCATCACCTAGACAACAGGGGGCAGGGCTAATTAATGTTGCCAATGCTTTGAGAAATGAAGTCGTAGCGACTTTCAAAAACACGGATTCTAAAGGGTTGGTAAACTCTTATGGTTCTATTTCTCTTAAAGAAATAAAAGGAGATAAAAAATATTTTACAATTAAGCTTCACAATACATCAAACAGACCTTTGACCTTTAAAGTTTCAGCATCAGCGATAACTACAGATTCTCTAACTGACAGACTCAAACTGGATGAAACATACAAAGATGAAAAATCTCCAGATGGGAAGCAAATTGTTCCAGAAATCCACCCAGAAAAAATCAAAGGAGCAAATATTACATTTGAGCATGACACTTTCACTATAGGCCCAAATTCTAGCTTTGATTTAAATGCGGTTCTAAATGTTGGGGAGGCTAAAAACAAAAATAAATTTGTAGAATCATTTATTCATTTTGAATCAGTGGAAGAAATGGAAGCTCTGAACTCCAACGGGAAGAAAATAAACTTCCAACCTTCTTTATCGATGCCTCTAATGGGATTTGCTGGAAATTGGAACCACGAACCAATCCTTGATAAATGGGCCTGGGAAGAAGGATCAAAATCAAAAACAATGGAAGGTTATGATGATGATGGTAAACCAAAAATTCCAGGAACCTTAAATAAGGGAATTGGTGGAGAACATGGTATAGATAAATTTAATCCAGCAGGAGTTATACAAAATAGAAAAGATAAAAATACAACATCCCTAGATCAAAATCCAGAATTATTTGCTTTCAATAACGAAGGGATCAACGCACCATCATCAAGTGGTTCTAAGATTGCTAAAATTTATCCTTTAGATTCAAATGGAAATCCTCAAGATGCTCAACTTGAGAGAGGATTAACGCCTTCTCCACTTGTATTAAGAAGTGCAGAAGAAGGATTGATTTCAATAGTAAATACAAATAAAGAAGGAGAAAATCAAAGAGACTTAAAAGTCGTTTCGAGAGAACACTTTATTAAAGGAATTTTAAACTCTAAAAGAAATGATGCAAAGGGCATTAAATCTTCTAAACTAAAAGTTTGGGGTGACTTGAAATGGGATGGACTCATTTATAACCCTAGAGGTAGAGAAGAAAATGCACCAGAAAGCAAGGATACCAAAGATCCTGCTACTAAGATACGAGGTCAATTTGAACCAATTGCAGAAGGCCAATATTTCTATAAATTTAAATATAGATTAACTAAAGATTATCCATGGCAGGTTTCCTATATTCCTGTAAAAATTGATAACACAGCCCCTAAGATTGTTTCGATTGATTTTTCAAATCCTGAAAAAATTAAGCTGATCACAAAGGATACTTATCACAAGGTAAAAGAGCAATACAAGAATGAAACTTTATTTGCGAGAGATCAGAAAGAACATCCTGAAAAATTTGACGAGATTGCCAACGAAGTTTGGTATGCAGGAGCCGCTCTTGTTAATGAAGATGGAGAGGTTGAGAAAAATCTTGAAGTAACTTATGCAGGTGAGGGTCAAGGAAGAAATAGAAAACTTGACAAAGACGGAAATACTATTTATGAAATTAATGGTGCAGGAGATTTAAGAGGAAAAATCATTGAAGTCATTGCACTAGATGGCTCTAGCAATTTCACAAAGATTCATAGAATTAAATTTGCTGATCATGCTGATGAAAAGGGGATGATTTCCTATTATCTAGTAGATCCTGATCAGGATTCATCTAAATACCAAAAGCTTGGAGAGATTGCCGAATCTAAATTTAAAAATTTAGGAAATAGAAAAGAGGATAGTCTTAAAAAAGATACAACTGAAGTAGAACATCATCAAGAAAATGAAGAGGCTACCGAAGAAAAATCTAGCTTTACTATTCATAAAACTATTTCAACAATTAGAGACTTTGAAAGCAAAGATTTAAAGAAACTCATTAAAAAGAAATTTAGAGAAGTTGATGACTTTACAAGTGAAACTGGTAAGAGAACAGAGGAATACGATTATAAATACGATGATAAGGGAAATATCATTGCTTATGACGATGGTAGTGCCTTACAATATGAAACTGAAAAGCTTGACGAAATCAAATCAAAAATTTATGGTGTTCTAAGCCCATCTAAAGATGGACACTTTGAAATTCTTGGAAAGATAAGTAATGTTTCTAAAAATGCCAAGGTATATTATGGCAATAACTATAAATCGATAGAAATCAAAACGACCAAGTATGATTACCACTCAAAAACGATGACATTTGATTTATACGCTAATATTAATGATATTGTGGATGGATTAGCTTTTTCAGGAGATATGAGATTCTTTGTTAAAGATGATGATCAGATAAAAGCTGAAACTAAAATTAGAATGCCTGAAAAAAATAAGGAAACTAAAACAGAATATCCCTATGCATCAAGTTATGGGAATGTAATAGAATTAGGAGAAGGAGATCTTTCAAAAAACAAACCAAACAATTTAACGGACATGGAATCTGGTAAAATCTATGCTGATTCAGAAAAACAACAATATCTATTAAAGGATAACATCATTCTAAGAAAAGGCTATGCACTAAAAGTGACTACCTATAATCCTGGAAAAACGGATATGTTAGAAGGGAATGGAGTCTATAACAAGGAAGATATAGCAAAAATCCAAAAGGCCAATCCTAATCTAAGAGTCTTATCAGAAAAAATAATTTATGCTGATAGTAGAAATGTTGAAGATGGAAGAAGTACTCAATCAGTATTAATGTCGGCTTTGGACGGCTTTAACATTGTAAGGTATCAAGTGTTTACCTTTAAAATGAATGATAAAGGGGAAGCAATCGATAAAGATGGAAATCTTGTGACAGATTCTTCTAAACTTGTATTATTTGGTAAGGATGGTAAAGAGTACACAGGAGAGGATAAGTCCAATGTAGAAGCTATAAAAGAAGATGGCTCTACGTTATTTATTGATGCAAAACCAGTAAATCTTTCAATGGACAAGAACTACTTTAATCCATCTAAATCTAATAAAATTTATGTACGAAATCCAGAATTCTATTTAAGAGGTAAGATTTCTGATAAGGGTGGTTTTAACTGGGAGTTGAGAGTTAATGAATCGGTTGTAGATAATTATTTAATCTACGGAGATTTACACATTGATAACACTAGAGATTTTAACATTAAGCTTAATGTTAAAGACGGTGACATCATGGACTGGGGGATGAAAGACTATAAAGCAAACGGATTTCCAGATAAGGTAACAGATATGGATGGAAATGTTTACCTTCAAACTGGCTATAGCGATTTGAATGCGAAAGCGGTCGGAGTACACTATCAATTTTTATATGATAATGTAAAACCAGAAGTAAACATTGATCCTAAGGGAAACACTGGTATCGAATATGCTGATGGAAAATCTGTAGTCTTTAACATCAATGATAAAAGAAATAATGGATTCGATGGTGAGATCCAAGAACAACATATTTATGTAAATGGAAAAGAATATAAATCATTTGATGATATTAAACAAATAACAGACAAGACACTAAACATTAAGATTGTTGTAAAAGATTTTGCAAGAAATACGACCGTAAAAGAATTCATTTTAAACAAAGATACGGGAGAGGTAAGCAAACTGAAACCTCATACGGTAACTGTGACCATTCAAAATGGAAAAGAAATGAGTTCAACGATAGTGTCGGAAGAAGATTTCATTTTACCTGTCTATAAGGGTGAATTAGAAAAAGGATATCAATTTGATGGTTGGGAAATTGCTGGTTTCGAAGGAAAAAAAGACGCTGGCTATGTGATTAATGTATCAAAAGATACCCTTATAAAACCTGTATTCAAGAAAATAGAGGAGAAAAAGGAGGAGGAGAATAAACCTACTTTTGATGTATCCAAAAAGAAAGATAACTTACAGGTAAATCCTAGTCAATTAAATCAAAGTCATAGAAAAGAGGACTTACAAAGAGAAAATCCTTCACAAAAATCTGATTCAACTAAGAATGTCACAGCTACAGTTCTTAATAAACACTTTGAAAATAAGAAAGAAGTCTATCTTAATGAACAAGAGAATATAGCTAATAAACATACTAACATTGATAGTAAGTCGGATACTAACAATCCTAATAAGTTGCCAAAAACTGGAACAGTTAGAGAAGTTCTTGCACTATTCGTTGGCGGAATATTATTTGTAGTAGGAGCATTTCTTGGATTGAAGAAAAAAGACCAAGATTAAGACAAAATCTATAGAAAAAAAGTTTATGTGTTGAGATTAGATACTGTGATGGTTAAATAGTTTGCTGATAATTACTATTTAATACTTAATTCTTAAGTTTACATTGATAATTATACACTTTTAGAATGTATTAATGGACTTCGTTTAGATAACAAAAAATCTTCTTATTAAAAATAGAAAGATTTTTTGGATCTTTGTCAACTGTAGTGGGTTGAAGAAAAGTTACAACCTGGAGAGGATCATTTTGTTCCTCTCCTTTTTAATGTTCAAAGCGATGAAGATTCTAGTTTTAAAGTTATCAAAGTTCCGAAAGCCGAAAGCATTGCGCTTGATGAGGTTGTTAATAGCTTCAAGTTTTGCATTTGAGTAGGGCAGTTTCAGCGCATTCAAGATTTTGTCCTTATCTTTCAAAAAGGTCTTAAAAACAGTTAGAAAGATAGAGTTTACATAAGAAATAGTATCTTCAATGAGTCCAAAGAATTACCCAGCCTGTTTCTCATGAAAATGGGAAAGTAAGAGCTGATAGATTTCATAATATTTTCGTAGTTCTTGAGAGTAAGAGAGAATCTTTTCTAGAATCTCTTTGTTGGTTAGATGCATGCGAAAAATTGGGCGATAAAATTGTTTATTACTGAGTTTTCGACTCTCCTGTTGAATGAGTTTCCGGTAGCGTTTGAGTACCTTATATTCGTACGATTTTCTATTCAACTGATTCATGATTTGGATTCGAAGGTGGTTCATAGCCCAGCTGAGATGTTGTACATGTGAAAACAATTGAGGACGATTTTTACAGAAGGAAAGAGTTTCTTAGCGATGGTAGTCATAGGGGATTTCTAGATTAGTTTTTGAGCGATTTTCTGGTTGACGATGGTCGCGATTTGATGATTCTTCTTGACTAAGGAGGTCTCAGCGGCAGCCCCTTTCCTACAGACTTTACACAGGAAACGGCGTTTCTTTAACCGAATCAGCATTTTGTATCCTGCACACTCTGGGTAAGATATTTTCGATTCTTTTTGGAAGTCATATTTAGCTATTTGTCTTTGGTAGTAGGGGCATTTAGGAGCTAGATAATCTAGCTTAGCGATGATTTCTTTATGTGTTCTAGCATCTAGAACATCCAAGATAGTGATGTTAGGGTCTTTAATTCCAAGTAAGTTTGTGATAAAATCTAACTGTTCCATAAGATTCTTTCTAATGATTGTTTGATCACTTTTCATTATAGGTTTTATGAGACTTTGTTTACAACAAAAGAGGCTCTGTAATTCTTACAGTGGTTTTACCCACTACAGAAATTATAGAGCCTATCTAACGAGAAGTCCTTTGGTTCCTCTTACTTTTGTCAAAAGAGGAAAAAAGTGCTAAAATAAGATGAATAAATTTAAAGAGGTATTATCATGTCTAAGATTCTAGTATTTGGTCACCAAAATCCAGACTCAGATGCCATCGGGTCATCTGTAGCCTTTGCTTACCTTGCAAAAGAAGCTTATGGATTGGACACAGAAGCAGTAGCACTTGGAACTCCTAATGAAGAAACAGCCTTTGTTTTGAACTATTTTGGTGTAGAAGCACCACGCGTCATCACATCTGCTAAAGCAGAAGGTGCAGAACAAGTCATCTTGACTGACCACAATGAATTCCAACAATCAGTGTCAGATATTGCTGAAGTAGAAGTTTACGGAGTAGTGGATCACCACCGTGTGGCTAACTTTGAAACTGCAAGTCCGCTTTACATGCGTTTGGAACCAGTGGGATCAGCTTCATCTATCGTTTACCGCATGTTCAAAGAACATGGTGTAGCAGTTCCTAAAGAAATCGCAGGTTTGATGCTTTCAGGTTTGATTTCAGATACCCTTCTTTTGAAATCACCAACAACTCACCCATCTGATAAAGTCATTGCTCCTGAATTGGCAGAATTAGCAGGCGTCAACTTGGAAGAGTACGGTCTTGCTATGCTGAAAGCTGGTACAAACTTGGCTAGTAAATCTGCTGAAGAATTGATTGACATCGATGCTAAGACTTTTGAACTCAACGGAAATAAGGTTCGTGTTGCCCAAGTGAACACAGTTGATATTGCTGAAGTCTTGGAACGTCAAGATGAAATCGAAGCAGCAATGCAAGCGGCTAATGCAGCAAACGGCTACTCAGACTTTGTCTTGATGATTACAGACATTGTCAACTCAAACTCAGAAATTTTGGCTCTTGGATCAAACATGGACAAGGTAGAAGCAGCCTTTAACTTTAAACTTGAAAACAACCACGCTTTCCTTCCAGGTGCTGTTTCACGTAAGAAACAAGTGGTGCCTCAGTTGACTGAGAGCTTTAATGCTTAAGATTTTGGGTGTTATTTCAAAATAGAAAACGTTCGTTTTCATATATTGAAGGGGAGTTTCGGCTCCTTTTTTTCTAGGAGAGAAGCATGTTAGCAAATGGCGATTTGATTTTTGTGAAGGATTTTTCAGATATGGGGCAGGCCATCCAGGATTCTACTGGGAACTATAGTCATGTTGCCATCTATTTGGATGGGATGATTTACCATGCTAGTGGAAAGGCTGGTGTTATCTGTAAAAAACTAAGAGACTTCTTAGAGCCAGCTTGTCTGTATGATCTTTATCTTTATCCAAAAATAGATATTCAAAAAGTAAAGAAAAGAGCTAACCAGCATCTTGGAGCTCCTTATAATTCTTCTTTTTACCCTGCTGGGGAAGGGTTTTATTGTTCCCAGTACATCGCTGAGATTTTACCTATTTTTGAAACCACCCCTATGAAGTTTGGTGATGATGGGCAGGAAATTAGTGATTTCTGGAATGAATACTATAGAGAACTAGGAATAGCTGTGCCTCTGAACCAGCCGGGGACCAATCCTAGTCAGTTAGCAGCATCCCCTCTTTTAAAATGTAAAGAAAGGAATATTCATGATTCAGATTTTTAATCCTTCTCGTTTGGCTCAACAACCATTTTTTATAGATTTGGTTGACTATCTGGATCAGCATGACGATGTGATCCTACGAGAAATCAAGGCTCAATTTCTAGATGTATCAGTTGATAAACTTATGGAAGAGTATATAAAGGCGGGCTTGATTCTAAGGGAAAATAAACACTATTCGCTCAATCTCCCTTTTCTAGAATCTACGGATGATTTAGCCCTTGATCAAGAGATTTTTGTCAGAGAGGACAGTCCAGTCTATCAAGGCTTGCTGGAGAAAACTTTTGAGACAGAATTGCGCAATCAAACCAATGCAGCTATTTTAATCGAACATACGGACTTTGCAAGGCAAAAAATGACCTTGTCTAATTATTTTTATAAAGTTAAGAACCAGTATCCACTGACAGAAGATCAGCAGAAACTCTATGATATTTTAGGAGATGTTAATCCTGAGTATGCCCTCAAATATATGACGACCTTTTTGTTAAAATTCCTCAAAAAAGATCAACTGATGCAGAAACGCCGTGATATCTTTGTGGATAGTTTGGTCGTCCTAGGCTATATTGTGCAAAAAGAAGATGGAAAGTATGAGTTAGCTGCTGATTTTGATAAGGAAAGACTGATTTTCATTAAAAAATCATAACCACCCGTCTAACGGGTGGTTTGCACCAGGGCTATAAGCCCAAATCACCAGCCAGCGCCTAAAGACGCTGGCTTTCACGTTGTTCAAGCCTTATTGCTCTTGACTCGTCACTTGCCTCTCAAAGAGGCCTTGGTACTACTTACCACTATCCCTAAAGGGATCCTCATATTCTTTTACACTTAATTTATCTAGTACTATATCATGCTTTTCCTGCTCTTGAATATATTTCTTAATTGTGTCTTCATTAAGTCCTACTGTACTCACGTAGTAACCTTCTGCCCAAAAATGCCGGTTGCCAAACTTGTATTTAAGGTTGGCGTGTTTATCAAACATCATGAGTGCACTTTTGCCTTTTAAATAACCCATGAAACTTGAAACACTTATCCTTGGTGGAATACTTACTAACATATGTACATGATCAGGCATTAAGTGACCCTCGATAATTTCAACACCTTTATAACTACATAAGCGGTGGAATATTTCTCACAAACTACTTCGATATTGATTATAAATGACTTTTCGTCTATACTTAGGGGTGAACACAATGTGATATTTACACATCCACTTTGTGTGTGATAAACTATGTGCCTTTTGTGCCATATTTTTTCTCCTTTCGCTTTACAATTGGCTTGAACACCTTTATTGTATCGCGTTTGGAGTTTTTTGGTATAACCTTCAACGCGCACCCGCATAGCGGGTGGTTTATTTGTCTCGTACCTCACGGAGCGAGACGGACTAATAGTCACATAAATAAAAGAAGGCTAGGAAATTCTCCTAACCTTCTTTTTCTTTATTCTTTATAGATAACGTTCTGCGATGGCCGCATCCCCAGGATAGTCTTCTTTCTTTCCTTGGATGATTTGGTAGCAATCAGCTCCCTTACCTGCAATAATCACAGCATCGAGTTCTTGATTTGTGATGGCCATCGCTGCCTTGATAGCTTGTTCACGATCGGCAATCTTTTCAACAGGATGACTGATATAGCTGCTAATTTCATCCGCAATGGCCATTGGATTTTCATAGTTGGGGTCATCAGCGGTGAGAAAGACTTGAATCTCAGGATGTTGATTGAGGAGGAGGCCAAAGTCTTTGCGGCGACTTTCACCCTTGTTTCCAGTCGAACCGAGAACCAGGGCAATTTTTCCAGTTTGATGAGTTTCAACAACAGAAATCAGTTTTTTCAGACTGTCGCCATTGTGAGCATAGTCTATGAAGACCTTGGCTCCATTTTTCTGAGTGAGAACTTCCATACGTCCAGGAACGCGGGTTGCAGCGATTCCTTTTTTGATATTTTCAAGACTGGCACCTAGACGAAGACAGGCAAGTCCTGCAGCAACAGCATTTTCTTGATTGAAGTGGCCGATGAGTTGGATATCATAATCACCAGCGAGTTTACCAGTAGCTGAAAAGCTAAAGGCTTTGGAGTTCCCGATTTGGTTGCTCGAATGACTACCATAGAAGTCATGTTCTTGATGTTCCACTTGTTCTTTCAATACAGAAAAGTGGTCCATGTCGCTGTTAATGACAACTGCTCGGCTATTTTTCATCAAGAGACGTTTGTGGTAGAAGTAATCTTCAAAGCTAGGATGCTCAATCGGTCCGATATGGTCAGGAGTGATGTTAAGAAAGACACCTACATCAAAGGTCAGGCCATAGACTCGATGAACAAGATAGGCTTGGCTAGAGACTTCCATTACAAGATGGGTTCGACCATTCTGAACAGCCTGAGCCATCATGTCAAAAAGATCGATATTTTCAGGCGTTGAGAAGGAAGATTTAAAGAAGGTCTTGCCATCTAGAGTTGTATTCATAGTTGACAAGAGAGCTGTTGGGTAGCGTTGAGATAGGATGTGGTAAGCAAAGTAAGCAGATGTTGTCTTTCCTTTTGTCCCTGTGAAAGCGAGAATTTTTAGTTTCTCTTGCGGATGACCATAAAATTCCATAGCAATCAAACTCATGGCTTTCTTGATATCGTTCACAATGATGACAGGGATACCGACCTCGTAGTCCTTTTCTGCGACGTACCAGGCTAAGCCCTGACTTATAGCAGAAAGAAGGTATTCTTTTTTAAAGGCAGCGCCTTTTGCAAAAAAAAGAGTGCCTTCTTTTACTTTTCGGCTGTCGTAACTGATGCTATCAAAAACAACTTCACTGTAGTTGTAGTGGTAGTGTCCTTGGTCGATAATCTCGCGGAAGAGGCCATCTTTCTTTAATATATCTAATACGGTTTCAATCTTTATCATACTTTCTATTGTAAACCGAAAGTCTGAATTTTACAAGTAACAAGGAAAAGTTTATAATGGAAGATGAGGAAAATTTCCTAGTTATCAAAATTGAATGAGGAAGCTATGTCTAACGAAAACAATCACCAGCAAGCCCAGATGTTGCGAGGGACTGCTTGGCTAACAGCTAGTAACTTTATTAGTCGCCTCCTTGGTGCTATCTATATTATTCCCTGGTATATCTGGATGGGGACCTATGCTGCCAAGGCAAATGGACTCTTTACCATGGGCTACAATATTTACGCCTGGTTCTTGCTGATTTCGACAGCGGGTATCCCAGTTGCGGTCGCCAAACAAGTGGCTAAGTACAATACCATGCGAGAAGAAGAGCATAGCTTTGCCTTGATTCGGAGTTTCCTAAGCTTTATGACGGGCTTGGGCTTAGTCTTTGCTTTGGTCTTGTATCTCTTTTCTCCCTGGTTAGCAGATTTGTCAGGTGTGGGGAAAGACCTGATTCCCATCATGCAGAGCTTAGCTTGGGCGGTCTTGATTTTCCCGTCTATGAGTGTCATTCGAGGTTTCTTCCAAGGGATGAATAACCTCAAACCCTATGCTATGAGTCAAATCGCCGAGCAGGTGATCCGTGTTATCTGGATGCTGATGGCAACCTTCTTCATTATGAAGATGGGATCTGGTGACTACTTATCAGCAGTTACTCAGTCAACCTTTGCGGCCTTTGTGGGGATGGTGGCAAGTTTTGCAGTTTTGATTTACTTCCTTGCTCAAGAAGGTTTGCTTAAAAGAGTCTTTGAAACACGGGATAAGATCAATAGTAAGCGACTTTTGGTTGATACAATCAAGGAAGCCATTCCCTTTATCCTGACAGGGTCTGCCATCCAGCTCTTTCAGATTTTAGACCAGATGACCTTTATCAATAGTATGAAGTGGTTTACCAACTACAGCAATGAAGACTTGGTTGTCATGTTTTCTTATTTCTCTGCCAATCCTAATAAAATCACCATGATTTTGATCTCTGTAGGGGTTTCAATTGGTAGTGTCGGCTTGCCGCTGTTAACGGAGAACTATGTAAAAGGCGACTTGCAGGCAGCGGCTCGCCTAGTCCAAGATAGCCTCACCATGTTCTTCTTATTTCTACTGCCTGCAACAGTTGGAGTGGTCATGGTAGGGGAGCCTCTTTATACAGTCTTTTACGGTAAGCCAGATAGTTTGGCCATGGGCTTATTTGTCTTTGCAGTTTTGCAGTCTACTATCCTAGGCTTGTATATGGTCTTGTCTCCTATGCTTCAGGCCATGTTCCGAAACCGCAAGGCAGTTCTATACTTTATCTATGGTTCCATTGCTAAGACCGTCTTGCAATTGCCAACCATTGCTATTTTCCACAGCTACGGTCCCTTGATTTCAACGACTATCGGCTTGATTATTCCGAATGTCTTGATGTACCGAGATATCTGCCAGGTAACGGGTGCTCGTCGAAAGATTATCTTGAAGCGAACCATTTTGATTACCATCTTGACACTTGTCATGTTTCTCCTAGTTGGCTTCTTGCAGTGGCTACTCGGTTTTGTCTTCCAACCAAGTGGACGTTTCTGGAGTTTCCTTTATGTGGCTCTCATCGGAGGGCTTGGAGGAGGTCTTTATGGTTTGATGAGCCTACGGACACGACTCTTAGACAAGATAATCGGCAAAGCTCAAGCGGACCGACTACGTATACGATTGAAAATATCGTAAGAAGATTTATAAATAAAAGTAATGAATTTAACCTTTCTTTAATAGAAAGGTTTTTATAGTACATTTTTCTTAAAAAAGGAGAACTTTTTCTAAAATTAAGAGTAGAAAAATATGTTTTTTAAATTTTTCTTCAGAAATTGCTTGACTAAATAAAACCAAAGCTGTATAATAAGACAAATCTTTAAAACAGGAGGTTCTGGAAATGAAAAAGTCTAAGGCCAAGTATCTGACACTTGCAAGTGTCGTGTTAAGCGCAGGTATCTTACTGAGCGCATGTGGAAACTCAACTAGTTCTTCTAAAACATATAACTATGTTTATTCGAGCGATCCATCTAGTTTGAACTATCTTGCAGAAAACCGTGCAACAACCAACGACATCGTTACTAATTTGGTAGATGGATTGATGGAAAATGACCAATACGGTAATTATGTTCCATCGTTGGCAGAGGATTGGACTGTTTCTCAGGACGGTTTGACCTATACTTACAAATTGCGTAAGGATGCAAAATGGTATACCTATGAGGGTGAAGAATACGCCCCTGTAACGGCGCAAGATTTTGTCACTGGGTTGAAATATGCTGCTGATAAAAAATCCGAAGCCTTGTACCTAGTTCAAGACTCTGTAGCAGGTTTGGATGACTATATCAACGGGAAAACAACTGACTTTTCAACTGTCGGTGTTAAGGCGATTGATGACCAAACAGTTCAGTACACTTTGACACGTCCAGAATCTTATTGGAACTCTAAAACAACTTCAACCATTCTCTTCCCTGTCAATGCAGACTTCCTGAAATCAAAAGGAGATGATTTTGGTAAGGTAGATCCTTCTAGTATTTTGTACAGTGGACCTTTCTTGATGAAATCTTTTGTTTCAAAATCTGTTATCGAATACAAGAAAAATCCAAATTACTGGGATGCTAAAAATGTCTTTGTGGACGATGTGAAATTGACTTACTATGATGGTAGTGACCAAGATGCCCTAGCTCGTAACTTTGTAGAAGGAGTCTACAGCTACGCGCGTCTCTATCCAAATAGCTCAAGCTTTGAAGGAATTAAAGAGAAGAACAAGGATAATATCATCTATAGTATGCAAACCGCAACTTCTTATTACTTGAACTTCAACTTGGACAGAAAATCTTATAACTTCACTTCTAAGTCCTCAGATATCGAAAAGAAATCAACCCAAGAAGCAGTTCTGAATAAAAACTTCCGTCAAGCCTTCAACTATGCTTATAACCGTACAGCCTATGGAGCTCAATCTCAAGGGGAAGACGGAGCAACGAAGATTATTCGTAACTTGGTTGTACCTCCAACATTTGTAAGTATCAACGGAAAAGACTTTGGTGATGTTGTTTCAGAAAAGATGGTCAACTATGGCCAAGAATGGCAAGGAATCAACTTTGCGGATGCGCAAGATCCATACTACAATCCTGACAAGGCTAAAGCTAAATTTGCAGAAGCTAAGAAAGAATTGGAAGCTAAGGGTGTGCAATTCCCAATCCACTTGGATGTATCAGTAGACCAATCAGCTAAAAAAGGTGTACTTGAAGCAAGTTCTTTGAAACAATCCATCGAATCTGTTCTAGGAGCTGAGAATGTGGTTATCGATATCCAACAATTATCAACAGATGACTACGATAATTCTAGCTACCTCGCTCAAACGGCAGCTCAAAAAGACTTTGATATCTATAATGGCGGTTGGAGTGCTGACTACTTGGACCCATCAAGCTATCTAGATATCCTAAATGTCAATAACGGTGGTATGTTGCAAAACCTTGGTCTAGAACCAGGTGAGGTCAATGACAAGGCTAAGGCAGTTGGTCTGGATACTTACACTCAAATGTTAGAAGAAGCGAACAAGGAGCAAGAACCAGCAAAACGTTATGAAAAATATGCTGAAATTCAAGCTTGGCTCGTTGATAGCGCCCTTGCAATTCCAAACGTTTCTCAGGGTGGAACACCGACCTTGAGAAAGACAGTTCCATTCTCATCACCATTCTCACAAGCTGGAAATAAGGGTGTCGAATCATACAAATACCTCAAGTTACAAGATAAGACTGTAACGACTGATGAGTATGAAAAAGCTAAAGAAAAATGGCTGAAAGAAAAAGAAGAATCAAATAAAAAAGCCCAAGAAGAACTGGCAAAACACGTTAAATAACCAGCCTATTCAACAGGAAAAACGATAGTTTCTAAAGGAGCTATCGTTTTTATATAGTTTGAAACTATAACTAGCTCTTGAAAACAAGAAAATAAGTTAGTGAAAATAAGTGGTACAATAGTTACTATAGATTTGGAGGTATTGTATGAGCAGAGAACTACACATCAACACAATTTTGGCCCAGGCAGGGATCAAGTCAGATGAGGCAACAGGTGCTTTGGTGACGCCGCTTCATTTTTCAACAACTTATCAGCATCCAGAGTTTGGCCAGTCTACTGGATTCGACTATACTCGGACTAAAAACCCAACTCGCAGTAAGGCGGAGGAGGTTTTGGCTGCAATCGAATCAGCGGACTATGCCCTAGCAACGAGCTCAGGTATGGCTGCGATTGTACTGGCTTTTAGTGTTTTTCCAGTAGGGAGTAAAGTCTTGGCTGTGCGCGATCTGTATGGGGGTTCTTTCCGTTGGTTCAACCAAGTCGAGCAAGAAGGCCGTTTCCATTTTACCTATGCCAATACAGAAGAAGAGCTGATTACTGAGTTAGAGAAAGATGTGGATGTTCTCTATATCGAAACACCAACCAATCCCTTGATGTTGGAATTTGATATTGCCAAACTAGCCAAACTAGCTCATGCCAAGGGTTCCAAGGTAGTGGTGGACAATACCTTCTACAGTCCGATTTACCAACGTCCGATTGAAGACGGTGCGGATATCGTTCTCCATTCAGCTACCAAGTATCTAGCAGGGCACAATGATGTCTTAGCTGGGGTGGTTGTGACTAATAGTTTAGAACTATATGAGCAACTTTTCTACAATCTCAATACGACAGGTGCGGTCTTGTCACCATTTGATAGTTATCAATTGATTCGTGGTCTTAAAACTCTACCTCTTCGTATGGAGCGTTCTACAGCCAATGCTCAAGAAGTGGTTGCCTTTTTGAAGGATTCACCTGCTGTCAAGGAAGTTCTCTACACTGGACGTGGGGGGATGATTTCCTTTAAAGTAGTGGATGAAAAACGTATTCCTCATATTTTAAATAGCTTGAAGGTCTTCTCTTTTGCGGAAAGTTTGGGTGGCGTAGAGAGTCTGATCACCTATCCGACAACTCAGACTCATGCGGATATTCCGGCAGAAGTGCGCCATTCCTATGGCTTAACAGATGATCTCCTGCGCTTGTCAATTGGGATTGAAGATGCTAGAGATTTGATTGCGGACTTGCGCCAAGCTTTGGAGGGATAAGATAGATATGGGAAAATATGATTTTACAAGCCTGCCTAATCGTTTGGGGCATCATACTTATAAATGGAAAGAAGCGGAAGATGATCGAGAAGTTCTACCAGCTTGGATAGCAGATATGGACTTTGTGGTTTTGCCTGAAGTTCGACAAGCTGTACAAGCCTACGCAGATCAGTTGGTCTATGGCTATACCTATGCTAGCGATGCTTTGATTGAATCGGTTCAGGACTGGGAAGCCACACAACACGGCTATCGCTTTGACAAGGGTGCCCTCGTCTTTATCGAGGGAGTGGTACCGGCCATCTCAACAGCTATTCAAGCCTTTACAAAAGAAGGAGAGGCTGTTCTGATTAACACACCAGTCTATCCACCTTTTGCCCGCAGTGTCAAACTGAACAATCGCAGATTGATTACCAATTCTTTGGTGGAAAAGGATGGGCTGTTTGAGATTGACTTTGACCAGTTGGAAAAGGAATTGGTGGAAGAGGATGTGAAACTTTATATCCTTTGCAATCCCCACAATCCTGGTGGACGTGTCTGGGAAAAGGAAGTGTTAGAAAAGATTGGTCATCTCTGCAAAAAACATGGTGTTTTGTTGGTTTCAGATGAGATTCACCAAGATTTGGCTCTCTTTGGTCACAAACACCAGTCATTCAACACCATTGATCCCGCCTTTAAAGACTTTGCTCTTATCTTGAGCAGTGCCACTAAAACTTTTAATATTGCAGGGACCAAGAATTCCTATGCAGTTATTGAAAATCAAAAGCTTCGTGTGGCTTTCCAAAAACGGCAGTTGGCCAATAACCAACATGAAATCTCAGGCTTGGGGTATTTGGCAACAGAAGCTGCCTACCGTTATGGTAAGGACTGGTTAGAAGAGTTAAAAGAAGTCATCGAGGACCACATTAACTATGTAGTGGATGTTTTGGGCAACGAAACCAAGATTAAGGTCATGAAACCGCAAGGTACCTACTTGATTTGGCTTGATTTTTCAGCCTATGACCTAACGGATGACCGCTTGCAAGAGCTTTTGAAGAATGAAGCCAAGGTTATCTTGAACCGAGGTTTGGACTTTGGGGAGGAGGGAGCTCTTCAAGCCCGCCTCAATGTAGCTATGCCGAAATCAGTACTGGAAGAGGTTTGCCAACGCATCGTGACCACTTTTGCTACACTTTAAAAATCCAGCCTTCTAGGAGAAAAGTCTTCCTAGAAGGCTATTTTCGTAGGGAAAAATGTGGTATAATGAAAAGATAAGATAAAGGGGTAACTATGGCTAAATTGATTCCGGGAAAGTTGCGCATGGAGGGTGTTACTCTCTATGAAACGGGCAACATTGAGATTATCAAGGAAAAAGGGAATCGCCTCTATACTCGTGTGGCGGGAGAAGACTTGCGCTACAGTTTAGAGGATGATCTTGTTTTTTGTGCTTGCGATTTTTTCCAAAAAAGAGGTTACTGTGTTCACCTCGCAGCGCTCGAGCATTATCTGAAGAACGACGAAGAAGGCCAGGTGATTTTACAAGCCTTAGAAAAAGGACATGAAGAGCAAGAAGAGGTCGAAACCAAGGTTAGTTTTGGCGGTAGTTTTTTGGAGCGTATCCAACCTCAGAAGAGAGAGCAAATCTACACTTTGTCGGCTCAAGGCCAGGTGGAAGCTGGGACCAATCGCCTCCTTTGGACTCTCCGAATCGGTTTAGTTGATAGTCAAAAATATTATGTCATTCGTGACATCCCTCTCTTTTTGAAGGTCTTGGTCCATCGAAAGCCATATATGATTGGGAAACACTATGAAAATGACTTGTCTTGGGATGCTTTTGATACAGCTAGTCAAGATGTTCTTACTTTCTTATGTGGCTTGATTGAGGAGGGACTGAGTCAAGACCTCTTTTTCCCCAATCAAGGTCGTCACCTCTTTTTCCCTCTGACCTTTTTTGAGCAGGGAGTGGAGTTGCTGATGAACTTGGAAGATTTTCATTTCGAACACCAGATCGATAGTTATGAAAATCTTCTCTTTCATGATTTAGATCCCGATGCTGGACTTTTCACTTTTTCTGTGAGGGAGCATCCCGATTATTTTGAGATGGAAATCTCTGAAACTGAGCGAGTCAACGTATTCTATGGGGGAGCGGTTCTCTTTCGTAAAGGAACTGTTTATTTCTTGACCCCTAATCAGATAACTCTTTTGAAGGAACTCAAGGAGCTCCCTCGGGAGGAAAGAGGGAGAAAATGCCTCCAGTTTGACAACAGTGATCGTGACCGCCTAGCCGCCTGTCTGCCTTTGTTTGGGCAGCTGGGCACGGTTTCTGCTCCCGAGCGTTTGCAAATTAGACCCTTTTCACCAATCTTTTACTTTAATAAGGAGGATGACGGCCGTATCCGTTTGGATATCCAGTTTGACTATGGAGATGTTAAGGTGACTAGTCATCAACAGCTGGAACAATTACCATTTTCAAGCGATGCCGTCTTGGAAAACCAGCTATTTCAAGTCTGTTTAGGGGCTGGTTTTGAGGCCGATTTTCAGTCTTGGAGACAGGCTTTGAAGCCAGAAGCGGTTTATTCTTTCTTTCACCATACGATTCCAGCTTTTGAGAAATTGGGTCAGGTTTCCTTGTCTGATGAGATGAATCAGCTCTACAGTGTCCAAGCTCCTCAGATTCAGATTGAGTCCAAGGGAGGATTGTTGGAAATCCAGTTTGATTTCCAAGGGATTGCCCAAGAAGAGATTGATCAAGCTCTTAAAGCCCTGACCAGCAATCAGGATTTCTATATCAGTTCTTCTGACCAAGTGTACTTTTTTGATGAGGAAACCAAGCAGCTTCGTCAAAATTTGCAGGAACTGGGGGTTGAGCTAAAAGATGGTTCTTTCCAAGCGCGAAAATTCCTAGCTTACAGTCTGTCTCAGCTTTTTGGAGGTCGAGACAGGATCTCCTTCTCAGAAGAATTTCAGCATTTAGCTCATGATTTGACCCATCCAGAGGACTTTCCTTTGGGAGATATACGGGTGCAGGCGAGTTTGAGAGACTATCAGGAAAAGGGAGTCCGTTGGCTCCAGATGCTTCATCACTATGGTTTTGGTGGCATTCTGGCAGATGATATGGGACTGGGAAAAACATTGCAAACTATCGCTTTTTTGACTAGTCAGGTGACCGAAGATAGTCGGGTCTTGATTTTAGCGCCGTCAGGTTTGATCTACAATTGGGCAGATGAATTTAGGAAATTTGCCCCACAGTTGGATTTGGCTGTCGTTCATGGTTTGAAAGCGAATCGAGAAGCGATTCTTTCTGAAAATCACCAAATCTATGTAACTAGCTATCCTACCTTTCGTCAAGACAGCGAGCTTTATCAAGAGATGGTTTTTGATTTTCTCTTCTTAGATGAAGCCCAGGTCATGAAAAATGCCCATACTAAGATTGCTCAGAGTTTGCGCCAGTTTGTGGTGCCGGCAGTCTTTGCTTTGTCAGGTACGCCCATCGAAAATCATTTAGGAGAGTTGTGGTCTATCTTTCAAATTGTGCTTCCGGGGCTCTTGCCAAGTAAAAAGGAGTTTATGAAATTACCGGCTGACCGAGTCGCGCAGTTTATCAAGCCCTTCGTCATGAGGCGTAAGAAAGAAGAAGTCCTTACAGAACTGCCTGATCTGATTGAAGTCGTCTATAAAAATGAACTGGAAGATCAGCAGAAGGCCATCTATCTGGCCCAGTTGCAACAGATGCGAGACCGCCTAGCGCAAGTGACAGATCAAGAATTCCAGAGAAGTCGTGTAGAAATCTTATCCGGTCTTATGCGTTTGCGCCAGATCTGCGATACGCCAGCTCTCTTTATGGACGATTATCAGGGATCCAGTGGTAAATTGGATAGTCTCCGAGATTTATTGCTACAAGTGGCTGATGGTGGGCATCGGGTCTTGATTTTCTCCCAGTTCAAAGGAATGTTGGAGAAAATCGAGCAAGAACTCCCAAATTTGGGCTTGACCTCCTTCAAAATTACGGGCTCAACTCCTGCTCAAGACAGACAAGAGATGACTAAAATATTTAATCAAGGGGAAAGAGATATCTTTCTCATCTCCCTTAAGGCAGGTGGTGTCGGTCTCAATCTGACAGGAGCTGACACCGTCATCCTAGTGGACCTCTGGTGGAATCCTGCTGTCGAGGCTCAAGCTATCGGACGAGCTCACCGAATGGGACAGGAGCGGAAGGTAGAGGTTTACCGTTTGATTACTAGAGGGACCATTGAAGAAAAGATTCAAGAACTCCAAGAACAGAAGAAACACCTGGTTTCCCAAGTTTTGGATGGAACGGAATCGCGTGCGAGTCTTAGTCTGGCAGAAATTCGAGAAATTTTAGGGATTTCTGAAGCCAGCACTTGAAAAATCAAGACAATACGCTATAATGAAGTGTTGAAAGGAAATACAAAGTGAAACAAGATCGATTTCCACTGGTGTCAGATGATGAGATCATGCTGACTAAAATGCCAGTCATGGACTTGTACGATGAGTCAGACTTTATTAGCAATATCAAAGGTGATTACCGCGATAAGAACTATTTGGAATGGTCTCCTATCAATGAGGAACAGGCTGTAACTCATTCGGCAGCTAGCAAAGAGTCAAAACCAGGCCCAGAATCTAAAAAAGTTGAAAAAACGTATGCTGAGTTGGCTCGAGAAGAGGCGCGTGCGGATCTGAAGAAGAAACGTTCGGCCAAGTATTTGACTCAGGATGTTAGTCATACTAGACGACACAATGGTTCAACACTTGTTCGTCAAGGAAACCAACCAACAGCACCATTTCAAAAGGAAAATCCAGGTGAGCTTGCCAAGTTTAGCAAAAACTTGAGCCAGTCCCACTATATTCTAGCCGAGGAGGCTGACCAGGTAGTAACTCCAACTCCGAAATCTCAAACGGAAAAGGCTAAAAAGAACAACTATGATTTTCTAAAGAAGAGTCAAATCTATAATAAAAAGAATAAGCAAACGGAACAGGAACGTCAGGTTGCCCAAGAGTTGAATCTGACAAGAATTACTGAGTAAGGGAGAAAAGCATGTCAAAAACATATCATTTCATTGGAATCAAGGGATCAGGGATGAGTGCCCTAGCCTTGATGTTGCATCAAATGGGACACAAGGTTCAAGGTTCAGACGTTGAAAAATACTACTTTACTCAACGTGGACTAGAGCAGGCAGGAATTACGATTCTTCCTTTTGATGAAAAGAACCTGCAAGGGGATCTTGAAATTATTGCTGGAAATGCCTTTCGTCCAGATAACAATGTTGAAATCGCCTATGCCGACAAAAATGGTATCAGCTACAAACGTTACCATGAATTCCTAGGTAGCTTTATGCGTGACTTTGTCAGCATGGGGGTTGCAGGAGCGCATGGTAAGACATCAACGACTGGGATGCTGTCTCATGTTTTGTCTCACATCACAGACACTAGCTTCTTGATTGGGGATGGAACGGGTCGAGGTTCTGAAAATGCCAAGTATTTTGTTTTTGAATCTGACGAATATGAGCGTCATTTCATGCCTTACCACCCAGAATACTCTATCATCACCAATATTGACTTTGATCATCCAGACTACTTTACGAGTCTAGAGGATGTATTCAACGCCTTTAATGACTATGCCAAACAAATTACCAAAGGTTTATTCGTCTACGGTGAGGATGCTGAGTTGCGTAAGATTACAGCCAATGCGCCAATCTATTATTATGGCTTTGATGCTGAGGGAAATGACTTTGTAGCTAGCGACCTTCTACGTTCTACAACTGGTTCGACCTTCACAGTTCATTTCCGCGGACAAGAGTTGGGTCAATTCCACATTCCAACCTTTGGTCGTCACAATATTATGAATGCGACAGCTGTTATTGGTTTACTTTATACAGCAGGGTTTGACTTGAACTTGGTACGTGAACACTTGAAAACATTTGCTGGTGTCAAGCGTCGTTTCACTGAAAAGGTTGTCAATGGCACCATTATTATTGATGATTTCGCCCACCATCCAACGGAAATCATTGCGACCTTAGATGCGGCTCGTCAGAAATACCCAAGTAAGGAAATTGTTGCAATCTTCCAACCACACACTTTCACTAGAACCATTGCCTTATTGGACGACTTTGCTAAAGCTTTGAGCCAGGCAGATGCTGTTTACTTGGCGAAAATCTATGGATCAGCCCGTGAGGTGGACCATGGTGACGTCAAGGTAGAAGACCTAGCAGATAAAATTAAGAAGAAAAGCCAAGTCATCACAGTTGAAAATGTATCACCACTCCTTGAGCATGATAATGCAGTCTATGTCTTTATGGGAGCAGGAGATATCCAAACCTATGAGTACTCATTCGAGCGTCTTTTGTCTAATTTGACAAGTAACGTCCAATAAGAAAAAAGAATGGAAATTCCAATCACAATAGGACGGGCTACTTTATCGGATTTAGAAGAAATTGTAGCAATTGAAGAATCTTGTTTATCCTCAGAAGAAATAGTGAGCTACGAATTTTTAGAAGAGAGTATCCGTAAGATTGCGGATACCTTTCTTGTAGCTAGAGATGAAAACCAGCTCGTGGGCTATGTTTTAGGAGAGTCTCAGTCTCTTCATCCCACATGGATAGAAATAAGATCATTTGCTATTCATCCTGACCATCGCGGGCAAGGCTTGGGGACCCTTCTTCTTGCTAGTTTGAAACAAGTGGCAGTGGAAGGAGGGTATGAGTATCTTCGCTTGACTTGTCCTGATGACTTGCTCTCTTATTTTGAGATGAATGGCTTTGTTGAGGAAGAAGTGCCAGAAGCTTCATGCGCAAGATTTTCGGGATGGAATCTGATTTGGGCCAATCCTTTTTATCAGGAGGAAGTATGAAAATCAGACAAGCAAGATTTTCGGATTTAGATCAAATTTTAGAGATAGAGCTGGAGAATTTCTCCCTTGAAGAAGCCATTCCTCGTGCGGTCTTTGAGGCGCACTTACGTGAAATTCAGACCAGTTTTCTCGTAGCCGAAAAGGAGGGACGTATCCTTGGGTATATCGAAGGTCCAGTCGTCCCACATCGTCATCTACAAGATCAGTCCTTTACAGAAGAGATAAAAGACTATAGCCATCGACCTGGAGGTTATATCTCTGTGACCTGTCTCTCCATAGCTAAGGAGGCACAAGCCTTGGGCGTGGGGAAAAGACTGTTAAGGGCTCTGAAAGAAGTCGCTTTAGAACATGAACGAGAAGGTATCAATTTGACCTGTCATGACTATCTCATCCCTTATTATGAAAAAAATGGCTTTGTTAATGAAGGAATATCCCAGTCAAACTTTGCTGGGGAAACATGGTATGATATGGTTTGGCAGCCAGAAAAAAAAGAAAACTAGCTAGGGAATGCCCTAGTTGGTTGCTTTTCTGCGACTTTTAAGATATAATATTAGGGATTGTCAACAAGGAGGTAATGCTTTTGACTGAAAAATCAAGAGAAGAAGAAAAATTAAGCTTTAAAGAGCAGATTCTACGTGATTTAGAAAGAGTAAAAGAACAAGATAGAAAAGAGAAAGAAGTAGACATTCCAAATCTGACAGCTTCATCATCTCAAGCTAGTTCAGTAACTCCTGCAAATCCTGAATCTGATACTTCAACAGAAGAGTTGATGGCTGATTCCCTATCTGTTGTCGATAAAATTCTAAAGAATGCGCCGAGTGTTCCTCCACTTTCGAGTGCTGAAGCTGATAAAACGGATGAAAAAGCAGAGAAAGAGATTAGACAACCTATCATTGACAAGATTGAAGTTGTAGAATCTGAAGAACCTCTAGTAGAACCGATTCATCCAGCTGAAGAACCTGTAGTGGAGTCCGTTCAACCTAAGGTGGAACCAGTTGAACTTGAACCTGAAGAAAAAGAATTTAACGATACTCCGACCAAGATAGATGTGACTTATAAGACAGAAGAGGCCAATACATCAGTTGCTTCTTCTGAGAATAAAGCTGAAGCGCTAGCTTCAACTGGATCCTCAGACAGATTAACGGAGGAATCACGTCGTAACCGTCGCCGTAAAGGTAAAAAACCAACCAAGAAAAAGAAAAAATCAAAAGCCAAAGGTTTCCTAGTAACCTTTTTAGTTCTTTTGGTGCTTGTGGCTGCTGGTGGATACTTTGGGTACGGTTATGTTCAAGACTCTTTGAAACCTGTTGATGCGAGCTCTAAGGAGTATATGACAGTTCAAATTCCAGAAGGATCAAATGTGCAACAAATTGGGAGCACTTTGGAAAAATCTGGTTTGGTCAAACATGGACTTATCTTTAGTATTTATGCTAAGTATAAGGGTTCAGACTTGAAGTCAGGTTATTACAATTTGAAGAAAAGCATGAGTACGGATGACTTGATTCAAGAATTGCAAAAAGGTGGAACTCCTGAACCTCAAGAACCAGTGCTTGCAAACTTAACTATTCCGGAAGGTTACACCTTAGAGCAAATTGCTCAGACAGTAGGTCAACTCCAAGGTGATTTTAAAGAACCTCTTACAGCGGATGCTTTCCTGGCAAAAGCTCAAGATGAAACCTTCATCTCCCAACTAGTAGCCAAGTATCCAAACCTTCTTGGAAGTCTTCCAACAAAAGACAGTGGCGTTCGTTATCGCCTTGAAGGTTACCTTTTCCCAGCAACCTACACTATCAAAGACAGCACCACGGTTGAAAGCTTGATTGATGATATGTTAGCAGCTATGGACAAGGCCATGTCACCGTACTACACTACGATAAAAGAAAAGAATCTGACAGTTAATGAATTGCTCAGTATTGCTTCTCTTGTCGAAAAAGAAGGTGCTAAGACCGAAGATCGTAAATTGATTGCGGGAGTCTTCTATAACCGCTTGAATCTTGGTATGCCACTTCAAAGCAACATTGCTATCTTGTATGCTGAAGGAAAACTTGGCCAAAAGATTAGCTTAGCCGATGATACTGCAATTGATACTACGATTGATTCACCTTATAATGTTTATACACATCTTGGCCTCATGCCCGGACCAGTTGATAGTCCAAGCCTCGATGCGATTGAAGCAAGTATAAATCAGACAAAGAGTGAGTACTTATACTTTGCAGCCAATGTTGAAGACGGTAAAGTGTACTTTGCAACGACAAAAGAAGAGCATGACCAAAACGTTGCAGAACATATCAATAGTAAATTAACACAATCAAGTAGTTCAAACTAAAATTATGTGGTTTTCCACATAATTTTGTTTTAAAAAAGTAATAGAAAAGAAAGTTGAAAAAATGGCAGAAAAAACTTACCCAATGACCCTTGAAGAAAAGAAAAAGTTAGAAAAAGAATTAGAAGAATTGAAACTCGTTCGTCGTCCTGAAGTAGTAGAGCGTATCAAAATTGCTCGTTCGTACGGGGATCTTTCAGAAAATAGCGAGTACGAAGCAGCTAAGGATGAACAAGCTTTTGTTGAAGGACAAATTTCAAGTCTAGAAACAAAAATTCGCTATGCTGAAATTGTTAATAGCGATGCAGTTGCCCAAGATGAGGTAGCTATCGGTAAGACCGTAACCATTCAAGAAATCGGTGAAGAGGAAGAAGAAGTCTACATCATCGTCGGTTCTGCAGGTGCGGATGCTTTCGCTGGGAAGGTATCAAATGAAAGTCCGATTGGACAAGCTTTGATCGGCAAAAAAACAGGCGATATTGTTACGATTGAGACACCTGTTGGTAGTTACGATGTCAAAATTTTAAAGGTTGAAAAAACAGCCTAAATAGAATGAAAATGGAGTAGTGGAGGTCTTGACTTGCTCGACTCCTTTTTGATTTTTTGAATAAATAGGAGACTATATGAGTTCAAATAAGAAAAAAAATAAAATGGAGCGTGGCTTAACCAATCGCCATGTTCAAGTGATGGCCATTGCGGGGACAATCGGAACAGGACTTTTCCTAGGTGCTGGTCGTTCTATCAGCCTTACTGGACCTTCTATCATCCTGATTTACATGATTACAGGAGCCTTTATGTTTTTGATGATGAGGGCTGTTGGGGAGATGCTATATCAGGATCCAGAACAACATACTTTTATAAACTTTATCACCCGTCATTTGGGGAAAGGCTGGGGGTATTTCTCGGTTTGGTCTTATTGGTTGTCTGTTGTCTTTATCGGTATGGCAGAAATCACCGCGATTTCGCATTATGTTCAGTTTTGGTTTCCTTCTTGGCCTAGTTGGTTGATTCAGATTGTTTTTTTAACGATTTTGGCCTTGGTCAATCTGATTGCGGTTAAGCTCTTTGGAGAAGTCGAGTTTTGGTTTGCTATGGTTAAGATTGTGGCTATTTTAGCTATGATTGCAACAGGGGTCTTTATGGTCTTGACAGGATTTGAAACACCATATGGTGCTGCAAGTCTGGCAAATATCAGCAATCAATTCTCTCTTTTCCCAAATGGAGTCATGAACTTTGTCATGGCCTTTCAAATGGTATTTTTTGCCTATCTGATGATTGAATTTATCGGAGTGACAACCTCTGAAACGAAGAATCCTCGTCAGGTTTTGCCAAAAGCAGTTAAGGAAATTCCTCTCCGAATTGTCTTCTTCTATGGTGGTGCTCTATTAGCCATTATGTCTATCATTCCCTGGAGAGAACTTGCTTCTTCAGATTCACCATTTGTAACGGTTTTTGAGCTGGCAGGTATCAAGTGGGCGGCAGCTCTGATTAACTTCGTTGTCTTGACCTCAGCAGCGTCTGCTCTTAATTCAACCCTCTATTCAACAGGGCGACACCTCTACCAAATTGCCCATGATTCGCCCAATCGTTTCTTAAAGGCGATCAAGGCAGATACTCTCTCTCGCCATAATGTTCCACAAAATGCTATTATTGCTTCAGCAATCTTAATTGCTCTGGCTGCCTGTATCAATGTTTTGCCAGGTGTTTCCGATGCCTTTGCTTTGATTACGGCGTCTTCATCAGGTGTTTACATCGCGATTTATATCTTGATCATGGTGGCTCATCTCAAATACCGCAAGTCACAAGACTTTATGGCGGATGGCTACCTTATGCCCCATTATCGTTTTCTAAATCCTTTAACCATGCTTTTCTTTATCTTTGTCTTTGTAACCCTCTTTTTACAAGAATCTACCTTTATGGGAGCAATTGGTTCAGCTATCTGGATTATCGGTTTCGGAATTTATAGTCAGTGGAAATTTAGAAAATAACTCATGAACTCATCAACTCTGTTTGGTGAGTTTTTCTAGTTTGACAGTCTATTGAAATAAGATTATAATCAAGCTGTAGTAGTTTATTAGGAGGTTTGGATGCACGTTAGATTGGAAAATAAGGCGTCCCAGAAAGCGCAAGAAATAGGGAATTTGATTCGTGCTTATAATCGCTCCAAAAGAGAAGAGGCTGAAAGCGAGCCCCTGAACCTTTATGTTGAAGACGAAAAGGGCAATCTCCTGGCGGGCTTAGTAGCAGAGACTTTCGGAAATTGGCTAGAAATCGAGTATTTGTTTGTGAAAGAGGAATTGCGAGGACAGGGAATCGGTTCAAAACTATTGGAGCAAGCTGAAAATGAAGCTAAGAATCGAAACTGTCGTTTTGCTTTCGTCAATACTTACCAGTTTCAAGCGCCAGATTTTTATAAAAGCCATGGCTACAAGGCAGTCTTTACCTTGCAAAACTATCCCTATACAGGAAAAAGATTTTATTACCAAAAGGATTTGTAAGCTGAATATGAAAGTATAAATCAAAGAGGAAATCTTCACATCACTATGGAGGTGGGCTAATGGATATCATACTAGATATGGGTAACGTCTTGTTAGAATGGAACAAGGATAAGATTTTGCAAGGTGTTTCGGATACGAAGGAAGAATATTTGGTTTTAGATAAGACCATTTTCCAGTCAGGACTTTGGGAAAAATTAGACCTTGGTACTATGACGAGAGAGGAGTTGGTGCTTAAAGTTGTGTCGATGATTGGAAGTACCTATCAAAAGAAGGTCGAAGAAGTTATCTGGAATTGGCCTAGCTACATTGATATTTATAGGGAAGTCTTTCCTATCTTGTCAGAACTAAAGAAAAAGGGGCATCACATCTTTGTCTTGTCCAATACCTCAAAGGTATTTTATGACTTGCTAGAAGACCAACTATCTCCTTTAAAAGAACTTTTAGATGGCTTTGTCCTATCCTGTGATATAAAAGCTATAAAACCGGATTTGGCAATGTTTAAGGAGATTCTCGACAAATATCAGCTAGATCCCACAAATTGTGTCTTTTTAGACGATATTGAGGACAATACAAGCGCAGCTGAAAAATTGGGCATTAGGGCCTATCAGGTCAAGAAAAGAAGTGATGTCGTTGATATTTTGAAATCCTATATTTAAATACAACACTCTCTATTTTTTGTGATAGAGAGTTTTTTGTTAATAAAATCTTACAAGATGACATATATATATTGCATTAAGTTAGATATATGGTATAATGTTCTTTAAAAGAAGCGCAACTTTTTAAAAATGTGAAGGAGGGACGCCAGTGGCTAAAAATTTAAAATTAAAATTAGCTCGTGTGGAGCGTGATTTAACACAAGGGGATTTGGCAGAGGCCGTAGGGGTTACGAGGCAGACTATAGGTCTGATTGAAGCTGGGAAATACAATCCTAGTCTCTCCCTCTGCCAGTCCATTTGCAGATGCTTAGGCAAAACTTTAGATCAATTATTTTGGGAGGAAGAAGATGAAAAATAGAAAAAAACTTGTGATCAAAGATGAACGTACGGAAAAATTGGACGGAAACATTTCAGGAGAAATTCTCTTGGGAATGTGCCTATTTTTGGCACTGGAAATTTTTGCCAAACTTTATATATTCAATTTAACGCTTCTGTCCTATTTACCAGAATTACTTTTATTGCTTGGAGTAGGTTTATATGCCATTATTCGCCGCATGTATGTAGGTATTGACATTCGAGATATTGTTGAGAATACTGGAAAAGAAAGAATTTTATCTGCTTTGGGATTTTCTATAGTGATTTTATTGATTGATATCGTAGGCAATCGCGAGGAACTGGTCAGTCTATTGACTTGGAAGTACTCCCTAAAAGTGGTTCTAGCAGTTATCATCTATCTCGTTGGGAGTTATTCTATGGATAGAGTTATCCTATACTTGAATCGCAGAAATCAGCAAGTTTGGGAGGAAGAAGATGAAAAATAGATTTTTTTATTATCAATTATTAGACGAAAGGGAAGAACAACTGATTAACAAAGCTGGGACAGAGTCTTTTTATATGTTTATCGGGCTCATTTTGCTAAGTTATTTGGTGGTTGTATTAGCACCTGCTTTTTTTAATCCTAATATTCTTCTGGTTACCCTTCTTTTAGGAATTTTCTTCTTTTTCAATCGTGCACGACAACTTGGAGTGACCTACTATAGTCGTTTTCATTTTACGATTGTAGGGTGTTTGCTGGTGACTCTCGCTATTACGACTCTCTTGATGTTGCAGAATTATCAATTCAATATCGAAATTTATCAGCACAATCCTTTGAACTTCAAATACTTGTCTGCTTGGGTCATTACTTATCTGATTTACCTGCCTTGGGTTTTTATCGGCAATCTCGGCCTTAAAAGTTATGGCGAATGGGCTCAAAAAAAGTTTGAGCAAGATATGGATGAACTGGAGAATGGAGATTAGCTTGTTAGCTTTTTATCAATCTTGGTAAAATGTGTTATAATAGTACTAATTTATCGGACGGTATGAAAGTGGTAGAATACGTTCATACCTTTGTAAAGAAGGAAGAAGGAAAACAGATGTATCCAGATGATAGTTTGACATTGCACACGGACTTGTACCAGATCAATATGATGCAAGTTTACTTTGACCAAGGAATTCACAATAAAAAGGCGGTCTTTGAGGTGTATTTCCGCCAACAGCCTTTTAAGAATGGCTATGCGGTTTTTGCTGGTTTGGAAAGAATTGTGAATTATCTTGAAGACTTGCGTTTTTCAGATAGTGATATTGCCTATTTGGAGTCGCTTGGTTATCATGGGGCATTCTTGGACTATCTCCGCAATTTCAAGTTGGAGTTGACCGTTCGTTCTGCCCAAGAAGGGGACTTGGTTTTTGCTAATGAACCGATTGTGCAGGTGGAAGGCCCTCTAGCCCAATGTCAATTGGTCGAAACGGCTCTTTTGAATATTGTCAACTACCAGACCTTGGTGGCGACTAAGGCAGCTCGTATTCGTTCAGTCATTGAAGATGAGCCCTTGATGGAATTTGGGACACGTCGGGCTCAAGAGATGGATGCGGCCATCTGGGGAACACGCGCAGCAGTGATTGGTGGTGCCAATGGAACCAGCAATGTGCGTGCTGGTAAACTCTTTGATATTCCTGTCTTGGGGACTCACGCCCATTCCTTGGTGCAGGTTTATGGTAATGATTATGAGGCTTTCAAGGCTTATGCTGCGACCCATAAAAATTGCGTCTTTCTTGTGGATACCTATGACACCCTTCGCATTGGGGTACCAGCTGCCATTCAGGTGGCGCGTGAGCTGGGTGACCAGATTAACTTTATGGGTGTGCGGATTGACTCTGGGGATATTGCCTACATTTCTAAGAAAGTCCGTCAGCAACTGGACGAGGCTGGATTTACAGAGGCTAAGATTTATGCTTCTAATGATTTGGACGAAAATACTATCCTCAACCTCAAGATGCAAAAGGCCAAGATTGATGTCTGGGGTGTGGGTACCAAGCTTATTACAGCCTATGACCAGCCAGCTCTTGGGGCAGTTTACAAGATTGTTGCAATCGAAGATGGAAATGGTAACATGCGCAATACCATCAAGCTGTCTAATAATGCGGAAAAAGTGTCTACGCCAGGTAAGAAGCAGGTGTGGCGCATTACCAGTCGTGAAAAAGGCAAGTCAGAGGGTGATTACATTACTTATGATGGTGTGGATGTTGCCAGCATGACTGAAATCAAGATGTTCCATCCGACCTATACATACATCAAGAAGACGGTTCGTAATTTTGACGCTGTTCCTCTCTTGGTGGATATTTTCAAGGACGGAAAATTGATTTACAACCTGCCTAGTTTGACTGAGATTCAGGCTTATGCCCGTAAGGAATTTGACAAGCTTTGGGATGAGTACAAGCGCGTGCTCAATCCGCAACACTATCCAGTGGATTTGGCGCGTGATGTATGGCAAGATAAGATGGACTTGATTGACAAAATGCGCAAGGAAGCTCTTGGTGAAGGAGAAGAAGAATGAGTTTGCAAGAAACGATTATCCAAGAATTGGGCGTAAAACCAGTGATTAATGCCCAAGAAGAAATCCGTCGTTCTATTGATTTCTTAAAAAGATATCTGAAAAAACATCCTTTCCTAAAAACCTTTGTACTAGGGATTTCTGGGGGACAAGACTCAACCTTGGCAGGGCGCTTGGCGCAATTAGTTATGGAAGAAATGCGAGCAGAGACAGGAGATGATAGCTACAAATTTATCGCTGTCCGCCTGCCATACGGAGTACAAGCCGATGAAGCAGATGCTCAAAAAGCCCTAGCATTTATCCAGCCAGATATCAGTTTAGTGGTGAATATCAAGGAATCAGCTGATGCGATGACAGCTGCAGTTGAGTCGACAGGAAGTTCTGTTTCAGACTTCAACAAGGGTAATATCAAGGCTCGTAGCCGTATGATTGCTCAGTATGCCCTTGCGGGTTCCCATAGCGGAGCGGTCATTGGAACAGACCACGCCGCGGAAAATATCACAGGTTTCTTTACCAAGTTTGGTGACGGTGGTGCAGATATTCTCCCTCTTTACCGCCTCAATAAACGCCAAGGAAAACAACTCTTGAAAGAACTTGGTGCAGACCCAGCCCTTTATGAAAAAATCCCAACAGCAGACCTAGAAGAAGACAAACCAGGCCTAGCTGACGAAGTAGCCCTTGGAGTTACTTACGAAGAGATTGACGACTACCTAGAAGGCAAAACAATCAGCCCAGAAGCTCAAGAGACTATTGAAAACTGGTGGCACAAAGGCCAACATAAACGCCACCTACCAATCACCGTATTTGATGACTTTTGGGAGTGAAAACCTCCAGTGGAGGTTTTCAGCCTCTCACCTAGAAATAAGAAAGTGAGAGAAGGTCCAGTGGGCCTTTTTAGCTTATTACCTTGAAATTAAAAAGTAAAACAAATTTCAATGGAGATTGGACAGAGAATCATCTATCAGAAAGTGAGGTAGTATCGTGAAATCTATCGGTACACAAATATTACAGACAGAACGTTTAATCTTGAGAAGATTTGTGGAGAGTGATGCGGAAGCCATGTTTCAAAATTGGGCTTCGTCTCCTGAAAACCTGACCTATGTCACCTGGGATCCTCATCCTGATGTCGAGGTGACTCGGAGCTCGATTCGAAATTGGGTTGCATCCTATACTAATCCCAACTATTACAAATGGGCCATTTGTCTCAAAGAAAACCCTGGGCAAGTGATAGGAGATATCAGCATCGTTGAAATGGATGAGATTGACTCTAGCTGTGAGATTGGGTATGTTTTAGGAAAAGATTATTGGGGTCGTGGTATGATGACGGAGGCCTTGAAAGCTGTCTTAGACTTTTGTTTTACCCAAGCAGGATTTCAAAAGGTCAGAGCTCGTTACGCCAGTCTTAACCCAGCTTCAGGCCGTGTGATGGAGAAGGCTGGAATGTCCTATCTAAAAACCATTGCCAATGGTGTGGAGAGAAAAGACTACGTTGCGGACCTCATTTATTACCAGATAAGTAGGGAAGACAGGTGATTTCTTTTCTGTTTCTATCAAAGTCAGACCTTGTCTGGCTTTTTTTATGCCAGATTTCTGAATAAACTGATTAAATTCCTATTTTTCCCTATCATTGTCCCTGTTTTTTCTGGAGTTTTGGAGCTATAATAGTCCTATCAAATCAAAGAATGGAGGAAGGCAATGGACAATGTATTCTTTTTTATCAGTGTTTTTCTTGCTGGAATTCTTTCCTTCTTTTCTCCTTGTATCTTACCCTTGTTACCGGTCTATGCAGGGGTCTTGTTGGATGACAAAGATGGTGCTCAGGCTTCTAGCGGAAAATTTTCAATCTCAGTTGTTAGTTTATTGCGAACTTTGGCCTTTATAGCGGGGATTTCTTTTATCTTTATCTTACTGGGTTATGGAGCTGGTTTTTTAGGCAATTTGCTTTATACTTCCTGGTTTCAGTATGTGACAGGTGCGATTATCATTCTCTTGGGCTTGCACCAGATGGAAGTCTTACATTTGCAGGGACTCTACAAGGAAAGAAGGCTACAATTAAAGAGACAGGGGCAAAAGGGTAACGGCTATAGTCAGGCATTTTTACTGGGGTTGACCTTTAGTTTTGCTTGGACGCCGTGTGTGGGGCCAGTTCTGGGGTCTGTTTTGGCTTTGGCGGCTTCAGGTGGTTCAGGAGCTTGGCAGGGAGCTGGTCTCATGTTGGTTTACACGCTGGGATTGGCGCTACCATTTTTAGTCCTAGCTCTCGCCTCCAGCTATGTTTTGAAACATTTCCGAAAACTGCATCCTTACCTCGGAATCCTCAAAAAAGTGGGTGGTTTCCTCATTATCGTGATGGGAATCTTGGTGCTTTTGGGAAATGCTTCCATTTTGACTACATTATTTGAATAGAGAGGAAAAAGAAATGAAAAAATGGCAAACATGTCTCCTTGGAGTAGGCTCAATCTGTTGCTTGGCAGCCTGTTCGGCTAAAAATATGGCAGACGAGTCTACTATGAAGGAGCAAACCAAAACAGAACAAGTTAGTTCACAAACTGCCACTAAGGGTCAGGAAGTCGCTGATTTTGAACTGACAGGTGTAGATGGCAAGACCTATCGTTTATCTGATTACAAGGGCAAGAAAGTTTATCTCAAATTCTGGGCTTCTTGGTGTTCCATCTGTCTAGCCAGTCTTCCAGATACCGATGAAATCGCTAAGGATGCTGGTGATGACTATGTGGTTTTGACAGTGGTGTCTCCTGGACACAAGGGGGAACAATCTGAAGCAGACTTTAAAAACTGGTATAAGGGATTGGATTATAAAAATTTCCCAGTTTTAATTGATCCATCAGGTAAACTCTTGGAAAGTTATGGTGTCCGTTCTTATCCGACTCAAGCCTTTATAGACAAGGAAGGCAAGCTGGTCAAAACGCAACCAGGTTTTATGGATAAGGAAATGATTTTAAAAGAATTGAAAGAAATGGGGTAGAGAAAGGCTATGAATGATAAAGTAAAACTTTTTGTCTTGGCAGGGGTCATTCTCCTAGCCATAACCGGTTTCTATTTTCTATTGATGCGAAATGCAGGGCAGACAGATAGCTCGCAAATTGAGAAAGCATCCGTTAGCCAAGGAGGAAAAACAGTGAAAAAAACTGAAGTGAGTAAGGATGCAGACTTGCACGAAATTTATCTAGCTGGGGGATGTTTCTGGGGAGTGGAGGAATACTTCTCACGCGTGCCTGGAGTAACCGATGCCGTTTCAGGCTATGCAAATGGTAGAGGGGAAACAACCAAGTACGAATTGATTAACCAAACAGGTCATGCGGAAACCGTCCATGTCACCTACGACGCTAATCAAATTTCCCTCAAGGAAATCCTACTTCATTACTTCCGCATTATCAATCCAACCAGCAAAAATAAACAAGGAAATGATGTGGGGACCCAGTATCGTACCGGCGTTTATTACACAGATGAAAAGGATTTGGAAGTAATCAACCAAGTCTTTGATGAAGTTGCTAAGAAATACGACCAACCTCTGGCAGTTGAAAAGGAAAACTTGAAGAATTTTGTGGTGGCGGAGGATTATCACCAAGACTACCTCAAGAAAAATCCAAATGGCTACTGTCATATCAATGTCAATCAGGCTGCCTATCCCGTCATCGATGCCAGCAAATATCCTAAACCAAGCGATGAGGAATTGAAAAAGACCTTGTCACCTGAGGAGTATGCCGTTACCCAGAAAAATCAAACAGAACGAGCTTTTTCAAACCGCTACTGGGATAAATTTGAATCTGGTATCTATGTGGATGTCGCAACTGGTGAACCCCTCTTTTCATCAAAGGACAAGTTTGAGTCTGGTTGTGGCTGGCCTAGTTTCACCCAACCCATCAGCCCAGACGTTGCTACCTACAAGGAAGATAAGTCCTACAATATGACGCGCATGGAAGTGCGGAGCCGAGTTGGAGATTCTCACCTTGGCCATGTCTTTACAGATGGACCACAAGACAAGGGGGGCTTGCGCTACTGTATCAATAGTCTTTCTATCCGATTTATTCCCAAAGACCAAATGGCAGAAAAAGGTTATGCCTATTTACTAGATTATGTCGATTAAGAAGTCTTTCCTAAGCAGTTAGAGGAGAATTTTGCTATACTGATACTAGTAAGTGGTAAAGGAGCAGAGCATGACCTACACAATCTTAATCGTAGAAGATGAGTATCTGGTAAGACAAGGTTTGACTAAGCTGGTCAATGTAGCGGCCTACGATATGGAAATCATCGGTCAGGCTGAAAATGGAAGACAGGCTTGGGACTTGATTCAAAAGCAGGTGCCAGACATCATTTTAACTGATATCAATATGCCTCAGCTAAATGGCATCCAGTTGGCCAGTCTGGTCCGAGAAACCTACCCTCAGGTGCATCTGGTATTTTTGACGGGTTACGATGATTTTGATTATGCCTTGTCTGCTGTCAAACTCGGTGTAGATGATTACCTGCTCAAACCCTTTTCGCGTCAGGATATTGAGGAAATGTTGTGGAAAATCAAGCAAAAACTAGACAAGGAAGAAAAAGAAGAGCAGTTACAAGATTTATTAACTGATAAGTTTGAGGGAAATATTGCTCAGAAGATCCAGTCTCATCTGGCTGATAGTCAATTTAGTTTAAAGTCTTTAGCCAGTGAATTGGGCTTTAGTCCGACTTATTTGAGTTCCTTGATTAAGAAAGAGTTGGGCCTGCCTTTTCAGGATTACCTGGTGAGAGAGCGTGTCAAACAAGCCAAGCTTTTGCTCTTGACAACGGATTTAAAGATTTATGAGATCGCAGAGAAGGTTGGTTTTGAAGATATGAACTACTTTACCCAACGTTTTAAACAGATTGCAGGTGTGACACCTCGTCAGTTTAAGAAAGGGGAAGGTCGATGAAGCGTTCTTCTCTTTTAGTCAGAATGGTTATTTCCATCTTTCTGGTCTTTCTCATTCTCCTAGCTCTTGTTGGGACTTTCTACTATCAATCTAGTTCATCAGCCATTGAGGCCACTATTGAGGGTAATAGCCAAACGACCATCAGCCAGACTAGCCACTTTATTCAGTCTTATATCAAAAAATTAGAAACCACCTCGATCAGTTTGACCCAGCAGAAGGATGTGTTGGTCTATGCTGAGAATCCCAGTCAAGATAAGGTCAAGGGAATCCGAGATCTGTTTTTGACGATCTTAAAGGCAGACCAGGACCTGAAAACGGTGGTACTGGTCACCAAATCCGGTCAGGTCATTTCTACAGATGACAGTGTGCAGATGAAAACTTCCTCAGATATGATGGCTGAGGATTGGTACCAAAAGGCCATTCATCAGGGAGCTAAGCCAGTTTTAACCCCAGCTCGTAAATCAGATAGTCAGTGGGTTATTTCTGTCACTCAAGAACTTGTTGATGCAGAGGGGGCCAATCTTGGCGTACTTCGTTTGGATATTTCCTACGAAACTCTGGAAGCCTATCTCAACCAACTCCATTTGGGCCAGCAGGGCTTTGCCTTTATCATCAATGAAAACCATGAATTTGTCTACCATCCTAAACGTACCGTCTATAGCTCAGCGAGTGAAATGGAGGCTATGAAACCCTACATCGAGACGGGGCAGGGCTATACGCTAGACCATCAATCCTACGTCAGTCAGGAACAGATTACAGGTACTGATTGGACGGTTATAGGTGTGTCTTCGCTGGAGAAGTTAGACCAGGTTAGGAGTCAACTCATGTGGACCTTGCTTACTGCTAGTGCCTTATCTCTTCTTGCTTGTCTCTGCTTGGTGTGGTTCAGTCTCAAACGCTGGATTGCCCCTTTGAAGGATCTGAGAGAAACCATGCTGGAAATTGCTTCTGGTACACAAAATCTTCGTGCTAAGGAAGCTGGCGCCTATGAACTGAGAGAAGTGACTCGCCAGTTCAATGCCATGCTGGATCAGATTGATCAGCTGATGGCAGATGTGCGCAGGCAGGAAGAAGCGACCCGGCAGTATGAACTTCAAGCCTTGTCAAGCCAGATTAACCCCCATTTCCTCTACAATACTTTGGATACTATCATCTGGATGGCTGAATTTCAGGATAGTCAGCGAGTGGTTCAGGTGACCAAGTCTTTGGCAACCTATTTCCGCTTGGCGCTCAATCAAGGAAAGGATTTGATTTCTCTTTCTGATGAAATCAATCATGTCCGCCAGTATCTCTTTATCCAGAAACAACGCTATGGTGATAAGCTGGAGTATGAGATTGATGAAGATCCTACTTTTGGTAACCTAGTCTTGCCCAAGCTGGTGTTACAACCTCTTGTAGAAAATGCTCTTTACCATGGCATTAAGGAGAAGGAAGGTCAGGGCCATATTAAACTTTCTGTTCAGAAAAAGGATACAGGACTTGTCATCCGCATTGAGGATGATGGTGTTGGTTTCCAAGCTATTAGCGATAGTAGTCAAAGTCAGCTCAAACGTGGAGGAGTTGGTTTGCAAAACGTTGATCAACGCCTCAAACTTCATTTTGGAGAAAACTATCAGATGAAGATTGATTCTGCACCCGAAAAAGGGACGACAGTTGAAATATACATTAATAAAATAGCAATCAGCTAACTCCCAGTCAATTCTGGGAGTTTTACTATCAAAAATTCGATTGATTAGTTGGCCTTGATAAAATTAGTAAAAAAAGATATGATAGATAGTGACAAAAGAGGTATCAAGTATGAAGGAAAAAGACATTCAAAGAGCAACAAGCCAGATTGTAGAAGATGTGTTAGAAAAGGCTAATTTGAAGCAAGGAGCTATCTTTGTTTTGGGCCTTTCTTCTAGTGAGGTGATGGGTGGTCAGATTGGCAAGGAATCCAGTCAAGAAATTGGGGAAATTATCGTGAAAACCATCCTAGATATCCTAGAGGAAAAAGGAATTCATCTAGCTGTTCAAGGTTGTGAACATGTTAATCGTGCCCTCGTTGTTGAACGTCAGGTGGCAGAGCAGTTTGGCCTGGAAATTGTTAGTGTCCTTCCGACACTTCATGCAGGAGGTTCGGGTCAATTGGCAGCCTTCAAGTTTATGACAGACCCTGTCGAAGTGGAATTCATCAAGGCCCATGCTGGATTGGATATCGGAGATACTGCGATTGGCATGCATGTTCAGCATGTTCAGGTTCCGATTCGCCCTCTTTTGAGAGAAATTGGGCATGCCCATGTAACGGCTCTTGCAAGTCGTCCCAAACTAATCGGAGGTGCGCGTGCGCAGTATCCAGAAGATTCTATCAGAAAGTCATAAGTGGGCTGAAAGTTATCGTAAGTTAGAGATATTTCAAGTATGTAGAGGTATAAGGTTGGAAAATTGTGTTTATATTATTTCAGGTCCCCCAGGCGTTGGAAAGAGCACCGTCAGCAAAGAGTTGGCCTATTCTTTTGACAAAAGTGCAGTTATAGAGGGCGACATGATTTACTTAATGATTAAAGGAGGTCTCGTAGCTCCTTGGGAAGATGATGGATTTTACATGGATTTATTCTGGGATAATATCATCAGTCTGACCAATAATTTCTTGGATCGTGGCATTACTGTCGTGATAGAGTATGTCATATTTGAAGATCAACTGAAGAAAATTGCAGCCTTCTTAAAAGAAAAACGAATTAAGCTAAAATATTGTGTCCTAATGGCTCAAGAAGAAACCTTGAAAGATAGGGATTCTTCTCGAAAAGAAATTGAGAGAACGGGCGATTTATCAATCCAAGCAAGAAATGAGTTTCTAGCTAAAAATAGTGAGAAACATCATTTTCTATTCACGGATGATTTAGATGTCAAGGAAACGGTGAACATCATTAAAACTTCAAATCAATTTTTAATTTCTGAACAGTAAAAGACAGAGAGAGTAAGGGTATAGAAACCAAGACTCTCCCTGTTTTTTTGTTGGATTTTTGTGTAAAGTGCTCCAAATAAGACCAGTTTTTACAAGAAGAAGGGTGCTATCTGATGGAGAATTGCCAAAAGTAGAAAAAAGCAACTTAGAGAAGATTTTTCGTTATAGAAATCAATAAACAAAGCTGGATTTAGCTGTTCTAGGTCGGCTTTTTTGTGCTATACTTAAGGTATGCATAGAAAAACAGTGATTGATTTTAGGGTTTTGGGGGAGAGATACACCTTTACCCAGCCAATCAAAGAGTTAAAAACGAGAGATTTAGCAGAAGTGGCGGACTTGCTGGCACAAGTGGAAAGCTACCAGGAACAAGGCTATTATGTAGTGGGCTACGTCAGTTACGAGGCTGCACCTGCTTTTGAGGAGAAATTAGCAGTTCATAAAGCTCCTTTACTGGCAGAGTATCTGATATATTTTACAGTTCATGATAGGGTAGAAACATCGCCTATTCCTCTGACTTATGAGGAAGTAGATCTGCCTTCAAATTGGCAGGAAGTGACGTCTGCAGCAGACTATGAAAAAGCTATTGCCCAGATTCACCATCATGTGCGTCAGGGGGACACCTATCAGGTCAATTACACTGTCCAACTCAAGCAAGACTTAAGTGCCAATCCTTTTGCCATATACAATCGTATGGTGGTAGAGCAGGAGGCGGGCTACAATGCCTATGTTGAACATGATGAGATGGCAGTGATTTCCATGAGTCCAGAGCTATTTTTTGAGCAAAATGACCGAGAATTAACGACTCGTCCAATGAAGGGAACAACTAAACGTGGTCTGACTGACGATGAAGATTTGAAAGAGGCAGCTTGGTTGGAGCAAGATCCTAAAAATCGCTCTGAAAATATGATGATTGTGGATCTCTTGCGCAATGATATGAACCGTATTTCTGAGGTTGGGAGTGAGCACGTGGAGCGTCTTTGCCAAGTGGAACAGTATTCAACTGTTTGGCAGATGACTTCAACCATCAAGAGTCAGTTGCGACCGGATGTGGACCTAGTTGAAATCTTCCGTTCGCTCTTTCCATGTGGATCCATCACAGGAGCTCCCAAAATTGCGACCATGGAAATCATTAAGGACTTGGAACCCCAACCACGCGGAGTCTACTGCGGAACGATTGGTCTCTTACTTCCAAATGGGCGACGAATTTTCAATGTCGCCATTCGGACCATTCAACTCTACAAGAGCCAAGCCATCTATGGAGTTGGCGGAGGGATTACTTGGGATAGCACTTGGGAATCTGAATACCGTGAGGTTCATCAAAAAGCAGCTGTACTTTATCGTAAACAAGCACGTTTCCAATTGATTACAACTGGGAAAATCAGCCAGAAGAACTTACTGTTTGAAGAACAACATCTGGAAAGATTGACAAAGGCGAGCCGTTATTTTGCCTATCCTTTTGATCCAGAAAACCTGAGACAAAAGATAGAGAAAGAGTGTCAGGCCTGCGATTCCTACCAAGACTACCGTTTGCGAATCATCCTCAGCAAATCTGGAGAGATAGAACTCAGTCGCCCAATCTTAACAACTCTCAGTCCAAGTTTCTGCAAAGCCAAACTTTGTCTGCAAGAAACAGATTTGAATCAAGCGTTTACCTACTTTAAAACAACTAATAGACCACACTTAAGTCTAGGGGAACAAGAAATCATTTACCATAATGTAGCAGGAGAATTGCTTGAAACCTCTATTGGAAATCTGGTCTTAAAAATTAATGGTAAGCTCTACACACCTCCTATCAATCTAGGGATTTTGCCAGGAATCTACCGCCAGCATTTGCTGGAAACAGGACAGGCAGAGGAAAAAGTTCTGACTGTGCCAGACTTGGACCAAGCAGAAGCTATCTATGGCTGTAACGCAGTCAGAGGTTTGTATGAGTTGGAAGTGAATTCTAAATAAACTTTATAAATCAAAAAATATAATGGATATGTTGAATCGTTAAATTAAGTTTGATAAAATAAAAAGAAAACGATGTCATTTTATAGGAGGAAATGATGAAAAAAACAGTTTTGCTGAAAGCAATTCTTACTGTTCTTCCAGTTTTAGGTTTGTTTGCTCAACCGGTTAGTGCAGAAGAAAATATTCATTTTTCTAGTTGTAGAGAAGCATGGGAAAATGGTTACTCTGATATTCATAGAGGAGAACCAGGTTACTCTTCTAAACTAGATCGTGATGGTGATGGGATAGCTTGTGAACGTGCCAATGCACCTCGGGGAGTCTTTAAACCACGCCAGTCGGGTTCGCAATCCAATGTCACAGCTAGCGGATGGGTCAAACAGGACGGTTATTGGTATTATTTTGCTGAAAATGGGCATGCAGTTAGGAATGCTTGGCAAGGTAGCTATTACCTTAAGTCAGATGGCAAGATGGCAGCCAGCGAGTGGATTTATGATGCTAGCTACCAATCTTGGTACTATCTAAAATCCGACGGTTTTTATGCGAGAAGTACTTGGCAGGGGAGCTACTACCTTAAATTAAATGGTAAGATGGCAGCAGGTGAATGGCTATATGATTCCTATTATCAATCGTGGTATTATCTAAAAGAGGACGGAGCTTACGCCCGCAACGCTTGGCAAGGAAGCTATTATCTCAAGTCGAATGGTAAGATGGCAGCAAGTGAATGGGTTTATGACACCAGTTATCAAGCATGGTACTACCTAAAATCCAATGGTGTTTATGCTAGAAACACTTGGCAAGGGAACTATTACCTCAAATCAGATGGCAAGCTGGCTACGAATGAGTGGGTTGATGGTGGTCGCTACTATGTGGATGCTTCTGGTTTGTGGAAACCATAAAGCAAACAAATTCTAGGGAAACAATGCAAACCTTTGCACAAAAGAGACGATTTTGTTATACTATATCTGTAAGCATTTTCAATTAAAAAGGAGAAGACGATGAGTCAAAAGATTATTGGGATTGACCTTGGTGGAACATCTATCAAGTTTGCAATTTTAACTCAAGAGGGAGAAATCCAAGAAAAATGGTCTATCAAGACCAATATTTTGGATGAAGGAAGCCATATTGTAGATGATATGATTGAGTCTATTCAGCATCGTTTGGACTTGCTTGGATTGTCAGCTACAGACTTCCGAGGGATTGGAATGGGATCACCTGGTGTGGTTGACCGTGAAAAAGGAACTGTTATCGGTGCCTACAACCTAAACTGGAAAACCCTTCAACCAATTAAAGAAAAGATTGAAAAAGCCTTGGGTATTCCATTCTTCATCGACAATGATGCCAACGTAGCTGCTCTTGGTGAGCGCTGGATGGGTGCTGGTGACAACCAACCGGACGTTGTCTTTATGACACTTGGTACCGGTGTTGGTGGCGGTATCGTCGCTGAAGGCAAATTGCTTCACGGTGTGGCTGGTGCTGCTGGTGAGCTTGGTCACATCACTGTTGACTTTGACCAACCAATCGCATGTACCTGTGGTAAAAAAGGCTGTCTTGAGACAGTTGCTTCAGCAACAGGGATTGTTAACTTGACTCGTCGTTATGCAGATGAATACGAAGGCGATGCTGCCTTGAAACGCTTGATTGATAATGGAGAAGAAGTAACCGCTAAGACTGTCTTTGACCTTGCAAAAGAAGGAGATGACCTTGCTTTGATCGTTTACCGTAACTTCTCACGTTACTTGGGAATTGCTTGTGCTAATATCGGCTCCATCCTCAATCCTTCAACAATCGTTATCGGTGGTGGGGTGTCAGCTGCGGGAGAATTCCTTCTACAAGGTGTTCAAAAAGTGTACGATGAAAATACCTTCCCACAAGTACGCACATCCACAAAATTAGCTCTTGCAACTCTAGGAAATGACGCTGGAGTTATCGGAGCGGCATCACTTGTATTGCAATAAGATCATAAAAGGAGAAAAACACTACTTTAAAGCCAGTGATTTTCCTCCTTTCTTTTTTTATGCTATACTAGTTAGGACAATAAATGAGGTGAGAGTAAATGACAAAAGCAGATACGATTTTTAAAGAAAATATAGAACGAATTCTTAAGGAAGGTGTCTTTTCTGAACAAGCACGTCCTAAGTACAAGGATGGGACTATTGCCAACTCCAGGTACATAACGGGTGCCTTTGCGGAGTATGATTTGTCTAAAGGGGAATTTCCTATCACAACCTTGCGTCCTATCGCTATCAAATCCGCCATCAAGGAAGTACTCTGGATTTACCAAGATCAGTCTAATAGCCTAGATGTTCTCAATGATAAGTACAATGTTCACTACTGGAATGACTGGGAAGTGGGAGATACGGGAACCATTGGTGAGCGCTATGGGGCAGTCGTTAAGAAACACGATATCATTAATAAGATTCTCAAGCAGCTGGAAGCCAATCCTTGGAATCGTCGCAATATCATCTCACTCTGGGATTACCAAGCATTTGAGGAGACAGACGGTCTCCTTCCATGCGCCTTTCAGACCATGTTTGATGTCCGTCGCGTTGATGGGGAAATCTATCTGGATGCGACCTTGACCCAGCGTTCTAACGATATGTTGGTGGCCCACCACATTAACGCTATGCAGTACGTGGCTCTTCAAATGATGATTGCCAAGCATTTTGGATGGAAGGTTGGGAAGTTTTTCTATTTTATCAACAACCTTCATATCTATGATAATCAGTTTGAACAAGCTGAGGAATTGCTCCGTCGTGAGCCGTCAAACTGCCAACCTCACTTGGTCTTGAATGTGCCAGATGGGACCAATTTCTTTGATATCAAAGCGGAAGACTTTGAGTTGGTTGACTATGATCCAGTCAAGCCACAGTTGAAGTTTGACCTAGCTATTTAATACTCTTCGAAAATCTCTTCAAACTACGTCAGCGTCGCCTTACCGTACTCAAGTACAGCCTGCGGCTAGCTTCCTAGTTTGCTCTTTGAAGTATAAAAGAAAATAAAAAGAAGTTGAGATTTCTCAACTTCTTTTGTTGCTTAATGTGATATGCGGCGGCGAGCTGCTTTTTTGCGGTTTTCTTCGATGAAAGCTGCTTTTTGCTCTTCTGGCTCAATCACTTTCTTTTTAATTGCGTATACTGCACCTGCAACGGCAGCGACAGTGCCTGCTACACCTGTTACAAGACCTTTAGCGAATCCTTTAGCCATGAGTCTTCCTCCTTTATCTTCCCGAACAGTCAGGCTCCTCAAGAGGTAGCATTTTTCTGACTGACCTTTTTGTGATATAATAATAGTAACGAAAAAATGGGAATTTTTCAAGGAAAAAAGATGAAAACAAAAATAATTGTGATTGTTGGACCGACTGCTGTTGGAAAGACAGCCCTTGCTATTGAAGTGGCCAAGCGCTTTGGTGGAGAGGTGGTCAGTGGCGACAGTCAGCAAGTATACAGAGGGTTGGATATTGGGACGGCCAAGGCTAGCCCAGAGGAGCAAGCTGCTGTTCCTCATCATTTGATTGATGTCAGAGAGGTGACCGAGTCTTACTCGGCTTTTGATTTTGTTTCAGAAGCTAAGAAGGCTATTAAGGATATTCAAAGCCGTGGTAAGCTAGCGATTATCGCGGGTGGTACAGGGCTTTATATCCAGAGCTTGCTTGAAGGCTATCATCTAGGTGGGGAAACACCTCATGAGGATATTTTAGCCTATCGAGCTAGTTTGGATGCTTTTACAAATGATGAATTAGCCCATCTTGTGGAGCAAGTAGGCCTTGAAATTCCCCAGTTTAACCGTCGTCGTGCTATGCGCGCCTTGGAAATTGCTCATTTTGGTCAGGATTTGAAAAATCAGGAAAGTCCTTATGAACCACTGATTATCTGCTTGGACGATGAACGCAGTCAGCTTTATGAGCGTATCAATCGCCGAGTAGATCTGATGTTTGAGGCTGGGCTTTTGGATGAGGCTAAGTGGCTTTTTGAAAATTATCCCGATGTGCAGGCTGCTAAAGGCATTGGCTATAAGGAACTCTTTCCATATTTCCGTGGGGAGCAAACTTTGGAGGAAGCTAGTGAGAGTCTCAAACAGGCGACTCGTCGTTTTGCCAAGCGCCAGCTTACCTGGTTCCGTAATCGCATGCAGGTCACCTTTTATCAGATAGGAGAGCCTGGAGTTCAAGACCGCATTTTAAGCCAGATAGAGGAGTTTTTAGATGATTGAAACGGAGAAAAAAGAGGAGCGCGTCCTGCTCATAGGTGTGGAATTGCAGGACATGGACAATTTTGATCTCTCTATGGAAGAATTGGCCAGTCTAGCCAAGACAGCTGGGGCAGTCGTTGTGGATAGCTACAGGCAAAAACGGGAAAAATATGACTCCAAGACCTTCGTTGGCTCTGGTAAGTTGGAAGAGATTGCGCGGATGGTGGATGCAGAAGAAATTACTACTGTCATTGTCAATAATCGTTTGACTCCACGGCAAAATGTCAATCTAGAAGAAGTTCTGGGAGTCAAGGTGATTGACCGTATGCAGTTGATTTTGGATATCTTTGCCATGCGGGCTCGAAGCCATGAAGGGAAGCTCCAAGTCCACCTGGCCCAGCTCAAGTATCTCTTGCCTCGCTTGGTTGGTCAGGGGATTATGCTCAGCCGCCAGGCAGGTGGAATTGGTTCCCGTGGACCTGGTGAAAGTCAGCTGGAACTGAACCGTCGTAGTGTTCGCAATCAAATCACAGATATCGAGCGTCAGCTTAAGGTGGTGGAGAAAAATCGGGCGACAGTCAGAGAAAAGCGTCTGGAGTCAAGCACCTTTAAAATCGGTCTGATTGGTTACACCAATGCTGGGAAATCAACCATCATGAACACCTTGACCAGCAAGACCCAGTATGAGGCTGATGAATTGTTTGCGACCCTGGATGCGACAACTAAAAGCATCCATCTGGGAGGCAATCTACAGGTGACTTTAACTGATACTGTTGGCTTTATCCAAGACTTGCCAACAGAATTGGTGTCCAGTTTCAAGTCAACCTTAGAGGAAAGCAAGCATGTAGACCTTCTAGTTCATGTCATCGATGCCAGCAATCCTTATCACGAGGAGCATGAAAAAACAGTCCTGTCCATCATGAAAGACTTGGATATGGAGGATATTCCCCGCCTGACCCTTTATAATAAAGCGGATTTGGTGGAGGATTTCACGCCGACTCAAACGCCGTATGCCCTCATTTCTGCCAAGTCTGAGGATAGTCGTGAGCAGTTGCAAGCATTGTTTTTGGAGAAGATCAAGGATATTTTTGAAGTCTTTACCCTGCGCGTGCCTTTTTCTAAGTCCTACAAGATTCATGATTTAGAAAGTGTTGCGATTCTGGAAGAACGCGAGTATCAGGATGACGGTGAAGTCATTACAGGCTACATTTCCGAGAAAAATAAATGGAGGTTAGAGGAATTTTATGACTGATATTAAAACTTTGGCTCTAAAGTATGGAGGTTATACAAGTCTGGATAAGGTCTATCTAGATCAACTTCTAGCTGGCAAAACAGAGCAAGAGCAGTTGGCTCTCATCACACCTCCTCCGAGTGTAGTCAATGCCTATTTTGCAGAACTTTATCAGAAAAAGAGCCCTCAGGCTGCGACAGATTACTTTGCAGAACTCAGTCAGGAACTGAACCTCTACAATACTAAGCCAAGTTTCACCTTTGAAAATAAGCCTTTTATTCGTCTTAATTTATCTGGCAAATCTTTTGGGTTTTGCTATGAGAGTGAGGGCTTGGGGCGAATTTTCTCTGAAAATGAAGAGGTGATCTCGGATGCCTTGCTTTTTGAGATTGCGCAAATTTTCCCCCATCAACTCGTCTTTGAAGAGTCTGGAAAGATTTACATGAAGGATGCCGGAGATGAGGAAGTTGTTAGTGTGGGGAGTCTCACAGCTTTGACTGATTTAGAAAGTTTAGCAGATGGCCGCAAGCGTCTCAAAGGCTACAGCCAAGAGGATTTACTGCAAGAAGCTGTTGCTTTTTCTGGCAAGCGCTATTTCCGATCGGAAAATCGCACAGCTATGTTATATATTGATTAATTAGAAAGTATCAAATGGATATTCAATTTTTAGGAACGGGGGCTGGTCAGCCCTCTAAAGCCCGCAACGTTTCAAGTCTTGCCCTGAAACTCTTGGACGAGATTAACGAAGTCTGGCTTTTTGACTGTGGAGAAGGAACGCAAAATCGTATTCTGGAAACCACGATTCGACCACGTAAGGTCAGCAAAATATTTATCACTCACCTGCATGGAGACCACATCTTTGGCTTGCCAGGATTCCTTTCTAGCCGTGCCTTTCAGGCCAATGAAGAGCAGACAGATTTGGACATCTACGGACCTCAAGGGATCAAGTCATTTGTCTTAACCAGTCTTCGTGTGTCAGGTTCTCGCTTGCCTTACCGCATTCATTTTCATGAGTTTGACCAAGATTCTCTAGGGAAAATCCTTGAGACCGATAAATTCACTGTGTATGCAGAGGAGCTAGACCACACTATTTTCTGTGTTGGCTATCGTGTTATGCAAAAGGACTTGGAAGGAACGCTGGATGCTGAGAAGCTTAAGACCGCTGGTGTTCCGTTCGGCCCACTTTTTGGAAAAATCAAAAACGGTCAGGATGTTGTCCTAGAAGACGGCACTGAAATCAAGGCAGCAGACTATATTTCAGCACCACGTCCAGGTAAGATCATCACCATTCTGGGTGACACCCGAAAAACCAATGCTAGTGTGCGTCTAGCAGTCAATGCCGATGTCCTTGTCCATGAGTCGACTTATGGCAAGGGCGATGAGAAGATTGCCCGCAATCATGGTCACTCTACTAACATGCAGGCAGCACAAGTGGCAGCAGAAGCCGGTGCTAAGCGCCTCTTGCTCAATCATATCAGTGCTCGTTTTCTCTCAAAAGATATCAGCCAGCTCAAGAAAGATGCGGCAACTGTTTTTGAAAATGTCCATGTGGTCAAAGACTTGGAAGAAGTGGAAATTTAGAAGATTGAGAAAGGATAAGTATGCGTACGATTCTGATTACCGGAGCTAGCGGTGGCTTAGCCCAAGAAATGGTCAAACTCCTGCCCAATGACCAACTCATCTTACTAGGTAGAAACAAGGAAAAATTAGCTCAACTATATGGAAATCATTCTAATGTGGAATTGATTGAAATCGACATTACCGATGACTCAGCCCTAGAAGCTCTGGTAGCTGACCTCTATCTCCGTTATGGTAAAATTGATGTCTTGATTAACAATGCTGGATATGGAATATTTGAAGATTTCGACCGGATCTCTGACAAGGATATTCACCAGATGTTTAAGGTCAATACCTTTGCTCTGATGAATCTGTCTCGTCGTCTTGCAGCTCGTATGAAAGAAAGCCGAAAAGGCCATATCATCAATATCGTCAGTATGGCAGGTTTGATAGCGACTAGCAAGTCCAGCCTTTACTCGGCAACCAAATTTGCGGCCATTGGTTTTTCAAATGCTCTGCGCCTCGAACTCATGCCTTACGGTGTCTATGTCACGACGGTTAATCCAGGACCGCTTCGTACTGCCTTTTTTGACCAGGCAGACCCAGATGGGACCTACCTCAAGTCGGTTGACCGCTTTCTCTTAGAACCAGATGCAGTCGCTAGAAAGATTGTCAAAACCATAGGAAAAAACAAACGGGAACTCAATCTCCCAGTTTTGTTGAACCTAGCCCATAAGTTTTATACTCTCTTTCCTAAGCTAGCTGATAAGTTGGCAGGGGGAATCTTTAATTATAAGTAAAAGGAGTTCCTTACAAAAGGAACTTTTTTTATAATATTGAACTGAGTGTCAAAAATTTGTTTGTTTTTGTTCTAAATCTACATTCACTTTTTTCGAATCTTCTACAAATTTTAGAAAAAACAATCAAAAATATGATTTTTTGTGTTTAGGGTATTGAAATTTCCTATATTATTTTATAGAATAAGGGTAAAAGGCTATGAAAAAGTAATACGTTTACAAGAAAATGGAAGCGGTTACTAAAGGAGGGTTTTATGGAAAAAGGCCATTGGAATCGTAAAAGAGTCTACAGCATTCGTAAGTTTGCCGTAGGTGCTTGCTCTGTCATGATTGGAACCTGTGCGGTTCTATTTGGAGGAAGTGTCATTGGAGAATCATCAGTTTTCGCGGATGAAACTCTGATTACTCACACTGTGGAACAAGCTAGAGAGGAAAGTCCGGCAGTGGAGGAAAAAGAAGATCAAGCTGTAGCAGAGCACAAGGATGCTACAAGTGTCGATCAAAGTCAAGCCGCTCCAATTGAAGCAAGCAAAGCCGAGAAGAAAGAAGATGAACCTGTAGCTCCAAAAGAGGAGAAAGCATCTCTAAAACCTGAAGAAACAGCTCCAAAGGTAGAATCCCAAGCTTCAAGTCAAGAAAATCCGGTTAAGGAAGATTTGAAAGCTGCGACAAATGAAGAAGTGAATCAAATGATTGAAGATAGAAGAGTGAATTTTAATCAAAATTGGCACTTTAAACTCAATGCGAATCCTAAAGAAGCTGTGAAATCAGATGCCGATGTATCAACATGGCAAAAATTGGATCTCCCACACGACTGGAGTATCTTTAACGATTTTGACCATCAGTCACCTGCTCAAAACGAGGGTGGACAGCTCAATGGTGGTGAAGCTTGGTATCGCAAGACCTTTAAACTTGATGAAAAAGATCTCAAGAAAAATGTTCGTGTCACTTTTGATGGTGTCTATATGGACTCTCAAGTCTATGTCAATGGCCAGTTAGTGGGGCATTATCCAAATGGTTATAACCAGTTCTCATATGATATTACCAAATACCTTCACAAAGATGGTCGTGAGAATGTGATTGCTGTCCATGCTGTCAATAAACAGCCAAGTAGCCGTTGGTACTCAGGTAGTGGTATCTACCGTGATGTGACCTTGCAAGTGACAGATAAGGTTCATGTTGAGAAAAATGGAACAACTATCTTAACACCAAAACTTGAAGAACAGCAACATGGCAAGGTTGAAACTCATGTAGCCAGCAAAATCGTCAATACAGATGATAAAGACCATGAATTGGTGGCAGAGTATCAAATCGTTGAACGTGGTGGTCAGGCTGTAACAGGTTTGGTTCGTACAGCGAGCCGTACCTTGAAAGCACATGAATCAACAAGTCTTGATGCGATTTTAGAAGTTGAAAGACCAAAACTCTGGACCGTTTTAAATGACAAACCTGCCTTGCACGAATTGATTACACGTGTTTACCGTGAAGGTCAATTGGTTGATGCTAAGAAAGATTTGTTTGGTTACCGTTACTATCACTGGACTCCAAATGAAGGTTTCTCTTTGAATGGTGAACACATTAAATTCCATGGTGTTTCTTTGCACCATGACCACGGAGCGCTTGGAGCAGAAGAAAACTATAAGGCAGAATACCGTCGTCTCAAACAAATGAAGGAGATGGGCGTTAATGCCATCCGTACAACTCATAACCCTGCAAGTCCACAGACCTTGCAAATTGCAGCAGAACTTGGTTTGCTCGTTCAGGAAGAGGTCTTTGATACGTGGTATGGTGGCAAGAAACCATATGACTACGGACGTTTCTTTGAAAAAGACGCTACTCACCCAGAAGCTAGAAAAGGCGAAAAATGGTCTGACTATGATCTTCGTACCATGGTCGAAAGAGACAAAAATAACCCAGCTGTCTTCATGTGGTCTATAGGGAATGAAATCGGTGAAGCTAACGGCAATGCTCACTCTCTTGCAACGGTTAAACGCTTAGTAAAAGTGATTAAAGATGTTGATACTACACGTTATGTTACCATGGGAGCAGATAAGTTCCGCTTTGGCGATGGTAGTGGTGATCATGAGAAAATTGCTAATGAACTGGATGCAGTTGGTTTCAACTACTCAGAAGACAACTACAAGAAACTTCGTGCGAAACATCCAAACTGGTTGATTTATGGTTCGGAAACATCTTCAGCAACCCGTACGCGTGGCAGCTATTATCGTCCTGAACGTGAATTGAAACATAGTAACGGACCTGAACGTCATTACGAACAGTCTGACTATGGTAATGACCGAGTTGGCTGGGGTAAAACGGCAACAGATTCATGGACGTTTGACCGTGACAACGCTGGCTATGCTGGACAGTTTATCTGGACAGGTACGGACTATATCGGTGAGCCTACACCATGGCACAACCAAAACCAAACTCCCGTTAAGAGCTCTTATTTTGGTATCGTAGATACAGCCGGTATTCCAAAAAATGACTTTTATCTCTACCAAAGCCAATGGGTTTCTGCCAAGAAGAAACCAATGGTTCACCTCCTTCCTCACTGGAACTGGGAAAATAGAGAATTGGCATCGAAAGTTGAAGATTCAGACGGAAAAATCCCAGTTCGTGCGTACTCAAACGCTGCAAGCGTTGAATTGTTCTTGAATGGAAAATCTCTTGGAGTTAAGAAGTTCAACAAGAAACAAACCAGTGATGGCCGTACCTACCAAGAAGGTGCCAATGCTAAGGAACTCTATCTTGAGTGGAAGGTTGCGTACCAACCAGGTACCTTGGAAGCTGTAGCTCGCGATGAAGCTGGAAAAGAAATTGCACGTGATAAGATCACGACTGCAGGCCAACCTGCAGGTGTTCGCCTCGTTAAGGAAGAACATGCAATCGCAGCAGATGGAAAAGACTTGATCTACATCTACTATGAAATCGTAGACAGCCAAGGAAATGTGGTACCAACTGCCAATAATTTGGTTCGTTTCCAATTGCATGGACAAGGTCAACTGGTCGGTGTTGATAACGGGGAACAAGCCAGCCGTGAACGCTATAAGGCGCAACCAGATGGTTCTTGGATCCGTAGAGCCTTTAACGGTAAAGGGGTTGCCATTGTCAAATCAACTGAACAAGCAGGTAAATTCACCCTTACTGCCCACTCTGATCTCTTGAAATCAGACCAAGTTACTGTCTTCACAGGTAAGAAAGAAGGACAAGAAAAGATTGTTTTAGGTACAGAAGTACCAAAAGTACGTACTGTTATTGAGAAAGAACCGAAAATGCCGAAGACAGTCGGTTTTATCTACAGTGATGGCAGTCGTGAAAAACGTCCAGTAACTTGGTCTTCAGTTGATGTGAGCCAAGCAGGAGTTGTGACTGTTAAAGGTATGGCAGACGGACGTGAAGTTGAGGCCCGTGTCGAAATTCTAGCAATTACGAAAGAACTACCAACTGTTAAACGTGTTGCTCCAAGAACAGACTTGAGTGCTGTTGATAAATATGTTTCTATCGCTGTAACGGATGGAAGCGTTCAAGAATACGAAGTTGATAAGTGGGAGATTGCGGAAGCAGATAAAGCTAAACTGTCAGTTGCAGGATCACGTATTCAAATGACTGGCCAACTGGGTGGTGAGACTATTCACGCTACCCTTGTAGTAGAAGAAGGCGAAGCTGCGGCACCTGCAGTACCAACTGTAACGGTTGGTGGTGAAGCTGTCACAGGACTTACTAGTCAAAAACCAATGCAGTACCGGACTCTTGCTTATGGAGCTAAGTTGCCAAAAGTCACAGCAAGTGCTGAAAATGCAGCTGTTACAGTGGTACAAGCAAGCGCAGCAAACGGTATGCGTGCAAGCATCTTTGTTCAACCAAATGATGGTGGCCCTCTTCAAATGTATGCAATTCAATTCCTCGAAGAAGCACCAAAAATTGATCATTTGAGCCTACAAGTGGAGAAAGCTGATGCTCTCAAAGAAGACCAAACAGTGAAATTATCTGTCCTTGTTCACTATCGAGACGGAACACAAGCAGTTTTACCAGCAGATAAGGTGAACTTCTCTACAAGTGGTGAAGGGGAAGTCGCAGTTCGTAAAGGAATGCTTGAGTTACATAAGCCAGGAACAGTCACTCTCAAAGCAGAATATGAGGGGGCTACAGGTCAAATCGATCTCACGATTCAGGCCAATACTGAGAAGAAGATTGCGCAATCTATCCGCCCTGTAAATGTAGTCACAGATTTGCATCAGGAACCAAGTCTTCCAGTAACAGTAACAGTTGAGTATGACAAAGGTTTCCCTAAAGCCCACAAAGTCACTTGGCAAGCCATTCCAAAAGAAAAACTCGATCACTATCAAACCTTTGAAGTTCTAGGTAAAGTCGAAGGACTTGATCTTGAAGCGCGTGCTAAAGTATCTGTAGAAGGTATCGTTTCAGTTGAAGAAGTTAGTGTGACAACCCCAATCGCAGAAGCGCCGCAATTACCAGAAAGTGTTCGTACCTACGATTCAAATGGTCACATTTCATCAGCTAAGGTTACTTGGGATGCGATTCGTCCAGAGCAATACGCCAAGGAAGGTGTCTTTACAGTTAATGGTCGCCTAGAAGGTACGCAATTAACAACTAAACTTCATGTTCGCGTATCTGCTCAAACTGAGCAAGGTGCAAATATTTCTGATCAATGGACCGGTTCAGAATTGCCACTGGCCTTTGCTTCAGACTCAAATCCGAGTGACCCTGTTTCAAATGTCAACGATAAATTGATTTCCTTTAATGACCGCCCAGCTAACCGTTGGACAAACTGGAATCGTAAGAAAGACGCATCAGTAGGAGTTCTCTTTGGTGACTCTGGTATTTTGAGCAAACGTTCAGTTGATAATCTAAGTGTCGGATTCCACGAAGACCATGGAGTCGGTGTACCGAAGTCTTATGTGATTGAATACTATGTTGGTAAAGAAGTGCCTAGCACTCCTAAGAACCCTAGCTTTGTAGGTGAGGAAAACCATGCCTTTAATGATCCTGCAAACTGGAAAGAGGTAAGCAATCTCAAAGCACCAGCTCAATTAAAAGCTGGAGAAATGAATCATTTCAGCTTTGATAAAGTTGAAACCTATGCTGTCCGTATTCGTATGGTGAGAGCAGACAACAAACTTGGAACTTCTATCACAGAAGTACAAATCTTTGCAAAACAAGTCGCAGCAGCCAAACAAGGACAAACGAGAATCCAAGTTGACGGTAAAGATTTAGCAAACTTCAACCCTGATTTGACAGACTACTACCTTAAGTCTGTAGATGGAAAAGTTCCTGCAGTAACAGCAAGTGTTAGCAACAATGGTCTCGCTACCGTCGTTCCAAGCGTTCGTGAAGGTGAGCCAGTTCGTGTTATCGCGAAGGCTGAAAATGGCGACATCCTAGGAGAATACCGTATACACTTTACAAGCAATAAAGATTTGCTCTCTCGTAAACCAGTTGCCGCGGTCAAACAAGCTCGCTTGCTACAAGTAGGGCAACCGCTTGAATTGCCAACTAAGGTTCCTGTTTACTTCACAGGTAAAGACGGTTACGAAACAAAAGACTTGGCAGTTGAATGGGAAGAAGTTCCAGCAGAAAATCTGACAAAAGCAGGTCAATTTACTGTTCGAGGCCGTGTCCTTGGTAGTGATCTTGTTGCTGAGTTCACTGTACGAGTGACAGACAAACTTGGTGAAGCACTCTCAAATAACCCTGACTATGATGAAAACAGTAACCAGGCCTTTGCTTCCGCAACTAATGATATTGATCCAAGTTCACATGACCGTGTAGACTATATCAATGATGGAGATCATTCAGAAAATCGTCGTTGGACAAACTGGTCTCCAACACCATCTTCTAATCCAGAAGTATCAGCAGGTGTGATCTTCCGTGAAAATGGTAAGATTGTAGAACGGACTGTTGCGCAAGCCAAACTTCATTTCTTTGCAGATAGTGGTACGGATGCACCATCTAAACTCGTTTTGGAACGCTATATTGGCCCAGAGTTTGAAGTGCCTACCTACTATTCGAACTACCAAGCCTATGATGCAGCCCATCCATTCAACAATCCAGAAAATTGGGAAGCTGTGCCTTATCGTGCGGATAAAGATATTGCAGCTGGTGATGAAATCAACGTAACATTTAAAGCTGTCAAGGCCAAAGCCATGAGATGGCGCATGGAGCGTAAAGCTGACAAGAGCGGTGTTGCGATGATTGAGATGACCTTCCTTGCACCGAGTGAATTGCCTCAAGAAAGTACGCAATCGAAGATTCTTGTAGGTGGAAAAGAACTTCCTGATTTTACTGAAGATCGTCAAGACTATCAAATTACCTATAAAGGTCAACGTCCAAAAGTCTCAGTCGGAGAAAGTAATCAAGTGGCTTCAACAGTTGTAGATAACGGAGATGATAGCCTTCCAGTACTTGTTCGCCTTGTTTCAGAAAGTGGAAAACAAGTCAAGGAATACCGTATCCAGTTGACTAAGGAAAAACCAGTTTCTGAGAAGACTGTTGCTGCTGTACAAGAAGATCTTCCAAAACTCGAATTTGTTGAAAAAGATTTGGCCTACAAGACAGTTGAGAAAAAGGATTCAATACTGTATCTAGGTGAAACTCGTGTAGAACAAGAAGGAAAAGTTGGTAAAGAACGGATCTTCACAGCGATTAATCCTGATGGAAGTAAGGAAGAAAAACTTCGTGAAGTGGTAGAAGCTCCGACAGACCGCATCGTCTTGATTGGAACGAAACTAGGAACCTCCCTTCCAGAAGATGAAGTGAAGAACCTTGTCCTTAACAGACCAGAACTTGTAATCGAAGAAGAAACAATTGATTTCAAGGTTCAGGAACAAAAGAACGATAAACTTCCAGCAGGGCAAACCCGTGTTCTCCAAGAAGGTCAAAAAGGTATCCGTGTTCACTTGATTGAAGTTGAAAATGGCAAACGAACTGAAAAAGAAAGCTATGATAAAGTCATGGCTCAGGATCGCATCGTAGAAGTAGGTACGGCTGGTGAAACAACTAAACCAGTACCTCAAGAATCTACAAAACCACAAGTATCAGAAAAAGCAGATACAAAACAAAACACTTCAAGTGCAGCTGGTCCGGTTCAAAAAGAGCAGTTACCAAATACAGGAAGTACAGAAGGTCAAGCAGCCCTAGCAGCAGGCTTAGCTCTTCTTGGTTTGAGTGCAGGACTAGTAGCCACTAAAGGCAAAAAAGAGGATTAGATATTTTTGATACCTTATTTGCCATTTAAGACCTGAGAGAAACTATCGTCTCAGATAAAAAGACCTTAGAATACAAGTTTCTAAGGTCTTTTCTTTGTGTAAAATCGTATAATTTTACTGTCTGTGTAATTTTGGAGAGAAAGCAAGAATCCCTAGAAGGTATTTTCTAGGGATTCTATTATTGTTTCAGTAAGATCAATTCGACAATCATTTCTATATAGATGATTAAGGTTAGGAGAAAACCGGCTCTCCAGAAGAATTTGATGAATTTAGGGTAATAAAAACTTCGTTTTTTGACAAGGAAAAAGATTACAAGGAGGATTGCTAGGAGAGAAAGTGCGACACCAAGTCGCGGTAGAAAGTTGTGGGTAAAGGCTTTAGCAGTAATCAAATAATACTCGAATACCAAAAGTGGAAAAGCTACATCCGCGAAATTAAATCCTATTTTCCTGAGTCCGAAAAGCTTGGTGACAATAAAGCAAACCACCAAGGTTAATATCAATAATAAAATAGATGCTATTTTCATTAAAATCATACCCATATTGTATCATAAAAAAACGCTAAAGGAAATGAGAAACAAGGGAATTTGTTTGAAAGTCAGGCTTTTGAGATTGTAGGTGTTTTTTGTTATAATGAAAGTTATGAAATCTTATAATACCTTGAATGATTATTATCGAAAACTTTTTGGAGAGAAGACTTTCAAAGTTCCTATCGATGCGGGATTTGACTGTCCCAATCGGGATGGAACTGTAGCTCATGGTGGATGTACTTTTTGTACGGTTTCTGGTTCTGGAGATGCCATCGTGGCACCGGATGCCCCTATCCGTGAGCAATTTTATAAGGAAATTGACTTTATGCACCGCAAATGGCCAGATGTTAAAAAGTATCTGGTTTATTTTCAAAACTTTACCAATACCCATGAAAAGGTGGAAGTGATTCGGGAACGTTACGAGCAGGCTATCAACGAGCCAGGTGTAGTAGGAATCAATATCGGAACACGACCAGACTGTTTACCCGATGAAACTATCGAATATTTGGCTGAGTTATCGGAACGTATGCATGTGACGGTTGAATTGGGCTTACAGACCACCTTTGAAGCAACCTCTGACCTGATTAACCGTGCCCATTCTTATGAATTGTATGTTGAAACAGTAAAACGCTTGAGGAAATATCCCAAGATTGAGATTGTTTCCCATTTGATCAATGGTTTGCCCGGTGAGACTCATGAGATGATGGTCGAAAATGTCCGTCGCTGTGTTAGGGATAATGATATTCAAGGAATTAAACTGCACTTGCTTCACCTCATGACCAATACACGTATGCAGCGAGATTACCACGAAGGACGCTTGCAACTGATGAGTCAGGATGAGTATGTCAAGGTCATCTGTGACCAGTTGGAAATCATTCCCAAGCATATCGTCATCCATCGAATTACAGGAGATGCACCGAGAGATATGTTGATTGGTCCTATGTGGAGCCTCAATAAATGGGAAGTGCTAAATGCTATTGAAACTGAGATGCGCCGTCGTGGAAGTGTGCAAGGATGCAAGGCTGTAAAACAGGAGTTTAAAAATGAAAAGACCACTTGAGATGGCACATGATTTTTTGGCGGAAGTTGTGACAAAAGAGGATATCGTAGTGGATGCGACTATGGGTAATGGCCACGATACGCTATTTTTAGCCAAGCTAGCCAAGCAAGTCTATGCCTTTGATATTCAGGAGCAGGCTTTGGAGAAGACGCAAGAGCGTTTGGATCAGGCTGGAATGACAAATGCCCAGTTAATCTTGCAAGGTCATGAGACACTAGACCGGTTTGTGACAGAAGCTAAGGCAGGGATTTTTAATCTGGGTTATTTACCTTCTGCTGACAAATCCGTCATCACTCAACCTCAGACTACTATCGAAGCATTAGAGAAACTGTGTCATTTGCTTGTCAAGGGGGGACGGATTGCTATCATGATCTACTATGGTCATGAAGGAGGAGACACCGAGAGGGATGCTGTGTTGGATTTTGTTAGCCAGTTGAACCAACAAGAGTATACAGCTGCCATTTATCGGACTCTCAACCAAGTTAATAATCCACCGTTTTTAGTTATGATTGAAAAATTAGAAGGGTACAGACATGGATAAACAATACCTTCGTGAGAAGCTTGAGGCAATGCGCCAAAATTTTGTCGAGTCAACGCATCACGAGCGAGCAGTCGGGGTGCTCGACGAAGCACATATGACCAAGAAAATGCTTAAAATTAAGAAAAAATTAGTGGCTCTTGAAATGGAACGATGCCAGAAAAAAATTGAGCACAAAGACTGTTCTAAGATTGATCAGAAAATCCAAGAGCAAAAGGAGATTTTTGAATCTTGTTGTAAAAAAGATTAAGGAGGAATTGTGTGGAATTACTCATTTACTTGATTCTATTTTTATTTGTCTTAATCATTTCAACTACGACCAATAAACTTCTTCCTTTTTTGCCCCTTCCTCTTGTACAAATCCTTTTGGGGATTGGGATTGGTTTATTTGTTCCCGATGCGGACTTTCATCTCAATACAGAGCTGTTTCTGGCCATGGTTATTGGTCCCTTACTTTTCCGGGAGGCAGAAGAAGCGGATATTACGTCCATTTTGAAGCATTGGCGGATTGTCGTCTTTCTGATTTTTCCTGTGATTTTTATCTCGACCTTAAGCTTGGGGAGCATGGCTCACTTCCTTTGGATTACCCTTCCTTTGGCGGCCTGTTTAGCAGTTGGAGCGGCACTTGGGCCAACAGATTTGGTTGCCTTCGCATCTCTTTCTGAACGTTTTCGTTTTCCTAAACGGGTTTCTAATATTCTAAAAGGGGAAGGACTCTTAAATGACGCTTCTGGTTTGGTTGCCTTTCAGATGGCTCTGGCTGCTTGGACAACAGGAACGTTTTCTCTCAGCCAAGCTGGGACTTCCCTAGCACTTTCTATACTTGGTGGTTTTGTAGTCGGTTTTGTGACGGCTATGGTCAATCGTTTTTTGCATAGCTTTTTACTGAGTGTACGAGCGATAGATATAGCCAGTGAACTATTGCTAGAGCTAAGTTTGCCGCTCATGACCTTTTTCATCGCAGAAGAGTTTCATGTTTCAGGGATTATCGCAGTAGTGGTTGCAGGTATTTTGAAGGCCAGTCGCTTTAAGAAAATTACGCTCCTTGAGGCTCAAGTAGACACCGTGACGGAGACCGTCTGGCACACCGTGACCTTTATGCTAAATGGCTCAGTCTTTGTTCTCTTGGGAATGGAATTAGAGTTGATAGCGGAGCCAATTTTGTCTAATTCTCTCTACAATCCCCTTCTTTTACTGATTTCAGTTGTCGTTCTGACCTTCTTGCTTTTTGCGATCCGCTTTGTCATGATTGCTGGTTTTTACTTTGTGAGGACGCGTCGACTTAAGAAAAAAATTCATAAGTACATGAAAGATATGCTTCTTTTGACCTTCTCTGGTGTCAAAGGGACAGTATCTATCGCGACCATTCTCCTCATACCAAGTCATTTGGAGAAGGAATATCCTTTATTACTCTTCCTTGTAGCAGGCGTTACACTGCTGAGCTTTTTAACGGGTTTACTAGTCCTCCCTCACTTATCTGAAGAACAAGAGGAAAGCAAGGATCATTTGATGCATATAGCGATTCTGAATGATGTAGCTGCAGAATTAGAAAAAGAGCTGGACCATCACAAGAACAAACTTCCTCTTTATGCAGCTATTGATAATTACCATGGTCGGATTGAAAACCTCATCCTTAGTCAGGAAAATAAAAGAGTCCAAGAGGACTGGGAGTCTCTCAAACTCCTTATCTTGAGTATTGAGAGTGATGGTTTGGAGCAAGCCTACGAAGAAAATAGAATCAGCGAGCGTGGCTATCGAGTTTACCAACGTTACCTAAAAAGCATGGAGCAGAGTATCAATCGGAATTTCGCTTCTAGAGTGACTTATTACTTCCTAGTTTCATTACGGATACTGCGCTTTCTACTCCATGAAATGTTTACCTTTGGCAAAACTTTCCGTAGTTGGATGAATGAAGAATCTCATAAACTACTAGCAGTTGACTATGATCAGATTTCAGAGTTGTATTTGGAAAATACGGAGTTGATTATCGAGAGTTTGGAAAACCTCAAAGGGGTTTACAAGAGTTCTCTGATTAGTTTTATGCAAGAGTCTCGTCTACGCGAGACGGCCATTATCGGAAGTGGTGCTTTTGTTGAGCGGGTTATCAATCGCATCAAGCCAAACAATATCGATGAAATGCTACGAGGCTACTATCTCGAACGTAAGGCAATCTTTGAATACGAAGAGGCTAAACTGATAACAGCCAAGTATGCCAAAAAACTACGCCAAAATGTGAATAATTTAGAGAATTATTCTCTGAAAGAAGCCGCAAATACCTTGCCTTATGATATGCTAGATTTAATCAGAAGAACTTAGATGATGATGAAAATGACGGAGGATGAAACATGAAAAAGTGGTGGAAAGAGCTGATGAACAGGCCCTTATTGAAAGCTTTTTTGCATTATTATCAAGCATCTGATAGTGAGTTGACCAGTGTTGCGGTTGCCTACTATTGGTTGGTTTCAATCTTTCCTTTGCTAATGATAATGGTCAATATTTTGCCTTATTTTCAGATTCCGGTCTCAAATTTCTTACTGACAATCAAGGAATTTTTGCCTGATACAGTGTATGATGTGGTCGCTAAGATTGTCCGAGAAGTTCTGACTCAACCATCGACTGGTTTGCTGAGTTTTGCTGTTTTGTCAGCCCTATGGACCTTTTCAAAATCAATGGATTTCCTCCAAAAAGCTTTTAACAAAGCCTATGGAGTGACCAAGAGTCGAGGAATTATCTCCCATCAGTTGATGAGTTTGCTTGTTAGCCTTGGCTTGCAGATTCTTTTTGCCCTAGCCTTGTTTTTGAGTATGTTTGGTCGTATGTTGCTCAACCTCCTCAAAACTTACTGGCAATCAGACAGCCCGCTATTTTCCTACCTGCAAGACTTTACAGGCCCTCTAGTCTATGCTTTGATTTTTGCCATTCTGGTTATGATTTATTACTTCCTTCCAAAAGTAAAAACACCACGAATCCGCTATGTTTTACCAGGAAGTGTCTTTGTATTGCTAACTCTTATCGGTTTATTGAATATCTTTTCTGTTTATTTTAATAACTATGTCAATCACCTAGTCGATGTCCGTTTTTTCAGTTCCATCATCGTGGTAGTCATGATGTTCTGGTTTATTCTTATTGCAAAGATTTTGATTATCGGAGCGGTTATCAATGCCAGTGTTCAGAGCTTGAAAGATCCAAAGTTTAGTATGGAATGATTAGAAAAATCCCTATTAGGAAACCTAATAGGGATTTTCTTAATAGATAAACATGGCATCACCGAAACTGAAGAAGCGGTAGTGTTCTTGAATAGCGTGCTGGTATGCATCTAAGACTAATTCACGGCCTGCAAAGGCAGAAACCAACATGACAAGAGTTGATTTTGGCAGATGGAAGTTGGTTGAAAAGGCGTCCACAACCTTCCATTCGTAACCAGGTTTGATAAAGATATTGGTCCAGCCAGAATCAGCCTGGATTTGCCCGTCAAACTTGGAACCAATAGTCTCTAACGTGCGGATAGAGGTGGTTCCGACAGCGATGACGCGTCCACCATTTTCCTTAACAGAGCGAAGGGTGGCAGCTGCTTCCTCAGAAAGTTGGTAGAATTCGGAGTGCATTTCGTGTTCGTCCAGATTGTCTACAGAAACGGGTCTAAAGGTTCCGAGTCCGACGTGAAGAGTGAGATAGACCAGATGAACACCTTTGGCTTGGATTTCTGCTAGCAGTTCTTTGGTGAAGTGGAGGCCAGCAGTCGGTGCTGCAGCAGAGCCACTTTCTTTAGCGTAGACTGTTTGATAACGTTCACGGTCATCCAGTTTTTCATGGATATAAGGTGGCAATGGCATTTCACCCAGACTTTCCAAAACTTCTAGGAAAATTCCTTGGTATTCGAAGCGGACAATGCGGCCTCCGTGGGTCAATTCTTCCGTAACGACAGCGCTGAGGCGACCATCGCCAAAGTTGACACGAGTGCCAACCTTGAGGCGTTTGGCAGGTTTAGCCAGAACTTCCCACTCATCACCACTAGTATTTTTGAGTAGGAGAAGTTCCACATGGCCTCCTGTCTTTTCTTTTTGGCCATAGAGGCGGGCAGGAAGAACGCGGGTGTCATTCATAACGAGTGCATCTCCAGGTTCCAGCATATCAATAATGGAGTGGAAGTGTTTATCCTGCATTTCTCCCGTCTCACGGTTTACGATGAGAAGCTTGGAGGCATCTCGTTTTTCAAGTGGCGTTTGGGCAATCAATTCCTCAGGCAAGTGGAAATCAAAATCAGCTGTATTCATTTTTTTCATCATTCTTTCTAAGTTCTAATCTTATCCATTATAACACGTTTCAAGTTTGGGCGCTCTTTTTTTAGAAATTAAATCGTTTTCACTTGACAAAAATTGGTCTATACCATATAATAAATATAGATTAAAACGGAGGATGAAAAGATGAAAGTTATTAAAGTTGAGAATCAAGTTGAAGGTGGAAAAGTTGCTTTTGAGATTTTGAAGGAAAAATTGGCCAATGGTGCTCAAATATTAGGACTTGCAACAGGAAGCAGTCCACTTGAGTTTTACAAGGAAATCGTTGAGAGTGACCTTGATTTTTCAAATCTAACCAGTGTCAACCTTGATGAGTACGTAGGACTTGACGGAGACAATCCTCAGTCTTATCGTCATTTTATGCAAGAACACTTATTCAACCAAAAACCATTTAAAGAAAGCTTCTTGCCTCGTGGGATTAAGGACAATGCTGAAGAAGAAGTTGAACGCTACAATCAAATTTTGGCTGACCATCCTGTTGATTTGCAAATCTTGGGAATTGGTCGCAATGGACATATCGGCTTTAATGAGCCAGGAACTGCCTTTGATAGCCAGACACACCTTGTAGACCTAGACCAGTCTACAATCGAAGCTAATGCTCGCTTCTTTGACAAGATTGAAGACGTTCCAACTCAAGCCATTTCAATGGGGATTAAAAACATCTTGGATGCCAAGTCAATTATTCTCTTTGCTTACGGTGAGTCGAAAGCAGAGGCCATTGCTGGAACAGTATCAGGCCCAGTGACTGAGAACCTCCCAGCAAGTAGCCTACAAAACCACCCTGATGTGACTATTATTGCGGATGCTGAAGCGCTCAGCTTGCTTGAAAAATAAAAATTACAAGAACCACTTGCTCTTTGGAGTGAGTGGCTTTTTACTTCAAATGTTCACTATCCTGCTAAAGTGGTATAATATAGCTATACGGGGAGGCTTGAACCTTGATTTATATAATCGGTTTTATTTGTTTTTTACTTTTAATGTTACTATTTAGTCACTTAATTCAGCAATCAAAGAACCCTTCGGGCTTTCTAGGAAAACGAATGATGAAATTGTGGAATAGAGCCTACCTCCCCATGTTTGTATGGGCAATTCGTCATCTGGATAGGACATTTTACCCTGTAATCTTAGATGTAGGAGTTGGGAATGGTCGTTCAACCATCCTGCTGAAAGAAACTTTTCCGCAAAGTACCATAACTGGAATCGATATTTCAGATACTGCAATAGCTCAAGCCAAACAGGTAGAGATGATTAATCTAAATTTTGAACGAAGAGACGTTAGGGAGACAGGCTTTTCTGATGAAAGTTTTGATTTAATCACAGCCTTTCAAACTCATTTTCATTGGCAGAATCTAGAGGCTTCTTTTATGGAACTTCGAAGGATACTCAAATCCGACGGGATGCTCTTACTGGCTTGTGAATATAACAAGTTGTCTTACTTTTTGCCAGAGGTCCAAAGCGAAGAAGCATTTAGACGATTCTTGTTATTAATAGGATTTGAGCTCGTAACTAGTCAAAGAAAGGGAACGTGGATCCTTTATAAAATTGTTAAACATTAATGGAGGTACAATCATGAAACAATTATTTTTATGTTCATACTTTGCTGGTGTCAAAAAGCTTTTTAGCGATTATGCAAAGAAAAAGAATCTAGAAAACAAGGTTTTATTTATTCCTACCGCTGGGAACAAAGAGGATTATACTGCCTATATCGATGAGGCTCAGCAAACATTCAAAGATTTAGGATTTGAGATAGAGGTTCTAGATATTGCTTCTTGTGATCGAGAAACTGCACAGGCAAAGATTTTCCAAAGCAAGATTCTTTATATCTCAGGCGGGAATACCTTTTATTTATTGCAAGAATTAAAGAAAAAGCAACTCCTATCTCTCATCAAAGAGCAAATAAGAGATGGGTTGGTCTATGTGGGAGAATCAGCAGGGGCTATCATTACAGCCAAGGATATTGACTACAATAAACTCATGGACGACAAGACGGTAGCGACAGAGTTATCTGATACAGCGGGATTGGATGAAGTGGATTCTTATGTCCTTCCACATTATGGTGAGGAACCTTTTACTGATAGTAGCAAAAAGACTTTTGAAATGTATAAAAAACAGCTTGAATTGCTACCGCTTCATAACCACCAAGCAATTATCGTTAACGATGAGCAAATAGATATCTTGACAATAGAATAAAAGTGTGGTTGGAAGAACATTAATATTTTACCAATAAAACGATTAGCGGTTGATAATTCACTTAGTGGGAATCTGCCATGGATAGATTAATTTTATGAATTCAAGAAGGGAAAAGTTATGAAAATAAAAACGTTAGACAAAATAGGTGGGGTTGTTTTTTTGTTTCTAACGATTGCTATCATTGTCATTTTTTTATCAGATACGAGCTTTTTTGAGTGGGCGTTTACTAGACACCAGAATACTCTGAGTTGGTATATTCGCCCTCTCTTTATTATTCCAATTGTAATGGGAGCTTATAAAAAATCCTATAGCCTGATTTTCTTTTCTATATTTTGCCTATTTACTAGCATGTTTTGGTTCCCAAAGCCGGAAATAGTTGATGTAAAAGTAATTGAGTTTTTGAATTTTGAGAAGACTTATTTTACGAGCGGATGGAGTATTGAAAAAGTTATTATTCTGGCGACGATTCTAGCATTTTTTACGGCGATTATATCCTTAACGTGGAGTAGACGTTGGTATGGATTATTAGCAACGGTAGTGATCGGAGCGTTTCTGAAGGTTGCCCACAGTCTTTTATTTAGCGGAGGAAGTGGCATATCGATTGTGAAACCAGCTGTTTTGGGATTGATTCTCTGCATCTTAGTGATTTATTTCATCTTCAAAAGAAGAAAGTAAAAATAATAAAAGTTTATGGTTGCTTTTCTCTTGACAATTATTCACTTTGTGTGTAAAATGGAATAGATCTTGAACTTGAAGGGAGTGAAAAAAATGTCTAAAACAGTAGTACGTAAGAATGAATCTCTTGACGATGCACTTCGTCGTTTCAAACGTGCGGTTACTAAAGCTGGTACTCTTCAAGAAACACGCAAACGTGAATTCTATGAAAAACCTTCTGTAAAACGTAAACATAAATCAGAAGCAGCTCGTAAACGTAAAAAATTCTAATTTGAAATGAAAGGCTAGACTTGTCTAGCCTTTTTTCTTTCCAAATAAATACTGTAAATCCTGCAAAAAAAGGAAACTTCCTACCACAATTTGATATAATAGTAGGGAGAACTCGATTGAAGGAGGAAATTATGTCGGTTTTAGTAAAAGAAGTCATTGAAAAGCTCAGATTAGACATTGTTTACGGTGAAGGCGATTTACTTGAAAAAGAAATCAATACTGCGGACATTTCTCGACCAGGTCTGGAAATGACGGGCTATTTTGATTACTATACTCCGGAGCGGCTTCAACTGTTGGGAATGAAGGAATGGTCCTATTTAGTCTCCATGTCTTCTCACAACCGTTATAAGGTGTTGACCAAGATGTTTCAACCAGAAACACCAGTGGTTATTGTTGCGCGTGGTTTAGTAGTTCCAGAAGAAATGTTGAAAGCTGCCAGGGAATGTAAGATTGCGATTTTAACCAGTCGAACAGCTACTAGTCGCCTGTCAGGAGAATTATCTAGCTATTTGGATTCTCGTTTGGCAGAACGGACCAGTGTTCATGGTGTCTTGATGGACATTTATGGCATGGGTGTCTTGATCCAAGGGGATAGCGGTATCGGTAAGAGTGAAACTGGTCTGGAACTTGTGAAACGTGGACACCGTTTGGTGGCAGATGATCGTGTAGATATTTTTGCAAAAGACGAAATGACCCTTTGGGGAGAGCCAGCTGAAATTTTGAGGCATTTACTTGAGATCCGTGGAGTGGGGATTATTGATGTGATGAGTCTCTACGGAGCAAGTGCAGTTAAGGATTCTTCACAAGTTCAACTAGCAGTTTATTTGGAAAATTATGATACGCATAAGACCTTCGATCGCTTAGGAAATAATGCTGAAGAAATCGAGATTTCTGGTGTAGCCATTCCGCGTATCCGTATCCCGGTAAAAACAGGACGCAATATTTCTGTTGTCATTGAGGCGGCTGCCATGAACTACCGTGCTAAGGAAATGGGCTTTGATGCGACACGTTTATTTGAAGAACGCTTGACAAGTCTGATCGCTCAAAATGAGGTGAAAAATGATTAATCCAGTCGCATTTGAAATCGGTCCTTTTTCTATTCGTTGGTATGCTTTGTGTATTGTGTCTGGTTTGGTTTTGGCAGTCTACCTTGCCATGAAGGAAGCTCCTAAAAAGAAAATCCTGTCAGATGATATTTTAGATTTCATTCTGATTGCTTTTCCAGTTGCTATTTTAGGTGCTAGGCTATACTACGTACTCTTTCGCTTAGATTATTACCTGCAAAATCCAGGTGAAATCATTGCCATCTGGAATGGTGGTTTGGCCATTTATGGAGGTTTGATAGCGGGTGCTATTGTCCTTTATATCTTTGCAGATAGAAAGCTGATTAATACCTGGGATTTCTTAGATATTGCAGCACCGAGCGTCATGGTTGCCCAGAGTTTAGGGCGCTGGGGAAACTTCTTTAACCAAGAAGCCTACGGTGCAGCGGTAGATAGTCTGGATTATTTGCCAGGCTTTATCCGTGACCAGATGTACATTGATGGTAGCTACCGTCAGCCGACCTTCTTATATGAGTCTGTTTGGAATCTGATCGGTTTTGCTTTAATCTTGATTTTTAGACGAAAATTAAAAGGAATCAGACGTGGCCAGATCACGGCATTCTACTTAATTTGGTATGGCTTTGGTCGTATGATTATCGAAGGCATGCGGACGGATAGTCTCATGTTCTTTGGTCTGCGAGTTTCCCAATGGTTATCAGTTATCCTTATCGGACTCGGTATTTTTATCATACTTTATCAAAATCGAAAGAAAGCCCCTTTCTATCATACAGAGGAGGAAAAATAAATGTTAGAAGTTGCATATATACTTGTTGCGATTGCTTTGATTGTCTGTTTAGTCTATTTGACAATCACGATTCAAAAAGCAGGTCGTATGATTGATGAGACGGAGAAAACCATCAAAAAATTGAGCTCAGATGTGGACGTTACCTTGCATCAGACCAATGAATTGTTGGCTAAGGTAAATGTGTTAGCAGACGATATCAATATCAAAGTTGCGACGATTGATCCACTTTTTACAGCTGTGGCGGACTTGTCTGAGTCAGTATCTGACCTCAACCAACATGCACGTGTCTTAGGCAAAAAAGCTTCATCTGCTGGTTCAAAGACCATTAAAACAGGTGCAGGCTTGTCCGCTCTTCGTGTCGCAAGTAAATTTTTCAAAAAATAAAAAAGGAGAAATCTTATGGGAAAACTATCCTCTATCCTTTTAGGAACAGTTTCAGGTGCAGCTCTTGCTTTGTTCTTAACCAGTGACAAGGGTAAGCAAGTTTGTAGTCAAGCTCAGGATTTTCTAGATGATTTGAGAGAAGATCCGGAATATGCTAGAGAGCAAGTCTGTGAGAAATTGACAGAAGTGAAGGAACAGGCAACTGACTTTGTGCTGAAAACAAAGGAACAAGTAGAATCTGGTGAAATCACTTTTGATAGTGTCCTTGACCAAGCTAAAAACTGTGCTCGACAAGCGACAGAAGTATCCAAGGAAACCTTTAATAATCTCAAGGAGCAGTGGCAAGAACAGTCAGCAACTCCAGACGTTGCTGAAGACCAAGAAGAAATCATCATCGATATTACTGAAGTATAATGCATCACCATCTCTAGTTCTTGGAGATGGTGATTTTTATCTGCAAACCTGTCTTTGTGGTATAATAAATACTATGCAGAAAAAACCAACGTCCGCCTACGTGCATATTCCCTTTTGCACACAGATTTGTTATTATTGTGACTTTTCAAAAGTTTTTATCAAGAATCAGCCGGTAGATAGTTACCTGGAGCATCTGCTAGAGGAGTTTCGTTCTTATGATATCCAAAAGTTACGAACTCTCTACATTGGAGGTGGGACGCCAACGGCTTTGTCAGCTCCGCAATTAGAACTGCTCTTAGATGGCTTAACTAAAAACTTGGACTTGTCAGTTTTGGAAGAGTTGACCATTGAGGCCAATCCAGGCGACTTGGATGCGGATAAGATTGCGGTTTTGAAGCAGTCACCAGTCAATCGTGTTTCCTTGGGTGTGCAGACTTTTGATGATAAAATGCTGAAAAAGATTGGGCGTAGTCACTTGGAGAAGGATATTTATGAAAGTATCGACCGCCTCAAACTGGCTGGTTTTGACAATATCTCCATCGATCTAATCTATGCTCTTCCAGGTCAAACTATGGCTCAGGTCAAGGACAATGTAGCTAAGGCTATCTCGCTTGATATTCCTCATATGAGCCTTTATAGCTTGATTTTGGAAAACCATACGGTCTTTATGAACCGCATGCGACGAGGGAAGTTGCCCCTACCCAAGGAAGAGTTAGAAGCGGAGATGTTTGAGTACATCATCGCAGAACTGGAGCGAGCTGGTTTTGAGCATTATGAGATTTCCAATTTCTCTAAACCCGGATTTGAAAGTCGCCACAATCTCATGTACTGGGACAATGCCGAGTATTATGGTATCGGTGCGGGTGCTTCAGGTTATGTGAACGGGGTACGTTATAAAAACCACGGTCCTATCCGCCACTATCTCAATGCAGTAGAGGCAGGAAATGCTCGGATTACAGAAGAACACCTGAGTCAAAGGGAGCAGATGGAAGAAGAAATGTTCCTAGGCCTCCGGAAAAAATCCGGGGTTTCTATGGCACGATTTGAGGAAAAATTTGGACGGTCCTTTGATGGACTTTATGGCGAAATCATCAGAGACTTGGTTCAACAAGGTCTCATGCAGATCGACGGTGATCGTGTCCGAATGACAAAGAGGGGTCTCTTCTTGGGAGACACCGTAGCAGAACGATTTATTTTGGAGTAGAACAATGGGTTTAACTTATCAAATGAAAATGAAAATTCCTTTTGATATGGCGGACATGAACGGTCATATCAAACTTCCAGATGTGATTTTGCTGTCCTTGCAAGTATCAGGTATGCAGTCGATTGAGCTGGGAGTTAGCGACAAGGATATGTTAGAACGCTACAATCTGGTCTGGATTATTACAGACTATGCGATTGACGTGGTACGCTTGCCTCGCTTTGCTGAGGAGATTACGATTGAAACAGAAGCATTGACTTACAATCGTCTTTTTTGCTACCGCCGTTTCACTATCTATGATGAAGCCGGTCAAGAAATCATTCGCATGGTAGCGACCTTTGTTCTGATGGACCGAGACAGTCGGAAAGTTCATGCTGTCGAACCGGAGATTGTTGCTCCTTATCAGTCCGAGTTTGATAAAAAACTCATCCGTGGGCCAAAGTATGCAAATCTAGAAGATCCGATCAGTAAAGACTACCATGTTCGTTTTTACGACTTGGATATGAATGGTCATGTTAATAACAGCAAATATCTGGATTGGATTTTTGAGGTCATGGGAGCAGACTTTTTGACCAAGTATATTCCAAAGAAAATCAATCTCAAATATGTAAAAGAAGTGCGACCAGGTGGTATGATTGCTTCAGCTTATGAACTCAAGGGACTAGAAAGCAAGCATGAGATTATTAGTGATGGCGAGATTAATGCCCAAGCTATGATTACTTGGCAAGAAATTGAAGGCAATTAGAAAGGGCGATATGGCTTATAAAGGTTATTTAATTGATTTAGACGGAACCATTTACAAGGGGAAAGACCGAATTCCCGCGGGTGAGGCTTTTGTGCATGAATTGCAAAAGCGAGAAATTCCTTATCTCTTTGTAACCAACAATACAACCCGAACTCCAGAGAGTGTTCAAGAGATGTTGGCTCAGAATTTTAACATTAATACCCCTCTATCAACTGTCTATACAGCAACCTTGGCAACCATAGACTATATGAATGACTTGGGACTGGAAAAGACAGTCTATGTCATCGGTGAAGCGGGGCTCAAGGATGCCATTAAGGAGGCTGGTTATGTCGAAGACAAGGAAAATCCAGCCTATGTGGTAGTTGGACTGGATTGGCAAGTTGACTATGAAAAGTTTGCAACGGCGACTCTAGCCATTCAAAAGGGAGCCCACTTTATCGGAACCAATCCAGACCTCAATATTCCGACGGAACGTGGTCTTTTGCCAGGTGCTGGTTCACTAATTACACTTCTTGAAGTAGCAACACGAGTGAAACCAGTTTATATCGGAAAACCAAATGCTATCATCATGGACAAGGCAGTTGAGCACTTAGGTTTGAAAAGAGAAGAATTGCTCATGGTTGGGGACAACTACCTGACAGATATCCGAGCAGGGATTGACAATGGTATTCCAACGCTCTTGGTGACGACAGGTTTTACCAAGGCAGAAGAAGTGGCTGACCTGCCGATTGCACCAACTCATGTGGTTTCTAGCCTTTCGGAGTGGAATTTTGATGAAAACTAAACTGACCTTTGGGGGAAGTATGCTCTTTCTCCTCTCTCTTTCTATTCTTCTGACCATTTATCTGGCATGGATTTTCTATCCTTTGGAGATTGAGTGGCCAAACTTAGTGGATCGAGTCTATCTAAAGCGAGAAACCATTCTGTATAACTTTCATATCTTGATGAATTACCTGACCAATCCCTTTAGTCAGGTCTTAGAGATGCCGGATTTTCGTTCATCAGCGGCAGGTCTACACCACTTTGCGGTGGTGAAGAATCTCTTTCACCTAGTTCAGCTAGTTGCCCTAGTGACACTACCAAGTTTTTATTTCTTTGATAGAAAGATTGTAAAAAAAGGTTTTCTCCCTCTACATCGTAAAAGTATCCTAACTCTAGTACTATTGCCCCTGATCATTGGGCTTGTAGGAGTGTTGATTGGTTTTGAGCAATTCTTTACTCTTTTCCATCAGATTCTCTTCGTGGGAGATGATACCTGGCTTTTTGATCCAGCAAAGGATCCTGTTATTCTGATTTTACCAGAGACTTTCTTTCTCCATGCATTTTTACTTTTCTTTGCTTTGTATGAAGGAATATTCGGTTTCCTCCTTGTTAAAGCTTCAAGGAAATAGAGGATAACATTCTGTATTTTTAATAAAAAACGAGAGAAGTTGCTCTACTCCCTATTTATTGTTAGGTTATCCTAAAGATAAACTTGCAAAGCGGGAGATTTTTGCAGAAAACAGTCTATTTTCTATGAAAAAATAGGCTTTTTTTCTAAAAATACCTAGTCAAGCGCTTTATTTTTTTGTATAATAGAAATAGCAAGTATAGATTAAAGAAGAGAAAAGCATGATTACACTATTTTTATCACCGAGTTGTACATCATGTCGTAAGGCAAAGGCTTGGTTAGAGACGCATAAAGTGCCCTTTCAAGAGCATAATATTATGACTAGTCCTTTAACAAGAAAAGAATTACAACATATTCTTTCCTTGACCGAAAATGGTACTGATGACATCATTTCAACTCGTTCAAAAATTTTTCAAAAATTGGATATTGATGTAGAGAGTATCTCGGTATCAGAGTTGCTTCAGATGATTGAGCAATATCCTAGTCTTTTGCGTCGCCCAATTATTATAGATACCAAACGCATGCAGATCGGTTTTAATGAAGATGAGATTCGTGCTTTTCTCCCTCGTAGTTACCGTAAACAAGAATTGAAAGAAGCAACATTGAGAGCTGGTATTGGATAGATGAACAAACAGTATAGTTACCCACTAGATTTGTCGTGGAGCACTGAAGAACTTGCTTCAGTGCTTTCTTTTTTTAATGATGTTGAAGCTGCTTATGAAGATAAGGTAGAAGCAAAAAAACTGCTAGATTCCTATAAGGAATTTAAGTCTGTCGTTCCGAGCAAAAGTGAAGAAAAGCGCCTAGGTCGCGAATTTGAGACGGCTAGCGGTTATTCCTTCTATCATGCGGTTCAATTAGCAAAAGAAAAAAGAGAAGGGAAGATTTCTCTTGGAAACTAAATTTGAATTTGCCAAACAGATTGTGCAGGAATCTGCTGACTATATTTTGGCTCACATGAAAGAAGATTTGCAGGTTGAGTGCAAGTCTTCACCTACTGACTTAGTGACACGTTTGGACAAGGAGGTCCAGGAACTCTTGGTTGATCGGATCAAGTCCTCCTATCCTGGGGACTTGATTTGCGCGGAAGAGGGCTGTTTGCGTGCTGCGGTCGATCAAGGTTCTGTTTGGGTGATTGATCCCATTGACGGTACCAATAACTTTGTCGCTCAGCAGGAAGATTTTGCCGTGATGTTGGCTTATTTTGAGAATGGTGTGGGCAAATTTGGCATCATCTATGATGTTATGAAAGGTGATTGTTACCATGGTGGTGGTGCCTTTCCTCCTTGTCGTAATAATGAGCCCTTACCGCCTTTCAAAAAGAAGCCCCTCAGAGAATTCCTGGTTGCTGGTAACTCAGGTATGTTTGAAAGCAATGAGTGGGGATTGGGTGATTTGGGTCGAGCAGCGTTGGGAGTTCGTGTCTACGGCAGTGCGGCCATTAGTTTTGCCAAGGTTTTATCGGGTCGTCTTCTGACTTATATTACCTACTTACAGCCATGGGATTACGCTGCGGCCAGTATCTTAGGGGAAAGTCTGGGTTATCGTCTTCTTACAGTATCAGGTGAGCCCGTTGATTTTAAAACGCGTCAGCCTGTCATGATGGTGCCAATCGAGATGCAAGAAGTGATTCAGTCTTATATCTACGAAAGGAAAGAGAACTAAATGCAATTTCCAGAAGGATTTGTTGAAAAATATGAAGCGATACTAGAAGACGAGGCAAGAGACTTTCTTGCCTCTTTTAAACAAGAAGCAGTTTCGGCTTTTCGGGTCAATCCCTTAAAAGAAAGTCAGTTATCGTTTGCAGATGCTATTCCCAATACACTTTGGGGGTATTATGGTAAAGTTTCTGGGAAGTCACCAGAGCACGCGACCGGTCTTGTTTATTCGCAAGAGCCTGCAGCCCAAATGGTGGCTCAGGTAGCTCAACCAAGTCCTGGTATGAAGGTCTTGGACTTAGCTGCAGCACCAGGTGGAAAATCCACTCAACTAGCAGCTTATCTGGCTAATCAAGGAGTCCTTGTCTCCAACGAAATTTCAAGCAAGCGTGCTAAGATTTTAGTAGAAAATATGGAGCGATTTGGAGCGACAAACGTTGTCGTGACCAATGAATCTGCTGACCGCTTGGCCAAGGTTTTTAAAGGTTACTTTGATGTGATTGTCCTTGATGCACCTTGCTCGGGTGAAGGGATGTTTCGTAAGCAGCCAGAGGCCATGGATTATTGGAGCATCGATTATCCGAGCCAATGTGCTAGTCTCCAAAGGGAAATTTTAGAAGATGCAGTGACCATGCTTGCAGAAGGTGGTCGTTTGGTCTATTCGACCTGTACTTGGGCACCTGAGGAAAATGAAGAAATCGTCCACTGGTTACTTGATACTTATGAATTTGAATTGCTTCCAGTCGAGCATGTGAACGGTATGGTGGCAGGAATTGATCTTCCTGAAACTGCGCGGATGTATCCTCATCATTTCAAGGGAGAAGGCCAGTTTGTTGCCCACCTGCAGTTTAAGGGAGAAAATCCAGCACCTAAATTCAAGGCTAGCAAGAGCAATCTCAGTCGTGAACAACTGGCTTTGTGGCATGATTTTGCCCAAAAACACTTGCGGGTCAATCTAACTGGTATCTTGCAGACTTTTGGAGATCAACTTTATCTCTTGCCAGAGATGCTACCTGATCTAGGGAAACTCAAAATTGCCCGAAATGGACTTCATCTGGGGACGTTTAAGAAGAAACGTTTTGAACCAAGCTTTGCTCTCGGTTTGGCCTTGAAACCAAGCCAAATAAAACAAAGTGTCGAAATCAATGATGAGGACTTTGTAAAATATGTGGCTGGTGAGACTGTTCAATTGTCTGAAGCTCGACCAAATGGTTGGTACCAAGTTGTGGTTCAAGGAAACGGACTAGGCTTTGCCAAGGTAACGGGAAATGTTTTGAAAAATTATTATCCAAAAGGACTCAGATTCAGGTGAAAAAGCTAGTCAAAGAGCCTATTCTATGTTATAGTGGAAGTATGAGTTTTTTCTGATAGTCTTTCATTATTACTTATATTATACGATGAAATTTCCCGCTCCTAAGAATGTCTAGATAAAATAAAGCGGGACAATCATTGATGATAATTGGATGATCAGGACAAACGGAAGAAATCAGAACATTTATCATTATGTTCAAGGAGAATAACAGTGAAAAAAAGAAAAAAGCTCGTCATGTCTCTTGCAGCACTTTTGATGGCAGGTTCTCTAGCAGGATGCGCTAGCTGGATTGATCGTGGAGAATCTATGACAGCCGTTGGTTCAACTGCTCTTCAGCCTCTTGTCGAAGCGGCAGCAGATGAATTTGGTTCTAGAAACATCGGAAAAACAGTCAATGTTCAAGGTGGTGGATCGGGTACAGGACTATCCCAAGTCCAGTCTGGAGCAGTTGACATCGGGAACTCTGACGTCTTTGCAGAGGAAAAAGAAGGAATCGATGCTTCAGCTCTAGTAGACCACAAGGTTGCAGTGGCTGGTCTTGCAGTGATTGTAAACAAGGAAGTGGATGTTGAAAATCTCACAACCGAGCAACTTCGCCAAATCTTTACAGGTGAAGTAACCAACTGGAAAGAAGTTGGGGGCAAAGATCTGGCAATTTCAATCATCAACCGAGCAGCAAGTTCTGGTTCACGAGCGACGTTTGATACGGTGGTTATGAATGGCCAAGCAGCAATGCAGAGCCAAGAACAGGATTCTAACGGGATGGTCAAGTCGATTGTATCCCAAACGCCTGGAGCCATTTCTTATCTAGCCTTTGCCTATGTAGATGATTCCGTGAAAAGCATGAAACTGAATGGGTATGAACCTACGTCTGAAAATGTAACGACCAACAACTGGCCTTTGTGGTCTTATGAACATATGTACACACTCGGTCAGCCAAATGAGTTAGCTGCTGAATTCCTGAATTTCGTCCTCTCAGATGAAGCTCAAAATGGGATTGTTAAGGGCATGGGCTATATCTCTATCAATGAAATGAAAGTCCAAAAGGATGCTTCAGGTACCGTTACAGCAGTAGAAGGGGGCCAATAATGAATCAAGAAGAATTATCTAAAAAATTACTCTCTCCTTCAAAGAACTCTCGCCTTGAGAAGTTTGGTAAAGGTTTGACCTTCACCTGCCTTTCTTTGATTGTTATCATTGTGGCGATGATTTTGATTTTTGTAGCCCAAAAAGGCTTATCGACTTTCTTTGTCAATGGGGTGAATATCTTTGATTTCCTCTTTGGACAAACTTGGAATCCTTCAGGGAAACAATTTGGTGCCCTTCCGATGATTTTGGGTTCCTTTATTGTGACGATTTTATCAGCCCTCATCGCAACACCCTTTGCTATTGGTGCTGCAGTCTTTATGACAGAAGTATCACCAAAGGGTGCAAAGATTTTGCAACCAGCCATTGAACTTCTCGTCGGTATTCCTTCAGTTGTCTATGGATTTATCGGTTTGCAAGTTGTGGTGCCTTTTGTTCGTAGCGTCTTTGGTGGAACTGGTTTTGGGATCTTGTCAGGGATTTTCGTTCTCTTTGTCATGATCCTACCAACTGTAACCTTTATGACAACAGACAGCTTGCGTGCTGTTCCTCGTCATTACCGTGAAGCTAGTTTAGCTATGGGAGCCACTCGTTGGCAAACCATCTGGCGTGTGACCTTGAAAGCAGCACGTTCAGGTATTTTCACTGCAGTGGTCTTTGGGATGGCGCGTGCTTTCGGTGAAGCCCTTGCTATTCAGATGGTGGTCGGAAACTCAGCAGTTATCCCAACCTCGTTAACAACACCAGCTGCGACCTTGACATCTGTTTTGACAATGGGTATCGGAAATACCGTCATGGGAACGGTTGATAATAACGTTCTCTGGTCACTGGCCTTGGTATTGCTCTTGATGAGTTTGGCCTTTAACAGTGTGATTAAATTGATTACGAAAGAAAGAGGAAAGAAAAACTATGCACGCTAAGAAATTAGATAAACTTGCAACAGCTGTCCTCTATACCATCGCGGGTATCATCGTGGCCATCTTGGCATCCTTGATTCTCTATATCTTGGTGAGAGGGTTACCGCATATCTCTTGGTCCTTCTTGACTGGGAAATCCTCCTCTTATCAAGCAGGTGGGGGTATCGGGATTCAGCTCTATAATTCCTTCTTCCTTTTGGTCATTACTTTGATTATTTCTGTTCCCCTGTCTATGGGGGCTGGGATTTACCTAGCTGAATATGCAAAAAGGGGTTCTGTGACAAATTTTGTCAGAACCTGTATTGAAATCTTGTCTTCTCTACCATCAGTCGTTGTGGGTCTCTTTGGTTACTTGATCTTTGTAGTCCAGTTTGAGTATGGATTTTCAATCATTTCAGGTGCCTTGGCCTTGACAGTCTTTAACCTCCCTCAGATGACACGAAATGTTGAGGACAGTTTAAAACACGTTCACCATACACAACGTGAGGCTGGTCTGGCCCTTGGAATTTCTCGTTGGGAGACGGTGGTCCATGTCGTCATTCCAGAGGCCTTTCCAGGTATCGTAACGGGTGTTGTCTTGGCCTCTGGTCGTATCTTTGGTGAGGCCGCCGCTCTTATCTATACGGCAGGACAATCCGCTCCAGCCCTTGACTGGTCTAACTGGAATATCCTCAGTGTTACTAGCCCTATCTCGATCTTCCGTCAAGCAGAAACCTTGGCAGTCCACATTTGGAAGGTCAACAGTGAAGGAACCATTCCTGATGCTACCATTGTATCTGCTGGTTCTGCCGCCGTGCTCCTCATCTTTATCTTGATTTTTAACTTTGGGGCACGCAAACTCGGAAGCTATTTACACAAGAAATTAACCGCTGCCTAAAGGAGAAGCCATGTCAAAATATAACTGGGATGAAAAGCATATCATCACCTTCCCTGAAGAAAAAGTGGCCCTCTCTACCAAGGATTTACATGTTTACTATGGTAAAAATGAATCCATCAAGGGCATCGATATGCAATTTGAAAAAAATAAAATTACAGCCTTGATTGGTCCTTCTGGATCAGGGAAATCTACCTATCTTCGCAGTCTCAATCGGATGAATGATACCATTGATATTGCCAAGGTCACAGGTCAAATCCTCTACCGAGGGATTGACGTCAACCGTCCAGAAATCAATGTCTATGAGATGCGCAAGCATATCGGAATGGTCTTCCAACGTCCAAATCCATTTGCCAAGTCTATCTATCGCAATATCACTTTTGCTCATGAACGTGCAGGAGTCAAGGATAAGAAGGTCTTGGATGAAATTGTCGAAACCTCTCTACGACAGGCTGCCCTTTGGAACCAGGTCAAAGACGACCTCCACAAATCAGCCTTGATGCTTTCTGGTGGTCAGCAACAACGTCTCTGTATCGCTCGCGCCATCTCTGTCAAGCCAGATATCCTCTTGATGGATGAGCCAGCGTCAGCCTTGGATCCGATTGCGACAGCCCAACTGGAGGAAACCATGTTGGAATTGAAGAAGGACTTTACCATCATCATCGTGACCCACAGTATGCAACAGGCTGCGCGTGCAAGTGACTACACAGGTTTTTTCTACTTGGGTGATTTGATTGAGTATGATAAGACATCCAATATTTTCCAAAATGCCAAGCTACAGTCTACCAATGACTATGTAACGGGACACTTTGGTTAGAAAGGAAGCAGTATGACAGAACCGATTTTGCAGGTTAAAGACCTGTCCGTTTATTATAATAAAAAGAAAGCCTTGAATAGTGTTTCCCTTTCTTTCCAACCTAAGGAAATAACCGCCTTGATTGGTCCTTCTGGATCAGGAAAGTCCACCCTGCTCAAAGCCATCAACCGCATGGGTGATCTAAATCCTGAGGTGACAACAACTGGAACAGTGATTTATAATGGCCACAATATCTACAGTCCACGTACCGATACGGTTGAATTGCGTAAGGAAATCGGTATGGTTTTTCAACAGCCCAATCCCTTCCCTATGTCTATCTATGAAAATGTTGTCTACGGCTTACGTATCAATGGAGTCAGGGATAAACATGTTTTGGATGAAGCGGTGGAAAAAGCCTTGCAACGTGCTTCTATCTGGGATGAGGTCAAGGATCGCTTGCATGATTCAGCCATTGGTCTCTCCGGTGGCCAACAGCAACGTGTTTGTGTTGCCCGTGTCTTAGCAACCAGTCCCAAGATTATTCTCTTGGATGAACCGACTTCAGCTTTAGATCCTATCTCGGCTGGTAAGATTGAGGAAACCTTGTATGGTCTGAAAGATAAATACACCATGCTCTTGGTAACACGTTCGATGCAACAGGCCTCACGTATCTCTGATAAAACAGGATTTTTCCTAGATGGGGATTTGATTGAGTTTAACGATACGAAGAAAATGTTCCTAGACCCACAAAACAAGGAAACAGAAGATTATATTACAGGAAAATTTGGATAAGGAGTTGAATGATGTTACGATCTCAATTTGAAGAAGATTTGGAGAAATTGCACAATCAGTTCTATGCCATGGGACAAGAAGTGCTCTCACAAATCAATCGTACAGTGCGTGCCTTTGTCACACATGACCGTGATTTGGCAAAAGAAGTTATTGAGGAAGATGCAGAAGTAAATGGATATGAAGTGAAACTCGAAAAGAAATCATTTGAAATGATTGCGCTTCAACAACCTGTTTCTCAAGACCTCCGTACTGTATTGACCGTTCTCAAGGCAGTATCAGACCTGGAACGCATGGGAGACCATGCAGTGTCAATCGCAAAAGCAACTATTCGTATGAAGGGGGAACAACGCATTCCTGCAGTTGAAGAAGAGATCAAAAAGATGGGACGCGATGTGAAAAACTTCGTCGAAGCGGCTCTAGATCTCTATCTGAACGGTTCGGTGGATCAAGCCTACGAAGTAGCAGCGATGGACGAAAAAATCAACCATTACTTTGATAGCATTCGTGATTTGGCTACAGAGGAAATCAAGAAACATCCTGAAGCCATCGTTACAGGTCGTGATTACTTCCAGGTCATTTCCTTCTTGGAACGTATCGGAGACTACGCTAAAAATATCTGTGAATGGGTTGTTTACTTTGAAACAGGGAAGATTGTCGAGCTATAAGAAACGGTTTAAATATACAGAATAAAAGGCTGATTGTGATAAATCAGTCTTCTTTTTATGAAAAGAATTATTTTACATTCAAAATCTTTAAAAGGGTTGACAACTATTTTTAAAAGAGTTATAATTATTCAGAAATAACAGAAAGGTCGTTTATTTATGAAATTTAAAAAATGGATGTTAGTTGTATGTAGCATGCTTGCCAGCATGGTTTTGGTAGCTTGCCAGTCAGGAACGGATAGCTCCCAGTCTGCTGTGGACGCTATCAAACAAAAAGGAAAGCTAGTCGTTGCGACCAGTCCAGACTATGCACCATTTGAATTCCAATCCTTGGTAGATGGTAAAAACCAAGTGGTTGGGGCAGATATTGATATGGCTCAAGCGATTGCGGATGAGCTTGGGGTTAAACTTGAAATCTCTAGCATGAGTTTTGACAATGTTTTGACCAGCCTTCAAACTGGAAAGGCTGACTTAGCCATTGCAGGAATTAGTGCCACAGATGAGAGAAAGGAAGTCTTTGACTTTTCAATCCCTTACTATGAAAACAAGATGAGTTTCTTAGTTAGAAAAGCCGATTTAGACAAATACAAGGATCTCTCAAGCCTTGCAAGTGCGAATATCGCAGCTCAAAAGGGAACCGTTCCAGAAACTATGGTGAAGGAACAATTGCCAAATGCCCAATTGACATCCTTGACCAATATGGGGGAAGCAGTCAATGAATTGCAAGCTAGAAAAGTGGATGCTGTTCATATGGATGAACCAGTTGCTCTTAGCTACGCAGGTAAAAACTCGGATCTTGCCGTTGCAACTGTTAATTTGACGATGAAAGACGGCGAAGCCAATGCTGTTGCTATTAAGAAGAATCAATCAGACTTGAAAGCAGTAGTCGATAAGGTTATCCAAAAACTAAAAGATGACGGAACCTATCAAAACTATCTTGAAAAGGCAGCGAAACTAACAGAAGTTGAGCAATAAGCAAAAGCAGAGTTGGACTTTAATCCAATTCTGCTTTTATGTATTGTAATAGCTCTTCTAGATTTTCAAGAGTGACTTTGGCAAACTGATAAGGGCAGGCATCCAAATAAGCCTTCTCAAAAAAGTCTAGTTTGAGTGAGCTGTGTTTCAAACTGGCAATTTTAGGATAGTTTCTCAAATCAAGCAAAAGACCATCGTGTAGAGGGTAGTGGGTCAAGGGACAGGTGTTTTCTTCAAGCACTTTCTTTATCCGAGTCTGATAGTTCTCTTGAAGGGTCAATCTGGCCAGTCGATTTTTTTCAAATAAATGGCTATCGATGTAAAGAGAAAGAGCCTTTTGCATGATGAGATTGCTGTCATAGTCCAGGATATTTTTGTAGGAAACAAAGGCCTCTTTTAGGGCATTTGGGAGAATGAGAGCGGTGATACGAAGGGCTGGAAAGAGGCTAGTTGAGAAGGACTTGATATAAATGACGCGATCCTCAGTATCCAGATAGTGGAAGGTTTGTCCCTTTTTAGAGTCTAAGTCACCTAGATAATCATCCTCGACGATATATACACCATACTGGTTTGCTAAATCCAGAATAGCCCTTTTTTCCTGATCAGAATAGGAATGGCCGAGAGGATAGTGGAAGCGAGGAATGGTATAGAAAAACTTGATTTTCCCAGATTTGAATTGTTTTTCCAGTTCTTCAAGGTCAATGCCATCAATACGGCGTTCAATGGTCTGGTAGGCTAATCCTTGAGCGACCAAGAGGCGGTTCATTCGGTGGTAAGTCGGCTGTTCGACCAAAATCTCCTCTACTTTGCTAGGGAAGTCAATCTGAGAAAGGATAAAGAGAGCTTGCTGGGTACCAGATGTTAGAACCAGTTGGTCGGGTTTGCAGTAGAGGGCTTGGTCAAAGAGGAGTTGATGGACAGATTGTCTCAGTTCCTCAAGTCCTTCTTGGTTGTCATAATAGTTGAAGAGGTAGTTTTCTCGGCCTATCAGGGTTTCATTGACGCAGAGTCTGAAGTCGTCATAGGCACTGGCATGTTCATCAGTGACTTCGATTTCCAAGTCCTGATGCTGTCCTTGTTCCAGAACATAGTAACCACTATGGGGTTTGGCATAGAGGTATTGTTCATGGCGCAATTCTAGTAGGGCTCGTTGGACAGTGTCCTTGCTACAGTGGAAGTCCTGGCTCAGTTGACGGATAGAGGGAAGCCGGCTGCCTGTTGGAAATTTTCCTGATTCTATTCCCTTTTTTAGAAAGGAAACGACTGCTTGGTATTTACTTTCTTTCTTCATTCCAGACCTTCCTTGATTTTGTTACATTGTACCTTTTTTTTGCCTCCTTTGCAATGGGAAAAGCATTTCTCCCTTTCACAACTAGGAGCAAATGTGGTATACTTAGAAAGTATGATGATTCATTGAATAAAAGATAAGAAAGAGAATGGATAGAAAAGTGCAGGAACCGGTAAAATTATTTCAATACAATACTTTAGGTGCCCTAATGGCAGGTCTCTATGGTGGAACCATGACAGTGGGAGAGTTGCTGGAACATGGTGACCTCGGCTTGGGGACATTGGATTCGATTGATGGGGAGTTGATTGTCCTTGATGGCAAGGCATATCAAGCCAAGGGATCTGGTCAAACGCCTGAAATCGTTGAGGTCGCAGCAGATGACCTTATTCCCTATGCAGCAGTGGTTCCTCATCAGGCAGAAGTGATTTTCCGTCAGCGTTTTGAGATGACAGATAAGGAATTGGAAAAGCGAATTGAGTCCTACTATGATGGGGAAAATCTTTTTCGTTCCATCAAGATTCATGGTGAATTTTCACAAATGCACGTACGGATGATTCCCAAATCCACACCTGATACCAAGTTCGCTGATGTCGCGACTCACCAACCTGAATATAGCCGTGAAAATGTATCGGGAACTATTGTTGGATTTTGGACACCAGAGATTTTCCATGGGGTGAGTGTTGCAGGCTACCATTTGCATTTTATCTCAGATGATTTGACCTTTGGTGGGCATGTGATGGACTTTGTTATCAAAGAAGGAATGATCGAGGTTGGGGCAGTCGACCAGTTGGACCAACGTTTTCCAGTCCAAGATCGCCAGTATTTATTTGCCAAATTTAACGTTGACGAGATGAAGAAAGATATTGATAAGTCAGAATAGGAGAAAAAAATGACAGTACATATTATCCTCACCATGATCGCTTTGGTTCTCATTCTAGTAATTGGAACTTGGTATGCTAAAAAACGGTTTAAAATCTCTCTTGCAGTGATGGGCTTGGGGGCAATCGCATTTTTTGTTTCTTCTCAAGTGTTAGAGAAGATTGTTCACCTTCTGATACTCCATCCGCAAAAAGATGGAACCATTCCGCTCATGCAGGAGCAGCCTTTCTTATATGTCCTTTATGGGATTGCCATGGCGGCCCTCTTTGAGGAAACGGCTCGTCTTGTCTTTTTTAAATGGTTGGAGAAAAAGAGAAAGCTAGAAGAACGAGATGCTTTGGCTTATGGTTTGGGACATGGCGGCTTGGAGATGCTCTATCTCGGAATGGGAAGCTTGATCAGTCTTTTGATTCTCTTTTCACTTATCCAGTCTTCAAATACTGATGTAGCCAATCTCCTTCCACAGTCTACACTTGAAACGGTTCAGTCTCTTTCTGTATGGCAGGTTTATTTACTAGGAGTTGAACGTGTGCTTGCCTTAGTTTTCCAAATCGGTCTTTCCATCTGGGTCTATCAAAGTGTCCGTCAAAAGAAATGGATCTACCTCCTTGCTGCCTATGGTTTGCATGCCTTGTTTGACTTGGCTCCAGCCTTATCTCAGGTTGGATGGATTGCAAATCCGCTTCTAGTTGAGTTTATTCTTCTCTTAGAACTTCTAGCCTTTATCTGGCTAACCAAATCTACATTTTGGAAAAAATCATAAAAAGAGGGGTGACCTCTTTTTTTATGTAAAGATAAAACAAGCTCTTTTTATGGTCGTCAAATGTCTCTAAAAATGGTATAATGGAATGAATTTTGAAAAAGGAAGAGTGACATGTCAGTAAAAGAAAAAATGCTTGAAATCTTAGAAGGAATCGATATTCGTTTTAAGGAACCTTTGAAGACCTATACCTATACCAAAGTAGGAGGTCGAGCGGATTATCTAGTTTTGCCACGCAATCGCTATGAGATGGCCCGTGTCGTTCAATTTGCCAATCAAGAGAATATTCCTTGGATGGTGCTTGGGAATGCCAGCAATATCATTGTTCGTGAAGGTGGAATCCGTGGTTTTGTCATCTTGTGTGATAAGCTTAATAACGTTTCGGTTGATGGCTATACCATCGAAGCAGAAGCTGGAGCCAACTTGATTGAAACGACACGTATTGCCCTTCGTCATAGTTTGACTGGTTTTGAGTTTGCTTGTGGGATTCCTGGAAGTATCGGTGGAGCAGTCTTTATGAATGCGGGTGCTTATGGAGGAGAGATTGCTCATGTCTTGCAGTCTTGTCAAATTTTGACCAAGGAAGGGGAAATCAAGACCTTGTCAGTCAAGGACTTGGCTTTTGGTTACCGCCATTCAGCTATCCAGGATTCTGGGGCCATTGTCTTGTCAGCTAAATTTGCCCTAGCTCCAGGGAATCATCAGGTTATCAAGCAAGAAATGGACCGCTTGACGCACCTACGTGAACTCAAACAACCATTAGAATACCCGTCTTGTGGTTCAGTCTTTAAGCGTCCAGTTGGGCATTTTGCAGGCCAGTTGATCTCAGAGGCTGGTCTCAAGGGCTATCGTATCGGTGGTGTGGAAGTATCTGAAAAACACGCAGGTTTCATGATCAATGTTGCTGACGGAACGGCCAAAGACTATGAAGACTTAATCCAGTCCGTTATCGAAAAAGTCAAGGAACACTCAGGTGTCACCCTTGAAAGAGAAGTCCGAATCTTGGGTGAGAAGGAATAAGGTTGGGGTAGAAAAGTTGCTGCTATAACCATTGTAAAGTGGGTGAAAGCCTATCGTTAGTGAAGATGTATGTAGGCAGTTCAATCTCCTACACGAGGTAGTAGCGGCCTGACAGAGCCCTGATCTGTTAATTTATGAAAAAGAAGGAATTTATGACAATTGAAAAAACCAATTATTGAATTCAAAAACGTCTCTAAAGTTTTTGAAGACAGCAACACCAAGGTTCTCAAAGATATTAACTTTGAGTTGGAAGAAGGGAAATTTTACACTCTTTTGGGCGCATCTGGTTCAGGAAAGTCAACCATCCTGAACATCATTGCAGGTTTACTGGATGCGACGACAGGGGATATTTTACTGGATGGGGTACGGATCAACGACATCCCAACCAACAAGCGAGACGTCCATACGGTCTTCCAATCCTATGCCTTGTTTCCACATATGAATGTGTTTGAAAATGTTGCCTTTCCGCTCCGCTTGCGTAAAATCGACAAGAAAGAAATCGAACAACGCGTAGCGGAAGTTCTCAAGATGGTTCAGTTGGAAGGTTACGAGAAGCGTTCCATTCGTAAACTCTCTGGAGGACAACGTCAGCGTGTAGCCATTGCCCGTGCCATCATCAACCAACCCCGTGTGGTCTTGCTGGACGAGCCTTTGTCAGCGCTGGACTTGAAATTGCGAACAGACATGCAGTACGAACTGCGTGAACTGCAACAACGATTGGGGATTACCTTTGTCTTTGTCACTCACGATCAGGAGGAAGCTCTCGCTATGAGTGACTGGATTTTCGTTATGAACGATGGTGAGATTGTCCAATCTGGAACACCTGTTGATATCTACGATGAGCCAATCAACCATTTTGTTGCGACCTTTATCGGTGAGTCAAATATCTTGCCAGGAACCATGATTGAGGACTATTTAGTTGAGTTCAACGGCAAACGCTTTGAAGCGGTCGATGGTGGGATGAAGCCAAACGAGCCTGTGGAAGTTGTCATTCGTCCAGAGGACTTGCGCATTACCCTTCCTGAAGAAGGCAAGCTCCAAGTCAAGGTGGATACCCAACTCTTCCGTGGGGTGCACTACGAGATTATCGCCTATGACGAACTCGGAAATGAATGGATGATTCACTCGACTCGTAAGGCCATCGTTGGCGAAGAAATCGGTCTGGACTTTGAACCAGAAGATATCCACATCATGCGTCTCAACGAAACCGAAGAAGAGTTCGATGCTCGTATCGAAGAGTACGTAGAAATCGAAGAGCAAGAAGCAGGTCTGATTAACGCGATCGAGGAGGAAAGAGATGAAGAAAACAACCTCTAAACTCTTTGTAGTGCCCTATATGCTCTGGATTGCCCTCTTTGTTCTCGCACCCTTGGTCTTGATTTTTGGACAATCCTTTTTCAACATTGAAGGGCAGTTTAGTTTAGAAAACTATAAATCCTACTTTGCGTCACAAAACTTGACCTATCTCAAAATGAGCTTCAACTCTGTGCTCTATGCGGGGATTGTGACTCTAGTGACACTTCTTATCAGCTATCCAACAGCCCTCTTTTTGACCCGTCTCAAGCACCGTCAACTCTGGCTCATGCTGATTATTTTGCCAACTTGGATTAATTTGCTCCTTAAGGCTTATGCCTTTATCGGGATCTTTGGTCAGAATGGCTCCATTAACCAATTCTTGGAATTCATCGGAATCGGTTCGCAGCAGTTGCTCTTTACGGATTTCTCCTTTATCTTTGTCGCAAGTTACATCGAGCTTCCCTTTATGATTTTGCCGATTTTCAATGTCTTGGATGATATGGATAACAATCTCATCAATGCCAGCTATGACCTCGGTGCGACCAAGTGGGAGACCTTCCGCCATGTCATCTTCCCCCTTTCTATGAATGGAGTGAGAAGTGGGGTTCAGTCTGTCTTTATCCCAAGTTTGAGTCTCTTCATGCTGACACGTTTGATTGGTGGGAACCGGGTTATCACGCTGGGCACAGCCATTGAACAGAATTTCCTAACCAATGACAACTACGGTATGGGTTCTACCATCGGTGTGATCCTCATCCTGACCATGTTCATCACCATGTGGGTGACCAAGGAAAGGAGAGAACGATGAAAAAATTTGCCAATCTCTACCTAGCCTTTGTCTTTATCATCCTTTATTTGCCGATTTTTTACCTGATTGGTTACGCCTTTAACGCAGGGGATGATATGAACAGCTTTACCGGCTTTAGTTTGAGCCATTTTAAAACTATGTTTGGTGATGGCCGTCTCATGTTGATCCTCACCCAAACCTTTTTCTTAGCCTTTCTAGCTGCCTTGATTGCGACCATTATCGGGACTTTCGGTGCTATCTACATCTACCAGTCTCGCAAGAAATACCAAGAAGCCTTTCTATCACTCAATAATATCCTCATGGTTGCGCCTGACGTTATGATTGGTGCCAGCTTCTTGATTCTCTTTACCCAGCTTAAGTTTTCACTTGGCTTTTTGACTGTTCTATCTAGTCACGTGGCCTTTTCCATCCCTATCGTGGTCTTGATGGTCTTGCCTCGCCTCAAGGAGATGAATGATGACATGATTCATGCGGCCTATGACTTGGGTGCCAGCCAGTTTCAGATGTTCAAGGAAATCATGCTTCCTTACTTGACACCGTCTATCATTGCAGGTTATTTCATGGCCTTCACCTATTCGCTAGATGACTTTGCCGTGACCTTCTTTGTCACAGGGAATGGCTTTTCGACTCTATCAGTCGAGATTTACTCTCGTGCTCGCAAGGGGATTTCGCTAGAAATCAATGCCCTGTCTGCCCTTGTCTTTCTCTTTAGTATTATCCTAGTTGTTGGCTATTACTTTATCTCACGTGAGAAGGAGGAGCAAGCATGAAAAAACTCTATTCATTTTTAGCAGGAATTGCAGCAATTATCCTTGTCTTGTGGGGGATTGCGACTCATCTAGACAGTAAAATCAATAGCCGAGATAGTCAAAAACTGGTTATTTACAACTGGGGGGATTATATCGATCCAGAACTCTTGGAGAAATTCACAGAAGAAACAGGAATCCAAGTACAATACGAGACCTTTGACTCCAATGAAGCCATGTATACCAAAATCAAGCAGGGTGGAACAACCTACGACATTGCTATCCCTAGTGAGTACATGATCAACAAGATGAAGGACGAAGACCTCTTGGTACCACTCGATTATTCAAAAATTGAAGGAATCGAAAATATCGGACCTGAGTTCCTCAACCAGTCATTTGACCCGGGCAACAAATTCTCTATCCCATACTTCTGGGGGACCTTGGGAATTGTTTACAATGAAACCATGATAGATGAGGCGCCCGAGCATTGGGATGACCTCTGGAAACCAGAATACAAGGATTCCATTATGCTCTTTGATGGGGCGCGTGAGGTATTGGGACTCGGGCTTAACTCGCTTGGTTACAGCCTCAACTCAAAGAATCCACAGCAGTTGGAAGAGACAGTGGATAAGCTCTACAAATTGACTCCAAATATCAAGGCCATCGTTGCCGACGAGATGAAGGGCTACATGATTCAGAACAACGCTGCTATCGGTGTGACCTTCTCTGGTGAAGCCAGCCAAATGCTAGAAAAAAATGAAAATCTACGCTATGTGGTACCGACAGAGGCCAGCAACCTTTGGTTTGACAATATGGTTATTCCCAAAACAGTCAAAAACCAAGATGCCGCCTATGCCTTTATCAACTTTATGTTGAAACCCGAAAATGCTCTGAAAAATGCGGAGTATGTGGGCTACTCAACACCAAACCTACCAGCCAAGGAAATGCTCCCAGAGGAGACCAAGGAAGATAAATCCTTCTATCCTGATGCTGATACTATGAAACACCTAGAAGTTTATGAGAAATTTGACCATAAATGGACAGGCAAATACAGCGACCTCTTCCTACAGTTTAAAATGTACCGGAAGTAGAAGATATGCTTTCTTGTCAGCTTTCCCAGTTGACGCAGAACCCAAAAAACGATATAATAAGAAAGTTGAGAATTGATTTTCTGTCATCTTAGTCCAGAGAAATGGCGGTGCTGCGAGCCATCTAAGCTAGGAAGTCATGCTACTCAATCAGACAATTGCATAAGAATAAGAGAATGACAAGTTCATTGAATGAAGGTGGTACCGCGGTTTTTCGCCCTTCGTGATGTGAGCTTGTCTTTTGATTTTTGGAGGTGTTTATGAAGACATTTCTCGTGAAACAAAAGTTTCGTCTTGGGGGCGAACGCTTCGATATCAAGGATGATAGAGGAGTAGTGAACTATCAGGTGGAGGGCTCTTTCTTCCAAATTCCTAAGACCTTTACCATCTATGACGCCTATGGTGAGCAAGTCAGTGAGATTAGTAAAGAATTTTTCACCTTGCTTCCTCGTTTTACTATTCAGCTACGAAACGGTTCCAATTTCGTCATTCGTAAGAAGTTGACTTTCTTTCGAGATAAGTATGAGTTTGATGATTTCGGGCTTCGTATCGAGGGTAATATCTGGGATTTGAATTTCAAATTGTTGGATGACCGCGATCAGCTTGTCGCCGAGATTCGGAAAGAGATTTTCCATTTGACCTCAACTTACACCGTAACCGTCTATGAAGACTCTTATGCAGACCTGGTCATTTCCCTCTGTGTCGCGATTGACTATGTGGAAATGCTGGAAAGCCAATCAAATTAAACAAGTAATAAGGAGATATTATGAAACAACTATCTAGTGCTCAAGTTCGCCAAATGTGGCTAGATTTCTGGGCAAGCAAAGGCCACTCTGTAGAACCATCAGTCAGCTTGGTTCCAGTAAACGACCCAACTCTTTTGTGGATTAACTCAGGGGTTGCTACCCTCAAGAAATACTTTGACGGGACTATTATCCCTGAAAATCCACGTATCACCAATGCGCAAAAAGCTATCCGTACCAACGACATCGAAAATGTCGGGAAGACTGCGCGTCACCATACCATGTTTGAAATGTTGGGGAACTTCTCTATCGGTGATTACTTCCGTGATGAAGCTATCACTTGGGCTTATGAGCTTTTGACAAGCCCTGAGTGGTTTGACTTCCCTGCTGAAAAACTCTACATGACCTACTATCCAGACGATAAAGATTCTTACAACCGCTGGATTGAAGTAGGAGTGGATCCAAGCCACTTGATCCCAATCGAAGATAACTTCTGGGAAATTGGTGCGGGACCTTCTGGACCTGATACAGAAATCTTCTTTGACCGTGGAGAAGCATTTGACCCAGAAAACATCGGTATTCGTCTGCTTGCAGAGGATATCGAAAACGACCGTTACATCGAAATCTGGAACATCGTTTTGTCACAATTCAACGCTGATCCTGCTGTTCCTCGTAGCGAGTACAAGGAATTGCCACACAAGAACATTGATACGGGCGCTGGTTTGGAGCGTTTGGTGGCAGTTATCCAAGGGGCTAAGACAAACTTTGAAACAGACCTCTTCATGCCAATCATTCGTGAAGTTGAGAAATTGTCAGGTAAGGTCTACGACCAAGATGGCGATAACATGAGCTTTAAGGTCATTGCGGACCATATTCGTTCTCTTTCATTTGCCATCGGTGATGGTGCCCTTCCTGGAAATGAAGGTCGTGGTTATGTCCTTCGCCGTCTCCTCCGTCGCGCGTCTATGCACGGTCAAAAATTGGGCATCAACGAGCCTTTCCTTTACAAACTCGTTCCAACTGTTGGAAAAATCATGGAAAGCTACTACCCAGAAGTGCTTGAAAAACGTGACTTTATCGAGAAAATCGTTAAGAGCGAAGAAGAATCATTTGCCCGTACCCTTCATTCAGGTCAACACTTTGCAGAAACCATTGTAGCTGATTTGAAAGCGAAAGGTCAAAACGTTATCGCGGGGCAAGATGTCTTCAAACTCTACGATACTTACGGATTCCCAGTGGAGTTGACGGAAGAAATCGCTGATGAAGCTGGTATGACTGTAGACCGTGAAGGTTTTGAAGCAGCCATGAAAGAGCAGCAAGAACGTGCGCGTGCGTCAGCTGTCAAAGGGGGCTCAATGGGAATGCAAAATGAAACCCTTCAAAATATCACAGTGGGAAGTGTCTTCAACTACAATGCCAGTCAATTGCCTTCTAAGTTGGTGGCTATCGTAGCGGACAATGCTGAAGTTGAAGCTGTTTCAGAAGGAACTGCTTCTCTTGTCTTTGCGGAAACACCATTCTACGCTGAAATGGGTGGACAAGTAGCTGACCATGGTCAAATCTTGGATGCTGCTGGAAACCGTGTAGCTACAGTGACAGATGTTCAAAAAACGCCAAATGGACAAGCTCTTCATACGGTTGAGGTTCTTGCACCGCTTACTTTGAACCAAGAATACACATTGGCTATCGACACCAATCGCCGTCACTGTGTCATGAAAAACCACACAGCAACTCACTTGCTCCATGCAGCCCTTCACAATATCCTTGGAAACCATGCGACACAAGCAGGATCCCTTAACGAAGTCGAATTCCTTCGCTTTGACTTCACACACTTCCAAGCAGTAACTCCTGAAGAATTGCGCGCCATTGAACAGCAAGTCAATGAGAAAATCTGGGAAGCAATTGCTATCAAGACTGTTGAGACGGATATTGATACTGCTAAAGAAATGGGAGCTATGGCCCTCTTTGGTGAGAAATACGGTAAAGAAGTTCGTGTTGTTACGATTGGTGACTACTCAGTGGAACTTTGTGGTGGTACCCACGTAGGTAACACTTCTGAAATTGGCCTCTTCAAGATTGTCAAAGAAGAAGGGATCGGTTCAGGAACTCGCCGTATCTTGGCAGTGACTGGTGAGGAAGCCTTTGAAGCCTACCGCGAACAAGAAGATGCTCTGAAAGCCGTCGCAGCAACCTTGAAAGCGCCTCAACTAAAAGAAGTACCTCATAAGGTTGAAGGACTTCAAGAACAACTTCGTCAGCTCCAAAAAGAAAATGCTGAGTTGAAAGAAAAAGTAGCGGCAGCGGCAGCAGGCGATGTCTTTAAGAATATTCAAGAAGCAAACGGTCACCGTTACATTGCTAGCCAAGTATCTGTATCAGATGCAGGTGCCCTTCGTACCTTTGCGGATAACTGGAAACAAAAAGACTACTCTGATGTGCTTGTCCTAGTCGCCGCTATCGGTGACAAAGTCAATGTTCTTGTAGCTAGCAAGACAAAAGATGTGCATGCAGGAAACCTTGTCAAAGAATTGGCTCCAATCGTCGATGGACGTGGTGGTGGTAAACCAGACATGGCCATGGCAGGAGGAAGCAACCAAGCGAAAATCCAGGAACTCTTGGATGCAGTAGCAGGTAAATTGTAATCAAGCAAAGATCTATCCATTTGGGTAGGTCTTTTTGTGCATACAAAAAAGCCAAATCCGGTTGGATTTGACTTGTAACTGATAGGTTTATTTTGCTGTCCAGACACTGACTGAACCCGCTGCTACTGGAAATTCTCCATAACCGTCAGCATTGATTGTAACTTGTGTTGGATGATTTTCAAGGAGATCAACAAAGGTTTGGTCAGCCCATTCTTGCCCGACAAACATAGTCTTGCTGTTTTCTTGGTCATTTGAAATCAAGACTGCGATTGGGGATTGATGTTCAGCACCTGAACGAACCCATCCGATACAGTTGGCATCGTCAAAGTAGTCTGTTTGCTCTCCATAGGCCCTGTCTTTTCGGATGGCTAGGAGACGATCAAGAACTTCTTTGAAATCTTGTTGAGCATATTGCCCTGAAATGCCATAATAGTCTCCGTAAAAGACACATGGAAGACCATCTTGGCGTAATAGAATAAGGGCATAGGCTGCTGGTTTGAACCATTCTTCAACAGTAGACTCAAGGGCTTGACCTCGTTGGGTATCATGGTTGTCGACAAAGGTCACAGCCTTATCGGGTTTTAGTTCAACCAAGCTATCTGTGAAAATGCCACGAAGGTCGTAATTTGCTCCAGCTTGACTGGCTTCAAAGAGATTCTGGTGGAGACGAACATCGACAAGGTCAAAGCGTTCTTCTGTTTTTTCAAGGTAGTCTAGATTGGCTTCTTTATCTGGATTCCAAAATTCACCAAAAACATAGAAATCTTGACCGTATTTTTCCTTCATATCGCGGATGAAATTGCGCATAAAGAAAGAGTCAATGTGCTTGACAGCATCCAAGCGAAAACCAGCTATACCAGTCGTTTCCATGAACCAGTCAGCCCAGTCATAGATATTTTGGATGACTTCAGGATGCTTAAAGTCTAGGTCAGCGTACATGAGGTAGTCGTAGTTTCCGTTTTCGTTATCGACCAATTCCTCATTTGCCCAACCTTTATTGTCTCCTTGGATCAGGTAAATGCCAGACTTGCGACGTTTGGCATCGTAGTCTGTACCTGTAAAGTGGTACCAGTGCCAGTGGAAGTCATTGTAGGTATTTTGACGACCATCGAAAGTAAAGTGAGTCCAGCCATTGATAGTGAAGGGCTCGCTTAGTTGAACGGTACGGTCCTCAGGGTCCACTTCAATAACTTGAAAGGATTCCATGTGATCGGCTGCAGCCTTGTGATTGAGCACCACATCGGCCATAGGTCGAATTCCCTGAGCCTTTAAGGCTTGAATGGCTTGAAGATAGTCTTCTTTAAACCCATACTTGGTACGGATAGTCCCTTTTTGGTGAAATTCACCTAGGTCAAAAAGATCGTAAACACCATAGCCGACATCTTTTTCGTTGGTTGCCTTGAAGGCAGGTGGCATCCAGACATGGCTGATACCAAGGTTTGCTAGATGCTCTGCGTCTTTTGTCAGTCGCGTCCAGTGTTGGCCGTCGTGGGGCAGATACCACTCAAAGTATTGCATAAGTGTCTGATTTTGCATTGTTTTTCCTCTTGCTTATCAATGATGAGTTATATTCTACCATAAAGTTTAACACCAGGCAAACGTTTGCGCAATTTTCTATACTCATTTCTAGAATTGTCTATTTTTAAAGACACTATTTCCTTCCCATTGCTAGAAAAAGAATGTTTAGGGGAAAAAATAAATTGAGTAAACTTATTTTAACAAAAATGGCACTTAGTAAACTAAAGTAAAAATGGATAAGCGGTTTCTTTTTTGAGAATTGTCATAAAATTTGCTATAATAGTAGCTATGAATAGGATTAGGGTCAGCAGACGTGTTGAAAAAAAGCTAGCTAAGGGTCTAGTTCTTTTGGAAGCAAGTGATTTAAGAGATATTGGTCTAACGGATCAGGCAGTAGAAGTTCTTAGTCAAGACGGGAAGTTTTTAGGAAGTGCCTATCTTTCTCAGCAAAACAAAGGCATCGGCTGGATGGTCAGTAAGGAAAAGGTTAGCTTTAACCAAATCTTTTTTGAAGCTCTGTTTCGTAAGGCCAAGAGAGCTAGAAAACCTTATTATCAGGATGACTTGACCACTGCCTTTCGCCTTTTTAACCAAGAGGGGGATGGTTTTGGTGGCCTGACTGTTGATCTCTACGGAGATTATGCTGTCTTTTCGTGGTACAACTCGTTTGTTTACCAGATTCGTAAGCTGATAGTAAAGGCTTTTAAGGAAGTTTTTCCTGAGGTCTTGGGAGCGTACGAAAAGATTCGTTTTAAAGGTCTAGATTACGAGTCTGCCCATGTTTATGGTGAGGAAGCGCCAGGCTATTTTACTGTTCTTGAGAATGGCGTGCTCTATCAAGTCTTTATGAATGATGGCTTGATGACAGGGATTTTCCTAGACCAGCATGAGGTTCGTGGAAGTCTGGTTGACGGTCTAGCCATGGGCAAATCCTTGCTCAATATGTTTTCCTATACGGCTGCCTTTTCTGTTGCTGCAGCTATGGGAGGCGCGAGTGAGACGACTTCTGTCGACTTGGCCAAACGGTCGAGAGAGCTATCAGAAGCTCATTTTCAAGCAAATGGATTCAGCACGGACAATCACCGTTTTATCGTTATGGATGTCTTTGAATATTTCAAGTATGCCAAGCGAAAGGGTTTGACCTATGATGTGATTGTTCTTGATCCGCCTAGCTTTGCCCGCAATAAAAAACAAACATTTTCTGTGGCGAAGGACTATCACAAGTTGATTTCCCAGAGTCTAGAGATTTTAAATCCGGGAGGCGTTATCATTGCCAGTACTAATGCCGCCAATGTTTCCCGCCAGAAATTTACAGAACAAATTGATAAAGGTTTTGCTGGAAGAAGGTATCAGATCTTAAACCAATATGGTCTTCCAGCAGACTTTGCCTATAATAAAAAAGATGAAAGCAGTAATTACCTCAAGGTGATTAGTATGAAGGTTAGTAAATGAAATTAGTAGTCTCAGTAATGCCAAGAAGTTTAGAAGAAGCGCAAGAACTGGATGCCACTAGGTATGAAGATGCCGATATCATTGAGTGGCGTGCGGACTTTCTTGCAAAGGACGCTATTTTACAGGTAGCACCTGCTATCTTTGAGAAATTTGCAGGACGTGAACTTGTCTTTACCCTTCGGACTCGCGCTGAGGGAGGAGAAATCGAACTTTCTTCAGAAGAGTATGTTCAAATCATCAAGGAAGTTACTCAACTCTATCAGCCGGATTATGTAGATTTCGAGTATTTCAGCTACAAGGACGTTTTTGAGGAAATGTTGGATTTTCCAAATCTCGTATTGAGCTATCATAATTTCCAAGAGACACCTGAAAACATGATGGAAATCCTGTCTGAGTTGACTAGTCTCTCTCCAAAAGTGGTCAAGGTATCAGTTATGGCCCATACGGAGCAGGATGTTTTAGACCTGATGAACTACACACGAGGATTTAAAACACTCAATCCTGAGCAAGAGTACGTGACCATTTCCATGGGGAAAATGGGCAAGGTATCGCGCATTACTTCAGATGTGACGGGTTCGAGTTGGTCATTTGCTAGTCTGGATGAAGCGAGTGCCCCAGGTCAGATTTCTCTATCAAACATGAAAAAAATCAGGGAGATTTTGGATGAAGCTTGATGGCTACACACGTTTAGCTGCAGTTGTTGCAAAACCCATCAAACACTCTATTTCACCTTTCATCCATAATAGGGCCTTTGAGGCGACAGCTACGAATGGTGTCTATGTAGCTTGGGAGATTGAAGCGGGTGATTTGGCAGAAACAGTCGCCAATATTCGCCGTTACCAGATGTTTGGAATCAACCTGTCTATGCCTTACAAGGAGCAAGTGATTCCTTATCTGGATGAGTTGAGTGATGAGGCTCGTTTGATTGGGGCGGTCAATACTGTTGTCAATCATAATGGCACTTTAATTGGATATAATACAGATGGCAAGGGATTCTTTAAGAGCTTGCCTTCTTTTACAATCTCGGATAAGAAAATGACTATTCTGGGAGCAGGTGGTGCGGCTAAGTCTATTTTGGCACAAGCCATTTTGGACGGCGTCAGTCAGATTTCTGTCTTTGTGCGTTCAGCTTCCATGGAAAAAACAAGACCTTACCTAGACAAGTTGCAGAAGCAAACAGGATTTAAAGTGGACTTGTATGTTTTAGAAGATCTTTCTGAACTGCAAGCAAGGATTGCCGATTCGCACTTACTAGTCAATGCGACCAGTGTGGGGATGGATGGGCAGTCGTCCCCAGTTCCAGAAAGCATCAATTTGCCAGAGAATCTCTTGGTTGCAGATATCATTTACCAACCCTTTGAGACGCCGTTTTTGAAATGGGCTAGAAGTCAGGGCAATCCAGCCGTCAATGGTCTGGGGATGTTGCTCTATCAAGCCGCTGAAGCTTTTCAACTGTGGACAGGTAAAGAAATGCCAACAGATGAGATTTGGCAGTCCTTAACAGAAAAATACCAATAAAAAAGGAGACCCTACTATGAAAATCAGAATCGATATTCCTCATCATCCTTATGATATTCAGATTGAAAAAGGTTGTCTAGCTCAGGCTGGTCAATGGTTGCGAGAACTCTGGCAACCTCAAAAGGTAGTCATTGTGACAGATAACCATGTAGCTTCTCTCTATGCAGAGAAGGTTAAACTCAGCCTAGAAGATGCTGGTTTTCAGGTAGCTGTTTTTGACTTTTTAGAAGGCGAAGAACGAAAAAATTTAACCACTGTTCAGAAGGTCTATGAATTTCTAGTCAAGCAAGGTTTGACTCGTAGCGATGGGATTGTGGCTCTTGGTGGTGGTGTCGTTGGAGACCTGGCTGGTTTTGTGGCCTCTACCTATATGCGGGGCATTCACTTTGTTCAGATTCCGACTAGTTTGACAGCCCAGGTTGATTCTTCTATCGGTGGAAAGACAGGTGTTAACACTCCATTTGCTAAGAATATGGTGGGTACTTTTGCCCAACCGGATGGGGTTCTGATTGATCCGCTTGTCCTTGAAACACTCGGGAAAAGAGAGTTGATTGAAGGGATGGGTGAGGTTATCAAGTACGGCTTGATTGAGGATCCAGAACTGTGGGCTCTCTTAACGGACCTGGATGGTTCTGTTGAGAGTATACTGGAACATGCGGAGACTTTGATTGAACATTCTTGTCAGGTGAAGCGTAAGATGGTGGTAGAGGATGAGTTGGACAACGGTGTTCGCCTTTACCTCAATTTTGGTCACACCATTGGTCATGCTATCGAAGCGACTGCTGGTTATGGAAAGGTCATGCATGGAGAAGCTGTGGCTATGGGAATGGTACAGATTTCCAAGGTTGCTGAGGGAAAAGGCCTTATGCCAGCTGGAATAACCCAGTCCATCACAGAGATGTGTCAGAAATTTGGCTTGCCTGTTGACTATGAAAACTGGGATGTTGACAAGCTCTATCAGGCACTTACTCATGACAAGAAAGCACGTGGCAACACCTTGAAATTGGTCTTGGTGCCAGAGCTTGGTTCAGCGACCATTCACCCAGTTTCTCTGGAAGAGATGAAAGACTACTTGGTAAAATAAGGAGAACGTATGAGATATTTAACTGCAGGAGAATCACACGGTCCTCGTCTGACGGCTATTATTGAAGGAATTCCAGCTGGACTTCCTTTGACAGCTGAGGATATTAATGGAGACCTTAAACGCCGTCAGGGTGGCTACGGTCGAGGCGGTCGTATGAAGATTGAGAGTGACCAGGTTGTCTTTACTTCTGGCGTTCGTCACGGGAAGACGACAGGGGCTCCCATTACCATGGATGTTATCAATAAGGACCACCAGAAATGGCTGGATATCATGTCTGCTGAAGACATCGAAGACCGCCTTAAAAGTAAGCGGAAAATCACCCATCCACGTCCCGGTCATGCCGATTTGGTTGGGGGCATCAAGTACCGTTTTGATGATTTGCGAAATTCTTTGGAGCGCTCATCAGCTCGTGAAACCACCATGCGAGTGGCAGTTGGGGCAGTAGCTAAACGTCTCTTAGCTGAGCTGGATATGGAGATTGCCAACCATGTCGTGGTTTTTGGTGGCAAGAAAATCGATGTTCCTGAAAATCTGACAGTTGCAGAGATTAAGGAACGAGCTGCCCAGTCTGAAGTTTCTATTGTCAACAAAGAACGAGAACAGGAAATCAAGGACTATATTGACCAAATCAAACGTGACGGTGATACCATCGGTGGGGTTGTGGAGACAGTCGTCGGAGGCGTTCCAGTTGGTCTTGGCTCTTATGTCCAATGGGACAGAAAATTAGATGCGCGATTGGCCCAAGCAGTTGTTTCTATCAATGCCTTTAAAGGGGTGGAATTTGGTCTTGGATTTGAAGCTGGTTACCGCAAAGGCAGCCAAGTTATGGATGAAATTCTCTGGTCTAAAGAAGACGGCTATACTCGTCGTACCAATAATCTGGGCGGTTTCGAAGGTGGTATGACCAATGGGCAACCCATTGTTGTTCGTGGTGTTATGAAACCTATTCCGACTCTCTACAAACCACTTATGAGTGTGGATATCGAAACCCACGAACCTTACAAGGCAACCGTGGAGAGAAGTGATCCGACCGCCCTGCCAGCAGCAGGTGTAGTCATGGAAGCTGTTGTAGCAACGGTTCTGGCACAAGAAATCCTTGAAAAATTCTCATCAGATAATCTTGAAGAATTAAAAGAGGCAGTTGCCAAGCACCGAGACTATACAAAGAACTATTAAGGAGTCCTTATGGCAAAAACCATCTATATCGCGGGTCTCGGTTTGATTGGTGCTTCGATGGCACTCGGTATCAAGCGTGATCATGCTGATTATGAAATTTTAGGTTATAATCGTAGCCAGGCTTCGAGAGACATTGCCTTGGAGCGAGGAATGATAGACCGTGCGACAGATGATTTTGCCAGTTTCGCTCCCCTAGCAGATGTCATCATCCTGACCTTGCCAATCAAGCAGACCATTGCTTTTATTAAGGAACTGGCAGATTTAGATTTGAAAGAAGGCGTCATTATCTCGGATGCGGGCTCAACCAAGTCAGCCATTGTAGATGCGGCGGAGCAGTATTTGGCTGGAAAGCCTGTTCGCTTTGTCGGGGCCCATCCCATGGCTGGTAGCCACAAGACAGGGGCTGCCTCTGCGGATGTTAATCTCTTTGAAAATGCCTACTATATCTTCACACCTTCGAGCCTGACAAGTCCTGACACACTTGAGGAAATGAAGGATCTGCTTTCAGGCCTTCATGCTCGTTTTATCGAGATTGATGCCAAGGAGCATGATCGGGTGACTTCTCAGATTAGCCATTTTCCTCATATTCTGGCTTCCAGTCTCATGGAGCAGACAGCAGTTTATGCTCAGGAACATGAGCTGGCAAGGCGCTTTGCAGCGGGTGGTTTTCGAGATATGACTCGGATTGCGGAGAGTGAGCCAGGTATGTGGACTTCTATTCTCTTGTCTAATCGTGAAATCATCCTAGATCGGATTGAGGATTTCAAGGAACGATTAGATGGGATTGGTCAGGCCATTAGCCAGGGTGAAGAAGAGCATATTTGGAACTTTTTCAATCAAGCGCGTGCGCAACGTCAGGCCATGGAAATCCATAAACGTGGTGGTGTGGATAGCTCTTATGACCTCTATGTCGACGTTCCCGATGAAGAAGATGTCATCTTGCGGATTTTGGAATTGCTACGTGGAACTTCCTTGGTCAACATTCACATCAACGAAGAAAACCGTGAGGATATTCACGGGATTCTACAAATTTCCTTTAAAAATGCTCAGGATCTGGAACGAGCTGAGCGCTTAATTACAGAAAATACAGACTATACAGTCGTCATCAAATAAGGAGAAAATCATGTCAAATATTTACGATAGTGCAAATGAACTTAGCCGCGGGTTACGTGAATTACCAGAATACAAGGCAGTTAAGGTAGCCAAAGATGCCATCCAAGCTGATGAACAAGCTAGCAAGATTTTTGCAGACTATATCGCCTTCCAGCAAGAAATCCAAGTCATGGCGCAAACGGGACAAATGCCAGACGCCTCTTTCCAAGAAAAGATGCAGTCTTTCAGCAAACAAATCCAAGCGAACGCTCTTTTGTCAGATTTCTTTGCCAAACAGCAACAATTATCCATTTATCTTTCGGACATTGAAAAAATTGTCTTTGAACCTGTTTCAGAATTGTTGAAATAGTATTTTATCTGTATAAAAGCCAGAAATTTCAGGAATTTCTGGCTTTTTTGTGATAAAATAAGAAAAAGTGTTGCAAGTATGAGGTCAACTATGAAACTAAAAACAAACATTCGCCACTTACATGGCAGTATCCGGGTTCCAGGTGACAAGTCTATCAGCCATCGTTCGATTATTTTTGGTAGTTTGGCTGAGGGAGAGACCAAGGTTTATGATATTCTGCGTGGAGAGGATGTGCTTTCAACCATGCAGGTTTTTCGTGACCTTGGTGTTGAAATTGAGGATAAAGATGGGGTTATCACCATTCAAGGTGTTGGCATGGATGGCTTAAAAGCGCCACAAAATGCCTTGGATATGGGGAATTCTGGCACCTCGATTCGCCTGATTTCAGGTGTCCTTGCTGGTGCAGATTTTGAAGTTGAAATGTTCGGAGATGATAGTCTTTCCAAACGTCCTATGGATCGCGTGACGATTCCACTGAAAAAAATGGGCGTTAGCATCTCAGGGCAAACGGAGCGAGACCTGCCCCCTCTTCGCCTAAAAGGGACGAAAAACCTAACACCTATTCACTATGAGTTGCCAATCGCCTCTGCGCAAGTCAAGTCTGCCTTGATATTTGCAGCCTTGCAGGCTCAGGGGGAGTCCGTTATTATCGAGAAAGAATGTACTCGTAACCACACCGAAGATATGTTGCAACAATTTGGTGGCCATTTAAGTGTGGATGGCAAGAAAATCACAGTTCAAGGACCACAAAAACTGACCGGACAAAAGGTAGTTGTTCCAGGAGATATTTCCAGTGCAGCCTTTTGGTTGGTCGCAGGTTTGATTGTTCCAAACTCTCGTGTGGTGCTGCAGAATGTAGGCATCAATGAGACGCGTACTGGTATTATTGATGTCATTCGTGCCATGGGAGGAAAACTAGAAATAACTGAAATTGATCCAATCGCTAAATCTGCTACCTTAATTGTCGAGTCTTCTGACTTAAAAGGAACAGAGATTGGTGGCGCCTTGATTCCACGTTTGATTGATGAATTGCCCATTATTGCCCTTTTAGCGACACAAGCGCAAGGTGAAACAGTCATTAAGGATGCTGAGGAACTCAAGGTCAAGGAAACAGACCGCATTCAGGTGGTGGCAGATGCTTTAAATAGCATGGGGGCGGATATCACTCCTACAGCAGATGGGATGATTATCAAAGGAAAATCAAGACTTCATGGCGCTAGAGTCAATACGTTTGGTGACCATCGAATTGGGATGATGACAGCCATCGCAGCCCTCTTGGTTGCGGATGGAGAAGTGGAACTTGACCGTGCTGAAGCCATCAATACTAGCTATCCTAGCTTCTTTGATGATTTGGAGAGCTTGATTCATGGCTAAGGTATTACTCGGATTTATGGGAGCTGGTAAGTCTACAATCGCTAGAGGATTGGACCCAGACTACATCGATATGGATGCCTTAATCGAGGAACGTTTGGGCATGTCCATTGCGGATTTCTTCGCTGAAAAAGGAGAAGTGGCCTTTCGTCAAGTAGAGTCAGAAGTTCTAGCTGACTTACTAAAAACGGACCGAGTTGTGTCAACTGGCGGAGGAGTCGTCATTTCTCGAAGAAATCGTGACGTGCTCAAGCAAAATCCTGATAACATCTATCTGAAAGCCGATTTTGAAACCCTCTACCAACGTATCGCAGCTGACAAGGACAATCAGCGCCCGCTCTTTCTAAATCATAGTAAGGAAGAGCTAGCCAGAATTTTCCAAGAAAGACAGACATGGTATGAGGAAGTAGCTAGTCAAGTTCTGGATGTGACCAAGTTAAGCCCAGAGGAAATTATAGAGGAACTGAGATGAAAATTGCCTATCTAGGTCCCAAGGGATCTTTTTCGCATCATGTTGTGCAGACAGCATTTCCCAAAGAGGAATTGCAGGCTTTTGCCAATATCACAGATGTCATCAAGGCCTATGAACAGGGTTTTGTGGACTATTCTGTGGTACCAGTTGAAAACTCCATTGAAGGTAGTGTCCATGAAAGCTTGGATTACCTTTTTCATCAGGCTCGCATCCAAGCAGTTGCAGAAATTGTTCAACCCATTCACCAGCAGCTGATGGCAGTGCCAGGTCAGTCAAAAATTGAGAAGATTTTTTCTCATCCTCAGGCTCTGGCTCAAGGAAAGAAATTCATAGATGAACAGTATCCAGAGGCCAAAATTGAGGTAACAGCCAGTACCGCCTATGCGGCCCGCTTTATCTCGGAACATCCAGAACAGCCTTATGCAGCTATTGCTCCTAGAAGTTCAGCTGAAGAATATGGCTTGGAATTGATTGCTGAGGATATTCAGGAAATGGAAGCCAATTTCACACGTTTTTGGGTGTTAGGGGCAGAGATACCGATGATTCCTTTGAACTCGCAAGCTGAAAAAATGAGTTTGGCCTTGACCTTACCAGACAACTTACCTGGTGCTCTTTACAAGGCACTTTCGACCTTTGCTTGGAGAGGGATTGATTTAACAAAGATTGAAAGTCGCCCCCTTAAAACAGCCTTGGGAGAATACTTTTTCATTATTGATGTGGACTATAGTGACAAAAAACTGGTTCATTTTGCCAGACAAGAACTAGAAGCCATTGGAATCCAGCACAAGATACTGGGAACCTACCCGATTTTTACCATAACTGATATAGAAAAGGAGAGTCAATGAGCAAAGAAAATCCTTTAAGTCATCACGAGCAGTTACGTTATGACTATCTCTTCAAAAATATTCATTACCTCAACGACCGTGAACGGAGGGAGTTTGATTATCTGCAACAAAAAATGACAGGTCCCAAGTCTGAAGTTCACCATTTCTACCAAGAGGAAAAAGAAGAAACTTGGGGTAGAGATATTGATCTTCCGACTTATGGCAGTAGAAGTCGATCTAAGAGACGTGAAAAGGTAGCTCCTCTGCCTAAAGTCAAAAAGAAAAAAAGAAGAATTCGCTTCAAACGAATACTGACTTGGTTCTTGCTGTTGATTACATGTGTGGCTGCAGGGATGATTTTCATGTTTCTTCGAGGGTTCCAGTCAGCGGCCAATCCAACAAATAAGCCAGCTGACGCCAAGGCGGCTCAAGTAGAGGTCTTTAACGGTCAGGATACCAAAGACGGTGTGAATATCCTAGTCATGGGGACAGATGGCCGTATCGGTCAAAATAGTGCAGAAACCCGTACCGATACGATCATGGTGTTAAATGTCAGCGGATCGGATAAAAAGATCAAGCTAGTCAGCTTTATGCGTGACAACTTAGTTTATATCGACGGGTATAGTAAGATTGTAAATGGCCAGAAACAGACGGATAACAAACTAAATGTTGCCTATGAACTTGGGGAACAAGAAGGGCAAAAAGGGGCAGAAATGGTCCGTAAGGTTCTAAAAGACAACTTTGATTTGGACATCAAGTACTATGCCCTGGTCGACTTCCAGGCCTTTGCAACAGCCATTGATACCCTCTTCCCTGACGGAGTAACGATTGATGCCCAATTCTCAACATTGAATGGTCAACCTTTGACAGAAGCCACAGTTGGAGATGACCTTCATGCAACAGAGACAGAGTCCCCAACTCAAACTATCAAAGTTGGAAAACAGCAGATGAATGGATCCACCTTGCTGAACTATGCTCGTTTCCGTGATGATGATGAAGGGGACTATGGTCGTACCAAGAGACAACAACAAGTCATGTCAGCTGTTCTTGAGCAGATTAAAAATCCAACCAAGCTTTTTACAGGATCAGAGGCACTTGGAAAAGTCTTTGGAATGACTTCAACAAATCTACCGTATAGCTTTTTGTTGACCAATGGATTATCTGTCCTAGAAGGTGCTCAAAATGGAATTGAAAGACTCACAGTACCAGAACTTGGTGACTGGGTAGATGCTTATGATGTCTATGGAGGGCAAGGACTTCTTGTCGATCAAAATAAATACCGGACCAAACTCGCTCAAATGGGGATGAGATAAGAGGCGATAAATGAAAATCAAAGTTTGATTCACTAGTGAAATGGTGGTATGAGCTTTGGTTTTTCTTACTATCTGATAGATTTTTAAGGCTTTTTTATGGTATAATAAAATGATATAACTCGTTATTGGACAGAAGAGGAGAGATATGAGTGATTTGAAAGCGATTCAGGCTCGTAGCCTGGAAATGGCTGAATATTTCGTCGCATTTTGTAAAGAACATGATTTGTTGTGCTATCTCTGTGGTGGAGGAGCTATTGGCGCCCTTCGTAATAAGGGCTTCATTCCTTGGGATGATGACTTAGATTTTTTCATGCCCCGCAAGGACTATGAAAAATTGGCAGAACTGTGGCCCCGTTATGCAGATGAGCGTTATTTCTTGTCAAAGAGCAAGAAGGATTTTGTAGACCGTAACCTTTTTATCACCATTCGTGACAAGGAAACCACTTGTATCAAGCCTTATCAGAAGGATTTGAATTTGCCACACGGTTTGGCTTTGGATGTTTTACCTTTGGATTATTATCCTAAAAATCCGGCTGAGCGTAAGAAACAGGTTCGTTGGGCCTTGATTTATTCACTCTTTTGCGCCCAAACTATCCCAGAAAAGCATGGTGCCATCATGAAATGGGGAAGTCGCATCTTACTCGGCCTAACTCCAGAATCTCTACGTTATCGCATTTGGAAAAAAGCTGAAAAAGAAATGACCAAGTATGGTCTGGCTGAGAGCGATGGAATTACGGAATTATGCTCAGGTCCCGGCTACATGCGAAACAAATACCCAATCGCATCCTTTGAAGACAATCTCTTTTTGCCATTCGAAGGAACAGAGATGCCCATTCCAGTTGGCTACGATGCCTATCTCAGCACTGCTTTTGGGGATTATATGACACCGCCACCAGCGGACAAGCAAGTACCGCATCATGATGCTGTCATAGCTGATATGGATAAGTCTTATACAGAATACAAGGGAGAATATGGTGGATAAGAAAAAAATTCTGTTTTTCATGTGGTCCTTTTCTCTTGGAGGCGGAGCAGAGAAGATTCTATCTACCATTGTTTCAAATCTGGATCCAGAGAAGTATGATATTGATATTCTTGAAATGGAACACTTTGATAAGGGGTATGAAACGGTTCCCAACAATGTTCATATTTTAAAGGCTTTTCAGGATTATCGTCAACCAAGATGGTTACGAGCTCTTTTATGGAGAATAAGAATCTATTTTCCAAGGCTGACTCGTCGTTTGCTTGTAAAAGATGATTATGATGTTGAAGTTTCTTTTACGATTATGAATCCACCGCTCTTGTTCTCAGAGCGGAAAGAAGTCAAGAAGATATCTTGGATTCATGGAAGTATTGAGGAATTCTTAAAGGATAGTTCAAAACGTGAATCACATAGACGTCAGTTGGATGCTGCGGATGCTATAGTAGGAATTTCAAAAAAGACCAGTAATTCTATCAAAGAAGTGTACCCAGATTATTCTTCGAAATTACAAACGGTATACAATGGTTACGATTTTAAGAGTATTTTAGAAAAATCTCAAGAGAAGATAGATATCGAGATTGCGCCTCAAAGCATCTGTACCATTGGACGTATTGAGGAAAATAAGGGTTCTGACCGTGTAGTGGAAGTGATACGACTATTGCATCAAGAAGGAAAACACTATCACCTTTACTTTATAGGTGCTGGTGACATGGAAGAGGAACTGAAAAAACAGGTCAAAGAGTATCAGCTTGAAGACTATGTACATTTTCTTGGTTATCAAAAAAATCCTTACCAGTATTTATCTCAGATGAAAGTTCTCTTGTCTATGTCTAAGCAAGAAGGTTTTCCTGGTGTTTATGTAGAAGCCTTGAGTCTTGGAATCCCTTTTGTCTCTACTGATGTCGGAGGTGCCGAGGAATTATCCCAAGAAGGCCGATTCGGACAAATCATTGAGAGCAATCAAGAGGCAGCTCAGGCAATTACGAACTACATGACTTCTGCTTCAAACTTTGATGTTAATGAAGCTAGCCAATTCATTCAACAATTTACAATTGCTAAACAAATCGAACAAGTAGAAAAACTATTAGAGGAGTAGCATGGAAACTGCATTAATTAGTGTGATTGTTCCAGTCTATAATGTGGCGCAATACCTAGAAAAATCGATAGCCTCCATTCAGAAGCAGACCTATCAAAATCTGGAAATCATTCTTGTTGATGATGGGTCAACGGATGAAAGTGGTCGCTTGTGCGATTCAATCGCTGAACAAGATGAAAGGGTGTTAGTGCTTCATAAAAATAACGAAGGCCTGTCACAAGCGCGAAACGATGGAATGAAGCAGGCTCATGGGGATTATCTGATTTTTATTGACTCGGATGATTATATCCATCCAGATATGATTCAGAGTTTATATGAGCAATTAATTCAAGAAGATGCAGATGTTTCGAGCTGTGGCGTCATGAATGTCTATGCAAATGATGAAAGCCCACAGTCAGCCAATCAGGATGATTATTTTGTCTGTGATTCTCAAACATTTCTGAGGGAATACCTCATAGGTGAAAAAATACCTGGAACGATTTGCAATAAGCTAATCAAGAGAGAGATTGCAACTGCCCTATCCTTTCCAAAGGGATTGATTTACGAAGATGCTTATTATCATTTTGATTTAATCAAGTTGGCAAAGAAGTATGTGGTTAATACGAAACCCTATTATTACTATTTTCATAGAGGGGATAGCATTACGACCAAACCTTATGCAGAAAAGGATTTAGCCTATATTGATATCTATCAAAAATTTTATAATGAAGTTGTGAAAAACTATCCTGACTTGAAGGAGGTCGCTTTCTTCAGATTGGCCTATGCCCACTTCTTTATTCTGGATAAGATGCTTTTGGTAGAGGATTACAGAGAAATTAAAGAATATCCAGCGATTTATCATTTTTTGAAGAAGCACGCTTTTTCTATTTTTAAAAATCCTATTTTTAGAACGGGGAGACGAATTAGTGCTTTAGCTCTATTTTTAAACATACGATTGTATCGAATATTGTTACTGAAAAATATTGAACAGTCAAGAAAAATTAATTAGAAAAGGAGGAGAGAAATGATTGATGGCAAACGAATATTGCTTTGTGCGACCATTCTAAGCTATTTCTTAACAATTTTAAGTGGCATCACTTATTTGTTTACAAATGAAAATGTCGTACTTTTAACGACTCTACTATTGTTGCTGATTAGTAGCCTTCTATTTTGCTGGAATAATATAAAATATTATTTAATTCACTTTATTTTTTATATTACAATTTTTATATTCTTGGTATCTAGACCCACGATAGATTACTTTAGAGATGGAGCCTTAGACACTTACCAACCTATTGCTTATCGCTTTTCTTTTTTGGTGGTAATCGTCTCAATATTGGGACTGACAATAGGAGGATTTATTGCTAGTTATTACATCAATAGAAAGAAAGTTCACGATATAGAAGTTAGACAAGAATCTACTGCAAACTTTATAAAAAACTTACGTTTTGTATCACTGAGTGTATTTTTGATTACCTATCCATTTTACTTTTTAAGACTACTTGAACGTTTGCTTTATCGTTTACAGACTTCTTATTACAACTATTATGCAAATTTTGAGAGTCAACTTCCATATTTTACCTATATCTTATCGACATTTACGGTTTATGCGATGTGTATGTACTTGGCAACCAAACCAAAAAAATTACACGCGACAGCAGTACTAGTGTCCTTTATTATCGCAAATACTATTCATTTAGCAATAGGAACACGTAATCCTTTCATTTTAAGTATTCTATTTGCTTTTGTATATTATTTTATGCGTGAGCAGACTGAAAAGGGAAAATGGATTGGCTTCAAAGAGAAATTGGCCATTTTTGTTGGATCACCTATTCTTATGTTAGCAATGGGAATTCTTAATTATGTACGAGATAATGTGCAAGTTTCTCATACAGGATTTTGGGATATTCTTCTTGATTTTATTTATAAACAGGGAACCAGTTTTGGAGTATTAGCGAGAGGATTTTTATACAACAGTAGTCTCCCTTATAGAGATTTTCGGAATTTCACCTTTGGTCCTATAATTGACTATTTTGCAAGGGGAAGTTTGGGAATTATTTTTGGAGCGAAACCATTTGAACATACAACAAATAGTATTGAATTGGCCATTGATAGTAATAGCTACGCTAATAACCTATCTTACCTTGTCCTAAACAAGGAATACTTAAGAGGTCATGGTATTGGTAGTAGTTACATCATGGAGTTGTATACCGATTATGGTATGATAGGAGTTTTCCTACTAAGTCTCCTACTTGGCTTATTATTTATAGCAATGTTGCAAGTTGCTTATCGCTCGAAAACCATCTTATTCGCTTTGTCCCTATTAATCTTGAATAATATCTTCTTTATGCCAAGAAGTAGCTTTTCGGAAAGTTTCTTTAACCTGTTTACAATGCAATTCTGGGGAATTGTTCTTGTTATGCTATTTGTCGCTAAAATGATTACTAAAAAAAATCAATATCTAATACAAAAAAGGAGTTAACTCATGTTTGAACACTATTCAGTAGAGGATCTATTTGCAAATCTCTATAAAAAACGGAAAATGAATCTGCTAGTTTTGATTGTTTTATTTGCACTTATCGCTGTGCCATTTACGCTTACAGCGGTCAAAAACAAAAATACGGTGAAAGATACATCTAGCTATTCAACTTATATTACTTATAAAATTACGCCTCCAGAGGATTCTTCAAAAGTAATTTTGAACCACCAAGCTGGAAGATACAGTGATTTTTATGCTAAATTGATTGATGGTAATCTAAATGGAGCCTTTCTTTTTAATGATGTTGATTCAGATAAAATGAAAAAAATTGCTAGTGATTTGGATACGACAGAATCAGCTTTAAAAAATTCAACCAGTGACTACTGGACTAAAAAATTAACGGTAAATTCATTAATTGATGACGCAGGTGTAAGTATCAAAATTTTAACACCTAGTAAAGAGGTAAATGATTTTCTTGAGACCAAGTTTGATTCATTAATTGATAAATTTAAGAGTACCTATGCAAATGTTAAAATTGAAAAGTTAGAAACAGTCAATTCAAAAGAGTTAAATCCTAGTGGTGAAATTACAGTTGGCTTCAATCTTAAAAATCTAGTTTTGCGCTTAGCAGTTATAGGAGTTCTATGTGTTGTTCTCCTTATTATGGGAAACGTTCTTGTCTACATTTTTAATCCGACAATTAATCGTGCAGGCGACTTTTTGGCCTATCAACTAGATTTTGTTTCAAATATCACTACCAATGATAACCTATCACAACTTTTGAGTTATAGATGTGAAGGTCAACCGTTAGCAGTTGTCAGTTCAGATAGTCGTATCTTAAAGAAATTACAAGAAAATTACAAATTAAATATAGAGGGTATTCATTTTGTAGATTTGCAAAATGTAAAAGATCTTTTAGCAACGGACAATGTTCTATTCGTTGAGGAATATGGTGTTACTCGTTATAAAAAATTTGAAGAAAGCTTGCAGATGGTTAGAAATCTAAATCGTTCAGTTTTAGGAGTCATAGCTTTTAATCTATAAAGTATCTTCATAAAGAGTGAAGAGGTTCAATACTTAAAGAGGACGTGATAGTCCTCTTTTTTATGCCCACGATAAGGTCGAAAGGAAGTCTAATGATATTAGGGTTATCAACCTATCTTTGAACGAAGAAGAAACTTATAATAAGCGAAATAGAAATGCGTTGTTGAAACTAGTTTTCTCAATCAAAAAGGCCTTTTTAACTAACTTTATGATATAATAAACAATGAGGTAAATTGAATGAAAAGTATAAAATTAAATGCTATGGCTTTTATGGGGATTCGTGTTTTAAATATTATTTTCCCTATTTTAACAGGTACATATGTTGCTCGTGTTTTGGATCGAACAGATTATGGTTATTTTAACTCTGTTGATACCATCCTATCTTTCTTCTTGCCCTTTGCAACTTATGGGGTTTATAACTACGGTCTTCGTGCCATTAGCAATGTGAAAGATAATAAAAAAGAGCTAAACAAAGTTTTCTCTAGTCTTTTTTATTTGTGTGTTGCTTGTACTATTATTACAACACTTGTGTATGTTTTCTCCTATCCATTATTCTTTACAGCTAATCCTATTATTAAAAAGATCTATCTAGTAATGGGAGTGCAACTCGTTGCTCAGATTTTTTCAATTGAGTGGGTTAATGAGGCGCTTGAAAATTATAGCTTTTTATTTTATAAAACAGCTTTCATACGTGTTCTCATGTTGGTATCAATATTTTTATTTGTAAAAAACGAACACGATATTGTTGTTTATACTCTGGTAATGAGTCTATCAACCCTAATTAACTATCTCATTAGTTATTTCTGGATTAAACGAGATATAAAATTTGTAAAAGTTTCACTAAGTGAATTCAAACCGCTTTTCCTTCCACTGACAGCCATGCTTATTTTCGCAAATGCAAATATGTTATTTACTTTTCTTGACCGTCTATTCCTTGTGAAGACGGGGATTGATGTGAATGTCAGCTACTATACCATTGCACAACGAATTGTAACGGTTATTGCGGGGGTTGTTACAGGTGCAATTGGAGTTAGTGTCCCTCGTTTAAGTTATTATCTTGGAAAAGGAAAGAAAGAGGAGTATGTAAATTTAGTCAATCGAGGAAGTCGTATTTTCAATTTCTTTATCATTCCTCTTAGTATCGGCTTAATGATTTTGGGACCCCAAGCTATCTTAGTATATGGTAGTGAAAAATATATAGGTGGTGGTATTTTAACTTCCCTCTTTGCTGTTCGTACGATTATTCTTGCTCTAGATACTATTCTAGGATCACAAATTCTCTTTACAAATGGTTATGAGAGAAGAATTACCCTCTATACTGTTTTTGCGGGTATTTTGAATCTTATTTTAGATAGTTTACTCTATTTTTATGATATCTATACACCAGAGTATTATCTGATTACAACTATGCTATCTGAAACATTCCTTTTGATTCTTTATATTCTCTTTATCAATAAGCGTAAACTCATCAACTTACGGCACATTCTAAAGTATACTTTACGGTATTCTCTCTTCTCATCGACATTTATTCTAACTTACTTCCTAGTCAATTTTATATATCCGGTACAAATGGTTATCAACTTGCCACTCTTTATTAATATGTTTATCATTATGGCATTATCTGCACTCAGTTATATTGGTCTACTAGTATGGACAAAAGATAGTATTTTCTATGAATTTTTAGGACACTTTATTTCGCTAAAAAAACGCGTTATAAAATAATAGGAGGAATATATGAGAAAATTAAACATTGAAGAAGCTAAAAAGCTTGAACTTGATATTTTAGACTTTATAGATTCCTTTTGTAAGGAGCACGGCATCAACTATTGTATTAACTATGGGACCTTGATTGGTGCTATTCGACACAAGGGATTTATTCCTTGGGATGATGATATAGACCTTTCTATGACTCGTGAAAACTATGAAAAGTTTATTCAGTTATTTAGTGAGAAGCAATCAAGATATAAACTTCTCTCGTTAGAAACGGATGACCAATATTTTAATAACTTTATCAAAATTGTAGATCCTACAACAAAAATAATTGATACGAGAAATACAAAAACCTATGATTCGGGTGTATTCATTGATATTTTTCCGATGGATACATTTAATGATACTAAGGTCGTTGATATCTGCTATAAGTTGGAGAGTTTTAAACTATTATCCTTCAGTAAGCACAAGAATATTGTTTATGGAGATAGCAAGTTAAAAGATTTGATTCGTACCTTATTCTGGCTTCTTCTTCGCCCCGTTTCTCCACGCTTCTTTGCTAATCAAATCGAAAAGCAAATTCAAAGATATAGGGTTAAGAATGGGAAATATATAGCTTTCATTCCATCAAAAGCTAAGGAAAAGGAAATTTTTCCAAGAGATATGTTTGATGAACTGATTAAAACGCCTTTTGAACATCTTGTTCTTCCAGCGCCTAAACATTTTGATACTGTTTTAAAACAGTTTTATGATGATTATATGACAGTGCCACCTAAAGAAAAACAGATTTATATCCATGAATTTGAAGCTTATAAATTGGAGGATTAAATGCAGTATTTAGAAAAAAATGAGATTAAAACTATTCAACTGGGCATTTTGGACTATATTGACGAAATTTGTAAAAAAAATAATATTTCTTATTTCCTTAGCTATGGAACAATGCTGGGAGCTGTTCGTCATAAAGGCATGATTCCTTGGGATGATGACATTGATATTTCTCTGTACAGAGAGGACTATGAACGTTTATTGAAAGCTATTGAAGAGGACCAGCATCCTATTTATCAAGTCCTTTCCTATGATACTTCATCTTGGTATTTCCATAATTTTGCAGCTATTTTAGATACATCAACTGTCATTGAGGATAATGTAAAGTATAAGCGTCATGATACTAGTTTGTTTATTGATGTCTTTCCAATCGATCAATTTTCGGATTTGAGCATCGTTGATAAGAGCTATAAATATGTTGCCTTGCGTCAGCTTGCCTATATCAAAAAAGAACGTGCGGTTCACGGAGATAGCAGATTAAAGGATTTTCTTCGATTGTGTACGTGGTATCCTCTCAGACTTGTTAATCCGAGATATTTCTATAAGAAAATCGATCAATTAGTAAAAAATAGTGTGACAGAAAATCCTACTTATGAAGGAGCTGTTGGAGTTGGAAAAGAAAAAATGAAAGAAGTCTTTCCAGCAGGGACCTTTAAAGAACTGATTTTAACAGAATTTGAAGGGAGAATGATGCCAATTCCTAAAAATTATGATGCCTTTTTAACACAGATGTATGGTGATTATATGACTCCTCCATCAAAAGAAATGCAGGAGTGGTATAGCCATAGTATAAAAGCCCATCGTAAGATAGAGAAGTAGCCCAGTTTCATAGGAGAGCGAGTCTTTTGAGTGTTTATTGGGAAAATCAGGATAGTACTATTCATATACAAATCAGGATATGAAAATAGGCTAAAATGATGGTTCATAGAAATGATAAAGGAAAGTGTGATATACAATGAAGAATACAAAGATAAGAAAGTTAATATTATTTAGTTTTCTCATATGTACTTTAATTATGACTACCAAATTATCATCAGTCGATGCGGATACCATTTCCGCAGGGGATGGTAATCGAATCCACTTTATTAATTTAAAATCTAAGTCAGGGAGTGATGCCATTCTCTTAGAAAGCAAAGGACACTTTGCTTTAATTGATATGGGTGAAGATTATGATTTCCCAGATGGAAGCAATCCACGTTATCCAGATAGGTGGGGAATTACCATGGACAATGATCAAGTTTTAGAGGATCGATTGTTCCGTCATCTGAAACAGGTTGGTGTTGAAAAGCTAGATTTTATCTTGGGTACTCATGTCCACAGTGATCATATTGGTTCTGCAGATGAAGTACTAAAACATTATCCTGTTGATAAATTTTATCTAAAAAGATACTCAGATGAACGCATTACAACACAGTGGAGGTTGTGGGATAATCTCTATAACTATGATAATGCGGTTAAAACAGCTCTTGAACGTGGTGTAAATCTTATACAAGATATCTCTGACAACGACAGCCACTTTACCATGGGTGATATGGATATTCAGCTTTATAACTACAAAAATGAGTATGACAGTGAAGGAAAGCTTAAAAAGGTTTTCGATGATAATTCAAACTCAATAGTTGCTGTTGTTACTGTAGCTGGAAAGAGAATCTATCTAGGTGGAGATTTGGACAATGCCGAAGGAGCAGAAGATAAGTTAGGCCCGGTTATCGGTAAGGTTGATATGATGAAATGGAACCATCATTATGATGCGACAATTTCAAATACAGTTAACTTTATTAATAATTTATCACCAAGTATTGTTGTTCAGACAAGTGGATCAGATATTAATCGTGAATCCACTAGAGCTCTACTTCGAGAAAAGAATATAAAAATAGTAAAAGCTTATAGTCATACCAAAGATGCGACTGTTTTTGATATAGATAAAGAAGGATTTACTAACGTTTCGGAAGTTTTCCCCAATATACCGACAGTTAGAGAAAAATGGTATAAAGAAGATGGTTACTGGAAATATCGCTTGTCCGATGATGAAATGACGATTGGTTGGCGAAAAATAGACGGTGTTTATTATTTCTTTAATGGACAAGGACAAATGCAAGCTGGCAAATGGTTGCATTTGAAAGATTCTAGAGAAAAAATTGATGGAAACTGGTATTGCCTAAATAACAATGGTGACATGCGAGAAACTGGTTGGTTTAACCAAGATGGTAATTGGTACTATATCACATCAACGGGAGCAAGAAGCTATAATGAACTCTTAGAAATTGCGGGACAGAAATACCTATTTGATAAAGATGGTAAGATGCTAACAGGCTATCAAGTCTTTAATGGTAAGAAGATGTTCTTTAGCGAAAGTGGTGCACTCCAAACAGCAGGTAATCCTTCAACTTGGCAAAAGATTGACTCAGATTGGTATTTCTATGATGAGGATGGATTACGGACTGTCGGTAAAAAGAATATCAATGGAAGCACATACTACTTTAATCAAGAAGGTGTCATGCAAACAGGTTGGGCCTTTGTTGATGGTCACTGGAACTATTTTGCAAGTTCTGGAGCTATGAAAACCGGCTGGGTCAAGGATCAGGAAACATGGTATTATTTGGATAAAGATGGCATCATGTTAACTGGAAGCCAAGATATCAATGGTGTCCGTTACTATTTGAATGCCAGTGGTGCCATGCAAACAGGCTGGGCCTTTGTTGATGGTCACTGGAACTATTTTGCAAGTTCTGGAGCTATGAAAACTGGTTGGTTGAGAGATAACGAATCATGGTATTATTTGAACCCTGAAACAGGTATCATGGTCGTAGGTTCTAAAGAAATTGACGGTAAAACCTATTTCTTCAAATCCTCAGGTATCATGCAAGTTGGATGGCAGTGGTCAAACGATTCCTGGCATTATTACACTGAGTCTGGTGCACTTCAAACTGGTTGGTTGAAGAATGGTGATGCGTGGTATTATCTTGAAGGTAAGGAAGGCGTTATGTTAGTCGGCCTTCATCAAGTAGATGGTAAGCAATATTACTTTAGCAAATCTGGTGCCATGCAAACTGGCTGGAAATGGTTTGATAATCATTACCGTTACTTTGAATCAAACGGAGCCATGAAAACTGGTTGGATAAAAGACAAAGGTATCTGGTATTATCTAAATCCCGAAGATGGAATCATGTTGGTTGGCCTTCATAAAGTAAATGGTGATCATTATTACTTTGATGAATCCGGAGCTATGCAAACAGGTTGGAAACAGCTTGATGGTAATTGGTACTATTTCCAAGCTGATGGTTCTTTGTTGAAGAACGCAACAACACCTGATGGTTACAAGGTAAACGAAGAAGGAATTTGGAAAATAAGTCAAACCACGGTAGCAGTGGAGCAAGATAAGAAAGAACAGATAACTGAAACTTCTACTTCGACTGAGAATTAATCTCATGTTGAGGATAATTCTTCACACCATATGATTGAGGAATAAATGTGATGTGTAAACACCTTAGAAGCAGGTAGGACTAAACCTGATTTTAAGGTGTTTTTTAAGTTTTATATTGACGCTAATATTATAAAGTTAACTCTAAATATACAATATTCTCGCTTCATTCTTTTGATAAAATCGTAAAAATCTAGTATAATAGATAGACTGAAAGTATGAGGTTACTAGATATGAAGATGAAACAAATTAGTGATACAACACTGAAAATCACGATGACTTTAGATGATTTGATGGACCGAGGAATGGAGATTGCAGACTTTCTCGTTCCGCAGGAAAAAACTGAAGAGTTTTTCTATACTATTTTAGATGAACTGGAAATGCCAGACAATTTCTTAGATAGTGGCATGCTGAGTTTCCGCGTGACGCCAAAACCTGATAAGGTGGACGTCTTTGTGACCAAGTCCAAGATTGACCAGAATCTGGATTTTGAAGATTTGGCGGACTTACCAGACATGGAAGAATTAGCCCAAATGTCGCCGGATGAATTTCTCAAAACCTTGGAAAAGAGCATTGCAGACAAGACCAAAGACGATATTGAAGCTATCCAATCTCTAGAGCAGGTCGAAGAAAAGGAAGAAGGGCAAGAGCAGGCAGACAAGGAAACTGAGAGTAAGAAAGAACCTTATATCTACTATATCTTGCGCTTTGCAAGCCTTGCTGACTTAGTTGCTTTTGCAAAGACGGTTAACTACCAGATGGAAACATCTGAACTCTATAAGATGAATGGACACTACTATTTGACAATCTTAGTCGATGTGGAAAATCATCCAAGTCCATATCCAGCCTGGCTCTTGGCTCGTATGCGTGAATTTGCAGACGACAGTGACATCAGTCGCTCAGTCTTGCAAGAGTATGGGCAAATCTTGATCAATCACGATGCAGTTCTCGGTCTGCAAAAGATTCGTTCATAAATTTTAAAATCAATTTTCATTTATCAGGAAAGACGAATCATGGGATTCGTTTTTTCTTTACTAGACTGAAATAGTGATTTACTATAATAGGAATTTTCACAAAATTCTGTTATAATGGCTATATCAGAAAATTTCTAGGAGACAAACATGACAGTTAAAATTGCTTTACTTGGATTTGGTACCGTTGCAAGTGGTGTGCCATTCCTCCTAAAGGAAAATGGAGAAAAAATCGTTCAGTCAGCTCATTCAGAGATTGAAGTAGCCAAGGTATTGGTCAAGGATGAAGATGAAAAGAACCGCTTGCTTGCAGCAGGGAATGACTTTAACTTTGTAACCAATGTAGATGATATTTTGTCAGATAAAGATGTTACCATTGTAGTGGAATTGATGGGGCGTATAGAACCAGCTAAAACCTTTATCACTCGTGCCTTAGAAGCTGGAAAACACGTTGTTACTGCTAACAAGGATCTTTTGGCTGTCCATGGTGCAGAATTGTTAGAAATCGCTAAGGAGCATAATGTAGCACTTTACTATGAAGCTGCAGTTGCTGGTGGGATTCCAATTCTTCGAACTTTGGCAAATTCATTGGCTTCTGATAAAATCACGCGCGTTCTTGGTGTCGTTAACGGAACTTCCAACTTTATGATGACTAAGATGGTGGAAGAAGGCTGGTCTTACGATGATGCTCTTGCAGAAGCTCAAAGACTAGGATTTGCAGAAAGCGACCCTACAAATGACGTGGATGGGATTGACGCAGCCTACAAGATGGTGATTTTGAGCCAATTTGCTTTTGGTATGAAGGTTGCCTTTGACGATGTAGCCCACAAGGGAATCCGCAACATCACACCAGAAGATGTAGCTGTGGCTCAAGACCTTGGCTATGTAGTGAAATTGGTTGGTTCTATCGAGGAAACTCCTTCTGGTATTGCTGCGGAAGTAACTCCAACCTTCCTTCCTAAAGCACATCCACTTGCCAGTGTGAATGGGGTAATGAACGCTGTTTTTGTAGAATCTATCGGTATCGGTGAGTCTATGTACTACGGACCAGGTGCTGGTCAAAAACCAACTGCAACAAGTGTTGTGGCGGATATCGTCCGTATCGTTCGTCGCTTGAATGATGGTACCATTGGCAAAGACTTCAACGAATATAGCCGTGACTTAGTTTTGGCAAATCCAGAAGATGTTAAAGCAAACTACTACTTCTCAATCTCGGCTCCAGACTCAAAAGGTCAGGTCTTGAAATTGGCTGAGATTTTCAACGCTCAAGATATTTCCTTCAAGCAAATCCTCCAAGATGGCAAAGAGGGTGACAAGGCGCGTGTAGTGATTATCACTCATAAGATTAATAAAGCACAACTTGAGAATGTTTCAGCTGAGTTGGCCAAAGCTTTAGAATTTGACCTCTTGAATACCTTCAAGGTGTTAGGAGAATAGGATGAAGATTATTGTACCTGCAACCAGTGCCAATATTGGGCCAGGTTTTGACTCGGTCGGTGTAGCTGTAACCAAGTATCTTCAAATTGAGGTCTGTGAAGAACGAGATGAGTGGTTGATTGAACACCAGATTGGCAAATGGATTCCTCATGACGAGCGTAATCTCTTGCTCAAAATTGCCTTGCAAATTGCGCCTGACTTGCAACCGAGACGTTTGAAAATGACCAGCGATGTTCCCTTGGCGCGTGGTTTGGGTTCTTCTAGCTCGGTTATCGTTGCTGGGATTGAACTAGCTAACCAATTAGGTAAGCTAAATTTGTCCGATCATGAAAAATTGCAGTTGGCGACCAAGATTGAAGGGCATCCAGACAATGTGGCTCCAGCTATCTATGGAAATCTTGTTGTTGCGAGCTCTGTTGAAGGGCAGGTTTCGGCGATTGTGGCTGACTTCCCAGAGTGTGATTTTCTAGCTTATATTCCCAACTATGAATTACGCACTCGCGATAGCCGTGGTGTCCTTCCTAAGAAATTGTCCTACAAGGAAGCTGTTGCAGCTAGTTCTATCGCCAATGTGGCCGTTGCAGCCTTGTTAGCAGGAGATATGGTGACAGCAGGACAAGCAATCGAGGGGGACCTCTTCCACGAGCGTTATCGTCAAAGTCTGGTCCGTGAATTTGCGACGATTAAGCAAGTAGCAAAAGAGAATGGAGCCTATGCGACCTATCTCTCTGGAGCAGGGCCGACAGTGATGGTCTTGGCTTCTCACGACAAGATGCCCAAGATTAAGGCAGAATTGCAAAAGCAGTCTTTCAAAGGCAAACTTCATGATTTGAAAGTTGATACACAAGGTGTCCGTGTAGAAGCAAAATAAAGAATAGAAGATAGGATGGGGAAACTCTTGACCAGAGGGCTTCCTATCCTTTTTTTGAAAAGAAGTTTATACTCAATGGAAATCAAAGAGCAAACTAGGAAGCTAGCCGCAGGTTGCTCAAAACATGGTTTTGAGGTTGTGGATAGAACTGACGAAGTTAGCTCAAAATACTGTTTTGAGGTTGCAGATGTAAGCTGACATGGTTTGAAGAGATTTTCGAAGAGTATTAGTTAAAAACTTGATAAAGGAGAAATAAAGATGGCAGAAATTTATCTAGCAGGTGGTTGTTTTTGGGGCCTAGAGGAGTATTTTTCACGCATTTCTGGAGTGCTAGCTACCAGTGTCGGCTACGCTAATGGGCAAGTCGAAACGACCAATTACCAGTTGCTCAAGGAAACAGACCATGCAGAAACGGTTCAAGTGATTTATGATGAGAAAGCAGTGTCACTCAGAGAGATGTTGCTCTATTATTTCCGTGTTATTGATCCCTTGTCTATTAACCAGCAGGGGAATGACCGTGGTCGCCAATATCGAACTGGGATCTATTACCAAGATGAAGCAGACTTGCCGGCTATCTACACAGTGGTGCAGGAGCAGGAGCGTATGCTGGGTCGAAAGATTGCAGTAGAAGTGGAGAAACTTCGCCACTACATTTTAGCAGAAGACTACCATCAAGACTATCTCAAGAAAAATCCTTCAGGTTATTGTCATATCGATGTGACCGATGCTGAGAAGCCATTGATTGACGCCTCAAATTATGAAAAGCCTAGTCAAGAAGTGTTAAAAGAAAGTTTGTCAGCAGAGTCTTACCGTGTTACGCAAGAAGCTGCTACAGAGGCTCCATTTAGCAATGCCTATGACCAAACCTTTGAAGAGGGGATTTATGTAGACATCACGACGGGTGAGCCACTCTTTTTTGCAAAGGATAAGTTTGCCTCAGGTTGTGGTTGGCCAAGTTTTAGTCGTCCGATTTCTAAGGAATTGATTCACTACTACAAGGATTTGAGCCATGGGATGGAGCGAATCGAGGTTCGTTCTCGGTCAGGTAATGCTCACTTGGGTCATGTTTTCACAGATGGACCTCGGGAGTTAGGTGGCCTGCGTTACTGTATTAATTCTGCATCCTTGCGCTTTGTATCCAAGGATGAGATGGACAAAGCAGGATATGGCTATCTATTACCTTACTTAAACAAATAAAACTGAGAGGGTGGGGCTTCCCACTTTCTTCATTTCCAGAATAAGAATAGAAGGGATCTATGAAACACTTACTATCTTACTTCAAACCCTATATCAAAGAATCCATTTTAGCACCCCTGTTCAAGCTGCTAGAAGCTGTTTTTGAACTCTTGGTTCCCATGGTGATTGCTGGGATTGTTGACCAGTCCTTGCCCCAGATAGATCAAGGACACCTCTGGATGCAGATTGGCCTGCTCCTTATCTTTGCAGTGATTGGCGTTTTAGTGGCCTTGATAGCCCAGTTTTACTCAGCCAAGGCAGCGGTTGGATTCGCCAAGGAACTGACAGACGACCTTTATCGTCATATTCTTTCCTTGCCAAAGGATAGCAGAGATCGTCTGACAACTTCTAGCTTGGTGACACGTTTGACTTCGGATACCTACCAGATTCAGACTGGGATCAATCAATTCCTGCGCCTCTTTTTGCGAGCGCCTATTATCGTCTTTGGGGCTATCTTTATGGCCTATCGCATCTCGGCTGAGCTGACTTTCTGGTTTTTAGTTATGGTTGTCATTTTGACGATTGTCATTGTCGGTCTCTCTCGACTGGTCAATCCTCTCTACAGCAGTCTCAGAAAGAAAACGGACCAGCTGGTTCAGGAAACGCGTCAGCAATTACAAGGAATGCGAGTTATTCGTGCTTTTGGTCAGGAAAAACGAGAGTTACAGATTTTTCAAACTCTTAACCAAGTTTATGTTAGATTACAAGAAAAGACAGGTTTCTGGTCTAGTTTGTTAACACCACTGACCTATCTGATTGTTAATGGAACTCTTCTCGTCATCATCTGGCAGGGCTACATTTCTATACAAGGAGGTTTACTCAGTCAAGGTGCCCTGATTGCTCTAATTAACTACCTCTTGCAAATCTTGGTAGAATTGGTTAAGCTCGCCATGCTGATAAATTCCCTCAATCAGTCCTATATCTCAGCCAAGCGAATCGAGGAAGTCTTTGCCGAAGCTCCAGAAGATATCCATTCAGAGTTAGAAGAAAAACAAGTTACCAACGATCAGGTTTTACAAGTCAAAGAGTTAACCTTTACCTATCCTGATGCGGCTCAGCCTTCTCTTAGAGACATTTCCTTTGATATGAAGCAAGGGCAAATCCTTGGTATCATTGGGGGTACTGGTTCTGGTAAATCAAGCTTGGTGCAAGTCTTACTTGGTCTTTATCCAGCAGACAAGGGGAGCATTGACCTTTATCGAGATGGACGTAGTCCTCGTAATCTTGAGCAGTGGCGGTCTTGGATTGCCTATGTACCCCAAAAGGTCGAACTCTTTAAAGGAACTATTCGTTCTAATTTGACTTTGGGTTTCAATCAAGAAGTATCTGACCAGCAACTATGGCAGGCCTTGGAGATTGCGCAAGCTAAGGATTTTGTCAGTGAAAAGGAAGGACTTTTGGATACCCTAGTTGAGGGAGGAGGGCGAAATTTCTCAGGCGGACAAAAACAAAGGCTATCTATTGCCCGAGCAGTCTTGCGACAAGCTCCATTTCTCATCCTAGATGATGCGACCTCGGCCCTGGACACCATCACTGAGTCCAAGCTCTTGAAAGCTATCCGAGAGAATTTACCTAACACGAGCTTAATCTTGATTTCTCAACGGACTTCGACACTTCAGATGGCTGACCAGATTCTCCTCTTGGAAAAAGGTGAGCTACTAGCTGTTGGCAAGCACGAGGAATTGATGAAGACTAGCCAAGTCTATCGCGAAATCAATGCATCCCAACATGGAAAGGAGGACTAATATGAGACGACAAACTGCAAACCAGACGCTCAAACGTTTAGCCGTAGATTTAGCAAGCCATCCTTTCCTCCTTTTCCTAGCCTTTCTAGGAACTATTGCCCAAGTTGGCTTATCGATTTACCTACCTATTCTGATTGGGCAGGTCATCGACCAGGTCCTAGTGGCTGGTTCTTCACTAATTTTTTGGCAGATTTTCATCCAGATGATCTTGGTAGTCATAGGAAATACACTGGTACAATGGGCCAATCCCCTTCTCTATAATCGTCTAATCTTCTCTTATACCAGAGACTTGCGAGAGCGAATCATCCATAAGCTCCATCGTTTACCGATTTCTTTTGTGGATCGGCAGGGTAGTGGAGAGATGATTAGTCGTGTGACTACAGACATAGAACAGTTGGCAGCTGGCTTGACCATGATTTTTAACCAATTTTTCATTGGCGTTTTGATGATTTTGGTTAGTATTCTAGCCATGCTTCAAATCCACCTCCTCATGACCCTCTTGGTCTTGCTGTTGACGCCGCTGTCCATGGTGATTTCACGCTTTATTGCCAAACGCTCCTATCATCTCTTCCAGAAACAAACAGAGACGAGGGGCATTCAGACTCAGTTGATTGAAGAATCGCTTAGCCAGCAGACTATTATCCAGTCCTTCAATGCTCAGACAGAGTTTATCCAAAGACTGCATGAGGCGAATGCCAACTACTCAGGCTATTCTCAGTCAGCTATCTTTTATTCCTCAACGGTCAATCCTTCGACTCGCTTTGTCAATGCGCTCATTTACGCTCTTCTTGCTGGAGTAGGAGCTTATCGTATCATGTTGGGGTCCACCTTGACCATCGGACGTTTAGTGACTTTTTTGAATTACGTCCAACAGTACACCAAGCCCTTTAACGATATTTCTTCAGTGCTAGCCGAATTGCAAAGTGCTCTCGCTTGTGCAGAGCGTGTCTATGCTGTCTTAGAAAGTCCTGAGGTGGCTGAAACAGGCAAGGAAGTCTTGACCAGTGACCAAGTTAAGGGAGCTATTTCCTTTAAGCATGTTTCTTTTGGCTACCATCCAGAAAAAATCTTGATTAAGGATTTGTCTATCGATATTCCAGCTGGTAGCAAGGTGGCCATCGTCGGTCCGACAGGAGCTGGAAAATCAACTCTTATCAATCTCCTCATGCGTTTTTACCCTATTAACTCAGGAGATATCTTGCTGGATGGGCAATCCATTTATGATTATACCCGAGCGTCATTGAGACAGCAGTTTGGGATGGTACTCCAAGAAACCTGGCTCAAGCAAGGGACCATTCATGACAATATTGCCTTTGGAAATCCTGATGCCAGTCGGGAGCAAGTGATTGTTGCTGCAAAGGCAACCAATGCGGACTTTTTCATCCAACAGTTGCCACAGGGATACGATACCAAGTTGGAAAATGCAGGAGAATCTCTCTCTGTTGGCCAAGCCCAGCTCTTGACAATCGCCCGAGTCTTTCTAGCTATCCCTAAGATTCTTATCTTAGACGAGGCAACCTCCTCCATCGATACGCGTACAGAAGTGCTAGTACAGGATGCCTTTGCTAAACTCATGAAGGGGCGCACAAGTTTTATCATTGCCCACCGCTTGTCAACCATTCAAGATGCAGATTTGATTCTTGTCTTGGTGGATGGCGACATTGTTGAGTATGGGAACCATCATGACCTCATGGCTAGAAAAGGCAAGTATTACCAAATGCAGCAAGCTGCAGCTTTTAGCTCAGAATAAGCCTTTCTCTTTTGAAATTTTATAGACGAAAAAAGTTGCCTTCGGGTGACTTTTTTGTTACAATAGCTAGAAAAATTATTCACTGTAAATTGTCTTTTAGAAAAGGAGCCTATAATGAAAGTCTATCAGCATGTAAATATCGTGACTTGTGACCAAGATTTCCATGTTTATCTGGATGGAATCTTAGCAGATAATGATTCTCAAATCGTCTATGTCGGTCTAGAGAAGCCAGAGATTTTAGAGCAAGCTGAGCAGATTATAGACTATCAGGGAGCCTGGATTATGCCTGGCTTGGTCAACTGCCACACCCATTCTGCCATGACAGGTTTGCGAGGAATCCGAGATGATAGTAACCTCCATGAATGGCTCAATGACTATATCTGGCCTGCAGAAGCTGAGTTTACACCAGATATGACTACCAAGGCGGTCAAAGAAGCGCTGACAGAAATGCTCCAGTCAGGAACAACAACCTTCAATGATATGTATAATCCCAATGGAGTGGAGATTGAGCAGATTTATCAGGCAGTCAAGGCATCTAAGATGCGTTGTTATTTCTCACCGACCCTCTTTTCTTCAGATATAGAAACAACTGATGAGACTATAAGCAGAACACGAGCAATCATCGAGAAAATCTTAGGATATGAAAATCCAAATTTCAAGGTTATGGTAGCTCCACATTCTCCCTATAGCTGTAGTAGAGACTTGCTGGAAGCGAGCTTAGATATGGCAAAAGAGCTGAATATTCCCATCCATATCCATGTGGCGGAGACCAAGGAGGAATCAGGAATTATCCTGAAACGATACGGCAAACGGCCCCTAGCCTTTCTAGAAGAACTGGGTTACTTAGATCATCCGTCTGTCTTTGCTCATGGGGTCGAATTAAACGAGCGAGAAATTGAACGCTTAGCAACTTCTCAAGTAGCTGTTGCGCATAATCCTATTAGTAACCTCAAATTGGCATCAGGGATTGCTCCCATCATCCAACTGCAAAAAGCAGGAGTAGCAGTCGGAATTGCGACTGACTCGGTTGCTTCTAATAATAATTTAGACATGTTTGAGGAAGGACGAACTGCAGCCCTTCTTCAGAAGATGAAAAGTGGAGATGCCAGCCAATTTCCTATCGAAGCATCTCTCAAGGCATTGACAATCGAAGGGGCTAAGGTTCTAGGAATGGAAAATCAGATAGGAAGTCTAGAAGTTGGTAAGCAGGCAGATTTTCTCGTTATTCAACCACAAGGAAAAATTCATCTCCAACCTCAGAAAAATATGCTCTCTCACCTCGTTTATGCTGTCAAGTCCAGTGATGTAGATGATGTTTATATTGCTGGAGAACAGGTGGTTAAGCAAGGTCAAGTTCTGACAGTAGAACTTTAACAGAAAAATCACGAAAAATTTTAAAAAAAGTTTGCAAAAATCTTGCATTCTTTTTTTAACTATGCTATACTTATATACGGTTTGAAAAAACTGCCTAAGACAGTAGGGGAGCTTGACTCATAAATATCCTACCGAGGACAAAACGTATCATGTAAAAAGAAGCGTATTGTACTTTCGTGTCTAGGTTTGGGCGCGTTTTTCTTTTGGAAAAATTCCCCAAGCAAAATAATTACGGAGGTGAACACACTAATGAGTGAAGCAATTATTGCTAAAAAAGCGGAACTAGTTGACGTAGTAGCTGAAAAAATGAAAGCTGCTGCATCTATCGTCGTTGTTGACGCTCGTGGTTTGACAGTTGAGCAAGATACAGTTCTTCGTCGTGAGCTTCGTGGAAGCGAAGTTGAGTATAAAGTTATTAAAAACTCAATCTTGCGTCGTGCAGCTGAAAAAGCTGGTCTTGAAGAACTTGCATCAGTATTTGTTGGACCATCTGCAGTAGCATTTTCTAACGAAGATGTTATCGCACCAGCGAAAATCTTGAACGATTTTGCTAAAGACGCTGAAGCACTTGAAATCAAAGGTGGTGCAATCGAAGGCGCTGTCGCATCTAAAGAAGAAATCGTTGCTCTTGCAACTCTTCCAAACCGCGAAGGACTTCTTTCTATGCTCCTTTCTGTACTTCAAGCGCCAGTGCGCAACGTTGCTCTTGCAGTCAAAGCGGTTGCAGACAACAAAGAAGACGCAGCTTAATCTTAAGCTACGCAGCGTAGCATAGCTACGAAAAAACTATTATAATTAAAAACTTATTTGGAGGAAATAACAATGGCATTGAACATTGAAAACATTATTGCTGAAATTAAAGAAGCTTCAATCCTTGAATTGAACGACCTTGTAAAAGCTATCGAAGAAGAATTTGGTGTAACTGCAGCTGCTCCTGTAGCTGTAGCTGCAGCTGGTGCTGCTGACGCTGGTGCTGCTAAAGATTCATTTGACGTTGAATTGACAGCTGCTGGTGACAAAAAAGTTGGCGTTATCAAAGCTGTACGTGAAATCACTGGTCTTGGACTTAAAGAAGCTAAAGAACTTGTTGATGGTGCACCAGGTGTCATCAAAGAAGGCGTTCCAACTGCAGAAGCTGAAGAAATCAAAGCTAAATTGGAAGAAGCTGGAGCTTCAGTTACTCTTAAATAAGAAGCACATAGCAATTTGAGAGCGGAATCCCGATTTACCAGTCTTTTAGAGCTCATAGCGATTTGAAGAAACTGATAAATTGATTCGGTTTCCTGCCAAAAATCCTGCCAAAAAAATCTTTGGCAGGATTTTTGTTTTATATAGGTTTATTACCTATTTTGGTCAAAGGAGTTCATTTATAAACTTTGGGCGAGAACATTTTAATAAGTGTTCTCGCTTTTTTTTATTTTCAGGAGGAAACGATGCAAAAGAAAGAACAATCATCACGATAAATTGTGATGTGTCATCTCATACTTGTTATGGGAATTAATGTTGATGAAGCAAATCAGCTAGTTGCTGAAATGGAACAGGCAGGTCTGATCCAATTTGAACAATCAGGAAATTTAGGTGTTTTAATGTTGGAGGGATAATTATGAAACGCATTACTGCAAATCAATATCAAACGTCCGAGCGTTATTATAAGCTCCCTAAACTCTTATTTGAGAGTGAGCGCTATAAGGATATGAAGTTGGAAGTTAAGGTGGCCTACGCTGTCTTAAAAGACCGATTGGAATTGTCTCTGAGTAAGGGATGGATTGATGAGGATGGAGCTATTTATCTCATTTATTCCAACTCAAAATTGATGGCACTTCTTGGTTGTTCCAAGTCTAAATTGCTGACGATTAAAAAGACATTGAGAGAATTTGGACTCATTGATGAAGTCCAACAGTCTTCCAGTGAAAAAGGGCGTTTGGCTAATAAGATTTATTTAGGGGAGTTGGAACATGACACCACCCCAGTCTTACATTCAGACGGGGGTAGTGTTCAAAAAACACTAGGGGGGTCTCCAAATCAGCCAGGGCCGGTTTTAAATTCAGCCCCTAGTGAGACTGAAAGAAGTGAGACTGAATATAGTGAAACTGAAAAGAGTGATTTCCTTTTTGAGGACGAGGAGGAGAGACAAGTTGTAGTTGAAAAACAAGAAGATACCTTTTCTCCCAAAGTTGACTCAGTGACCAAGTACGATCGAGATTATATTTGGGGCTTGGTTCATGACCAGTTGAGACAAGTTGGTTTATCACAGGTAGCTAGTGATTACGCCATGATTTATTTTAGTGACCGTTATCAGTACGCTTTGGAACATATGAGATTTGCTCGGTCGGCAGAAGCGATAGCTGAATACGTGTTTAATGGTGTGCTGTCTGAATGGACCAAGCAACTAAGGCGACAAGAAGCTAAGGGAGGTGATTAAGATGATTTGATGGATACTAGGTGGAGTCTATCTCATCTCCCTTATTATTTTATTGATTGAAATCATCCGTGCACCAGAGACGGATGACCATATTTAAGTAAGAGTTTTACAAATAGTAAGGCTCTTTTTATTTTGAAAGAGAGGAAAAATGAAATTTTTAGATTTGTTTGCTGGAATTGGAGGCTTTCGACTGGGATTGGAGCGTCAAGGCCATGAGTGTGTTGGTTTTTGTGAGATTGATAAGTTTGCGAGGAAATCTTACAAAGCTATGTATGAGACTGAAGGAGAGATAGAATTTCATGACATTAGACAAGTCACAGACCAAAATTTTAGACAACTTAGAGGACAAGTGGACATCATCTGTGGGGGATTCCCTTGCCAGGCATTTTCACTCGCAGGCCGACGATTGGGATTTGAGGATACTAGAGGTACTTTGTTCTTCGAAATTGCTCGAGCGACCAAACAGATCCAACCACGTTTTTTATTCTTGGAAAACGTCAAGGGTTTACTCAGTCACGACAAGGGAGAGACATTTCGAACAATCCTCACTACATTGGATGAGCTGGGGTATGATGTCGAATGGCAGGTGCTTAACAGTAAGGACTTCCAAGTCCCCCAAAACAGAGAAAGGGTCTTTATTATCGGACATTCTAGAAGATACTGTTCCCGATTCTTATTTCCTCTCAGAAGAGAAAGTAGCTCAACTGGTCTTGAGCGATTAGGTAATATCAATCCGTCAGGAAAAGGCATGAATGGGGAGGTTTATCTAACCAGCGGTTTAGCACCAACCCTAACAAGAGGAAAAGGAGAAGGGACTAAAAGTGCCATTCCAGTATTAACCCCAGATAGGTTAGAAAAACGCCAACATGGCAGACGTTTTAAGGACAATCAAGAGCCTATGTTTACCTTAACTAGCCAAGATAGACATGGAGTGGTCGTCGCAGGAACCTTACCAACGTCTTTTGTGCAAACCGGACGAGTCTATGACCTTTCAGGGATTTCTCCAACACTGACTACCATGCAGGGAGGTGATAAAGTTCCTAAGATTCTTTATCGTGAAGAAGCACCGCATTTAAAAATTAGGGAAGCCACCAAACTAGGCTATGCCAAGGCAACCATTGGAGATTCTGTCAACCTTGCTTACCCAGAGTCTACCAAACGTAGAGGGCGAGTAGGAAAGGGAATATCAAATACCTTGACCACCTCTAATAACATGGGAGTGGTCGTAGCTGCTTTAGAGTACCGTAAGGACAAGTGGTATGAAGTGACTGGGCTTGTCTTAGACGGAAAACTTTATCGTTTGAGAATCAGACGCCTAACACCTAGAGAGTGTTTTAGGCTTCAAGGATTTCCTGATTGGGCTTATGAAAGGGCAGAGACTGTATCCAGTAAAAGTCAGTTATACAAACAGGCCGGAAATAGCGTGACCGTCACCGTTATTGAAGTTATTGCTAGAGAATTTAGAAAGATTGAAGAGGAAGAAGAACATGAAGTTGTTACATAATAAAAGTATTAGGGAATGTACAGAACTGGATGAAGCCATCCATCAAGCTGAAGTGGAGATGACAAGTCTGATTACGATTGAATGTTTCGGCGAAGGCAAGTCTCCGATTGATAGGAGTAAAGTTTTTACACCACTGACTCAAGAATTGCAGAAGGATTTATCCGTATAGGAGGGAGACATGTTAGAAATCTATTTAAGTCGAAATACCAGTCGTAATCAGAAACTCCTTAACTTTTGTAGGTCACATGACATTTCCTATACCTGTAAAGATGTTGGTCACTTGGCCCATGAGGATTTACTGGACTTATTTGCCAAAACCAGTGATTGTTTTGAGATGTTAGCTCCATCCTTTCAGCGCTTTAAACGTCAGGAACGGATGAAATTGAGTGAGTTGGTGACTTTGGTTCTTCGAAAACCTGAACAGAATTTACGTCTCCCTCTCGTGGTTTGTCAGAAGAAAGTGTATCCCGATATGAGTTTAGAAGAGGCACGAACCTTTCTTTCAAGAGACCATAAGGAAGTCCTCTTTCGTGAACATCTCTTTAAGGACATGATAGAACAGGAGGGCTTATGAACGAACGCTTTTGGGAAAATTTAGAAATCCTCCTCATTGATAAGGGCATGTCTTGGGCAGATTTAGCACGGAAAATCTTTAAAGGTCAATATGTCTATCCCAGTGAGTTTAATCGTCTCTATCAGACTTTTCGGCATTACAAATCCAATCGCCTCATGCCTCAACTCAAATGGGTGGAGAGAATTGTAGCAGTATTAGAGATTGATTATGAAGACTTGTTTAGGAGGTAGATATGGGACGAATATTACTGATGTACGGAGCTATACATGCCAATGTGCTCTTAGTTAGTCTCTTCTTAATGGGATGGCTTGATGGGATAGGCTTAATCGTCTTACAAGTTACTTTTTTAACTCTTTTGTTGTGGATTTGGAAACACTATGGCATTCCCAAAAGAAACATGTCCTGGATAGAGAGAGGAGTTTGGCTTTTAGGGAGCCTTGGCGTGATGGTGAGTATAGCTCTTGCCATGAGTGTCACGCTTTCAGGAATTGAGACTAACCAACAAACGATGGTAACTGTTCAGGATCAAGTTCCCGTTCTGTCGTTTATTATTTTTCTACTTAATGCCAGTATAGTGGAGGAGGTCTTTTACCGAGAAGTTTTGTGGGATAGGCTGTCTAAGCCATTTGCTCAGCTTTTGTTGACGAGTTTTCTCTTTTCCTTAGTGCACCACCCTTCTAGCGTGATAACTTGGTTCATTTATGGCAGCTTAGGAGTGACATTAGGACTGGTTCGTCTCAAAACGGATGTTTTAATGTCTACTCTGGTTCATCTCTCTTGGAATGGTGCGGTTTTTCTTCTATCATTTCTGTGATACCAAAATCAAGAAGGCTTTCGTATTATGAAGGCACCCTGATTTTTATGAGGGAATCATACAAAGGAGGGAGTTATGTCTTCAGAACAACAGGAACGCCAAGCTTTGCAATATGCGGAGAGAAGTAGCCTGTTTACGGTTCAAACGCTCTTAAAGCTCTTAGAGTGGTCGGCTAGGCAAGCCCTAGCTCAAGACTCCGCTTATAAGATTGGGGTTCAAAAGTTAGAAGAACTGCTTCAAAGTCCCTATGCCATTGAATCGGTAAACGTGACCAAGGATATGTTGGATAAACCGATTGATGTGGAGAAATTCAAGGAACTGATGGAATCCGAGAACCTTCCCATTGCCATTAGCTGGCAAGGGAACTATCTTCATTTCTACGCCAAGGACAAGTCTCTTTTAGACAGGCACCTAGATGAGTTACTGAAAAAGTTAGTCTCTAATCCAGAAAAACTTCAAGACTTAACATTCGATAAAACCCTTGATGAGGAAATTGAAAAGGCTAAGGAACAGATTGTGGTGTCAGAATCTTCTGCCGTGAAGACCAAGGAGGTGACTCTCTAGTGTATTCAGGGAAAAAAGCCCTCGTCTTTGGGAGCTTAGGGGTTGTATTTGGCTATTTCTGTCATCGTTTGGTTTTGCTGTACGAGAGTCTTCCCAATCAGCCACCCATTGAACGTCTTGCTTATCTCTTAGGAGAGGGACAAAACCAAGTGCTTCATCCCTTGTGGGATGTCAACTTCACTGGAAAATCCTTCTTAGGCTTTCTCTTTGGACTGGTGACCATGGGGCTTGTCTATCTTTACATCTCAACAGGCAAAAAGGTTTACAGAGAGGGGGCTGAGTATGGCTCTGCTCGTTTTGGAAATAGTCGTGAGCGTAAAGCCTTTGCCAGTAAGAATCCTTTGAACGATACCATCTTGTCTCGAAATGTCAGGTTGACTCTTTTAGAAAAGAAAGCTCCACAGTTTGACCGAAATAAGAACCTGGTCGTTATTGGTGGGTCAGGAGCAGGGAAGACCTTTCGTTTTGTGAAGCCAAATCTGATTCAGCTTAACTGTTCCAACATTGTGGTTGACCCCAAGGATCATTTGGCCGAAAAGACAGGCAAGATCTTTCTAGAAAATGGCTATCAGGTTAAGGTATTAGACCTAGTGAATATGACTAATTCGGATGGTTTTAATCCCTTTCGTTATGTGGAAACTGAGAATGATTTGAACCGCATGCTGACGGTGTACTTTAACAACACGAAAGGTAGTGGTTCAAGAAGTGATCCCTTTTGGGATGAGGCGTCCATGACCTTGGTGCGAGCGATTGCTTCCTACTTGGTTGATTTTTACAACCCTCCAAAAAGCTCCAAGGAAGAAGCAGAGAAGCGGCGCAAACGCGGGCGTTACCCAGCTTTTTCAGAGATTGGAAAACTCATTAAACTCTTATCAAAAGGAGACAATCAAGATAAGAGTGTCCTTGAAGTCATGTTTGAAAATTATGCTAAGAAGTATGGCATGGAGAACTTTACCATGCGTAACTGGGCAGATTTTCAGAACTACAAGGACAAGACCCTTGATTCAGTCATTGCCGTGACGACGGCTAAGTTTGCACTCTTTAATATTCAATCCGTCATTGATTTAACAAAGCGGGACACCATGGACTTGAAGACATGGGGAACTCAGAAGACGATGGTCTATCTTGTCATTCCTGATAATGACACAACCTTCAGATTCTTGTCTGCCCTCTTTTTCTCAACGGTTTTTTCAACCCTGACCAGACAAGCCGATGTGGACTTTAAGGGAGAACTTCCCATTCATGTGAGAGCCTACTTAGACGAGTTTGCGAACTGTGGAGAAATCCCAGACTTTGCCGAACAAACTTCAACGGTTCGTTCTCAAAACATGAGCCTCGTACCTATTCTCCAAAATATTGCTCAGCTCCAAGGGCTTTATAAGGAAAAAGAGGCTTGGAAAACCATTCTTGGTAACTGTGACAGTCTGCTGTATCTGGGTGGGAATGACGAAGAGACTTTCAAGTTCATGAGTAGTCTTTTAGGCAAACAAACCATTGATGTGAGGAACACCAGTCGGTCTTATGGCCAAACAGGGTCTGGTTCTACTTCTCATCAAAAAATTGCAAGGGACCTCATGACCCCTGATGAAGTCGGAAATATGAAACGAGATGAGTGTTTGGTACGAATTGCAGGAGTTCCAGTCTTTAAGGAGAAGAAGTATCTCCCTTTGAAACACCAGAACTGGCAATACCTAGCAGATAAGGAAACGGACGCTCGTTGGTGGCACTATCAGATTGATCCGCTAAGCAATAATGAAGCACTTCTTGATTTATCGGATCATAAGGTCAGGGATTTAAGTACAGAAAGAACACTACACTAATGGAAATGAGGAATCATATGGATCAAAAACTTACAGGCTTTGTTTACGGAGTGGATGCCAGCTCCATGTTTGCACAAGCTATGTCTCTCTTACAAAAAGGCTTGATTGCCGTAGGGGCTTTTCTTGTTGTGATGGGCATTATCAACCTTTCGACCAATATCAAAGATGGAGGACCAGGTGTCCGTAATGCTATCTTAGAAATTGTGGGTGGGGTGATGGTCGGTGCTGCTGGCGCCTTTGTTACTCAGATTACAATTTAGGAGGGCAAGGTATGACATGATAATGAAACTAACCTCAGCTTTTGTCTTTCTAGCCTCAGAGAAAATTTCAAGCGACAGCCTTTTTGAAGGCTTTAATGTGGATTTAAAATCAACAGCTGATTTAATCAAATCCTTGGCAGAATACAATCCAACCGTCTGGTCTTATATGTCTGCCATCACCAAAGGGATTATGCAGCCCTTGGGGGTAGCGATTTTAGCGGTTGTCTTGATTCTGGAATTTTCTAAGATGGCGAAGAAAATTGCGGGTTCGGGAGGCGCCATGACTTTTGAAGCCATTGCCCCAATGATTGTCAGCTACATCATGGTGGCTGTGGTGATTACCAACACCACTGTGATTGTGGAAGCTATCTTAGCTGTCGCTTCCCACATCATCGAACAGGTGGCAGGCGTGGTGTCGCATGGGGGAACAGCCTATGATACCATCTCAGGCTTTAAAGGATCAGGTATTGTTGGAAAAATGATTGTTGGACTCTTTGCCATCATGATTTGGCTGGTTCGTTTAGTCAGTGTGATGGTCGTGAATATTCTTATTACCATTCGCTTTATCCAGCTTTATCTCATGATTCCTTTTGCGCCGCTGACGATTCCAGCTTTCCTTAGTGATGATTGGCGTGGCATTGGGATTGGCTATCTTAAAAATATTATGGTCTATGCCCTGCAAGGAGTTTTGATTTTCCTCATCGTCTCTCTTGTACCTCTTTTTGAATCAGCTGGAAAAATCGCTGTTTCAAGTGGGGCAGGGATTATGGAAAGCCTAGCCATTATGTTTGGTAGCTTAGTGCAGGCTATTTTGTTAATCATTGCCTTGGTGGGCAGTCAACGCACTGCCCGAAGTATTTTGGGCATGTGAGAGTAGGATAGCTTAAACAGTCCAGTGGACTGTTTAAGGTTGTTCCTTGGAAATCGAAGAGGAACAAGGTACTGCTTTACGGTCGATTTCGTTGTCCGACCTCCGCAAGGACGACTAGAACTGTCATAGCTAGGAGCTAGCGTAGAGAGTTCAGATGCCTACTGCGTCAAAGTCACAAAACAATTTAAACTGGACTAAGATTTCCATCTTGGTCCTTTTATCAAAGAAGGAGTTACTATTTTATGAATACACGTGTTTTTAAGGACGTTACAAAGGTTCAACACAGGGCTTGGTTAGGCTTTACCACACGGCAAGTCATTTTTGTCTTGCCAGCTATTACCATCACCATCCTTGTCTTAGGGCTAAATCTCTTTTATTGGCAATTTGGAGACTGGTTTGTCTATGGATTTGTTTTTACGTTTACCATTCCCCTCATGTTATTTGGGGTTTATCGTCCTAATGATCTTCCCTTTGAAACCTATTTAAAATACCGTTTTCATTACGAGATGACGGTACCAGACCGCACACTAACCGGACAGAAAGGAATTCACCATGAAAAACTTAAAACACTTCATGAAACCAAAGACCTCTTCTAAGGTCAAAAAGATAGCCCCAAAGAAACAGGAGGTTCTACCAACAATACTTAATACTCTTCTTTATCAAGGCCTCTTTCCCAATGGCCTCATGCAGGTAAGCCCAGATTATTTCTCTCAGTCCTATCTCTTAGGGGATGTCAATTACCAGACCGTGGGATTGGAGGATAAGGTGGCTATGGTTGAGAAGTATTCAGATTTAATCAATTCGCTGGACGATAAAACAAATTTCCAACTGACCATTTTTAACAAGAAAGTCAACTTGGAACAATTCCGAAAAAGTGTCCTTTATCCCGTGCATGAAGATGGTTTTAATCCCTACCGTAAGGAACTCAACCGTATGATGGATGCTAACTTAGAAGCAGGAGAGAATAATTTTTCAGCTATCAAGTTGATTTCTTTTGGGAAAAGTGACCAAACGCCTAAACTGGCTTATCGCTCCCTGTCTCAAATTGGAGAATACTTCAAGAGCGGTCTTTCAGAAATCGAGGCTAGCTTTAACCTCTTGACAGGAGAAGAACGAGTTCATCACTTGGCCGATATGTTACGCGGAGAAAACCATCTATCCTTTACTTATCAAGACCTCGTGCGTTCAGGACAAACCACCAAGCATTTTATTGCCCCGACCAGCCTATCTTTCAAACACAAAAATCATATTGAAATAGACAATCGACTCTTACAGATTGTCTATGTTCGGGATTACGGTATGGAGTTAGGGGACAAGTTTATTCGTGATTTAATACAGTCGGATTTGGAAGTGATGATGAGCCTGCATGCCAAAGGCTCAGCTAAGTCAGAGGCCATGAAGAAACTCCGAACCAAGAAAACCTTGATGGAATCACAAAAAATTGGCGAGCAACAAAAGATGGCACGCTCTGGTGTTTATTTGGAAAAGGTTAGTCAGGTTCTTGAAAGCAATATTGATGAAGCTGATGAGCTGCTTAAAACTATGACACAGACTGGAGATAAGCTCTTTGACACCCTCTTTTTGATTGGGGTCTTTGCGGATAATGAGGATCAGCTGAACCAATCCTTAGACATTGTCAAACAAGTGGCCGGCTCAAATGATCTCATCATTGATAATCTGACCTATATGCAGGAAGCTGCCTTTAATAGTCTGTTACCCTTTGGGAAGAATTATGTTGAAGGTGTTTCTCGGTCTCTCTTAACCTCGAATATTGCCGTCAACTCACCTTGGACTTCTGTTGATATTCAGGACAAAGGTGGAAAATTTTACGGGATTAATCAGATTTCAAGTAACATCATTACCATTGACCGCGGGAAACTCAATACCCCATCAGGTCTAATTTTAGGGACATCAGGTTCAGGAAAAGGCATGGCCACAAAACATGAGATTATTTCGACTAAATTAAAAGAAGCGGATAATGATACCGAAATCATCATCGTCGATCCTGAAAATGAGTACAGCATCATCGGTCAAGCCTTTGGTGGGGAAAGCATTGACATTGCGCCTGACTCCACGACTTTCTTGAATGTCCTAGACTTGTCAGATGAGAATATGGATGAAGACCCTGTTAAGGTCAAGTCAGAATTTCTCCTGTCTTGGATTGGGAAATTGTTGGACCGCAAAATAGATGGTCGTGAGAAGTCACTAATCGACCGTGTGACACGCTTGACCTATAAGCATTTTCAAGAACCGTCTTTGGTGGAATGGGTCTTTGTCCTCTCCAAGCAACCTGAACTAGAAGCGAAGGACTTGGCTCTTGATATGGAACTGTATGTGGAAGGTTCTCTAGATATTTTCTCACACCGCACCAACATCAAAACCGATAGCCACTTCCTCATTTACAATGTCAAAAAGCTGGGCGATGAACTCAAACAAATTGCCCTCATGGTGATTTTTGACCAGATTTGGAATCGTGTGGTGAAGAATCAAAAACTAGGGAAGAGAACCTGGATTTACTTTGATGAAATGCAGCTATTGTTGCTGGATAAGTACGCTTCTGATTTCTTCTTCAAACTCTGGAGTCGGGTTCGGAAGTACGGGGCAACGCCAACAGGGATTACGCAGAATGTGGAGACTCTGCTTCTTGATGCCAATGGCAGACGTATTATTGCAAATAGCGAATTCATGATTCTCCTAAAACAGGCTAAGAACGATCGAGAAGAATTGGTTCATCTATTAGGTTTATCCAAGGAGTTAGAGAAATACTTGGTTAATCCAGAAAAAGGAGCAGGTCTCATTAAAGCTGGCTCAACGGTTGTGCCTTTCAGAAATAAGATACCACACCAAACCAAGCTCTTTGACATCATGAGTACCGATCCAGAAAAGATGAGGATTGACAAATGATATCAGATAAGAAAAGCATTAAAACTGCACGAAAAACCTTTCAAAGCAGTTTAAAGTCTAGTCGAATTCATTACCGTAGGGAGAAGAAAGCCATACAAATAGCTCTCCCTAAAAAACGCTTTCTCACCAGGCGAGCTGAGAAAGCAGAAGAACAGAAGAAAACTCTTAAAGAAGCCTATCAAGATGAAAAAGCAGCTGCGACAGAAACTTTTAAGGAGTCTATCGCCTATGTATCTCCCAGATGGTTAAAGGCAAAAGAAATCAGAAAGTACCGTCTTCCACAAGCAAGAAATCGTCTGAAGATTGCTCGAAAACACTTAGCAGAGGTCAAGCTAGAAGAAAAAGAGAAAACTGTCAATCCTAAGTTTACCTATCGCAAAGAGCCAAAAGAAACGAAAACTTCACGGTTTCAGTTCCAAAAAGAGAAAAATTTTGACCGCCTTCAGGCAGAAAAAGAAGTCACTTCCGCCAAACGTGAGGTTCATCAGCTCAAAAAGGCTCATAAGGCCAAGAAAACCTCTACCAAAGTTAAACGAGGGTTGCGTTTTCTAGCGTCCGAATCGCTAGATGTAGTTGCTCAAGACGATGATTTAGATGGTCTTAGAACCCTAAAAGATACCAGTCTGAAAGGCAGACGCTATGCTAGATTTACCTATCAAGCTGGAAAAGTCGTCGTGAAAGGTGGGCAGACTGGACATCGTTTTGCCAAAAACAAGATTGCTCATGGCAAGGAACGGTATCAGAACTTTAAAAAGGGGAAGGGCTGGAAACGCCAAAAACCTTTAAAGCCAAGAAGACGTTACCAAACTTTTCTTAAACAGGCTAGGAAGCAAGGTGTTGCAGGCTTTTCAAAAATAATCCAAGCCATTAAGGGGAGCCTGACCTTCTTTTCAGCTCTTATCGCAAATCCCATGACTTGGGTGGTATCAGGTCTCTTGTTTTTCTTTCTTCTCATGATGAGTTTTGTCATGGGGATTTCAGGAACCAGTCTCATCCAACAAGATGAGATAGAGTTAACCAAGAGTTATACTCATCTGACCTGGGAGGATGCAGAACACACGAGAACCAATGACAAAGGCATTACCTACTACACTAAGATCGATGAGGTCATGGCCTTCATGAATCACAAGTATCAGAATTATGTCTTAGACGAAGTGATGGAAGAAGGTTCTCAAACCTATCAAGCTTATTTAAGTCAACTTTGGCAGGACTTAAATGGTGGCTCATCTATTCAGTCCATGTCAGACTTAACTAAAAATCCTCTTTATAAACTCTCTGATGAAGAACGAGCAGACCTGAAGAAATTGAGCGAGGAAGGAACTTACCTTGCCCTTCAGGAATTGGAGAATCCCTTTCAAGGACAAACGGAAGATGACGCTCTAACCATGACCGTTCGCTATGGCTACGAGGTGATAGATGAGAAACCAATGTTTCATCATCACATCATTTTAGAGGCTAAAGAGAACCAAGTGATTGTGGCACCTATGGATGGGAAAGTCTCTCTTGATGGGGATAATCTTATCCTCACATCAGGCAAAGGACTAAACAAGGCTCAACTCACTCTTTATAATGTTCATACTGGTCGAGTGACGGCTGGTCAGCGAGTCCCAGCAGGAGAGGCTATTGGCCAAACTAAAGATGGTACGGGGCTAAAAGTCACCTATCAAAAGGTGGACGATGACACGAACAAGTTGGTTTATGTCAATCCAGCCTTTTACTTTCCTAAAGTGATTCAGCTTCAGACCACTATTATACCAGCCATTGGTCAGTTTGGCGGAGATGAGTTTGCGAGAGCGAAAGCGATCTATGAGTACCTGGAAAGTCAAGGAGCAACCAATCAAGCCATCGCAGCTATTTTAGGAAACTGGTCGGTAGAATCCTCTATCAATCCCAAACGAGCTGAAGGTGACTACCTATCTCTTCCAGTTGGGGCAAGAGAAAACTCTTGGGATGATGAGGGGTGGCTGTCTCTGGGTGGCCAAGCTATTTATAACGGTCGTTACCCTAATATCTTGAGACGTGGACTAGGATTGGGACAGTGGACAGACACCGCTGATGGGTCACGCCGTCACACACTTTTGTTAGAATATGCCAAACGAAAGAATCAGAAGTGGTATGACTTAGGCTTACAACTGAACTTCATGTTGCATGGCGATAGTCCTTATTACACCAACTGGTTAAAGGACTTCTTCAAACATTCAGGAAGTCCAGCAAACCTTGCTCAACTCTTTCTCATTTATTGGGAAGGAAATAGCGGAGATAAGCTCTTAGAGCGCCAAACCAGAGCAACCGAGTGGTATTACCAAATCGAAAAAGGGTTTAGTCAGCCAAATGGTGGGACTGCCCAAAGTGATCCAAAAGCTTTGGAAGCTGTTCGTGGTGACTTCTATGACAACTCTATCCCAGGTGGTGGTGATGGTATGGGCTATGCCTACGGTCAATGTACATGGGGAGTAGCTGCACGGATTAACCAATTAGGATTAAAACTCAAAGGCAGAAATGGTGAGAAAATTCCGATTATCAATACCATGGGCAATGGTCAAGATTGGGTACGAACTGCGGCTAGTCTCGGTGGTGAAACAGGAACCATCCCTAAAGCAGGAGCGATTGTCTCCTTTGCGGGTGGACAGTACGGGCATGTGGCATTTATTGAGAAAGTTTATCTAGATGGGTCATTTCTTATCTCAGAGACCAACTATAATGGCAATCCCAACTATACCTTCCGCAAGTTATCAGGAGTGGATAGTACCATCAGTTTTGCCTACACAACGAAATAACAAGGATATGCTAATAAAATATAAAAATGTTAGCATATCCTTGTTGTTTATAATTGATTATTTCAGAACAATATGCTAACATTATGGTGAATTGTTAGCATATTGTTTTGGAGGTGGCGACATGGATTTGTTAGAGAAACCTGTCTATCATTATATTAAGAAAAATCATGGAGTTATAACTTTCCGTGATATGGAAGAGCTTAACTTCTCTTACCAACAACTGAATCAATTAGTCTCAAAAGGTAAAGTGGAATCAATTGAAAGAGGTATCTATCATCTGCCAGATACCTATATCGATGACTTTTTTAGTCTACAGTATCGTTTTCCAAAAGGAATTTATTCCTTAGAAACTGCTCTCTGGTTACATGGTCTTTCACTTACAGTTCCATTTGAACCTGTGATGACCTTTCCCTTTGGGACGAATACAACGTTAATTAAAAAAGCAGGAATTAAACCGATTGTTGCTAGAAATTATCATGAAATTGGCGTTATAAAACTGGAGCGACAGGCTGGGCAGTTTATTTTAGTGTATGATATGGAACGAACGTTGGTTGAGTGCCTACGAACGACCTATCATGTTGATATTCAAGTCATTGCACCAGCTTTTCAAGCTTACTTCAAAAAAGGAGCTGTGGATTACGCCAAGTTGTATCACTATGCACAACTATTTAAAGTAACCGAAAAACTACAATCATATGTGGAGATCTTGTCGTGAAATTTTCAAATTCTAATAGTTTCAAAGCCAAAATCAAGAATATTGCAAGAGAAAAAGGGATACCTGCTCAACAAGTTCAGCAAAATTATCTGATTGAACAAGTCTTAAAACTCATCTCTGAGAGTCGGTATAAAGATTCTTTCATTGTGAAAGGTGGATTTCTTATTGGCCAGATGATTGGCTTAGATAAACGGACAACAATGGATTTAGATGTTACCTTGAAAGGTCTTCCTCTCAACGGAGAAAATATCCTAACTATCTTTACAGAAATAGTCAATCAACCTTCTGAAGGTTTCCAATTTGAAATTGATAAGTTAGAGCCAATTCGACAAGATGACGAATATGGTGGTTTTTCCCTTAAACTAAATGCGACATTTGATACCCTACGTGAGGTCGTCTTTATTGATATAACTACAGGTGACCAGATTACGCCACGAGAAATTTCATATCAACTGCAATCTGTTTTCTCAGAGGATAAGTTAGAAGTTTGGACTTATAATTTAGAAACTGTTCTTGCTGAAAAGTTAGAAACGATTATTAGGCGCGGAGCTGCTTCAGCTAGACCTCGTGACCGCTACGATCTCTATACATTGTATCACCTTCGAAAAGATGAAATTAATGTGCCTGTCTTAAAAAGTGCTGTGCACAATACTGCTAAGAAAAGAGATAGCTTAGATGCTTTGACAAATTGGGAAAATCAAATAGATGCAATCCGTAGCTCCGACTATCAGAATCAGCTTTGGGCTCGTTATCAAAAATCATTCAGATATGCCAGTGAAATTAGTTTTGAGGAATCGGTGGAAGTGGTGGCAATTATTTTAAATAATTTGGAGGTTTAGTATGTTGACAGGGACTTTACAGATGATGGGGTATGAATTTTTCTTCACATTCGATGAAGAAAAATTATCCTTGATTCCTAAAGAAGAGGAGAAGGATGTGATTAGCCATTCTTGGTTCTATACTAAGTTAGAAACAGGGGGATTTGCTTGGCCAGGGGAGCCTAAATTTGTAGAAGAAGACTTTCTTTATGGACGGACGAATGAAACAAATCGAGTCATTACATTTCTAACAAATAAATACGTTCAACTTCATGAAAATAATGGCATCATTACCGTATCGATTCTGTCTTATTTTTTTAGTTATTCTGACAAGCCTATGATTAGTAGGATGTCATTTAGCGGGTTAGAGCTAAACTATATTCATCCGATTAATCATGCCTTTGAAATTTCGTATAAAGCTGAAGGACGCGATGGAAAAATTAATATTAGTACATATGATTTTGATTCAACAACGACAGAAAAACAGAAGTTTAGCGTTTTTGGAAAAGAGGTTCAAGTTTATTTTGGTATTACAAGAACTACGAGTCTATCCATTGAAAATCCACCTCTAGCATTGTCCTCGTCAATGGTTTTTCATTTTGAAGAAACTCAAGATTATTCTTTTGTACGAGAACTATATCGTATCGCAAAGGAGTTTATCCAATTTCTTTGTAATCGCAGAAATATTAGTTTTACTGAGATTCAATTGTCAAATAGGCAAGGTGAAATTGGGCAATTCAATGAAATTGAAGAAGATATTGAGATTGAAATGAAACCATTGAAAGAGGGAAGGTATATTCAACAAAAATATATTGCTGGTTATGAGGGTAAGATATTAAACGATATAGCTGAAAATAATTTATATCTCAGACATCTTAGTAAAAGTTTTAATGATAGTAGGAAAATAGATGCTGCCAGTTTTGTACTTAGGACAGCTGCCTTTGAATGGGAGTTTCGCAGACTATTTTCAGAAGATGAATTAAAAAGCGAGCAAAGAAAAAAACTGGAAGAAGAAGCTAGTAAAGAATTAGAGCGATTGATTGGAACTTCAACAGGTAAATTGAAACAAATCTACAAAGATTTGAAAAAATCAGCTATTTCCTATTTATCTCTATCTCAAAAGATTAATCAAATTTTTGAAGAATACGGTGCGACTTTATTGGATTTATTCGGACGATTCATGTATAAATTAAACAATATTTCTTATAATCACTCTGAAATTGGAGAGCGAATAGGCAAACAAAGAAATAATTTTGCTCACGGAAATTTAGATAAGGAATTTATTAATGAGTCTTTGCTAGATGTGGTGTTCCTTGAACAAATTGTGCTAGCTATGCAGCTCCAATATTTTGGAATAGACGAACTAAAAACTAAAAAAATCATAAATGAAGTATTTCGCCATAATTTAATCGTATAGAGCGGCTAAAAGAATATGAGTATAAACCAAAAAGCTTAGAATTGCCGATTTCATAGGCTTTTGGTTTATTACCTTATAATAATTCCCAATATTTCTAAATGGAAACAAATACTGAAAAAATTAAAAAAGAGTCAAAAACTGGTTTGACTTCTGCGGGTCTAGTTAACCATATCTTGGAAAATCATAAAATAAATATTCATGATGTTGACTCTGTCATACTCTTAAATATGGGTTACTATCATGGATATAAGCGATATAGATTTGTTAAGAAATCCAATTCAGATGGTATTCTATCTATTACTTCATTTGAGGAAATTGTAGCAATCTATAATTTTGGTATGGAGTTAAAAGGACTATTTTATCCTATCGTAATGCTAGTAGAGACAGCATTAAAAAATAGAGTTATTGATTCATTGGTTGCAGAATCTAGTAGTGGGATAGAGGATATATTAGATAATCAATTAGCTTGCTACGAAGACTACGCTGGTGAAAATGAGAAATATGATAAGAAATTCGTTCAGTATAATGAAACAAAGCAAAATATACTGGATACAATTGAATATTATTCAGATAAAAATGAAGTCATCAAGCATTATTTAGATAGTAATTATCAAATTCCTCTTTGGGCTTATTTTGAAGTTATTACTTTGGGACAGTTTAGTAGATTTTTAGGATGTTTAACCAAGTTAAGTCGTGAAAAATTGAATCGAGACTTTACGATTATCCCTAAAAGATCGAACTCACTTGAGTTAGTTGTTAATTCTCTTATTGAGTTAAGAAATGCTACTATGCACAATAGTGCGATTTTTAATGCCAATTTTTCAAGTGGTGTATCTAGAGTACTCAAGATACAGATAAAACAAGATTTGAAGTTATCAACATTTACTTGTGTATTTATTGAAGATTATTTCATTCTGTTAATTTGGACTTTGAACCTTCTAAAATTCGATTCAATAATCCTTAATGAATATATCAATCAATTCAATGAGATTGTTGAGAGATTCGACGATTCTCTTAATTAATCGTGATATTTTTTTTTAGATTATCAGTACAAATAGAAAAACTTCGATTCAACAATTAAGTAAATTTATTGACGAAAAATGAAATTAGTGGTATTATAGTTATATCGAATTGGGGCGTGCTAATCACGTCTGGGAGGGTCTGATGCGTCAGTCCTCCTTTTTTTGCCTCATACTCTGTGATTGAGAGAAAATAAAAATGACATATACATTGGAATGGTTAAAGATATTTGATGGGGAGGTTGATATTCTCAATATTGATATGTCTTGCTTAGTCAATACAATTGAGAAATATGTTTCTCAGTACAGATACATTTATCAGACTAATATGGAAGAATATCCTGAGATTGTTCTTTTGGTGCCAAATTCTTCAATCCCCACTAATTAGGATTAGGACTATCTAGAGAACATCATGTTAATTGCCAACTAATAATGCTGGTAGTATTTTTGAAGGATTAAAAGGTGATTGGACCTTGGAACGTCTTAATAAGGCTGATAATGGTTGGTTTAATGAAAATAAATTTAAAATTGTCGGGACTCTATTATTTTACCAAATGTTATACTTAATGGAATGTAAATTCTACACTACGAAAAATATTTTGAATAGAAAAGTCGGTACATGATTTAAAAGAGATAATATCTATTTTGTGGTCTTCAAATTAAGTAATGGTATTAGTTATACGGTTGAACTGTCACGTGAGCAGGGAAATCATTATTTTCCAAGGAGTCTAAAAATTAATGATACCTCCATTATAATTGTAAAGAATTGAACTGACGCTTATTGATAAGAAACGCTTTAAAATTCCTAAGACGAGAAAAGTTAGTTGGCCGTCTTAATAATAAGTATTGTGTTATAGGAAATCATTGATAGCATTACAGAAATTCATAGTCATCTACTTTTTTATGGATGGCTTTTTTCATTTTTTTGATTGATGTAATACCAAAATCAACCCTTCTTTTTTATGATAGAGAAAGAGTGATAGTCTGTTAATGTATATCAAAAGAAGGTTCTTCTATAATAAAACGATATTAATTATTATTGAAACTAAGTAATCCCAACTATACCTTCCGCAAATTATCAGGAGTGGATAGTACTATCAGTTTTGTCTACACAACGAAATAAAAAGGATATGCTAACAAAGTATAAAAATGTTAGCATAGCCTTTTTGTTTTTTTATGGCAAGGTTTTAAAGTCTCTCAGTCATGACTTAAGTGTTATGATTAGAATTGAGAGCTATCAGGAGGCTGATAATCTCATTAAGTATATCTGTGAATAGAATGTCTTTTGTATAACTATATTTTTTTGAATAATTTTGCCATTGTTGCTGTTGAACAGAGTCAGATTTGAATCTCTCCAGTAGTTCAATGATTTTATTGAAATCGAGTTCAGTTTCACGATAGGAAAAGGTTCTTTCACAAGCAATCTTTAATTGTGAAAAATCAATGTCATCTTTCTTTAGCTTTGAAAGGATATAGACATCGTAAAAATCTTTGCTGCGACTGTTCAAGAAATTTCGTGAATAAATGGTTTGGAGTTTTTCAGCTAAGATTGTTTCAATCGTATAAGCAATGATTGGAAAATTGCCATCATCAAAAATGGCTTTATAGTCATAGGTAACAGGGTAAGGTGTGACAATGTCTCCAGTCGCAATATCTAAATGGATAATTTGTTTAATATTTTCTAGTTGACATAAAATGGTTGCTCGATAACCACCATAATCATCGCTTTCCTTAATAGCTGTTATGGATTGAATTGAAAATTGAATACCATCTTTCGCTTCAGTTAAAATTTCTTCAAGTTGTTGTTGAATATTTTCTTCTGATAAAGTTTGTTTATGAAACAGGAAGTCAATATCCGCCGTACTACGAGATTCGACCCCAATGACGTTTGAAAGTAGGAACCCACCTTTGAAAATATAGTGATTTGAATAAGAACTCTGACTTAATTTTTTCAGAATAGCTTCAAGAAAGTAATAGGTCATGACGGAATTAAAAGTTAATCCAGTATTCTTCGATATTTTATGGCAGAGTGCTGTTAATTTTGCTTTATTCACATTAGAACCTCCAGAGTTCGTTTAACTTCATCTAAGATATTCATTTTTGTAGCATATTTATAGATCTTTGCGAGATTTCTTTTAGGGAAGTTGCTATAAGTTTGAAGTGTTTTAACAAATAGCTCAGCATCAATGCTATCTCGATTAAGGATAAAATCACACAGAACACGTTCAAAATTATAAACGTTAACGGTGTTTCCCATTGGAGTTTTTACACTGATGACCCCTAGGTTGACAATATCTTTAGAAACAGTGTGAATATTTAAATTTAATGGTGTATTCCTAAAACGGTAGTCCTTTGGAACTGTTACTTCAAAATATTGAGGAACTTCATCTGTAAGTCCCTGTAGATAAAGAGCAGAGATATGAGAAAAAACAGTTCTGGGGTAACGATACTGAAAGAAATAGTATTCATCATAATCTCCACTAGAGGACAGATAGATTCCTTTATCGACCCTAAAGATAACCCCTTCGTTTTCTAGTCTAGTTAGATAAATGGTTGGAATACCTAATTTTTTACAATCTCTATAAGTAATCATGCCATTGTGACTGTCTAAGTACTCAAGTAACAATTCTTTTTTGGACATATTTGACCCTCTCTTTGTTGCTTTTGTACCGCAATTTTAACATTTTTACGGCACAAAAGCAACATTTTTAGATGTTATACATACAGTTTACTAATCTCTTACTTGGTGTGATACCAAAATCAAGGCTTCTTTTTTATGATGGGGAAAGAGCGACAGATTGTTGCTACTTATCAAAAGAAAAGAAGGATTAGTTATGACAAAACAATGCCATCATCACTTTTTAGTGAATCAGGAAAAAGCAGAGAAGCATGTCTTTCGTAAAAGTAAGAAGTATCGTACGCTTTGTTCGGTAGCTATTGGAACAATGGTCACAGCTATTGTCGCATGGGGTGGTGCAGTGGCGCAGGCTGACGAAGTAACGACACCACAGGATAACATCATTCAACGAACGGAAAATCCTGCCACCAATTTGCCTCAAGCACAGCCAGCACCAGTTGTGGAACAGACGAAGAGTCTTGCTTCAACTGGTCAAACAGACGGTGCTATCACGGTTACGGTTCCTCATGATACAGTAACCCAAGCTGTCAATCAAGCGAAAGCAGAAGGTGTCAAGACTGTTCAGGACCAATCGATGGATTTGGGCAACACGACATCAGCTAGTGAGACTAACCAACAATTAGCTAAAGCTGAAGCCGATGTTGCTAAACAAGCTGAGGAAATCACTCAGGTAACAGATACCTATAAAGCTGATAAAGCAACCCATGAACAGGATAAAACACGTGCTGAAAAAGGGAATGCTGCGTTAGAGGCCAGTCACAAAGAAGCGACTCAAGCAGGAAATGGCTTAAACAGTTCTGTTGATACCAAGGTTTCAGAAGTGAAGACTCAAGATAAATTTGCTGATGTGACCGTAACGACTCAAACTGTATCGTCAGGAGATGGCTCAACTGTTCCAGGCTATCGGGATTACATGTCTTCAGTAGCTACTATTGATCAGAGAAATAAGGATAATCTTTCAGAATATGTGACCAAGAAAAAAGCCGCAGATGCCATTGTCGCAAAGAATCTGGCTACTCAAAAGGAAAATGAAACAGGTCTAGCTAAGGCAAAGGCTGATAATGAAGCGATTGACAAACGCAATCAAGCTGGACAAAAAGCGATTGATGATGAAAACAAAGCGGGTAAAGCTGCTGTTGATGAGTACAATAACAACCAACAGAAATTGGCCACAGATCGTGCGGATGAAATTGCAGCTATCACCAAACGCAACAAGGAAAAAGAAGAAGCCGCAAAGAAAGAAAATGAAGCCATTGATGCTTATAATGCAAAAGAAATGAACCGCTACAAGCGTGACTTAGCAGAGATTTCCAAAGGAGAAGAGGGGTATGTTTCAGAAGCCCTTGCTCAAGCTCTAAACTTGAATAATGGGGAACCACAAGCTAAACATGGAGCGAATACCCGCAATCCAGACCGTATTATTGCGAAAGGCAATGCTATGCTTGGAGGCTATTCTAATATCTTAGATTCCACAGACTTCTTTGTATATGACTCTTTTAAGACAGGTGAAACTTTAAGCTTCACTTATCAAAACTTACAAAATGCCCGATTTGATGGGAAGAGGATTAGTCGTATCACATATGATATTACTAATCTTGTTTCGCCAATGAGCACCAATGCAGTGCAGTTAGTCGTACCAAACGATCCAACAGAAGGTTTTATTGCTTACCGAAACGATGGAACAGGGAATTGGCGAACCGATAAGATGGAGTTCCGTGTCAAAGCCAAGTATTTTTTGGAAGATGGAACGCAAGTAGCTTTCACTAAGGAAAAACCAGGTGTCTTTACCCACTCCTCACTGAATCATAATGATATCGGTCTGGAATATGTAAAGGATTCGTCTGGTAAATTTGTGCCTATCAGTGGCTCAACGATTCAAGTGACAAATGAAGGCTTGGCTCGTTCACTAGGTTCAAACCGTACCAGTGATTTGAAGTTGTCAGAGGAATGGGATACGACTTCTAGTCGCTATGCCTATAAAGGTGCAATTGTCTCAACCGTCACATCAGGGAATACCTATACAGTGACTTTTGGGCAGGGAGACATGCCGATGCAGGTGGGTGGAAAGACCTATTGGTTTGCTTTAAATACTTTGCCCGTCGCACGGACTGTTAAACCGTATAGTCCTAAAACATATGTGACCCCAAAACTGGATCCCGTACCTGATCCGATTAAGGTGGTGCCAAAAACTTTCACACCAAAGACGTTTACACCTGAGCCACATGTGACTTTTAAAGAGAAACCACTAGAGAAAGTGACACAACCTAGCTTGACCTTAACAAAGGTCACTTTGCCGAAAATTCCTACTTCAAAACCCTTGCCCAAAGCACCACAAGTGCCAATGGTTCACTACCATGACTACCGTCTGACAACAACGCCCGAAATTATGAAAAAAGTGGTGAATACAGACCAAACTAATCTTCATGGCAAAACAGTCGCAAAGGCTTCAACGGTTATTTACCCACTGACAGTAGACGCTTTGTCCCCAAATCGCCCCAAAACAACAAGCCTTACTTTCGAAGACTACCTGCCAGCAGGGTATGTGCTCGATAAGGAAAAAACACAAGTGGAGAACGGAAACTATGAGGTGACCTTCGATCAGGAAAAGAACTTTGTGACCTTGACTGCCAAGGGAAACCTGTTGCAGGAGGTTAATAAAGACTTAACCAAGGTTTATCAACTGACCGCCCCAAAACTTTATGGGACTGTTCAAAATGATGGGGCCACTTATTCCAACAGCTATAAGCTCTTGATGAACAAGGGAACACCAAATGCTTATACCGTCACTTCAAATGTTGTAACCATTCGGACACCAGGTGATGGAGATACGACCAGCCACATTGTGCCTCAGAAACGCAATGAAAATGAGGACGGTGTCGTCATTAACGATACCGTGGTTACTTTAGGAACAACCAATCACTACCGTTTGACTTGGGATTTAGACCAATACAAGGGAGATAGTTCTTCTAAAGAGACCATTGCACGTGGCTTTTTCTTTGTGGACGACTACCCTGAAGATGTGCTGGATTTAGTGGATCAGGGAACAGTCATCACCACCCGTGATGGCAAGTCTGTATCAGGAATTTCTGTCAAAGCTTACGCTTCTATAAAGGATGCTCCTAAAGACCTTCAAGACAAACTGGCTCGTGCCAAGATTACACCAAAAGGGGCCTTTCAAGTTTTCATGCCTCACGATAATCAAGCTTTTTATGATCAGTATGTCCAAACAGGAACTTCACTGGAACTGCTAACCAAAATGATGGTCAAGGATAGTCTCTACGGTCAGACCGTTAACTATAAGAATAAGGCTTATCAAGTCGATTTTGGAAATGGCTACGAAACCGAGGAAGTGACCAATACCCTCGTTTCTCCAGAGCCTAAGAAACAAAACCTGAATAAGGATAAGGTGGACATCAATGGGAAGCCTATGCTTGTGGGAACTCAAAACCATTATACGCTGTCATGGGACTTGGACCAATACCGAGGCATTAAAGCAGATAGGGCTCAAATTGCACAAGGATTTTACTTTGTGGATGATTATCCCGAAGAAGCCCTATTACCAGATGAAACAGCGATTCAGCTAACCACATCTGATGGTAAAGCAGTATCAGGTGTTACGGTGAAAACTTATTCTAGCTTATCAGAAGCGCCTAAAAACCTACAAGCAGCCCTTTCTAAACGAAAGATTGAGCCTAAAGGAGCCTTCCAAGTCTTTATGGCAGAAGACCCTCAAGTCTTTTATGATACTTATGTGACTAAGGGACAAAACATTACTATTACACTGCCTATGACCGTTCGTGAATCCATGCTTCATTCAGGGAAGTCTTATGATAATGTGGCTTATCAAGTGGACTTTGGGCAAGCCTATAAGACCAACACGGTGACTAATTATGTACCCAAAGTTACCCCACACAAGTCTAATACTAATAAAGCAGGTAGCACAATTGATGGCAAGACCATTCTTCCTAATACCATCAATTACTATAAAATGGTTCTGGATTACAGTCAGTACAAGGACTTGGTAGTGACAGATGATACCCTTGTTAAAGGTTTCTACATGGTAGATGACTATCCCGAAGAAGCTCTGACTTTAAATCCAGATGGTGTTCACATCATGGATAAGTCAGGCAATCTTGTCAAAGGTGTCTCTGTTAAAACCTACGCCAGCCTATCAGAAGCACCCAAAGTCATTCAAGAAGCTATGGCCAAACGCCAGTTTACACCCAAAGGAGCCATTCAAGTCTTAAGTGCCGATGATTCAAAAGCCTTTTACGAGACTTATGTTAAAACAGGTCAAATCTTAGTGGTGACACTGCCGATGACCATTAAGAATGAGCTGACAAAGACTGGTGGCAAGTATGAAAATACGGCTTATCAGATTGACTTTGGCATGGCCTATGTGACAGAAACCGTGGTTAATAATGTTCCAAAACTAGACCCACAAAAAGATGTGGTGGTTGATTTGTCTCAAAAGGAGAAGAGCCTTGATGGCAAAAGTCTTGCTATGAATCAGGTCTTTAACTATCGCTTAGTAGGGGCACGCATTCCAGCTAATCGTGCGACACCGCTCATTGACTATCGTTTTAACGATGATTACGATGAAAGTCACGATGCCTATAATGGTGTCTACAAGTCTTATACTTTGGTGGATGTCACCCTAAAAGATGGAAGTGTTCTACCAAAAGGTACAGAAGTGACCAAGTACACGCTACAAGAGGTGGATACTTCAAAAGGCACAGTCACCATTCGCTTTGATAAAGATTTTTTAGAAAGTCTCGCAGAAAAATCTGAATTTCAAGCAGATGTTTACTTGCAGATGACACGAATCACTTCAGGTGAGGTGGAAAATACAGTGCTTCATACTGTTAATGGTTATACCATCAGTTCAAACACCGTTAAGACGCACACCCCTGAACCAGAACCACCAACTCCAAATCAGCCAGCACCATCACAACCACCAGTTGAGACTCCTGAGCCACCAGTTCTTGCTAGTGTTCTCCCAAATACAGGGGAGAGTCAGTCTCTCTTGGCGCTTGTTGGTGGAGGGCTTCTTTTAGGCTTAGCTTATGGCTTTTCAAAGCGGAAAATGGAGGACAACTAGATGGAACCTAAAACGATTTACAATACGGATTCTGACCAGGATGGCTTAACGGACGCTGTGGAACTAGATCTAGGAACCAATCCCTTGAGTAGTGACACGGATAGTGATGGGCTAACGGATCTTGAAGAAGTACAACAAGGTTTATGGCCAACTCAACATCAGCGTAAGGAGAGAAGCTATGACTTGGAACTATGAAACCATTTCTAAGACATTTTCAGAGATGGCACGAGAAAACTATGAAGATATGGTTAAAGCCTTTCTAGCCATGGAGTTAAGTGTTGATAATATGTCACTACTTGATACCCTCTATCGTGACTTTATGGCAATAGATGACTTGCCTTTGGTTAGTGATGATTTACGCCTAAAGGCAGAAGGCTATCAGGAACAGCTTCAAGAAGAGCTGACCGATTTGTTGGAGAAACTCTATCGAACAGGGGAGGGAGCTAGTCTCATCATGGAAGTGATAGCGTCCAACAACATTTCGGACACCCTTGCTCGGTATGAGGTTTTGGATGAGGATGATTATTCGTCTCTCACCTTAGAGACCTTGCAGGACATTCTCCAAAAAGATTTAACCCTAACCAGCCAAGATTATTTTGGAGATGTGACCTACATGGCTTTACAGAAAGACTTATTGGACCAGAAAAGTGATTTCTTACAACACTATGTGACGACTTTAATGGATAAGTTGCCACAAGAAAAAGACCAAAGAGCCTTGGTCCTAGATTAAAGCAGTGGGCTGAGAATACCTCTCAGCTCATTTTTGATTGGAGGGAAGCATGAATCAAGAACACTTACTAGAGATGTTGCGGGCAAGATTGCCACGTGACCCCAGCCTTTTAGAATCTTTTTTACGTTATCAGGCAGCCCATTTTGATGAGGACTGGGACAGTCTGATCCAACACTTTATGACCCATAGGGGAGAGGTCAAACCACTTGTTCAAGTGGTTCAGTTTGAGACGGATGTCTCTGCATTTGTGGCAGCTAGTCCATTTGAAGCAGCTCATGACTTACTCACCTATACGCAAACATTTGGTCAGGCTGGACTAAATAAGTTACCCCAATTATCAACCAATGAGAAAGCCTTAGTGATTGAGGTTGCCCTCTTTAACCTGGCGACTCGCTTTCAACTCTTAGACCAAGAAGGAGCTTATCAGTCCATTTCAGTATCCTCTCTGTTGGAAAAAGGCAGAGCCGCAAACTTAGTCAATGTGTACCGTGTGGCTAATAACCTGTCTGATCGTATCAGTCGTGATATTGAACAGTTTCTTTTGAGCTATGAACCAGAAGCAGAGGCAGTGAAACCAAAAGTTATTGAAGAAGAGAAAGAAGTTATAGGACCAGAACCACTTCAAGAGATTACTTTTCGAGAAGAAGGCTTTATCATGATTGCAAGCCTTGATGAAGACCTGTCGCAACTGGATTTTCGAACGGGTCAAACAGAACACTTACCAGCTTATGAGAAATTGAATTTGACTCAGAAATTTGAGATACTGAGCCATTTTGACCAGGTACGAAATGACCTCCCTAAACTTCCGAACTTTAGACGTGGGGATTTTGATCATGAGATGGAAATGACCCCAATCTATGAAGGTGACACGCTTCTGACGTATTTGGAAGCAGATGGGACAGTTTATAAACTTCAGCGTCCTTTAACGATACAAGAAGAAGCTCTTTTAGGTGAGATTGGGCAAACAATTTTAACAGAGAATACGGAAAAGCTCACCAGTTTAGGGATAGACTTGACGAGCTTTGATGAGAATCAACATGGGCTTTTGCTAGATGCAGCAGGTCGCTTCCGTTTGGAAAATGCGGACCTTGCATTATTAGGTGGCTATCCCAAAGCCACAGTAACTCAACTAGCTCTTGCGACAGAATTGCTTCAGATGGGACTTAGCCATGAAAAGGTTGAATTTTTCTTGACCAGTCAGCTGGATTTGGAAGATTTAAGACCAGTTGCTTATGGCTTTTTACACGAAGACTTATCTTTGGCAGAAGCTAGAACTTTTGAAGCAGAAAAACAGGAAACTCCAGACCTTGTCTTTAAAGACTGGAGGGACACCTTTATTCAAACTGAGGCTGAAATGTCCATTCCTCAGCCAACCCCCAACAATCCTATCATACAAGAAGCTCTTGAACGTTTTCCCCTTGACTCTATGGTAACTTATAAGGGACAAGACTTTAAGGTGATAGCCATAGAAGAGTCAGGGGTTAATGACCTCATTCGGATTGAATTACAAAATGATTTCACGGATTTGATTGAACAAAATCCAGTCCTTTTCTTACGGACACTAGACGAAATCACTCAGGCTCTCTATGTTCCTTCTGTCGAAGAAAAAGAAGAGATGGAGCAAACCAGTCAGGAATTAGACCTCTTTTCCTTTATGGATATGGAAGAACAAAAAGAGCCAGTTTCTCAAGTGATGATGACAGCAAAACCAGTCAACGCAATAGAAGAGAAAGTACCAGAAAGTATTGAGATGGAGACTGATTCAGAGGTAGCTGATGTCGTTGAAACCATTCCTACTGTTGATTTTCACTTTCCAGAAGATCTGACAGACTTTTACCCTAAGACAGCTAGAGATAAGGTGGAGACGAATATTGCTGCCATTCGTCTTGTGAAAACACTTGAAGCAGAACAACGACAAGCGACTCCGAGTGAACAAGAACTTTTGGCCCAATATGTGGGTTGGGGTGGACTTGCTAACGATTTCTTTGATGACTATAATCCTAAGTTCTCTAAAGAACGTGAAGAACTAAAAAATTTAGTATCCGATAAGGAATATTCGGATATGAAACAGTCCTCTCTAACAGCTTATTACACTAATCCTGCCCTTATTCGCCAGATATGGGATAAGTTGGAACGAGATGGCTTTAAAGGCGGAAAAATTTTAGACCCTTCCATGGGAACAGGGAATTTCTTTGCGGCTATGCCCAAACATTTGAGAGAAAAAAGTGAGTTATACGGTGTGGAGTTAGATACCATTACAGGAGCTATTGCCAAACACCTTCATCCAAATGCGCATATAGAAGTCAAAGGCTTTGAGACAGTTGCTTTTAATGATAATAGCTTTGATTTGGTAATTTCAAATGTACCGTTTGCTAATATTCGGATTGCAGATAACAAGTACGATAAGCCTTATATGATTCATGACTATTTTGTGAAGAAGTCGCTTGATTTGGTGCATGATGGTGGGCAAGTGACTATTATCTCTTCCACAGGAACCATGGATAAACGGACGGAGAATATTCTTCAAGATATTCGTGAGACAACTGAGTTTCTTGGTGGTGTGCGTTTACCAGATACTGCTTTTAAGGCCATTGCAGGAACCAATGTTACAACAGATATGTTGTTCTTCCAGAAGCACTTGGACAAAGGATATGTGGCAGCTGACCTAGCCTTTTCAGGTTCCATTCGTTATGACAAGGATGACCGCATTTGGCTCAATCCTTACTTTGATGGAGAATACAATCGCCAAGTTCTAGGAACCTATGAAGTTAGAAACTTTAACGGTGGAACTCTTTCTGTTAAGGACAGTTCTGATAACCTGATAGGAGATGTTCAGACTGCTCTGGAACAGGTCAAGGCACCAAGAATGGTAGATGCTTCTGAAATCATCATCAACCCAGATGTACTGGCCAAACTAGTTATTGATACCTCCATTCCACCTGAAATGAGAGAGAATCTTGATCAATACAGTTTTGGCTATCAGGGTTCTACGGTTTATTATCGAGATAACAAAGGCATACGTGTAGGGACCAAGACGGAAGAAATCAGCTACTATGTTGATGAAGAGGGCAACTTTAAAGGCTGGGACACCAAGTATTCCCAGAAGCAAATTGATAGATTTAATAGCTTAGAAGTCACAGATAGTACTGCTCTTGATGTCTATGTGATCAATGTTGCAGCCAAACGTGGTCAGTTTAAAGGCTATTATAAAAAGACCGTTTTTTATGAAGTTCCGCTCTCAGCTAAGGAAGTGGCACGAATCAAAGGAATGGTAGACATTCGTAATGCTTATCAAGAGGTCATTGCCATTCAACGCTATTATGACTACGATAAGGAGACCTTTAACCACTTGTTAGGCAAACTCAATCGTACCTATGATAGCTTTGTCAAACGCTATGGGTATTTGAATAGTGCAGTTAACCGTAATCTTTTTGATAGTGATGATAAGTATTCGCTTCTTGCTAGTTTGGAAGATGAACGTCTGGATCCAAGTGGAAACTCCGTTATCTACACCAAGTCCCTTGCCTTTGAAAAGGCTCTAGTGCGTCCCGAAAAAGAGGTTAAAAAGGTACATACTGCCCTTGATGCCTTAAATTCCAGCTTGGCTGATGGTCGAGGTGTTGATTTCGCTTATATGATGTCTATCTATCAGGTTGAATCGAAGATGATCTTGATTGAGGAGTTAGGAGACCTCATTATGCCTGATCCTGAGAAGTATTTGAATGGCGAATTGTCCTATGTTTCTCGTCAAGACTTCCTGTCAGGTGATGTCGTTACCAAGTTAGAAGTGGTGAACCTATTTGTCAAACAAGACAATCAGGACTTTAACTGGTCACATTATGCAGGGTTACTAGAAACGGTCAAACCAGCACGCATTACTTTAGCAGACATTGATTATCGAATTGGTTCACGCTGGATTCCTTTGTCTGTTTACGGAAAATTTGCCCAAGAAACCTTTATGGGGAAAGCCTATGAACTCTCTGGCCAAGAAGTAGCGACAGTCCTTGAAGTCAGTCCTCTTGATGGAACAATTTCCTACCAGTCTAAGTTTGCCTATACCTATTCTACGGCAACGGATAGAAGTCTGGGTGTTTCAGGTTCTCGTTATGATAGTGGTCGAAAAATCTTTGAAAACCTCCTGAATTCCAATCAACCGACCATCACAAAACAAATTGTTGAAGGAGACAAGAAAAAGAATGTGACAGATGTGGAGAAAACAACAGTTCTTCGTGCCAAGGAAAACCAAATTCAAGAGTTGTTTCAAGACTTTGTGGCAAGGTACCCAGAAGTGCAGCAGATGATTGAAGACACCTATAACGGTCTCTATAATCGAACAGTGTCCAAGGTCTATGATGGCAGTCATTTAGCCATCGATGGGCTTGCCCAGAATATCTCCTTACGTCCTCACCAAAAGAATGCCATTCAACGGATTGTGGAAGAAAAACGTGCCCTACTAGCTCACGAAGTCGGTTCTGGAAAGACTTTAACCATGCTGGGAGCAGGCTTTAAACTGAAAGAACTTGGTATGGTGCATAAACCTCTCTATGTGGTTCCTTCTAGTTTGACCGCCCAGTTTGGTCAAGAAATCATGAAGTTCTTTCCAACGAAAAAGGTCTATGTGACGACCAAGAAAGACTTTGCCAAAGCCAAACGCAAGCAGTTTGTATCACGCATTATCACAGGGGACTACGATGCTATTGTAATTGGGGATTCCCAGTTTGAAAAAATACCGATGAGTCGTGAGAAACAGGTTACTTATATTCATGATAAGCTGGAGCAACTCCGAGAAATCAAGCTAGGAAGTGATAGCGACTATACGGTTAAAGAAGCAGAGCGTTCGATTAAGGGATTGGAACACCAGTTGGAAGAACTCCAAAAACTGGAGCGAGATTCCTTTATCGAATTTGAAAACCTTGGCATTGATTTTCTCTTTGTGGATGAGGCTCATCACTTCAAGAATATCCGTCCAATCACTGGACTTGGGAATGTCGCGGGAATCACCAATACCACTTCAAAAAAGAACGTAGACATGGAGATGAAGGTGAGACAGGTTCAGGCAGAGCATGGAGCTAGAAATGTCGTTTTTGCGACAGGAACACCCGTATCCAATTCTATCAGCGAACTTTATACCATGATGAATTACATTCAGCCAGATGTCTTAGAGCGCTATCAGGTATCTAATTTTGATTCTTGGGTTGGAGCTTTTGGGAATATCGAGAACTCTATGGAATTAGCCCCAACAGGAGATAAGTACCAGCCTAAAAAACGGTTTAAGAAATTTGTCAATCTTCCTGAACTTATGCGAATCTACAAGGAGACTGCCGATATTCAAACTTCTGATATGTTGGATTTACCTGTACCAGAAGCTAAGATAATTGCGGTGGAAAGTGAGTTAACGCAAGCTCAGAAATACTATTTAGAAGAACTGGTAGAGCGTTCAGACGCTATCAAATCAGGCAGCGTTGACCCTAGTGTTGATAACATGCTTAAGATCACTGGGGAAGCCAGAAAATTAGCCATTGATATGCGGTTGATTGACCCAGCTTATACTTTATCGGACAATCAGAAAATTCTTCAAGTGGTTGATAATGTCGAGCGGATTTACCGTGAAGGAGCTGGAGACAAAGCCACTCAGATGATTTTCTCGGATATTGGAACCCCTAAAAGTAAGGAAGAAGGCTTTGATGTTTACAATGAACTCAAAGACTTGCTTGTGGATCGAGGGATTCCAAAAGACCAGATTGCCTTTGTCCATGACGCCAATACTGATGAAAAGAAAAACTCACTGTCTAGAAAGGTCAATAGCGGAGAAGTACGGATTCTCATGGCTTCAACGGAAAAGGGCGGAACTGGTTTAAACGTGCAATCACGAATGAAAGCTGTCCACCATTTGGATGTTCCTTGGCGTCCCTCGGACATCCAGCAACGCAATGGACGTTTGATTAGACAAGGCAATCTGCACCAAAATGTAGAGATCTATCATTACATAACAAAAGGCTCATTTGATAATTATTTGTGGGCAACCCAAGAAAATAAATTGAGATATATTAAACAAATTATGACATCTAAAGAACCTATTCGAGCAGCAGAAGATATAGACGAACAAACCATGACGGCTTCTGACTTTAAGGCTTTAGCGACTGGTAATCCCTATCTCAAACTCAAAATGGAGTTGGAAAATGAACTAACAGTGTTAGAAAATCAAAAGCGAGCCTTTAATCGTTCCAAAGACGAGTATCGCCACACCGTTTCCTATTGTGAGAAGTACCTCCCTATTATGGAAAAACGATTGAGTCAATATGATAAGGATATTGCCCAATCACTAGCCACGAAACACTTGGACTTTGTCATGCGATTTGACAATCAGGAAAAGGATAATCGTGCTGAAGCAGGGGACTACATGCGTAAACTTATTACCTATAACCGCTCAGAAACTAAGGAAGTCAGAACACTTGCCACATTTAGAGGATTTGATTTAAAAATGACAACTCGAGGTCCTAGTGAGCCCTTGCCAGAGACTATTTCTTTGATGATTGTAGGAGATAATCAATATACAGTCGCCCTTGATTTGAAATCAGACGTGGGAACTATTCAACGGATTAATAATGCCATTGACCATATTATTGATGACCAAGAAAAGACAGAAGAGCTGGTAAAGAACCTAAAAGATAAGTTACAAGTAGCGAAAGTTGAAGTTGAGAAAGTCTTTCCAAAAGAAGAGGATTATCAGCTGGTTAAAGCCAAATATGACATCCTTGCCCCTTTGGTTGAACAAGAAGCAGAGATTGAGGAAATCGATGCAGCTTTGCCCAAGTTTAGTGAAGATAAAACACCAGACAAAGAGCAGCAAATAGCTCTTGAGATTTAAGAAAAATGCTGACAAAAATTTTTGAACGCGGTAAAATGAAGTTAAGAAATTACAAAAGGAGAACAGATCATGGCCCAAACGATAGAAGAAATGCGTTTTCAACTAGAAGAATGGTTGGCACAAGGCTTTACAAGCCCAGAAGACAGAGCCAACTACCAAATCTTAAAGGAACAGTATGAAGATGAAACCCTTGATGTTAGCTTTTCAAAACAAGAAATCACTAGTCAATTAGAGGTCATCATCACAACTCGTGAGAATGACTTTCCAGACTTGGATGAAGTGACGAAAGAAGAATACCTTGATTTGGTTGCCCAACTAGATGAACTCGACAAGGAACAAGCTAACTATTACCGTAAGCAATTGGGATAGGGGGATCGTATGCAAGAAGTCGTGGAACAGGTGTTACAGGTATTTCTGATTGTTGCCGCAATAGGACTGATTTTACTTGTCCTTTATCAGATTGTGAAAGTTTCAGGTACTTTGTTTCTTATCGGACTCATCAGTGGATTAGTCTTTATAGAAATCTATGGGATTTACCTCTTCCTCACAGAACGAAATCTCTATACAGAAGATTTAGCAACCAATGGTATTTGGAGCTTTACAGGATTCTATATTGTCTTTAATATTCTGCTGGCGCTTGGTATTGTGACAAAAGTTGTGAGAAGTAGAATGGCATGAAAATAGGGCTACCTTAATGAGGTAGTCTTATATTTTTTAGAAGTAAATAGATGCAATAGGGTTATAAGAACTTAGTATTTCTTTTTGTTTAGACTGTGACACATGGGTATATATCTGAGTTATAGAAATAGAACTATGACCAAGTATCTGCTGGATGTAACGAATATCGACATCGTTATCTAATAACATCGTAGCAAAGCTATGACGAAACATATGAGGTGTGATCGTTGTAGTTAGTCTGGTTTGGTCTTTTGCCGTTTTCAGAAGTAAGCGAACACTTTGTTCTGTCAGTGGTTTTTGTGGGGATTTTCCAGGAAATAGATAATCGTCTAAATAGCTACAATAGCAAGAGATATAAGCTTTTAGCAACTGAAAAGTCCGTTCATCCCCTAAAAAAATAATGCGTTCTTTTTTTCCTTTTCCTAGAATTTGAAGCGTTTGTTCAGTTAGGTTAATATCTTTGATTTGAATATGACAAAGCTCAGAAATCCGAATACCAGTTGAAAGTAATAATGAAATAATTAACAAATTTCTTTCAGCTTTTTGTTTTTGATAAACAGTTTTGGAAGAGACAACTTTTTGTTTTAGATAGGTATATAGGATTTTTAAACTATCATGAGGTATTGTCTTAGGCAATGTTTTTTCTGCTCGAAATTGAAAACGTAACTGATTAAAAGGATTGTCTGCAATGATGTTTTGTGACTGTAGATAGCCATAGAACACTTTTAAACTTGCGATTTTTCGTCGTAAAGTACTTGTTTTTAAGTTTGAATGTGTCAAACCTTCAATATAACTTACCACACATTCTTTATTTGAATTGTAAAATTGCATTAAATCGTTTTTATAAGCACGAAGGGTATGTGCACTCAAACGTTTATGAGTTTTGCAATAATCTAGGTAATTAGAAATAATAGTATAATCCATGATAGTCTCCTTTAATGATAATGACGCTATTATAGACTGATTTATACACTTTGTATAGTGATAATAAATAGTTATCACTAGGAGAATACTATG